>CAWAOP010000064.1:0-54270 GCA_963783505.1 Terriglobia bacterium | reverse complement strand
TGCTGCTTACGATAGGCGCTCAACGAGGCCATGCGCCACACGGATTTGGGGCTCGCCGCGATCTGCCTATGTCCGCGGATTTGGCGTGAACCGTCGGGTTGGCACGACGAGGACTTCATGGGAGCAGAATGCACAGATGATTTGTAAACACCTGATAATAAGCATTTTAAACTGCAAGTCTCTGTCTATCGGCGCTCTCCTGGTCGAACTTAGGGTCTCGGTGACGAACAGCAATTCGGTGACCAAAGTCCGCCGCGAAAACACCGGGATCAACTCGCTGTCGGTGGCGAATCAGGCATAACGGAATCCGTCGTCCACAAAACGAGCTTGTATGACATCAAATGGTGTGTTAATCTGTAGAAGTCATTTCTAGACAGATTGGATGCTGAGGTTATGATATCATTTGATTAATCCAGGATGGCGTCGGGGCAATGGCAATCGGTGATTCCATTAGGAACGAACTGATTAGGCGCGCTCGGGACAAGCGTCTTCGGCAAAGCGTATCGAAGAGCACCGAACCCTGCCGCTGGTTTCCGTACAGGGTGTTGCACCCGGTATTCGGGGTTCCGTTCACCGACGCGAGCGCCTGGAATTTCGTGGCCGATCTTCTCAGTGCCGGTCACGAGGTTAAGACAATTGTCATGGAAAAGCCCTTTGGCCAGATCGGCTACGTCCTCAAGACCGCTGGCCACCCAGGCTACCCCGAGATCTACATTAAGTTGACTCTTTCGAGCCACTACATTAACGGCCGGAGTTTCCACGATAGCGAGTAATGGGATGATTCCCGAAGACTTTACTACAACATCGCGCGACGCCGCTTTACCGCCGCCCGAGTGTCCGGATTGCGGAAGCTCGGACTTCGTGATGCAACAACGCGAACAAACGTTTTGCTACGGAAAGGGGGAAACCGCGCTCGATGTATCATGCCTTGTTCCGACCTACGTGTGCTCCTCGTGTGGCTGCGAGTGGACCGGCGCGCAAGCCGAGGATTTTCGACACGACGCGATCTGCCGCCGTCTACGGCGGCTGACACCTCAAGAGATCCTTAGAATTCGCGAAGAATCTCGCCTCTCACAAGCGGAGTTCAGTCGGATTACAGGTTTCGGCGAGGCATCTCTGTCACGATGGGAGACCGGAAGTCAGATTCAGAATCAGCGTGCGACCGGCTATTGCAGCTCATTAAAGCTGACTACAGGAACTTAAAGCTGCTGCGCCAGATGGCGGAGGGCACCGCTCTTTCGCCTCGCCGATTTCAAGTAATTGAATTAACGCTCGAGTTGCGTCAACGCCAACAATCGTTTAGCTTGCGTCGGGTTGGTTGAGGACTCAAATGTACGTAATTACATTCTATTCGTTCAAAGGTGGTGTTGGCCGAACGATGGCGCTCGCCAACGTTGGGCTGGAACTGGCGCGTACGGGCCGTCGTGTACTTTTGGTTGACTTCGACTTGGAAGCACCAGGCCTTGACACGTTTGACGTTCTGAAGCCAGACCACCCGACACCTGGGATTGTGGATTATGTGACATCTTACCGCCGAACCGGAACGGCTCCGGCTGTGTCCGAGTTCATCTACGAGCCGCACATTCCACTGGACCTCCCGGGCGTGTTTGGGTGATGCCCACGGGCAACCAGGATGAGCAGTATGCTTCTCGGTTGTACAGCATAGACTGGCAACAACTTTATTCCGAACAAGATGGATACCTCCTTTTCGAGGATCTGAAGGAGCAATGGCAGCGCACGCTAGAGCCCGACTATGTATTGATCGATTCCAGGACGGGTCATACCGACGTTGGGGGAATCTGCACCCGTCAGTTGCCGGATGCGGTTTCGCTGTTGTTTTTCCCAAACGAGCAAAACCGCCGCGGAATTGAAGTTGTTGTTAGGAATGTCCGCAAGGAACAACAAGAATCAAAGCGGTCAATCCATCTCTACTTTATTGCCTCGAACGTTCCTGATCTTGACGATGAGGAGCGTGTCCTACGCGACCGGCTCAATTACTTCCGTAGAACAATAGATTATCCGCGATTGGACGGGACCATCCACCACTATGATAGCCTCTCACTGCTCCAACAGACGGTGTTTACCGTTGAACGACCGCAAACGGAACTCGCTCGCGAGTATCGTCGTCTCACCGAGCGCCTTATCAATGACAATTTTGGCGACCGCAGGGTGGTTCTCGATATGCTCGCGCGTCTGTCAAGAGGCGGCGAAGCCTTCTCGGAGACGACGATCGGAGAAGTAGACGCCAGTTTGAAGAAGATTCAGACTCGGTATCGCACTGATGGTGAAGTGCTTCATTCTCTGGCACTGGCGAATCAGTATCTGGGAAAGCCTGAAGTTGCTGAAACCCTTTTGCTGAAGCGCGTTCCCTGGGGTTTGAAACCGCTGATGTCCTCATTGAGCGGGCAGTCTCATCTTACGATGCGGGCTCCGTTGAAGCAGCTAGGCGGCTCCTAGAGGCGGCGGTGACGCAGAGCGTCCGGCAGGTCTTCAAGCTCCAACGTGCTTTTACCGTGGTCCTGGAGCGCGATATTGTCTTTCTCTACAGAATTTGTCGAGACGCTGAACTCGAGGAATGTTCGGCCAATTGATCGGATACGCATGGCTAGACTGCTCGCGACGCGGGACCGAGCACTTGATGCGGTAGACCGCCTGCTGACGCCGATTGCGCAATCCGCAGAGGACCCGGCCGACCGTGACGCGGCGGAATTCGATTTGGCGCTCTGCCGAATTGCACAGAAGCGGTTCGTTGAGGCGATGGCACTAATCGCTCCAGAACGGACCATCCTTGGTGAAATGGGAATCGGGGAGAATTTTAACTACGCCATGGCTGAGTGGGGAGCCACCCACCATGTTCCCGTGGATCTATTTCAGCGTGTGTGGTTGACGCACGAGCATTCTCCGCGTGACGCCGGGGCAAACTACCTTCAGTGTCTCGCTATCGCGCTCTGGGCAGACGGTCGGACCGCCGAAGCGCGAAATGCTGTCGAAGGCTCGCGGAAGGCGTTGGTCGAAGGCGAGAAGACCTTTTCTGCATGGCGATATTTGTACGTCGATGGCGACGAATTCCAGCAGGACCTGAACTCCATCGAGAAAATGCTCGTAGGCGGCGGAGAAGGGCCTTTGATATTTCGATGAATTGGCGGGCAGCAGATGGATTGGGGTGTTTCTAGTGGTACCAAACCATTGGAGAGATCGAGACGGGGAACAGGGAGCAAAGAAAATGCGTTTTCTCCTGACCTGCCCCGCGTTTTGAGACACCCGATAAGTTGAGCCCCGTTGGGTATGCCCGTCAAGCACAATGCGCGACGCTGACGGCAGGCGCGTATCCGGTTGTCTTGACCCAGAGCGGAGTCAGCTCCGGGGCCAGCGCGGTTCTGCGGGTTGCCGGCAATTAGAGCACGCAAGCATGCCTGGCCCCGCTCCGCCGTCCGATATCATGAATACGTGCTTGCGCGCCGATGGCGGATACTAGCGATCCTGACCGGCTCGGTCGCTTGTTTCGCGCAATGGTACACGGCTCCGGCGGGACTTCGGCCTGCCTCACGGCAAGAGGGAGCATCCATATTGCCGGGCGGGCGAATCGTCGCTCCGGCGGGCGACCAGCTTATTACCGGGCCTGGGCCATTTGCCCTCGCCATCAGCGCTACGGGCCGCACCGTCGCCACAGCCAACGCCGGACCCAAGGCCAACTCGCTCACCGTGATGGAGCGCGCTCTCGGTCATGGCTGGACGGTACGCCAGATGCCGGCGGTCGCCTCCAGCGCGCTTCAAAGCGCGGCGGAAGGCGATTGGCGCAGCGTTTCGCTCGGTCTGGTTTTTACGGGCGAGCACGCCGCTTTCGTATCGGAAGGCAACAACGGCCGCATCAGCCTGATGGATTGGGGCGCCGAGCGCCGCCGCACAATCGATCTCAACGGACCCGATTTCCACGATAGCTACGCAGGCGATCTGGCGTACGACGGCTCGAGCAACCTGCTTTACGCCGCCGACCAGGCCAACTTCCGCGTCGCGGTCATTGAGGCTCGCTCCCGGCGAGTCATTGCGTCGGCGCGAGTGGGGCGGCTGCCGTTCGCTCTGGCGCTTTCTCCGGACAGTAGAAAACTGTACGTGACCAACGCCGGTATGTTCGAATACCGCGCGATTCCGGGAGCCGACGCGGAGCGAGCGAAAGAGACCGGGATCGCATTTCCGGCGTTTGGTTTTCCGAGCGCGGAAGCGGTGAGCGGCGCCCGGCGCATGACGGCCAACGGGCCGGTGATGGTCCCCGGTCTCGGCGACCCGAATGCTCAGGAAGCGAATTCGCTGTGCGTGGTGGATGTGAGCGATCCTTCGCTTCCCAAAACCGTTGTGTTTATTCGAACGGGAATCCCATTCGGCGAAGCGAGCGCGGGCGGAAGCAGCCCTTCCGGCGTGGCCGTAGGCGGAGGGCGCGTCTTCGTTTCCAACGCGAACGACGATTCCGTCTCCGTAATCGACGCGGAGACGAACCGCGTGGAATCCGAGATCCCCATACGCATTCCGGGCCTGGAAACGCTGCGCGGGGTCCTGCCCATCGGGTTGGCTTACGACGAGGGGTCCGGCCTGTTGCTCGCCGCCGAAGCGGGGATCAACGCCGTAGCCGTGATCGACCCGCGCCGGCGCAGCGTGCTCGGCCACATTCCCGCAGGCTGGTTCCCGACGCGCATCCTCGTGCATGACGGAACGGTGTTCGTCGCTAACGGCCGGGGAAACGGATCGGGGCCGAACGCGCCCAAGGGAGGCGCGCCAAGGCAAGGGTCCGTCTCCGTTTTCCCGATGCCCAGGCCGGAGGATCTGGAGAAGCAAACCAAGCTTGTTTTGGAGTACGCAGGGCTGAGCCCGCGTTCGCTCCCGCCGCCGCCGCTGCCCGGCGCGGTGAAGCGCGTGGTTCTGATTGTCAAAGAGAATCGGACTTACGACGAGGTCTTCGGCGATATCCCTTCCGCCTCGAACGGCCCCGCCATGAATTACCCGGATCTGGCTCGCTTCGGCACGCGCGGGTATGTGAATGGGAGGGGCCGCGCGCTAAGCCTGCGCGACGTCAATGTAACGCCCAACCACCACGCCATAGCGCGCCAGTGGAGCTTCGGCGACAATTTTTACGCCGATTCCGACGTGAGCGTGGACGGACATCACTGGCTGGTCGGAGCGTACCCGAACGCCTGGACCGAAAGCTCGCTCCTGGCGGCGTACGGCGAGGGCGGGAAAGACTTCCGGCTGGGGGATGCGCCGGGCCGGCTCCTCTTCGCCGGTTCGGATTCGTCGGTGCACCCCGAGGAGCAGGAGGAGGGTGGAACCATCTGGCATCACCTGGCGCGAAACGGCGTCTCGTTTCTCAACTTCGGCGAGGGGTTCGAATTGGCGGGTGTGGATGAAGGGAAGGAATTGGAGCCGACGGGCGCGCGTTTCTTGACCAACGTCCCCATGCCGGAGCCGCTCTATAGCCACACATCGCACGAATATCCGGGCTTCAATATGAACGTTCCGGATCAATACCGCGCCTCGCAGTTCATTGGCGAAATCGACCGGCGCTTCGTCCAGACGGGCGCGGAGCTTCCCAGCTTCATCTTCATTCACCTTCCCAACGATCACATGGCCAAGGCGCGGCCCGCCGACGGCTACCCGTACGACGAGTCGTTCGTGGCCGACAACGACCTGGCGCTCGGGCGCATTCTGGAGTATCTCTCGGGCACGAAGTGGTGGAATGAAATGGCCGTGTTCGTTACCGAAGACGATCCGCAGGGCGGCGTGGATCATATCGACCAACACCGCACGGTGTTGCTATGCGCCGGGCCGTGGGCGAAGCGGAATTACGTCTCGCACACGAACTCGAGTTTCCCCGGGCTCCTGAAGACGGTTTTCCGGCTGCTGGGAATCGAGCCGCTGAATCTGTTTGACGCCTCAGCCGCGGACCTGGCCGACTGCTTCACATCCCGCCCGGATTTCGCGCCGTATAAAGCCCTGGCGGTAGACAGCCGGCTTTTCGACCCAGCCAAAGCCCGAACGGCGGCCCCCGGCACGCCTTCGCCAAGAATGGACGATCCGGAGGAGTTGCGGAGGCAGGGGCGGTAGTGTCTACGCCCCTCTCGGGTAGCAACCGAGCACGCGAAAGACATCGGCCAGTTCCTGGAGGTGCTGAAGCGCGTTGCGCGCGTTCACGGTATCGGCTCTTCCCAGGAAATCCACGTAGAACAGGTACTCCCATGGCTTCCCGCGCAAGGGACGGGATTCAATCTTGGCGAGATTCAGATCGCGGAGCGCGAATGCGCTCAAAGCCCGGAACAGCGCGCCCGGGATGTTGCGCGTGCTGAAGACAATCGATGTCTTCCAATGTTCGTGCGCGCTGGCCGGCGTGCGGTGGCGCCGCTCGTAAGCGGGCGTTCGCAATAGAAAGAACCGCGTAAAATTCTGGCGGTCGTCCTCGATCGATTTCCGCAGTATCCGTGCGCCATAAACGTCGGCGGCGACCGCGGAAGCGATCCCGGCCGCGTCTTTAAGTCCTTCCCCGACAATCATCTTGACGCTTCCGGCCGTGTCGTAGAACGGTATCTTCTCCACCTGAGGGTTGCGCACGAAGAAGTTCAGACACTGATTGAGCGCCACGGGATGCGAATAAACGCGCTTGATTTGAGAGAAAGAAACCCCTTTCGGGACAATTAAATTGTGTACGATTCGCACGCTGGTTTCCGCGACAATCGGAAAGCCGAAGCGCAAGAGGTGGTCGTAGTTCTCGTGGACGGATCCGGCGAGCGTGTTTTCGATGGGGACCACGGCCCCTTCGGCCAGTCCCTCGGCGAGCGCGCGGAACATGTCCTCGAAGCGCTGGCAGGGCAGGACGGGAATATCGCTCGCGGCCAGCTTACGCGCGGCCTCTTCGCTGAATGCCCCGGGCTCGCCCTGAATGGCGACCGGAAGCGGGCGTGTTTTGCGGGCGGCGCTCATCGGGTGGTTTCTCCCCAGCGGCGAATCGCCGGATCCGGCAGGCCGAGCAGATCCAGTACGCGATCCACGCTGTGATCGACGATATCCATTACGGTTTGCGGATGGTGGTAGAAGCCCGGAACCGGCGGGGCGACAATAGCTCCCATTTCGGCCAGCGCCACCATGTTCCTCAGATGCCCCAGATGAAACGGGCTCTCGCGGACGAGAAGAATCAGCCTGCGCTTTTCCTTGAGAATCACATCCGCCGCGCGCACTATGAGGTTCGAACCGATGCCGCCGGCGATCGCCGACATGGTATGAATCGAACACGGCGCGATGACCATGGCGTCCGGGACGGACGAGCCGCTCGCCAGGCGGCTCCCGATATCTTCCACGGGATACCAGTGGTCGGCCATGCCGCGGACCTCCGCGGCGGTCTTCGCGGTCTCCAGGAACAGAGTCTTCTCCCCGGAGCGCGAAAGAACGAGATGGATTCCCACGCCCGGGAATGCGCGCAAACGTTCCAGCAGCCGCACGCCGTAGATCGCCCCGCTCGCTCCCGTGATTCCTACGACAATCTGCAATGGATTGCTTCCCTCGGCCGGCTCGGTCGCGCCACGCCCGCGCCCCAATTTCGACACTTGGGCTCATGCCGGAAACTGGAGGACGCTTCACCCTCTCGTCCCACGAGCGCGCGCTGCGCGCGCCGAGATGGGAACGCTCACAGCGAGGATCATACCATGGGGAGAACCGCTGAAACTCGCGGAAGCGCGACGAGGCCCCGTCTTGCCCATGAGCGCACCCGGCCGCGATACGAAACCCGAACTGAAGCTCGGGCGAACAATCACAGGCGCATTCTCCGCCCGACTCGTCTGTGGGCCTGGACCTGCCTTACAAAGCCGCGGCCGTTGGGCGCTGGCTAGGAGGAGCGCCTACCCGCCGCCGCCCCCGGCGTCGAGCAATTCCAGAATGGTCTCAAGGTCCGTGACGTACAATTGCCGCTCTACTTCATGAGCGCCAGGCGGAGCCAAATCGCGATAGCCTAAAGGGCCTCCCGGGCGGCCGGCGCCGTTCAGAAAATCCTCCAGATCCGCTTTCTGTTCTTCCAGGCTCAGGCCGAGCCACTGCCCAAATACCTGGTAATGGCCGCGGCGAAGCGTCCGATCCGCATCTTCCGCCCCGAGCGCCCGCGATAGCGTCGGATGAGAATACCGGCCTGTTTGAGGATCGCGAAGTCCCGCGACATAGCGCAAGCGGCCAAAAAGAGTGGGGATCGGCGAAAGAGTGCGGCGCCAGAGGTCCCAGACCTCCGAGTTCCCAGACTGTGATTTGGCGGAAAAATCAGCCAAATGAAATCACCTCGAATCGGGTCGGCCGCACGCCAAGGCCGTTCCTTCTCATTGTAAACCAAGGTTCTACTAGTACTAGAACCAGATCTTCGACGAGCCTGAGTTTATTGAATTCGGGCGTTAGTTTTAGTATTGACAAGCCCTAGGTAGATCCTTTATGCTAGTACTGTCAACAAAGTAATGGTACTTCCGTTACCGTACTAAGGTTAACGGTCAAAAGGAGATTTCCATGAAGAAGCTCGTCCTTCTCGCCCTCGTCGCTTTCTCTTTCCTGGCTACCGCCAAGACCAGCAAGATCGACGTCCCGTTCCCGCAGTGCAATCCCTGCCCGTTCGTTCGCTAGATTCGCTCGCTGGCGCCGGCTGGCCCGACTCTCGGTGTAGAATAGGGTAGAGTGCGTCGGGAGGCAGCCATCCAGCCTTCTGTCTTTATTATTCTAGCGGCTTCGGCCATCGGCTCTGCGTGCGCGGCTGTTAAGCTGCGTCTGAGCGGGCTCTCGTCCCGGTATCGAAGATTCTTCGAGTACATGATCTTCAGGAGCGTTTATATAGCGCTCATGCTTTGCCTGGACCCCAAGTCCAAAACCTATTTTTATTCCTACCTCTTGGCGCAGCCGATTGCGTGGTTCTATTATGTAGCTGTTGCGCTGGAACTGTCGAAGCTCGTCCTGGAGCGGCACAAAGGTTTCTATTGGGTTGGCCGCTGGGCGATGGGGGCGGGCGTCGTCATTTCGATGCTTGTGTCGGTGGTTGCGCTGATCATAAAGATCGCTCCCCAGGAACCGCAAGTTTCGCTGTTTGCCATCGGGCTCGCCGTCGGAGTCGAGCGGGGACTTGATTTTGGCCTTGGTATCTTTCTGATTCTGATGCTCTTCCTGCTGAATTGGTATACGGTGCCGCTGAGCCGCAACATTGCCGTGCATGCGCCGATCTACGTGCTTTTCTTCCTGAGCGGCGCGCTGGGGACCATCCTGCGGACCTTCTTCGGACTCAGTTTATTAGCGGTGACGGATGCGATCTCGCTCGCCGGGCCGTGTCTCTGCGTATGGGCTTGGTTCTTCCTGCTGACACCCGAGGGTGAAGAAGCGCGCGTGAAGGTGCCTTGGTTTGCCCCGGCTCAAGAGGCGCGGATTCTCCATCAGTTGGACGCCTTGAACGCCACGCTCCTGAAGGTGGCTCAGAAATAGGGCTCTCCCCCATCCTCTTTTAATAGGGTAATAGTACTTAAAACAGTACGAATATTACTATCAAAGGGGATTGATTTTTCTCGGTATCTCCATTACTCTTAGATTGGAGACACGAGAACAAGCCGGTGGTGGCCATCTACATCTCGGCGGCAGTACTTCTGGCTGCGGTAGGCGCGGCAATTGTGACTGCCCGCAAGGCTTTCACGGCTGCCGGGGTCCTTCCCCTGGACGCAGCCTGGATCGACGATCTTTCGGTCAACAGCTACCGTCCCATGATGCGCCTTCTCGATGAGCGCGATTTCGAGTTCTTGCGCTCGCAGCCAGGTTACACGCCTCGAATGGCAGCCAAGCTTCGCACCCAACGGCGCCAGATATTCCGCGGTTATGTCCGGCGGTTGGAGAGCGATTTTCAGCGGGTTTCAATGGCTGTGAAGGTACTGATGTTGCAGGCGCACAATGATCGGCCGGATTTGGCCGCCACGCTTCTGCGCCGCCAGATGGCCTTCGCGGGCGCGATCATGACGGTGAATGCCCGCGTGTTTCTGTATCGCTGGGGTTTGGGCGCTGTCGACGTATCGTCCCTGGTCGATGCGTTCGACGCTTTGCGAGTCGAACTGAAGGTTCTCGCACCGTCGGCCGCCGGCGCGATGGCGTAATCGCCCGGTTTACCGTACCTCGTAAACTTCCCTCCGATTCACAATCGCCTCAACGCCTCCTTCGCCTCCTTTAGTCCGGGATATTTCTTCTCGGCTTCGCGTAACTCCCGAGTATGTACTCTACGGCGGGAGCCGCTGTGGTCGGCGGGAAATCGCAGGTGAAGCATCTCGTGGAACATGACGTACTCCAGCGCCGTGAGCGGAACGCCGGGACGGTCGAAGATCCGGCTGATCACGATGGCGTTGTGGGAAGGGTCGAAGTGGCCCAGCATCGATCGCGAGGCGTTGCGGCTCCAACCCAGCAGCGGCCGCCCCAGCATCCCATCGAAAAAGCGGATATTGAGACGATCGAAAATGGCCTCCAAATCGTGCAATTCCCCCTGCGGGCCGGAAAGATATTTCCTCCCCCTCGTTTGACGGATCAAATGCGCCTGCCGGCGAACGTCTTTGCGGTTCAAATAAAGCCGGTAGCGGTGAGCGTAAGCGCGGGCCGCCGGCTTTCGGTACAGCTTCCCCAGAAGAATATGAGCCAGCGCTTCCAGGACCGGCGCAGGAGCGCCCTCGAGCAAATCGGAAATGCGCACATCGAGGCGGCCTTCCTTGAAACGAACGAAGCTGTCCGCATTCGCGAACTTGCAGAACCGGACTTTGATTTCCGGCGCCGTCGTCCGCGGTTTCATCTCACGGAAGACCCGCCGGTAAAGCTCCTCCGGAGTCTCGAAGAACGGCGAGCTCTGCAATGGTTGTGACTGGAGCCCATCTTCGCGATCCGCCATCCTTCCCAGAGTAACGCGGCGGGCAATGCAGCCTCTTTCCCGCCACTGCAACCGCGGGTATTGGGGTTCTGTGTGGAGAGTTGGCCTAACACCGGCCGGTCCGCTCGCGCAGCGTCCACGGATTCAGGCGGGCCGCGCTAGACGGAGTCCAGCACGATGCGGTGCACCTTGAGGACGAGATCCACTTCCTGGCGCGGCAGGCCGAGCGCCGTGGCGATCTGTTCGGGAGGGTCCCCTCTACGGTTCATGCGTAGAACTTGCGAGCGCTTGCTGAGATTGAAGCCGGGAGCCATCGCGGCAGCGCCGGCGGGAGCGGGAGCTTGTTCCTGGATCTGCTTCATGCGCCCTGCCATTGAGTCCAGTTCACGCCTGACAGCCGCGACGGCGTCCTGCGTTTGGACGCGATGCTCCTCGGCGCGCCTCCGGACGATTCGGGCCGTCCGGTCGGCCAGGAAAAGGGAAAACAAACCCGCGGCAAAACCAGCCAACCCAAGCCCGCACGCAGCCGCCGCCATCCACGGAATCGCGAGAGCGCTCACGGGAGACTCCTCAGCCGGTCCTGCCGGCTGGCAATTTCCAGGATTCGCACGCCGTAATTCCCCTCGACCACTACCACTTCTCCACGCGCAATCAGGCACTGGTTGACGAGGATTTCGACCGGCTCGTCCACATCTCGATCCAACTCGACGATCGATCCTGTCGTCAGTTTCAGCACCTCGCGGAGCGGCAGGCGCTTACGGCCAAACGATATGCTGACCGGAAGTTCGATGCCGAGCAAAAGCTCCAAAGTGCGTGGCACGCCTTCCGGTCGCGCCGGCTCGGGAGGCTCTTCGGGAGCGGCCTCGGGTTCCGCGGGAGGATTCTCGTCCCGGGCCCACAGCGCGTCCACCAGCGGGGCTCCCAGTACGAACCACAAGCTTACTGGCGTCTCCCCGGAAAACTCCAACGAGAGACCGTTCCGGTCGGTCGCTTCCGGTCCGGGCGGGCGCTCGGCGCCGGGCTGCAGCGCGATCTCGCGGCCCAACATAGACCCCGCCTCGCGCGCGACAGCCGCAAAGGACTGACCGAGCATCTCGATCCAGGTGTTACGCGCTTCTTGCGCGTCGACAGTTTCAAGTCCGGCAGCCTTCAGCGTCAGGGCTCCGGCGTACTCCCAGGTCGCTTGGGGCGCGCCGACCCAGGTCGAGGCGCCCGCGCCCAACGGGAACGGCTGCTCCCACCAGAGCATCTCGTCCCCTGCGCCGCCACCGCCGGCGGGCGGCTCCTCGGACCGCCAATTGATTACGGGCCGCTCGCCCGCCATGGACTCGAATACCTGAGCCAGGCTCTCCGCCCACACGCCGCCGAGCCGTTCGCGGATCTTGGCGCCGGGCGGCGCCGCGCTTTCCCCGTTCATGCGTTTACCGTTCCTTTGGATACCGGCCACTGCTCGGCCAAATGCGCCCTCAGGCGCAAGATGGCCTGCGATTTCAATTGCGACACCCGCGACTCATGCAGCCGCACCACGGTCGCAATCTCCCGCAGCGTAAGCTCTTCGCGGTAGTAGAGGCTCAACACCGTCCGTTCGATTTCGGGAATTCCATCGATTCCTTCGGCAAGCAGCCGCTCCAGTTCCGACCGTTCCAGGATCGACGAAGGGAGCTTCTGCTCATCGTCGGCGATATAGTGCAATAGGTCCTTGCCTTGTCCACCGGCGTGCTCCAGGCTGGCGATGTTGAGACCCCGTATCTCAACCAGCCACTCGTGGTACTCCTCGATCGAGACCCCCAGTTGAGAGGCGATCTCATCTTCGGTGGGGGCGCGGTGCAGAATCTGCTCCAGCCGGGCAATGGAAGCCTCGATCTGCTTGGCGCGGCGCCGCTTCTGCCGCGGAGCCCAGTCCAATCCTCGGAGACTATCCAGGATGGCGCCGCGGATCTTGTACTCCGCGTAGGTCTTGAGTTTGACGTTGTGAGAGGGATCGAAGTGGTCGATCGCGGATATCAGTCCGATGACGCCGCTTGAGATCAGGTCTTCCAGCGCGACGTTGTCCGGCAAACGCTCCTGAATGCGCCGGGCGATCAGACGCACCTGGGGGAGATGTTCCAGGATGAGACGTTCCCGTTCGTTGTCGCTCATCGAGTCCGAGGCCAATTGCGCGTACATATCTCACCGCCGAGTTCATTCATGCCGCCGCCGAGCGCTTGCGCGCCGCGGAGCCCGTCAGCACGAGTTCCGAGACTCTTTCCCTGCTGGCCGTCTCCAGATCTTCGGGGATGCGCTGGCCGCAGCCGAAAAACGAGAGCGGTTTGCCGGTTCTCACGGCCTCGTTGAGAACGGGCCCGAAGGACGCGGTTTCGTCCAGCTTCGTGAATAACAGGCGCCGAGGCCGAAACGCCTGATAGCAATCGACGACTCGCGAGAGATCCGCGGATTTCATGGAGCACGGCAGCACCAGGTGCGCGTCAATATCGTCTCGCGAACTCAAGAAGCGCGCCAGCGCCGAGCCCTGGTCCATGTCGCCGAAGCCGAGCCCCGGCGTATCGATGAGAATGATCTCCTTGCCGCGGTTCTCTTCGATGGCCTGCGCGAGAGCCGTAACGGTCTCGAGCGCCTGGAATCCCACGCCGAGAATTGCGGCGTAGGAGCGCAACTGGTCGGCGGCCCCGACGCGGTAGGTGTCCGCCGACAGGAGCAGCGACGGTCTCCGTCCGGCGATGCCGTAGTTCACCGCCAACTTGACCAGCGTCGTCGTCTTGCCGCTTCCCGGAGGGCCGACCAGCGCCACGATTCGAGGTCGCGATTCGCCCCGTCCCAGCGATGCCTCAATCGCGATCCGCGACTCCAGTTCTTCGGCCACGGCGCGCTGAAAGGCCGGCCAGTCCAGTCGCCGGGGCCCTCGCGAACCGGAGCCTCGGGCGGCCAGCTTCGAGGCCGCCGACTCCACGATGTCCCGCGCCAGTTCCGGCGACGCTTCCGCGGCGGTCAACTCCGCGTAAGCATCCGCTAACTCCGGAGAGTGGCCGTTCCAGGCGGGCGCGAACGCCGAGCGATTGAGGGCGCGGCGCATGCCTTCCAATTCCCTTTTCAGATCGGCTACTTCCTGGGCGAACCGGTCGCGAGCCGCGCCCGCCGCCGAAGGAGCCGGAATGGCGGACGGCGAAGAGCTTTCGCCTGTTTGGGAAGGCGTTTCCGAGGCGAACACGACTTCGTATTCGCCCAGCCCCCGGGCTTCCTCGGAGGCAAGGCGCGTATTCAGCAGCACGGCATCCGGACCCATTTCCCGCCGCGCCTCACCCATGGCGTCTTCCACGGTCCGCGCGAAATAAGATTTGATTTTCATTGACCCCGCTCCGCGGCCGCAGCGCCGCCGCGTCTCCGACGCACGATGGGACTATCGTCGGTTCCGCAATTCCTCTGTAGGCGTCTACCCCCGCAGGTGCGCCTAAAATGGGGGTGCCGGCCGCCGACCGGGCGGGAATCGGCTACTGGACGTTGCCCAGCGATTGGATCTTGACCCCGGGAGGCACTTCGTTGTGGGCCAGGAAGAACAGGTTGGGTATGGCTGTCTCGGCGATCTGGCGCAGGAAATAGCGGGCGGCCGACGATGTGACCGCGGCAATAGGCGCTTCGGGCTGTCCTACGCGGTTCGACAGCCGGTTGAGGATGCCGCGCGCCGCCTCCGGGGAGAGCGCCAGATGGCTGCTCTGCTCGCCGTGCTGCACCCCGCCCTCGATGGTCTGCTCGACGGACGGATCGATGAACCAGGCCGGCAGCTCGCCGGAGCGGTTCAAATAGGGCTTCACGATTGCGCGCCGGATCGACTGGCGAACGAACTCCGTTAGCAGCGTAGGATTTCTCGTGGCGGGCGCGGCCTCTCCCAATGCCTCCAGAATGGACGCGCCGTCCCGGATGGAAACGCGCTCCCGAAGAAGATTCTGCAGGACCTTCTGCACGGCCGAGAGAGGCAATAGCTTGGGAACCAGATCCTCCACGGCCTTGGGCTGCTCCAGAGCCACGCGGTCGAGGAGTTTTTTTGCGTCCTGCCGGGAGAACAATTCGTGCGCGAACCTGCGTACGGCTTCCGAGAGATGCGTGCCCAACACGCTGACTCCGTCCACGACCGTGTAGCCCGCGTTGCGCGCGGCATCGGCCCGCGCCTTGGGTATCCAAATGGCGTTCAGTCCGAAGGCGGGCTCGCGCGTTCGTTCGCCCTCGATTGGCGGGCACGCCGGCGACGATGGGATAGCGAGTTCGCAGCCCTGCGGGAGTTCGTACCGGTCGATCTCCACTCCCTTTACGGCTATGGCATACTCCCGGCTGCGCAGCGACAGATTATCGGTGACGCGAACGGGAGGGAGCAGGTAGCCCAGATCCGCCGCCAACTGCTTCCTTATGCTCGCGATGCGGCGGAGCAGCGGCGATTCCTGACCGCCTTCGACCAGTCCCACCAGCCCGAGGCCGACTTCGACGGCCAGAGGCTCGACCTTCAGTACGGCCTCCAGGTTTTCCTTGGGCGCCGGCTTGCTCTCGGCCGACGCGGAAGCCTGCCCCTTGCCCTTATGCCGCATGGACCAGCCTGCCGCCCCGGCGCTGCCCGCCATCAACAGGAAGGGGATCTTCGGCATCGACGGTAGCGCGGCCAATGTGGCGAGCACGCCGGCCGCCAGCAGCAACGGCTGCGGGGAGCCGAAGACCTGGCGATGGAATTCGGTTCCCACGGAAGCGTCCGAGCCGGCGCGCGAGACAATGAGTCCCCCGGAAATCGAAATCATGAGCGCAGGGATTACCGTGACCAACCCGTCGCCGATGGTCAGAACAGTGTAAGTCTCGATGGCCTTCTGCAAATCCATGCCGTGCTGCAAGACGCCGATTAGAAACCCGGCCACGATGTTGATGGTCGTGATCAGAATGGCGGCTACCGCATCGCGCTGCGTAAAGCGCGACGCGCCGTCCATGGCGCCGTAGAACTCGGCTTCGGTGGCAAGCTGCTTGCGCCGCCGCTTGGCTTCGGTTTCGTCGATCAATCCCGAGTTCAGGTCGCTGTCGATGGACATCTGCTTGCCGGGAAGCGCGTCAAGAGTGAAGCGCGCCGTCACTTCCGAGATGCGTACCGCGCCATGGTTAATGACTACGTATTGAATGGCGATGAGCACCAGGAAGATCACCGCGCCGACGATGTAGTTCCCACCTACCACGAAACTGCCGAATGCGCCTATGATTTCGCCCGCGGCCGTGGTTCCCGTATTGCCATCGAGCAGGATCAGCCGGGACGAAGATACGTTCAGCGCCAGCCGGAACAGAGTCAGCAGCAGCAGCGTGGTCGGAAACGATGTGAACTCGACCGGGCGCGTCAGATAAAGCGACACCATCAGCACCGTGACCGACATCAGGATGTCGGAGGCGATCAGCAGGTCCAGCACGAATGGCGGCAGGGGAGCCACCAGAGCCAGCATGATGGCCAACACCGCGGCCGGTACCGCCATTTCCCGCATGGCAGCCAGCGGCAGGCGCTTGCGCCAATCGACGGCGGGAGTGGAGATGGCTCTAGCGGGGGTCATAGTAAGCGCCGAATCCGATTCGTTCCATCAGGTCTTCCCGAGGAGCGGTGCGCTTTCACAAGCCCGATTCGTCCCCGGCCGCCGGCGGCGGAGGGCCGAAGGCGGCAATTCGCCTCGCCCGGTTCCTTCCAGACTTCCGCTCTCCTCGCTAACCCGGCGGCCTCCCTTTCATGAGCCGGAAAATGTATGCCAGGATCTCGGCCACGGCGCGATAGAGGTGCGGCGGGATTTCCTGGCCCACATCGACCGCTTTGTACAGGGCTTGAGCAAGGGGCGGATTCTCGATGATGGGCACCAGGGACTCGACGGCCATTTCCCGGATGCGCCGCGCCAGATAGTTCTTCCCTTTGGCGACGACTACGGGGGCGCCCATGCTCTCCATGTCGTAGCGCAGCGCTACCGCGTAGTGCGTGGGGTTGACCACCACCGCCGTCGCTTTGGGGACTTCGTGCATCATTCGCTTGCGCGCGCGGTCGCGCTGCAAGCGGCGAAGCCGCCCCTTGATCTGTGGATTTCCTTCGACGTCCTTGAGTTCCTCGCGGATCTCCTGACGCGACATGCGCAGATCGTTCCGGTAGCGGCGCATCTGGCGGAACAGGTCCACCGATCCGAAGGCCAGGAAAACCAAGGCCGCTTTCCAGAACAACTCGAGCAGGGAGGCTCCGAGAACGCGGCTGCCGCTTTCGACGCTTCCCAAAGGGAGCGTCAGGAACACGTCCAGCTTCTCCCGCGCCACCGCGTATGCCGCCCAGAGGAAAATCGGGAGCAGAACCACGCCCTGAATCAGATTCGGGATGTTCTGTCGAGGCAGTTCCCGGAGTTTGGCGAGCGGACTGAAGTTGGAGGCTTTCGGCGCCAGACGCTTGAGGCTGAATCCGAAGCGCGTGGTCGCCAGCCGGACGGCTACGGCGGCTACGGCCACGGCCATACCCGCGACCACCATCGGAAGAAGGTTGCTCCAGAACACGCGCCACGCGGCCGCCGTCAGATCTTCGGCGGCAAGCTCGCGGGTAAACGCCAGTCGCATCAGGGCGCGCGCCGAGCGCTTCAAACCTTCCAGCCAGTGGGGGCCCAGGCTCGATAGGAGCGCGACGAAGACGAGAAACTCGAGCGCTCCAACGAACTCCTTGGCCGCGGGAAACTGGCCCTCGTCGCGGGCCTTCTGAAGCCGGCGCTGTGTCGGGGCTTCGGTCTGGCTGGAGCGATCCGGCATCCCGCCTCATATGCCCAACGCCCGAAGCGCGGCGGCGAAAGCCTGGCCTGCGAAAGCCGTCAACAGGCGAGGCAGCAATGCCGCCGTCCATCCCAGGGCCCACAGCGCCAAAAGCATCTTGGCTGGGAAGGCCAGCGAAAGAAGTTGCAATTGCTGGTTGAGACGGCCCAACAGGGCCAACGCCACATCCACCATCGTCAGCAGCGCGACCACCGGGAGCGCCAGGCGCGTTCCCAGCGCGAACAGACCGGCTCCCAGACGGATGAGTGGCTCGGCCGCCGCCAAAGGGCGTTCCGCCGAAAAGGCCCACTGCCCGGGCGGTACTACGTCCATGCTGCGAGCGAACAGGCGGAACACCTCGCGATGCAATCCCGTGGCGAAGAACAGAAGACCGGACGCCAGTTGCGCGAGCACCAGCAGAATTCCGGAATCGGCGTTCGTCGATGGATCGATTGTCGAGGCGTACCCGTACCCGGCCTGGAGCCCCAGCACCTGCATGGAGAAGGTGAATACCTCCATCACGATGGCCACCGAAACGCCGATCGCGATTCCAATTCCCGCCTCCGCGACGGCCCATGCCGCGAGCTGCCAGCCCGTCACGCTCTCGAATCCGCCCGTCGGCCAGCGCGAGCGAAGCGCCATGGTGAAGCCCACGGCGAGCGTCGCCCGCACCGGCCCCGGAGCGTCCTTAATGCCGGGCACGGGCACGAACGCAAGAGCGCCGGAGATTCGCGCCAGCGTCAGCAGGAAACCGTACAGCGTCGAGAATGGGAGCGTGAGGCTAGCGTGCATAGCTCGACAGGTTCCCCAGAAGCGACGAGGCGTACGCCATGCTCTTCTGAAGCAGCCATGGCAGGAATAGCAGGAGGCCCACAAGAAATGCGATCAAGCGCGGAACCGTGCCGACTGTGTTGTCTTGCAGGGAGGTCGCGATCTGAACGAGGCTGACCGCGATTCCCGCCACGAAGCCGAGCGCGAGAAGCGGGGCCGCCAGCCAGAACGCGGTCATCAGCGCGTTACGAACGATTTCCACTACGGATGTGGGGCTCATGAGTAGAAGCTCTTCATCAGCGACCCGACCACGAGATTCCATCCGTCCACCAGAACGAAAAGCAGAATCTTGAAGGGCGCGGAGATCATTACGGGGGGCAATTGCACCATGCCCACCGAGAGAGTCACGGACGCCACCACGAGATCGATTACCAGGAAGGGCAGGAACAGCACGGCGCCGATCTGAAACCCGGCCTTCAACTCGGAGAGAATGTACGCCGGTACGAGTACGCTCAGATCCAAATCGGCCGGCGTTCTCGGCGCGGGAGCGCGAGAGATCTCCAGGAACAGACGAATGTCTTTCTCGCGCGCATAGCGAACCAGGAACTGCCGCAGAGGCTTCGACCCTTGCTCCCACGCCTGTTGGGGAGTGGCCTTCCCGGATTCCAAGGGTTCCCAGCCTTGCTTGTACATATCCGCCGCGACAGGCTGCACAATGAGCATGGACAGGAACAGGGCCAGCCCGAGCAGCACCTGATTGGAGGGCGTGGTCTGCGTCCCGAGGGCCTGCCGCAAGAAATGCAGCACGACCACGATGCGCAGGAACGGCGTAACGGTCATGACCGCCGCCGGCAAAAGAGTCATCAGCGTCAGCAAGACAACCGTCTGCATGGGGACGCTGAGGCCGCTCGCGGGCTTACCAGCGGCGATTCCGAAAAAGGAGAACGGGTCGGCCGCCGGGGCCGCGGCCGAGGCGGGCAACGCCAGCAGCGCCAAGCCTGCGAATTTCATCGCGCCGCCTCCCCTGCGTTCTCAAGCTCCCGCGCCGGGAAGCTCTCGATCAGGGAACACCCCGAAGGGTGCGTGGCCACCAGCAAATATCGTTCCCCTACGCGCACCAGATCCAGGGCGTGGTGCGGACCGAGCGCCAGCCGTTCCACTCGCCGCAGCCGGCGGCCGGTGGACCGGGCCGCGGGAGTCAATCCCGCCACGCCCCTCCGGCGTAGGAGCCAGAGCGCCGCCAGCAGCAATCCCAGAACCAGCGCTATCGCGCCGAGTTGTCGCGCCCAATCCATTCCGTTCCGCTCCCTCTTACGGGTCTTCGCGGAAGTCGGTGATGCGCACTCCGAGCACGTTTTCGATCACGACGATCTCACCGGAGCCGCACAGCGCGCCGCCGATGTAGATGTCGATGTTCTCGCCCGCCGAACGCGACGTGGCGATCACCGAGCCTTCCCGAAGTTCGAGCACCTCTCGCGCGCGCATGATCCGCCGGTCCAGTTCGACTTCGATTTCCACCGGAACGCCGGCCAGCGCCGCGACTTCTTCCAAAGGAGTCATCGGCGTATCAGCGGATCAAGTTTATGGTGTCCTGGCTCAATTCGTCGGCCGAGGTCACCACTTTTGCGTCGGCCTCGTAGGACCGCTGGAAAACGATCAAGTCGGTGAACTCGGTCGCGATGTCCGCCGTCGACGACTCCAGCGAAGATCCCACCACGGTTCCGCGACCGCCCGTTCCCGGAACGCCGACGACCGGCGTTGCCGAGGCGGCCGTGATCTGATAGTTGTTGTTGCCCACGGCGACCAGAGAATCGGGATTGCGGATCGAGGCCGTGGCCAACTGCGCGATCACCATCTGCTGTCCGTCCGAGTACTGCGCCACGATGGTCCCGCCGGAGCTCAGGCCCACCTGCGAGAGTTGTGCGCCGGCCGAGCCGTCCTGGTTGCTGGCGGATACTTGCGATGCTTCCGCGTACTGCGTGATCTCACCGTTGCCCGAGGAGTCGTAGGGGTTCCACGTCAGCGTCATGTCATTGGCCTTGTCGGCGAGACCCGGAGCCGCGAGGGTTATCGGGCTTCCGGCCGCGGGCGAATTCAAGGTTCCGTCCGGATTGAAATCCAGATCTCCACTGGCGACCACGGACGGAACGCCGGCCTTGCCGGCCGTCAAATCCGCTCCCGGTATGGTGACCGAGTAATCCCAGGTGTTGTTGGCCGTCTTCGTGAAATTAAACGTGAGGACGTGGGACTGTCCCAGGCTGTCATATACCTGGACCGGATAGGAAAGATCGGCCGAACCGTTCACCGACGCGGCCGAATTCAAGTTCGCCTGGAGCGAGACGTTTTGCGTGGCGATGGGCTGCTTCAGAGAGCCGGTGGGAATGGTGATGTCGGCGATCGGCGTGTTCGTATCGACCTGGCCGGTCTCCGGATTGATCATCCACCCCTGGACGGCCTCTCCGGTCTGAGAGACGAGCGTGCCGTCCGCGTTCGTCGTGAACGCGCCGTCGCGGGTGTAGGAAGTCACGCCGTTGGCGTCCTGGAGGACGAAGAACCCCTCGCCTTGTATGGCCCCGTCGAGCGTGCCCGAACTGGACTGAATGGCGCCCTGGGTAAATAGCCGCTCCGTAATGGGCTGCGCTACGCCGAATCCCACTTCCGTCGAGGTCAGCCCCTCGCCAATGGCGTTCGTGACCAGGTCGCGGAAATACAGGTCGGTGGCCTTGTAACCCGTTGTATTCAGATTGGCCAGATTATTGCCGACCACGCTAAACGCCGTACTGTCGGCTTCGAGTCCGCTTACGGCGGCGGATAACGATGTAAACATTGATTTTCTCCTTTACGATGTTGAGCCGGCGTTTGCGCCCGCGACCGAGGCGCTGATTTGATTCACGTCGCCGAGAATCGACGAGAGAGTTTGGCCGTCGTTGACACCCTGCTCGACCTGCTGGAACTGTGCCAGCTCCGTGAGAAACTGCGTTCCGTCGGTCGGGTTCGAAGGATCCTGGTTCTGTATCTGTGCGACCAGGAGCTGGAGGAACATATTCTCGTTGACTGGAGTCGTGGACGTAGCTGACGCAGTCGAAGAACTCGACGTGGCCGCCGTGGCCGAGGCAGCCGAGGCGGACAGTAATGTGGGGCTCATGCGTGCGCCTCTTGAAAGCGAATCGATAACGGCCGGGCCGCGGGCCCTAACCGAGTGACGATAGAAACCATGCGAACTCCTTTCCTTCCTTCTTGATATCGGACTTCTTGCCGGCGTCCGGATGGCGCGCCTGGCTCTCGCGGCGGTCCCTTGAATCCGGGCGTCCGTGCTGTTGCCCTTCTTGCGCCAAGCCCGTCCCGGCCGGTTGCTGCGTGTGGCGCCAACTCTCGCCGGCCTGCCATCCCTGGGGCCTCAAGCCGCTTTGCTCAAGCCGTGACGCAAGCGTGGGAAGCTCGCGGCGCAGGTCGCCGGCCAGGTCCGCGTCCGGGGTGCGGACCGAGAGGTGGATTTCCCCTCCACGGTCGGCTATGCGCACGGTAACGCGTTGCTCGCCGCCCCCTAGTTCGAAGGCAAGGTCCCTCGCCGGAGCCCGGGACGCCGGAGCTTCGGCTAGCGTTTCAGTGGGAACGCGCGCCGCCTCCGAGGCTCCGTCCGTGTGGACAGTATTCGAGACGGGCTCGCGCCCGGCAGCGCCGGGATCGCCGGCGCCTGTCGTGCTGGTTGCGGAAATCACGGTGCGATCCGCGACCGCGGGCGTTGACTGTTCCGGATCTGCGGAATTGCCCCGGCCCGGTCTCGCCGCTGACGCCGCCGATGAGGGTTGGCGCGGAGCATCGTCGCCAGAGTCGGGATCCGCGCTGGACTTGGAATTCTCCGCGGCGGCGCTCGTGCGCGAGGAATCGTCCGCTCCGCCTGCCTGCGCTGAAGGCGCCTGCGAATCGGCGCTCGCGGAAGCGGAAGGCGTTGGGGCACGGGAAACCGTCAAATCCCGACTGGCGTCGACAGGAACCAAACGCGCTCCGAACGCGAAACCATCGGTTGGAATCGATCCCGTTGCGCCAACCCGCCCAAGCGATGCGTCCGGCCCATTCGCATCCGGCGTCCCAAGTGGCATGACGGAATCGGCCCTGCCGGGGACCGCCTCCCCGTTGCGCGGCACGAACTCGGCCGGCGAGCCGGTCCCGGCCGCCAGGTGCTCGGCATTCGCGGCGCGCCGGGATGCAGCGGATTGGGAGAAGTCCATAGACGCTGCGGAGGCTACTCCGCTTTCTTGCGAGGGGGCAGGGGCTGTAGCGGTTCCGAACGAAAACTGGCGGGTCGGGGACTTTCCCAAACTCTGAGCGTCCGGCTGGGCCGCCTGTGGGGAGGAATCCTGGAGCTTGTCGTCGTGGACTCGAGAACCATGCCGCGCGGCGAGAGCCGATTCCTGCTCGATTGGAGCGCGCTCGGGATTCCCACTGGCCGGATTCGGCTCCATAGCGAAGGGGAGGCTGACTGCCGAATACCCGGTCGGGACTACGACATCGGCAGCGGCCGTCGCGGCGAAAGAAGAGATGGATATCGATGCGATGTACGGCGAACCGCTTGAGGCCGGCTGAGAATTCGAGCTCGCGGACTGTTCCGGCGTCGAACCCGAGTCAGCGGACCCCTGAGTCGTGAGTAAGGGGGGAGCATCGGGAGGCTGCGAATCGGCCTGCCCCGAGGGCGCGCCGCATTCCGATCGCGCAATCTGAACCTGGCCCTCGGCTCGCTGCGTGGCAGCCGTCTGTCGCCCACGCGGGATCTGCTCACCTGCAGCAGTCAGCGCGATCGTCTTGAGGGTCGTATCTATGCTCGTCCCGGTCTGCGGGGCCGACGCTGAGGTAAGGGTGATGCTCGATACCGAGGCCGCTTCACGAAGGTCCTTGGGTGTCGCGGAGACCTGCGCCGTGGCGCCTACCTGCTCGGCTGAGCCTGGCGTGATATCTTTCGAGCGCTGAGCGTGAGAACGGCCGGAACGGGACGCGGGCAAATGAGTGATCGAGTTCACGCCGTCACTCCCGCTCGCCTCGCCGGCGGTTGCCACTAACAACGCCTGCGCGGGCGCCGTCTCCGGAAGCGCCAGGCCGGCCTGAGTCATTTCGGCAAGATGCGAATCGTCCGGTGAAGCTGTCCCCCGTTTCGAGTCAGCCGCCGCCTCTCGATTGTGCGTTGCAGCGTCTCCGGGAACTGGCGTCTGGACCGGAGCGGTTCCGGTCTGTATGAGGGGATCCAAGAAGGATGAGAACTGCGCTTCCAGCCCAGCCGGCGGATTTGAGCTGGTCTTGTTCTTCGCGAAGCCCGTGATTTGCGCCGCTTCGCCATCCGCGCCGGGCGCGGTGACGGACGCTTGGAGTACGTTGGCGCAGGCGGTCACGCACGCCGGGAGTGCATCTCAGTGGCCAGTCTCACGGCCGCGCAATTTCAAAGGATTAGAAGTGTGCACGACGTTGAGCTGCTAATAACGCGTCGGCTTGCGCCAAATAATCGTCACTTCAAGCCACGCTCCGATCGTACTTATCGGCCGCTTCAGGTGAGTTTTGAGGCACTTGCGCTCGCCCCTCCTCGTGGATACCCGCGTGCAATGCTTCCGTTCGCATGGACCCTATCACCGCTATCGCCGCAAGCGGCCTGCGGGCTCGCATGGAATCGCTCGACATGCTTGCAAACAACATTGCCAATGCCTCCACGGGCGGCTATAAGGCGGATCGCGAATTCTACAGCCTCTATGTAGCTCCGGAAGCCGCCGATCAGGATTCGCCTTCTTCGATGCCTTTGGTCGAACGGCCCTGGGTGGATCAGTCGCAGGGCATCATCCATGTGACGGACAGTCCTCTCGACGCGGCGTTGTCCGGTAAAGGCTTCTTTGCGGTGAACGGCCCATCCGGAACGCTCTACACTCGCAACGGTAGCTTTCATCTGGCGGCGGACGGAAGACTGGTGACGGGCGAAGGCTATGCGGTGCGGGGTTCCGATGGGTTGGCGATCACGCTCGACCCAACGCAAGCGGTCGACATCCTCGGCGACGGATCGATCAACCAGCAGGGAGCCACAGCCGGGCAGTTGGCGCTGGTGAGCTTCGCCGACGGGAGCGCGTTGGTGAAGCAAGGGGCCAGCTACTTCCGGTCGAACGGTTCCGTAGCGCCCGATGCGGCCCAGGGAGTTTCCGTGGAGCAGGGAAAGCTCGAAGCATCCAACACCGGGCCTGCCGAGGCGGCTGTCCGGCTCGTTGCGGTGATGCGGCAATTCGAGATGCTTCAGAAAGCCGCGGGATTGGCAGGCGATATGAATCGCCAGGCCATCGAGCAAGTCGCCAAGGTGGGTTCGTGACTCGAAAGGCAAGCATATGATTCGCGCACTTTATACCGCCGCCAGTGGAATGACGGCGCAACAGTTGAACGTAGACAACATCGCCAACAATCTGGCCAACGCCAGTACGCCGGGCTATAAAACGCGGCGCGCTCAATTCCAGGACCTGCTGTACCAGAGCGTTCTGCAGCCGGGGACATCTTCAGGCCAGCAAACCGTGGTTCCAACCGGGTTGCAGCTTGGCTTGGGTACGCGCCCGTCTTCGAACGACATCGTGTTCAGCCAGGGCGATTTCACCGAGACGGACAACCCTCTCGATCTGGTCATTCAAGGTTCCGGCTTCTTTCAGATCAAGCGACCCTCGGGGGAGCTGGCATACACGCGAGCCGGGTCGTTCCACCTGGACCGCGACGGCAACATGGTTGACGCTAATGGCGATTCGCTGGAGCCGCAGATCACCTTTCCGGCCGACGCTCAACACATCACCATTGCCGGCGACGGGACGGTCAGCTACAACTTGCCCAATCAAACCGCGTCCCAGCAGGCCGGACAAATCACTCTGGCCAATTTTCAAAACCCCGCCGGTCTCAATAGCTTGGGTAGCAATCTGTACGCGCCGACGGACGCTAGCGGCGATCCCACGGTGGGGAATCCGGGCGGACAGGAAGGACTGGGCACGCTGCTCCAAGGATACGTGGAGCAATCGAACGTCTCGGTGGTTCAGGAGTTCGTCAACCTGATCGAAGCGCAACGCGGCTACGAGGCCAACTCCAAAGTGGTTCAGGCGGCCGATAACATGTACCAGCAAGTCAATAACTTATCGCGATGATCTTGTTGCTTCCCATGGCGATCGCCGGATGCCTCTCGCTGGGGACCGGTGCGGACCGGATTACAGCAGGCGACTTGGCCGCCCGCGTACCGGCGTTCGCGGCCCTCGCGCCGGATACTTCGCTGGTTCCGGCGCCCCTGGCCGGAGCGCGGCGAACCTTTCACGCCGCGGAGCTTCGACGGATTCTCTCGCGCGAGGGCGTGGAGGCCGCTCCCGAAAGCGATGTATGCGTGGAACGCGCCATGGGGCCGCTCGACGCCGATCGCCTGCGCGAAGCCATGAGCCGGAGGTATCCGGGCGCGTCGATATCCATTCTGGATTTCAGCCACGCTCCCGCGCCGGCCGGAGAGATCGAGTTCCCGCCATCCGGGTTGCGGGAGACTATCGACGGCGCGCTGTGGAGCGGCTACGTGGTCTATGGCGGCGCGCATCGCTTCCCGATTTGGGCGAGGGTCCGCATTGCGAGTTCCGGGCTGCGCGTCGTCGCTGTTGCGCCGCTTGCTCCCGGCCGGCCCATTATCGCCGGTCAGATTCGCGTTCAGAGTGAAGCGGGAATCCCGGCCCCGGGAGAGTTCGTCCCGTCCGTGGAAGAGGCGGCCGGAAAAATTCCCCGCCGGTTCATTGCCACCGGGACGGCCATCCGTCGCGAATGGATCGAGGGACCCAAGGATGTCGAGCGCGGCGAGCGGGTGTTAGTCCAAGTTCGGGCCGGCGCCGCCTATCTGGAACTGAGGGCGGTAGCCCAGGCGGCCGGATCGTCAGGCGATTCGATCCCTGTGCTCAATCCGGCTTCGAAGCGCCGTTTCATCGCCCGTGTGGAGGGAAAGGGAAGGGTTTCCGTGGAAGGAGGAACTCCGTGAGATTCTGGCTTATCGCCGCGCTGGCCGTGCTATGCGCCATGGCGGCGGGCAAGAAGGACAAGAAGAAGACTCCGGCGCCGCCCACGCCGCTGGAGCGATACGTGGCGGAAGCGAACGCGCGCAAGGCCGCGGCGCCATCTCCCTCGCCGGGCGCGATCTGGTCTCCAGGTTCGAGACTGGCGGACGCCACGCGCGATTCGCGGGCCAGCCAGTTGGACGACACGGTGACGATTCTGGTGAGCGAAAACGCCTCCGCGGTCGCCAGCGGGGCCACCCAAACGGAGCGCGCCTCATCGACGGCTAATTCCGTCACCGCCCTCGGAGGAATCAAAAACCCTGCCGGCCCGCTCGCGAATCTGGCCGGCGTCTCGGGGGACACAAAACTCAACGGAACCGGCACCACCAGCCGGCAGATTGTAATCAGCACGACGCTGACGGCGCGAGTGGCGGCCGTCATGCCGACCGGCGATCTGGTGCTCGAAGCCGTCAAAGACATCGGAGTCAACTCGGAGCGCCAGCAGATTACGGTTCGGGGAGTGGCGCGGCTGGCGGACATCGCCTCCGATAACAGCATTCAATCCGACCGCCTGGCGCAGCTTGAGGTGAAAGTGGATGGCAAGGGCGTCGTGGGAGACGCCATCCGCCGTCCGAATTTACTCTACCGGCTGCTGCTGGGCATACTTCCTTTTTGATATGCGGATACGAATACTCTGCGTAAGTCTCGCTGTCCTGATCGCGGCAGGAGCCGCGGCCGGGGCGCGCCTGAAAGACCTGGCTTCCATCGAGGGCGTTCGCGACAACCAACTGATTGGCTACGGGCTGGTAGCCGGACTCGCGGGCACGGGGGACCGCGTGCAGACCACGTTCTCCGCGCAAAGCCTGGCCAATATGCTCGAGCGGATGGGAATCTCCGTTCCCGCGACATCGTTTCGGGTCAAGAACACGGCGGCCGTGATGGTCACCTCCACGCTGCCGGCATTCGCCCAGCCAGGCGAGCATATCGATGTGACGGTGGCTGCCGTGGGGGACGCCTCGAATCTGCAAGGAGGCATCCTGCTGTTCACCTCGCTGCGCGGCGCGGACGGTCAGGTGTACGCTGTGGCTCAAGGAGCCGTGGTGACCGGAGGTTTTTCGGCCGGCCGCGGGGGATCGTCTCAAACCGTAAACCATCCAACCGTGGGGCGATCTCCCAGCGGCGCCATCGTGGAGCGGGCGGCCCCGTCGGCCGAACCGGGCGGCGTGGTTCGCCTTCAGTTGCGGCAATCGGACTTCACCACCTCCGCGCGCATCGCCGAAGCCATCAACAAGACGCTGGGCGGCGCAAGCCCCGCGAAGGCCCTGAACCCGGGCCTGGTGAGCGTCACGGTGCCGCCCGACTACGCGGCCCGGCCTACCGAGTTCGTCGCTTTGCTCGAAGCGCTCAATGTGGACGCCGACGTTCCGGCGCGCGTAGTAGTGAACGAGCGCACCGGCACGATCGTGCTGGGCAAGGATGTCCGCATACGGCCGGTAGCCATTCTTCACGGCAACTTGACCGTGGAGATTCAAACCACGTTCATGGTCTCCCAGCCCAATCCGCTGAGCCAGGGATCGACCGAAGTGGTTCCTCAAACCACCGTGACGGGAAAAGAAGACAAAGCGAGGAATATCGTGCTGAAAGAAGGGGCCACGGTAGAAGAGCTGGTGCGGGCGCTAACCTCGATCGGATCGACTCCGCGCGACGTGATCGCCATCCTGCAAAACCTGCGCAGCGCAGGAGCGCTGGACGCCGAACTGGAGGTGATCTGATGTCCTCTCCGGCGCTGTTTACTGGACTGTCCTTCAGCGGCGCGGCGGGCGCCGGCGCGGGAAAGAACGACGATCCGGCCAAGATCCGCGACGCTTCGGAACAGTTCGAATCGCTTCTGCTGGCCCAGTTACTGAGTTCCGCTCGCGAGAGCGATGGCGGCTGGCTCGGCGGCGGTAGCGATTCGGCCAGCGATTGCGCCTTCAGCCTGGCCGATCAGCAGCTTGCGATCGCCATGGCCAAGTCCGGCGGTTTTGGGCTGGCCAAGCTGGTGGCTTCGGGCCTGGTGAAGGCGCAGTCGGGCCGCTAACCCAAGCGCCGCCGTTTCAGGCCGGCGAGAACTTCTTCCACGGGCCGGCTGCCATCGGCCTCCACGGCCGCGCCCGGGTGGCCGCGAACTCGGCTTGTTGAGCGGCCGCGGCCGAGCGAGAATGAAGATTCCCATGCCGATACGGATTTCCCCGGCCCGGTCCATTTCGGGCGAGATCGCCCTGCCGGGCGACAAGTCCATCTCGCACCGGTACGCCATGCTCGCCTCCATCGCCCACGGAGAGACGCGCATCCGCAATTACTCCACCGGGGCGGATTGCCACTCTACGCTCAATTGCCTGCGTGCGCTGGGCGTCGAGATGGAAGAGGACGGAACCGAAGTGGCGATCTAGGGGAAAGGGCCTGGATGGGTTGCGGGCTCCATCCGGCGCGCTGGAGGCCGGAAACTCCGGCTCCACTATCCGCATGATCTCCGGCATCCTGGCGGCGCAGCCGTTTCGGAGCGCGATCGCCGGCGACGAGTCCCTGGCGCGCCGCCCCATGCGCCGCATCATGGACCCGCTCACCCGGATGGGAGCGCGAATAGCGGCCAGAGACGGGCAGTTTCCGCCGCTCGAAATCGAGGGCGGGGCACTCAGCGCCATCGACTACCTTCTTCCCGTCGCGAGCGCGCAAGTGAAGACCTGCGTCCTGTTCGCAGGCCTGTTCGCGGAAGGCGTCACGTCCGTGACAGAGCCGGCGCCTTCGCGCGACCACACCGAAATCGCCCTGCGGGAGTTCGGAGCCGAGATCGCGGTGGAGCGCGGGAAGATCGCGGTGAGGGGCCGGGCGAAGCTCGCGGGCCGCGAGTTGTTCGTACCGTCGGATCTCTCCTCGGCGGCGTTCTTCATCGTCGCCGCGTTGCTGGTTCCCGATTCGAAAGTGGTGATTCGTGGCGTGGGATTGAATCCGACCCGCTCGGCCTTGCTCGATTTTCTTACCGGCATGGGCGCGAAAATTCGCGTTCTCGCCTTGGAAAGCCGGAACGGCGAACTGGTGGGCGATTTGCAGGTCGAAAGTTCCTCGCTCTCCGGCGGAACTATTGAGGGCGCGCTCACTGCCGCGCTGATCGATGAGATCCCGGCGCTGGCCGTGCTTGGCGCCGCCACCGAAAACGGCCTCACCGTAAAGGACGCTTCCGAATTGCGCATCAAGGAAACGGACCGTGTCCGCACGGTGGTCGATAACCTTCGACGCGCGGGCATCGCCGCCGAAGAGCTTCCGGACGGCCTGGTTGTCCCCGGCCGCCAGAAATTCCGTGCCGCCCATTTCGATTCCTTCGGCGACCACCGCATCGCCATGGCGTTCGCCATAGCAGCGTTGCGAGGAGACGGCGAATCGGTGATCGAAGGCGCGGAAGCGGCGTCGGTGTCGTTCCCGGAATTCTGGGAATCGGTGCGCCTCCTTGCGCGGTGAAAGCACGACAGATCGCGCCCGCTGGAAAGCGATCTTGATCGAGGTGCTATTCGGCGGCGTCTTTCGGGCCTCTGACCCGCTGCGATGCACCCCTCCACCTGCGGAGTACGGAAAAGTCTTCTACAGTGGAGAACTGGCCGCTCTTCACAACGATTCGATACGCCAAAGCTCCCCAGCCTCGGAACTGGTACTCCCCGCCCAGAATCTGCGTCCTGAGCTCTGCGCTCTCGACATGCCTCGCGCCAGCACCGGTCGCTATCCGGCCCACTCCATCAGTGCAGGGGTCTCTTCGACAGCCTGCTCCAGTTCGTGAAGCGCGCCTTGTTGCTCACGGAGGCCTCCACGCCGTCGTTAGCCACTATCGGGTCCGGGGCCAACCTGCCTATGCCCCCCGCAGTTCCATAATCAGCGCGTCGAGCGCCGGCGTCTTCTGTATGTTCCGTCTCACTAACTGCGCCAGTTCATCGACTCTCGCCACGGCTTTGCGCAGCCAGACGAAATCTACCCTTTGCGTCAGCGTTTCCAGTTCTCCGACGATGTCCTGGTTACGAATCTCGCTCCGCCCTTGGCTCAGCAGCAGCATGTCTCGCAGCAGTTCGTAGAGCGCTTTCAGGTAGTGGTCGAGCTTTTCGCTCTTGCTCCGGCCGATGGCTTCCGATATCGGAAGCCATGCGCCGAACGGCGTAAGGCCCGCCGCGGTCTTGAGCAGCGCCAGCATAGCGGAGCGCCGCCGGTCGTAGGCTTCGAGATCCAACGATACTGCCAGTCCCGGGCTGCCGCCCGCGAGCGCAACCCGGCGCTCGGGCTCGCCCAGGCCGCGCGATCGAACGAACGCTTGCATCTCCGCTTCGGAGAGCGGCGCGAAATAGAACGGTACGGAGCGGGATCGAATGGTCGGCAGCAGATCGTACGCATTTTCCGCGGTCATGATCAGGATGAGGTATGGCGGCGGCTCTTCGAGCGTTTTGAGCAGCGAGTTGGCGGCCTGCTCGTTGGCGCGGTCCACATGGTCGATCAGAAAGATGCGGCGGCTGCCGTGATAGGGGAGAAACTGGGCCTGCTCCTTCAGATGCCGCGTCTGCTGAATCGAAATCTGGCGCAGCGGACCATCCGGCGGGAAGGTGACGAAATCCGGGTGCGACGCGAACAGCAGCGGATCTTCGTTGCGCTTCTCGGCCGGCCACTTTTCGCGCGCAGCCACGGTCTCCAGGTTCCGAGGGATGCTGAGATCGTCCCGCTCGATCCGCTCGGCGTGGCCGAGCAACTGCGCGCCGAGGCGTCTTGCCAGCGTCGCTTTCCCCACGCCTTCGGGCCCGGCGAAGAGCAGCGTCTGAGCGACGCGGTCCTGCGCCATCATCTGACCGAGCGCCGCGGTGACGTGCGCGTTCCCCCAAAAGCCTTCAAACATATCGCGAGACCACGCTCCAGATTTCCCGCTCCAGGCTGTCGATATCCACTCGCCCGTCGACGATCTTCACGCGCTCCGGCTCCTTCCGCGCCAGCCAGTGGTAGGCGTCGTATACCTTGCGATGGAACTCGATGGCTTGATCGTCCATGCGCGTTTCGGCGTTCGGCGCGGCGGCGTTGCGCGCGCGTGCGCGCCCCAGGCTGGTTTCGACGTCGATATCCACCAGCAGAGTGAGGTCGGGCTTCACGCCGCGGCAGGCGATGGCTTCGAGCGCGTAAACAGTCTCCGCGCCGAGGCCGCGCCCGAAACCCTGGTACACGAGCGAGGAATCCGTGAACCGGTCCGAGAGCACAATCTCCCCGCGCGCCAGGGCCGGGGAAATCCACTCGTCCACGTTCTGCGACCGCGAGGCGAAATAGAGCAACACTTCAGTGACCGGGCTGAGTTCCTGGTGCGCCGAATCAAGAAGGATGCTCCGGATCTTCGCCGCAATCGGCGGCCCTCCGGGTTCCACCGTCTCAATCACCGTACGGCCCATATCGCGCAGCCGCATCGCCAGCCGCCGCATCTGGGTGGTCTTGCCGGAACCATCCATGCCCTCGAACGTGATGAACAAACCGCGCGCCATTCAATCTCCGAATCCTCATTGTCCCGAACCCGGAGCTAAAATGGAACTCCGATTAGCCAGGCGCCGTTCGCTCTCCGCTATCCGCTTTCCGTAGCAAGAATCCCGCGGACAGCGGATAGCGGATGGCGGATAGCCGCTCCAGGAAGGAAAGCCATGAAGAAAACCGTGACCATCGCCGCCGTTTGTTCGGCGCTGCTCTGTGTCGCTGCCCTGGCGTTCGCGCAGGTTGCAGCGCCGGCTCAGGCCCCTCAAGCCGGGCCCGGACGGGGCCAGCCCGCGCAATTCGCGCCAGGAGAGCGCGGCCACGCCTGGTGGAGGGACCAAGGCCCCGGCGGCCGCGGCCAGACCAACACCACGCTGCCGCGCATATCGGTAAAGGGCAACCGCTTCGTCGATCCCGACGGCAAGCCGGTCCTCTTCCGCGGTTTGTGCATTTCCGACCCGGACAAGCTCAAGCAGCAAGGCCACTGGAGCAAGGACCATTTCCAGAAGGTCAAGGAGATGGGCACGATGCTCGTTCGCATTCCGGTGCATCCCGTCGCCTGGCGCGAGCGGACCGGCGCCGAATACGTCAAACTTCTGGACGAGGCGGTGCAATGGTCCACCGAGCTGGGAATGTACGTCATGATCGACTGGCACTCCATCGGCAACCTGACCACCGGCGTTTTTCAGGACCCGATGTACGACACCACCAAGGAAGAAACCTACGGTTTCTGGCGCGCCATGTCGCAGCGTTACGGCCGCAATAACACGGTGGCCTTCTTCGAGTTCTTCAACGAGCCGGCCGCGTTCGGCAGAGTCAACTGGGAAGAATGGAAGACAATAGTCGAAGACGAGATCGCGATTGTGCGTTCCAACAACGCGCAGGCGATTCCGATGGTCGCGGGTTTTGATTGGGCCTACGATCTGACGCCGCTGCGCCTCAACCCGATTGCCGCGGAAGGCATCGGTTATACCGTTCACCCTTACGCAAACAAGCGTCCGAAGAACCCGTCGTGGGAAGCGTCCTGGGAGGCGGATTTCGGTTTCGCGGCCGGCAAATACCCGCTTATGGCTACGGAGTTCGGCGGGTTCGCCGAGCCCGCGATTCCCGGCCAGCCCGCGCCCGCCGCTCCGGCCGCTCCCGCTGGTGGCAGAGGCTTCGGTATGGGAGGCGACCCCGAATACGGTCCACGGCTCATCAATTACCTGGAGAAGAAGAACATCAGTTGGACCGTGTGGTGCTTCGATCCCGAGTGGGGCCCGACGCTCATCGGCGATTGGAACTACACGCTGAATTCTTCCGGCCGGTTCACCAAAGCCGCTATGGCGGGGTTGATTCAGACGAAGTAGCCAGTGGGCAGGTACGGGAATTACGAGATACGGTGTCAGAAGACTGCCGAGCTGCCAGCCTTCGTTGAGGCCCCGCGACAGGCGCTGCCGCGGAACGTGAAGCGGCGGCCGGACGCCGGAGATCGGCCGCTTGGAATGATGTGTTCGTCTTTCTTCAGTCTTTACAGCAACACGCCAAGTTCTACCTAAAATGCTGGGTTTGTTTCTTGGGGTCATCCTTTGTTTTCAATCACTTCCTGGGTTCGTTTCGCAGTTGCGGGGGCAGCGGGCATATTCAGTTGCTGGGGCACGCGCAGCCCGTGGGCCCAGGCATTCTCTCGAAAATGCAGCCTGCTGGTTTCATGTGTTCCCTTATTTTCAACAACTTGCTGGGTTCGTTTCGCAGCTCACGCGGGGTTCGCGTTCTCCTTGGCGGGCCAAACGGGTGGCCTGGGCAGATACATTCTTCTGGTAGAACGGGGGCCGTATTGGCCGGGCACCGTATGGCGCCGCGTCCGGGCTGACAACCCACGGGAGCGGCGTGGACGATTATCGGAGCGAAAGTGGTCGAGCCATGGTTCAGCGGGGGCGAGCGTAGACGCCATCATTACCAGGGTACGACGAGCAGGCGCGTAAGATGGAGCTAACGCCAATGCTATCAACGACAACTGGCAGTGAATGAAGAATCCGTCCCTCTTCATCCAGGCGGCAGAATACGGTCACTTGCCGTCCATACAAAATTTTGTATACTATGATGCGATCTACGTGCTGCACTGCTTCCAGAAGAAGACCGAGAAAACCAGCAAGGCGGACGTGGAGCTTGCCGCCAAGCGTTACCGCGAGTTGTTGAAGGAGCCAGGGCAATGAACAAACAACGTTTTGCCAGCGTGTGGGACGCTATCGAGGACACGCCCGAGCAGGCCGCCAACATGAAGCTGCGCTCGGTCCTGATGATCGCCTTGAAGGATCGCGTCACCCGTGCCGGGATGAGCCAGGCGCAAGCGGCCCAGCTTTTCGGCGTGACGCAGCCGCGCGTCTCCGACCTGATGCGCGGCAAGATCAACCTGTTTGCCCTCGACGCGCTGGTGAACATGGCGACAGCCGCGGGCTTACGCATCGAAATGCAGGTGCTGGAAGCCGCCTGACCGCGCGAATGACGCGGCGCAAAGCGCCCCAGCCACGCACTTTCACCTTACTGCCAAGCTCATCTGCGCCCGGTGGTTCCTGCGCGGCCCCACTCGCAGCGAATGCCAGTATTGCTCATTGACTGGCCGGATGCGCGCCTGGCGGCAAGCTGGAGAATGATTCGGGGCAAGGCGGTCAGCGCAGCGCCGCCGCCCTCCCGCTCGGCGGCGCTTTCTCGCGGGAGCGCGGATTCTGGTGTGGCGCCCTTTTCGTTGAGGGAGAATAAATGCGTCCGTCCGTGCGCCGGGATAAACCGGCATGCAGTAGGGAATGAAACATTTCCCGGTGGAGGGAGCGGACAAAACCCGTCAGCTTGCGCGCCTAAGCTTCGCGAGCTTGGCGCCAGGCAGCCGGTGGCTGTCACCGCTCACCGGCTGCTCACTCGAAAATCGGCGCCAGCCTCGCCAGCACTTCATCCATAATCGCGCTGGGGACGCTTTCCAGTTTCTTGCCGCCGCGTGCGCGGAGATCGAGCGCGCGGGGTTGATCGCAGCGGACGACGCCCGTGGTCTTGGTCCCAGCGCCCGTCAGGGGCACGGCGAACCCGGCCGTCCGCGCAAAGTTCCCTCCGCCGGTGACGGGAAGGACTACGGGCACTTTGGTCACCCGATTGAACGCCTCCGGCGAAACGATCAGGACAGGGCGGCGGCCCTTTTGCTCGTGCCCTTCCGAGGGATCGAGTCCGACCAGCCAGATTTCACCCCGCTTCATCAGAGAATCTCGCCGCCCGTCGGTCCATTGCCGATCCAATCACGATCTTCCTTGTCGCGCGCCGCTTTGGGATTGCATTGGGCCAGGAGTTCGTCCAGGGTATACCGGGGCCGTTGCCGCGGTTCCACGACCAGCCGGCCGCTTTCGATGGCGATGCCGACAGGGAATCCCGGCCGCAGGCGCAGGCTATCGAGTAGTGCGGGTGGGACGGCCAGCATGACCGAGCCGCCGACCTTACGCAGATTTGTAGTGTGCATTGCAATCCTCCGAAAGTTATATCTAAATATAACATGCCGGAAGCAAGACAGGGCCGCAGTTGCGCCGTTGTGAATTATGAATTGCATTCCCGGTTGGGATTAAGATCCGCCGCTACGCCAGCCGGCGCGGAATCGACGCGGTTGGCGAGTGGCTGGCGGGACTGAACGAAAAGGAGCGAAAACGTCCCGTCTGTCCCCGACGTTTGTCCGGCGGGACTGAACGAAAAGGAGCGAAAACGTCCCGTCTGTCCCCGACGTTGAACGAAAAGGAGCGAAAACGTCCCGTCTGTCCCCGACGTTTGTCCCCGACGTTTGTCCCCGACGTTTCCCGACGTTTGTCCCCGACGTTGCGTCTGTCCCCGACGTTGTCCCCGACGTTCCCGACGTTGCCCGACGTTTGTCCCCGACGTTCCCGACGTTCCGACGTTCGACGTTCCCGACGTTCCGACGTTCCCGACGTTCCCCGACGTTCCCGACGTTTGTCCCCGACGTTCCCGACGTTTGTCCCCGACGTTCGACGTTTGTCCCCGACGTTCGACGTTCCCGACGTTCCCGACGTTCCCGACGTTTCCGACGTTTGTCCCCGACGTTCCGGCTGCCAGAGCGCCCCGCCGAAGCCCGCGACGCCCGAACTGCGAAGCTGGGTGCCAGCTCGGTCCAGTGATCTTGTTAGCCGACATTTGAGGTGCTAGGTCTGTCAATCCCTGCGATGACTCTGACTGTGACTGTATGGGCCGGTAGAATCTGGGCCTGCTCTGGATCATCTAGCACTCCCATGAGGGCCTCGTCAAGGCGGAAGGCCTCCACATCGCCCCTAATGAGCGCCTCCACTATCGGGTTGTTGAGATTCTGGTCTGAGCCGCCGGCTCGCCCCCGTCGCTCATCGAACTCGACCCTCCCTCGTATGCCGGCAGTCTGGGCAAGCTGAGAGACAATGAACCACGAAAATGGTGAGACACCCCTGAAGAGTGAAGCATGAACGGTGAAAAGCGAATCGGGAAGCGCATCAAGCAACGCAACAAAGATGCCGGCTGCAACCGTCGGTGTCTCGGAAAGAAAATCGTCACGCAACTCCAATCCCAGGGAATAGTCAAAGATGTCCCCTGCAAGTGCGCGCGAGCGGGCTGAACAAAGGCGCTCTCTGACGTTCTTGTCCAATGCCGACGGACGAGGGCAATAGAGCAGATAACGGATGAAATCACACTGCGCCCAATCACGCAACCGCTTCATCCGTTCGTGCTGGGCCGTATCAACAGAGCCAAATCGGGAATCCGCCGTGAACCCATGCTCATGGCGGTGTCTTGTGTGGAACAACCGCTTGGCCTGCATGAGCCAGCCGTGCCTGAACGACGCCGCGTGGTCGAACTGGTCCTCGTAGGAGAGGATGAAACCGATGTCCGATTGCGTCACGTATCGCTCCATCGGCTTCGGATAGCTGTGCGTCTCCAGCTGGACGGTGACTGACATCGGCTCATCTGTCGCGGACAGATCCCGCAAGAAGGTGTCATGGGGATAGGGCACATTGTGGTCGGCCTGTCCCTCCTGATCCAACAACTCGGTGAGGAGAAATGTAAGAGCCTCCTCGTCCCAAGTTCGCTTCCTGACCAGACGCGTCGAAAGGGCCTGGTCAATTGAGTCGAAATATTTCAGGAACAAACGAATTGCGCGTGGTGAAAGCATGGTCGTCGGCTAACTCTTGTTTAGGCTGGCCTGGATCAAACCGCGTTTTGTCGGCCCAAGACGAACTTCCCGCCTGCGGCCGGGCCTGCAACCATTCCGTTTACAGCCACTTCTGGGGTGTCCCAAGACTTGCCCTCCTGTCTTAGGCCGACCGGCTGATCCGCCTAACGCTGCCGTCGCTGGTTCGATGATCCAAGTCTGCCCCAGACTATACCACGTCACATGAGCGCGCGGTCGCCATCTCGTTCAAGTGGTGCGCGGGCGCGGAAGTCCCCCAGAAGTGAGCGCGCCGTCGCCGCTCGAACACTGACCACTGTCCGCCCTCGTTGCTTGATACGTCATTTCAAGCCGGCGCGTCCGACAGGCGCGCCGGCCCCAACTTCTATAAGAGGATGCCCATGTACGGAGAAATCCCTGAAATCCAAACGTCCACCGGCGAAGCCATCAACGGCTTTCCGGTCCAGATTCTTCGCCCGGCCAAAACCGCCGTGCTCCGGCTGCCCGCCAATTCGGAGATGAGCGAGTACCTCAGTCAGCAGAAGACGCTGTACCGCGACCTCGGGCGCCGCAAGGGCCAGAGCGAGAGCGTCCCGAATCCCAAGTCCGACCTCGATCTGTTCAACCGTATTCCCATCGACAAAGGCCCGGAGTTTGACGAAGCGGAGGCTGCCAAGGCCATCGGCTTGCTCACCAGGCAGCGCGTTACGAAGTGCGAGCAAATGGGCTAAACCTAACCAATGGAAATTATCTGGTTCAGCGTCTCGCATGCGAGAGCGAATGTGTCTTCCGGAATTTGCCTCCACGGGTGAGGCTTTGCTTGCCGGACACGCCAGTCGAACGACTTCGGCTGGTGCCCGAGGATATAGCTCGCCTTCCCTCGGGGGCCGGCGAACTTCACAGCGAAGGGATTTGTTTCGTTGAACGTTGACGTCGTCATCGGCAGACCAATAACGATGCTGGTCCGCTCATTGAACGCCTTGGGAGATAGGACCAAGAACGGGTGGATGTCCCTCATTTCGCGGCCAGCCTGAGGATTACAATCGATCCAAATCATGTCGCGCCGGTCGGGAGCCCAGAGCCTGCGCGCTGCCATCAAAGCACCTCATTCCCGGTGCGTCTTGTAGCCATGGCCTCACCGCCGTGCTGGTTCGGATCGAAACGGGCGAGTTTCTGCTTCAGGGTTAGCCGGGGTTCCCCGGCCGCGGCCACTCGCACAGCCGCATCCTGTGTCGAGACTTCAACGGGTTGCCCGACTTTGAATCCGACAGATCTGGCAATAGAAGATGGAATCCGTACTGCCAGGCTGTTGCCCCATCGCTGAAGCGTAAGAGTAGCCGTGTGCTCCAAAATATGCCTCCGTATAGACCAGTATATACATTCGGCGACCGACAGCCGGCACGTCTCGGGAATCGGCCAACTCCTTAACTGGCGACTCGAGCGCGTGCCGGCGCCCCGAAACGGCGCAGATTCCCCCAGCGCGCACGGAGGCGCAATTACGCACCAGTCGGAGAATGGTCCCCACAGCGAGCCCACCGATAAGCGGCGGAATTCGGCCAGTTGCCATCCATACAAAATTTTGTATACTACTGATGTGTCCGATTCCAAACCTGTCGAGTTTCGGGGCAGTTCCTTGGAAGACTTGCGCGCCTTCCCGCTGACGGCCAGGCGTGAGGCCGGCCATCAGTTGGACCAGGTGCAAAATGGCCGGGAGCCGGACGACTGGAAGCCCATGAACATGGTGGGCCGGGGCGCGAAGGAGATTCGGATTCGGGATGAGGCTGGCGCGTTCCGCGTCCTCTACGTGACGAAATTCGCCGATGCGATCTACGTGCTGCACTGCTTCCAGAAGAAGACCGGGAAAACCGGCAAGGCGGACGTGGGGCTTGCCGCCAAGCGTTACCGCGAGTTGTTGAAGGAGCTAGGGCAATGAACAAGCAGCGGTTTACCAGCGTGTGGGACGCTATCGAAGACACGCCCGAGCAGGCCGCCAACATGAAGCTGCGCTCGGTCCTGATGATCGCCTTGAAGGATCACGTCACCCGTTCCGGGATGAGCCAGGCGCAAGCGGCCCAGCTTTTCGGCGTGACGCAGCCGCGCGTCTCGGACCTGATGCGTGGCAAGATCAACCTGTTTGCCCTCGACGCGCTGGTGAACATGGCGACAGCCGCGGGCTTACGCATCGAAATGCAGGTACTGGAAGCCGCCTAACCGCGCGAATGACGCGGCGCAAAGCGCCCCAGCCACGCACTGTCACCTTGCTGCCGAGCCTGACCCTTTTCATTCTCAGACCTCAAAAAGGCTTGACAGGTCGCTCCCAACTCCTTGGCCCCTCCTTATCGGCCAGGAGGCGGGGCCTGGACCGGCGGCGTTGAGGGCGCGCCGCCGCGATCGCCGCCCGCTCCTCGCGGGGGCTGGCTCACATACGTGGCGCTATCCCTGGCGGCCTTGGTTTCCATACCCGGCTTTTGAAGGAAACCTAAGTCGCGGAACCAGTCGATAAAACGGAACTGCCAGGTTCCGTAGGGCGTGTTGTTGCGGTCGTTCAGGCCGCCGCCCATGCGGCTTCCATCGGGCAGAGCGTCGCCGGGGTGGCGGCCATTGGCGTAGATATGCATCTCGATGTTCGGTACGCCGATGGCCAGCATCGCGGAGAAATATTCCATCGCCCAGACGGCGTGAACCTGATCGCCCGAACCGCCGCAGGCGATGAACGCGGGCGGCGCGTTGCGAGGGATGGGCGGCGCGGTGCGGTTGCGGGTGAAGGGTGAAGGGCCGGGATAGACGATACCCACGAAGTCGGGCCGCGACGTGACGCCTGCCAGAGGGTCGGAAGGGTCGCCGTTCTTCTGGTCCCAGTCGGGAAACAGGACAGCGGCCGGAGCGGAAAGCTCCGCGCCGGCGGAAAAACCCATGATGCCGATTTTGTTCGGGTCGAGGTTCCAGTCTTTGGCATGCGCGCGCACCAAACGGATTGCTTGAAGCGCGTCGTACACTTCGTCGGTCTGCGGATTATAGCCGTCGCTGCGCAGGCGGTTGCGCAGGATGACCGTGTTGACGCCGTAGTTGTAAAAGAAGGGGACAAAATCGATGGCCTCGCCGCCGACGTTCAGCGTGTTGTGGCCGCCGCCCGCCGCCAGGATGACCGCGGCTCCGGTATTGATGGCGCGATCGACCGTGTGCACCTCGATGGAAGGGTTGTGAATGTGCACGATGCTATTGATGCGGCCGGGCGCAGCCGAATTCATGTTGTAGACTTCGGGCTCGCGGACGCGGTCCTGCTTGAGATAGGGCGATCCGGGCGGAAACAGCGTGACCACTACGCCTCCAGGCACGAGAGCCAGGGGCGCGTATGGAGCGTCGGTCATGGGGCCGGGCGCGGGAACGCCCATCGGGGGCTGCAGCGGCGGGAGAACCGCGCCGGAGGGTTGTTGCGGCGCCCCTTGAGCGGCCAACGAGCAAACGAAAGCCAAAAACGCGGCGAATGCGGCGCCCGGCAGGTTACTTTTCATGGCGGTTCTTTCCCTCCCTTGAGTGCAACAAATTTCGACAGCAGTGGATTGGGGAAATTGTATCACTGCCAGCCATTGCGCTGACACGGCGCTAGCAGGCTGCGGAAAACGGTAAATAGGCCGCAGATGAACGCAGATGAACACAAATGACTATTTGTTTTCAATCTGCGTTTATCGGCGTTCATCTGCGGCTGGATCGTTCTCGGCCTTTTTCCGCATCCCGCTCGTCAGGCCGCCGTTCTACTTTCCCACCCGGAACTGCTTCGTCAACCTCGCGAAGCGCTCACCGAAGTTCTGCGCTTCGGCGAGTTCCTTGTCGCCGATGCCGGGGTTGGCGGGCCCGGTGGTCGCTTCCGGGCCAAGCGTTCCATAGCCCTGATCGTCCACTCCGCCGATCACGGTGTACCGCATGGTGAGAAACGCGGAGAGGATGGAGAGCCGCGCAATATCCTTGCCCATGGCAACGCCGCCTCCCGTGCAGAAAGCGCCTGCGGTGCGCCCATCTCCGTTGGTCTTCGCATTCCACAGCACGGAGCCGACACGGTCCAGAAAGCGCTTGGCTTCCGCCGCTACATTGGACCACTGAATGGGCGTGCCAACCACGATTCCATCCGCGCGCAGGATCTCCTCGTCCTTCGCATCGGCGGCCTTGCGCAGAGTGACTTCCACGCCGGGTACGGCCGTCGCGCCCTTTTGAATGCCGCGCGCGAGCTTTTCCGTATTGCCGGTCTCCGAATAATACACAACCAGAATGCGCGTGGGCTGAGGCTGCGCGTCCAGAGATCCGCACGCAACGGCTCCCACGAGCAGCAGGAGTAACTTGGTTTCGATAGATCTCATTGCCATCTTCCTCCCCGGAAGTCTCAGTCTCTTCCGTACAAAGAATAGCAGCCGGGACCCGGCGCTCCTCCTGCCCGTTTAGGGACGTTGCGGTTGGTGCCGATGTTGCCGCTAATGGAGCAATTGACGGTCGGGATTATCTCCAGCCGTCAGGAAATGCGTCCGTCCCCTTTTCCTCCCTTTTCCTTCTTCAAGCGGGCTGCCACGCCGCGTCGCCTCCCGGACGCGTTCCGCCATTCCCGCCTCCGCAAGACTGGATCGCAACCCCTCGCGCCACTGCGGGCCATTGTAGAGGCTGCGCCCATTCGGGCAGATCCAGGCCCTGCTGGCTATCACCGCGATGCTCCGCCGCCTTCGAGAAACAACGCAGCGTGGTTTAGAATGGAAGGCGAGGAGTTCGCCGGGGAACCCCACAGATTTAGAGGAGAAATCTTATGTCCGAGTCTGATTATCAGCGAGGCTTAAGAGGAGGATCCTGCAACGTCTCAATCGGCGATCATGAGCGATGGGATGATTGGAAGACTGGTAGGGACGAATATGAGCGGCAGCAAAATGAACGAGATGAGGTGCGCATAGTACAAACTCTGACCAAACCAGAACAGATCGCCCGGATTGATGCACGCATTAAGGCTAGGCACGCGGGAGAATTAGCATCAGAGCTTGCTGAACTAGAACGAAGAGCCAACGACCGGGAGTTTGCCCACAACCGTGACATTAAAGACCTCGTCTTGACGTCAACATTTCTTCTGGTGGTCTTCTTCGTTGGCGGTGCCATCGGCGGCGCAATCTTGAGAGCGATTTTCAAGATCCCCATAATAGTGACTATCCTGATGTCTCTCGCCATCGGGTTCTGGATATTTTCGGTGGAGGATTTGAAGCCCTATGCGATTCGTGAAGATAAGAGGCGAAACGAGGCTGCTGCAGACGATGTCGCGCGCGGAGTAATTGCTAGGCGAGGATGACGTGGTATAACCCGATTCTCACATGGCTAAGTCTAGGCCGCTGGCGTAGCCGAGCGGATCCTTCCGTTTGGCTCTCTAGCACGCGGCGATGCGGGACCGGATAGCGGTTACGACCTCATGGTCGTCGTGGGAGACGATGGTCCTCAGGAATTACGGCGGCACGACCGCTCGACAGCCCTCGGTACTTCGACCGAAACGAAGCAGGCTGAGGAATACAGGTAGTCCTCTTCGCTCTCATCGACGATTCGAAGGTCGCCGTCCGCGGCGGCGTCGGGGTCGGGGACAACCGCGTATAACTTGTGCAGTTCAAGCGACGCTTCGTTGCCAGTGTTGTCGACGCAAACAACTACTCGTGGAACGCTCCGGTTCTTGGTTCGAATGCCGCGCATCAGCTCAGATACCGCTTCCTCTTCATGCGCCTCTCTCGAAAATCGCTTCCGGGGCGGCGTGGAATCCGGGGGCTAAAGCCCGGTTCTGAGTCCGTTAACGGCACGACTGAAGTCGCGCCCTATTACAAAGCAATCGCGCCGATTTTCATCTTCGCGGGTGAAAGCTGCCTTCATAATGGGAGCGTCACCAATACTATGCGCTTCATACCAGTGCTAGCCCGATGATATCCGATCTACACGATTGGGGACGGAATGACGCACGGGACCATCTGCCGGCTATGCCGCCGGTAGATACGGAAGTCGGAATCCGTAGTGAGAATCACCGGATCGGGCAGCGTTTCGGCCATTCGCACAAGGCAGGCGTCGGCGAGGCTCATTGGCACATCCGCGTATTTCTGCAAAAGCTTCAGGACGGACTCAAGGTCGTCGTCCAGACTGAAAGCGGCAATCACCGCCTGGCGACGAAGTAGCCCGCCGAGTCCGGGCGCCCCTCGCGCGCCGAGAAGGTGGATGGCCTCCGATACAACGGCTTCGCAGGTGCGCCAAGGTGGAGCGTGGCCAGGCGCTTGCGTTACTGCCCACTGGTGGTGGGAGTCTCGGCGGCTAAGCAAAGCCACCAGAAAGCCCGCGTCAACGAGTACGCTTCTCGCCATAGCCCGTGGCTTTCAAGTACCCCTTCTTCCGTGCGCTCAGATCGGACGGCAAGCCGTCGACCGAACCGATGAGGTCCGCGATGTTATCGAGCAGTGTGGACTGCCGCCGTGCGGGTCGAGCGGAGCGCTGCAAGCGCTCGCGCACGATATCGGACTTCGAACACCCGCGCCCGCGCGACTCCACATCGATCTCGGCCGCCAGCGGCTCGGGCAACCGTACGGTTAAGGTCTTCACGTAAATAGTGTATTACGATGCCGCCAGTCATGCAAGACAGAACACAAACGCTTCATACCAGTGCTGCCCCGATGATATCCGGTGGCTCCCTGTTACACTGAATCCCGTGGGGCGCTTCTACAGTCGGGCCGAACTTGCGGAAGCGCGCGGCGGCTGGAAGCGCGAAGGGAAAACGGTCGTCTTCACCAACGGCTGCTACGACCTGCTCCACCCCGGACACATTCGCCTGCTCGAAAGCTGCCGCTCGATGGGCGACGTGCTGATCCTCGCGCTGAACTCGGACGCGAGCGTGCGCCGCATGAAAGGGCCGTCGCGTCCTCTTCTCACCGAAACGGAACGCGCGGAAATCGCCCAAGCGCTCGAGGCCGTCGACGCCGTTGTGTCGTTCGACGAAGATACGCCGCGCGAACTGATCGCCGAGATCCTTCCGGATGTCCTGGTAAAGGGCGCGGACTGGTCTCACTTCATCGCGGGCCGCGAAGAAGTGGAAGCCGCGGGCGGCAAGGTGGTCGCCGTCCCGCTCGATCCGGGCTATTCCACCAGCGGCATGGTGGAGAGAATCCTCTCCCTTCAACCTTGACCCATCCAGCCGTCAGAGACCTGTTTGCCGATTTGAGCCGGGAGCCCGGTTATCAGGACGCCCTGCGCCAGCTTGCGTCGGACGGCCGCGCGTCCATATCCGGCCTCACGCCTACGGCGAAAGCCATCTTCGCGGTCTTGCTGTGGCGTTCTCTCGACAAGCCCGTGATCGTCGTCACCGAAAGCTCGAAGAAAGCCGAAGCGATCGTCGAGGCGATCGACACTTTCTTCACTTTGCTGGCCACGGAAGCTCGCCCCGATCCGCTCCTGCTGCCCGCGCTCGATGTGTTGCCTCTGCAGAATCTCTCGCCGCACGCGGAGATCCAGGAGCAGAGGGCTTCGGGCTTATGGCGGTTGGCCAGCCGGCGCTCATCTATCACCGTGCTGCCGGCGCCGTCCGCGCTGTTACGCGTCCATCCGGGAGAATACTACCGCCAGCTCGCCGTCAAGATTGCGGCCGGGGAGGAGATTCCGCTGGACGAGTTGGTGGCGCATCTTCAAAGCGTCGGCTACGAGCGCCGCGACCCGGTGGAGATGGTTGGAGAGTTCTCCGTGCGCGGCGGCATCCTCGACGTGTTTTCTCCCGAGTCGCCGCAACCCGCGCGCATCGAGTTCTTCGGCGACCTGGTCGAGTCCATTCGCCGCTTCGATCCGGAATCGCAGCGATCAGTCCTGAAGATTCAGGATTGCCTGCTGCTTCCGCTCACCGAGTATCAGAAATCGGCAGGGTTGCTGGCCGAACTCAACGAGCTCTTGCGGGAGTCGGGCGTTTCCGGCCGCGAACTGCCCGTCCCCGGCGAGCCATTCCCCGGTTGGGAATTGCTTTCGCCCATGGCGCAGCCGCGCGACGCGTGTGTTTTCTCCCTGCCCGAGAGCCCGGTAGTGCTTTGGGACGAACCCGCCGATATCCGCGCCGCCGCCGGGCGCTTGTGGAAGCGGCTGGAAATGAACGAGCCGTCCGCAGCCTGCGATCCGGCCAGAATATTCTTCACGTGGGAGGAGTTCGAGCGGCGCGCCGGGGCGTTTCCGCGCGTTTATTTCACGGAACTGGAAATCGCCTCGGAGCCGGGTGGAGACTCCAGCCCGCGAGTCGCTACGCGGCCTACCTTGGCGTTCCACGGCAATATGCGTGTTGCCATCGCGGAGGCTCGCAATCTGGTTGACGGCGGGAATCGCGTTGCGTTCTTCGCGCCCTCGGGCGGCGAAATCGAGCGCATGGCGGACGTACTCAACGAGTACGGCGTCCCGTACCAGCTCGGAATGGAAAGGTTGGCGGCTACGCCCGACTATCTCGCGGAACGAGCTTATCTCGCCGGAGAATCGGCGAGTATCTATCTCGTCAAAGGGCTGGTGCGGCGCGGGACGATGTTCGACGCCGCCAGACTGGTGGTATTCGGCTCCGACGATCTGTTCGAGTCCTCGGAAATGGTCGCGCGCGGACCCTCGAGCAAGACGGCGGCATCCGCTTTCTCAGCCGATCTCATCGAGCTCAAGCCCGGCGATTACGTGGTTCACGCCGAGCACGGCGTGGCGCAGTATCTGGGTATGCGCGAGATCGCCCGCGGCGAGGCGTCCGACGACTACATGCTGCTGGAGTACGCGGCGGGGGACAAACTCTATGTCCCGCTAGCGCGCGCGGACCTGGTCGAGCGCTTCCGCGGCGCAGGCGAGTCGGCGCCTTCGCTCGATCGGATGGGCGGCGTCACCTGGACGCGAACCCGTACGCGAGTCAAAGCGCGGATGCGGGATATGGCGGACGAGCTTCTCAAGCTCTATGCCGCCCGCAAAGTAGCGGAGGGGTTCCGGTTTTCCGCCGACAGCGATTGGCAGCGCGAGTTCGAGGAGGCTTTCGAATTCACGGAAACCACCGACCAGCTTTCCGCCGTTCGGGACATCAAGCGAGACATGGAGAGCCAACAGCCCATGGATCGTCTGGTGTGCGGTGACGTGGGGTTCGGGAAGACGGAAGTGGTCATGCGCGCCGCATTCAAGGCGCTGGCCGACGGAAAGCAGGTGGTAGTACTCGCTCCAACCACAGTTCTGGCGTTTCAGCATTTCGAAACCTTCAAGCGCCGTTTTCAGCCTTTTCCGGTGCGCGTGGAGATGTTCAGCCGGTTCCGCGCTCCAAAAGTGATCAACGCCGGCCTGGCCGATCTGGCCGAGGGGAAGATCGACGTAGCCATCGGAACGCACCGGTTGCTCTCTAAGGACGTCCAGTTCAAAGACCTCGGTTTGGTGATTGTGGATGAGGAGCAGCGCTTCGGCGTCCGCCACAAGGAGCGTCTCAAGCAACTCACCAAATCGGTGGATGTGATCTCGACGACCGCAACGCCCATCCCCAGAACACTACATATGTCGTTTATAGGGTTACGGGATCTCTCGGTGATCGAAACCCCGCCTAAGGACCGCTTGTCGATCAATACAGTGGTAGCTCCCTTTCACCCTGAATTGATACGCTCGGCGCTGGAACTTGAGCTGGGCCGTGGCGGACAAGTCTATTTTCTGCACAACCGTGTGGATTCGATTTGGGCGCGCGCAGCCATGATCCAGGAGTTGGCCCCAGGCTCCCGAATAGGGGTTGGGCACGGCCAGATGAACGAGGGAGAACTGGAGCGCACCATGCTGAAGTTCGTGCGGCATGAGTACGACATTCTAGTTTGTACTACTATTATAGAAAACGGTTTGGATATCCCCTTAGCAAATACTATAATAATAGAAAATGCGGAACGTTACGGCCTCTCCGAGCTTTATCAGCTCCGGGGCCGTGTGGGCCGTTCCAACCGTCGCGCCTACGCTTACATGCTGGTGCCGCCCGACACGGAGCTGACCGAAATCGCGCGGAAGCGGCTTGCCGCGTTGAAGGAATTCAGCGACTTGGGAGCCGGTTTCAAGATCGCCGCTCTGGATCTGGAGCTGCGAGGAGCCGGTAATCTTCTCGGCGGTGAGCAGCACGGCCACATTGCCGCGGTCGGATTCGATACCTATGTCCGTCTGCTCGACGAGGCTGTCCGCGAGCTCCGGGGCGAAGAGATCGTTCCGGAGATCCATACCGCGCTGAACCTCGGGCTCGACATGCGGATACCGCCCGACTACATCTCCGACGAGAATCAGCGGCTGCGCGCATATCGCCAGGCGGCAGGCGCGGCCGACGCCGCCGCGCGAGACCGCGTGGCCCAGGATCTGGCGGACCGCTACGGGCCGGTTCCGGAGACCGTCCGCAACCTCTTGCGCTACTCCGAATTGAAGACCCTCGCGGAGCGTCTTGGCATCGAAGCGATCGACCGCCGCCACACCACCATCAGCATCAAGTTCCACACGAAGACCAGCGTGGACCCGGCGCGCCTGATGGGATTAGTGGGGTCGGTTCGAGGCGCCCAGTTCAGTCCGGCTGGAGTCCTTTTGCTTCCGGTGGATGGCGATCCGGCCCCAGCGGCCCTCCTGGGGACTTTGTGCGAGCAACTTGCGCGGCTTCAGAAACGGGAGCGTTGACCGCCGATTCCGCAGCCCAAGGGAGTGTAACTCCCACCTGTGCCCGAGCGGCGCATTTCGCCTGGGGGCACGGCTTGGTAGACTAATAAGCGGAAGATTATGATCAGGCAGCTTGTAGTAGCCGTTTCCGCGGCTCTGGTTCTGGCCGGGGGAGCCCTGGGCGCCTCCGACGTGCGAGTGGTGGAGGAAATTGTCGCCAAAGTGAACGGCGAGATCATCACCAAGGGTGACCTCGACGAAGGCCGGCACGACCTCGAGAATGAAGCCCGCGAGCAAGGTCTCTCGGGAGCCCAGCTCACGCGGTTCGTCAACGAAGCCGTTCCGAACCTGTTGCGTGATAAGATCGACCAACTGCTGCTCGTGCAACGGGGCGAAGAGCTGGAGATCAAGGTCGATCCCGAGGTGACGCGCTGGATCGCCGGCATCCAATTTCGCTCGGGCATCAGCGACCCGGAGAAATTCGCCGCGTTCGTCCTCGAGACCTACGGTGTTCCTCTCGAAGATCTCAAGAAGCGCGAACACGACAAGCTGATGTCGGAACGCATCATCGGCGGCGAAGTTCAATCGCGCATCTTCATTTCCGAAGCGGACATGCAGAAGTACTACAACGAGCACCACGACAAGTTCATGCGCCAGGAAGAAGTCTATCTCAGCCAGATCCTCATCTCAACCGAGCACAAGACGCCGGAACAGGTTGCGAACGCCGAAAGGAAGGCCAAAGAACTTGTCGCGCGTCTCCGGCAGGGCGAGAAATTCAGCGACTTGGCAGTGGTGAATTCCGACGACACAGCCACCAGCAAAGAGGGCGGCTATATTGGCTCCTTTAAACGTTCGGATCTGCTGCCCGCCATCGCCGATCAGGTTTTTGCCCAGAAGAAGGGTTACATCACGGATCCGATCAAGCTCGATAATCCGGCCGGCTTCCTCATTCTCAAAGTGGAGGACAGTCACGAAGCGGGCCAAGCCACATTCGACGAAGTTCGGGATGAGATCCAAAGTTTTTTGGCCTCGCCGCAGATGGAGGGGAAGATCCGCGATTTTCTGACGACCCTGCGGCAGAACGCGTTTCTGGAAATCCGCGCGGGATACGTGGATACCGCCCCGGCGCCCGGCAAGGACACCACTTGGCGCGAGGCCGCCGAACTGAAACCCGAAACAACCACCAAGGCTGAGGTGGCGGCCAGGCAATACAAGAAGGCTTTCGGCATTATTCCGTACGGAAGGGTGGGTCCCGCGAAGGCGGGCCAGGGCGATCAGGGATCTCAGGCCGGAACCGCCGCCGCGGCGAAAACGGGCGGCGCGGCCTCGTCATCCCCCGACGAAGGCACGCCATCCGCCGAAGCCATTCCGCTCCGCAAGAGAAAGCTGATCGGCCTGCTTCCAATGGGGGCGCCGATCCAGATGCCTCGTAAGCCATCGGCCGAACAGGCCCCGGATCCGTCGTCCGCGCCGGAGGCGGCGCCCGCGCCGGCGCCGCCTCCGGGCAAGTAATGAAGTCGCCGTTCGTTAACGAGCTCCAGCCGAACCAGGCAATCACGACCAGCTTCCTGGTCAACGCGAAAGAGGTTCGCCAGAAGAAGAGCGGCGAGCTGTATTTGTCGCTTCTCCTCGGCGACCGAACCGGGGAGCTGGACGCCAAGATGTGGGACAACGTCGCCGAGGCCATGCCGACCTTCGAGCGCGGCGACTTCATTAAGGTCAAGGGCCTCGTTCAGATATTTCACAACAAGCCGCAGTTGACCGTCCACAAGGTGCGCCGCATGGACGAATCGGAAATCGACATTTCCGATTACTTCCCGGCGACGCGACGCGACATCGAGGAGATGTGGGGCGAAGTGCGGGCGGCCGTGGCGGATGTCGCCGATCCGCACGTAAAGGCGCTGCTCGATGCGATGCTCGACGATCCCGATATCGCCGCCCGCTTTAAGCGCGCGCCCGCGGCCAAAACCATCCACCACGCATTCATAGGCGGGCTACTGGAACACGTGGCTTCCCTCTGCCGCCTGGCGCGCTTGCTGGCCGTCCACTATCCCGGCGTCGATTACAGCCTTCTGACAGCCGGCGCGATTCTGCACGATATCGGCAAGATACACGAGCTGAATTTCGAGCGCGCGGTTACGTACTCGGACCAGGGCCAACTGCTCGGCCACATCACCATCGGCATTCAGATGCTGGCCGAGAAACTGAGAGGGCTGCCCGATTTTCCGCCGCGGCTGCGAACGCTGATCGAGCACATGATCCTGAGCCATCACGGGCAACTGGAATTCGGCTCTCCCAAGACGCCGCTGTTTCCCGAAGCGCTGCTGCTGCACTATCTCGACGACATGGACTCCAAGTACGAGTGCATGCGAGCGCTGATAGAGAACGACCGGCAGTTGGAAGGCTGCTTCACCACTTACAGCAATTCCCTGGAACGCGTGGCGCTCAAGAAAGAGCGTTATCTCGGCGAGGATGGGCCGGAAGCCGCCGCGACGGTTGCCCAGCCCGTGTCCGCCGAAGCGACCGCGCCGGGCGCGGAGCCCCAGGATCGAGGTTCGCAGTTCGCGGGAAAACTGAAGCAGGCCTTGCAGAGCCGGGAGGAAAGCTGAATGCCAAGAGCCCAGCGTGAAATCCCTCCCCCGCTCGAACTGCTCTGCCTGAGAACGCTGTGGACAATGGGCGAAGGCACGGCCAAGGACGTGCGCCAGGCGCTCGCCCCTTCGCGCCCGCTGGCCTATACGACTGTTCTGACCTTGCTTGAACGGCTGGCGCGAAAAGGCAAACTCACCCGCCGCAAAACCGGAAGGGCCTTCTGCTACAAGCCGGTCGAGCCGCGCGACGTTTTTCGCCGCGCAGCCATCCGGGAACTGCTGGAGAGTTTTTTCGACGGATCGGAAGAAGAGCTGCTGCGCTTCCTGGCCCGCGGCGAGGAACCAGCCTTGGCGGCCGCCGCGTTCGAACCCTCCCCCGCCGCGTCGGACGACCTCATCGACACCGTGCTGCTCTGAAATTCGCTCAGCCTGATCTGCGCAGTTTTTCAGGTGTTGACCTGACCCGAATGGCCCGAAACTCGTTCAGCCGGATGCGCCCCTGTCACAGCCGCCGCGATAATCACTCAGATCAGGCTGAGCGATTTATTGTGGAACAATCGGCGTTGGTAAGGTGTCTATTGAACTCAGCGGGAGAACCCAAATAGGAAGTCTCAACCCGGATCGGTCACGTGCAGGAATCGCCGAAGCGTTGCGAGTTTTGGTCGCGGGCGGCTCGGGTGCGCCCCTATTCCGGCGCATCCGGACATTCCCTGCCAACCTACCCAAAGGAGGCCAGAAAGGCATGAAGCGAGCGCTAGCAGGCGTTGGCCTGATCGTCCTTCTGCCAGGCGTTGCGATTTGTCAGTCAGGCGCGGCGAAGCCCGCGTTTGACGCCGCGGACATCCACTTGAGTCCGCGTAGCGATTGGGTGAAGGACGGTCTGCACGCGATGCAGGTTGGTTTCGTCACTTCCGATCGGTACGAGCTGCGGAAAGCCACCATGCTCGATCTGATCCGGACGGCCTACAACGTGGACGCCGAGAAAGTCGTCGGTGGACCGAGCTGGATCGACTACGATCGATTCGATATCGCCGCCAAGACCCGCCCCGGAACGCGTCCGGAGAGACTGCGGCTGATGCTTCAGACGCTGCTTGCCGATCGCTTCAAGCTGGTCGTCAAGACGGATGCGCAGCCGGTTCCGGGCTATGTGCTCTCGCAGGGCAAGCGCGAGTTGAAACTGAAAGCCGCCGCGAGCGGGGTAAACTCGGCTGGCTGCCGCATCCAGGATCGATCATTCAGCGGCGACGTGTCGTCTACCGCCATTCAATGCCGCAACGTGACGATGGAGGTGTTTGCCCAGGCGCTTCACCAATTTGCTTCGGGAGCGCTCCGGAACCTCCCGGTGGCGGATTCGACCGGTCTCGAAGGCGGGTGGGACTTTGATTTCAGCTACGCACAACGGATGGCCTCGCCGGATAGCGGGGCCGATGCCGGCGTCCTCGATGCCATGGACAAGCTCGGATTGAAGCTGGAACTTGGAAGAGTGCCGGAGCCGGTCCTGACCGTCGAAAGCGTGAATCAGCGACCAACGCCAAATCCTCCTGGTGTGGCGGCGGCCCTACCTCCTCTTCCTCCACCGGAGTTCGAAGTGGCGTCAATCAAGCCCTGCAAAGGCGAGAGACTGGTGAATCCTCAATTTCAGGCCGGCGGGCGCGTAACCGCCACCTGCGCGGCTCTTGGCGGGCTGATCGCACAAGCGTGGAACCTGCATCTTTTTGAGGAACCGGCGGGAGCGCCGAAATGGCTCGCGGAAGATCCGGAGGCGCACAGATTCAGCATCGAAGCGAAAGCGCCGGCGGGCGTCGCCGTGGACCCGAAGAGCAATGCGGAGGCCAAGGACCTCCTCAACGCCATGCTGCGCTCGCTTCTGATAGACCGCTTCCGGATGAAGGTCCATTATGAGGACCGTCCCATGGATGCCGCCACGCTGGTTGCTGTAAAGCCGAAACTGACCAAGGCAAATCCTGCGAACCGAACCGGATGTACGCGGGAAGGTCAACCACCGCAGGGCCGAGCGGCTATGGTCCGGTTGATCTGCCAAAACTTGACCATGGCGCAGTTCGCGGAGCAGATTTTCTATTTTGGCCTCGCCTACCCGGTACTGGATGCAACCGGAATCGATGGCGCGTGGGATATCACGGTCGACTACGACGCGCTCGCTGTTGCCTTAGCGCGCGTCCCGCAGCAGGCCGGGGCTGAGGCCGCTGCCAGCGGAGAGGCTTCGGAGCCATCAGGCTCCTTGTCTTTTCCCGAGGCGATTGAAAAGCAAATCGGGTTGAAGCTGAAATTCGAGAAACGGCCGGTACCCGTGCTGATCATCGATCACATCGAGGAAAAACCATCGGAGAATTGATCTGGAAAGCAGCCGCCAGCTACGGGTTCGTCGAACAGTCCCTCTCGGAGTTGTGACAGTCGAAGGACAACTTGACGGTCCTTCCGAAGCCGGCTTCGAACCGGCACGGAAGCGCCTATCGGTGGCGGCGGAACTGGCTTCCCTGGCGATCACAGGAGCCGTTCTGTGGTACGCGTCCAAGGGTACTCTCGGCTTTTCGATTCCTCTTGCGTGGTTCTTCCTAGTGTCCCTAGCGTACGCCTGCCTGGCGTGGCTTTGGAGCGCCGGCATCGCCATGGGACTATACGCGATTATTCCTCGCCTCGAGGCCGAGGGCTTGGACCGAGACGCGCCGAAGGCCGCCGCGGTCGCGATATGGTTTGCGCCTGCCGCACTTTTGCTCGCCCGATCCTCTCCGTGCGCGGCTCTGGCGGCCTTGGTCCTGGTGGTGAACGCCACGCGACTGTTTTACTCGCAGTGGACCCAGGCCCCCAAAGAGGGAGCGGTCGCAATGTCATTTCCGCCTCCGAGGTCCGCCGCGGCTCTTGGCAACGCGCTTCCTTCGGAATCTCCCTTATGGCGTGCGCTGGCGCCGTCGGTGGCAACCGCCTTGACGCTGCAGGCCGGATGCTGCGCCGCCGCTCTGGGCCACCCGTTGGTATCGGCCGCGTTCCTGGCAATGAGCGCCGCTAATGTTACCTTACTGACACTCTCCACCGGGCTATGGCATCCGGTGCGGCCCCGTTCCCGCCGAAAGGCGGCGACGGACGTTGCGGCCACTATTCTTCTGGCGGCCATGCTGACGACCGGCGGAGTGGTGGTGGAGTGGGTCCGGGGGGCGGGCGGAGCGGGAGGCTGGGCTCATCCGAACGGCCGGGACCGCGATCCCGGCGCGCTCGACAGCGCTCGCGCGGTTATGCACGAACTGCTGTATCAGGACAGCGCGAAGAGCGCCGCCGCTCCGGAACGCGAGAAACAGGTCGATGCCGGGGTGACTCTCGGCGGAGACTTCCCTGGAGTGATCCTGTGGCCTGAAGTCAGCCCGGTCCCTCTGCTGATCGCTCCGCTTCCGGCCGCAGGCGCTTCGTTCGCTGGCTCACGGAATCCTCTGAGCATTCCGTTCGGCGGAGAGCATTGGATGTATCGTCTGCCCGATTCGCGGCCTCCCGCGGGGTCGTACTTCCAGAGGGCCAGCCCGGCGGCTCTGACGTTTCAGACCACCGATCATGAGCCCCTAGTGATGGAAGCCCGGCAGAAGCTGGAGCAGTACATCGACGTTAGTTGCTGTAGCGAGATTCGTGTAGCGATCCGAAACGCGGATTCATATCCCGGAACCGTCTTCCTGGAACTGATACTGATTGACGGCGGGCCGCGCGGAGTGCGTGAACAGAGCCTGGGAGACGTTCCAGTTCAATCCGTCGCGCAGAATCACGCCGCACCCGTCGAGGAAACCCTGAGTTTTCACGTCGGCCCCTTTTCCTCAGTTCGCCGTTTCAATCAATTCACTGTGAAGTTTCACCGGTATGCTCCACGAAAGGACAAGAGCGCGCGAATCGCAATCGAGCGCTTTGTGCTGGTCCCCAAAA
>CAWAOP010000063.1:0-29417 GCA_963783505.1 Terriglobia bacterium | reverse complement strand
AACGCTCGGCCAAGCAACGAGCCCAGCTCTTTCTCGACTTCCAGCACCAGTTGCGCACGCCAATTGTAATCGCGCGGAATTCGCTCGATCAGCTTGGGCGCTTTGACAGCGCGAGCCCCGAATGGGAACGCTGCTTCAGCGCCCTCAATGAGTCCACGAAGCGCGCCGGCACCGTGGCCAACAACCTGGGCTTCTTTGTCAGCCTCCCACAGGGCAAACCGGTGACGGCCAAGTTGCTGCCGGTCAGGCCGGAGGCGATTCTCCGGAAGATCTCGAGCACGTCCAGCTACTTGTACAGCAAGGGCGCGCTCGACAGGAAGATATCCTTCAACGTTTGTTTTGATTATCCGTTGCCCCTCCCAACCCTTACAGGCGATCCCGATCTCATCGAGCTGGCGGTGGACAACCTGCTCGATAACGCCGTAAAGTACTCGTACGACGACACTTCCATAGAGGTGCGGGCCGCCACGGCGCTCTACGGGCGCAAGGTTTACTTTTCATTCCGTAATCGGGGCCTGCCGATAAGTTCCAGTGAAGCCCCGCACCTGAAGGAACGCGGGTATCGCGGCGCCAAGGCGCAACTGACTTCACCGGAAGGGGCCCGGGGTGGGATTGGGGCGGTGGGCGAGATGATGCGCTCGATGGACGGGCGCCTTGAAATCAGGCCCACCGCACCAGACGGCTGGAATGAATTTCGCATCTATTTCCGGGGATACTCCCATGACGAACAGAATCCTGATTATCGAGGATGACAGGTATCAGACCGATGAAATTGAGCGTTGCCTCAGGCCGCTCGGCGTCGGGGTCGACGAGCTATCCCACCGAACTCAGCTTTCACCGGCTCATGAGGGAATTGCCGAACTACCTTACAAGCTGGCGGTCGTCAACATGATGCTGCGATGGACCGACCCGTCGCCGGACATGGAGGAGCCGCCCCCGCACATCATCGAGGAGGGGTTCTACACGGCAGGACTTCGCTGTTGCCGTGAGCTTGCGTCACGAGGGGTCAGGTGCCTGATTTTCACCGCGCTGGACAAGGCGAAGATCCCCCTGAAGCCGAACGAGATGTTCCCGATCATCAACAAGAGCGAGGGCTATGCGACTTTGGCGGATCGCGTCAAGCGGCTGCTTGAAGCTCGATAACAGCGCGGCTCGCGTCTTCGCTACATCGCTGGAGCACCTGTAGCCTTTGCTTCTCCCTGGGAGGCAGGGACTCCTCCGGAAACTTCGACCTGTAACGAGCCCACTGCCAGTCCGCGTAGAGCCTCAGCCCGCTGGCGAACGTGTCGTGGAAGGTCTTTCGCGACACGACATCATCGAGCCGGAGAGCGCCGTGCCATTCCCGCGTGCAGAGCTCGTAGGCCCACGCCGCTTGCGCGTACATGGCCCAGGTACCGTTTCCAGCCCACATGAGTTCGATCGATCCGTCCATGAGACGCAGCGCCGCGCTGGGTTCGGCCCAGTAATCGAACACCACACCCACGGCTCTCGCCAACTCCTCTATGACGTTCAGATCGCTCTCGATTCGCGCCTGGCCTGTCAGTTGGAATCGCCGCTCGATGTCGCGGACTCCGGCCGCGAGCCTGATCCAGTACTTGGAATCATCGTCGCGAAGCTCCAGCAAACCACGGATGCCTGTCACACATTTTCCCGGAAGGAATTCGTGCCCGCCCCTACTGTAGTCTCCGGGGTGCACGCCTCCGCTCAAGTACCGGAACCAGATCGGTTCCCACCTCGCATCTTTCTGATTCTGAATCATGGCCTCCAGCAGAGCCCCGTCTCCGGAGCTGCCCAGGCCGGATGCGCCATCCTGCTCCCAGCGGTGGTAGGCGTGCTGGTACGCCAAATCCAACCCTTCCTGCAATTCCGCGCGGGGGCCCATCGCCCTCCCAACCCCAAAAAGCCCCTCTCGAAAAACCGCCAGGTCCGCGACCAGCGGGGCCACCTCGCTTTCATCGGCGGCCAGCAACACCGCTGTCTGGCGCGAGAGCGCATCCCAGGTCTCCGTATCGCCTTCCGGAATCGTCTGCAAGAGACGCTGAACCGGCGTGTGCTCGCGCGCGTCGAATCCGGGAAGGCCCAGGCCTTGAAGCCAGCGCGCCAGGACGGACCGGCGGCGCCGTCTCCCGCGCCCAATGCGCCACCCTCCGGCGCGTCTCCTCTTCGGGGCTGGGAGCGGCATCGAGCTCCAGCCACCGGCGTATGTCGCTGTCGCCGTCGAAATCCGCCCGCGAGAGTCTATCCGGGTGAAAATGGGCGGCTTCGTGAACCAGCGTCCCGTAAGACTCAAATCCGATCTTGACCCAAAGCCCCAACGCCGCGGCGATCTTCCTCAGCGTGTCCAGGCTCCACTTGCCGTACTCCTCGTCCTCGTAGACCGACACCCGGCCCTGGTTGCTCCCGATCCGCTCCCCCAGTTGCGCTTGCGTCCAGCCGCGCTGCTTGCGGAGAACCTGGATCTGCGACGCCAGATACTCGTTGGCAAACGCCTCGGCGTACGCTTCCCGGTACTCCTGGCCCTGGCTGAGGTCCTTTGCGAGCTTCTCTTCAAAACCGCTCATGCGGCGCCCTTCCTTTTTGACCGGCGGGGAGATCTAGAATCCGCTGCCGGCGCTTCTCGGCCTGCCCGGCCGCCGTGGGAGGGTCGAGCTTGAAGTCCTTTTCGATGGCTCCGCACAGCACGGTTGCCTCACCCCGCGTGTCTAGCGGGCCCCGGCACAGCATGGGCCTGAGCATCCGCTGCGACTTCACCACGAGCTTGTAAATGTGATTAAAATCCCCGCTTGTACCCGCCAGAAACTCCATGTGGCACGCCACCTCAAACCCTACGCGTTCCAACATGTCCATTTTCTGGTTGAGTTGCGCGCGTTCCCTGACGCCAAGCCTTACACTGCGCGCCCAAGCCTCGATCTCATTCCTCCCCGCCTCGGAACAGTAATCCCAGAGCCGGATCGTCGGGTTCACTTCATTCATCTTATCGACTTCCATCAGTATATTGCAAGCAATATAATTCAAAAATTCGGCACTGGCATCCAGGCTTTCATGCCGGGGAACTCCTCCCGCAAGGCGCTCCAATGCCCGGAGCGATCCCTTTCCAAATCAGAGGGATCGCCGAGAACGCGCGTAGTCCGGCGGACGGGGAAGCGGGCATCGAGCCAATAGCTGACGTCAAGGGGGATGGGGGCGTGAAGGTACTCCCGGAGCGCCCGCCTCCCTGCGGTGGAAAACACCGCTTCCCGGCCATCTACCACCCGGCCGCCCGTTTCCAGCGCGCACTCGCCTGGCGTCGGGAAATGGCGGCCGTACCAACCGGCTTCCAATTGGGTGGGGCGGATCAACCGGCGGGCGGAACGCACCGTGTATTTCAACACCGCCATCCACGCTGGCGTCTGGGACGGCTTCTTGGCAAGCCCCACCGCCTCGCACCAATCGTCGGCGGAATCGGAAACAAGCGAGCGCCAGGGATCCCAAAGCGCGACCCAGCAGCAGCCCAGGGCCGCAGTTTTGACGCCGCGCCGCCGGTTGGCCTCGGCCGCCTCGAGAAACTCCTTCTGCGCGTCGAAAAACGCCGTCATGAGTTCCCTTTGTGGCTCCACGGCGCCCGACTGAGAACCGAAACCAGCCCCGCCGGCGGACTGGGCGCATCCACGTCAATGCCGGAAATCCCCGTCAGCGGCCCAATCTCCTGCCTGTGTCCGTGGAGCCAGATCCGCCGTGCTCCAGGCGACCATAGGTCCATCACATGCGCGAGGGAGTCACTGAGGCCGGGGCTTCCCGGAAGGCCTGGGCGGACGAAGTTCATCGCTTCACATTCGATGTCGGCGTAGGCGTCCACCGGATCCGTCCGCATCCGGTTGGCGTAGGAGGTAAGGCTGTCGCGGAGAGCCTCGGGCGATGCCGGTTCCTTGTATTTCCGATACCAGAGTTCGCCCCAGTTCTCCGGGACCCGCTGTTCGTAGATCAGGTTCCAGGTGAATCCTCGATCATTGGGATCCGGACTGCCTAGAATCTCGCGGCAGACGGCAGCCAGGGAGCCATGCTTCCTGGTTGTGTCCCGGCCGAAGATGTACATGCGCCTATTCTGAGATCATGCCGCAGTATGGGGCATATTTCAACTCCGATTATCTTATTTTTCGAAGCCAACCCCATCCGGCTGGCGTTGGCGCCGCCGACATGGAGGGCCCCGGTGGCTCCAACAGACGAGGGTGGATGGCTCGCGAGGCGAGCGCGCGGAACCGCCCGGATGGTGGCGGCCGCTCGCGAGCGGCCGCCAGGCAACTTACGCGACCGCCGGCTGAGCCTTCGGCGCCAGGCGACTGGCGCAGTAATCCTCCAGGCCGTTCGCGGCTTTGGAAAACTCGTTCGCGGTGTAAATGGTGGCCGGGTGCGTATTGAACTGATCGAGCGACAGCCCGTGCGGCTCATAGCCCTGAACGCCGTAGGGCGTCTTCATGATTTTATCGATCGCGCCCCGCGGAACCGGTTTGTCGATAGCGTTAGCGTCGAACTGAATGTCGTCGCCAATCGCGAACAGCGGCTCCAGCGCGTAGGGAGGCAGCGTGTAGACAATATCGCCTCCCGCGAATTCCTCGATATCCCAGAAGCGCATCTTGCCGTTCACCAGCGGGCCGGGCCGCACCGAGCAAAGCAGCATCTTGCTGGGGTAGCCGCCTTCGCGCAGCAGTTGGACGCAGCGCTTGAACGCGCCGATGCCGAACCACTTGCGCTCGGCGTCGGAAATCCTGATGCCGTAATACTCGGCCTGGTCCATCAGGTTCTTGCGCTCGCTGAGGCGGCCCATCATGTGGGTGATGACGGCGCGCCACTTCGAGATATTGACCTTGTTCTTCCTGGCGATCTCCAGGCCCTCTTGCGCCGCCCTCGCGACAGCCATCACCTGCGACACGGTAAAGCAGGTGGTGACGTTGGTGGAGATGGCCCTCGATGTCAAATAGCGCACCACGTTCGACGCCTTCCGTGCTGGCCGGCACTTTGACCATCACGTTCGGGCTGAGCGCCGCCAGTTCGTCGGCCTGGGCGTACATGGCCTCCTTTTCGGTGATCAGGCGCGGATCCAACTGGCCGGAGACCCACCCAAAGCGGCCTTTGGATGCCTCGTTCATCGGCAGAAAGGCCTCGGCGCCCTTCTGAACCACCATCTTGTACGTCTTCCAAAACAGCTCTCTGGCCGTGATGCCGGGGCTGGCGGCGACGATCGCGTCAATCTGGCCGTTCCAGTATTCCGGGTTCGCCTTGACGGCTTCGAGCGAGAGCGGCGGGTTGGTGGTGCAGCCGCGGAATACGCTCTTGGCCGGATCTTGGGCGTTGAAAAGGCGCCTGAGCTGCGCTTCCAGTTCCGCCTTCCTCGAGTCCGGCGCCGCACCAACCAGCTTGGCGACCCACGGCTCAAAAACCAGGGGAGAGCTATCCCACCACACTTCCATATCGGGATTCGTACTGACCAACCGTTCGACAACGCTTTCGGCCATTTGGAAACTCCTATCGAACCGCGGCTAGGCGGCCTTCTGTCTTGGTGTAATAAAGCTGCGCCAGCATTGCGGCGCCCAACTCCGCGCTTTGCTCGCGGTACTCGTAATCGTATTCCCCGCCCCACCTGCGCCGCGCATCGAGGTAGCCCGGGATGCTCGCGCCGCCGCCGGTGGTGACAATGCGCCCTCCCAGCTTTGTCAACCCGGCCAGTTCCTCCAGATGCCCGCGGGTATAGAGCGCATTTCCACGCAGTACGCTCAGAAGAAAATCGTCACGCGTAGTCTCCAGGCTGACTCCGTTGAAACTCGCTTTCAAGCGCTCCAGCGAGTAGCGCGACCCGCCGAGATATGGAATGTACTCCGGCAGATCGCGCTCGCGGGCGTCGCGGGCGGGATCGTCGAAAAAGGCCTTGAGAACGGCGGGGACGTACTTCTCGTAGAAATCGCCGGCCGGCATCTCGGGGCAAAACGTCTTCTGGAACCACTCCAGCGCCTTGCCGCCGGTATTGAGGATGAAAAATGTCATCCACCGTCCGGGCAGCGCGTGGCAACGCAAATTGAACGTCCGGGAGGCCACGGGACGGTCCACGGCGGCGTAGGTGATCTCGCAAGTTCCACACACCGTTCCGATCTCGCCGGGTTCGTTGACGCCGCAGGAGAATCCGCCGAGCACCGCGTCGTTACCGCCGCACAGGACGACGCAATCGCGCGGCAAGCCGAGTTCCTCCGCGGCCTTGGCCGTAATCGGCCCGGCCGAATCGAAGGACTGCATCAACGGCGGCAGTTGCGATTCGGATAGCCCGGCCTTTTCGAGCACGGTGGAGTTATACGTCAGATCGTTGCGCGCCGTGTTGTACATCCCGGTGATCGAGACGGTTGACGGATCCATCGCCCAGTTGCCCGTGGCGCGCTTCACCATGTAGGTGTTCGTGTGGCCAAACTTGGCTACACGGCGGAATACCTCCGGCCGCTCGTCGCGAAGCCAAAGGATGGAGCATAGCGACGACCCGCCGGAAACCGGCAGATTGCACGCCTCGCGGAGAAAGTAATCTTCGCCCACGGCGGCGCGGATGGCTCGCGCTTGCGCGTGCGAGCGGCCGTCGAAGAACAGCATGGCCGGGGCCAGCGCGCGGCCGTCCTCATCCATGGGGGTCAGGCCCGGCGTAGTCACCGACCACGTCACCACGCCGACGCGCTTCAGATGCGCGCCCACTTCCGCGCAGCAATCCGCCAGCGCCTGCCACCAGATCTCGGGCTCGATATCGGCTTCGCCGCCGCCGCCCACGCGAACGTCGTAACGCCGAGTGGCCTCCGAGAGCTTCTCCAGACCGGAGCTGAACACCGAGAGCTTCAGCGCGGTGGTGCCGACATCCACCGCCAGGATGTCTCGCGTCATGGGATCAGACCCTCGCTCCGCAGCTCCGCGGCGAGCTTGTCCACCTGCTCAGGCGTCAGCGGCTGCAGCGGACGGCGCGGGATGCCGCCCCGCAGCCCCGCCAGATTCATAGCCGCCTTGACTCCCGATGGGCCGTATCCGCCGGCGATCGAGTGATTGATGCGAGTGACCCGCTCCTGCAATGCCGGCCCGCGCCGCTCGTCGTGCGCCGCTCCGCGAGCGAACAACTCCAGGGCCAGCGCAGGGAACGAATTGGCCAGCGAGACCGTGCCGCCCGGCGATCCTCTCAGCATCGCGGGGAAAAGGAAATTCGCGGAACCCGCCAGCACGTGGAACGAATCGCTTTGGAAATCGAGGAAGTTTTCGATCCCACTGGACGCGCTGTCTTTCATCCCCACGATGTTCGGATGCGCAGCCAGCCGCGCCGCCAGCGCCGGCGTGAGGGTTACGCCGCAAAAACCGGGCGCATTGTAAAGCAGAATCGGCAAGCGGGACTGATCGGCAACCGTCGTGAAGTAGCGGAAGAGAACATCCTCCGTCATCTGTTTCCGGAAGTAGCCCGGGGAAAGCACCAGCCCGAAATCCGCCCCAATATCGGCGGCTTGGGCGAGAAAGCGCTCCGTATCGCGTTGAGCGTCGTACGTGGCGCCGGCCATCACCACCTGCGTGGGAGACTTGCGGCGGACGATCTCACCAAGCACCCGCAGCTTCTCTTCTTCCGTGAGGCTGCGATTCTCGCCGTTCGAGCCGAGCGCCAAATAACCACGCAGGCCGGAGGCGGCGTAGAACTCCATGTTGAACGCGAGGGCTGAGTAATCGACCTCTTCACTGTTGTCGAAGGGCGTGGATATGGGCGCAAATACTCCGGCGAGCCGCGCGGCGAGATCCGAGACAGGCATGGGGCGATGAGAAACCTTCAGTTTAACCCGAGTAAGCCCAGGTTCCCGAACGCCCGCATTTGCGCCGCCCGGCCGTCATTTCACCACTTTCAAATGCGCGCGGATATCGAGCGCCGGAAAGATCCACGCGCAATGGCGCTCATACCAGCGCAGCGACCGATTCGCGATCCACCGGCCAAGCCCGTCCAACACGAGGTTGCCGCCGAATGTCAGTTTCACGTCCACGATTTCAAATCCGCAACCCGCGCCGGCGAATGTGGCGAATTTCTTATCCGTGAAGTACTCGAAGCTGGCGGCCGACAGGTGCCGGCGATGAGTGGGATCGGTGTACGAATTGTGGGAGCTGAAATGAGGGGTCGTGACGAACACGCTCGCGCCGCCGCGCGCGACCCGATGGACTTCCTTCATGGCGCGCATGGGATCTTCCACGTGCTCGATGATGTGCGACATGTGGACCCGGCCGAAGGCGTTGTCCGGCAGCGGCCACGGGTAGCGGTCCAAGTCACAAATGACCTCGGCGCCGGATTCCTCGCTCCAGTCGACGCCGATCGCCCCCGGCTCGGCGCGCGTCGTGCCGCAGCCGATATCCAGCGCCGGCGGCCCGCTTTCCGCGGTCCTTCGTCGAATCAGCTCCTCTAACTCCGTCGGTTTCATTGCAACGCGATCCAATCAATTGATCGCCAAGAACGGCGCCTTTCTTCGGTCTTCGGTCTTCAGTCTTCGGTCTTCAGTCTTCAGTCTTCAGCCTTCTGCCTTCTGCCTCCCCCCTCACACGATCGGGCCAATCCGCCAGGGCACGAACTCGCGATGGCCCAGTCGCTCCGCGACCGTGCGCTTGCCCGACGCGGTCTCAAGGACGCAATCCAAGATCTCGCGCCCCATCTGGTCCAAGTCTTTTTCGCCGTCGGCGATGCCTCCTGCGTTCAGGTCCATGTTCTCCATCATGCGCCGCCACAGGTCGCTGTTGCTGGCGATCTTGACGACGGGAATAGTCGGAAACCCAATGGCGCTGCCGCGGCCGGTGGTAAACGCGATCACGTTGCAGCCGCCCGCCGCAAGGCCGGCCAGCGAAACCGGGTCGTAGCCCGGAGTGTTCATGAACACCAGGCCGGGCGAGCGGATGGGCTCCGCGTAGTCGTAAACATCCATAAGCGGCGACGAACCGCCCTTGGTCACGGCGCCGAGCGATTTCTCGAGAATGTTGCTCAATCCGGCCGCTTTGTTGCCGGGCGACGGATTGTCATCGAAGCTCGCTCCGAAGCGCTTGAAATACTCGCCGTAGCTCCGAATCATGGCCAGCAGTTTCTCGGCCACCGCACGGTTGCGCGAGCGCTTGACCAGCAGGTGTTCCGCGCCGAAAATCTCCGGCGTCTCCGCCAGCGCCGCGGTTCCGCCATATGCGGCCAGCAGGTCGCAGCATCGCCCCAGCGCTGGATTAGCCGTGATTCCCGAAAACGAATCCGAGCCGCCGCAATTGAGGCCGAGCACGATCTTCGACGCCGGAATCTCCGTTCGCTTCTCCGCCGCCGCACGCTCGATGAATCGCGCGATCTCGCGCCGCGCGGCGTCCACGGCTCCGCGCGTGCCGCCGCTTGTTTGCAGGGTCAGGCCGGCCAGCCGCCCGGCGGGAAAGCGGTCCATGAAGTACGCAATCTGATTGTCCTCGCAGCCCAGCCCGAGCATCACCGCCGCCGAGACATTGGGATGCGCCAGAACGCCGCCCAGCGTGCGCCGGAGCAACTCCACATCGGCGCCGGGCGCGTGGCCGCAGCCATCGCCATGCGGGAAGGCCACTACGCCATCCACGCCGCCGGGCATCGCCGCGTCTTCATAACTCCGCGCAGTCCGTTCGGCTGCGTGCGCCGCGCAGTTGCTGGCGGCGATGACGGCGATGTAATTCCGCACGCCGGCGCGGCCATCCTCGCGCGGATAGCCCATGAAAGTCGGAGCGTTTGGGAGCGGCTCGCGGGCCCTCTTTTCCTCCGTGGGGAACTCGTACTCCAGCTTCGGCGCCTCGAAGCTCAGGTTGTGCGTGTGTACGTGCCGCCCCGCGGCAATGTCTTCCCGCGCGCGGCCAATGACTTCGCCATAGCGCAGAACCGCTTCGCCTTGCCGAATGTCACGTAGCGCGATCTTGTGTCCCGGTCCGATGGGATCGAGCGCCCGGACGACACAGTCGCCGGCACGAACTTCCACCCCCGGCGCGATGGCCACGCGCGCCACGGCCACGGTATCCGCCGGATGCAGCAGAATCAGTGCGCCTTCCGCGCTTGCGCCTTGATCGATGCCAACTAGCATTGCGTGGTCACTGAATCACTACCAAGTCTACACCGGCCAAAACTGCCGCCCGTCTGGGGGCTGGGCCGTAATCCGTCCGTAGGCCTTGAACGAAAGAGGACTCAAGCGCTTCTGCGAGTGCGACATGAGTGAATTCGTGTTCGAGCCGATCCCGTCAGCTATGTCAGACCGACAGGAACGCCCAGATCGGGGCTCGCTTTGTGAATCCGCTTAATTCGCGATACGCCTCCGCTGGAATCGCCTTCTATAATCCGTCCGTAAGCCTCCTTTCCGTTGCCTTTTCCTACGCCGGCGCCGGCAATGCCGGCACTTCCATTGCGTGTTTCCAGTTGGAGAACCGGTTCCACGTCCGCGCCAGCCGCAACACCGTCTTGCGCGCATGCCGAATCAGCTTGCCCGGCTGTTGGAAAATCAAGAAAATGATTCGTATTTCGCGTTTGTCCAAAAGCGCTCCTCGAAAAGCGATGATAAGCCCACGCGGCCGTCTAATCCAAACTGCCTTGCTCGATCACTACATTCTCGCGCACGATGAGCCTCTGCGGGGCCATTTCAATTAGCTTGGGCAAAACGCGATTTACGTGCTCTTGGAGATCCACGAAGAAAATCACGACCGGCGGGTTGCCGCCCGCTTCGGCCAGGCGCGAAGTATGCACGGAGCTCCGCCCATTGAATCCGGCTCCTGCATGGAAGGCGCAGGCGCCCGCCACATGATCCAGTTCGACGCGAATAAATGCGTCCGTCCCGTTTTCGTTGTCCCGTTTTCGTTGACGCGAAAACTCAGGCTAGCGCTCGTCGGCGGAAGATAGCGGGCTTTCGCATGTCCGGGAGACCCTAATTCCCGCCGGCGCGCCGCCTGAGGCGCCCTTTAGCGGGAGAGAGCGATTAAAAGGATATCAATAGGTGAAATTAGGTGTATACTCGCCCATGACAGCTTGGGTATTCTAACGTTGAAATCCCGACTATTCTCATTTCTGTACGTTAGGAGTCAACATGTCTTGCCATGCCGAATTTGACGGGAATCGAGTCACCATGTCGCATCGTCCACATTTGCAGTCGGCGCCGACCTCAAACCAAACGCGCACGTGTGCGAGAGCGTCACGCCGTCGCTGGGCGCGGGGCACAAAGTTGAATGGGCGCGCCGCTGCTTGGGTGATTATCCTCGCAGCCGTGTTCCACGGCTCTGCAGCCGGGTCCGGTTGGCGTCCGGTGATGCCGGTATCTGGCGGTGCAGTCAATCAAGTCGTGGTGGACCCTACCGGGGTCGTGTACGCCACTTCGAACAGCGGGATCTTCAAGTCTACGGATAGCGGACAGACCTGGACGTCCGCGACCGGCGACCTGCCCGTGCTCGCTGTCCAGACAGTCACGGCGGATCCGGTCAACGCTGGCACGCTATATGTCGGCACCACGCTAGCCATATACAAGACGGTAAATGGCGGATTGCATTGGAGCTTGCTGATGACGATTCCCACTGGAACCCAGATCGGTGCGATCGCCGTCGCTCGCAGCAACCCAAACTATGTTTATGCGTTGACAGGCGGGTCGTATGCCTATCGGTCCACGGATGGGGGCGCTACTTGGGCCCAATCCTCGTCTGGGCTATCCGGCGGATCGAGCGGACCCTCGTACTTAACCGTAATGGCCGTCGATCCGACCAATCCATTACGGGTCTATACAAATACGTGGCGCGGCCAGTTGTTTCGGTCCGACGATGGCGCCAATACCTGGAATTTAATCGGTGGAGGGGGTACTTACTGGATTTTCCAGTTAGCCATTGCGCCTTCGACCCCAAATGTGCTCTGGGCCAGGAACGATGCTGCGTACACGTCATACGGAAATGTCCTAAAGAGCACCGATTACGGGGCGACGTGGTCCAATGCCGGTCAGCCGGCCGGGACTGAGGACGGGGGTGGGATCGCGATTAGTCCCACGAACCCAAATGTGGCCTACGTAGCTACCAGTCAGGGACTCTACATGACCAGCGGCGGAGGCGTCTGGACGCTTGTTCTTGCGCCTCCCGGCCAACCCGCGTTGAGCTCAGTGGCGATCAACCCCGCCAACGCTTCCCAGTTCTACGCCGGTTCCAGCTTCTGGGGACCGTATTTGTCTATGGACGGCGGCGTGACGTGGGGTCAGAGCGTCAGCGGCTTTGCCGCCGCTTCGATCACGGATATCGCTTTATGTCCGGCGAGTCCGTCAATTCTTTATGCCGCGGCACAGACAGCCGGCCTGCTTAAGTCCGGCGACGGCGGCTTGACCTGGGCGGTGGTGGACACGGCTGCGGGTTTCCAGAGCCAGTACTTACAGGGAGTTGGCGTGCATCCCTCCGACCCCGATCAAGTGCTGTTGTCGTCAGGCTCGAACATCTGGCGGAGCACGAACGGAGGCGTCTCATTCTCCTCTGCTGCCTCATACGGCCCTGGGTGGATCCGCTTCAACCCGCTCAACCCCAACAATGTGTACGCGTCGATCGCAGACTGGCAAGGGGGGTTCCTGTTCTCGGGCAGCGCCGGCGCGTCGTGGAGTATTCCCCAGTCTATATACATTTACCCGCACGACTATGCTTTCCATCCGGCATACTCCAATGTGGTACTTGCCGGCGCGGAACAGTACACAGGAGCCGCGATCGACACCACCTACATCATGTGGTCAAACTCGGGGGGCAACGGCGGATGGCAGCAGAGCGCAGCTATCGGCGGAGGGGGGTTGGTGGAGTTGGCGCTCGACCAGAACAATCCCACCATCCTTTACGCCGTGGGGCAACTGCTTTCGGAGAGTACGCAAGGCGTCTATAAGTTCAGCGTGTCCTATAGCGGTTCCACGGTCACGGGCGTGACCAGGATTCCTGGTACGTTCAATAGCGGCCTAGGCGGCGCCGTCGCGCGACGCATAGTTTACAACACTGCCACTTCCACGCTGTACTTGACGACCGATCACGGAGTGTTCCAGTCCACGAATCAAGCCGCGACGTGGACGCCGATGAATGCTGGATTGGCTTACCTCTCGACCGGCGCCATCGCGGTCTCGCCCGACGCGAGTCGCATCATTGCAGGAACTAACGGCGGGCTCTGGGAATACGATGCGACCGTCTCGGCGCCGACGATTACGACGTCTTCTCCCCTGCCGTCTGGAATTATTGGCACGTCTTACTCCCAGACGCTGGCGGCAACCGGGGGGACTCCTTCGTACACCTGGTCGGTCGTCGCTGGCACGGTCCCGCCCGGACTTGTACTCTCCAGCGCGGGCGTGCTCACAGGCACTCCTACTGTCGCAGGCGCCTACGTCTTCACCGTTCAAGTAGCGGATCGGACTTCCGCGGTCGCTACCCAGTCGTTCGCCTTGGTGATCAATGCGGTTCCGGTGTTAAGCATCGCGAGCACGCACACGGGGAGCTTCACGCAAGGGCAGAACAGCGCGACGTATTCCGTAACGGTCAGCAACGCGGCTGCGGCCGGCGCGACCAGTGGGACGGTAACGGTAACGGAAACCGTTCCGAGCGGGTTGACGCTGGTCTCGATGAGCGGGACGGGGTGGACCTGTCCGAGCGGCGGGACAACGTGTACTCGCAGCGACTCACTGGCGGCGGGCGCGAGCTACGCGGCCATCACGGTGACGGTGAACGTAGCGTCGAACGCCGCATCGCCGCAGGTGAATAGCGTATCGGTATCGGGCGGCGGATCGGCGGCGGCCAGCGCGACGGATTCGACGGTGATCCAGTTGCTTCCCGGTTCGGTGACTCTGGCCGGCGCCAGTTTCTTCGGCGGGGCGGGAGACCAGGCTGGGGTGTCGATCTTCATCGCCAATAGCACGGTGTACGCCGGTACCGACGGCGGCCAACTGCTTCGCTACCCGATTCCGCCCGGGTTGCCGAATGCCAGTTCGTCGCTTGGAAACGCGTGGATCGGCGGCTTGGGCGTCTCCGGGAACGTCGTCTACGGCGTGGGGTCCGCCGTTCCTCCCGCCTGCGGGGCTGTCGACACTGTAGGCGACGTGGAAGGCAAGACGCTGCTGGCCCGCTACGATGCGACGACCGGGGCGCTGTTGGGCTGCCAAAGCGCAAACATCTTCCCGTACTCCGGAGGCGAAAACTATTCCGCCGTGCTGAACGCATCGTCGTACGTGTATGCGGCGGGGGCTGGAGAGACCTGCGGGTTCGGCAATAACACGTTCCTGCTGTCGAAGTTCGCCGCTTCCGGCGCGGTGCAAGGTACGGTGGGAGAGCCGGGCACAAACTTCAGCGGTTATTCCTGCTACGGAGGGAGCAGTTCGCGCGGGCTGGGGCTTCTGAACGGCAACCTGTATGTTGCGGGAGGGAGCAATCTCAGCGGCGAAGACGGCGTGCTGCGCCCGGTTCTGATGAAGTACGACACCAGCCTGAACCGGCTGTGGAAGCAGCGGCCGACGGACAATCAGGGTGGATATTTCAATGGCGTGGTGGCTCTGAACGGGGCGGTATACGCGATTGGGTACGTGACGGTGGGGAGCAATTCCCGGTTTCTGATCGAGAAGTACGACTGAAACGGGCAACCGGCTGTGGAGCAAGACCTCGGCGGGTCCGGGGAACGACGTATTGTACGGAGGAGTAGGGATCGGCAGCCGGCTGTTCGTGGTGGGCTCGACCACCAGCGCGGGCGCCGGCGGGATGGACGTTGCGACTTTGGAGATCGACCCTGCGACGGGCAACACGCTTTCGACGACTCTGTGGGGCGGGGCACAGGACGACGTGGCGTATGCGGCGGCCACCGACGGGGCAGACCTGTACGTGATCGGCGCCTCGAAGAGCTACGCGACCGGCGCGGGCAATCAGGTGGGACAGAACGACGTGGTGCTGCTTCGCTACGAGTTGGGAGCGGGCGCTCCGAACCTGAGCATCACGAGCGTGCACACGGGGAGCTTCACGCAGGGGCAGAGCGGGGCCACCTACACGGTGACGGTCAGCAACGCGGCTGCGGCCAGCCCGAGCAGCGGCGCGGCGACGGTGACTGAAACCGTGCCGAGCGGGCTGACGCTGGCGTCGATGGCCGGCACGGGCTGGACATGTCCGAGCAGCGGGACGACGTGTACTCGCAGCGACGTGCTGGCGGCTGGTTCCAGCTACCCGGCGATCACCGTGACGGTGAACGTGGCGTCGAACGCCGCGTCACCGCAGGTGAACCAGGCGAGCGTATCGGGAGGCGGATCGGCGACGGCGAGCGCCAGCGATTCGACGACCATAGTTGCGGTTCCCGTATTGAGCGTCGCCAGCGCGCACACGGGGAGCTTCACGCAGGGACAGAGCGGGGCCACGTACACGGTGACGGTGAGCAACGGAGCCAGCGCGGGGCCGACTAGCGGGACGGTGACGGTCACCGAAACCGTACCGAGCGGACTGACGCTGGTTTCGATGGCGGGTACGGGTTGGACGTGTCCGAGCAGCGGGACGACGTGTACTCGCAGCGACTCACTGGCGGCGGGGTCCAGCTACCCGGCGATCACGGTGACGGTGAGCGTGGCGGCCAACGCCAGCTCGCCGCAGGGGAACCAGGTAAGCGTGTCGGGCGGTGGATCGGCGACGGCGAGCGCGACGGATTCCACGGTGATCCACGTGGTCCCGGTGTTGAGCATCGCGAGCACGCACACCGGCAACTTCACGAATGGGCAGAACGGCGCGACCTACACCGTCACCGTCGGCGGTACGGTGGCGGCAACGACCGCGACCCTGGTTACGATGACGGAGACCGTGCCGAGCGGACTGACGTTGGTCTCGATGGCGGGCACGGGCTGGACGTGCCCGAGCAGCGCGACGACTTGCACTCGCAGCGACGTGCTGGCCGCGGGGTCGAGCTACCCGGCGATCACGGTAACGGTGAACGTAGCGTCCAACGCCGCGTCGCCGCAGGTGAATCAGGTGAGCGTAGCGGGCGGGGGCGCGATCGGCTCGGCCAGCGCGACGGACTCCACGGTGGTGTCGGTGGCGTCGGCGAGCTCCATCGCCGTCGGGGCCGCGTCGGCGGCTCCGGGAGCGGCGTTCAGCGTACCGATCACGCTGACGCTGGGAAGCGGGGTGAGCGTGGACGCGCTGACCTTCGGTCTGCAAATCACGCCGGTAGGGAGCGCACCGGCGCTGGCTGGATCGCTGGGGTTCACGCCGGACAATTCGATCACGGACACTCCGTTCAAGAGCACGAACGGAACGACGAACCTGATCAGCGTGGTGTGGTCCTCGTTGAGCACGCCTATCAGCGCTACTCACGCGGTGGGGGTGATCACGGGGACGATTCCGTCTGGCGCCACGACCGGGCAGACATACACGGTCGCGATCACGGGGGCGAGCGCGACATACCTATCGAATCTGGTGACGGTGGGGGCGGGAGCCAGCGCGACGCTGACGGTGGCGATCACGTACAAGGTAGGGGATGTGTACCCATACACATCGGACGTAGCGCCGAACTTCGGCGACAGCGCGCTGGACATCCGGGATTTGATCCAGGAGTTGTTCGCGGTGAACAGCATACCGGGATACCGGCCGGCGGCATGTTCGGACCGGTTCGACGCAATGGATTTATATCCGGCGGACGCGGGGACGACGCGAGGGGGTGACGGGAGTCTGGACATCCGGGATCTGATCCTGGAGTTGTTCCGGGTGAACAATCTGGACTTGGCGCGGCCGGTGCGGGCGTCGCGGGGCGGCGTGTGTTCATCGAGCGGGACAGCGGGGACGACGGAGTTGGACACGGCGCGGCGCGGCGGAACAACGCCGGCGAACCGAGGTTCGGCGGCAGGGGCACTGATAATCGGCCCGGTGGAGCGGCAGGCGGACGGGAGCGAGCGAGCGCCGGTGTATCTGTCGGCGACGGAAGATCTGACGCGTATAGCGGTGACGTTCGGGCTGGGGGACCAGCAGTCACAGTTACGGTTCACGGCGGCTCCGGGCTTCGAACCCTCGCTGGTACAGGATGGCCAGTTGGGCGTCGTAGCCGCGGCATGGCTCGATGGAATAACAGTGCCGGCGGGCGGACGCCTGCTGCTAGGCTATGTGGGCGGCCCGGCGGGGGCGCTGTCGAACGTGCAATTCTACGGCGTTTCGGCGAGCGGATTGGACGACAGCCGGGAGGTGCGGTTGGAGGCGCAGACTACGACCGGATTGGGGCGGTAGTCCCCGCGCTCGGCCAATCACCTCTCCATAGCGCAGAACCGCTTCGCCGCGCCGGACTTCGCGGAGCGGTTGGCGGTTCGGCAAGGCCCATCGCTGGCGGCGCCGGTCGGCTGGTATTCAGTCTCCGGCCGACCGCTCATTGCGGGGCGCCCCTTGGGCCCGGCACGGAAACGGGTCGGATCACTCGGCGCGATTGGTGCGCCTGCTGGTCTCCAGCCAATGCCGGAACATGGCGGCGTAGCCTCTGGCTTCCGGATCGGCGCGCAATTGCTCCAGCGTGTAGCGCATTTTCCGGCTCCAGTTGGGGTATTGCCACGTGGTTCCGGGGAGGTTCTGCTGCTCGGTCTCTTTGGCGATGTCTTCCTGATTGATGACCAGCAACTGCGACGGAGTGCGGGCCAGGAATCCGACCACTGCGTTGTGCAATTCGCCGCTCATCGCGGGATACGCAGCCGCGGCGCGCGGGAGATCCGCGGGCATCAGACCGGCCGCGAACAGCGCATCCAGCATTTTCTGCTTGTCCGCCAGGCGAGCTTCGCTTTGCCGCCGCCAGGCTTCCTCGTCTATCGTGCCCGCCGCGCGCCGCGCTGCAATATCGGCTCCCACCCAGAAACCGGCGAGCGTAGGAAGGTCGTGGGTAGTGGACGACACCATCGCCTGTCGCGGGTATTCGTCCGGACCCTTGAAGACGCCGCCCGCTTTTCTTTCGAAGTAGAACAGGCGGTAGCTGAGCACGCCGAAGCGCGCCAGATTTTCGCGGACCACGGGTTCCACGGTTCCCAGATCCTCTCCCACAATCGTCACGCGATTCCGAACGCTTTCGAGGGCCAGTACCCGAACCAATTCCTCCCACCTTTCGCGGACGTAGGCGCCGTGCGCGGCGTCGGATCCATCGGGAATCCAGTAGAGGCGGAACAGACGCATGGCATGGTCGATTCGCAATGCGCCGCCGTGCCGGCAGTTCTTTCGAATGGACTCGGCGAACATTCGATAGCCATCTTCGCGATGGCGCGCTGCGTTGGGCGGCGGGAAGCCCCAGTCCTGGCCCAGCGGCGAGAAATCGTCGGGCGGCGAGCCCACGCGCGCGCCCGAGACGTAGAACTCGCGATGGCCCCACAGATCGGCGCCGAAACGGTCCGTGGCCAGGGCCAGGTCGTGGAAGAGACCGATGGAGCGTCCACGCTCCTTCGCATGTTGCTGCGCGCGCCGCAACTGAAGGTCGATCTGCCACTGGATGTATTTGCGCAGCATCACCGCACGCCAATGGCGGCGACGGAACTCGCGCGTAGCCGAGGATTCCGGGTCCTGGAACTCGACCGGCCATTGGGTCCACAGCCACAGGCCGGCATCGCGCCGGTGCAGATACTCGTCGAGCGCGCCGTGCGTGGCAAAGCGGTCGAGCAGTTCGCCTTCGCGGCCGCAGAATGCGTCGAACTCTCTGGCGCGCGCGGAACCCGTTCGCCATTCGCGCAGGAAGGACGCGAACAGAAGTTTCAGGAACCGCATCTTCAAGGCGGCGACGCGTTCGTACTCCACGAAGGGCGCGCTGCGCAGCGCCTCGATCTCGGCCACGACCGCCGAAGAGCGGCGAAGCTCCCGCGCCCGCCGGCAGCGCTCGAAATCCTCCATGCCCTCGATATCGAGATACAGGAAACTCCGGTAGAACGACGAATTGGGAAGATACGGGCTGGCGTTGAACGGGCGGCGGTTGTGTATAGCGTGCAGAGGGTTGAGGGCGATAAAGCTGACGTCCAGGTCGTCCGCCGCCCAGTCAATCAACTCAGCGAGATCCTGGAAATCGCCGCAGCCCCAGTTGCGCCCGGAGCGCAAGCCATACAGGCTGACCGCGATGCCCGCGGCCTTCCCGCCCCTGCCCAGGTGAGGCTCGGTGAAAGCGCGCTCCGGCGTCACGATGTACCGGGTTACCGCGCGCGTTCCCGCGACCTCTACGGCGATCTCGTGGTAGCCCAGCGGAAGGCGCACGGGAAGAGACGCCAGTTTTCGCACCCACGTTCCGCCTTCCATCGCCACGGAACCGGTTTGCGGCGAGTTTCGCAGATCGACTCCGAAATCGGAGGTTTCTCCATCCTCTTGCCGGACGGTGAAACGGGCGCACTCTCCCAGGCTCTCTACCGGAATGTCGATCGGCAGCTCGACGCGGTCCGACTCACCGGTCACCACGACCGGCGGGGCCAGCCTTTCCCACTCGCGGCGCGTCTCGGCGGCCAGAGAACGCGCCAGACATTCCGGCGTATCGCACTCATATCCCATGGCCCACAGCAGGGACCGTTTGGTTTCCGGTGTGGTGACGTGGTAGTGGCCCCAGTTATCCCAGAAACCGGGATCGATGGTACGCCTGGAGGCGGCCTCGTCGAGAAGTTGGTCGAAGGAACTGGAGGGCATGAAGAGGCGCTAACCTCGATTCTACAGGAGCCGCGGCATCCGTGCGAAAATAAGACCAATGGAAAAGCCCTTCGCCAGCGGCCCCGCCGAGCTATTTGCGCGCCTGGACGATTACTCGGTCGATAACCCGGCCAGGGCCGCTTCGGAAGGCATTATCCTCACCAAGCTCGATCAGGCGGTGGGCTGGGCGCGCAAGAACTCCATCTGGCCGATGACGTTCGGCCTGGCGTGCTGCGCCATCGAGATGATGTCGATGAGCGCCTCGCGATTCGATATTGCGCGCTTCGGCGCCGAGGTATTCCGTGGCTCTCCCCGGCAGTCCGACCTGATGATCATCGCCGGCCGGGTCTCGAACAAGATGGCCCCGGTGATCCGCCATCTCTACCAGCAGATGCCCGAGCCGAAGTGGGCCATTTCGATGGGCGCGTGCGCCACCTCCACGGGCGTGTTCAATAACTACGCGCTGATCCCCGTGAATCAGATAATCCCCATCGACGTGTTCGTGCCCGGCTGCCCTCCGCGCCCCGAGCAACTGATCTACGCCCTGATGATGCTCCAGCAGAAGATTCAGGACGAGAGCGGCTCGGTGATGCGGATACTGAACCTGGCATAGAAAGCCGCGGCAAATGGTCGATATGGGCATTTTGCCCATCGAGCCCACTCTAAGTTATTGATTTCATGGGATCAAAACTGAAGAAGATGGGCAAACGCCCATCTTGGCCTTTCAGAGCCATCACCCACGCGCCGGCGCCGGCTTCGGTTTCTGCCGGTTCCAGGCCCCCAGTCGGAAGCCCAGCAGCAGGGCCACGAGCAAGCCGTACAGCGCGGGCAGACGGATATCCGATTTGACCAGCCAGTAATAGTGAATCACTCCGGCGCAGGCGGTCACGTAAATCAGCCGGTGCAGCCGCTGCCAGCGCTTGCCGCCCATGCGGCGAATCCAGCCGGCCGTGGAAGTCACGGCCAGCGGAATCAGCAGAACGAAGCCCGTGAACCCGACCGTGATGTAGGGCCGTTTGGCAACGTCCTTGGCGATTTCGTGAAAGTCGAAAAACTTGTCCAGACAGAAGTAGGTCAGGAAATGCAGGCAGCCGTAAAAAAACGCGAACAGCCCGATCATGCGGCGGTAGCGGATGAGCGAGGGCCGATTGAGCAGCTTCCGCAACGGCGTGACGGCCAGGGTCGCGACGATCGAGCCGGATGGTCCAATCGCCCGTGAAATGGGTGATGTATTCGATGGGATTCGCGGTGAGGTCCTGATTCCAGGCGCGCCACGCCAGCCAGCCAAAGGGGACGAGGCACAGCAGGAAGAGCAGGATCTTGTTCCAGCGGAATTTGGGCATGGGGGGCATGGTAATCCGTCGTCCGTCGTCAGTTATCGGTTATCAGTTATCAGTCTTTAGCGATCAGTCTTAAATCAGCCTTCCTCAGTGCGTCCGATTCGCCTGGGGCGCACGACAATTGATGACTGACAACTGAAAACTGACTACTGACAACCTCTATTTCAGTAGTTCCTCCGCAGATCCATTCCAGCGTACATCTTGGCCACCTGGTCGCCGTAGCCGTTGAACATGAGCGTCTTACGGCGCAGGAACTCGCCCAGGCGCCGCTCGGTGGCCTGGCTCCAGCGCGGGTGATCCACTTCCGGATTGACGTTGGAATAGAAGCCGTACTCGTTGGCCGCTTGTATGTTCCAGGTGGAAAGAGGCTGGCTTCCCACCAGGCGGATACTGACGATGGATTTGATGCTCTTGAATCCGTACTTCCACGGAACCACCAGACGAACGGGCGCGCCGTCCTGCGGCGGAAGCGTCTCGCCATACATACCCACGCACAGTAACGCGAGCGGATTCATGGCTTCATCCAGCCGCAGGCCTTCCACATAGGGAAGCTGGATTCCGGCGTGGCGCGCCTCCGGCATCTGGCCGGGTTCATAGTAGCTTTCGAACGCTACGAACTTGGCCTTCGCCGTTGGCTGAACCTGATTCAGAATGGTACTCAGCGAGTAGCCCGCCCACGGCACGACAATCGACCATGCTTCCACACAGCGGTGCCGGTAGATGCGCTCCTCGATTGGCGCCAGCTTAAGAATTTCGTCCATGCCGAACTTCCGGGGCTTGGCCACGTCGCCTTCCACGGAAATGGTCCAAGGCGAGGTCTTGAAGTGCGTGGCGAGTTTGGCCGGCTGGTCTTTCTGCGTGCCGAACTCGTAGAAGTTGTTGTAAGTGGTGACGCTCTCGACGGGAGTGACTTTCTCGCCGGTCGTGCTCAGCGGGCTTTTCACCACCGCAAGCTTGGCCCCCGCTCTTGCGTTGCGCGAGCCGAGGAATGCCGCCGGAACTCCCGCCAGGAACGCCCGGCGGTTAAGGTACACCGATTTCGGAGTCACCTCGGAATAAGGAATCTCGGAGTGCGTACGGATCAGCATCTAAATACCCTATAATGTTCGACGCTTTGCCCGGGCTTTGGATTCATAGCTCCACCGCCTGTGCGATTTCATCCACTGGCCGGCCCCCGGCGTCGAATTCCGGTCTGTCGGTGGACGCTCTTATAATATAATGCCCGAAGCGCTACGAATTTCGCTCAGAGAGGGGGCAACACCATGAGATTTCTACTCAAGGTTTCCATACCCGTGGAGGCCGGTAACGCAGGCGCGAAAAAGGACCGTTTGCAGGCGATCGGGAAGATTCTGGAGCAACAGAAACCGGAGGCGGCATACTTTTACGCCGAGGGCGGGAAGCGGACCGGAATCATCATCGTCAACATGAACGACGCGTCGGAGATCCCCGGGATAGCCGAGCCGTGGTTCCTGGCGCTAAATGCCGGTATCGAAATCTCGCCGGCGATGGTGGTGGCCGATCTGCAAAAAGCCGGCCCGGACTTCGATCAGGCGGTAAAGACGTTCGGGTAGCGGCGCGCCGATTCGGCGTCGATCGCCGATATCCAGAAGCCGTGGTGTGGGCGCGGTTTCACGACCGCGCCCGCCGGAAAGCCGCTACCACAAGCCAGAACGTTGCCGCAAGATACGCCAGCCACAGGCACGCGATCGCGGCCGGCGGCGCGATGCCGCTCTTGAACGCCGCCAGCCGCCCGAACGCGCCCGCATATTTCGGCAGGTCGGCAAGATGTACCGCCGCCACGCCGCCGTTGGCTTTGTGCGCCACTATGCCTGTGTAGTACGGGATGGCGATCGCGTGAACCGTGTACAGATCCAAAAGCGAGAACAAAGCGACGCCAGCCGGGATCACCCACTTGCGAGCGCGGGAAGGCAGAACGGCGCGGAGGCCCGCTATCCCGAGAGCCGTTTCCGCCCCGGCCACGGCGTACGTGTGCCAGCCCATGGCGGCGGCGACTCCGGTGCTCAGCGAAAGCATCACGGCTTGATACAACTGCCCCGCCAGGAACAAGAAGTAGAATGCGGCTGCCCAAGCCAAAGCGGAGTTTCTTACGCGCAACGCCAATCCGACAGCCGCGGCCGCTACGATGGCGTAGAACAGATGGTACATCCACGCGCGAATCGTCAACGAACTCCATGCGCCGAAGTAGATGTGGGAGAGCAGAATCCCATCCGCCACTTTGAACCAGTCGATGCGAACCGCCGCCAGAAGCATCCGGCTGAATGGAACGCTACGCGTTGCGGCGGCCTCGGACATTCCCGACACCGTCCCCGAAGTCAGGACATTCCGGAATTGCCACCATCCGGCGAGGACGATGGGAAGAAGTGTTCCGCAGAGCAGCGGGCCGAGCGAATCGCTCCGCCGAAGACGCGTTTGTGTGGGGCGGACGCCCTCGTCCGCAGCCGGCCCCCAGGCCGGCCTGACGGCCGGTGGACCGGCAAGAATGCCGGTCCGCGGGCAGGATTGCCCGCCCCACGAAGGCCGCGGGGCCCGATGATCCTTCGCACGCCTTAGCGCGTAAACATAAATCACCGCGAGAACCGGAACCGCGGTAAGGAAGTACGCCTTGGAGAGCAACCCGAAACCGAGAGCCGCCCCGGCCATCCATGCGTAGCGGTAGCTCAAGCCCTCGCGCGCGATTTTCAGCGCCGCATAGATCAGCAGCGTGAAAAGCGGAACGGAGACGCATTCGTTGCTTACGCGCGCTACGTCGATGGCGAACTCGGGCATCACTGCGATCACGGCGGCGCACCCAAGAGCGAGCGCGTCATCTCGAAATACCTCGCGCCCCGTCAAAAACAGCAGCGGAATCGCCAGCGAAGCGAGAAGACAGGCCAGCCAGCGTAGCGTCATGATCTGCGCCGCGAGGCTCGCGCCGCCCATCATCCGCAACACCGGCGCCATCAGCCAGTAATAGAGCGGCGGGTGATGCGCCTCGTAGGCCGTCAGAGCGCCCGTGGAATCCTGATAACGCCACGCAAGGGGAATCGCCCGAAACTCGGCTTCACGCCGCGACCGCTCCGCTTCCGGCAGTTTCCAAAAAGCGTCCTGCGTTATGGCCGGCGGCGGGTAACCGGCAAGCGCGTAGGGCACGGGAGCCAAGTCCAGAGACGCCCCTACATCGCGAGGAACGGGAGCGTCGCGCGCGACAAACATCCGGCCGCGAAACGCCATGATGCTCGCGACGGAAAAGTGGCCCCACTCGTCGTAGCCTTCCCACAGCGGCAGCATGGCCGCGTAGAACGCGGAGCGCAATAGGAAACAGAGCCAGATTGCCGCCACGGCGCGCCGCGTCCGCATGGGAGCAACGATTATCGCACGGGGGAATCTCCTGCGGCCTGGCATAAACCCCTGAATTCGCCCCCGGCGAGTCCAGCCTGAACTTCGCGGGCCGTCCGGCGCATTGGAGTATCCAATGGAGTATTCAGTTCTTCCCGAGAACCGCCGATGGCTTAGAATGATGCTTGACGCGATGTCTCTGGTTCAGCAGCCGTCCCTGAAGTGGGACGACGCGCAGTTCGACCCAGCCCCGTTCATGAAGATTGGTGCGCCAGTGCCGTACTATGTCTCGGCGCTCGGCGCGCTTTACGCTGACGATTGCATGGCCGTGCTGCCGTTTATTCAGGACGCTACAATCGACACGGTGTTCGCGGACCCGCCTTTCAACCTCGGCAAGGAATACGGAAGTAAGAGCAACGACGAACGCCCGGACGATGAGTATCTGCGCTGGTGCAAGGCGTGGGTAAGGGAATGCTGCCGGACCCTGAAACCGGGCGGCTCCTTTTTCCTTTATAACCTGCCCAAGTGGAACATCCTGCTCGGCGCTTACCTAACAGAGCTGGGAATGACCTTCCGCCATTGGATCGCGGTAGAGATCAGCGCCTGTCTGCCAATCCCAGGCCGACTGCATCCGAGTCACTACAGCCTGCTCTATTACTCCAAAGGGAAACCGAAGACCTTCCGGCGGGTCCGAACGCCGATACAGACTTGCCGGCATTGCGGCGGCGAGGTAAAAGACTACGGTGGCCACCGCGGTGCGATGAACCCAGACGGCGTGAACCTCAAGGACGTCTGGACGGATGTACCCCCTGTTCGTCACTGGAAGTTCAAGTCGAGAGATAGGCGCGCAAATGCGCTCTCAACGAAGATCCTCGACAGGGTGGTCGAGGTATCCACCGTTTCTGGCGAAGTGGTTCTGGACCCCTTCGGCGGCAGCGGAACCACGTTCGCGGTTTGCGAGAAGAAAAACCGGCGCTGGCTTGGAATCGAAATTGACTTCGCCAGGGAGATTGTTCGACCGGCTGGAAAGCGGCGAGATCCACAGCCACAAGAACGGCGACTTCGTAGAGGGCTGAGTCAGATCCGGGCGCGTCCGTCAGTGCCCTTGGGGATTCTCGGGACGTTCTGGCTTGTTGCGTCGTGCTCAATTACCACAATCTCAAGGAGGCCCTTTCGGCACGGTATCGACCGCCAGAGGCGGAAGTACGGCTCGATCTCGCGGATATTCCCAATGCGGTCCGTCAGGAATACGTATAGCGCTCGTGATGGAACCACCAGAGAACCGGCGGCAATGCCTCCGTCCATGAGCAACATCGCCATCTTGTTCATGGAGCGGTGGCTGGAAGAGATATTGCCGGTCTCCCACTCTACGACGACCGGACCTGCGGGGCCGGCGATCACGGCGTCGAAATCCCCTAGGCCCTCGCCCATGGCATTCTTCGCGGGCCCCTCGATCTGCCAGCCGCAGGCCTTGAGATTCTCCACGAACCGGTAGCGGATAGGCTTCACGCCGTTGCCTTCGCCCCTTCTCTTCCCGCTCTGCGGGTTGATAGTGAACGAACCACTGCCTGGAGGCCACTCGCAGGAGCGCACGGCCGCGTGCATCCTGCTTCTTGTCGCCCGCCAGTGACGTGACTGCGCGTACGGGCCTGAGCTGATGAGGGTATGCACCGCGACGATCTTCACCTGGCCTCCCCGTAAAAGCGATGCAGAAGGTGGACGGGGTCAAGCCCGAGCGCTTGGGCCACGGATGCGAATTCGATGACGTCGAGCCGACGCTCACCGCGTTCGAACTTTGAGACGAAGGACTGGGGCTTGGCGAGGCGCCGCGCGAGCTCGGCCTGGCTCACGCCAGACTTCTTCCGAGCTCCGATCAGCAGCGCGCGGAAGCGATCATACTCGGGCGCGTGTAGGGGATTGGGCACGCACGCCAAGGGTAAACCCGCATCGGGATAAACCCCAAAACGGGTTTGCACCTAATGTCTCGCCCGAGGACTGGTAATTTCAGCCCGCTATGGCGTCCGCCAGGTGCGGCTGATACACGCAGCGCGGATCTTCGGCCAGGTAGTCGCCCGATAGCGCATAGGCGCGCGAACGCGAACCGCCGCAGATCTTCAGGTACTCGCACACGCCGCACTTTCCGCCGCGCTGATCCAGATCGCGGAGCGAGCGGAACAGCTCCGAATTGCGGTAGACCGAGGTGAGAGAATCGTTCAGCACGTTCCCGGCGGTGATGGGCAGAAAACCGCTGGGGAAAATCTCGCCGGTGTGCGAGACGAAAACGAAGCCCTTGCCATCGCTCACTCCGGCCGTGCGAAAGGCGACGCTCCGGGCGGATTCGCTCATTTCGGCGCGGCCTTCGGCCTTCATGCGCTGAGCCACGTAGCGGCGGTAGTGCATGGCCTCGGTGGTCTTGATGGGAAACGGAGCGGTCTTCGAAAGCTGGTACATGAATTCGAAAACCTGCTCATACTCGGGGGCCATTAAATCGTCGTCCGCCGCCGCGCGTCCGGTCACGATGAGAAAAAACAGGCTCCACATCTTGGTTCGGACTTCCTTGGCGATCTCGTAGACCTCGTGCAGCCGCTCCATATTGCGGCGCGTCACCGTGGTCTGGAATTGCGTCTCCAGGCCTATATCGCGGGCGTGGCGGAGAGCGAAGAGCGCGCGGTCGAACGTGCCGGGGATGCCACGGAAATCGTCGTGGCTCTGCGCGTCCGGCCCGTCCAGGCTGATGGCCATGCGGGTGACGCCGGCCTCCTTAAAGCCGTCGATGGCTTCGGCCGTGAGCAGCGGCGTAGCGCTCGGCGTGACGTTGGTGCGGAGGCCGATCTTGACGCTATATCGGACCAGGTCGTACAGGTCCGGCCGCTTCAGGGGGTCGCCGCCCGTAAAGACCATGAGGGGCTCGCCAAACGAACGGATTTCGTCCAGCAGACGGTATCCCTGCTCGGTACTCAGTTCGTTCGCGTGGCGCTCGGACTGGGCCGCCGCCCGGCAGTGTACGCAAGCCAAATCGCAGGCCTGCGTGACCTCCCAAATCACGAGCATCGGGCACTGATCGAAATTCATATCCCCCTCCGCCTCTATTTTACAGGGAGTTAGCGAGCCCTATCTGCGGAGCCGGGTTCCGCGACCGGTGGGCGATGTCACCTTCTTCTCCATTTCGCATCTTCAGGTATGCGTATGGAAATCACGGTTCAACATCTCGGTAACGTGCGGTTTGAGACCATCGCGCGGGGGCATCACGCCATCTGCGACCAGCCGGCCGAGAGCGGTGGCACGGACGCGGGGATGACGCCGCCGGAGTTCCTGCTGGCCGCTCTGGGGACTTGCGCCGGGTATTACGCCGCCGAATACCTGCGCGCGCGCGGCCTATCGATGGAAGGCCTGTCTATCAAGGTGACCGCCGAAAAAGCCTTGCAGCCCGCACGGCTTGCGTCGTTTCAAATTGAGGTTGTGACGCCGCCGCTCGATGCCCGGCACGAAGAAGGAGTCTTGCGCGCGGTGAAGAAGTGCCTGGTGCACAACACGCTCTTGAACGCGCCTGCGATCGAAACCGTGGTCCGTAGGGCGGTAGCGGCCTAGCCGGCGTGGCCAGGCCCAATACTGTTCACTTACCGTGGCGCGGGAGACCACGCCGGGGGCCCTCTGGGCGCGGTCGAGAGTCATCTCGACCTTTAGAAAGTCGGCTTGACAGCCGACTCTGCAAGCCTGGCGGCTCGCGCCGCGGAGTTCCGGCGCTGTGTGCTAAGCGAACACGGTTGTGGCCAGGCGCCTGGGCGCGGGTCACTTGCCGGAGGGACGCGCCGATGCGGAGCCGGCCAGCAACTCGCACTGAGCGACTTGGGCCCTTGTCTTCTCCGCATCCGGGGCTTGCGGCGCGAGCTCCAGGTAGGCCCGCATTTGAACCGCCGCCTGCGCGTAATCGCCGCGGCTGGCCAGAATCAATCCGAGCAGTTGCCGCGAAAGCGGATACCGCGCCGCCGCATCCAGCCGCACCGCTTCGTTCGCGCTCTTCTCGGCCGCCTCCGTCTGCATCAGATTGTAGTTGGCTACGGCGTTGAAGAAGAAGGCGAGCGGGTGACCCGCGGGATCGAGTTTTATCGCGGCGCCGGAAGTCGCCGCCAGGCCCCGCCAGTCCTTGGCTTGGACTTCGAGCGCGCCAATCTGCAGATACGGCTCGATCGGCGCTGGGTCTGCCTGTATGGCTTTACGGTAGTCGATCTCCGCCTCCCTCGAGAGCTTTTGGGCCTCGGCAAGTTTACCCAACTCCACCCAGGCGGCGGCGTAAGACGGGTCGATCCGCGCGGCGTTCTCGAAGTTCGGGCGGGCCTCTTCGGGCTTGCCTTTGCGAAGGAGTTTCTCTCCCTTCGCGAATGCGTCTTTTGCGGCCTTGGGAACGGCCAGCGCGGCGGCGCTCACCACGGGCGTCTCCCCGTGACCGGCCCGATGGAGAAAGATTACGGTCAGGCCTTGATGGTTATTTTGGGCGAAGGGCATTAGATCAATCGCGTCGGACTGGTACCCGGGAAGCCGGGCCTCCAGATGGCAAGAGCGTCCTCCCTGCACAACGAACACCAACTTGACTGAATCCGTTTGAGGGATGGCGTGGAACGGGTCGCCTGGGGGGGTCGCCTTGGAACCCTCCATGATCTCGAATTGCTCCCATTCGATCGAGATGCTGAAGTTACCGTCTGAATCCGTATAACCATCCGTTCGTTCTACGCCATCGCAGACCCTGATGATCGGAACGGCGGAACCCGATGGAACGCCGTCGGCAAGCAGCACGCGTCCAGTGACCGCCACTGGCGCGCGCTGCATCTGGTAGGGCGCGTTCGGAGGCGGAATGAGCGCGCTATCCGGATTCTGGCCGGACGCGGTTTGGAGCGACAGAAGCCCGGCGCAGACGAACGGCGGCATCCACGGTTTACGCATGGCCCTCACCTCCGACATTCGCGGAAATCTGCCCAATTATGACAGGTTCCGGGCTGGAAAGGAGCATTGCCCAAACCCAAACCGCGGACAGTAACCAATTTCACCAATTGCACACCCGCGGTCGTAAGGCCCTCATGCGCTGCCGAGGCCCGGGACGGGACGTTTACCGGTTAGGAAGCGCGC
>CAWAOP010000062.1:0-10425 GCA_963783505.1 Terriglobia bacterium | reverse complement strand
GTTCGCAGAGGAGCGCGCCAACCATGGCGTCGTTGCCGCGAGGCTCGTTGACGACGGCGGAACGGAAATCGTCGAAGCCGTCGCGGAAGCGCTCCAGGCGCGCGGCGATCGGGCCGCTTCCCAAATCCGGTCCGCCGGCGATGACCACGCGCGTAGGTTCGCCGGCGCTGTGAGAGTCAATGACTTTGATTCGGCGCATCGAACAGTCTTTCAGACTACTGAAGTGCGCGTATGGCGCGCGGTTTCGGGCCGGGTGGCGATGGCCTGGCGCATGATGCGCAGGATTTCTTCGCGCTCGGCGCCCGCGAGCGGCAGACGCGGAGCGCGCACCATTTCCGAACCCATGCCGGTCTCGGCCATGGCCAGCTTGATGTACTGGACCAGCTTGATTTTCGTATCGAGGTGAAGCAGGGGCGTGAACCATCGATACAATTCGCGAGCTTCGTCCCACCGCCCGGAGACCGCGAGATCCCAGAGCGCGACCGTTTCGCGAGGGAATGCGTTCACCAATCCCGCGACCCATCCTTGAACGCCCAGCAGAACGCTTTCGAGCGCAAGATCGTCGACGCCGGCGAACAAAATGAAGCGGTCCGCCAGCAGGTTGCGAAGGTCGGTGACGCGGCGGACGTTTTCAGAAGATTCCTTGATGGCGACGATGTTCTCGCACTTCGGCCAGTTGCGCGAATCCCTCCGGCGGAACGTCCACGCCATAGGAGACGGGGTTGTTGTAGATCATTACCGGCAACGCCGTGGATTGAGCGACGGAGCGGAAATGCGCGAGAGTCTCGCGGGCGTCGGACTTGTAGACCATGCCGGGCAGGACCATCAGGCCATCGACGCCGATCTTTTCGGCATCGCGCGCATATCGGCAGGCGAGCGCGGTGGTGTACTCGGCCACGCCGGTCAGCACCGGTATTCTTCCCGCCGCGGCCTGTTTCATGGCGCGGAGGACGGAGAGCTTTTCTTCGTATTCGAGGGCCGTGTTTTCGCCGACCGTGCCGAGCGGAACCACGCCGTGAATGCCGGCGGCGATGAGGGTATCGAGGTGTGCGGCGGTGGCCGGCAGGTCCAGCGACTGATCCGGCGCGAACTGCGTGGTAATGGCGGGAAACACGCCGCCCCAGTTTACGGTCATTCCGAAATCTCCTCCTGGCTCGCGCGGCCGGCTCGCCGTCGAAGGCGCTCAAGAGTGGGGCGGGCCTCCAGGCCTGCCTCGCGCCGCAGGCGCGCTTCGCGTTCCCGGCAGGCCGGGAGGCCTGCCCCACTGACGCCTCCATCGGATTGTATGGGTTGACAGGCCGCTTCTTGCAAGCGCAGGGCCTGGGCGGGATACGCTGTGCCTGTGATGGAAGCGAATGTGGAATCGATTATCGGGTTTTCGCGAAGCCGGAGCGCGGAGGGTCCGTTTTGCTCGGTCGATGCGGCGGCCGGCGAGCCGTTCGGGCCGCGGTATCTACTCCGCCAGCGAAGGCGATATCGAGAGTGCGGCCCGATTGGCGGGATCGGCTTTTCCGAAGTATCGCGATTTGCTCGCGATTCAAGCGCGCCGAATTCCTGCGGCGTATCGCCGCGAATCTGGAAGCGCTGGGAGAGAAGCTGGTGGAGTGCGCTGTCCGCGAGACGGCGCTCACCGCCGGACGGATTCGCGGCGAGCGCGGCCGCACGTGCAATCAGCTCCGGTTTTTCGCTGGGATTGTGGAAGAAGGCTCGTGGGTGGACGCGCGCATCGACACGGGCGACCCCGGCGCGCACGCCGGCGCCGAAGCCCGATCTGCGTTCGATGCTGCGCCCGCTTGGGTCCCGTGGTGGTTTTTTGCGCGAGCAATTTTCCGCTGGCGTTTTCCGTGGCGGGCGGCGATACGGCGTCGGCGCTGGCCGCGGGCAATCCCGTGATCGTGGTGGCGCACTATTCCCACCCCGCGACCGCGTGGTCTCGCCGGATGCGCCATTCGCGACGCTGCCGAAGCCTGCCGGGATGCCGGAAGGCATGTTTTCGCTGCTGTTCAGCGACGGCCAACGCGTTGGGCAACGGCTTGTGGCTCACACGGAGATCGAGGCCGGGGCGTTTACCGGCTCGCGCAAGGGCGGGCTCGCGCTGGCGAAAATCGCCGCGTTCGCGGCCGCGGCCCATTCCTTTCTTCGCCGAGATGAGCAGCGTGAACCCCGTGTTCCTATTGCTAAGCGCGGTGGAAAGCGACGGGCCGCGGCTTGCGGCTGAGCTGAGCGCATCGATCAGTTTGGGAGTCGGCCAGTTCTGCACGAATCCAGGAATACTCCTGGCTCCCAAGAGCGCGGCCGGAGACGCTTTCGCAGCTCTGCTCGACAGATGCCATGAAAGCATCCGCGCCCGGGATGTGATGCTCAATGCCGGAATTCTGTTGAACTACCGCCGGATGACGGCGGCTCGCGCAGCGACGGGCGCATCGGAACGCGGGCGTTTTCGGACACGGATGAGGCTGGCGGCGCCGGCGCTTTTCGAAACAGACGCAGCACCTTTCAGAGATCGCCCGATCTGGCCGAGGAAGTGTTCGGCCCGTGCTCGCTTCTGGTTCGTTACGACGGCGTTGAAGAAGTGATCGCGATTGCGCGCGAAATGGAAGGGAACCTGACGGCGACGGTTCTCGCGGCGCCGGGAGACGAAGCGGCAGCCGACGCGCTGGCCGCGAGCGCTCGAGACGAAGGCCGGGCGTATTCTGTTTCGCGGCGTCCCGACGGGCGTGGAGGTGTGCCATGCGATGGTCCACGGCGGCCCGTTTCCGGCCACTTCGGATGGCAGGAGTACGTCGGTCGGAGGCCGCGCTATCGAACGATTCGCCCGCGCCGTCTGCTGGCAGGACGCCCCCGAAAGCCTGCTGCCGGAGGAATTGCGGGACGGGAATCCGGCCGGAATCTGGCGGATGGTGAACGGGGAGCGGAGCCGGGGGAAAGGACTTGCCGTGTAACGCGCGCACGCTGCGCTCGACATAGCGGTGGCCGCGCGGCGCGGCGCGAAAGGAACTACGCCTCACCGACGGCGGAGACACACCAAGAGCTTAGCGTGACGCGGAGACAGCTACGCCCCGCGCCCTCGAACGATTACGGTTTTAGGGAATCGAACTGCGGCTCAGGCCCGAGTTACGTTTTCCGCCTGAAGACCCTTGGGTCCCTGCTTTACCTCGAATTCCACCTCCGCGCCTTCATCCAATGACCGATAGCCTTCGGACTGGATGGCGGAAAAGTGAACGAATACATCGTCGCCGCTCTGACGCTGAATGAAGCCATAGCCCTTGGCGGCATTGAACCACTTCACGGTACCTTTTTCCTTCACCACTAATCTCCTAAACTTATTGTTCGCCGTGCTCTTGGGAATCCGTGCAAGGAAAGCGGAACTTTCGAGGCTTGCCGAGAATCTTCGAGGCGCGTACAAACAACCGAACCTACATCCAACTGCGTACGGTATTCTCTCAGATGGCGCCTCTATGGTCAAGCGGAACGAAAACGAATTCTCGGAGAAGGTACTGATCGAGCGGATCAAGCGATGGGCGGGCCCCGCCAAGGGCTCGGGCGTGGCGCTCGGTATTGGCGACGATTGCGCCGTCTTGCGGCCGGGCCGCGCCGGTCAAGACCTGCTGTTCACCACGGATCTTCTGATTGAGGACGTGCATTTCCGGCGCGCCACGCATTCGGCTTCCGATATCGGATGGAAGGCCCTGGCGCGCGGGTTGAGCGATCTGGCGGCGATGGGCGGCGAGCCGCGATTCTGCCTTTTGTCGCTCGCCGTTCCGGCCTGGGCCGACGAGAGTTGGATCGCCGGCCTGTACCGGGGACTGATACGCCTCGCACGGAAAGCCGGCGCCCCGCTGATCGGCGGCGATGTGGCGCGCGCGGAGAAAGCGATGTGCGACATTGTGGCTTGCGGATCGGCGCCGCGAGCCAAGGCGTTGCGCCGGGACGGCGCGCGCGCCGGAGACCGGATTTACGTATCGGGAGCGCTAGGTGGCTCGGCGCTGGGGCTGGCGACGGGCAAGGGGCGCGCGTGGCGGCGGCATCTGCGTCCGGAGCCGCGCCTGAGACTCGGGTGCTTTCTGCGCGAGCGGCTCCGGGCTACCTCGGCTATCGATTTGAGCGATGGGCTCTCGCTCGATCTTCGTCGCTTGTGCCTGGCTTCGGGGTTGAGCGCGGAGATCGGCGAGCCGCCACGATTTCACGGAGCGACGCTCGAACAGGCGCTCCACGGCGGCGAGGATTACGAATTGCTCTTCACGCTGCCGGCGCGGACTCGCGCGCCCAAGCAGTTTGAAGGCATACCGCTGACGCGGATCGGGACGATGACGAAAGGCCGGCCCGGCGATGTGTTTCTCAATGGCGCCGCGCTCGCGGCGTTGGGGTACGACCATTGGAATCAATGCCTTGTATCAGGGCATGACTTTAGTCGTGCCGGACAGATCGGAATTCGTGGGCTTTAGCCCCCGCGGTGGCGGAATGGCCGCGCCGTGCGCGCTCACGCCAAAGAAGACACGGGGGTTAAAACCCTCGGGTTTTCCGCTGCTTTTGGCACGCCTAAAGCCGTGCCCTGATACGAATCATCCAACTTCGGATTTCAGACTCATCCCCAACTCCCGATCCCCAGCTAGAATGGTTCCTTGATCGTCACACTCACCATCAATCCGGCGCTCGACCACATCATCAGCGTCGACCGGCTGGCGTTTGAAGACCGCGCTTATATCAACTCGAGCCGCGAATCGGCCGGAGGGCGAGGCATCAACTCGTCGTGCGTCATTCATGCTTACGGCGGCAAGACGCTGGCCGTGTTCATTTCGGGCGGCGAATCGGGGAAGCGCCTGGAAGCGTATCTGGCCAAGCTGGGCATTCCGATTGAGGCCGTGCCGGTAGCCCATCCGATCCGGACAAACCTGACCATCACCGACAAGCACGGGCTCACGGTGAACTTGAACGAAGCCGGCCCGGAACTTTCGGTCGAGGAAGTTGGCCGCGTCGAGAAGAAGGTGCGGGCCAGGCTGGAAGGGGCATCGTGGCTGATGTTGTGCGGCAGCCTGCCGCCCGGCGCTCCATCGGCTTTCTACGGGAAGATGGCGTCGGCTGGCGCGGCAGAAAAAGGTCAAAACGCTTTTACGCGCTACGGGCGACGCCCTCCGTGAGGGAATTGAAGCGCAGCCCTCGGTGGCGGCCCTCAATCACGCGGAGGCCGAAGGGCTGCTCGGAAGGGCGCTGCTCACGCGCACGCACTTTCTGCAGGCGGCCGAGCGCATACGCAGCATGGGGCCGGAATCGGTCGTCCTCTCGCTGGGAAGCCGGGGAGCGGTGGGCGCTTTCGCGGACGGCATTATCGAAGCCTTGCCTCCGAGAGTGGACGCGGTGTGCCCTATCGGCGCGGGCGACGCCCTGGCGGCCACGTATGTGTGGGCCATGAGTCGCAAGCCCAATCCCGCCGACGCGCTGCGGTGGGGCGTGGCGGCCGGAACCGCATCGGCGCGCCTTCCGGGGATGAGCTTCGCTTCGCTTAAGGAAACCCAGGAGATGTACGAGAAGGTGGAACTTCGTCGCGCGGAGTAGAGCAGTAGCTCTTCTCGCCGCGTGATAAACTGCGGTTTAGGAATGCATCCAGACCTGAAGCTGGTCACCCGACTGCAAGAGATCGATAACCGGTTGGCGGAGCTCAACAAGGAAATCGCCGCTCTTCCCAGGCACATCGCGGAGATCGAGAAGAAACTCGTATTGCACGAGCGGAAGCTCGAAGCGGACAAGGCCGCGCTCACCGGGAACCAGGCGGAACGGCGAAGCTCGGAAGCGGGCATCAAGGTCCAGGAAGAGAAGATTTCGAAGCTGAAGGACCAGATGATGCAGGCGAAAAACAACGACCAGTATCGGGCCTTCCAGCACGAAATCGATTTCTGCCAAAAGGAAGTCCGCAAGCTTGAGGACCGCATTCTGGACCTGATGGCCGAAGCCGAGCCGCTGGACAAGAACGTGAAGGCGGCTCAGGCGGCGCTCGAAACCGAGCGAAAGCAGGTAGCGGCGGAGTCCAACGAAGCCCGCCAGCGGACGCAAGCCGACAAGCGAAGCGCCGCCGAATTGCACAAAGAACGGGCCGCCATCGCCGCGGAAGCCGCTCCATCGACCATCCACCACTACGAGCGCATTCGGAAGATGCGCGGAGGGATCGGCGTGGCGGAGGCCGTTGACGGCCGCTGCACGGTGTGCAACATGACCCTGCGGTTGCAGTTCTATCAGGATTTGAAGAGGGGCGGCCAGATCTTGTCCTGCGAAAGCTGCCAGCGGATTCTGTACTACAACCCGCCGGTAGCCGTCGAAGATCTGGCGGGCGGCGCGCCTGGTCAGCCCGCGCCCGCCGTCCGACGCTAACTTCCGCCCGCGCCGCGCCTTACTGCCGCTCGCCGATGCTGTAACCGACCCAAACCATTTCCTGCGTCACGTAGTTGTGGCCGAACTGGATGAAGTTCGGGACGTAGTGGAAATCGAACTGCGGCCGGATGAAGAAGTTGCCGCGCACGTACAACTGCACTCCCACGCCGGCGTGAATCTGAAAGTGATTGGCGCTGCCGATAGCATAGTTACTGTATGCGGAATTGCCATTCAGCGACCCGGCCGCGACGCCCTGGTAAAACTTGATGTTCGCTCCGCCGATTCCGCCGATTAGCTCCAGTGAAGCCTTTTCCTTATCTACCGGCCGGTAAATGCCGTTGAAGTCGTAGAGGGTTACCCGAGACTTTTGCACGTATCCCTCAACAGCGGTAAGGTTGACGTAGGTGGGCTTCGTCGCCTGGAAATTAGCCTCACCGCCGACGCCAAATTTTTTCCAAAGCATGGCGTTTGCGCCGAACCCCATCATGAATCCGCCGAGCGCGGCCGTTGGAGTGCATGAGGTCGTGCTGTGCCCGCAAACATTGCTGAAAGTTGGAGCGGCAGAGACCACTCCGTTCACCGTAGTGAGACTCGTATCGTAACCGGCATTCTTCGAGTCCTGCGGAGATCCGAAACCCATATTGATATCCACGGTGCTCTGCGCCTGCATCGGCAGGATGCATAGCAGCGCGACGCACAGCAACGGAATGTAACGGCACATTCTTTTCACGTCAGTAATCTCCTCTACCTGGCCTTCATTCCGGCCTTAGGGCTATTTGGTATGCGGTGGGCGGCTCCCCCGTATCTCCTACCTCTACGACGCGGGGGCGTACGCCTAAGTTTCAACATACCATCTATTTCCGCTGGCATCGGGGGCAAAAATGCGAGGACCGCTGCGCCACCAGAAGGCGGCGGATGGGCGTTCCGCATGCGACGCAAGGCTCGCCCGTGCGCTGGTAGACGCGATGCTGCATTTGGAAAAAGCCGCGGCGGCCTTCGGCGTCCACGTAATCGGAGATGGAAGAGCCGCCGGCGGCTATGGCTTCGGTGAGCACCTCGACGATGGCGGCGTGAAGGCGGCGGACGCGGTCCAGGCGCAGGCGGGAGGCCTGGGCGAGCGGGTGGATTCCGGCGCGGAACAGCGACTCATCGGCGTAAATGTTGCCGAGGCCCGCGGAGAAAGCGCTGATCCAGGAGAAGCGCCTTGAGGCGGGTCTTGCGTTTGCGCAGCGCGGCGGCGAAATCCTCAAAAGCGACCTCGAGCGGTTCGGGCCCGAGTCTCAGGATGCGTTCCGGAATGGTCTTGCTGAACTGCACGCTGCCGAACTGGCGGCTGTCGTCATAAAGCAGAACGCCGCGGTCCAGAGTGAAGATCGCGTGCGTGTGCTTGCCGCGTTCGGCGTCTTTGAGCAGCCGGCCGGTCATGCCCAGATGGACAATCAGATAGCCCGCGGGGTCGAGCGCAATCAGGATAAACTTGCCGCGGCGGGAGACGGAGACGATGCGGCGGCCTCGCAGTTGCGCGGCCAGGCGTTCCGGATCGGCGCCGCGAAGTACGCGCGGGTGGCCGAATTCCACCTCGACGATACGCCGCCCGGCGAGCAGCGCGATGGAGCGCACCACAGTTTCGACTTCGGGCAGTTCAGGCATGTGAGATTACCGTGAGGCCGGCTTTTGAATGACAGTGACTGGCATCGTTTGTGGGCCTGCTGCGCCCCGGTTTTGCGGGTGCGCGACATAAACGTAAATTCCAAGTCCGGCCGGAACCTAAGCTCCGGAGGAGCGTAAGAAGATAGCCCATGGCGTGAGCCATGGGTCGTATGCAACGTCAACCCAGCCCCGGAACGGGGCGACAGAAGCTTCTTACGCCCCGTTCCGGGGCTGTCTCGATCCGCTCACCTTACCCAGGGCTCGCGCCCTGGGCTATTCTCTGTCGCCCTTACGGGCTTGAAAGCAGGCTAGACCGCTAACTACTTCAAGATTCCGGCGAAATACTCGGAAACGGGAGAAAACTTCATTCTTGTGCCACTCCGCGGTTTTGCCCAGTATAACAGCGCAAATTCGCAATGATGCTACGCTGAGTCGTTGCAGCGCCATCCTTTGTTCAGGCCGTATGCCGCGCTGATCGCGGTGTGCTTTTTCTGGGGCACCACGTACCTGGGCATACGCATGTCGCTCGAAACGTTCCCTCCGCTGGCGCTGGTTTCCATCCGCTATATTCTCTCCGGCGGCATTCTGCTGGCGATCGCCGTGGCTCGCGGAGCGCAGCTTCCGCGCGGCAAGGAATTCGGGGCGGCGTGCGTCGCGGGATTCTTCACGCTGTTCCTCGGCAATAGCGCGTTGGTATTCGCCGAGTTGACCGTGCCGAGCGGCATGGCCGGGCTGATCATTACCATCTCGCCGTTCTGGATGGTAGGGATGGAAGCGCTGCTGCCGGGCGGAGAAGGCCTGCACGCGCCTACCATCGGCGCCATGTTGGTGGGGCTGGCTGGGGCTGCGCTGCTGGTGACTCAGGATGTGGGGACTCACGCAGTGAGCCAGACCCTGCTGCACGGATTCCTTCTGCTCCAGTTCTCGATGGCCGCCTGGTCGTTCGGTTCCATTTATATGCGAAGGAACTCGGGGAAGGCGCATCCCGTGACTGCGGGCGCGGTCCAGCAGCTCGCGGCGGGAGTGATGCTGGCGCCGTTCGCGCTTCTCATCCACGAGCATCGGTTTCTGTGGAGCGCGCGCGGCGTTTCGGCGTTGTTTTACCTGGTGATTTTCGGTTCCATCGTGGGGTACAGCTCGTACGCTTACGCCCTGGACCGGCTGCCCGTGGCGATTGTCTCGATATATCCCTACGCCAATTCCATTGTGGCCGTAACGCTGGGGTGGTTGTTCTACCGCGAACCGTTCGGGCCGCGGCAGGCCGTAGCCATGGCGGTGATTTTCGCCGGCGTGGCGCTGGTCAAACGCTTCGCCCGCCGCGCGGACTGAAGCGCCCGCCGGAGGGAGGGGGAAGCGTGGCTCCCAGCAGGCCGCCCGCCATGCTCAGCATACTGACCATCACGAACTGTTGCAAGAGCACGCTCAGGACGCCGGAACGGGTCTGAAAGACCTCCAGGGCTGTGGCGACGCGCGGATCGACCACGCCTTTCAGTTGCGCCTGTACGGCCGCCACGCCGCCCGCCGCGTTGAGCACAAGCAATGTCCCGGCGATCAGAACGGAGAGAAACGCGAACATCAACAGGCCCGTCATCCAACCCAGATGCAGGCCTGCGGTGAGAGAGACCTTTCCGTTGGTTCTGCGGCGGTAGAAGACCACGCAGAAGAAGCCGCCGGCCAGCCAGTTGATGAGCGGAATCCACACAAGAAACGTAGCGACCAACGCGACTACGGCGGCAATACGCAACGCCATCGGATTCCGGAAACTGGGAATAGCGGCGGCGGGCGCCGCAACCGGCGCCTCGAACGCGGGCGGCGGAGGCGGAGCGGCCTCCGGGACCGCTGGCAGGAAATCGCGCTGCGGCTTGCCGCATTTATGGCAGAATAGGGCGTCCGGTGGGAGTTCGGCGCCGCAGGTGCAGTAATCGTGCATGGTCCGGCACTCCCAGTGTCCCGCAGGCGGAGGCGATGAAGCAAGCGGAGGCCTGCGTGCCGGACCGGTTCCGGAAAAACGGGATAGGCGTCTGTCCCCTTTTTCGTTGGCGCCCGGTCCGAATGCCGGGAAGGCATCCTTGCTCCAGCATGGCGTAGACTGACTGGCGGCCCATATTCAGCCGGCGCGCGATCTCTGGAATCGACATGCGGTCGCTGGTCGTTTGAGCCTCGGGATTTTCCGACATCATGTACAAGTGTATATGGCGGCGAATCGTAGCGCGATGAAGGGCGCGGTCGGCGCGGGAGACAGGGTTGCACTTGCCACAGCATCTGCTGGCGTGCGAGGAATGCCGGGCGCGGCTGGCGGAGAGCTGAAGTGGGCGCGTGAGGAATGGGTTGATCCGCGCCGCTATCAGGCGATCACCGACACCGTTACGCCAGGCCAGTCCGCAAACGGGAAGTCGCACGGCTCCCCGGCCG
>CAWAOP010000061.1:0-12516 GCA_963783505.1 Terriglobia bacterium | reverse complement strand
TTCGATCACTTCTTGGTCTTCAGTTCTCAGCGTTCCGCAGGCAGAGTACTTATCCACTATGAAGTACCGAACCCCGGCGTGGAGTCGCGTCCGAACCGCGAGAATCTGAGCTGGGAGCATAAAAGCTGGGTGCATTCGGGCGGCTCCGATCCGAAAGAGGGTACGACCAAGCATTAGCGACCAACCGGCTCGAGGTAGAAAGTCTCGCGCCAGCCACCAGCTTGAATGACGCGGTCCCCGTACATGGGAATGACGTTCGGCGAGTTGACCCGCGCTGCCACCGCGTAAGTGCCGGGTTGCAGCTCAACGGAGGAAGAACCCCCAGGACCTATCTCGATGCGTCTTTCAGTTGGGCCGCTGAACAGCGCCGTGAGCGTATACCCGGTCTGATTCCTGAGTTCGAGGGCCGACATTCCATTGCCCGATGAAACGGTAGGAGCCGACTCAAGGGGCGGAAGCGGGCTGTTGCGGTTTCGCCTAATTTGGTCTAGCTCTTGGCTGATACTGGGCACCGCCGGCTTTTGTATGGGTACATCCAGAAATACCTGCGCACCCGGAGAGGCAACTTCAGCGCCCGCGGGGCCTAACCCCAGGACGGAGAATCCCACTGTGCGATCGTCAATCTTCGCGACATAGATTCTCCATGTCGGTCTAGATGGAGAAGCGAAGAAGACTTGGTTGAAGTCGGTCGTCCCCTCATCGGGCTGATATGGAACGCCAACCACCGCTTGCACGGACTTTACCAGGTTCGCATATCCCGCCTGAGCGTATGCCGCTTGGGCGCTCAGACCCCCGAACCAGAAAGTGCAACTGAACGCCCACATGGTTGCAGAGGGCGAACTACTCACCGGGATCTTTAGAAGACCGCACTTTGCGGCGTCTGAGAGTTCGAGCGTGGTCCTCCAGTGCCGGTTGTCCGGCGCAGACAGATCGAATTCGCCCCGGACGCTCGAGAAGGGGTCAGTCTCTTCGGCGGCGCGTATGGCGGCCAGAACCTGATCGTGAAATGTTGCTTCTATCACCGCCTCGTCGATTTGTCGCTGCTTTGCTTGCGCCGCAACCTCGGCTTCCACCTTCTTCGAGTATTCAGCAGCGAGCTCCTCATCCTTGGCCCGTTGCTGCGCTTGTTGCTGCGCTTGAACACGTGCTTCCTCAGCTAGTTGCCTTTCGTGGTCAGCCCGCTGAGCCTGGCAAGCATCTTTTATGCCCTGATAGATCCCAGCTACCGTCAGACCCGATTCGCCAGACTGGAACCAGAACCCTAGCATCCAGAACTCACTCGCGGATTTATATGGCTTTACGTCGATCTTATCGACGTTGCTGCAGGACAGGTCCAGGATCACCGGTTCTGATGACGCTTTCACTTTCCCCGACGCGTTTGGGAGGAGCCTCTGCAAGCGGGGTGATTCCTCTGAATAGTTGATACTGAAATCTGATACGGTCAATACCCCCTTTGAAGCCCTGTAGCGGTCCGTAAAATACCGTGAAAGGAGTATTCCATCTTGGCTCAATCGCTGAGAAACGGTGGCTCCTGCTGTCCTAGCTTTATTGGCAGACGGGCCCGTCTGAGCGGTCGTTTTGACGGCGGAAACCACGGATACTAACAGCGCTAGGGCGGCCCATGCGAGACTAGAGCGCAACATCGTACACCTCCTCAACGACACCTGACAGCGGCATTGTAGCATCCCCTCTCAATAGCCCCAGGATTATCCTGACCCTTAAACATTGTACGTCCAATCGGTAATTTGGAGCCGCTTACTTCGGCCCAGGAATTCCATTTCTCCCCCGGGAGCCGTTTTCAGCCCCGTCGGGCAGGGCTGTCACCCTGCCCGCAAAGTCCAAAACGAGGAAATCCTGTGTTTTCTGTGCATTCCACAAACACTTCACCTGCCATAACGCCATGGTCACTGCTCGCCTCTCACGAGAACAGCGCCTTCACCAGATCCTCGCGGCAGAGATAGTTTCCCACAATGTAATCCGACCCCGCGGCGATGAGCCGCCGCCGCTTCCACTGGCTCACTTCCAGGCATTCCGGCTCATCGCTGGCCACGCCCACCGTCACGCCGCCGGCGCGCTCCATCTCTTCGATTTCCACGTGGCCGTCGCCGAAGCCCAGCAATTGCCCGCCGCTCATCCCAGGCTCGGCCAGCAGCCGTTCCGGCCGGGCGCGCTTCGGAGAAGCTTCCGGACCCTTCCAGCGCTCCGTGGATGCCGTAGAAGTAGCGCGCGATATCGAGGAGCGCGGCTTCGGCCTTGAGTTCGGCGTCGTCCGTGCCGCTGGCCAGATACATCCGGAGACCTTGCTCTCGCAGCGTCACCAGCATCGCGCGCGAACCGGGGACCAGATATTTGTCGGGCGCGCACTCGCCCCGCCGCAGTTCCTCCCTGCGTCCGTCGGCGATGCGGTTCAGCCGCTCCAGATAGCGCTCTTTGTAGGCCAGTGAATCGACCGGCGCGCCCCCCAGGTTTTCAACCTGCGCCGCCAGCTCCATGATCTGGTAAATGGTGTCTTGCCCGGTGAGCCGCCAGATGAAATCCTCGACGATCGTCCGCAGTTGTTCCTCGGTTTCACCCGTGCCAAGATCCGACAGCGTCTTCACCATCATCTGCACGATGATCCGCAACCATCCCGTGCGGATCAGCGAGAGGCTGCCATCGAAATCGAACACAACCACGCTTGCGCGGGCGGCCAATACTGGGCGGACAATCTCAACGGAGGGAGTCAATCCACTATTCTGTCATGCGAGTGGCCTGTGCTAAACTCTCTTTGTCGCGCGGGGCGGCAAGACTTGAGTGGCGAAGCTTGAAACGAATCACGGTCGAAAAGGAAAGTGCGGTGGACGCCCGTGCATCCGCGGGTATCGCATTCGGGTGACCGACGTCCTCGAACTCCTTGGCGCGGGCGCTTCGATTGAGGAAGTTCTAGCAGTTCCGAGTTTCTCGAGCGAGAAGACGTTCTTGCCGCGATTGAGTACGCCGCCCATCAGGCGGATCACGCGATACTGCTGGCTTCTTGAGATTTCTCGTCGACAATCAACTCCCGGCGGCTCTTGCGAGGGCGCTATCGGCCCGTGGTTTCGACTGTAGCCATGTGTTGGATATCAATCTCGCTCAAGCTCCCGACGTGGAGATTTGCGCCTGGTGCGAGCGGCGCTCCGTCGTGTTGATCAGCAAGGACGAGGATTTCTTCCACCTTGCGGCCAGACCAGGAGCCACCCTTCGGTTGGTTTGGGTGCGGCTGGGGAATTGCCGGCGGCGGGAGTTGCTGGCATTGGTCGAGCGTGCATGGGCCCGGATCGCGGAGTGCCTCGCTGCCGGCGAAAGGATCGTCGAACTCCGTTGATTCGCGCCGCGCTTCCGTCACGCACCTAGGCCGTTGAGCGTCGGCCATGGCGCGCCAGGAAACGGCTGGACGGGCATTTTGCCTGTCAGCCCTCGGTCGCTCATGCCGCGCTCCACAGCAGGTACGCGCCGAAGCCCGCGAGCGCCACCGCGGAAATGCCCGCCACAGCACGGCTGAAGCCCGGTCCTAGTTTCTTCGCCATGCCGAAAATCACGATGGTCGCGGCGGTGCCTGCGATCATCACGCTGTAGAAACCCACCAGCACCGCAATGCCTCGCGCGGGGGCTTCCCGCCACGCTTTGACCAGCAACGGACCCAGCACCAGGCTCCAGCTTATCCACGGATTCGGGTTCAGTAGATTTACCAGCGTCGCCTGAAGGATGCTGCCTTGGGCGGAAACGGGCGCTGGCGCGGCCAGGGGAGTCCATTTCCGCCATGCCTGCAGCGCGCCCCACGCCAGATAGAGAACGAACGCCCCGCCGGCTACGCGCAGCCAAAGAGTGAACCACGCGGGCAGGCGCGTCAACACAACGAGCGTCACCGTAATGATTGGGCCGTCGCTGAGGAGCGGCGCAATCGCCGCCGGGATCATGCGCCGCCACCCGTGAGTGGCGGCGCGAGAGATCAGATACGCCTGCATCGGTCCAGGTTGCGCCACTGCCGCGAAAGCATAGGCGGCTGCCAGGATCAGGTAGGCAAACACCTAGCTTCGGAGGCTTCCCTGTTCCATACCGGAGTTGCCATAGTTCGAGCCTCCGCTCCATTACTGTCGCGGCTCGGATTGAGGCCGCGCGGAATCATCCGAGATTCAATACCGGCCGCCGGCAGGCGGTGGTGGCGCTGCCGCCGCCGGAGCGGGCGCCGTGGGCGTGGCGGCGGTCGGCGGCGGGAAATCGTCCTTGGTGAACCTGGGCATCGGCTGATCGCGATTGGCCAGGTGCCACACTTCGGCGGCAATCACCGTGGCGGCCTGTTTGAGGTCCTCCGGCACGGCGCGTTCGTACGTGTCGAGATTCGTGTGCCAGGTGACGCTGTTGTACTCGATGGGGTCCTGCTGCATGTTCACTCCGGCCAGCCCGGCCTCGGCGAACGAACCGGTATCGGTACTGCCGGAAGCGCGGCTGCGCGAGGGAGCCGCTCCCACCACGCCCATGTCCTCGAACGGCGCCAGAGCGGCGCGCAACACGGCGGCGGCTTCCGGCGGCCCAAAGATGCCGGCGCCGCGAAGGCGGCCGGTGCCGTCGTCCACGTTGAAATAAGCTTGGAGTTTCGTGAAATCGGGCATGGGAGTTTCGAACGTTCCAAAGTGCTGCTTCACGTAAGCCGCGCTCCCAAGCAGACCCTCTTCCTCCGCCGACCACAGAGCGATGCGCACGGTTCGCCGCGGCTTGAGGCCCAACACCTGGAGCAAGCGTACCGCTTCCATCATCACCGTACAGCCGGTAGCGTTATCGGTCGCGCCGGTAGCGGCGTGCCAGGAATCCAGGTGGCCCCCCAGCATCACCACTTCGTCGGCCTTATCCGTTCCGGGAATCTCGGCCACCACGTTGTATGAGGTCTTGCCTTCCGGATAGGTGTTGTTGACGATGTTGAACTCCAGCCGCACGTCTTCGCCATCGGCCAGCAGCCTCTCGATGCGCCCGTAGTCCTCGTTGCGCATCACGGCCGTCGGCGGGGCCTTCGCGATGTCAAAGGTCCGGTTATTGAATGCGCGGATCTCGCCGTGCGTCATCCCCGCGTCGTTCAAGCGGACCAAAGCGCCGCTCGAAAGCAACCATTGATCGACCTGCTCTCCCACCTGATTCGCGGTGAGACGGGTCGGATCGGCCGGCCCCCGCCCGCCGCCGCGCCCGCCTCGGCCGGCGTTGGCATTGGCGTTGTTCGGGTCGAAGCGCGCCTTGAGTTGCGCGTCGTCGCTTCGCATGGCCGGCGGATTGAAGTTCACAGGCACAACCGCGGCCTTCCCGATCAGCACCATCTTTCCGGCCACCTTGGCCTTGTTCTGATCCATCCATGCCGTCAGCTCGTCCTTGGTTGGGCCCAAGCGCTGCGGGCCGCGTCCGCCTGGGCCGCCGGGTCCGCCCCGGCCGCCCCGCCCGGCGCCTGCCGCGGCCTGGTCGCCCGTCTGCGTGATCTCAGGTCCCTGCGGCAGGATGAGTTGAATGGCCGATCCCGTCACCGTGCCCTTGGTGGAGGGCGTCCAGGAAAGCACTTCGAACTTGAGGTTCTCTTTAACCGGCGCGAGCATGAAGCCGGATGCCCGTTCATTGCTCCAGCCGGGATGCCCGAAATCCCACGGCTCCAGAGCCGCGTTCTTCAATCCCCAACTCGTCAGCGTAGCGGCAGCCCATTTGGCGGCGGCCTCATGATTCGGCGATCCAGCCAGCCGCGGGCCGTAACGGTCCGTCAGCATGTGGAGAGTCTGCATGACCTGCGAATGATCCGCCTCTTCCTGGCGGATGCGGGTGTTCGCGGCGCTATCGATCTTCTCCTGCGCGACGAGCAGGAGGGGCAAGAAAACAAGAACCAGCGACCTTCTTAGCATGAAAACAGGATAACAGCGGGCGGAAGCCTGGATCGAGAGGATGGAGGCTAACCGTTGCGGGCGCCAAACGGCGCGACTGTACCTGCCGGCCAAAACCTCCTGTGCCGGTTGGTTATTTCTTTTCGAGCTTGAGATTGACGACCGCGCGCTTACGGGTATCGAAGGAGCTCAGGTTGTGAGTGGGACTCGAGATACCGTGCGATTCGGCCCGTAGTTCGTAATCGATCTCGGGATTGAGCCCGCGAAACGTGTAGACCCCACCCTCCTTCGTGATGAAAGACATCACCTGGAGCGTCTTCATGTTCTTGAGGAATACGACGGCGCCGACCACCGTCTGGCCGTCCGGCGAAGTCACCGCCCCCTCGACGCTGCGGGTCGGCCTCCCTGCCTTATCCTTCTCCTGCGCCACGGCTACTGCCGAACACATCAACACGGCCGCCAGAACCACTGCCAAATTCTGCTCATCTTGCTCCATCCAGAATTTCGAATACGCGCCCTTTGGCGCCGCATACCAAAAGACGCCGGCTACTTCCAGTCGTCGTCTTCTTCGGATTCTTCTTCGTCGTCGAGGAAGTCGTCATCCTCTTCTTCTTCGTCGAGCTCGTCCACCGATTCGAGCTCCACGGGATCGACCCCGATCACCTGAAGGTTGGCTCCGCACTCGTCACAGCTCAGCGAGTCGCCCTCGTCCAGTTCCTCTTCGTCCACGTCGATGGGGCCGTCACATTCCGGACACTTGAGCATAGGCAATTCCTCCCGAACTAATACTGTTATACGATAGTGGGCGGCTTTTGCAAGACCCTATTTGGCTGCCTGCCGGGCGAGCCGTTTGCGAGTGGTTGACGGTACCATGCCCTTAAGCCGCAAGCACACGAACAACTGCGCGCGATGGGTAAGTTCATGCTCCTTGATGTACTGGACCATCTCCAGGCGGGTGAGCTTTGCGCCGTCCATGCGGGTGACGATGCCCGCCCAGAAAGCCTCGTCGCGCTGCCCGAGTTCGGCCGCGCGCCGCGCCATGGTGTCGCGAAGCGCCGCGGCCAGGTCGGCTGTCCCTGCCTCGGGAGCGATCGGCGTGGTGTGCGCCGCCATTTTTTCGCGAAAGCCGGGGCCGCTGGTGAGATCCGTTTCGCCCGCCAGCAACATGCCGGTCAGGGCTTCGCCCGCCGTAGCGATGTGGCGCGCGATATCGCGGAACTTCATCACCTCCGGCGTGATGCGGAAATCGAGATCCTGCTCGGGGAATTCCTCTACGGCCGCGACGGTTTCTTCGCGGACGCTCTTCCATGATTCGAGAACGTGCTCTGGTCTGACCATGACCTTATTTTACTCACGGAAGGGGAGCGGCCAGCGGAAAGTATAATGAAATCAATCATGCACCAGAAACTCAACCAGAGAGTAGTAGACTTCGATCCGCGTGAAACCGCCGAATGGGTGGAGGCGCTCGACCAGGTACTCGAAGACGCCGGCCCGGACCGCGCGGTTTACCTGCTCGAACGCCTCATGGCGCGAGCCACTACGGCGGGGGCCGAGCTGCCTGTCCAACTGAACACGCCCTACGTCAATACCATACGCCCCGAAGCCGAAGCGCCGTACCCCGGCGACCGCGCGATGGAACGCCGCATCAAGAGCCTGATCCGCTGGAACGCCATGGCGATGGTGGTGCGGCAGAACAAGCACGACGCCGGGATCGGCGGCCACATTTCCACGTACGCATCTCTCGCCACTCTGCTGGAAGTAGGCTTTAATCACTTCTTCCGCGCGGCGTACGGCGATCAGCCGGGCGATCTGGTGTATTTCCAGGGCCACGCCTCTCCGGGCGTCTACGCGCGCGCGTTTCTGGAAGGCCGGCTTCCCGAGCGGAGCCTCGAGAATTTCCGGCACGAGTTGAGAGAAGAGCCCGGTTTATCGTCGTATCCGCACCCGTGGTTGATGCCCGATTTCTGGAAATTCCCGACCGTCTCCATGGGGCTCGGTCCCATCAACGCCATCTACCAGGCGCGCTTCATGCGGTATATGGAACACCGCGGCCTGATTCCGCGGACGCCGCGGAAGGTCTGGGCGTTTCTGGGCGATGGCGAAATGGACGAGCCCGAATCGATGGGTTCGCTGACGCTGGCTTCGCGCGAGAAGCTGGACAACCTGATCTTCGTCGTCAACTGCAACTTGCAACGGCTCGACGGCCCGGTGCGCGGCAACGGAAAAGTGGTGCAGGAATTCGAAGCCGCCTTCCGCGGCGCGGGCTGGAACGTCATCAAGGTGATCTGGGGAACGGACTGGGACGCGCTGCTGGCCCGCGACTCCACGGGACTGCTGGAAAAGCGCATGGGCGAGGTGGTGGACGGCGAAATGCAGACCTACATCACCAAGGACGGCGCCTACATTCGCAAGAATTTCTTCGGCCGTTATCCGGAATTGCTCGACCTCGTCTCTCACCTGAGCGACGAAGACCTGTACCGCCTGCGCCGGGGCGGGCACGATCCCACGAAGGTGTTCAACGCGTACAAGACCGCCTATGAATCCGAAGGGGGGCCGACGGTCATCCTGGCGCAGACCATCAAGGGCTACGGCATGGGCGAAGCGGGCGAAGGCCGCAACATCACCCATCAGCAGAAAAAGCTGAACGAGGAAGAGATCGCGCATTTCCGCTCGCGCTTCGAAATTCCCATTCCCGAGGAAGCGGCCCGGAACGCGGCTTTCTACCGGCCCCCACAGGATTCGCCGGAAATGTCCTATCTGCGCGAGCGCCGCCGCCAGTTGGGCGGGTTCATGCCCACGCGTAGCGTTCCTCCAAGCGCGATCGTCGCGCCGCCGGTCGACTATTTCAAGGAGTCGCTGGAAGGCTCGGCGGGCCGCGAGGTTTCGAGCACCATGGCATTGGTGCGCGTGCTGACGCTGCTGCTGAAACACCCGGAACTGGGCAAGCGCGTCGTGCCGATCATCCCGGACGAAGCGCGCACGTTCGGCATGGAGTCGCTGTTCCGCCAGTTCGGAATCTATGCCAGCCAGGGGCAGCTTTATCGCCCGCACGACGCCGAAATGTTCCTGTACTACAAGGAATCGGCGGACGGGCAGATCCTCGAAGAAGGAATCACCGAAGCCGGCAGCATGGCTTCCTTTACCGCGGCGGGTCTGGCCTACTCGAACTACAACGTGGAGATGATTCCGTTTTTCATTTACTACTCCATGTTTGGGTTCCAGCGAGTGGGCGATCTGATTTGGGCGTTCGCCGATGCGCGCGGCAAAGGCTTCCTGTGCGGCGGAACGGCGGGGCGCACAACTCTCGCCGGCGAAGGACTCCAACATCAGGACGGCCATAGCCTGGTGCTCGCGAGCACAGTGCCTACCTGCGCGGCGTACGACCCTGCTTTCTCGTACGAGATTGCCGTGATCGTGCAGGATGGCATTCGCCGCATGTACCAGGAGCAGGAAGACCGTTTCTACTACCTGACTCTCTACAACGAAAACTATCCGATGCCCGCCATGCCTGTCGGCCTGGACCCGGACGGCATTCTAAAAGGCATCTACCGCTATCAGGCGGCGCCGGAGGGCAAAGCCGTAGCGCAGCTCTTCGGCAGCGGCCCGATCCTGAACGAAGCGCTGCGCGCGCAAAGCATTCTGGCCGACCGTTACGGCGTGGCGGCGGATGTGTGGAGCGTCACGAGCTACAACGAGCTGAGGCGCGACGCGCTGGCCGCGGAGCGATGGAATCGCCTGCATCCGGACCAGGCGCCGCGCATTCCGTACATCGTCCAGGCAATCGGCGGCGCCGAAGGGCCGATCGTCGCGGCGACGGATTACATGAAGGTAGTCGCCGATCAGGTGGCGCCATGGCTTCCCGGACGCATGACGGCGCTCGGCACCGACGGCTTCGGCCGCAGCGATAATCGCGAGTACCTGCGCCGTCACTTCGAAGTGAACGCGGAGTCCATTGCAGCGGCAACACTGTCGCGCCTGGCGCGCGAGGGCAAGTTCAAGGCGTCGAAGGCTGTGGCCGCGTTCGCCGAATTAGGCGTGGATACGGAGAAGATTGACGCGGCGGTGGCGTAGGCTTGGCCTTACCGTCTCATTGAGCGCAGTTCGACAGGGAGCTGTGTTGGCAAGGCTTTCGAGGCTATCGCCTTCCAGATTTTGAAGACCCTGGTAGTGTTCAAGTTGGGGATGTCCGCTGCGCCTGCTATCCTATCCAGCCGCTCTGCCCTTTCGCAGGCCTCTCTCAGCTTCGTAAGAGGGTAGTGATGGGGCTTCAGATTCGTTTTGTTGAATTCTCCCAGAGCGGACCGAAGCGAAGTTTCCACCGCGCTCGCGTCGAGTAGCTGGCTTACAGCCGTTTCCTCCAAGTAGTAAAGCAATAGCCAAAGCTCGAAACACGGTTTGCTCAGAGCCAACTGAACGCCAGCCTGCCGGGCTTCCTTAATTGCACGCGTGAACTCCCGTAAGTGACGCCCCTTGTCGTAGTGGTCGACATCCAGGACTAACCAACGTTCGTCATCGGGCTCGTGGCTCTATTTTCAGCAGCCGATCAAGGACGTGCCCCGCTGACGAAGTTCCATCTTGGGTCGGAACTACGTGGACCTGGACGCGCGCAATGCGGAAAAACTCGAAGTACTGTTTCGGCGCACAGGTGTCGTCGCACGCGATGATAAAAAGACGATCATCGCGAAACGAACCCGGGTCGCGCGACAAAGGCCGGGCTTTGCGTTTGAGGAGTCTCATCAGCAGTTATTCGCTGGGGCGAGAAGCCGGTCCAGACCGCCGACGAAAGGCACGGCGCCAAAGCGTCCCTGAAGGTAGTGTCTGCGGAGCTCCAGATCCTTGCGCACCTTGAAGTCCGCAAGAGAATACAGATGGGTTGCTGCAGAGTCATCCTTTTCCGCAAACCAGATCTCGTCGCGACGGAGAAGCTCTTGGTCCAGCAGACTCGATTCGTGCGTAGTCACGATGACCTGGCGCTGCCCCCCGGCGCAGGACTGCAAGAAGAACTCAAGAAACTTCCGCACCAGGATGGGGTGGAGGCTTCGGTCTATTTCGTCGACGAAGAAAACGGCTGCCGACGTCCGCAGATAGTGGAGCGCCGGAATGAGGTTGAGCAGGCGCTGTGTGCCGTCCGACTCCTCGTCCAAGTCCAGGCGTACCGCGGAACCACTCCCCTGATGGTGAGCCGCCTTAATTTGAATCCTTTGCAGGCGGTCAGAGCCTTGCCCTTGAACCACAAGATCGCTTCCGTCAGGGAGGATGACGATTGCGGTAGCGGTGTCGCTGTCCTTGGCGTCGGCCAGGATCTTCGAAACGAGTTTGCCTGGCAACAACCTCCGCATCTGATCCTCCGACAACTCCTCCTTTTCCACATCTAGGTGGTCAATCCCGGTGGAGGCCGACTTAAGGAACTCTCCGGCGAAGATCCGAAATTGCGGATCACGATTCAGTTCATGAGCCAGTGGCCCAAAAGGCTCGTCGGGTCCGATCAGGTGTAAGGAGTCTCGGAACCAGCTCAGCACGGCCTTGATGTCTGGCCCGGCGTCGGCGGCTTTGATCGTCGCATTGGCCGTCGCCAGGAAAGACTGGTTCTGCGGCCCGCCGACAGTGGCGAGCGCAGCCAGCTTAGGACTGGCATCTCTAACGCCGGAGATATCAATGGTCACGTTGCCGGTCTCGTCGGTTATTCGCTCATAGACCGCTCTTCGCTTAGCCCGGGTTAGTTGAATCAACCACTCCTCGGTTATCCTCTCGTCATCAGCTTTGAACCCGTACTGGTAGAGCTTGCTATCGGCGACAATTTGCAATTCGAAGCAAGACGGACGCTCGTTCCCATCTGCGAACCTGAACCGCTGCCGTCCCGTACCGCTGGTTCCCGCGCGCGGCTGCAACGCCATGGTCTTGACGTATCTGAGAGCCTTAAAGAGGTTCGATTTGCCTGCCCCGTTTGCGCCGTACAATACTGCGCTTCTCAGGACTTTTTCTCCGCTGTTCGGGATCGGCAGAGCATGTTCTTCGTGCGATCCTGAAAGACGGCCGCTGGCGACAAGAGACAAGGTCTCCTCTGTATCAAAGGACCTGAAATTCGTGACGGAAAACGAGACTAGCATATGGGGCTTTCGTGATTCTTCCACACTTTAACACGCTTCGCGCTGGTGTCCAGACTTTCTTCCTCGATCTCATTACGGATTTATCGCGCAAACCGCAGACCCCACTGGTCGCTCCCTATTCTTCGCAGTCTCCACCAAGCCGGTCATCCCGATAACGCCTGGACCCCTTTGCCGGGCCCTTTGGCCTGCGTTGCAGTATTCCGGACCCGACGCGCCCAGGAAGCACGGAGCCGGAGGGAACCTCTCGATTATCGGCAACGGGACGGGCATGCGTGAACAGCCACCGATTTGAATTCCAGCAGGCGTTTACTCGACCTCATCCCGAACATGACGTCCTTGCCGAGCGCCGCTTCGACGGGTGGAGGCGCAACCTTCCCGAGGAAGACGTCACAGAATTGGTCGATTAAGATTCAGGAACGCCGGTTCGTTGGATTCCGGGGCAGGGCTGGACGGAACTGCGTGACTGAGGAGGCCGGCGTACTGTGAATGCAAGCGGGGCAGGCGGACCCAGAGGGTATCCCGGCCTGCCCCACCGATCGAAT
>CAWAOP010000060.1:0-40346 GCA_963783505.1 Terriglobia bacterium | reverse complement strand
ATGGCCACGGTGGCCTGTACGAAGACCCAGCCCCAGTTATGAGCGCCGGTCACCGACCCGGCACTGCCATGCGAAAGGAAGTTGCCCTTCTCGTCTTTTCCGGGTACGCGATCTTGAACGGTACGGGCTTTCCGGCCGCGTCGAGCTTCGGCTTCTGGAACGCCGTTGGCGTCGCGGACAATATCGTCCGTTGTCTGACCGTTGACCGTCTTCGACTGAGTCTGAAACTCATACGAGTACGCGTCGCCGGAATCCGAGTCGAACTGGTAGGCGACGCTCCCCGGCGGATGGTTCATACGGTAGCCGAGCGCCATCACCGAGAATACCATCAACGCGCCGATCCGAACCACGTTGATGGCGATATTCACCGACGTGGAACCGTTGACGCCGCGTGACGCGATATAGGCGACCCCGAATGAGAATACGACGGCCACGGCCATCATGAACAGTATTCCCGGGTTGGAGGCGTTCATGAAATTCGGCCATAGGGTGCCGGCCAAGTAGCCGGACAGGATGCCCATGACGCCAACCATCACGCCCGGATACACCCAGTAGTACAGATGCGAGCCCCATCCCACGATGAATTTGGAGAGCCGCGCCAGCGCCACGCCCGATCGTGGTTTAGAAACGCCTGTTCCGCGAAGTAATAGGAACTTCCCGTACCAGGGTACAGTTTTGCCATTTCGGCGTAAGCCACGGCCGTCGCCAGGCAAAGCAACAGCGCCACCACGATGCCCAGCCACATCGATGGCGCAGTCGAGCCCGTGGTCGCCTGGATAAAGAAGGTCAGCCACAAAAACGCTCCAGGCGCGATGAGCGCCATGGCGTTCATGGTGAGTCCCGTCAGGCCTAACGTGGCCTGCATTTTTGGTGCTTCGTTTTCAGCCATAGATGTCTCCTCGTTGAGAGTCAATTACACGGGTCGCCAACCGCGAGGCAGACCTCCTCGCCCTGATTGGCAGCCGCTGCGCCGTTCGCTCGATCTCGCCTATTTTTTCTTTAGGTTGTCGCCGAAGATGAATCCGATTTCAGCCATTGCGCGGGGCTGGTTTCTGAGCGCGCCGGTTGGCCCGAACCCCGACCTTGCGCGATGCCGCCCAAGTGCGTGAAGGATAGATCGCCCCGGAAAAAGAAACCGCCGTATTGGAAGGTCGGCGTCGCCGTGAACGAAGTGCCCGCGCTGCCCGGGCCATACATCAGGTTGACCGAGCCGTCTTTCGCCGTGCCGGAGCTGGCGATGTACTCATAGCGGACAGGCAGAGAGAAGCCATGATCGAAGGTGTGATTGACGAGAATGGCGAAGCCGTCGGTGGACGTGGTCTTGGCTACGCCGATCCTGGCGTTGGCCGGCACCTGCGTGTACTGCCAGTAGGGCTGAGAATCCACGATCCCTTATTGAAGGTGTAAATCACGTTGTAAATGCCGCCGTTATTCTGCAACGGCGTGGCGTAGGTCTGGAATTTCGTCTGGCTCATGTTTCCGCCACCCACGAACGCCAGTGTGTGGGGCCCGCTCGCGTATGTCAGAGAGCCGGTCATCCAGGAGTAACGGCTGGAATAGAAACCGTCGGTCCAGGCCAGCGAAGCCGTGACTTTGCCCATGGTCTGATTCATCTGGATTCCGCGAGTGACTGCGTTTTCCTGATTCCAGAGCAAGCCGCGGAGAACGTTCATGTTCTCGAATGTGAAAGTGTATTCGGCGCCGATCAGCGTGGGCAGCGAGCCGACCAGGAAAGAGGTGTTCTTTCCCGGCTGGAGTTTGAGAAAGGCGACCGGCACCGGTCCATAGAGGTTGGTCACCGTGTCTTTGGTGGAAAGGTACGGAGTACCGAGAGACGCGATATTATAACCGCCGGCTTGCACATAGAACTGAAACCACCCGTCGGTCTTCTGAATCCAGACCTGCCCGTTGGCAAGGTCGGCTTGCTTGTCGGTGTCTCCGGAAACATGATTTCCGGTCCCGATTCCAAAGCCGTCAACGATTCCGTTCACGGCGATCTTGCCGAAAGGCCCTGCGTCGAACTCCGCCGGCGGAAGCCCAAACAGAGGACCGGTAATGGAGGGAGTTGGAAGCGCCGCCGGAGCCGCGGGTGGCGGCGTAGCCGGCGCCGCGGCCGCTCCTCCCGGCGCGATGGCCGGCGTGGTAGCAGGCGTGGTAGCTGAAGCAGTTGGCCCTTGCGCCAGGCATGACCCCGCGATGAAACAGGCCAGCGCGGATAGAGAGAGGATCTTCGGTGTATTCAAGTTACCCCCTTTTACAATTCCAGATTTTTGGAAATTGACTTCGGATAGAAGCGTAGACCGCTCGGTCCGTTGGGCGCAACATGGGAAGCCCACCGCTGATATTTGCGATTGTACAAGGCGCTGGCTGTCATTGGAAATAGATAATTTGGATGGGCCGCATAACGGATTCGGGACTTCCGGGTTGCACTTCGGTGCGCCATACTGTGCCTTGGGGAGAGTTGGATGCAAGCAGGCGGCCAGCGGCCTCTGTCGATCACGGACAAGTTGCGTTCCGGCAAGGATTCGGGGAAAATCGCCGGCGAGTTCGAGCGCACCGGCTCGGCGCATGAGGTTCACGGCGGCTTGTCCGCCGCCGCGGAATCGCTGGTAGCGGGTTTCTTCCGCGAGACCATTGAACCCGCGTTGCCTCAGGCGGCCGCCGTGCTCGCCGTCGGCGAATTCGGACGCCGCGAGTTGTATCCCTATTCCTCCGTCGAAGTCGCGGTGATCTTCGAGAGCGAGCCGATGCGCGAATCCCGCGACGAAGTGGCGCGGTTCGCGCGGTCTTTGTGGGAAGCGGACGTGGCGCTGAGTTGTTCGCCGCGGTCGATCGCCGAGTGCCTCGAATATCGCGAGTCCGACGCCGATCTGGCCCTGGCTTTGCTCGACCACCGCCTGGTGGCCGGCGACGCCGCGTTGCTCGAACAATTTGAATCGCGTCTGCCGGGCTTTCTTTCGCGGCACGGCCGGAAGTTGTGCGATCGGCTGGGAGAGCAGGCGCGGACGCGCCACACGAAGTTCGGCAACGCTATCCACCATTTGGAGCCGGATGTTCTGGAAGGCCCCGGAGGATTGCTCGACGCGCGGCTGGTAAAGTATCTGACACGGCTTCGCCCCGGCGACGTCCATGACGCCGGCGCGCTGGACGCGGCCGAGTCGTTCCTGGCCTCCGCGCGCTGCTTTTTGCATTATCGTTCCGGCGCCGACCGCAACACGATGACCGCGGATGCGCTGGAAAGCGTCGTCCGCCAGCCCTATGCCCGCGCCGCCACGCCCGCGGACTGGATGCGCACTTATTACGCTCACTCGCGCGCCATTTGGTCGGAGGCTCGCCGCGCACTGGAAACGTCCGAGCGGCTAGGGACGTCTCTGCTGGACCGCTTTCGCGACCGCCGCTCTCAACTCTCCAACGCCGAATTCAGCGTGGTTCGCGAGCGGATTTACATCAAGAATCCGTCCCAACTCGAGTCCGATCCAGCCACGCTGATGCGCCTCGCCGAGTTCGTCTCGCGCCACGGAACTCCCCCCGCGGCGGAGACCGAGCGGCGTCTCGAAGCCGCGCGCGGGGCGCTGTTGGTTTGGTACGCTCAGATCCCGCCGGAATGGAACGCACTCAAGACGATCCTCTCCGGGCCGCACGCTCACCTGGCATTGCGCTCTCTGGATGACGCTGGTCTCATGCCCGCGCTGTTCCCGGAGTGGGGCGAAATAGCGGACCTCGCAGTGATGGACCGTCCGGAGAGCCGCTATTCTGTGGATGAGCAGACGCTGATCGCCGTGGAGCGCCTGGCGGCCTTGCGCTCCGCCGGCGAGGGAGGCCAGAAGCGCTTCGCGGGTTTGCTTTCCGAGATCGACGGCCCCGCGTTGCTGATTCTGGCGATTTTGTATCACGGCATGGGCCGGGCTCCCGGAGCGGCGGAATCCTCTGCGAGGGCGGCCGCGCTGGCGCTTCAGGCCGCCGACCGTATGCGCATGTCCGACGAGGAGCGCGCCACGCTCGCGTTCCTGATCGACCGGCAACGCGAACTCTCGGAAGCCACTAGCGGCCGGGACCTGGACGATCCCACCGCGGCGCGCCAGCTCGCGGACCGCATTGGAACGGTGGAACGGCTGAAGCTCCTGGCCGCGCTGTCCTACGCCGATCTGGCGTCCGCCGATCCCGGTCCGGCTACGGCTTGGCGGCTCGAACAGCTTTGGCGCTCGTACACCGCCGCGATCGCGGAATTGACACGCGAGCTCGAAACCGACAGAATTCTCGAGGCTCCGCCCGATTTGGCCGGCGCCGCCGAGTTCGTCAAGGGTTTCCCGACGCGCTATTTGCGCGCGCGTTTCCGCGAAATCGCCGAGCACGTTCGGCTGTACGAGCAGAGCCGCCCTACGGGCGCGGCGCTCGAACTGGAGCGCGTCGAAGGAGCTTGGAAGCTCACCGTGGTGGCGCGCGACATGCCGGGTTTGTTCGCGTCGCTCGCCGGAGCGATTTCCAGTTTCGGCCTGGACATTCTCAAGGCGGAAGCGTTTTCCAACGCCAAGGGAGTCATTCTCGATACCTTCGTTTTTCTCGATCCCAAGCGCACGCTCGAGCTGAACCCGCAGGAATTGGACCGGCTGCGGGACCTGATCCGCCGCGTGGCTCTCGGCAAGACCGACGCGCGCCGGCTGCTGCGCGACAGGATCGCGCCCGACCCGAAAAAGCGCCTCACGGCTCCGCTGGTCCGCTTCGATTCGCAAGCGTGCGACACGGCGACGCTGGTGGAGATTATCGCGGAGGACCGGCTGGGGTTGCTTTATAGCCTGGCCTCGGCGTTTTCCGCGAGCGGATGCAACATCGACGTGGTGTTGATCGACACGAAAGGTCATCGCGCCATCGACGTGTTCTACGTCACCAGCGAAGGCAAGAAGCTGACTCCGGACATGGAAGCCAGGCTGGAGGAAAAGCTAATCGCCGCGTGCGGGTGAGCGCTATCCGCTGTCCGCTAATGTCTGCGTGTCCGCACCGCGAACGTCGTGGGCGGTCAGCGGGATGCCAGAGTTCAAGCGAAAGCGCCGCCGCGGCATCTGGCGCCCAATGAACAGATGACCTCTCGTTGCCACTCGCGGCACGGAAACGACCGTCGTAGCGGACAGCGGATAGCGGTCAGCGCTCAGTGGTCCCTGTCCGTCACTAGATTCCGGGACGGCCAGCAGGGCGCGCTGATAGGGCGAATCGGCGAATTCGGAAACGATCTGCCTGGCTCTGTCCGCAAACACAGCGGCTCGCTCTTGCGCGCGCTCGATGCCGCGATGCTTTTCGAGGAAGCGCCAGCACGCTCGCAAACGGCACGGATTCATAGCTGCGCCGGCGCAGCACGGTGCCGATAGCCTTGCGTTCCTCCGCGCTTGCGTATTCCAGCGCGTAGACCACGGGAAGCGTGACCTTGCCTTCGCGCAGATCGCCGCCCACGGGCTTGCCGAGCGTTTTCTCGCGCGCGGTGAAATCCAGGACGTCGTCCACAAGCTGGAACGCCATGCCCAGATTCCATCCGTATTCGCCGAGCTTTTCCTGCGCGGCGCGGCTTCCGCGTCCGGCCATGCGCCCAAAGCGCGCGCAAACGGAAAACAGGCGGGCCGTTTTGCGGTCCACCAGTTCCATGCAATCGGCTTCGCTGATATCGAGCCTGCCGATGCGGTCGAATTGCAGCAACTCGCCCTCCACCATCATCTGCGTCAGCGCGATCAAATGATCGAGGTACTCGAAATTACGCTCTCGAAGCGCGATCTGGAAGGCCTGCATGTAAAGCCAGTCGCCGGCCAGCACGCAGGTATGATTGCCCCACTTGACGTTGGTCGAAGCGCGGCCGCGGCGCGTTTCGGCGGCGTCGATCACGTCGTCGTGAACCAGCGTGGCGGCGTGAATCAGCTCGACCACGGCGCCCAGATGGATGGCGGCGTCATCGAGCAGCGGCGAATCGCCGTTCACCATTTTGGCGGTGAGCAGGAGCAACGCTGGGCGCAACCGCTTGCCCCCGGCGGATTGCAGATACTGCCCGATGGCCGTGACCGCGTCCGTGGACGCGACGGATTCGGCGCGGATCTTGGCTTCGACCCGGCGCAGATCCTCTTGAATCAGGTCGAAAATCTCCCGGGTTGTGACCGCTTGCCCCAGCTTACCCAAACTCATGTGGTGAAACCAGTTTACCCGTTGCCTGCCCTGCCCCGCAAACAGAGGCGTTCGAAAGTTCCGGCGGGCGGCCCCGGCGATTTCCTCCAGCGCATCGCCGCGTTCCTGGGCCAGGCGCCTGGCCACCTCGACGACGAAGGCCGGTTCGTTGCGCTTGCCGCGATGCGGCGCGGGCGCGAGATACGGGCAATCGGTCTCCAGCAGCAGCGCGGTCCAGCGGCGCGAAGCGGGCCGCGCGGCGCAATTCATCCGCCTTCGAGAAAGTGATTACGCCGCCGAACCCCAGATAGAGACCCAGGTCGAGAGCCTCGCGAGCCTGCTCTTCGCCTCCACTGAAACAATGCATCACGCCGGGAAGCCCGCGGCCCTTGATCATGGCCAGTGTATCCTCCCAGGCTTCGCGCGTATGGATGACGATGGGCTTTCCGCACTCGGCCGCAATCGCCAACTGGCGCTCGAACGCTTCCTTCTGGACCGGGCGCGGCGAAAAATCGTAGTGGTAGTCCAGGCCGATTTCGCCAATGGCAATCACCTTGGGATGCGCCGCCAGTTCGCGCAACTTCGTGAACGTCTCCTCGCCGGCTTTGGATGCGTCATGCGGATGCACGCCAACGGTGGCGTAAATGAAATCGTACTTCTCGGCCAGCCGTATGCCCGCTTCCAAATCCGGCGGGCCATGACCCGTGCCCACGGCGACCATGCAAGTCACACCGGCGGCCACCGCGCGAGCAATGGCATCTTCGCGATCGGGATCGAATCGTTCGTCGTCGAGATGCGTGTGAGAATCGGATCAATTGCATTCCGAAGTGGGGCAGGCGCTTTCGCCTGCCAAGCGCGCGCAGCGCGCCTTCGGCGCGAGGCAGGCGGAAGCGCCTGCCCCACCATCACTTCAAGCGCGCTCCAACGGGAATATCCTCGTGGAATCCCGCCAGCACCGGTTTGCCGCCCTCAACCGACGCGGCGACGATCATGCCGTTCGATTCGATGCCCTTCAGTTTGCGCGGTTCGAGGTTGGCGACAATCACCACTTTGCGATTGATCAGCTCGACCGGCGTGTAGGCTTCCGCGATGCCTGCCACGATGGTGCGCGGTTCGGGCTCGCCGATATCGACCTTCATGTGCATGAGCTTGTCCGAGCCTTTGACGCGTTCGGCCGACTGCACCAGGCCGACGCGCAGATCTACCTTAACGAAATCGTCGATGGGGATCTTCGGACTCGCTGGCGAGGCTTCGGCCGCGGCCTCCGCCTTCTTGCCTAGCAGCGCGGCCTGTTCCGCGGTAACGCGCTCTTCGAGCGCGCGCATGGTGGTAATGGCCTGTTTCGCTTCGATGCGCGGGAACACGGCCGAGACTTCGCCGATCTTCTGCCCGGCCTTCAAGCCGCCCCATTCGAGCGAATCGAAGCGTACGGATTCGAGCGGTTCCGTCATCCCGAGTTGCGCCCAGATTTTCGGCGCGCTCCGCGGAAGCACCGGAGAGAGAAGCGCGGTCGAAATGCGCAGCGCTTCGGCGCAGGTGTACAGCGTCATGTTCAACTGCCGTTGCGAAACATCGTCGAACTGGCGCGCGAGTTTCCATGGCGCGCATCGCACGATGTACTTATCGACGGCCGAAATCAACGCCCAGACGGCCTCCAGTCCCTTCGAGAACTCGAACCGGTCAAAGCATTCGCGGACGGCCGATACAGTGTCGTTGGCTAGCGCGGCGATCTCCGGTTCGGATTCGGCCGCCGGAATCTCGCCGGCGCGGTACTGCCCGATCATGGTGAGAGTGCGGCTGGCGAGGTTGCCGAGACCGTTGGCAAGGTCGGAGTTGTAACGGTTGACCAGCGCGTCGTAGCTGAAACTTCCGTCCTGCCCGAACACGATTTCCCGAAGCAGGAAGTAGCGGAGCGCGTCCGCGCCCATCACTTCGCGAATCGGCTCCGCCCGCGCGATGTTGCCGCGCGACTTGCTCATCTTGTCGTTTTCGAACAGCAGCCAGCCGTGCGCGAAAATGCGTTTGGGGAGCGGCAGATCGGCGGCCGTCAGGAACGCGGGCCAGAAGACGCAGTGGAAACGAACGATCTCCTTGCCGATCAAGTGCAGATCCGCGGGCCACAGGTCTTCGCCATCCACCGCGCTCATGTAGCCAATCAGGGCGTCGAACCACACGTAGAAGACATGCTTACCTTCCACGGGCAGAGGAATGCCCCATTTCAAAGTCGTGCGGCTGATGGAGAGATCGTTCAGGCCCTGGCGGACAAAGGCAATCACTTCGTTACGGCGCGATTCGGGCTGAATAAAATCGGGCTGGCGCTCGTACAATTCGATCAGCTTTTGCGTAAATGCCGAGAGCTTGAAGAAATAATTCTCCTCGGTGACTGTCTCCGTGGGCCGGCCGCAATCCGGACACGGATCGCCGGGCTTCGCGTCATTCACATACAACTCATCGGAGACGCAGTACTGGCCGGTGTAACTGCCCTTGTATATGAAGCCGCGGTCCACGCAGCGCTGGAACAGCCACTGGACCGTCTTGTGATGCCGGGGATCGGTCGTGCGAATAGTGCGATCCACGCGGATGTTCAGCTTCTCCCATTGCTGCCGGAACTCGGCGGAGACTACGTCGGCGAACTCCTGCGGCGAGCGGCCGGTAGCCTCGGCGGCGCGCTCCACCTTCTGGCCGTGCTCGTCGGTGCCGGTGAACATCACGGCGTCGTAGCCTTGCATCCGCTGGAAGCGCGCGATGGTTTCGGCGGCCATGGTGGTATACGTGTGCCCGATGTGGGGGGCCGCGTTGACGTAATAGAGCGGCGTGGTGAGGTAGTATTTCATTTCTTTTTGTGTAGGTAGGCGTGATTGGCGTCGGCGATTACGTCCTTGAGCGGGACTCCCGAGCTTTGCGCCAGCTTGCGGCAGTCTTCATACTCCGGCGCATACGATCCCGCATCCGATATCTTCATTCGCACCTGGCCCCAGCGCGTCTCGACGGATGTCCAGGCGCGCGATTCGACGCGGCGCTCGGCGGAGTAGATGCGCAAGCCGAGGGTGGAAGTCTCGGCGAAGATTGTTTGCGCCAACGCCTCGCGGTCCTCCGGCTTGGCGATGACTTGCAGCAAATGGCCCGGACGGCCCTTCTTCATCAGAATGGGATGGAGCGTCACATCGAGCGCGCCGCGTTCGAGAAGTTTTTCCGAGGCGTAGGCCAGAACCTGCGGGCTGAGATCGTCGATGTTGGCCTCGATCACCGAAACCGTAACGGCCTCCCCGGCGCCGGACGGTTCGCCGAGGATCACGCGCAGAACGTTGGGACGGTCCGGAAAATCGCGGCCTCCCGCGCCATAACCCGTGCGCGCAATCCGCATCGGCGGCATCGGGCCGAACGACGAAGCCAGCGTGACCGCGACGGCGGCGCCGGTGGGCGTGGCCAGTTCGAACGCGGGGCCGCTGCTATATACCGGCTTGCCCGCCAGGAGCCGTGCTGTGGCCGGGGCGGGAACCGGCAACATGCCGTGCTCGGTCTCCACGGTTCCGCTGCCCACGTTGATAGCGGAGCAGACGATCGCCGTAACGCCCAGCAAATCGAACGCCACGCACGCGCCTACGATATCGGCGATGGAATCGACGGCGCCGACTTCGTGAAAGTGCACCTCCTCGATGGGAACCTGGTGCGTTTCCGCCTCCGCTTCGGCGAGCCTGCGAAAGACGGCGATGGAATTGCTGCGCGCCTGGGGCGAGAGGTTCGCCGCATCGATGATCTTCACGATGTGCGAAAGATGGCGGTGCGCGTGGACGTGCTCCGCGTGAACGTGGAACTTGGTGGCGGCGATGCCGCAGCGCTTCACCTTTTCGAAGGAGACCGCCGCGCCCGCGTTGAGCGAGCCGAGGGCGGAGACAATCGCGCCCTCATCCGCGCCGGCGTCGGCCAACGCGCCCACCAGCATATCGCCGCTAATTCCCGAGAATGCATCCAGATAACAAGTCAGCGCCACGCTTTTCATTGTAGCGGGAAGGGGAAAGGCGGTAGGAGAAAGGAGGCAGAAGGCGGAAGGCTGAAGGGGGAAGGCTGAATACGGACGACGCGCGACGGACGCCGGACGATGAGCGCCGTAGAGCCCCAACCAATTGATCAAACAGCCACATAAAATCCATCAATCGGCGTGAACTGACTTTAATACCGAAAGCATCCGTGAGCGACTTGCGGCCGTGGATGTTCAGGTTGTTCATGACATGGCTATGATCCGCTGCTTCTACCTGTCGTCCAGGACGCTGGCGGCGCCGGAGCGCCACTTGTCGCAGAGCGCAGACTACAAGCCGCCCTCTTGGTAGCGGTGTCCGACTCTGCGAACAGATTACGGCGTGAGTGGGACCACGCTGGAAATGTGCGGTGCGCCAGCGCCCTTGGCCAGTTGCAATAGCGCCAACGCGCGCAAGATGACACGAACCTGCTGCACGCCGCCTCTGAGCAGATCACTTAATTCTTGTTGATCCTTCTGTGAGACTTCCTTACTCAGGGGTGGACGCCCCATACACCGAGTATGCGCCAAAACATTCGAGGACAAAACTGTCGCCGCTAGCTCTTTCAGGCGGCCAGAGACCAAAGATTTTCAGACCTGTTACCCCATTTTTGAGTTGTCTCGAGGTTGTGAGAGGTGTATTCTTAGCTAAACCTTATGCGCCGCCACAGTGTTCGTATCGTCTGCGCCACCCTTGTGACGTGGGGCCTGAACCTGGTAGCTGCCACACCGCCCGCCACGGAGCGGTATTTACGGCTCCCGCTGGCATTTGAACGCCAAACCGACGGAAAGCAGGATAGCTATACCGCTCGCGGAAACGGCTATGCCGTTGGTCTTCGGGACGGGAACGCCGTCATTGGCGTTCAGCCCGGAGCGGACGGCGCCGCAGCCAGAGTCTCGATGGAGTTCGCCGGAGGCCGCCATGTAATTGGAGCGCCCAGCTCCGAATTGCCGGGCAAGGTGAATTACATCCGAGGTAACGACCCCAAGCAGTGGCGCTACGGGCTGCCGACGTACGAACGGGTGACCTACGAGGGAGTTTACCCCGGAGTCGATGTGGTTTACTACGGCTCCCAGCGGCAGTTGGAGTTCGACTTGGTGCTGAAACCGGGGGCGGACCCAAGCAAGGTGCGGCTGAGATTCAGTGGGGCGGGGCCACTGAAGGTGGGCGACGACGGCGGCTTAGTTATTGAATGCGATGGGGGAGTGCTGCGCGTACCCCTGCCGGCGGTCTATCAGGAGTTTCCCGGAGGCAGGCATGCAGTCGAGGCGAGCTACGCGCTGATCGCCGGTAATGAGGTGGCCTTCCGTGTAAATGCCTACGACCGGACCAAGCCGCTCGTGATCGACCCTACCATCGTCTACTCCGGACTGCTGATAGGCGATCAAACGGGAACCGGTTACGGAGAGAGGGTCGCGGTAGATTCGTCCGACAACGTCTACGTGGCTGGATACACTTCCGTCACGGACTTCGCCACGGTCAACCCTGCATTTCCGCAATATAGCGGCAGCACCGATGGTTTCGTGGAAAAAATCAATGCGGCGGGCACCGCAGTCCTGTACTCGACGTATATCGGCGGCAGAAACACCGAAAACCTGTACGGGATAGCGGTGGATTCCGCTGGTGAAGCGTGGGTGACAGGCCAGACGAACTCGCCGGATTTTCCGGTCTCAGGGGGCGCTTATCAGTCTACTCTCGCCGGCACGGGGAATAACGCAGTAGTCCTGAAGCTGAGCGCCACAGGGTCGCTGCTTTACTCCACATTTTTGGCGGGCACCGGTGGAAGCAACGGGTACGCCATGGCGGTGGACTCCGCGGGCAGCGCTTACGCCGCCGGAAGCGCGGGCCTGGGGTTTCCTACGACCACGGGCGCATACCTGACCACATTCATGGGAGGATCCACGGATGGCTTCCTGGCGAAATTCAGCCCAAGCGGGTCTCTGACCTACGCCACGTACGTTGGGGGGGCTGCGCAGGATTGGATCTACGGCGTCGCGGTTGACTCCAGCGGCAGCGCCTATGTGGCTGGGCAGACGTACTCGAACAGCTTTCCAAATGCTCCGACCGGCGGTGCCCAGAGTTCATTTACGGGCGGGACGGACGCCTTTGTCGCTAAAGTGAATGCGTCGGGATCGGCGCTTTCATATTTTACGTATCTAGGTGGCGCCGGCTCCGCTTGGGCCAACGCCATCGCTGTGGATGTCGGCGGCAATGCGTTTTTCGCCGGAGGCATGGAGGCCTTCGACGTCCCAACGACGCCCGGGGTTTTGCAGCCAACCAGCGGTATCGGCGCTGGCTCAGGCCTTGATCGCATATTCGTGGCTAAATTGAACGCCGCCGGGTCGGCGTTCCTGTACGTCACTTGCCTTGACGGGAATCGGTTCGACTACCTCTCCGGCTTGGCCATCGATTCGGCGGGCAACGCAATAGTCACCGGGCGGACGGACTCGGACCGGTTTCCATCGGTAAATGCGGTTCAGGGAACGCTGCTCGGCAATCCGACCGGCCTGTTTCAAACTACCAACGCAGCGGCGTCGTGGTCGGCGTTCGACGCGAACCTGCCCGGAGAGGCGAACGCCGTCTCCGTGGATCCTTCGAACTCTAATACCATTGTGGCTTCCACGGAAGGCGGAACGTTTCGGACGACGGATGGGGGTGCATCATGGTCGTACCGCTCCGGCAGCAGCCTCTCTTACTTGTCTCGCAGCCCGGCAAACAGCGCCACCATTTACGGCTCCACGGGCGCAAGCGTCTACCAATCCACCGATGGCGGCCTCACCTGGGCATTCGAAGGGTCGGTCGGCACGCCGTCTCTGACCGGCATAATGTCCGACCCGCTGACCGCTAACACCGTTTACGCATTCTACGCCAGCACCAGCTACCCAAGCATTTACAAATCGACTAATGGCGGGACTACCTGGATGGCGATTTCCACAGCGAACGGGCTGCCTGCGTACTACATTAGCGCTTTGGCGGCCACTCCGGATGGGTCGTTGTACGCGGCGGTTTACTCGTACGGGGTTTACAAAAGCGTCAACCAGGGCGGCGCTTGGACTTTGGTGAATACAGGACTCCCGTCGTCATTTTATCCCGCGATTAACGGTCTGACCGCCTCGGCCGCAAGTTCGTCCGTGCTTTACGTGAATGCAGGAGCCATCTACAAGACGACCGATGGCGCGGCGCACTGGGCCGCGACTTCCGGACAGCCGCCGGTCTCGGTTTACCGTATTGCCGTCTCGCCCCTGAACGCCTCAGCGGTCTACGCCCTCGCCTCATATTCTCCGACGCTGTACTTGACCACTGACGGTGGGGCGACGTGGAACCCGGCCGCAACGGGACTGGGGATAGCCTCGCTAAGCCAGATTGCCTTCGATCCTTCCAACGGCTCGGTGGCCTATGTGACGGCGCTTGTAATCCAGTCCGCATTCATATCGAAACTCAACGCTTCGGGCACGGCTCTAATCTACTCGACGTATTGGGGGGGCGTCAACGGGGCCGCTGGATACGGGATAGCGACGACCAGCGCCGGCGACGCGGTTGCGACGGGCTTCTTCTCTAACAGTCAGGAGTTGACCCCACCCCTACCCACCACATCCGCCGCCTTGCAGGGGAGCCCCTATGGCAATCCTTCGGCCTTTATCGTTCGAATCGCCGATGCCACGGCAGCGTGTTCATACCAGATGGCTCCGAACGGAACCGATTACATACCGTCTCAGGCAAGGTATTACTATTACAGCGTCTCGGCGCCATCCGGTTGCTCGTGGACAGCTTCGAGCGACTCGAGTTGGGCGCCGGTCGTCATGGGAGCATCCGGGACCGGCACGGGGTTGGTCGCGGTGTCCGTTGCCGCCGACACTACTTCCACAGGATCTTCGCGCACGGCGAACATCACGGCAGGCGGCCAGACAGCCCAAATCGTCCAATCCGATACGTCGTGCTCAGCCACGCTCTCTCCGTCCAGCGCTGCTATACCCGCTGGAGGTGGTGTGCTGCAGGTGAACGTCGGCGTGAAGGCTGGTTGCGCATGGCATGTATGGGACACCGACACCGCTATCTCGGTGGTGTCGGGCGCGGTGGGGACAGGCAGTGGAGCCGTGACGCTTTCCGTGGCGGCGAATCCCAACCCGAATTCACGCACGCTCAGCCCGACGATCGCCAACAGTAATGTGACGATCACGCAAGCCGGCACTTGTTCGTACAGTCTGAGCCCCGCCAGCGCGCTATTCAATGGGGCGGGCGGGACCGGGTCGGTTGCGCTGACCGCTGCCGGAACGGGTTGCACGTGGAGCGCTTCGTCCAGCAACACTTCGTGGCTCACCGTCACGTCGGCCGCGTCGGGAACCGGCGGATCGGTTATCAACTTCTCGGCGGCGGCGGGGACTGGCGCCAGCCGCTCGGCTACGCTGACCATCGCCGGCCTTTCTTTCACCGTTACGCAGGCGGGAGACCAGGCTTATCTTATTTCGACATACGCCGGAGCGCGGAATACTCCGCCGCCGGTGACCGTGACGGGGACCGGGACCGTTCTGCCGGGCTTTGGGTACGGGGCTGCGGCCGACGCCGCGGGCAACGTATATTTCTCAAGCAGTTCGCAGAACGTGGTGTTCAAGCTGGATACCAGCGGGCTTTTGACGCGGGTGGCGGGCGTCGGATCAAGTGGATATTCGGGAGACGGCGGCTCGGCTCTGGCCGCTCAACTCAACGCGCCGAACGGCGTGGCTGTGGACGCCGATGGCAACGTTTACATCGCGGATAGCGGTAACCATCGAATCCGGAAGGTCTCGACAAGCGGAATCATCACGACCGTGGCTGGCCTTGGCGTCAGCGGATTCTCGGGGGACGGCGGCCAAGCCACGTTTGCGCAGCTTTACTCGCCTCGCGGCGTGGCGGTGGACGGAGCCGGGAACCTCTATATTGCGGATTACAACAACTACCGGATTCGCATGGTGAACGCCGCCGGGATCATTTCCACCGTCGCTGGCAACGGTTCTTATGGATACTCCGGAGATGGCGGCCCGGCCACGAGCGCCTCGATGACGTACCCTTACGGGGTCGCCGTTGATGGGTCCGGCAATCTGTACATCGCCGATTCCAACAATTACCGCGTCCGCATGGTGAACTCCGCAGGCATCATCACGACTGCGGCCGGCAACGGCACTTATGGTTATTCGGGCGACGGCGGCCCGGCGACCGGTGCGAGTATCCGGTCCCCTTACGGGCTGGCTGTGGACGGCTCCGGGAATTTGTATATCGCCGATAGCACCAACTACCGGATTCGTAAAGTCAGTACAAGCGGGACGATTACCACCGTAGCGGGCAACGGGTCTTCCGGATTCTCGGGGGATGGCGGCTCGGCTACTAGCGCCGTGATGACGAGTCCCTACGGAGTCGCGGTGGATGCCTCGGGCAACATTTATATCGAGGACTCCTCGAACTACCGCGTCCGCGAAGTGAACGCAGCCGGCACGATCGCCACGGTGGCGGGCGGGTTTGTGGGCGACGGCGGCAACGCGCTTCTGGCGGGGCTGAGCTCACCCGCCGGGGTGGCCAAGGACTCGGCCGGGAACGTCTATGTGGCGGATTCTGCCGCCAACCGCGTGCGGATGATCGCTCCCAATGGAATCATCTCGACTCTCGCCGGAACCGGCGTGGCCGGTTATTCGGGCGACGGCGGGGCGGCCACCAGCGCGCAACTCAATAACCCTTACGGGGTCGCGGTGGATTCCGCCGGCAACGTGTACATCGCCGACTTCTACAACAGCCGGGTCCGGATGGTCTCGCCAGGCGGGACGATCACAACCATAGCGGGCACGGGAGTCTATTCGTATTCGGGCGACGGCGGCGCACCTGCCGCGGCAACCTTCCGCTACGTGAGTTCCGTGGCGGTGGACGCCAGCGGCAACCTCTATATTGGGGACTACGCGAATTATCGCGTTCGCAAGGTTTCCGGCGGCGTGATCGCCACCGTCGCGGGCAACGGCTCGTACGGGTTTTCGGGCGATGGCGGAGCGGCCACCAGCGCCATGATTACTTACCCGTACGGGCTCGCCGTGGACGCCTCCGGTAACCTGTTCATCGCGGACTCAAGCAACTATCGAGTTCGCAAGGTCACCGCGAGCGGAATCATTTCGACGTACGCCGGGACTGGATCGTCGGGTTACTCTGGCGATGGCGGCCCGGCCACAAGCGCCAATGTCTATTACCCGGAGGGCGTGGCGGTAGACTCGGCCGGCAACCTCTTCATCGCGGACAATGACAACTACCGCATCCGCAAGGTCAACCTGAGCGGCACGATTTATACCGTTGCGGGTGGCTCATACGGTTATTCGGGCGACGGCGGACCGGCAATTAGCGCGGCGATGACGTACCCGTGGGGCATTGCTGTAGACAGCTCCGGCAATATCTACTTTGGCGACAGCTCCAACGCCGCGGTTCGCATGTTGACTCCCGCCGGCGGAACTGCGCTGCCGTATCTCACATCGGCCCACACCGGAAACTTCACGCAGGGCCAAAACGGCGCTACCTATACGTTGACCGCGGGCAACGCGCAGGGAGCCGGGGCGACCAGCGGCACGGTGACGGTTACGGAGTTGCTGCCGGCCGGGCTGGCGCTGGCCTCCATGAATGGAACAGGGTGGACGTGTACCTCCAATTCCTGCACGCGGAGCGACGCCCTGGCGGGCGGGGCAAGCTATCCACCGATTACGGTCGCGGTCAATGTGGCCGCCAATGCGGCGGCGCAGTTGACGAATCTGGCGACGATCACCGGCGGCGGCGGGGCGCTTAGTGGCGCGGCCGACCTCACGTTGGTCGGGGCGGGAGCCGCGCCGGCGGCGCCGACGCTGCTGACGCCGGCAAACTCCGCTACGGGCATATCCCTGGCGCCTTATCTCATGTGGAACGCAGCCGGCGGGGCCGCGTCCTACGACGTTTACTTCGGCACGGCGCCCACGCCGTTGCTCGCCGCCAACACGACGATCACCACGTTCCCGGCGGCAGGCTTAACACCCGGGACCACCTATCACTGGCAAGTGGCTTCGCGGAACGGCGCCGGAACCGCGGCTTCCTCGACTTGGTCGTTTACCACGACGTGTATATCCGGGGTCAGCCCGCTGACCGTACCGGCGGGCTTCGGCGGGACCAGCGGTACCGTGGCGGTGACGGCGCTCACCGGGTGCGGGTGGACGGCGACGAGCAACGCCGTGTGGATCACCATCACTTCGGGCAGCGCCGGGAGCGGAAATGGCTCGACCGGCTATACGGTAGCGGCGAATACCGGCGGGCAGCGGACAGGCACGGTTACCATCGCGGGCCAGACGCTCACCGTGACGCAGGCTTCTTCCCCGCTAGCCACCACGAACTACTCGATTACGACTCTGGCCGGCGGATTGTTGCAGCCGGCGACGGCCCTTGCCGCCACTTCCGCTTCGCTGCCGGTCGGTTATGGCGCCGCGACGGATGCGATGGGAAACCTGTATTTCCCGATCCCCACCCTAAATACGGTGTTCAGAGTGGACACCTCCGGCGTACTGACGCGAATCGCCGGGACGGGAGCGGCCGGCTCGACCGGCGACGGCGGCGCGGCTCTGGGTGCAATGCTGAACAACCCAAACGGGGTAGCAGTGGATCCGCTAGGCAATGTGTATATCGCCGACACGAGCAACTACCGTATCCGGAAGGTGAGTACGTCGGGCCTCATCACCACGGTGGCGGGCACGGGAAGTTGTTGCTACGCGGGCGATGGCGGCGCGGCCACGAGCGCGTATCTCTCCAGCCCGTACGCGGTGGCGGTTGACGCAAGCGGCAACCTCTATATTGGCGACACCAATAACTACCGCATTCGCAAGGTCAACACCAGCGGCATCATCTCCACCTACGCCGGGACCGGAACGTCCGGCTACTCGGGCGACGGCGGCGCGGCCACGAGCGCCCAAATCAGCGGTTCGCGCGGCTTGGCGGTGGACTCCTCGGGCAACCTGTACATAGGGGACTATTCGAACTACCGGGTCCGCATGGTCTCGGCGAGCACCGGGATTATTACGACAGTGGCGGGGACGGGCAGCAGCGGATATTCCGGTGACGGCGGCTCGGCCATTGGGGCAACGCTGTACACCGTATTCGGCGTAGCGGTGGACCCGGCCGGCAACCTGTACATCGGCGACAGCGGCAACCGCGTACGCAAGGTTGACACCACCGGGACGATCACGACCGTGGCGGGCAACGGATCTACGGGCTTTTCCGGCGATGGCGGCGCGGCGACGAGCGCGCAACTGTGGAACCCCTACGGCGTGGCTGCGGATGCCAGCGGGAATTTGTACATATTGGATGACATGAACCTTCGTATCCGAAAGGTCTCGGGCGGAATCATTACCACGTTTGCGGGCGGAGGCACGGGGGATGGCGCGAGCGCCCCGCTGGCGGGCCTCAACTACGCGAGCGGCGTGGCCAGGGACGCGGCCGGGAATACGTACATCGCGGACACATACAACAACCGCATCCGAAAAGTCAATGTCAACGGGAACATCACCACCTATGCGGGCACGGGGGTAAACGGTTACTCCGGGGATGGCGGCGCCGCCACCAGCGCGAAACTGTACCAGCCGTACGGCGTGGCGCTGGATTCGGCGGGCAACGTGTATATCGCCGACACCAGTAATTACCGAATCCGGAAGGTGGACACTTCGGGCAACATCACCACGGTGGCGGGAACCGGCAGTTGCTGCTACTCCGGCGACGGGGGAGCGGCGACTAGCGCCTACCTGAGCAGCCCGTATGGCGTGACGGTGGATTCGGCGGGGAACCTGTACATCGCGGACACGAACAACCACCGTATCCGCAAGGTAACGTCATCCGGAACGATCAGCACCTTTGCGGGCACCGGATCGGGCGGATACTCCGGAGATGGGGGCGCGGCGACGAGCGCCCAGATTTACTATCCCAGAGCCGTGACGCTGGACTCGGCGGGCAACCTGTATATTGCCGACGCCAGCAATTATCGCATCCGCAAGGTGGATACGTCGGGCAACATCTCGACGGTGGCGGGCACGGGCAGTTCCTCGATCTCCGGCGACGGCGGAACGGCCACCAGCGCCGCGATCGGCAGCCCGGTGGGCATCGCCGTGGATTCGCGCGGGGATCTGTACATTTCGGCCAGCGCGCGCGTTCGCAAGGTGGATGTGAGCGGGACAATCACCACGGTGGCGGGAACCGGAAGTTCCGGTTACACCGGCGACGGCGGTCTGGCCAGCGCCGCCACTTTCCGCAGCCCGTATGGTTTGGCGGTGGACGCGTCCGGCAACGTGTACGTCGCGGATCAGACCAACAACGCCGTGCGGTTGCTGACGCCGGCGGCCGGGCAGGCCGTGCTGACGATTCAGAGTTCCCACACCGGCAGTTTCACGCAAGGGCAGAGCGGGGCCACCTATAGCCTGACCGTTGCCAATGCGACCCTGGCCGGGCCAGCCAGCGGGACGGTTACCGTTGCCGAAACCCTGCCCACGGGGCTGACCGTGACGAACATGGCCGGCACGGGGTGGACTTGCACTGTGTCCACGGCCGCTTGCACGCGTTCGGACCGCGTTGAGCGGCGGGTCTTCATACCCGGCGATCACCGTAACGGTGAACGTGGCGGCGGGAGCCGCTGCCCAGTTGACCAACGTCGCGACGGTAGCGGGAGGCGGAGCCCCACTGGGCGCAGCCGAGGACTTCACGCTGATAGCGCCGTCGGGAGCGCCCGCGGCGCCCGCGCTGACGGCGCCGGCTAACGCGGCCACGAGCGTTTCGCCATCGGCGGCGCTGAGTTGGAGCGCTTCCACGGGCGCGTCGTCGTATGACGTGTATTTCGGGACTGTTCGACGCCGACGCTCGTGGCGAATGCACGACGAACACGAGTTACTCTGCCGGGCGCGCTGACCGCCGGGACGGGCTACTACTGGGAGATCGGGGCGAGGAACAGCGTGGGAGCGAATACGTCTTCGCCTGGTCTTTCACGACTTCCTGCGTCTCGGCGCTAAGCCCGTCGAGCGCGACGGCCGGCGGCGGGCGCGTCCACGGGTACGGTCCCGTTGACGGCGACATCCGGTTGCGGCTGGACGGCGACGAGCAACGCGGCGTGGATTATGATCACTTCGGGCGCATCGGGCACCGGCAACGGGTCGGTGAACTACTCGGTGGCGGCGAACACCGGCGTGCAACGCACGGGCACGCTGACCATTGGCGGCCGGACGTTCACGGTGACCCAGGCGATCTACCCGCTGCTGGCTACGAACTACATTATTTCGACGCTGGCGGGCGGCTTGAACCCACCGGCAACCGTGGCGGCGGCCAGTACAGCTCCCTTGGCCGGCGTTACGGCGTGGCGGCCGATGCGGCGGGCAACGTGTACTTCCCGAGCGCTTACATGAACGCGGTGTTCAAGGTCGACGCGTTCGGGTAACCTGACCCGTATTGCGGGGACGGGCGTTGCGGGGTCCTCCGGCGATAGCGGGCAGGCATTGCCGCTCAGCTTAATTTTCCGCACGGCGCGGCGGTGGACGGCGCGGGCAACCTGTATATCGCGGACACCAACAACAATCGCATTCGGAAGTTGGTTACATTGGGCGTCATCACTACGGTCGCCGGCACGGGAACCAGGTGCTATGGCGGGGACGGCGGCGCGGCTACCAGCGCTTTACTGAACAACCCGGATGGCGTGGCGGTGGATTCCGCCGGCAACATCTACATCGCGGACACGAATAACAACCGCATCCGGAAAGTCAACACGAGCGGCGATCATCAGTACCGTCGCCGGCACGGGCGGCTCCGGCTACTCCGGCGATGGCGGAGCCGCCACAAACGCCCAGATCAACGGCCCGCAGGCCGTGGCGGTTGACGCCGCCGGCAATCTGTACATTGCCGACACGAACAATCCCGGGTCCGTAAGGTCGATACGTTCGGGATTATCACCACGTTCGCGGGTACGGGAGTCTGCTGCTACTCAGGCGACGGCGGCACGGCTTCAGCCGCGCAGATAAACGGCGTGAACGGAGTTGCTTTGGACGCGGCGGGCAATCTGTACATCGCCGATAACGGCTCCCGTATTCGCAGGGTAGCCACGAGTGGGATCATCACTACCGTGGCCGGAAATGGGAACTGGGGTTATGGGGGTGACGGTGGATCAGCTATCAGTGCCATGCTCGAATCCTGACGGCGTGGCCGTGGATTGCGCCGGGAACCTCTACGTTGCGGACTGGAATAACCAGCGGATCCGCAAGGTTACTCCGGCTGGGACGATCTCCACGATCGCTGGCGGAGTAACGGGCGACGGCGGCCCCGCCGCGTTGGCTGGTTTCAATTACCCCTATAGGTCGTCAGAGACGGCGCGGGGAATACTTACATCGCGGACGGCAATGATCATCGCGTCCGGAAGTGGGCGCGAGCGGGATCGTGACCACGTTCGCCGGCACGGGCGTTTCTGGTTTCTCCGGCGACAGCGGACCAGCCGCGAGCGCGCAATTGAACCACCCGTATGGTCTTGCTATCGATTCGAGCGGGAACCTGTACATCGCCGACGCGGCAAACTACCGGATTCGTAAATCGCGACATCCGGCAACATAACGACGGTTGCGGGCACCGGCAATTGCTGTTCCGGCGGCGATGGCGGCGCCGCGTCCAGCGCGCAGCTGAACTAGCCTCACGGCCTGGCACTGGACTCCGCTGGCAACCTCTACATCGCCGACACCAACAATCGTTGTCCGGAAGGTTACCCCCGGCGGCACGATCTCGACGTTTGCCGGCACGGGTTCGAGCGGTTTTTCGGGCGACGGCGGCGCTGCGACCAGCGCCCAGTTGAACTCTCCGGAAGGCGTCGCGGTCGATTCGCCGGCAATCTATATATCGCCGACGCCAACAACACGCATCCGCAAGGTGGATTCCGCCGGGAACATCACCACCGTCGCCGGTAACGGGAGCTGCTGCTTCTCCGGCGACGGCGGCGCGGCGACCAGCGCCCAGCTCACTCTCCGTGACGGCGTGGTCCGTCGACGCCGTCGGCAACCTTTACATTGCCGATTTCAATAATAACCGCGTCCGGAAGGTGGACGGGTCCGGCAATATCACGACCATCGCTGGGAACGGAATCTAAGGCTATTCCGGCGATGGCGGTCCGGCGGGAGTGCAAGCATGCGGGTCCACCGAGGCGTTTTTGTGGACGCAGCCGGTTTCGTGTACGTTGCCGACCCATAACGACGATGCGATCCAGCCTCCTCACACCGACCGGCACCGCCCGGTTCTGACGTTCAGAGCTCGCACTCCGGCAGCTTCAACGCAGGGGCAGAGCAACGCGACTTATACCGTGACTGTCACCAACGCCGCCACGGCCGCTGCGACCAATGGGCCGGTCACTGTCACTGAGATTCCGCCTACTGGATTGACTTTGGTTCGATGGCGGGCACGGGGTGGGCTTGTACCTTTCTTCGGCTACCTGCACTCGTTCGGACGCGCTGGCGGGCGGGTCGTCTATCCGGCGATCGCTGTCACGGTGAACGTGTCGGCGGCGAGCCGCCGCCCAGTTGACCAACGTGGTATGGTCGCGGGAGGCGGCGCCCCGCTAGGCGCCGCCGCGGACCTGACCTGATTGCGCCTTCGGGCGCTCCCGCGGCTCCGGCTCTGGTCGGCGCCCGCTAACGGGCGACGAGAGTGTTGCAGCGGCCGTCGCTGACGTTGGAATGTCTCCGCGGGCGCGTCTCGTATGACGTGTATTTCGGTACGGCTTCGACGCCGCCGCTCGTGACGAATATCGACGTACACGAGCTTACTCGCCGGCACGCTAACCTCCGGGTCGACCTACTACTGGGCCATCGGCGGCAGGAACAGCGCGGGCGCGAATACGTCTTCCGCCTGGTCTTTCACGACGACCTGCCTCTCCGCGCTTTGAGCCCGTCGAGCGCCGCGTTTGGCGCCGCGGCGCTCCACGGGTTCGATTCCGTTGACGGCGACATCCGGTTGCGGCTGGACGGCGACGAGCAACGCGGCTTGGATCATGATCACTTCGGGCGCTTCGGGAACCGGCAACGGGACAGTAAATTACTCGATTGCGGCGAATACCGGCGTGCAACGGGTGGGTACGATGACGATATCAGGCCAGACCTTCACGGTGACGCAGGCCGCGACGCCGCTGCTGGCTACGAACTACATTATTTCGACGCTGGCGGGCGGCATGAATCCGCCGCCGACACTCGCTCCCGCGACGTCGGTATCCTTGCCGGTTGGCTATGGCATTGCTTCGGATCCTGCGGGCAACGTTTACTTCTCCAGCCCGGCTCTCGGCTCGATTTTCAGAGTTGACGGGACCGGCGTATTAACCCGGATCGCAGGGACAGGCGTAGCCGGTTACTCCGGCGATAGCGGCGCCGCCATTGCCGCGCAACTCAACTTCCCGTACGGCGTGGCGTTGGACGCCGTGGGCAACCTATACATCGCGGATACTTCTAACAACCGCATCCGTAAGATCTCCGTCTCCGGCGTTATCACCACGGTTGCAGGCAACGGCAACTGCTGTTACTCGGGAGACGGCGGCGCCGCCACCAGCGCCTACTTGAACAACCCTTACGGCGTGGCCGTTGACTCGGCGGGCAATGTTTATATTGCGGACACCAACAATAACCGCATTCGCAAGGTCAACACCAGCGGCATCATCTCGACCGTAGCGGGCACGGGAGCATACGGCTACTCGGGAGACGGCGGCGCCGCCACGAGCGCGCAGTTGAGCAATCCGCAAGGGGTTGCGGTGGATTCGGCCGGCAATATCTATATCGCAGACTTCGGCAACCAGCGGGTCCGGATGGTCGCGGTGAGCACCGGGAATATCGTCACGGTGGCGGGCAACGGAAACGGAGGCTGTTCGTCGGGCGATGGCGGCCTGGCCACCAGCGCGACGATCCAGAACCCCGTCGGAGTGGCGGTGGATTCGACCGGCAACCTTTACATCGCCGCCACGAACTGCGCCGTCCGCAGCGTGGATACGAGCGGAGTGATTCACGCCGTAGCAGGCACCTGTGGAGGTGGATATACGGGTGATGGCGTCGCGGCAACCAGCACGGAGTTGAGGGGCCCGTCGGGCGTGGCGATCGATGCCGCGGGCAATATCTACATCTCCGATTACGTCAATCAGCGAATTCGCAAGGTCTCGACCGCCGGAACGATTACTACGATAGCCGGCGGAGCGACGATGGACGGTGGTCCAGGGGCCTTGGCGGGAATCAATAACGTGAGCGGCGTCACGCGAGACGCTTCCGGGAATATCTACATCGCCGACACAAATAACAACCGAATCCGCAAGCTCGATGGGAACGGAGTTGTTTCAACGTACGCCGGCACGGGCTTATCCGGCTACGCGGGAGACAGCGGCGCGGCGGCGAGCGCGCAACTGAACCAGCCGCATGCAGCCGCCGCGGATTCGGCGGGTAATCTGTATATCGCCGACACCGCCAATAATCGAATCCGCAAGATCGATACCTCCGGGAACATCACCACGGTGGCAGGCAACGGGAACTGCTGCTCTGCGCTGGGAGATGGCGGCGCGGCCACTAGCGCTACCCTCAATGCCCCGAACGGCGTCGCCGTGGATTCGGCAGGTAACCTGTACATTGCCGACACCAGCAATTCCCGTGTCCGGATAGTGACAACGGCCGGGACGATCACCACCTTCGCGGGAACCGGATCGGGCGGCTATTCGGGCGATGGCGGCGCGGCCACGAGCGCACAGTTGCTCTGGCCTGACGGCGTGGCGCTGGATTCGACGGGTAACCTGTACGTTGCAGACAGCGGCAACAACCGTATCCGGAAGGTGGACACATCGGGAAATATCTCGACGGTGGCCGGTACAGGGACGTGCTGTTATTCGGGCGACGGCGGAGCCGCGACCAGCGCTCAGTTGAACTATCCCACCGGCGTGACGGTAGACTCTCTTGGAAACCTCTATATCGCGGACGACAATAACCTGCGTATTCGCAAGGTCGTAGCTGGAACGATTTCCACGATTGCGGGCAGGGGCGGCTCCGGCGACTCCGGCGACGGGGCGGCTGCGATAAACGCCACGTTCCGATCCCCATTCGCGGTGGCGGTAGACTCGTCCGGCTATGTCTACGTGGCGGACCAATCCAATAACGCCGTCCGCTTGCTGACGCCAATCGGCACAACCCCCGTACTGACTATCCAGAGCGCTCACACCGGCAGCTTCACGCAGGGACAGAGCGGCGCGGCGTATACCGTTACCGTTACCAACGCCGCCACTGCCGGAGCAACGAGCGGGACGGTGACCGTCACTGAAAGTCTGCCTACGGGGCTGACCTTGGCCTCCCTGGCGGGCGCGGGGTGGGCTTGCACGGTGTCTTCGGCCACCTGCACGCGCGCAGACGCTCTCAGCGGCGGGTCGTCTTATCCGGTGATCGTCGTGACAGTAAACGTCGCGGCGGCGGCGCCAGCGCAATTGAGCAACCAGGTTACCTGTGTCCGGCGGCGGCGCGCCAACGGCGGGAGCCATCGACCTCACTATCATTGCGCCCTCCAGCGCTCCGGCGGCGCCGGTTTTGACCGCGCCTGCTAACGCGGCCACGGGCGTTTCGCCTACTCCAACGCTCGGTTGGAGCGCTTCCACGGGTGCCTCGTCGTATGACGTGTACTTCGGCACGGCCTCCCCGCTACCGCTAATTGCGAGCCACGACGAACACGAGTTACTTGCCGGGCACGTTAAGCGCCGCAATGACGTATTACTGGGCCATTGGCGCTCGGAACAGCGTGGGCGCGAATGCGTCTTCGACTTGGTCTTTCACGACCACGTGCGTCTCCGCGCCGAATCCTTCGAGCGCGTCGGCGGTCGCGGCTGCGTCGACGGGAACGATCCCGGTAACGGGGACATCCGGCTGCGGATGGACGGCGGTGAACAACGCGGCCTGGATCACGATCACGTCCGGCGCCTCTGGGCACCGGCAGCGGGACGGTCAATTACTCGGTGGCGGCGAATACCGGCGTGGAACGCACGGGCACGCTAACCATCGGCGGTTGGACGTTCACGTTGACGCAGGCGGCCTACCCGCTATTGAGCCAGAACTACCTGATTTCGACGTTGGCTGGGGGAACCATGCCTCCGACCGCGGCGCTGGGTACGTCGCTCTCAATTCCGGTTTCCTATGGGGTTGCGACGGATTTGGCGGGCAATGTGTACTTCCCCAGTCCGAACCTGAATGCGGTGTTCAAGGCGGACCTGACTGGCGTGGTTACGCGGATCGCCGGAACCGGCGTAGCGGGCTACTCGGGCGATAGCGGCGCCGCCCTGAGCGCCCTGTTGAACAACCCGATCGGTGTGGCCGTGGATGCATCGGGCAATGTGTACATCGCGGATTCTAACAACGAGCGCATCCGGAAGGTGAACCTGTCGGGAGTCATCACGACGGTCGCCGGGAACGGCTCTTGCTGCGGTTATTCGGGCGACGGCGGGGCAGCCACGAGCGCTCAGCTTTGGGGTCCTGACAGCGTGGCGGTGGACGCATCCGGCAATCTGTATATCGCGGATACCGTCAACCAGCGCATCCGCAAGGTGAACACAAGCGGCATCATCACGACGGTAGCGGGCACGGGAACCGCCGGCTACTCGGGCGACGGAGGCGCAGCCGCAAGCGCTCAGGTCTCGTATCCGAACGGCGTAGCGGTGGATGCCTCCGGCAACTTGTACATTGCCGATAGCAGCAATCTCGCGTCCGCAAGGTGGATACGTCCGGAAACATTACGACGGTAGCGGGAACGGGCGGTTGCTGTTACTCGGGCGACGGCGGCCCCGCCACCAGCGCCCAGATGAACAATCCGCAAGGCGTAGCGGTGGACGCGGCGGGCAATCTCTATATCGCCGACTGGGGCAACCGCATTCGGAAGGTAAACACGAGCGGCATCATCACGACGGTAGCGGGCAACGGAAACACGGGCTACTCGGGCGACGGCGGGGCGGCTGCCAGCGCGCAACTGGCCAACCCCGAAGGCGTGGCTGTGGACGTTTCCGGCGACTTGTACATCGCGGACTGGGGCAACTCCAGGATTCGCAAGGTTTCCGCCGCCGGCAACATCTCCACGTTGGTGGGCGGACCGGTGGGCGACGGTGGATTGGGCGCGCTCGGATCACTGAGTCAGCCCGTCGGCGTGGCCAGAGACAGCGCTGGAAACACGTATATCGCGGACACAAACGAGAATCGCGTTCGCAAAGTGGCGGCTAACGGCACAATCACCACGGTGGCGGGGACGGGTACGCTAGGCTACTCGGGCGACGGCGGGCCGGCGGCGAGTGCGTGGCTGAACCAACCGCGGGGTTTGGCATTGGACGCCTCCGGCAATCTGTACATCGCCGACAGCAACAACTACCGCATCCGGAAAGTGGACACCTCCGGGAACATCACGACCGTGGCAGGCTATGGAAGCTGTTGCAGCGCCGCGGGCGACGGCGGCGCGGCCACCAGCGCGCGATTCGGGACGGTATACGGCATTGCGTTGGACGCGGCCGGCGATCTGTACATTGCGGACGGAAATAACAGCCGCATTCGAATGGTAAACACCAGCGGAACGATCACGACCGTAGCGGGTACTGGCACGTCGGGCTATTCGGGCGATGGCGGGGCGGCCACCAGCGCGCAATTGAATTACCCCTACGGGGTGGCGGTGGACACAGCCGGCAAGCTCTACATTGCGGATCAGTCCAATCAGCGCATCCGCAAGGTGGACACGTCCGGGAACATAACGACAGTGGCAGGCTCGGGCACGTCGGGTTATTCGGGCGATGGCGGGGCGGCCACTAGCGCGCAGTTGTACTACCCCGAGGCGGTGGCGGTGGATTCGGCAGGCAACCTGTACATCGCCGACCTGGACAATCAGCTCATCCGCAAGGTAACTGCCGCCGGAATCATCACGACGGTGGCAGGGAACCAGGGCTACGGTTATTCGGGAGACGGCGGGCCTGCGGTGAACGCGAGTTTCCGGTCCCCGTCCGCCCTCTCGGTGGATGCCTCGGGCTACGTGGTAATCGCGGACCAAGCTAACAACGCGGTGCGGTTGCTGACGCCGGCGGGCACGTCAGCGGTTCTCAGCATCCAGAGCGGGCACAGCGGCAGCTTCACGCTGGGGCAAACAGGCGCCGCATACACTCTGACGGTCGCTAACGGAAGCGGGGCCGCGGCGACCGCCGGGGCGGTCACGGTGACCGAGGTCTTACCGGCTGGCATGACGCTGGCATCTATGTCAGGCACGGGGTGGACTTGCACGGTATCTTCAGCCACATGCACGCGCTCGGACGCGCTGAGCGGCGGGTCTTCGTATCCGGCCATCACGGTCACGGTGAACGTGTCGGCGTCCGCGCTGGCGCAGTTGACCAATGAAGCGAGCGTGACGGGTGGCGGCGCGCCCGCGGGCGGCGCCCAGGACCTTACTCTCATAGTGGGTTCGAGCGCTCCCGCGGCGCCGGTTCTTACGGCTCCGGCCAACGGAGCTACGGGAGTGTTGTCCGCGCCGTTGCTGACGTGGAACACTGCCGCGGGCGCGACTTCTTACGACGTATATTTCGGTACGGCATCGGCGCCGACGCTCGCGACCAACATCGGCGTCGCCGCTTACGCTCCCGGAACGCTAAGCGCGGGAACGACGTACTACTGGGCCGTCGGGGCCCGGAACAGCGTGGGCGCGACCGAATCGAGCGCGTGGTCGTTCTCGACTTCTTGCGTCTCCGCGTTGAGTCCTTCAGCGCGTCGGTGGCCGCGGCGCGTCCACGGGATCGGTTCCGGTGACGGCGACGATCCGGCTGCGGCTGGACGGCGGTGAGCAACGCGGCGTGGATCACGATCACGTCCGGCGCCTCCGGGACCGGCAGCGGGACGGTGAACTACTCGGTGGCGGCGAATACGGGCGGGCAGCGAACAGGCACGATCACCGTCGCGGGCCAGACCTTCACGGTGACGCAGGCGATGTCGCCGCTGTTGGCCAGAGCTACCTGATTTCGACGCTGGCGGGCGGAGCCATGCCTCCGACCGCGGCGCTGGGAACGTCGGTCTCGATCCCGGTTTCCTACGGCGTCGCGGTCGACGCGTCCGGCAATGTGTACTTCCCCAGTCCCGAACTTGAATGCGGTTTTCAAGGCGGACCCGACTGGCGTGGTGACCCGGATCGCCGGGACCGGCGTGGTGGGCTACTCGGGTGACAGCGGACCGGCCCTGAGCGCTCAGTTGAACTATCCGAATGGCGTGGCGATGGACGCATCCGGCAACGTGTACATTGCGGACACCAACAACGCGCGCATCCGGAAGGTGGATACCTCGCGGCGTCATCACCACCGTGGCAGGCAACGGGCTGCTGCTGCTACTCGGGCGACGGCGGCGCGGCCACCAGCGCGCAGCTGAACAACCCGTACGGCCTGGCGGTGGACGCTGCGGGTAATTTGTATATTGCCGACACCAGCAACCAGCGCATCCGGAAGGTGAGCTACCGCCGGGATCATCACGACACGTGGCCGGCAACGGAATCAGCCGGCTACTCGGGCGACGGCGGCGCGGCCACCAGCGCTCAGTTGTACTATCCGCACGGCGTGGCGGTGGACGCGGCCGGCAACCTGTACATAGCGGACACTGACAACCACGCGTTCGGAAGGTGGACACGGCGGGACCTATCAACGACGGTGGCCGGCAACGGCACTTGTTGCGGCTACTCGGGCGACGGCGGCGCCGCCACCGAGCGCCCAGTCTGAATATCCGCTCGGGCGTGGCAGTGGACGCGTCCGGCAATTTGTATATCGTCGGACACGGCCAATAGCGTCATTCGGAAGGTTAGCGCGACTGGGATCATTACGACGGTAGCAGGCAACGGAGGGTCAGGCTTCTCGGGCGACGGTGGCGCCGGCTACCAGCGCGCCAATTCAGTAGCCCGATGGTGTGGCAGTGGACGGCTCCGGCAACCTGTACATCGCGGACTACGGCAACGACACGGATTCGCAAGGTCTCGGCGGCCGGTATCATCGACCACCCTGGTGGGCGGGGGCACTCGGCGACGGCGGGTTGGGCGTATTCGGCGTCTTTGAATCAGCCGTCCGGCGTGGCCAGAGACAGCGCCGGGAATACGTATATTGCCGATACCTCGAACAATCGCGTTCGCAAAGTCGCGGCCAACGGCACGGTCACCACGGTGGCGGGGACCGGCGCTTCCGGGCTTCTCGGGCGACGGCGGCGCTGCGGCCAGCGCCGAGTTGAATGCCCCGCACGGCGTGGCGGTGGACGCCTCCGGCAACCTGTACATCGCGGACAGCGACAACTACCGCGTCCGGAAAGTGGACGGCTCCGGGAACATCACGACGGTGGCGGGCAACGGAAGTTGCTGCGGCTACTCGGGCGACGGCGGCCCGGCCACCAGCGCGCAGATCGGCTGTCCCTACGGTCGTGGCGGTGGACGCCTCCGGGAATCTGTATATTTCCGACGACAACAACGGCGTAGTCCGGAAGGTGAGCCGCCTCCGGGAACCATCACGACGGTGGCCGGGCAACGGCACGTACGGCTACTCGGGGGACGGCGGCCCCGCCACCAGCGCTCAGTTGAATGATCCCGCACGGCTTGGCGGTGGACGCGGCCGGCAACCTGTACATCGCGGACACCAACAACCACCGCATCCGCAAGGTGGACGGCTCGGGGAACATCACGACGGTGGCCGGAACCGGAACATGCGGCTTCTCCGGCGACGGCGGCCCGGCCACCAGCGCCAACTTGCTAGTCCTACCGGCGTGGCAGTGGACGCGGCCGGCGATTTGTATATCGCGGACTCCAACAACGAGCGCATCCGCAAAGTGGCCTCCAGCGGGACCATCACGACGGTGGCGGGCAACGGCGGCTACGGCTACACGGGCGATGGCGGCCCCGCCGACGAACGCGAATTTCCGGAGACTCCGACGGGCGTCTCCGTGGATGCCGCGGGCAACGTGGCCGTGGCGGACCAGAATAACAACGCCGTACGGCTCCTCACGCCCACCGGCACGACGCCGGTTCTCGCCACCCAGAGCGCGCACACCGGCAACTTCACGCAGGGTCAGACGGGCGCCTACAATCGTGACCGTCAACAACGCCGCCACGGCCGGGCCGACCAGCGGAACTGTCACTGTCACCGAAATTCTGCCTACTGGGCTGACTTTGGCTTTCATGGCGGGCACGGGGTGGACTTGCACCACGGCCTCGGCTACTTGCACGCGTTCGGACGCGCTGAGCGGCGGGTCTTCTTATCCGGCGATCACCGTCACGGTCAATGTGTCGTCTTCCATCGCACAGTGGCAGGTGACCAATCAGGTCACTGTGTCCGGCGGCGGAGCTCCCGTGGCGGGTGCCGAGGACTTGACGCTCATTAACATCACGCCGCAGATCACCTCCATTTCGCCCAGCACGGTGGGGTTGAATTCCGCGGCGTTCCCGCTGACCGTAAATGGCTCGAACGTTGTCTCGGGGAGCGCGATTCAGTGGACCACTCCGGGGGGTACGACAGTCACGCTCCCGGGTACGTTCATCAGCGCCGTGCAGGAGCAGGCCACGGTTCCCGCGAGTCTGCTGACTACGCCCGGGACCGCACAAGTTGCAATTCTGAACCCCGGCGGGCTGGCGTCGTCGAGCTTGCCGTTTACGATCTCTTCTTCGGGTCTCGGCGCGCCCAGCCTGACGTCTCCGGCCAACGGCGCAACCGGCCTGGCGCTGGCGCCGAGTCTTGCCTGGTCGGCGGCGACCGGCGCGACTTCGTACGACGTGTATTTCGGAACCACAAATCCGCCAGCGTTGGCGTTCACCGTTACCACCACAAGCTTTACTCCTGGCGCGCTCACCGCGGGCACGACGTACTACTGGAAGGTAGTCGCCAAGAGCGGTTCGAATTCCGTCAGCTCTGCGGTCTGGTCGTTCAGCACACAGGCTGTGGCCGTGCTTTCGATCACCAAGACGCATAGCGGCAACTTCGCCCTGGGCCAGAGCGGCGCCGTGTACACGGTGACGGTGAGCAACGCGGCCGTGGCCGGGCCAACCAGCGGAACGGTAACGGTTACGGAGACCGCGCCGGCTGGAATGACCCTGGTTTCGATGTCCGGCACGGGCTGGACATGCGCGAGCGGCGGGACCACGTGTACTCGTAGCGATGTCTTGGCGGCGGGATCCAGCTACCCGGCGATCGCGGTGACGGTGAATGTAGCCTCGAATGCCACATCGCCGCTGGTAAATCAGGTAAACGTTTCCGGCGGCGGCTCGGTTACGGCGAACGCCACCGATTCGACACTGCTGGGGGTCGCCACGCAGCCCGCCGTTTCCAGCCTCTCCCCGGATACAGCGGTTGCTGGCGGTTCCGCCTTTACCCTTTACGTTTATGGTTCGAGTTTTCAAACGGGAGCCATCATCAATTGGAATGGGACGCCTCTCGCAACGACCTACTGGTACTCGGCCGGATTGTACGCCACGGTTCCGGCGTCGCTCATTGCGGCCGTCGGCGCCGCATCGATAACGGTCACGAACCCAGGTTCCTCGCCGTCGTCGGCGCTCACGTTCAATGTCGCGAGCGCTATGGTAACGCCGACACTGACCAGCGCGTACCTTACCTGGGGGTACTACGACACTGGGCTGACCGTGAGGTGGCTCGCGTTCTCCGGCTCGGGATTTCAGCAGGGGCTGACTCTCTCATGGAATGGAACCAGTCTGGGAACGGTAGCGGCTGGGCAGACCCTCATCAATCTCCCGTTCAGCTTGCTGCAAACGCCTGGCACAGTGAGCGTTACGGCTGCGAACCCTGGAGGATCTCCATCGAATACAATCTCCGTTACCGTTCCACAACCGCGTGCGCTTACCAGCCTCTCGCCGGCCTCCACAACGGCGGGAAGCTCCGGTTTTACCCTAACCTTGAACGGCTTGGGCTTTGCTTCCGGCGACTATGTTCAGATTCTGGGTAATTCCCAATACGCCAGTCCCGCAACCACCTACGTCAGCGGCACGCAGCTTCAAACTACGGTACCCGCCTCGGTGCTCGCCAATAATGAGGTTCTGCAGATAGGGGTTGTGACCAACATCGGACAGAGCAATTTGTTGTCGAATCAACTGCCTTTGACCGTCGGTACGGGCGGTTCTACAATCGCTATTTCCGAGTCGCACACTGGGAACTTTACTCAGGGTCAGCAGAACGCGACGTACACAGCGACGGTAACCAACGACGCATCTTCGGCGAGCAGCGGTACGGTGACCGTAACCGAAACTGTTCCAGCCGGGATGACCCTGGTATCCATGGCAGGCACGGGCTGGACGTGTACCACGTCTCCGGCCACCTGCACGCGCTCGGACGCTCTTGCCGGTGGCGCAAGTTATCCACCGATTACCGTGACGGTGAATGTGGCGGCAACCGCGACCTCTCCGCAGATCAACCAGATCACCGTGTCCGGAGGCGGATTGACGGGCTCCGGCACATCCGACGTGACGCTGGTTAACAGCCGTGTCCAGCCGCAATTGACTTCCATTCTGCCGAACACGGCCGTGGTGGGCTCGTCCGCCCTGACGCTGACGGCGAACGGGTCGAATATGGTCTCCGGAGCCGTGGTCCAGTGGACTTCGCCCGGCGGAAGCACAGTCACCCTGCCATCTACCTTTATTAGCTCGGTGCAAGAGCAAGCCACGGTAGCCGCGAGCTTGCTCACTACGCCTGGAACGGCGCAGGTGGCCATTCTGAACCCCGGCGGACTAGTGTCTTCCAGCCTGCCGTTTCTGATTGGATACACGAGTACGGGCGCGCCGGTTCTTTCATCCATCAGTCCGAATACCGCCGCGGTGAACTCGGGAGCGTTCACCTTGACGGCCAACGGGTCTGGCATCCAGTCCGGAGCTTCGATCCTGTGGACACCCGCGGGCGGGAGCACGTCCAATCTGCCGGCGACGTTCATCAGCTCGGCGCAGGCGCAAGCTACCATACCGGCGAGTTTGTTGACGACGCCGGGAACCGCGCAGGTGGCGATTCTGAACCCGGACTACGGCCAATCGGCGGCGCAGGCGTTCGCAGTGGTTGCGGGCGGCTGCACGTATTCGCTCAGCCCCGTTACGGGCGCGACGTTCGGCACGTCGAGCGGAACGGCCGCGGCCGCTGTCAGCACGCAGTCGGGTTGCGCCTGGACGGCCTCGAGCAACCAGACCTGGCTGACGATTACTTCGGGCGCTTCGGGAAGCGGCAGCGGGACGGTGAGTTACTCGGTTACATCCAACACCGGGCCGCGGCGCATCGGGACGCTGACCATCGCGGGCCAATCGTTCCCGGTGGCGCAGGCCGGAAGCGGAGCCGTGGTCACGCAGCCGGCCGAAATCCTGACGGCGCCACGCTCCACCTCCACCAGCACGAAGCTGTTGTTCCCATATACGACCAACCAATCCGGTTACGACACTGTGATTACGATATCCAACACGTCGCAGGATACGCTCGGCAGCGCTTCCGGTTCCGGAGCCTGCACTATGTACTATTACGGAACGAACGCGCCGTCTTCCGGACAAACTACCTCGACGATCGCAGCAGGCAAGCAATTGGTCTTCACGCTATCGGGGGCCGGCCTCGTCAACTTCAGCGGTTACGCCATTGCCGATTGCGGATTCCCGCTGGCCCGAGGCTACGCCGAGGTAACGAACAGCAGTTCGGTCATCGGCTTCGGCCAGGATGCGCAGGTCCTGACGGTTCCGCGCGCGCAGTCGGTCCAGCATTTGCTCATCCCGTACGCGTCGAATGTTACCGGGTGGGAGACTGGCATTGCAATCGCCAATACCACCCAGGATCCCTTTGGAACATCCCAATCTTCCGGGACATGCACTCTGAATTTCTACGGGTCGAATCAGCCGGCGTCGGGGATAACGTTCACGAGTGGCACGGGCGGCACGACCATAGCTCCGGGCGGTATGATTGCCAACACGCTCAGCGGCCTGGGGCTGGTGGGCTTCACGGGGTACGCGGTCGCAACATGCAACTTCGGAAACGCTGCCGGAATTGCCTTCGTGGAGAATCGGACGCAGACTCAGGCTCTAACCCTGTCTCCGGAGGCCATAACTCTGCCGCGAGACGCGACGGCGCGGCCGTTGCTGTTCTCGTCGCTATCGAATCAGAACGGGCGTGAAGCGGCGATCACGATCTCCAACACGAGTACGGACCCGTGGGGCACCACGACGAGTCACGGTACTTGCTCGCTATCGTTCTATGGCGCCAATGCGCCAACGGGAGCGATCGTGACGCCGGATATAGCCTCCGGGAGTGTTTACGCCAACACGCTCTCCGGGCTGGGGCTTGTGGGCTTCCAGGGATACATGGCCGCATCGTGTAATTTTGCTCAAGCCCGGGGCTGGGCTTTTGCCATAGACGGCGCAAGTGTGGACGAAGACTCTGAAAACGCGGAAGCGGTTGTTACTCCGCGAAGCTCCGCGGCTTCCACCAACCTGTTGTTCTCCGCCGCGTACAGCACAACCGGCCTGGATACGGCCATTACCATTTCCAATACTTCGCAAGACCCGTTTGGCTCGGCGACGGGAAGCGGAGCCTGCACGCTGAACTACTACGGCAGCGCAACGGGCGGGACGCCGTCGCCGCAGACATCGAGCGTGATAGCGCCCGGAGGTCAGTTGGCGTTCTCGCTGACCCAAGGAAATCCGTTGCAGGGGATTGCTCCGGTGACGGGCTTCAACGGGTATGTAATAGCCGGATGCGGATTCCCGCTGGCCCGCGGGCTGTCAACCATTCTTTGGACGTCGCTCCCGTCGCCTCCGACGCTTACGTCGCCGGCCAACGGCGCGACCGGCGTCTCCGTTACTCCCACATTGAGTTGGAGCACGACTACTGGCGCATCATCCTACGACGTCTATTTCGGAACGTCTTCCACGCCGCCGTTCGTTGTAAATACCACGACGACGAGTTATATCCCGTCGGCTCTGACGGGTGGTGCGACGTATTACTGGCGGATTGTGGCCAAGAACTCGGCAGGTTCCGTCAGTTCCGCGACATGGTCGTTTACGACGGCGCCGGCGCCCGCGCTCAGCATTACTAGCGCGCACACGGGCAACTTCACGCAAGGGCAGAGCGGGGCCACCTACGCAGTGACGGTGAGCGACGGAGCCAGCGCCGGCGCGACCAGCGGAACGGTGACGGTGACGGAAACAGTGCCGAGCGGACTGACGCTGGTATCGATGGCTGGGACGGGCTGGACCTGTCCGAGCAGCGGGACGACTTGTACTCGCAGTGATGTGTTGGCGGCTGGGTCTAACTATCCGGCGATCACGGTGACGGTGAACGTGGCGTCGAATGCCGCATCGCCGCAGGTAAACCAGGTAAGCGCATCGGGCGGCGGATCGGCTACGGCGAGCGCTTCCGACTCAACACTAGTTCTCCCATCGCAGGCAGCGCAGACAATTACGTTCAATAAGCCACCTGATGCGGCATGGGTGGCGGCGACTAACCTCAATGCGACGGCCAGTTCAGGGCTGGCGGTGACGTTTACGTCGAATTCGACCTCGGTCTGCACGGTCTCGGGCAGCATGACGATGCTTGTCGGTCAAGGGACGTGTTCGATTTCCGCAAGCCAGCCGGGGAACTCGACTTACGCGCCCGCGACTCCTGTGGCGCAGACGTTCAACGTAAGCAGCCCGGACCCTGGGCAATGGTCTACGTTGACCCTTCTTACCGGCACCGTCGGAGGACAAAGCGTGTCAGCGGCAAGCCGAGTCATTACGTCAGCGCCCGGGGCTATGATCAGCGGTAGTTTCGACGTTCGGATCGATTCCGCATGGGCATCTAATGCCGTGATGACGATCGGAACGACTCCGACCTGGGGATCCCATTCTACGAGCTATTCGGATCTGGGGCACTTCAGCACGCCCGCGACGGGGCTTACCGCGACCATCCCTGTCAGCTTGCAGGCCCCTCTGGTATCCGGCACCTACTACTTCATTGCCGCGTACCGAGCCGAATACAACGCTGGGCAGGTCATGTCCCTAACGAACTGGCCGGTCAGCCCGCTGCTTTGGAACGACGGCAACGACATAGCGGACTGGTCCGCAGCCAGCATCAGTGCCGCAAATTCGGACGGGAGGGTCCTGTCTACTGTGATGTTCGATTCTGGGGCGGCACTGGTGTACGTACCCGCCACGGCGATTCAGATTGTAGTTAGCCAGTCGCCCGCCTTGAGCATCACGAAGACCCACACGGGGAGCCTCACGCAGGGTCAGAGCAACGCAACGTACACGGTGACTGTGAGCAACGCGGCTGCGGCCGGCCCGACCAGCGGAACAATGACGGTGACGGAAGCCGTGCCGAGCGGCTTGACGTTGGTTTCGATGGCGGGTAGCGGGTGGACATGCACGGCCTTGCCGACTTGTACCCGCAGCGACTCACTGGCGGCGGGCGCAAGCTACGCGGCCATCACGGTCACGGTGAACGTGGCGTCGAACGCCGCATCGCCGCAGGTGAATAGCGTATCGGTATCGGGCGGGGGATCTATCGGCCGGCGAGCGCGACGGATTCTACGTCGGTAATCACGGTTCCGGTCTTAAGCATCGTGAGCACGCACACCGGAAACTTCACGCAGGGGCAAAGCGGCGCGGCCTACACCGTCACCGTTGGCGCTACGGTGGCGGCGACGAATGGGTCGCTGGTTACGATGACGGAGACCGTGCCGAGCGGGCTGACGCTGGTATCGATGGCGGGGACGGGCTGGACGTGCCCGAGCGGCGGGACGACCTGTACTCGCAGCGACGTGCTGGCGGCGGGGTCGAGCTACCCGGCATCACCGTGACGGTGAACGTGGCGTCGAACGCAGCGTCGCCGCAGGTGAATCAGGTGAGCGTAGCGGGCGGCGGCGCGATCGGCTCGGCCAGCGCGACGGATTCGACGGTGGTGTCGGTGGCGTCGCCGAACTCCATCGCCGGCGGGGCTGCGTCGGCGGCTCCTGGGGCTGCGTTCAGCGTACCGATCACGCTGACGCTGGGGACCGGGGTGAGCGTGGACGCGCTGACCTTCGGGCTGCAAATCACGCCGGTAGGGGCCGCGCCGGCGCTGACGGGGGCGCTGGGGTTCACGGTGGACAGTTCGATTTCGGACCTCCGTTCAAGAGCACGAACGGGACGACGAACTCGATCAGCGTGGTGTGGTCCTCGTTGACGACGCCTATCGGCGCGACGCACGCGGTGGGGGCGATCACGGGGACGATACCGTCGGGCGCGACGGCGGGGCAGACGTACACGGTGACGATCACGGGGGCGAGCGCGACGTACCTATCGAATCTGGTGACGGTCAACCCGGGCGCCGGCGCGACGCTGACGGTGGCGATCACGTATAAGGTGGGCGATGTGTATCCGTACACATCGGACGTAGCGCCGAATTTCGGCGACGGGGCGCTGGACATCCGGGATCTGATCCAGGAATTATTCGCGGTGAACAGCATACCGGGGTACCGGCCGGCGGCGTGTTCGGACCGGTTCGACGCGATGGATTTATATCCGGCGGACGCGGGGACGACGCGAGGGGGTGACGGGAGTCTGGACATCCGGGATCTGATCCTGGAGTTGTTCCGGGTGAACAATCTGGACTTGGCGCGGCCGGTGCGGGCGTCGCGCGGTGGTGTGTGCGCATCGAGCGGGAGCGCGGGTTCGACGGAACTGGACACGGCGCGGCGCGGCGGAGCAACGCCGGCGATTCGGACGGCGGCGGCGGGCGCAGTGGGGCTGGGGCCTGTGGAACGGCAGGCGGACGGGAGCGAGCGCGCGCCGGTGTATCTATCGGCGGCGGAAGCGTTGACGAGGGTAGCGGTGACGTTCGGGCTGGGGGACCAGCAGTCGCAGTTACGGTTCACGGCGGCTCCGGGCTTCGAACCCTCGCTGATGCAGGATGGCCAGTTGGGCGTCGTAGCCGCGGCATGGCTCAGGTGAGCGTAGCGGGCGGCGGCGCGATCGGCTCGGCCAGCGCGACGGACTCGACGGTGGTGTCGGTGGCGTCGCCGAACTCCATCGCCGGCGGGGCTACATCGGCGACCCTGGGGCTGCGTTCAGCGTACCGATCACGCTGACGCTGGGGACCGGGTGAGCGTGGACGCGCTGACCTTCGGGCTCAAATCACGCCGGTGGGGGCCGCGCCGGCGCTGACGGGGGCGCTGGGGTTCACGGTGAACATTTCGATTTCGGACCTCCCGTTCAAGAGCATGTCGGGACGACGAACTCGATGAGCGTGGTGTGGTCCTCGTTGACGACGCCTATCGGCGCGACGACGCGGTGGGGGCGATCACGGGGACGATTCCGTCGGGCGCGACGGCGGGGCAGACCTACACGGTGACGATCACGGGGGCGAGCGCGACTTACCTATCGAATCTGGTGACGGTCAACCCGGGCGCCGGCGCGACGCTGACGGTGGCGATCACGTATAAGGTGGGCGATGTGTATCCGTACACATCGGACATAGCGCCAAATTTCGGGGACGGGGTTCTGAACATTTTGGATCTAATCCAGGAGCTGTTCGCGGTAAACAACATTTCCGCGGCTTCAAACCGGCGGTATGTTCGGACCGCTTTGACGGCATGGATCTCTTCCCGGCGGACACCCCCTCTGTCCCGTGGAGGCGATGGCGTTTTGGACATCCGCGATCTGATCCTGGAGTTGTTCCGCGTGAATAACCTGGACCCGGCCCGGCCGCTGCGGGTCTCGATGGGCGGGGCACTCCCTTGGGCAGCGTGCGCCACAGCGGGGTCCAGCGGGAGTTCCATAAGCCCGACCGAAGTGAGCCGGAGATCCGCCGGCGGGTCGCCGAAGGCTTCAGGCCGCCGTTCAATGCGCGCTGGTGCTGGGGCCAGTCCGGAGCAGTCCAGTACAACGGGAGAGAGGGGTTCCAGTTTACCTGGATCAGCAAGGCCGAAGGCCTTTTAGGAGGATAGCGGTGACGTTCGGGCTGGGCGACCAGCAGTCGCAGTTACGGTTCACGGCGGCTCCGGGCTTCGAACCGCTCGCTTGTGCAGGATGGCCAGTTGGGCGTCGTAGCCGCGGCATGGCTCGATGGAGTAACAGTGCCGGCGGGCGGACAGCCTGCTGCTGGGCTATGTGACAGGCCCGGCGGGGGCGCTGGCGGGCGTGCAATTCTACGGCGTTTCGGCGAGCGGATTGGACGACAGCCGGGAGGTGCGGCTGGAG
>CAWAOP010000059.1:0-27081 GCA_963783505.1 Terriglobia bacterium | reverse complement strand
GTGCGTTGCCCGTGCCGGTAATCGAGTGGCCGGCGCAATCAATACTCACGTTCGATACGTTGGCCCCGAAAGCCTCGATGCTCTAGGCAGTCACCCGAATTTGTATGATATTTCTGCCGCAAGAACGTAGCTGCCAGCAACCGCAACCCTATAGCGCCGCACTGGTTGATCGGGGTCGCCGCGGCCGCAGGGGGCTAAGTGCAGCCGCCGCCGCTCCAACCGCCAACAATCCGAGAACTGCGCAACGTGTCTATGGTGTAGGCCTGGCGAAATGTGCAACACGAGACGGCCAAGGTGGGAATCGTAGACGTGAACAGGCGCACGGCGGTTCCGCCTGCGCCACCAGCCACCAGCCAGCATGCCACCGCCGCTTCTCAAGAATTTGCGAAGTCGGGTGGGGCAGGCCGGCCCAAAGGGCTCCCCGCCTGCCATCCGGCGCTGGACCACGGCCACTCGTCCGCAGAGCGGACCAAACCCGCCGAAACCGGATTGCCCTCGATGTAATCCGAAATCCGCCCGATTTGCTTCGGGCTCCGCAGATAGTGATCGAAGCTCTCGTCCTGCCAAAACGGTTGCCCGGTCCGGCCGAGTATCCGGTTTGCGCTCCGCGCCGTCGATCCCTTCAACCACCGCATCAATACGGCGACGGAAACCTGAGGAAGAATGAGCAGGTGGACATGGTTCGGCATCACCACCCATGAAAGCAGTTCGTAGAAGCTGCGCTCGCTCTCTCCGATCAGAATGGATGAGGCCGCCAGACTCGCGACGCGGGGATCTTTGAGCCACAGCCGACCCGTGGCGCATCGATATAAAGCGCGGTCCTTAACGGCGAAGGCGTGACCGGCGGTGGGCTGTGCTACTGAGCTTGCTCGCGCCGGCAGCGAACCCCAGAGCCGCCAAGTTAGGAAAACATACCTCTCAAGCGGTTGGAAGTGAGGTAACCTTCTGCGGTATTCAGGCATGATGGGGGCCGGGCAGGCGGAAGCCCCGACGCCACCATGTGAGTCGCCTGACCGGCCCGGAAATCTCACAAAAATGTGAAACCTCAAAGCGCAGGCGAAACCGCCTGCGCCACCACCGGCCAGAACCACAAGCCCCGGGTCTGCAAAGGTGGGGCAGGCGGCCCTCTGGGCGTCGGCCTCACCCGCGTGCCGGCGCCTTCTTCAGACGCTCGGTTAGCCGACAGCCCTTCCTACCTCAGCTCTTCCATAATCTGATCGAGCGCCGTTTTCGAGGGGCGCGTCTTCGATTGCGGCAGCGTGGCTAGCGGCGCGTCGTCCATTTCGAGCATGTCGATGAAGGTCGGCTTTTCCGGCTGCACATAGAGCACGCCGGTCAGGACTTCGCCCTTGGCTTCGGCTTCCTCCAGCGCGGAGAGCGCGGCTAGCTTGGTCGTGGGATCGAAATCGCGGCCTAGCTTGCGGATGCGCAGCAGCGAGCCATCGTGCATGCGAACGTCGCGGATATCGCCTTCCGGAATCTCGACCGAAATGTCGTCGAAGAACGGCACGAAATCGAGCTCGTGCAGCGCCTCCTCGTGATCCTTCAAATAGCTGTAGCTCTTGGTCGAGCCATCGTGATCGTTGAAAGTCACGCAGGGAGAGATCACATCCACGACTGACAGGCCGCGGTGAGCGATGGCCGTTTTGAGAATTGCTTGAAGCTGCTTCTTGTCGCCACTGAACGAGCGCGCCACGAACGTCGCGCCCCATTTCAATGCCAGAGCACAGCAGTCGAAGGGCGGCAGGTGGTTCACCGTGCCGGTCTTAAGCGTCGAGCCGACGTCGGCCGTCGCCGAAAACTGGCCCTTCGTGAGGCCGTAGACGCCGTTATCCTCGATGACGTAGATCATCGGCACGTTGCGGCGGACCAGGTGCATGAATTGGCCGATGCCGATGGATGCCGTGTCGCCATCGCCGGTTACGCCGAGGGCAAACAGATTTCGATTGGCGAGAATTGCGCCGGTAGCGATCGCGGGCATGCGTCCGTGAACGCCATTGAACCCGTGCGATTGCCCCAGGAAGTACGCGGGCGATTTCGACGAGCACCCGATGCCAGAGAACTTGGCCACGTTCATCGGATCGACGCCCAACTCGTAAAAACACTCGATGATGCGCTCGGAGATGGCGTTGTGCCCGCATCCGGCGCACAGCGTGGTCTTGGAGCCTTTGTAAACCAGAACCTCAAGGCCGAGGCGATTCACTTTCTTCGGTGGAGGCACAGTCGCGGCGCTCATAAACCCTCCTGGGCAACGATCTCGTCGGTGACCGTACGCGCGTCCAGCGGCAGGCCGCCGTAGTAGCGCACGCTGCGCAGCTTCGCGATCAACGCGGCATCCAGTTCCAGGCGCATCAGTCCGAGCAGTTGCGCGTCGCGGTTCTGGTCGACCACATAGACGCGGTCGTGGCGGCGGATGAAATCGAGCAGTTCCCCGGTAAACGGGTACGCCTTCAGGCGCAGATAGCTTGCGGCGATGCCGTACTCTTCCTGCAATTGATCGCAGCTTTCGCACACCGCGTAATCGGAAGTGCCGAGCGCCACGAAACCGATGTGCGCACCATCCCGGATCTGCACTACAGGGGCCGGGACGTGCTGGCGCATCACCTCGAACTTCTTGGCGAGACGGTCCATGTTGTTCATGTAGTCGTCTTCGCGCTCGGTGTACTGGGCCTTCTCGTTGTGGCCGCTGCCGCGCGTGAAGTACGCCGCCGCCGGATGTTTTGTGCCGGGCAGCGTGCGGTAGCCTACGCCATCGCCACCCACGTCTTTATACCGGGCGAAGCCGCCGAGGCGATCCAGATCCTCCGCGGTCAGCACCTTTCCGCGGTCGATCGGTTTCTCGGGATAATCGAACGGGTCGGCCATCCAGTTGTTCATGCCCAAATCGAGATCGGTCATCACGAACACCGGAGTCTGAAACTTCTCCGCGAGATCGAATGCCTCAATGGACATGGAAAAGCATTCTTCCGGCGAGCACGGGAAGTACATGGGATGTTTGGTGTCGCCGTGCGAAAGGATCGCGGTGGTGAGCAGATCGCCTTGCTGCGTGCGGGTGGGCAAGCCCGTCGAAGGGCCTACGCGCTCCACGTTGTAAATCACCGCCGGCGCTTCGGCGTAGTAGCCGAGCCCGATGAACTCGGACATCAGCGAAATGCCAGGGCCGGCCGTGGCCGTCATGGATCGCGCTCCCGCCCAGCCCGCGCCCAGCGCCATGCCGATGGAAGCCAGTTCGTCTTCCGCCTGCACGATGGCATAGCTGGCTTTGCCCGTCTCGGGATCGTGACGGAACCGCTTCGCATACCCGATTAGCGATTCGACCAGCGAAGAGGACGGCGTGATGGGATACCAGGTCACCACCGTCACGCCCGCGAACATGGCTCCAATCGCGCACGCCGCATTGCCTTCAATGATGATCTTCCCCACCGTCTCGTTCATTCGCTCCACGCGGAACGGATCGGATTTGGTGAAGGTCTTGGCGGCGAAATCGAAACCCGCTTGCGCGGCGTTCCAATTCATCTCGGCCGCTTTCGCCTTTCGCTTCCCAAACTGCTTGACCAGCGCCTTGCGCACCTCCTCCATTTCGATGGAGAGCAGTTGCGCCACGACGCCGTCGTAGATCATGTTGCGGACGAGCTTCCGCAGCCGGGCTTCCGGGCATACCGGCCCGACGAGCTTATCGAACGGGACCGGGTAGAAATGAAGGTCGCTCCTGAGTTGATCGAGCTTCAACGGCTCGTCATACACCACGGCGGCGCCGCTGGTGAGCTTCAAAACGTCTTCGCGCGCCGTCTCCGCGTTCATGGCCACCAGGAAATCCACTTCCTTGCGCCGGCCGATATAGCCTTTCTTGCTGGCGCGGATGGTGAACCAGGTGGGCAGGCCGGCGATATTCGAGGGGAACATGTTCTTCCCGGAAACCGGGATTCCCATCTGGAATAGCGCCCGCATCAGAACCGAGTTGGCGGTCTGGCTGCCCGATCCGTTGACGGTTGCCACCTGGATACTGAAATCGTTGACTTTGGGAGGGCTCGACTGGCCGGAGGGTGACTCGGCCGGTGCTGCTTCAAGCGTCGGCATCGATCGGTTGTCCTTGTTGGGGGGATTTGAGAAACAAGTCCAGTTGTGTATAGATTATCGGGGCGCGGGAAAGATGCAGGCGGGCCTGCGCGCTTCCCCCGCCCCGCGGTTATTACTTCAGCGCTTTGTCGATGGCTGCCTTCACTTCGGGAGAATCCGGAGTCACGGCCGGCTCGAAACGCGCCACCACGTTGCCCTGGCGGTCAACCAGGAACTTGGTGAAGTTCCACTTGATGTCGCCCGTGGTAGAGGCGTTGGCCGCTGGGCTGGTCAGGTATTTGTAGAGCGGCGCCTGATCGTCGCCCTTCACCGAGATCTTGCTCATCATCGGGAAGGTCACGTTATAAGTACGCGAGCAGAACGTCTGAATTTCTTCGTTGCTTCCGGGCTCCTGCCCGCCGAAATTGTTGGCCGGGAAGCCGACGATCACAAGGCCTTTGTCCTTGTACTCCTCGTAGACGGACTCCAATGCCTTGTATTGAGGCGTATAACCGCACTTGCTGGCTACGTTGACTACCAGCATCGCTTTGCCTTTGAAAGCCGCCAATGGAGCCGGCTTGCCGTCAATGGCGGCGGGCGTAAAGCCGTAAATGTTTTCGGCCGCGAAACCTACAGCCGCGATTGCCAGAAGCGCGCCCAGCGCGCAGACGAATCTCATCATGTTTGATCCCCCTCCAGGGTGATGATGCAATTATATCAATCCGGCGGGCCCCGAAAATGAAATATGGGAAACTGTTGGGTTAGGCTAGGTCCGTCACCCCCGGCAAACTGGAGGCTAACTGTGAAACTCCGTACGGCGTGCGTTGCGTGTATCCTTGTGGCCCTGCCATGGGCCGCCGTCAGCCAGACCGCGGAAGGCGCAGCCCAGGCTGCGCCGAGTCCCGCGGCGCAACCGGCTCCGGGCGCGGCGCCAACGGCGGTCATTGGCCAGACCCAGGCGCCGGATGCCAAAGCCTATAGCGACGCCAACCGCACCACCGGTCCGGCCGAGAAGATCGGGGCTCTCGAGAAATTCAAGCACGATTTCCCGACGAGCACATCGGTGGATTCGGCGAACCAGGCAATCCTCAGCACGCTGGTAAGCAAGATGCCAACCCAGACGGACCGTATCAAGACTCAGGCCGCGCTGACTTTTAAAGCATCCGCAAAAGGGACCGAAGGTCAGGCAGCGGGACAGATCGCATCCACGCTGCTAGGCGGCAACCTGCTGCTGAAGGTTGCGCGAGGTTATGCGCGGAAGAGCATCGCCGCGATGGTCGAGGAGCAATACATCAAGGACCAAATCGCCGCGGCGGAGAAGCGCAAGCAGACGCCGCCGGCGAGCGAGGAGCTGTCGCGAAGATTCCGCCAGTCGCGCGCTTCCCGAGTAGCCGTCCTGGGCAGGATTGAAGCCGCGCTGGGGCATGACGCGGCGGCTCGCCCGTTGCTTGAGGAGGCGCGCAAGGAACTGCCGACAAACTCCGCGGTAACGGGCGTGCTTGGAGAGCTTGCGGCAAAACGCGGCGATGACGCTACGGCGCTCGAACTGCTGGTTTCGGCGCGGCTGAACGGCCGCACCGCGGACAGCACGACGTCCGCGTTGGAGGCGGTGTACAAGAAATCCCATGGCGGCTCCGCCGCGGGGCTGGCGGATTACCTGAATTCGGAATACCGGAAGCGCTTCCCCAACCCGCTCAATCTGGAACCGTACAAGGCCACGGAAAAGCGGACGGATCGGATCGTGCTGGCCGAGATCTTCACCGGCGCGGGGTGCCCGCCGTGCGTCAGCGTGGACCTGGCGTTCGATGCCGCGATGCGCCGCTACGGCCCCGAAAATCTGGCCGTGTTGATGTACCACATGCACATACCGCGGCCCGACCCGATCAGCAATCTGGATGCCCAGACGCGCGCCAAATTCTACTCGGTAAACGCCGTACCGACCTTCGCCGTGGACGGGAAGGTCTCCATCGGCGGCGGCAGCCGCGAGAACACGCAGGAGACATACAGCGGCAGGCGCGGATTCAAGACCGACATCGAGAAGGATCTTGAATCGCCTACTCAAGCTTTCCTAAGCCTCACCGCGGCGCTCCGGAACGGGACAGTGGACCTGACTGCCACCGTCGATGGAGTCAAGACGGACTCCGAAGAAGTGCAGTTGCAGATCGCGCTCGTCGAAAAGGAGCTTACCTACAGCGGCGAAAACGGCATTCGTTTTCATCCCATGGTCGTCAGGGCGATGGCAGGTCAAGATGCGAAAGGTTATACCAACCCGGCCGGCGAAGCGTTCACGGTAGAGACGCAATTCGATATCGCCAAAGTAAGCGCGGCTGCGAAAGCGCATTTGGACGATTACGAAGCCAAAGGCCACCGCGGCGAGCCCTTCAAGTTCGCGGCGAAAATGGACAAAATCGACGCCGGCAATCTGGCGGTAGTTGCGTTCGTGCAGGATCCCAAGACGAAACGAGTGCTTCAGGCCGCCGTTGTCAACCTCTCCCAGCCCCAAACCAAGCTGCTCACGGAAGAATGAGAAAACGGATCTTCAGAAGGTGTGAGGAAGACGCACGCAAGCGGGCGAGGCAGGCGGAAGCGCTTGCCCCACCACTGAAAACACAAGCGTTCCGGGGTGGCGCAGGCGGTTTCGCCTGCGTTTGTTCGCATGTTTCACGGATACTCACCCTGGCGGCGGCCGCTACGCTGTTTGCGGCAGCGCCGAATCCAGTCGAGTGGAAGATCGATGGCGCCCCGGCAAAAGCCGTGAAGCCCGGCGCGCGCTTCAATTTGAACTTGATCGCGCGGGTCGAATCCGGTTGGCACCTCTATTCGACGAAGCCCCTGGAAGGCGGTCCGATCCCGACGCGGATCTGGCTTGCGGAGGGCCAGCCGTTCGAACTCGGCGGAACCATCAAATCGGACCCGCCCGAGACCATCCACGATCCGAGCTTCGACATGGAAGTGGAGTTCTACGAAGGCCAGGCGGAATTCAGCCTGCCGATCCACGTCGCTTCCGGCGCCCCGGACAGCGCGCGCAAGCTCCAGGTGATGGCGTCGTACCAAGCCTGCAACGACAAGATGTGCTTGCCGCCGAAGACGGTTACGGTCGAGGCGGCGGTGGAGATCCGGAAGTAATCTGCGTCGGGGATTCCGCCGATTAACCTATGCGGCGGCGCGCCAAAGCTAGCATCGACGCCACACCCGCGGCCAGCAACCCGAGCGTACCGGGTTCGGGGGAGGAGTTGCCGCTGCCTCCCGCGGTGACCTCGACGTCGTCGATACCCCAGTATGTGAAATCCTGACGGAATTCGAAGCTGAGGGTATCACTGCCGGAGCCAACCACCGGGAACGAGTACTCGGTGTATTCCATGGCGCTGCCATTAGTGATAGAGGTGAGGACCGTGTTGCCCCAAGACACTGCAAAACTGTTCGGGGATCCGCCCGAGTTGAGGAGATAGAAGGAGAGGGTGTACGATGCATCGGCCTGATCGGCGACTGTCTGGCTTAGAATGTTGGTCTGACCCAACGGCCCGATACGCAGTCCGTAATCGCCGGAATTTACATAGGGCGAAAACCCCACCACCGAATCGAAGGTCAGGTCCGTGCCGCTCAAAGTCCAATCGTTCCAATTCCCGAGCTCAAAACCGCAGTTCTGAACCAGGTTGCCAGCCACGCCATCGCAGATGCTTGCTTGGCCGCCAGCCACGGCCAGAGGCGCTAATGCAGCGGGGAGCGCCGCCAGTATCCAAACTCGGTTTAGCCTCACTTCGTGGACCTCCTGCCGCTAACAACCCGAAACGTCAGGGTTCTCCGCCTTGGGAGAGCCCTAACCCGGATTCTACTACCTCCACCACCCCGGCGCTAGGGTAATCACCCTATTACCGTTGGAAGTTCCCTCTCCAACCCCATCGTCACTGCACCTCGCCGGGGGCAACAGGATTCGCGGCCGGAGTCGCCGGCGGCGTCGTGCGCCCGGCCCCGAGGTGGTCGAAGTTCAGCATAGCGTTGAAAAGAAGGAAGTAGCTGCCGTGCGTTTCGTTCCGCCACATGGGGTTATTGGCGAACATCACGATATGGCCTTTCCCGTGCGGCACATCCACCACCGCGGCGGCATTGGCCAAAGCGCGGCCACCCGCGAGCATTCCGGAAATCAGAAGTTCGTTCTCGGCCGCGAACCGGACCACCACACGCGGCTGCATCTCGGGAGGAGTGCCCGCCCCGCCGCGGCCACCGCGACCGCCGCCGGCAAGGGCGTCCTCGGGTCCGCCGGCCGCCTGGCCTCCGCGTGCGCCCGCAGCGCCCTGATCGGGCGGACGGCCTTGGATGATATCGGGATCGGTGTCCGTGCCTCGGCCGGATGCGCGCGCCGCCGCAGCCGTTCCTCCGCGTCCGGGACCGCCGCCCGGAGCCGCCCCGCCACCGCCCCCGCGCGCCCCGCCTCCGCCACCGCCTCCAGTTGGCGCTCCACCCCTTCCGCCGCCGAATCCACCGCCCGCGGCGGATACCTGGAGAACCGGAGCCGAGCTAAAGTAAAGCGCGAGGTTATCTCCGTATCCGTATGCAATTGGGCTTTTCTTGTCGGCAATCACCGATTGGATCACGCTCCCTCGAACCTGCAATTCCGGCGTGCTTTGGATCGAGACTCCTTCGGCCAATCCGTAGTCAATGGGGATCGACGCATTTCCGGTAATGGTCACGAACAGACCGCCCGCTTCCACGAACTTGGCGATCTTCAGCAGCCCTTCGAGCCCTAAGCCGCCGCGAGTGTCGTCGGTCTGGTCAGGCGAAGTAGAAATGTTGGGCAATTCGGCCGAGCCTTTGTAGGGCGTGGGATTGCCATTCATGGGCGACCCGTTGATAAGCCGCTGGGCTGTGCCGCCGGTGGGCCCGAGGACAATCACGTCAAAGCTGTCGCGCAAGTTGGGCAGCTTTCCGAGTTCGACGTCGGAAATGTACTTGTAGGGGATCTTCAGTTGATCGAAAGCCATTCGGAACCAGCCTTCCGTCTGAGTGCTGGTCCAGGTATGTACGAAGGCGACTCGCGGCGCGGCCAAGTCATGCATCGCTACCTTGGGAACTTCCGCGACCGCATAAGCCGTGACGCCCGCGGCCGATAGCGCGGTCTGCAACCGCTCGCGCAGGCCGGAGCCATTGCCATCGCTCTTGACGATGAACGAACCGGGGTTGAAGTCCCGGCCCGCAGCCTTAAACGTGTCCTCGGCGGCCGACATCTTAACGTCTCTCAGCGCGAACCGCAGCGTCGCCAGCGCATTATCGGCGTTGTGATTGACGATAAAGGCGGCCGAATCGCCTCCCACGATTCCCGACGGCGCTTTCGCGTCCTGGGTGAGCATCGTCATGGGCGCTTTCAGAATGTCGGTTTTGACCACCCGGACGGTGGTGACGTTGTGCAGCGGGCCGAGCGTCCAGCCGGTATCGTCGTACGGCGCCGGGTCGTTCACATTGAAGTACTGCGTGTCGAGCAGCATGTCGGCCATGCGGCTATACGGCTGATCCATGCGCACCACGTAGCTGCCCGCCGGAAACTTCCGCGTCTTGCCATCCTGCGATACGGGGACTTCCGCCTCGGCGTTCAGCCGGTGGACTTCGACGCCCTGCAGGCGCAATGCGTTGACCAACCCGGCCGACTGGCCCGGGCGAGGGTCATCGCCCGGGATGACGTACGCGGCCGGGCCTTCGGTTTGGGCCTTCAGGACGCTTCGCCGGCTCTTGATGTAGAAGTTCTCGAGGAACTGCTGGCGGTTGTTGGCGACGTTATTCATGGCCAGCAGCAGGCCGCTCTCCTGGAGGTTGACGTTGTTCCGCAGCGACCAGTTCACGCGCGAGAGCGGAGGATTCGGGCGATACCAGGCCCGGCTGGTATCGCTCGCGTTTACCGTCCGCACGCCTGTATCGGCGCCGTTGCCGCCGAACGTTTCGTAGAATCGTCCGATGGAGTTGTGTCCGTTGGCGACGTAGAACATGTAATTCGGCGCCCATCCGTCGTAATATCCATGCGTCCACACGCCGGGAACTCCGCGCTTCGTCAGCTCCTCGATTTCGACATAGGCCATCTTCTGCCACTCGTCGATGACCAGCGGGTCCAGCCATGCGTTATACGGCCCGGTTCCCGTGGAGACATACAAAAACGGCTCGGATTCGTGCAGGTCATGCAGCACCGTGGGATGGTAATCCAGGAACGTGCTCATCATGATCTTGCTGAGATTGAGTCCCATGCCGATGGAGTCTCGGTTGTTGTCATGCTGCACGTAATGGCCCCAGTAAACGAGTGACGGCGCGGGCTTGCCCGGGTTCGCTTTGCGGTAGTTGTAGACGTCCACTTCGCGATCCCGGCCATCCACCTCGGTAACGGGCGTGATCAACACAATCTCGTTCTTGCGGATGTTCTGGACCTGCGGCGAATCTTCCACAGCCAACCGGTACGCCAACTCCATAAGCATTTCGGGAGATCCGGTTTCCGTGGAGTGAATGCTGCCGGTGGCCCAATAGAACGGCAGGCCGTCCGCAATGAGCTTTTTCGCTTCGTCGGGCGCGATCTTGCGCGGGTCCGCCAGGCTCGCGGTGATGTTCTTGTAGTCGTTGAGCTTCGCTATGTTGGCTTCATCCGAGATGGCGACCAGGATGGTTTCCCTGCCCTCTTCCGACTTGCCAATGGAAAAAACCTTGACCCGTTTCGTGGCCTTTTCCAACTCGCGCATGTACTTGTGAATCTCGGTCGAGTACGTGAGCTTGTTGGGCGCGCCGGCGATGTGGCCGAGGATCTTCTCCGGAGTCGGCACGGTGTCCGAGGCCGGAAGGTGATCCACCAATTCGGTCAGAAAGAAAGGTTCGGTGGTGAATTCCTTGATCTTGGCGGTATAGCCCTCGTCGTTCTTCTGAGGCGCGGGAGCGGGCGCCGCAACAGCAGCCTTTGGCGCCGATTTCCGATCGGTTTTCCCGGCGGTCTTGGCCGGTGTCTGCGCAACGGCAACCAGCGGGCAAAGCAGGATAAGGGAAAGGATAAGCCTACGCATGGGGAACATGATAACCGAAATGCACAGAGCCGCAGTGGGATGGATTGTTGGCAAGGAAAATATGCCATTCTGTAACTGATACAGGATGTGATTCGAGATCGACCGATTTGTTCCATCGAAAGGAACTCCATGGAACCGAACCTCAATCCGGAGCGCCAGCAGGCCCATGTGTTGCTGGACATGCTGCCGGCCGATAAGCTGAGCGCCGTGCGGAGTCTACTGGAAGCGATGGTGGAACCGCTGGCGCGCTCGCTGGCCCTGGCGCCGGTGGATGACGAGGAGGTCACCCCCGAGACGGCCGCCGCGCTGGACCGCGCCCATGAATCGCTCGCTCGCGGCGAGGGTATCCCGCACGAAGAGATTCTCCGCGAGTTCGGGCTGAAGCAGTGAGCGAGGGCGCCACCCCGGAACGGATCGCGGTCATCTGGTCCCCGGAAGCCCGCGCGGATCTTCGAGCCATCGAGCGTGAGACCGCCCTGCAAATTCTCCACTGCATCGGCCGCTACCTGTCCAACCGTGCCGGCGACGTGAAAAAGGTCAAGCCGCCATTGACCGGCTTTCGGCTCCGTTGCGGCGACCATAGGGTGTTCTTCGCTCTCAAGGCCGAGCGCGCCATCGAGATCACCGGCGTAAAGAACCGCCGCGAAGCCTACCGCTGAGCGCAGGCTTCCCTGGCGGATTAGATGCCGCGCCGATCCGTTGGGCGGCGGGATGCGAACGCTCCTATTTTCGTATCGCCCGAGCGAAAGACGCTCCCTTTCGTTCCGTTTGTCCCCGTCGTTCCCGTCGTTTGTCCCCGTCGTTTGTCCCCGTCGTTCCCGTCCGTCTGTCCCCGCCGTTCCGTCGTTTGTCCCCGTCGTTCCGTCGTTCCGTCGTTCCGTCGTTAGATGGCCCCTTGGATCTTTCTGATCCCTATGTCACGACACTCTTTGTCACAACCCCCTTGCGCCGCGGCTGAAAAGATTGTACTTTGGATGCTCTTAACACGCTTTCGGGTCCGGTTTCTCGTTGGGGAGGTGAGGATGCTCGCTATGGCGCCAGGCAACTCGAGAATCCAAGCGGGGCTCGCGCAGTCCCTTCTCGCCGCGATCCTTGTCAAGAAACAGGCTCAAAGACAATCAAGGAATCCCTGTGCCCATCAATAAGTTATCGCCAACGCTGCTCATCTTCGTCCTGATCTGCTTCTGTATGCCATTCTTCAGCTTCTCGTGCGAGGGGCGCAAAGCCATCACGCTTACCGGCATCCAACTAGCGACGGGGACTTCTATAGAGTCGCCACAGGTGTTTGGCCCTCCCCAGCGCCAGAAGATCGACAACGAGCCGCTAGCTGCGGTTTCGCTGCTTTCGGCGATTGTAGCGCTGGGTCTGTGCTTTTTGAAGGCTCGAGAAAGCCAGGTGATTTCGGGAGCGTGCGCCGGGCTAAGCGCGATCTTGCTTCTGGCGCTGAAATCGAAGGTCGAGGGCGACGCGCTGAGGCAAGCTGGCGGGGTCATTCAAATGGATACGGGGATTGGGTACTATCTAGCGCTTGCCCTGCTCCTCGTGGCCGCTGGAACAAGCGCCTACGGCTACTTCGGCGCGTCTGCCGCCCGATTGCCTAATGATCTCGCGCGAGGCCCGGATCACAAGTTCTGCCCCCAATGCGGGGCGCGTAACGCGGCTACGGTCGCATTTTGCCAGGACTGCGGAGCTAAATTCGACCTGCCAGGAGGCGTAAATGCCTGATTTCCTCGATCGAGTGAGACAGACCGTCGGCAAAGGGGTCACCACGGTTTCGGTCAAGTCGAAGGAAGTTCTCGAGGCCACCAAGGTCAAGTCGCAAATTGACGAGTTGGGGCAGCGACGAAAAGGAGCGATTGAAGAACTCGGTAGTATCGCCTTTGCACAGTTCCGGCAAGGTCCCTTCGATCCAGAACGCCTCACCGCAAAGTGCGCTGGAATCAAGGCACTGGACGATCAGATCGAAGAGAAGCAGAGGGAACTATCCTCCATTCATGCTCGAGCGCAGGAGGCGTTGGGCAGGCCGCAGCCTATAAGCGTTTGCGGCTGCGGGGCAGATCTGCACCAAGGCGTGAAATTCTGCGGGAAGTGCGGCGCCCCTGTTCGTACCGCAAGATCCTGAAGAGCAGCGGAATTCACCGTCGCCCCCCGATCCAGCGCCCCCGCCCGCCGCGAAGAGCGACGGTACATGATCTCGGCAGGGGGCGCGCGCGCCGAAGGAACGCACTGGGCCCCCGCGGACTCTAACGGTGCAATCCCGTCGGCCGGGGCTGAGGACACGACGGTTGGCAAGAGGAAAAGCGTCAACAACTTCCGAAGCGAGGTCAACAGAACTAAACATGCTACGAATTGCTCTGATTGCTGCACTGGCGATCTGTATCGTACTCACGTCCGTCGCGTGTGGGACAAGCAAATCCGCGTTTGTCGGTAAATGGACTCCATCTACGGGCCGGAGCGCCCCCGAGGGCTTCCCTGACAACATTCAGTTTTTTAGTGATGGAACCATCGTCTTAGAAGGCCATGACGGGACCTACGCGCTCGTGGATAAAAAGCTGAAGTTAACTGCCTCTGGCGAAGCTGTGGCATATGACTTCGAACTCCACGGGGATCGATTGACGCTGAAGGCAAACGGAACGACGGTGGAGTACGTGAGAGGGAAATCATAGACGATCTCGTTCTGGAGGCCCCGAATCAAGAGGGTAAGCAAAAGGGGACGCTTTCGTTCAGCGACGGACTACGGGCCCGTCCGTGCGGGAACTGAGCACGATGCTCCGGGAAGCGACTCGCGGCGCTGCTGCCGTATCGCCTGCGCTCGGCCTTTCCACAGGCCGCCTTTACCGGGCCAGTAGCGGATGGCGGAACAAAAATGGGCGTGTGAATGCAGGCGCAATTACTGCTCGCACATTCCGGGTCCTGGACGGGACAGAAGTTGTCCCCGTGCGTTTAGACCGGCAGAGGCCGGCAGGGGCTTCCATCTAAAGCCGTTCGATGGGGTGGCCCTATCGGCTCGCCTCAAGGCGAGCCCTGTTACGAGGCATCCGAACTTCGAAATTCAGGCTAATCAGGCTTCGCCTGCGCCCGGCCCTTCCACATGCCGCCTTTGCCCAGCCAATATCGGATGGCGGAGTGTACAGTGGCCCACATGTAAAATGCCGCCACCAAAGGCAGGGCAGGCGCCCAGAGCAAGGAACGCCGGTAATAGCGCAGAGCCGGAGCGTACGCGGCTGACATGAGGACCCACGCCGTGGCCCCCAATAGCCTGCCGGCGCCCGTTCCAGCGATCACAAGCCCTACCGGGAGCAAGAATACTACGGACAGCGCAAGCACAATTCCCAGAAGTAAGAGGGTCGAGTAGCGGAGTTGCGTGAATGCGGTTCGCGAGATCATGCGTTCGATCTCGCCTATGCTCCCGTAATGCCGCAGGCTCCGCGTCCCCCGGCTTAAGCCCAGCCACACGCTGCCGTCGGCGCGCTTCACCGCAGCCGCTAAGGCGCAGTCGTCGATAAGTTCGCCCCGGATCGCCTCGATGCCGCCTATCCGCTCCAGCGTGCCGCTCCGGATCAACATGCAACCGCCCGCCGCACCAGCCGTTCTTCGGCGCGGGCTCGCGATCCAGGCGGGCGGGTAAAGCATGAAGAAGAAGAACACGAAAGCGGGAATCCAGGCCCGTTCGGCCCAGGACCGGCACTCGAGCGTAGCCATGTACGAAACCAGATCGTACCCACCCGCTTCCGCGCGCTCGACAAGTTGGGCCACGTTGGCTGGCGAGTGGACGATATCGGCGTCCGTCAGCAGGAGATACTCGGGCGACTCCTGGCTCGCGTGGCGCACGCCTTGCGCGACAGCCCAGAGCTTGCCGGTCCAGCCGTCGGGGAGCGGCTCGCCAGCGATCACACTCACCACTTCCGCATCGGCCGCCCCGCGTACGGCTTCGGCTGTCCCGTCTTCGCTCGAATCGTCCACAAGGATCGCACGGAACCGGCCGGCGTACTCCTGCTTGCAAAGGGAGCGAATGCAGTGCGGGGCGGACTCCACCTCGTTCCTGGCCGGAATGACGGCGCACACCGGCTGACTCCTGGGCTGGATCGGGAGCGATTCCGGCTCGCGAAACACCCAGAAGGCTCCGCGGCAAAAGAGAAGGTAGAGCCAAACAGTTGTGGCCAGTGCGCCGCCGACGATCCAGAGCATCAGTTCGGATTATCGCAAGCGGCGCCGCTTGACACTGGGCTGAAATAATTCCATACTGCAAATATTCGAAGGAGCAACAATGGAAACTCAGCCGTCACCTCCGGATGCCTTGGACCGGCAGGTGCGTGAGCTACTTCAATCGATGGAGACCATGTTTCGGGCCCTTATGGCCCGGCGGCCGAACGTACCAATGATGGAACTGGAGATGTCGCATCAGCAGATGCGCGCCCTAATGGTGATCGGGCGGCTTGGTGCCGTCACCATGAGCGAGCTTGCGACACTGGTTGACGTCCCTTTGAGCACGGCCACTCACACCGTCGATAAGCTTGTAGATAAAGGACTTGTGGAACGTCTCCGTCCGCCGGACAACCGCCGGACCGTGCAAGTCGAGCTGAGCGCAAAGGGTAAGCAGATGAACGAAGGAATCGCCCAGGCTCGGTCCGGCATGGCGCGTGTGATGCTCGAATCCCTTAGCCCGGGTGAGCGGGAGATCTTTCTGGAATTGAACGCCAAAATGGCTAGGAGCCAGGTGGAGCTCGCTGACAAGACAACCTAGACCCAAAAATGGAATGTTTCATTTTTGAAACTGTACGAATTTGAACAAATCAGAGACTTATCATGGAGAGAGGCGAGACAACAAACGGGAGCTGGACCCGGTTCGGTAGCGCGTTCCGGCTGGCCATCGATTCCATCGCCGCGCACAAGCTCCGCAGTTTCCTGACTCTGCTGGGCGTCATTATCGGCGTGGCGAGCGTCGTGATTGTCGGCGCGGCCATCAGCGGCCTGGGAGCCTACGCGGAGGACAGCACCTCGAAAGCGTTCGGCGGCGAATCGTTCATCATGGCTCAGATGGTGGGCACAAGCCGGTTGAACAAACGCGAGTACATCAGCAAGATGATTCGCAACAAGCCCATCGGCGACGATGAGGCGCGCCTCCTCGAGCAGGTGAACGGCGCCCGCATTCTCTATACGCCTTACCGCGTTCACGTGGCGGACGTAAAACACGAGAGCCTGCATTGCGACAGCGTTTCGATCATCGGCGCCGGGGCGGCCATTGCGACGATTCGCGATCTGGGAGTATCCTCCGGCCGCTTTTACACCGAACAGGAGGATCGCGCCCGGCTGAACGTGGCCGTGATCGGCCAGACGGTGGTCGATACTCTATTCCCCGGCAGCGCGCCGCTCGGCCGGCAGGTTCGGCTGGAAGGGATCGAATACACCGTGACGGGCGTAGCCGAGAAACTAGGTTCCTCGTTCGGGCGCGATGCGGACAATGTCATGTACATTCCGAACGGCGCGTTCGAGCGTATCTTCGGCCCGGGACTGGGCTTCGCCCTTTTCGGCCGCGCCAGGGCGAATAGCGGCCTCACGCTGGAGCAGGCCGTGGACGACACGCGAGTCGCCCTGCGAACGCACTTTCACACAAGGCCCGGACAGGACGATCCTTTTGACGTGATGACGCCCGACGCCGTGCGCGGCTTCATCGATCAGATTCTTGGGATGGTCGCCGCGGTCGTTGTGCCGCTGACGTGCATGTCGCTGGTAGTGGGCGGCATTGTCATCATGAACATCATGCTGGTGAGCGTCACGGAGCGCACCCGGGAGATCGGCGTGAGGAAATCCGTCGGCGCGCGGAACGCGGACATTATGCTGCAGGTGCTGATCGAGGCGGTGACGCTGTCTCTGGCCGGCGGAATATTCGGGTTGGGAATAGGAGCCGCGGGCAGCTACGGAATCGGAGCCATCCTGGGGCTTTCGTTGCGCGTCACGCCGGGCTACGTGGCGCTCGCCGTAGGCGTCTCGACAATAGTCGGCATCGCCTCGGGTTGGTATCCGGCGCGACGGGCGGCGCATCTGGACCCGGTGACGGCCTTGCGGGCGGAGTGAGCCATGAACATCAGTTTTGCGGAAACTCTTCGGATGTCGATCTCGGGAATCTGGTCGCACCGCTTCCGCTCGGGGCTGACGATTCTCGGCATCGTGGTCGGCATTACTACCGTGGTTACCGTGGCATCCATGCTCACCGGGTTGCGGCAGGGGATCGTGGACTTTTTCCAGGAGATGGGACCGGACAACATCTTCATCTTCCGGACCTCCGGCGATCCCACGCAGGACCAATTCGTGCAGCCCAAGGAGGCCCGCCGGCGGCGGTTGTACCCTGAGTACGCCGATTTCCTGAAGCGCTCGTGTTTCACCATCCGGGACGTGGGAATCGTCCTCTATCTGCCGTCGCTCGTCGGCGGGAACCCGATCACCGCAAAGGTGCCGGGCTTCGAATCGGACAATATTCTGGTCTACGGCGCTTCCCCGAACGTCAGCGATCTCTCGCCCCGCGACTTGGTAGCGGGCCGGGTGTTCACGGCCGCGGAAGACGCTCGCGGTTCTCACGTGGTGGTGATCGGGTACGACACCGCCGACGCTCTCTTCCCCTCGGGCGACGCGGTGGGGCGGACGATCATGATGGACGGGGCCGAGTACACCGTGATCGGCGTCTTCGCGAAAGCCAAAGGCGGGTTCTTCGGCGAGAACGGACAGGATCACGTGATCGCGATGCCGCTCACCACGGCCGAACGGCGCTACCCGCAGCTTGACCGCTTCCAGTTCACCGCGCAGGCCAAGCCCGGCCAACGCGCGGATGCGCTCGACGAAGTACGCGCGGCGATGCGGCGAATCCGCAATCTTCAGCCGGGCGACGACGACGATTTCGCGCTTTCCACGCCCGACCAGATCATTCAGCAATTCGATTCGATTACCGGAATGATCGGAGCCGCGGCCATTGCCATCTCCGCGCTGGGCTTGCTGGTAGGCGGCATCGGCGTCATGAACATCATGCTGATGAGCGTTACGGAGCGCACGAGAGAGATCGGCGTGCGGAAAGCGCTTGGGGCGCGGCGCGGCGACATCGTCACGCAGTTTCTGCTGGAGGCGATGGCGCTCACCGGCCTGGGCGGTCTGCTCGGCCTGCTCATCGCGGTGAGCATTACGCTTCTGATCGGAGCGCTGGCGCCTTCCCTCCCGTCGGTGGTGCCGGCGTGGGCCATCGTGACCGGCTTTAGCGTGTCCCTGGCCGTGGGCTTGTTCTTCGGCGTTTGGCCGGCCGTAAAGGCGGCCAGCCTGGATCCGGTGGAGGCTTTGCGGTATGAGTAGCCCTCACGCCGGACGGAGCGTCTCCGCGGAGGCCATGCCATGAGCGCCGCGACTTTCTTCGCTATTCCGGACCTCGAATGGATTTTCGAGGAACATCGCCAGATGGTATTCCGCACGGCGTATTACGTAACGGGTAATACGGCCGATGCGGAGGACGCGATGCAAACGGTGTTCCTGCGGCTGGCGGGGCGCGAACCCGGCGCCGAGGCGGTCGGCAACATGCCCGGCTTTCTGCATCGCTCGGCGCTGAACGCCGCGCGCGATCTGGTTCGCCGGCGCACGCGCGCGTACAGTCATGTACCGCTGGAAGAAGCCGAGGAATCCGATGCGGCCGCCACCGGGCCCATGCAGGAAAGGGCGCACGCCGCGCGCGAAACCGGCGATTGGCTGCGCCGGGCTCTGGCCAGGCTGGACGAGCGCGCCGCCGAGATGTTCGTCCTGCGTTTCTTCGAAGGGAAACGCAACGTCGAGATCGCGGCGATGTTGGAGACCACCCCCGGAACGGTCGCAGTGACGCTCTGCCGCGCGAAAGGCCGCCTGAGCGCCGAGTTCCGCGCGTGGAGTGTTGGACGAATTCTGGTTTCAAATTAGTTTCAGATAAGAATTTCGTAAATTAGAGCTTGACATCCCCCCCCCCCTTTCGCCTACAATCAGCCATGCGCAAATTCTGGATGGCCCTTACACTGGCGGCTTCTCTGGCCGTCGGTGCTCATCTCGCGTCGGCATATTGCAGCGTCTACCCGAAGGGGTTGGGGAGCGCGGTCAGCTCGGGCGACGCTCCCGGCGATTGTATGTCTGGCAACGGCCCGTGCATATGGAACTATTGCATGCCCAGCTACACGTGGACCCAGGGGTGTGAAGCAGGTTATTGTAACAACTGGGGCTGCTATTCTGACTGCGGCTCTTAGGCCCTCGCAATGGCAATAGCGCGATGGACGGGGGCTGCGGTGTGGCGGCTGTGGCCTGTGACCGTCGCGGCTATCGGGCTAGCGGTTGGTTTCCTCGGCTGGTCTGTGGTATCGCGCTTCCTCCCTGTTCGAAGGGCGATGACCATCACGTACTCGGTTGAGCGCCCTTCTGGCCCCCCCAGGCAGGGGTATACTGTGTACTACCGCTCCGACGGCGCGGAGGCCAAAATCTACGAGCCGAAGGCATCTTCCCAAAGCGCAGCCTTTCGCCCGCTGTTTACCGTTAGCCTACCGCTTCAGGGAATCGCGATGGAGGTGGACCCCGAGACGCACCTTGTGTGGACTAGGCGGCTCGCGCCGATTCAAGTTGAGGGGCTCACGAAGCGCCGTCCGGCGCGTACGGATTCCCAAACCGCGTGCTTGAGCGAGCTAGTCGCCTACCTTGGGCCTGGCAAGGACCGAACCTGCGAGCGCGCCGGTAGCACCATTCTCGGTTTTAAGGTGTGGAAGACCCGTGCGATTGTAGGTCCCCCTGGCCGACCGTTGGTGTTCGAGACGTACCTCGCGCCAAGTCTCGACTGGCACTTGCTGAGGCAGGATCAGTTTGAAGGTGGCCGGCTCGTTCTTCGGGTCACTGCAACCAGTGTCCTCCTGGGGAATCCGCCTGACACGTTCTTCAGGGCTGGCGAGGGCGCAAAGTCTGTCCAGCGAAGCGAGTTGGTCGAGCGCTCTCTGGAGTTCAGACACGAGCCGCGATGCCAGGGCCAGGGGTGCGGGCCCGCCGCCGGCCCGTCTCCGTTTCCTCAGAACAAGGAGTTGGTGACACCGGTGTACTGACTTGAGCGGCGGGGTTTCGTTACCCGCGACTGAGGGCGCAGGCCACAGTGATGCGCGCAATTATCCGGGAGGGGGCATTATGCGGGCCGAAATAGCGCGGGGGATTAACCTCGGAATTATCGCCCTGTGCGGCTGGGTGCTGTGGAGCGGTTTGACTGGCCGCTTCAACGCGGAATCGGGGGAGCCCGCTCCGTCTTCGGTGCTACAGCGGATCGCGGGTCCCGGCGGTGCCGCTCTGGGGATCGACGCTGCTCCAAGAACCCTGATAATGTTCACATCCAGCGAGTGCCATTTCTGTGTTAACAGCTTGCCCTTCTATCGGCGGCTGGCGCCGGCGCTGAAGGCCCGTGGCGTGCGGTTGGTCGCGGTCTCCCGGGACGAGCCAGAGCGTAACAGGGCTTTTTTGGGCTCCGGCGGGGTGGCAGTTGACTCTGCGGTATCTCTTGCCGAAGCCGGCATGGAACTCGCCGGAACTCCGACTCTGGTTTTGGTACGGCGGGATGGAAGCGCGATCAAGACTTGGGAGGGCCGCCTCGATTCGAAAGGCGAATCGGAGGTGTTGCGCCTCGCGATTGCGGAATGAATGGCGTGCGCTTGCCGCACCATATATGGAGTCCTTATGAAAGCAGCGGTGATACGAGCATTAGCATTGATAGGCGTCATTGGCACCGTCTTGCCTGGCCAGCCGGGCGCGCCTCAGCCCAAGCTCAAGCATGAGGCGTCACAGTTCGAAGTCGTCTCAATCAAGCCCTGTCCGAGCGGCCCTTCGCTGTCGGGCGGGGTACGGGCGTCAGGTGACAGCGTAAGAATTGAGTGTGCGACAGCCCAGCAGCTAATCCAGACAGCCTACATCGTTTACCCGAATGGTGAACCGGATCTAGTGGAGTACGGAACGCCCATCCCCCGGATGCCCCCGCACGAGGCCCAATCCGCGCTCTCGGGCGGCCCGCCGTGGATCCGCTCCCAGGCCTTCACGATTGAGGCGAAGGCCGGGGCCCCGTCTACGCAAGCGGCCATGTGTGGGCCGATGCTGCGGGACGTGCTCAGGGAGCGCTTTAAGTTGCGCACGCACGAACAGTCACACCCCATGGCGGTGTACGAGTTGCTCCAGAGCCAAGGGGGCGCCAAGCTTCGGGTGGCGAAGCAGGGCAGTTGCTTCCAGTTGACCGCGGGGGGATCTGCACCGCCGCGACTTTCCGGCGGCAAGGCAGCACAGCCGATCTGCGGCAGTATGTCTGTTTCGGACGCCGGTGGCGTTGACGCGCATTCATTCACAATGCGCGGGTTTTGTGCCCGACTTTCGCAGACCCTGGATAGGGATGTGGTTGACAGGACCGGGCTGGGCGGCGTCTACGATCTGCACCTTGAAACGACGCTTCGGGAGCTATTCCCCGCAGAAATGAGGAGGCGGCAGGCCCCCCGGCCGCTGGAACCGGATACCGAGGCATCGGACCCCGGAGGCTCCGTTTTCACTGCGCTACGCAGGATAGGATTCCAGTTGAAGCCCGGAACAATGGCTGCGAAGCAGATCGTGATCGACCACGTTGAAAGACCCGATGGAAACTGAGACCTGGGGAGCCGAGGTGTGCGGGCTCTGGGGCGGGGGCGCCGACCGAGCGACTTGGGTCAGGGAAGGTCTCCTAAGTTCAACGCCGGAGGGACGATGAGCCGCACGCTCCATGGATGAGGTAGCTGAAGGCCCCGTAATGAATGGCCCCGCGGGGTCGGTCGATTCCGGACGCGCAGCGAAACCCGCCTGGGCGTGGGTGGCCGCTATACTCCTGCTGGCGCTGGGTGTCCGTTTTGGAGCCGTGATATCCAGCGGGCAGTACGTCTATCGCACCTACAGCGAGCGTTACGAGTCGGACCGGGTAGGAACGGCCCTGGCAACCTCGGGATCGTTCTCGGACCCGTTCATCAGCCCCACCGGCCCGACGGCGCATCTCAGTCCGGGCTATCCCGTCCTGCTCGGTGCGGTTCTCCGCGTGTTCCGAAACGGGGCGCGCAGGGAACTGGCCAAGGAGTTTCTTGGCTGCTTGATCACAGCGGTGCAGTACGCGCTTTTGGTCCTTATTGCGCCGGTACTGGGGATGCCAGCCGAGGTCGGATGTGTGGCTGGCCTCCTCGGCGCCTGCCTGCCCCTTGATTGGACCGTCGAGACGGCGGGCGATTCGGAAGCGACCCTGGTTGGCGCGTTGCTGATCCTTCTGGTCGCCGCGACGGCCAATGCCTGGAGGAACCAAGCGGTTACCGCCCGGCTCGGGTTCTCCCACGGCGTTATGTGGGGCGCTGGCGGTCTGTTTTCGCCCGCTGTGCTGGCGGTGGAGGCTGGCCTGACTGTCTCCGCCCTGGTGTTTTGCCGAAAGGGTCTTCCGGACCGGCTGCGGTTCGTAGCGTGCCTGGCCCTCGGCACTCTAATCGCTCTCGCCCCTTGGGGCATCCGGAACTGGACGCAGCTCGGATACCCGGTCTTGACGCGAAGCAACCTGGGCCTGGAGCTTTACGTATCGAACAACGATCTCGCGGCATCCAGTCTGTTCCAGAACATGCTGTCCATGGACACGTATCACCCGACATTCAATTCTAGCGTCGCCGAGCAGGTCCGAAAACAGGGCGAGATCGCCTTCAACCGCCGGTACTTCAGACTCGCGGTCGGCTGGATTAAGGCCAAGCCGGCGCGATTCGCCGAGCTGACGCTGGAGAGAGTGGGGGGCTTTTGGTTCGGCTGGTACGACGATTCAGCGATCAGGCTGTCCCTGCTTGGTCTGGTGACGCTCGGCGGTTTCGCCGGTCTGACTATGCTTTGGTGGAAGGACCGGGCGGCTGCGTGGGTGCTGTGGACGGTTGAACTGACCTTCCCGCTGATCTACTACCTCGTCCAGACCTCGCCCCGGTACAGATATCCGATCTACTGGATCAGCCTGTTAGGCTCCGTCTATGCTGTGTCCCGGCTATTGCGTCCACGGTCGGGGGGCACCAGAACAGTAGCGGGATAGCCGCAGTGACCGTTTGGGTCCTGTTGCCGGAACCGCAACCCGTTACACTGATCGATTCATGAACCGGTGGATCACCATCCGGCTGAGCGGGGGTCTGGCTATCGCAGGCGGCCTTACCGCGCTGGGCGGTTCCGTGGCGATGGCGGCCGGGCTTCTGCTGCTCTCCCCGCGTTATCCGGGGCCGATTCCGCCGCGCCTGCTGTTGGTGGGTGGCGTCCTCGCGTGCGCGTTTTTTGCGGCCTCGCCGTCTGGTGCCTGTGGACGGGCGTGGCCGTGCTACGCCGAAGGCCTTCGGCCAGGGTCTCGATGATCGCGCTCGGCGGTGCGCTTGCGCTGTTCGGCGCGACTGGCGGGCTCGGGTCGGCTCTGACGCCGCTCACTGGGGTCACCTCCACCGACGAACACTTGGCCCACTTTGTGCGGATTACTCTGGGCGTCTCTTACGCAATATTGGCGGCGGTCGGCATCTGGTGGACCGTGTTGTTCAACCGCGCATCGGCGAAGAGTTATTTCGCCAGTAAGGAGATGCAATCGAGGCCGGTCGGCGTAACGGCCATTGGCTGGTATCTCCTCATCACCGGATCGGCGGGCGCTCTTGGAGCGGTTCTGCACGCTCCGGCGCTGGTGTTCGGCTGGGTCGCCACGGATTGGAGCGCCTTCGCGGTGTACTCCGTGTTCACCGCGGTTCAGATCGCTCTGGGAGCCGGGCTGTTGCGGCTCGAACGCGAGGCTTGGGTGTGGGCCATCGTCTATTTCTGCGTGTTGGCGGCGAACGGCTTTTCGACCATTGCCTTCCCTGGCGCGCTTCGTGAGTTGCAACTCCAGGCTTATAGCTTTCTGCGCGTCGGCCTGCCGGCGGAGGCCGTCACTCCAGGGATAGCGGGAGCGATGGTCGCCGGGGTGGTGGCGCTGCTGCCGGTGTGGTTGCTGGTGCGGCAGAAAGACGCTTTCCGCCATCCGCCGTCCGCTATCCGCTCTTAGCCACCCACCTTCGACTACCGGCAATCAACGCCGGGCGTACCACGTGGCCCGCCGAGAGGCTGGATACATGGGGCGGACAGCGGAAAGCGGATAACGGACAGCGTATACTTGCATCTTGAAGCTCCTCGTTTTCTCGGACATCCATGGCGACTGGCGCGCGCTCGAGCGGTTGATGGGCGTCGAAGCGGACTGTTATTTCGCGGCGGGCGACCAGGTGACCTGGGCCCGTGGATTCGAACGCTGCGGCGAGATCCTCCAAACTCGCGGCGACAAGGTTTACGCGCTTCCAGGCAACCACGAATCGGCCGCCGATGTGGCGCGCATGTGCGCGCGCTACGGTCTGCACGATTTCCATGGCCGGCACATCAACCTGGGAAAGTGGCGCGTGGCGGGATTGGGCTATTCCAATCCGACGCCGTTCAATACGCCCGGCGAATCGAGCGAAACGCAGCTCGCCGAAGGACTGGAGCGATTCGCCGAGCTGAAACCTCTCATCCTCATCTGCCATGCGCCGCCATTCGGAACCGAGCTCGACCGCATCCGCGAAGGAGTGCACGCAGGCTCGACCGCGGTGGCGGAGTTCGTACGCCGTTTCCAGCCCGAGCACTTTTTCTGCGGCCATATCCACGAAGCGGAAGGAGCCTCCGCTCTCATTGGAAGAACGCATGCCCGCAACGTGGGGAAAACGGGGTATTTGCTAGAATTGGACTGACGGCCTTATGACTCCCGAAGAACTCGAACGAGAATACATGCCCCTCCGCGACCGCGCTCTGGCCGTGCGGAGGTATCTTTGACGTCTCCGCACAGAAGCGCAAGCTAACCCAGACCGAAGAACAGATCGCCTCGCCGACGTTCTGGTCTCAACCCGAGAAAAGCCAGAAGGTGATGCAGGAGCGCAAGCGAATGGAGCGCCTGATCGCCGAAGACGTCTCGATCGCCACGCAGACCGACGACCTGGACACGCTCTTCGAGCTCTCGCGCGAAGGCGAAAACGTCACCTCGGATCTCGAGCGCGAACTGAAGAACTTTTACCGCGTTGCTCGACCGCGTCGAAACCGCCATGCTGCTTTCAGGTGACAACGACGCGCGCAGCGCCATCGTCACCATCCACCCCGGTGCGGGCGGCACCGAGAGCCAGGATTGGGCGGAGATGCTGCTGCGCATGTATCTCAGATGGGCCGAGCGCGAGGGATTCCAAACGGTGGTGACCGACCGGCTCGAGGGCGAGGGAGCGGGCATCAAGTCCGCCACGTTCGAAGTCAACGGCGAGAACGCCTACGGCCTCTTGCAGTCCGAAATCGGCGTGCACCGGCTGGTGCGCATTTCGCCATTCGACGCCAACGCGCGCCGGCATACCTCGTTCGCTTCCGTATTCGTCTACCCGCAGGTGGACGACGAGATCAAAATCGATATCCGCCTGGACGACCTTCGCATCGATACGTTCCGTTCGTCGGGCGCCGGCGGCCAGCACGTCAACATGACGGATTCGGCCGTGCGGATTACGCACTTCCCAACCGGCATTGTGGTGCAGTGCCAGAACGAGCGCTCGCAGCACAAGAACCGCGATAGCGCCATGAAGCAGCTTCGCGCGCGGATGTACGAGCACGAGTTGGACAAAAAGAAAGAGGAAACGCGCAAGACGGAAGACTCCAAGCTGGAGATCAACTTCGGAAGCCAGATTCGCAACTACGTTCTGGCGCCGTACCGTCTGGCGAAGGACCTGCGCAGCAAGCTTGCGATGGGAGATGTGGACCGCGTCCTCGATGGCGATCTGGAGCCTTTCATGCACGCTTTCCTGGTGTGGCGCAAGACGGGCAAAATCGCCGGCGACGATAAGGATGAGGCCGTGGAGTGAGCATAGAGCATGCGGCCTTGCTGATCCGCGCCGGCAGGCTGATTGCCTTCCCCACGGAAACCGTATACGGTCTCGGCGCGAACGCGCTGGACGAGGCGGCCGTCGAGCGCATCTTCCAATCCAAGGGCCGGCCCCGCACGAGCCCGCTCATCGTCCACGTCGATTCTATCGAGATGGCGAAGAGCCTGGCCTCGCACTGGCCGGATGCCGCCGAAACGCTGGCCCGTCGCTACTGGCCTGGGCCGCTGACGCTGGTGGTAAGGAAGTGGCCAAGAAGTGGGGCAGACGATCGTTTTTTGTCGTCTGCCATTGCAGAACTGTCGAACCCCGGCAGGCCACAAGAAACGATGGCCTGCCCCACTTGGCACATCCCCGATATAGTCACCGCCGGCTTGCAGACCGTCGGCCTGCGAATGCCCGCTCATCCGCTGGCCTTGGAGCTGATCCGAGTGGCCGGCGTGCCCATTGCCGCGCCCAGCGCCAACCGCTTCATGCGCCTTTCTCCGACGGCCGCGGCGCACATCGACGAAGCTCTAGCGGATTACGTGTTGGACGGCGGGCCGGCGAAGGTAGGAATCGAATCGACCGTCCTTTCATTGGTCGCCGATCCTACGCTGCTGCGCCCCGGCGTGATACCGTTGCCGGAAATCGAGGCTTTGATCGGACCGGTACGGTTGGCGACCGATCCGGCGGAAGGCCCGCATCAATCGCCTGGTCAGCACCCGAAGCATTACAGCCCCAGGACGCGGCTCTATCTCCTTGCGCCCGGCGCTCCGGTGCCCGAGGGCCGCGGCGCGTGGCTCCGCCTGGGCCACGAGATGCCCGCCGACCCGCGCCGGTACGCGGCGGCATTGTACGATGCGCTGCACCGCGCCGACACCGGAGGCTACGATTGGATCGCCGTCGAGCAGCCGCCGGATACGCCCGAGTGGGCCGGGGTTCTGGACCGGCTCCGCCGCGCGGCGCATTAGGTGGGGCGGGCCTCCTGGCCTGCCTGATTTTCTTCAGTGGAATGTCCGACGAGTGGTGCGCGTCAACTCAGATGAAGTCGAGCTTTGGATGGCGTCGGCAAACTGCCAGCCCGCAGG
>CAWAOP010000058.1:0-46676 GCA_963783505.1 Terriglobia bacterium | reverse complement strand
GATGAGCGCCGCCATGCAGGCCTACATCGCCGTGCGGCAGGGGCGGTTGATGGAACGCTGGCTCAAGCGCAAGCGCCCCATTCCCGTCTATGTCTGGAACGCCGATCAGGACGTGTGTCTGGCGTCCTTCATCCTCGAGTATCACCATCTGCTGGAGAAGAAGGGCTCGCCGGTGCTGCGGCAGATCGTCCAGTTCAACAACAAGATCGACGTGTGCGGCGGCCTCTACCCGGTGGATCTGGATGAGATCGTCGCCAACCACTTCACGTGGATTTTCGAGCCCTACCAGGGAACAGCGGCGAGCCGGCAAGACTGACGAAGACGGCGCGTGCCCGACGCGGTATCGCGGCGGCAGCGGCGACCGGCTGCTGGACCTGCTCGAAGGAAACGCGGGCATAGCCCCGATCACCGCCAAGCCCGAGGCGCTCTTCGAGTCGCCCGACAACTTCGTGATCGTGGACGAAAAGGGCGACCCGAACTCCCGGCTGGTGCTGGCCGCGCGGGGCTACAGGAATTTCATCAGCCTCATTGCGACCAGGCCGAACTGGACGTTATACCTATAGCGTGATTCGCGGATCGCCGGGACGACGACGATACGTTCGACGTCTCCGCCTTGATCGAAGCCTTTCATGCGGAGGATCTCCCCAACGTGAGACTTTGGGGAGGCTCGAATATGGCCGCCGGTTCGGATAGCGAACTGGGGAGGAGCTGGCACGGACCCAGCTCCGGGACATCGCGGAGCCGATCGTTCGCGCCAAGCTGCCGAACGGGTTGAACCCGAAACCATGACGGAGCCGTGCCGCTATTCTAAGATTGTATAGTTTGCGCTAGTCCTACAGCAGCAGGCCGCGTCGCCTGAGAGTCCGAATTTTCCCGGGGTTTCGCCTAAATTCAACCTATGACCGATACGACCGCCGCCGATCCCATGCTTGGTTATGATCCAATTCCCCGTACCGTTCGACCAAATTCAGGCTGCGCACATCGAACCCGCCTGTTGCGGGAAGCGCTGTCCGATGCTTCGTGCGATCCAAGCAGTACGCCATCGGCCGCGAACCGCAACCGCGGACCTTCGCCAACACCATGCTGGCGCTCGATGCGCTCGCCGAGCGGCTCGAATACGCCATGGCCGTGGCGCGCCATCTGGAATCCGTGGCGACTACTCCGGAAGTGCGCGCCGCCGTGAACGCCGTCGAACCGGCCGTGAGCGCATTCTACTCCGCGGATTTCTTTTGGATGCGGCGCTCTGGAAGGGACTTCAGGAATACGCCGGCGCGGCGGATGGCGAAAAAGCTATCCGGCGAGCGGCGCCGCTTTCTGGAAAAGACCGTCGAAAGTTTTCGAAGACACGGCGCGGGCCTGGAGCAGGCCGAGAAAAAGCTGCTCGAGGAACTCAACGTCGAATTGACCCGGCTCACCACCAAGTTCGCCGAGAACGTCTGCTCGATTCCACGAACGCTTTCCATTCGTAACGGAGAAGGAATCCGATCTGGATGGCCTGCCGCCGACGGCTATCGCCGCCGCCCGCGAAAGCGCGGCGCGGAAGGGCCGCGCGGGCTGGCGCTTCACGATGCAAGCGCCGGACTTCTTCGCCGTCACGACGTATGCGAACGACGCGTCGATCCGCAGGCTCTTTTACGAAGCGTTCATCGTCCGCGCCACCGAGGAGGGCTTCGATAATCGCCCGCTGCTTCAGCGCATCCTGGAACTTCGCGCCGGGAAGGCGCGGCTTCTCGGCTTTCCGGATTTCGCCAGCCTTGCGCTGGAAGACCGCATGGCTCACGATTCGGCGCGGGCCATGCGGTTTCTTCAGGATTTGCGGGCGAAGACCGAAGAGCGCTTCAAGAACGAGAACCGGGAACTGCTGGAATTCCGGTGGTCGATCGAAGGCCCGGACGCAGCGGAACTCCTCAACCTGGACGTCGCCTACTACGCGGAGAAACAGCGCGCCGCGCTCTACGATTTTGACGAAGAAGCGCTGCGGCCCTATTTCCCGCTGGAAAGCGTAGTGGCCGGCATGTTCGATTTCGTCGGAAAGCTATACGGCGTGCGCGTGGCGGAAGAAGCCGCCCCGGTCCAGGAGCCCGGAAGTCCGCTACTACCGCCTCTACGATGAAGACGGCGCGCTGCTGGGCGGCTTTTACTCCGACTGGTATCCGCGCGAGAACAAACGGCCGGGAGCGTGGATGGGGCCCTGATCACGGGCGGCCCCGCGCCCGAGGGCTCTGTACCGCATCTGGGTTACATCTGCGGCAACCTCACGCCGCCGATCGGCGGCAAACCCGCGCTGCTCACGCACCGCGAAGTCGAGACCATCTTCCATGAGTTCGGCCACTTGCTGCATCATCTCTTCAGCAAGGCGGAGATCCGTTCGCAGGCGGGAACGGGCGTGGCGTGGGACTTCGTCGAGCTTCCCTCCCAGATCATGGAGAACTGGTGTTGGGAGCGCGGTGCGCTGGATTTGTTCGCGCGGCATTGGGAAACGGGAGAGCGCATTCCCGAAGACCTGTTCGCGAAGATGAAGATGGCGCGCACGTTTCGCGCCGCCAACGCACAGATGAGGCAACTGGGTTTCGGCGTAGTCGATATGCTGTTGCACACCACGTACGCGCCGGAGAAGGACGGGCCGGCCGTCGACTACGCGCGGCGCATCATGCAGGAGTTCAGCCCGGCGCGACTGCCCGAGAACCATGCCACCCTGGCGGGCTTCAGCCATCTGTTCGCCGATCCGGTAGGCTACGGAGCCGGTTATTACTCCTACAAGTGGGCGGAAGTTCTGGATGCGGACGCCTTCACGGAGTTCCGCAGGCATGGAATCTTCGACCGCGAAACCGGGCGGCGATTCCGCGACGCCATTCTCTCCCGCGGCGACAGCCAGGACCCGGCGGAGTTGTACCGGAAGTTCATGGGCCGCGACCCAGACCCCTCCGCGCTGCTCGAACGGATGGGCCTGGCGTAGGGCTTCCAAGGAGTTAAGATAAGGCCGATCCCGGCCAGTGGCGCAAGCCGCCAGGCTTGCAGAGTCGGCTGTCAAGCCGGCTTTCTATAAAGGCCGCCCCGCCCAAAGGGCACCCGGCCGGCCCCGCAGTCTTGACAGCCCGCGCCACGGGATTGTCGGAAATTGGCCCTATCTTAACGCCAGCGGCGTCGGGCCAATCGCCGCGCTCTGCGCGGCGTTTCAATCCGTTCCCAATTGCGTGCGCAATGAGGTAATCTCTGGAGGGTGAGGTGACCCGATGGACGCTCGAAAATCGCTCGTTTGCATTTGTCTGGCCGCGATGCTTTCCGTTGCGATCGCCGCGGCTCAAACTCCACAGCCGCGGCGCGATCCGGACGTGCCGTTTGTTCCGACAACGGACGAAGCCGTTGCGGCCATGCTTAAGCTTGCGGATGTGAAGAGCACCGATATCGTGTACGACCTCGGATGCGGCGATGGCCGCATTGTGATCGCCGCCGCCAAACTCGGCGCGCATGCCGTCGGCATTGACATCAACCCGGTGCGCATCGCCGAGGCCAAGGAAAACGCCAAGAACGCAGGGGTGGAGAATCTGGTCCGTTTCGAAGAGAACGATCTATTCGAAGCCGATATTCACCAGGCCACGGTCGTGACGATCTTCCTGCTTTCGAGCGTGAACCTCAAACTGCGTCCCAAACTGCTCGCGGACTTGAAGCCCGGCACGCGGGTGGTTTCCAACACGTTCGACATGGGCGATTGGAAGCCGGACAAGGAGTTCAACGTGGGCGACCCGGATTCCGGCGGCTGGCTGAGCAAGCACCTGTACCTGTGGACGATCCCGGCCAAGAAATGAGCGGGGGCGGAGGGCCGCTTCGTTGAGAGGGCACGCGATGATCGCGCCCGCGGCGGGAGGCAGGCTGGGAAGCCCAATTCCACTTAAATACCGGGATTATCCCCATGTTATTGATTCCAAGAATCTCGGCGCGAATGCCGAGACGGCAGCCATGAATGTCCGCGCCAGTGTACCCAGCATGGGCTGGATCTAGTTGGATGAAAGGAGCCAACCGGGGCCGATGACGGCAACCGTATGGGTTTCCGATGCCATCGGATCTCGCGGCAATCACGAGCCGCTGAGTTCAACCGCCGGATGCGGAAAACCGCACGTCCGGTGGTGTGGGAGGGCAACGGGGCGCAATCTCCTTCACTCGCCCTGAACGGCGTCTCATGAACGGTATTGCCCCCCCGTCTCAGCCTGCAGCCAGCGCTTGTTGGGCCGCCGCGGGGCCGTCTCCGGCCGGCATGTTGCCTTGCTGCTTGAGCGCATCCGCCAGGGCTTCGAGCACCAGGCAGACGTTCTCGCCGGTCGATCCGTAGCCCATAAAGCCGATGCGGAGGACTTTGCCGGCCATGGGGCCGAGGCCGCCCGCGATCTCGATGCCGCGCTCTTCGAGCAGGTATTTGCGGAGTTTGACGTCGTCCACTCCATCGGGGACGCGCGGGGTGTTGAGCGTCCAGAGGCGATGGCCTTCGGGGACATGCATCCTGAGGCCCATCGCTTCGGCGCCGGCGACGAAAGCCAGGTGGTTGCGGCGGTGGCGCTCCCAGCGATTCTCGATGCCTTCTTCCACCGCCAGCGCCAGGCCTTCCCGAATCGCGTACAACAAGGTCGCCGAAGCGGTGTGGTGATACTTCCGGCCGAAGTAGTAGGTTTCGAGCAGCAGCAGGTCGAGATACCAGGAAGCCGGAGGGGTTTTGCGCGCACTCAGGCGCTCCAGTGCGCGCGGGGAAACCGTGATGGGCGCGAGCCCGGGCGGGCAGCCCAAGCCTTTTTGCGTGCAACTGTAGGCGATATCGATGCCGTTTTCGTCAACCAATACGGGCATGGCGCCGAGAGACGTGACGCAATCCGCGATGACGAGCGCGTCCACTTCACGCGCCGCCTCGCAGATCGGCCTGGCCTGGTTGTACATGCCCGTCGAAGTTTCCGCTTGCACAAACGCAACCACGGCGGGCTTTTCGCGAAGGATGAACTCGCGCGCTTCCTGGGGATCGAACGGCTCGCCCCACGTCTTAATCAGACGCACGACTTCCGCGCCGTGGCGGCGGGCCATCTCTCCGATGCGGTTGGCGAAGAACCCATTGGTCAGCAGCGCGAATTTCGCTCCGGGCTCGGCGAAATTGGCGACGGCCGCCTCCATGCCGGAACTGCCCGTTCCGGAAAGCGCCATGTTGAAATCGTTGCGAGTGGAGAAAACTTCCTTGAGGAGCGAGCGGATCTCATCGAACACCTCGAAGAGGAACGGATCGAGGTGACCCACCACGGGCTGCGACATCGCTTCATAAACGCGCGGCGCGACGAGACTGGGACCGGGACCGAACAGCAGGCGCTTCGGCGTCCGGAGTGGCGGATACGAGCTCGATTTTTTTCCTTTTGCCGCTTTGTATGCGTCGCGAAGCCCCTGCAATTGCCGAACGTGCGATTCCGTGTGGTTGACGTTGCGCTCTACCAGAGCGCGCAGCGAGATGGGGCCGGCTTCGGTGTGATTGCCGGTACGCGCGAAGGCCGCTTCCGGCAGCCCTTGCAGGAGGGCGTAGTTCTCGGCCCGAAGCCTGCGGAAGGTTTCGAGAGATTGCTTGGGCTTGCGCGCGGCGTAGTCCAGATTGCGCGCCCAGGCTTCCTGGTCGAAGGCGACGAGGGTGGGATTCTCCTCCGCGGCCACCTGGCGCAGGCGGTGGGCGCAGACGACCTCGGAATCGGCTACGTGCGCGACAATGGTGCGCGCGCTCCATTGTCCCGGCGCGGGGATGAAATCCTCCTCCTCCCCAAAGACGCCCGTAAGGACCACGGCCAGGAGTTCGGGTCCCCGGCGAAACCGTTCCAGCAATGCGGTGATATCGGACATAGCAGCGAACCTATTCTAACGCGGGAGTGGGGTGGGCCTGCTCGCCGGCCGAACACGCGATGCGCGCCTCCGGCGCGAGGCAGGCGGAAGCGCCCAAATGCCACTTCAGTATGCGGCCCTCCTCCTAACTCGTTGTCCCAAAGAATCTCGGCTTGAAAGCCGAGACGGCAGACATGAATGTCCGCGCCACGCGCCGTGGCGCGAACCTCTGGTTTGCCGCGCCGAGATTCGTCTCGGCGTTCGGGCGCGACGGATATAACCGATTCGGAATGTTGCTGCTGCTGAAAGCGTCTCCTATTTGAGCGGCATTGGGCGGAAGTAGTTGCCCCACGGCGGCGCCCGGGCTGCGCGCGGGAACGCCGCGCGGAAGCGCGGCGGCAGGGCGAAGCCATGACCCCACGGCGCGCGCCGTATTATGCTGCTGATTTCGGGATTTGGGAATGAGCTACGGAGGTTTGGCCTATGTCGCATCACGACGGAGAGGGACCGGTTTACGTGCTGGCGAGCGGCGACCTGCGACTCGCGGCGAATCGGATGTGCTGGCCCGCGCAGGAGCGCGTGGAGCAGGCGGTCACGGCGGCGATCAATCGCGAGGGCCGCGAAGTGCGGCGCGCGCACGCCTACGATCCGGCGGCGGGCCACGGGTTCATCGATAGCCAGAAGCGCGGCCTCGAAGTGTTCCGCTCGATTCCGCCGGATGCGCCGCTGGTGGTAGTGGAAGCGGTGTGGCAGTACACCAACCACGTGCTGCCCGGGCTCACTACGCATCGGGCGCCGATCCTCACCGTTGCGAATTGGAGCGGCGAGTGGCCCGGTTTGGTGGGCATGTTGAACCTGAACGGGTCGCTGACCAAAGCCAGCGTTCCGTACAGCTCGCTTTGGAGCGAAGATTTCACGGATGCGTTCTTTCTGGACGGCTTGCGCCGGTGGCTGCGCGATGGTTCGGTTACTCACGATACCAGCCACGTGCGCCCGCTTGACCCCTCGCACTTGCCCGGAAGCGCCGCGCGGATCGGCGGCGAACTGGCCAGCGAACTCCTGCGCGATAAGGCCATCATGGGGATCTTCGACGAGGGGTGCATGGGAATGTACAACGCCATCATTCCCGATGAGCTGCTACATGCGACGGGCGTTTTCAAAGAGCGATTGAGCCAGTCCGCTCTCTACGCAGCCATGCGCACCGTGCCGGACGCCGAAGCCGCGGAGATCCGCCGGTGGCTGGATGCGAAGGGCGTTCGGTTCATAACCGGTCCGGACCCCGAGAAAGATCTGACCGATGACCAGATTCTGGAGCAGTGCAAGATGTACATCGCCGTGCTCCGGATCGCCGACGATTTCGGCTGCGATCTAGTCGGCATTCAATATCAGCAAGGATTGAAGGACCTGACCGCGGCTTCCGATCTGGCGGAGGGTATGCTGAATAACGTCGACCGGCCGCCCGTGCGCGCCGCCGGGAACGGGCGCGTGCTGTATGAGGGGCGGGCGCTGCCGCATTTCAACGAAGTGGACGAGTGCGCGGGATTCGACGCGCTGGTGACGAACCGAGTATGGAGCAGGCTCGGCTTCGACCCGGAGACTACGCTTCACGACGTGCGTTACGGCGAGGAGTATGACGGCCGGTTCGTCTGGCTTTTTGAAATTTCCGGCTCCGCTCCGCCTCAGCATTTCATGGGAGGGTACGGCGGCGCGGTGAGCGAACGGCAACCGCCGATGTATTTCCGTTTGGGCGGAGGGACGCTGAAGGGCGTCAGCAAACCGGGAGAGGTGGTCTGGAGCCGCGTGTTCGTCGAAGGCGGCCTGCTAAAGGCGGATTTGGGCCGCGCCGAAGCCATCGAGTTGCCGCGCGCGGAGACCGAGCGCCGGTGGAAGGTGACTACTCCGCAGTGGCCGGTGATGCACGCCGTGCTGGACGGAGTGACGCGCGATCAATTCATGGCCCGGCACAAAGCTAATCACATCCAGGTGGCGTACGCGCCGGATTCGGAAGGGGCCAAGCTGGCGCTGGCAACAAAAGCAGCTATGTTCCGCGATTTGGGGCTGGAAGTGAGTATTTGCGGGGACGTGTACCGCTAGGAACGCTCGGCGAGCTTGCTTTGGCGCCACGGGCGGCGCATTAACCCAAGCGCTTAGGATATTTGCTAGAATTAGTTCGTGCCGACGGTCCTTAGATTCGACGGCCTGCGGGTCGTGATCTATCCGAACGACCATCGCCCCGCACACGTTCCCATCCTCGGCGGCGGTTGCGAGGCTGTATTCGATTTGAAAGGATCGGACGGAAGCGTCGCGCTCCGCGAGAATTACGGTTTTTCGCCGGGCGGAGTCAGGCGGATAGTCCGCGTACTGACGGGCCACCTGGAGGAACTATGCGGGGCCTGAGAGCGAATTCATGGAATTTCGTGACGATTTCGAAAAAGCAACCCAGCGCGCAAGCGTGATGCAAGCGCGCATTCCCCACGCGCTTGCCGCGCGTTACGACCGCAAGACCGGCCGGATCGTAATTCATCTCAGCTCGCGGCTCATCGTGAGCTTTTCGCCGGGCGATGTGGAAGGATTGGAGGACGCCCAGCCTTCGCAGTTCGAGAAAATCGAGATCAGCCCGTCCGGATTTGGCATCCACTTTCCCGCCCTGGACGCGGACCTCTACGTTCCCGGTCTTTTAGAAGGATTCCTCGGTTCCAAGGCGTGGATGGCGTCCAGGCTCGGCCGATTGGGCGGCCGTTCGAGCAGCGCGGCCAAGAAGTCGGCATCCAGAGCGAACGGGAAACTGGGGGGCCGGCCCAGAAGCGTGGCCAAGCGGTAATACCCGCTCGCTCTCGCCTCCAGGCGCGAAATTCCGGCTTGACATCGGGTTCGATTAGCGCTACATTTTGTAGCGCTACAATGTTTAGCGCTCAAGAACCCCGCAAATCCCTCAGCCCGCTCGAGCACCTCGCCATGGAAGTCGTCTGGCGGCTCGGCTCGGCCTCTTCGGAAGACGTTCGCGAAGCTCTTGCCGAGCGCCATCCCATGAAGGAATCCACGGCGCGCACGATCCTCAAGCGCCTCGAGGAAAAAGGCTACCTCTCGCGCCGGGTGGAAGGCCGCACCAATCTCTATCGGAGTGCGGAAGCGCCGCTGCGGGTGGCCGCCCGCTCCGTCAGGCAGATCATCGACCGCTTCTGCGGCGGATCCTTCGAGCAGCTTCTCGTGGGCATGGTGGATCACCGTTTCGTAGATGAGGAGGAACTCCAGCACCTGGCGCGCCACATCGCCAGGCGCCGCGGAAAGGAGAAGGCCAAATGAACGTCGCGCTCTTCCTGGCGGGCGCGGCTTTGCGCTCGCTCGCGCTGGTCGCGACCGGCTGGCTCGCTATGCCGCTGTTCCGGGTGAGAAGCGCCGCGGCGCGCCACGCCGTGTGGACCGTCATCGTCGCGGGCATGTTGATCTCGCCCGCGCTCACACCGGTTGCGCCGACGCTTGCCATCCGCGCTCTTCCAGCCTCGCCGCAGGTCTTAGTGGGGCAGGTCTCCAGACCTGCCCAGTCAGTGTCCTTGCCGGTTCCAGCTCAGCGCGAAGCGCGGTCAATCCCGACTCCAATTGCGCCACTCACAGACTGGAACCGCATCGTCGCCTTGGCCTACGCAGCCATCGCCCTCGTTTTCCTCGCGCGCCTCGCTCTGGGCTACATTTTTACCCTTCGGCTCGTGCGCCGGAGCCGCCCGGCCGGCGACTTCCTCGAATCCGATTGGATTGCCGCTCCGCTGACCGTCGGCTGGCTTCGGCCCAAGATCATCCTGCCCGCCGGATGGCGCGAGTGGGAACAGGACAAACTCGAAGCCGCTCTCGCCCATGAGCGCGCTCACATCCAGCGCGCGGATTGGGCCATCGCCGCCATGGCGGCGGTGAACCGCTGTCTCTTCTGGTTCAATCCTCTGGCCTGGTGGCTGGAGCGCCGGATCGCCGCGCTGGCCGAGCAAGCCTGCGATGACGCGGCGCTGCTTTCGACCGGACGCCGCGACGCTTACGCACGGACCTTACTGGACATCGCCGCCGCGGTCCGCTCGATGGGCGGCCGCTTGAATTGGGAAGCCATGGCGATGACCAAACCCTCGGAAGTGCGGCAGAGAATCGACCGTATCTTAGACGAATCACGTCTCATCCCTCGCGGCCTCTCGCGCGGTCACAGGGCGTCTCTCGCAGCCGGCGCATTGGCGGCGACGTGCCTGCTGGCGAGCATGCACGTGGTTCCCGCGCGCTCGCCGCAACAAACGGCGGATCGGGCGTTCAACCCCAAAGACGTGCTGTACCAAACCCAATTTCTAACGAATGCGGATGTAGCGCGGCTGGAAAGCGTTGTAGCGGCCAACCCCGACGATTTGGATGCGCGGGTGACTTTGATCTACTACTACACCGACAAGGCCATCGTTCTTTCTTCAGGCGGAGACGAGACGGAGCCGCGAGGAAGCGGACCGGATGCGACTACCTGGCCAATGGTCCAAAAGCGCGATGCCCACGTCCTATGGATCATCCAGCACCATCCCGACTACGATCCGGTCCGATACCCAACCCTGGGCATCTTCGGCGGCGCCGGTCCGCTCGCGGACCCCGCTGGCGACGAGCGCGCAGCCCAGCTATGGCTGGAACAGGCGAACCTTTATCCCACCGACTCGCACGTGATACTGAACGCGGCCGAGGACTTGACTAGTTACTATCTCGCCAGAAACAGGCTCTTCGAGACGGAGCAATGGGCAAAGCGCGCCGCGGAGCTGGATGCGACTCGGAGGGTGAGATTGGCGAGTCTGTATGCGATGACGATCAGAGAGACCGCAGCCGGGCAAGACCTCTATAACGACCAGGCCTTCGCCGCGCACGTGAGAGACGAGCTGGATCGCTCCAACGACTCGGCCCTGATTTGGAGCGTAGGATACTCCCTGGAGCGCTCGACCTCGGCCTACCCCGATCTCGCCGCGCTCAACGCGTACGGCAAACGCCTTCAGCGGAGAGCCGTGGAGGAACTCGGCTACAAGCCTCCCCGGTTGCCCACCGAAGCGGACATAGCCCGGCAAGCCGAGGCTCGGCGCCAAGCGTTTGACGGCCCCGACCCGATCAAGCGCGTCGAACCGGCGTATCCGCCGCTTGCGCAACAGTCGCAAATCGAGGGAACCGTGCGGGTTCAAGTCCTGATTGGAACGGACGGAAGCGTGGAGCAAGTCGAACCAGTGAGTGGCCATCCAATGCTGGCTCCGGCCGCGATGGCCGCAGTGAAGCAATGGCGCTACGCGCCGCAGAAGCTGGAGACTCTGATGCAGGTGGATGTGCCGGTCAAGGTGGTGAGCGGCGGTTCGCCGCGGAACCCGCAGTGAGAGAGTGAGAACCGACAGGAGGCCCAGCGTGCGTCGTTCGATTGCGGTCGCTATTCTATTTGACTCGAGGAATTCAACATGACCCATCGGATAGCCCTGGCACTGCCTCCCTCAACCCGAAAGCGCCTATCGCCCATTCGCCCCGCCACACTCATTGTCTCGGCTCTGCTCTCGCTCATGGCGGCGCCGGGCGCCGCATTGGCGGCCCAGGCTGGAGCGCCGGTTCAGAGCCCCAGCAAACCTGAAGACCTCTGCACGCTCTCCGGAAAAGTGACTAATGCGGTTACAGGCGAGCCCATCGCCAAGGCTGAGGTTACAGTTGACGGGCGCTCGGCACAAGCGCCCACGGCCGGGTGGTACATGGTCGTCACGGACGCCAGAGGCGAATATGAAGCCAAGGGAATCGCGCCGGGACAGTACCGGATCTCGGCCATCCGGGCCGGTTACTCGACTGACTATCGGTCGCCGGAAGGTTGGAACCGGCAGGTGCCGCTTACCCCCGGTCAGAATGCGGCTGACATCGATCTTAAGATGACTCCGCAGGCCGTCATCGCCGGCCAAGTCGTCAGTAGCGGGGGTGACGGAATGCCGGGCTACTATGTAACGCCCTGCAACTTGAGGTTCTCCTCTGAAGCAGGCCGCCAGATGATGGTTGAGACGCAGGGTTACACCGAAACAGACGACCGGGGCGCGTTCCGCATCTACGGCCTGCCGCCCGGGACTTTCTACCTGTACGTATACCCCTCTCCGCCACGCACGGCGACGGGAACGGAACTCGATCACTCCGCCCATCCGAGAGAGGAAGCCGACGTTCCGAGTTACTACCCCGGCGTCACCGACCAGAACGGCGCCGCGCCGATTCAGCTCGCCGCTGGACAGGCCGTGGAAGGAATCGTCGTGAAACTCGTCAGGGCGCGCGTTACGAATGTGAAAGGGCATGTAGTGGATCAAACCGGAATGGCAGGGCGGCGAGTGAGGCTCGCGCTGGTTCCCGGGGCCGGCCCCTATCCCGGTTCGCCTACATACGCGACCGTCGGACCGCAAGGCGAATTCGAGATTCGCGAAATCCCCGAGGGAAGCTACACCGTGCAGCCTCGAGCCGTAGCCGGCATGACCCAGATGACATATGGGCCGCAGACTTTTGTGGTCGGGCAGACGCCGGTCGAGAACCTCGACTTGTACCTGCCCGGTCCCGGCGAGATCATCGGCCGGCTGACCGTGGAGGGCGACAAACCGCTTGACCCGCGCGCCCTCCGGGTGGGGCTCCAAGTGCCCTGGAGCCCCGATCCGAATTTCAGAGTGACGCCCGCCGTTCCGGATGAGGCCGGGACATTTCATTTGTCCTCGATTAACCCGGAGCGCTATGTCTTCGACGTACAAAACCTACCCGACGGATTCTACGTAAAGACGGCGCGGATGGGGAACGTTGACGCTTGGGAAGGCGGTGTCGATTTGACCAACGGCGGCGGCGGTTCGGCTGAAATTGTAGTGAGCGGGACGGCGGCGGCCGTCTCCGGCACGGTGAGGAGTGGCGATGGCAACCCCGTTTCCGGTTCTACCGTCGCTCTGGTTCCACAGGAAACGGCAAAACAGAGAAAACCGGCGTTCTACCGGTCGGCGAAAACGGACGCCGGCGGCGCATTCCACTTCGGCAGCCTGCCTCCCGGCGAATATAAACTCTATGCGTGGCAGCAGGTGGATGATGGCGCGTGGGTGAGCGGCGATTTTCTGCGGCCCTTCGAAAACCACGCCGCCGCCATTACTCTTCGCGAGAGCGATACTCAGACGGTCGATCTGAAGATCATTCCATCGGAGCGATGACGCCATGAAGATCTTATTATTTGTCCTAGCGGGCGCAGTTCTGGGGGCTCAAGTTCGCACCGTGAAACCGGAGGAACTCTGCACGCTCGAAGGCAGGGTGCTGAACGCGGCTACCGGCGCGCCGCTCGGCGACGCCAAGCTGAAGCTCACCCCTACCGGAGCGCAGGCAGGAACTCCGGTCTCCTTCGTGACATCGAGCGACGAGAAAGGCAACTTCGCGTTCGCGGGCATCGAGCCGGGCGCGTACCGGTTCAGCGCGGAGCGGCGGGGCTATGTCTCTTCCAACTACGGCGAACGCCGCTCGAACCAGACGGGAACGCCAATCACGCTGGCGTCCACCGAGCGCAAGTCTGGCTTGGAGTTTCGACTTGTGCAGCAGGGCGTGATTTCCGGCCGCCTGTTGAACGCCGACGGGGAGCCGATGGGCCGCGTGCTCAACCAGGCGACGGGGGACGGTCTGATCTTTCTCACGCCGATGCGAGTGGTTTACGAGAACGGCCGGCGGGTTCTGCGCAACTATACGCGCGCCGGTATGACGGCGAGCGCTCCAAACGATCTCGGCGAGTACAGAATCACCGGGTTGGAGCCTGGCCGCTATTACATCTCCGCAACACCGCTCCGATCCGGCCCAGGGCGCCCACAGAACCTTTCGGGGCGGACGCCAAAAACGTCTCAGACGACCTTCTATCCGTCCGCCGCCGGAATCAACGATGCAACTCCGGTGGACGTCTCGGCAGGAGCTACGATCACTGGAATCGACATTCGAGTGATTCGCAGCGAAGCGTTTCCTGTCCGAGTCACTCTCTTGGACCGAACCGGGTTGAACCTCAACACGCTTACTCTGACACTGCAACCGCCGGGCGGATTCGGCGCGGGAGTTTCGCAGGGCGTCGGGAGCGTGCGCGGCCCGAAGGGGCAGGTGGATCTCGGTATGATGCCGAGAGGGCGAACGCCTGTTCAGGTGACCGCGTACAACACCCAGGGTCCGGCTCTGTGGACGAGGCGGACGCTGGATGTGAGCGGTCCGATTGATGGGCTGGAACTGGCAGTCAACCCCGGCTTCACGGTGCAAGGCCAGATCGGGGTGGAGAACTCGGGGATTCCCAAAGGGATCAAGGTTTCGCTGACGGTCCCGGATCTGCCAACCGAAGCGCGATCCACAATGAAGCCCGCCGATCCAGCCGCGGATGGCTCGTTCACCTTGACCAACGTGAGCGCCAACCGCTACTCGGTGGAAATCGCCGGGATTCCGAAAGGCTACTACCTGAAATCGATTCGCCTCGGCTCGCAAGATGCGCTGGAGAGCGATCTGGATTTGACGGAAGCTCCGGAAAGGCCGCTCGAAATCGTGATCGGCGCAAATCCCGGAGCCGTCGAAGGCGAGGTAAAGAACGCGATCGGTTCGCCCGCCGCCGGGTCGGTCGTCGCGCTGGTTCCGCAAGACCCCAAACGGCGCGAGCGCCCGGATTGGTATCGAACGGCCATTGCCGGCGCCGAGGGCAAGTTCTCGATGGCGGACTTGCGACCCGGCGACTACAAGTTATTCGCGTGGGACGACCTGGAGGACGGCGCATGGATGGACCCGGCCTTCATAAAACAGCAGGAGGCCCAGGGCAAACCCGTCGTCATCCGTGAGGGAGCGTCGGAAAAGGTGGAGTTAAGGTCGATTCCGGCACAATGAGCGTGAGCGTCGGGCTATCTCGCCGCGCAAAGGCCCGCGGCGAACGATGTAGCCGCACGAGAAGTCCACTATGAGACTCTGGCTTGACGCCCGTTGCTCGACATCCCCGGGGCCTCGCAGTCAGCGGCGGAACCGACTACGCTGCCCGGATTCGTCCAAGCGGTTCAGCAGCAGCTCGGCTTGAAACTGACCTCGACGCACGCCCCGGTCGATGTCATCGTTATCGACCGTGTGGAGCGGCCCTCTGAAAACTGAGGTCCCAGACGTGGCCGTTCTCCCGGTAGCCGGCCGCAGCTTACCAAGCTGCCCCACAATTTGCTTCTTCTCCCTCCGCCGATTGGACGTTAATTCGAAGAATTCGCCATCGCATCGCTTTGCCTTTCCGCAACCCACTATAATCGGAGCTTCTATGAACGAAGCCGCTGCCCGGCCCGCCACGTCGCATTTCCGCTGGGTGATTTGCGGGATGCTCTTTTTCGCCACCGTGATCGCCTATGTGGATCGCGGCATCATCGCGTTTCTGGAAACGTACCTGGAGCGGGTGCTCGGCTTCACCACCATGGAGTACCGGTGGATGACGGCGGCCTTTCAGGCGGCTTACGCCATCGGATTCCTGATTGCCGGGCGGCTCACGGACCGGCTGGGAATACGGAAAGCGTTCGCCATCGCTATTGTGCTGTGGAGCTTCGCCGCCATGGGGCCGGGGGCGGCCAGTTCCGTACTGACTCTCGCCATCGCCATGTTTCTTTTGGGACTTGGGGAGGCCGCGAATTTTCCGGCTTGCATCAAGACCGTGGCGGAGTGGTTTCCCAAACGGGAACGGGCGTTCGCCACGGGGCTTTTCAATTCCGGAGCCAACATCGGGAACATGGTGGTGCCCGCCATCGTTCCGGTCGCCGTGGCTTTGGTCTCGTGGCGCGGGGCGTTTGTGGTGGGCGGGTGCCTGGGCCTGCTCTGGCTGGCGTTCTGGTTGTGGCTCTACCGCAAGCCGGAGGAGCATCCCCGCGTATCGCCGGGGGAACTGAAGTTGATCCAGAGCGATCCCGCGGAAACCGTTGCGTCGGTTCCCTGGTTGAAATTGCTGCCGCGCCGCGAGACTTGGGCATTTGCGTTCGGCAAGCTGCTCACCGATCCGGTCTGGTGGTTCTGGACTTTTTGGCTGCCCGGCTATTTTCAGAGGACCTTCCATCTCACGTTGGGCAAATCGAGCTTGCCCATCATGGTGGTGTGGGGGGCCTGTTCCATCGGCAGCGTTTACGGCGGCTGGATTTCGGGGGCGCTTCTGAAACGCGGCAAGAGCGTCAACGTGGCTCGCAAGACCGCGCTGCTGGTCTGCGCGCTGGCGGTGCTTCCGGTGCTGTACGCGCCGTTCACGCACAATATGTGGCTGGTAGTGGCGCTGGTCGGCCTGGCCGGAGCGGCGCATCAGGGCTGGTCGGCCAACCTGTTTACGCTCTGCTCGGATCTCTATCCCAAGTCGGCGGTGGCCAGCGTGACCGGCATCGGGGCCATGACCGGCGCGGTGACCGGCTTCATCGCGCAACTGGAGATTGGATCTATCGTTCGGGTCAGCTACCTGCCGTGCTTTATCGTAGCCGGCGTGGCGTATATGGGGGCGCTGCTCGTCATCCACTTACTGAGTCCCAAGCTGGAACCGGCGAAACTGGGCTGAATCGGCCAGTGGGGCGGACCTCCTGGTCTGCCTTCTTTTTGTTCGGGAGCGCGGCTGAAAACCAAGAAGGCAGACGGACCCACAAATACTGTGGGTACCCCGGTCCGCCCCAGTGGGGAACCTGCGTCTTCATCGCCTTTGGAGGCTCGGAACTAGCTTGCGCTTCCGCCGGATTTCTCGAACCGCTCGCGCCACGCCCATAGGCCCAGGCCGGGGTTTTCGATGAAGTAGATCTCTTCGCCGTTCACGTGGTTGTAGCCGGGTGAGAGCTTCGCGGGATCGTAACGCTTCATCATGTTGTCCAGGCCCGCGTAACGGAATCCCGCCGCTTCCACTTCCGAACCGCGCAATCCGCCCGGGCAGTAGGTGATGTTGAAGCGGCCTTCCGAGGAGCCGTGGATCAAGTGCGCCGCGGCGGCCAGATTGCCGGCGAGGTCCGGCTCCTGCGCCACGCCGCGCAGAATGGCCGGCGTGCCGGCGTAACCGAACCGGCGGATCATGGCGTCAATGCCAGAGTCCTCTCCGAACTTGTGGACGCCCGGAGCGAGAATGATCAACTCGCCGCCATCGGCCATCGCCATGCGCGTGCGATAGATGGCCTTGTTTCCGACCCAGGTGCTCCGGTACTCCGAGGGGTCGAGGAATACGACAGCTTTACGGAGGGGCTCGTCAAGGAACGTGAGGTTGACGCGCCGGCTCAGTTCCGCCGCCAGATCGAAGCAGCGGATATCGTCGCCGATGAAGAGGCCGCGCATCTTCAACTTGCCATCGGCGCCGGGGCTCAGCACGGTCAGGACCCAGACGACGGGAAGCTGTTTTGCGAAACGATCCCACGCGTAATTGAACACGCGGCGCACGGGATTCTCGGCGCGCCCCATGACGCGCTCCATCCCATACACCGCGCCCAGATAGTGGCTCTTGTGAATGTTTTCCGGTCCGCCGGTTCCAACCAGGATGTTCTTGTTGTAGCTGGCCATGCCGGCCACTTCGTGCGGGACTACCTGGCCGAAGGAGAGAATCAAATCGAAGCCGCCGTCCACCAGCAGCCGATTGACTTGCACAGGCCAGGAATAATCGAGCTTCCCTTCGGATTCCTTCCGTATCACGTTGGATGGAACTTCGCCGAGCGATGCGAGGCCGCCGCGCCAGTCATGAATGTGGAACAGGCTTCGCGGCAGATCGCCGAACATGGCGTTCTGTTCCGCTTCGTCGTGAGGCTGGTGCGTGCCGAGCGCGGGAAGGACGTGCGTGAGCCGATTGCCGTAATGCTCCACGGCCAAGCGGGTCAATTCGCCGGAGCGCGAGTGGATGCGCGTGATATCGGGGGGAATCGCAAGTACTTTCCGGCGATGCCCGATTTCTCCGAACGCGCGGCGCAGAAACTCCCGCAAATCGGCGCCGGTCAGGTCGCGATCGGCCGACCCGCACGCGCAGAAAACGCTCATAAACCCCTCCTCAGGGCCAGTCGAACGCGGCGACCGAGAATGCCGCGAGGAATCGCGGTACGGCAGGCCTGGAGGCCCGCGCCACGGGCACACGCGAAGCTCGCCGCGAGTCCGGAAAGCGGCGCCCCATCCTTGCTAAACCGCATTTCCCAGAAACAGCGGCCGGATGTGCCGCTCGAACAGGTTGGCCTTGACATTCCGCGAGATGGCCGTTTCCGAGGCCCTCAGCATGTCAGTATAGCGGTTGCCCATCTGCGCGGCCACCTTGTAACCCACGTGCAGCAATTGGCGGAGGTGCGGATTGAAGAGCGGATTGGATTGGTCGTGGCGCAAAGCGCCGGCGTATTCCTCGGAGCTCCAGCCTTCCACCACGCCAGGAGCGGGCAGTTTTTGAGCGTCGATATCGATGACGGTTGCGTAGGGCGCGCATAGGTCGGCCTGCTTGCCGTAAGCCTTGCTGTACACTTCCTTGGCCAGCGCAAGACCTTCGGCGCCCGATTCCGCCAGGCCGATCAGCTCTTCGAGCCACGTGGTGCCGGCGGTTTTCAGGTGAACGCCGGCGGCGTGCCGCGCGAGCGCGCGCCGCATCGGGGCGTAGATCGAAAACTTGTCGCTCCCCGAATGCACGCTCAGCTTGAGGCTCGCCGCCAGGCCGTAGCGCGAGATGGCGAAAGCGGCGACGGCCACGTCGGCATCGAACTCTTCTTCAAACTGCTCCACGTTGCCGACGTAATCCACGCCCTTGTTAAAGCGGCCGGAGAACTTCGGAGCGATAGTTTGCGCGGGCACGCCTTCGTCCGCCAGCGCAGCCAGGATCACAAGCAGTTCGAATGGCGTCTGAGGCGAGTCGGTCTCGTCCATGGAGACTTCGGCGATGAACGGTCCGGACTTGCGCTCCGCAATGTGACGGTAAGCCGCCGCCGCGCGGCCGGTTGCAAAGAGGTACTTCGAGGCTGCCGCCGAGACTGCTTCCACCGAGCCTGCCAGGGGACGCGCGATACCCGGTACGTCGACGCTCTTCGTCAACTCGGCGTGCCGGCCGACAAAGCGCTCCACGGCGCCGGGCTCCGGCGGGCGGCCAATGGCGTCTGCCACATCGAGCGTAAAGAAATCGCAGGGCGCGATGAAGCGATTCACGGTATCGAGGTTCACGTGGTCCGCATCCACGTGGTAGGGATGCTTCCATCCCGCGGCCGCGATGGCCGCGTCAGCGGCGGCGCGCACGCTTGCCGGTTCGGAGCCGACGATCTTGTGCTCACGATCCGACTTATTCCACACGGGAACGACCGTGACTCCAAGCTCCTCGGCGCGTCTGCATGCGGCCAGTTGCGCGGGCGCCTGATGCGCGAAGCGGTCTCCCACGCCGATCGAATTTTTGGCCAGCGTCAATTCTGGAATGGCTGCGCTCACGGTATCCTCCTCCTGGAAGCCGGTTGCCCCACCGGAAGGGCCAAGTGTAAGCACTGGCGCGCGGCCGGGTCAAGCCTTTATGCTTGGAGTGACAACCATGCCTACTTCATCTTCATCCCAACCCCTCTTGAGCGGCCAGATTCTCCCCGCCGTGGAAGAGGCGCTCCGCACGACTAAGTTTATCGACGTTCACACGCACCTGTTCATGCCGTCGCTGGGGACCCTCGGTCTTTGGGGCATCGACAATCTGGTGACCTATCACTACCTGGAGGCGGAGTTGTTCCGCTCCTCCAGCGTCACTCCCGCCGAGTACTGGAATCTCCCGCAGACCGCGAAGGCGGACCTCATCTGGCGCACGCTATTTGTGGAGAACGCTCCCGTCTCGGAAGCGACGCGCGGAGTGGTGGCCGCGCTCGCCGCGCTCGGGCTGCCTACGGCCAGCGCCGATCTCAAGCAGGCGCGCGAGTTTTTCGCGGACCAGAAAATCGATGCGCACATCAATCGCGTGTTCGAGCTGGCCGGAATCAGCGAAACCGTGATGACCAACGATCCGCTCGACCCAGCCGAAGCGCCGCTGTGGGAAGCCGGTCCGGCGCCCTCGGCCCAGTTCCCCGCCGTGTTGCGGCTGGACCGCATTCTGAATAAGTGGCCCGAGCACTGGCAGGCGCTGGCGGCGAAGGGCTACGCCGTGGACGCCGCGGTGGGGGGCAATTCCATCGCCGAGGTGCGGCGATTCCTGGGCGATTGGGTACGGCTGATGAAGCCCGTCTATATGGCCTGCTCGCTGCCGGATACGTTCCTGTATCCCGAGGATTCGGCGCGCGCCAAACTGCTGGGCGAGGCCGTCATTCCAGCGTGCCGCGAGTTCGATGTTCCGCTTTCGCTGATGATCGGCGTCCGCTACCTGGTGAATCCCGCCTTGAAACTCGCCGGCGACGCCGCCGGCAAGGCCGACCTGCGCGCGCTCGAGCGCCTCTGCTGCAACTTCCCCGAGAACCGCTTTCTGGTAAGCGTGCTGAGCCGCGAAAACCAGCACGAACTGTGCGTCTATGCGCGCAAGTTCGCCAACATGCTGCCCTTCGGGTGCTGGTGGTTCCTGAACAATCCGTCGGTGGTGGAGGAGATGACGCGCGAGCGCCTCGAAATGCTCGGAACCACGTTCATTCCGCAGCACTCCGACGCCCGCATTCTGGAACAAGTGATCTACAAGTGGCGCAACACGCGCCGGACCATGGCGCCGATTCTCGCGAACACGTTCCAGTTGATGGCCGAAGACGGGCGCCCGGTCACAGCCGCCGATGTCGAGCGCGAAATCACGCGCCTGTTCCGCGGCAATTTCGAACGGTGGATCGGAAGGGCGTAGGGGCGAGCACCCAAGTTAAGACGCACCTTTGCCAAGAGCGGACGTGCGCCCGATTCCGGCCTTAACCGCGGCCGGCCCTGCGAGATTGTTCGCGGCGCACCGCGTCGCCAACGTCCGTGCGTGAGATTTGCCTGCTCGGGGGGGCCGAAGATCCCGGCGGAGCGGTTGTGAATCGAACAGAACTGTTCGATAATGGACGGGTGAAGGGCAGCGAATTCCTGCGAAAGGTGAGAGCCGCGGCCAGGCGGAACAAACTCTCGTGCCGATGGGCTTCGGAACGTGGCTCCGGCAGTCACGGCACGCTTTATCTTGGCGATCGGCTTACCGTCGTGAAGGACCTTAAGAAGGAACTCGGGCCTGGCTTGCTCTCCGATATGCTCAAGCAACTCGGTATCCGCAAGGAGGATCTGTAATGTTCACCGCCACCTATCCCGCCCGAATCCTGCGCGAGGAGAACGGCAAGGGCTTTCACGTGCGATTTCCGGACCTTCCGGAGGCGCTCACCGGGGGAGACGGCCTCGAAGACACGCTTCTGGAAGCCGCCGACTGCCTGGCCGAAGCGATCGCCGGGCGCATCTCTCGCGGTGACGATATTCCGGTCCCTTCCAAGCTGAAACTCGGCCAACATCCAGTGAGCGTTCCGCTCTACCTGGCGCCTAAGCTCGCCCTTTACCTGGCCCTGCGCGAGGGCGGATTGCCAAATACGGAGTTGGCTGGACGCCTTGGCGTCAGCGAAACCGTCGTGCGCCGAATGCTTGACCCGAAACACAACACAAAACCGGAGCGAATTCAGGCCGCGTTAAGCGCGCTTGGCAAGCGGATCGTCGTCAGATTTGAGGACGCGGCGTAACCGCTCGGGCCTGGAAAAACTCGCCATCGAAAGCCTGTTTCCCGGCATCCCCGCTTCATAACGGCGATGATCGCGGAAGAAAGGCGATGAGTTGAAGGAAGAAAGCGATCGAGTCCCTCCACATTTGCCGTCCGTAACGGAGTTTGACCTGAGGTCCTAGCGTTTAGCTTTCCATGCAGGCGTTGACCCGGCTGCGGCCTGAGCGCGGTCCATCAGTTCTCGACCGGCGTCTTCTCGATGTGGTCGATCACCAGTTGCTCGACCGTGACCTTGCGCGGCTCCAACTTCAGCCCCAAGGACTGCACTGCCTTGAAGAGCGAGGATGACCCTCCCGGGGCCGTTGCGGCATCGGCCGGTCCGGCGGACCCCGCCGGCGGACTCGGATCGGCGACCCATTTGGCGCGCGCCGCGCCGGTCAGATCCTCCAGCAGAAAACTGATGACGACAGGATACTTGCCCGTGAGGCCAGTCAAATCCTTCACCTCCAATCCGCCGCCCGTCGCCTTCAACAGCGTGGTCAGCATGCCAGCGAGCTCTGCCATGGTAGTCTGGCTGGCTTTAATGGTCATCGTCCGGGTGGCCGGGTCCACGCCGTAGCTGAGCGTACCCTTCGCCCCCATGTCGATCGCGCCACTGCTGCCGTCCTTATTCGTCGTGGTGCGTACAGGGCCATCCGGGCTTACGATTTGCTTCTCGCCGGGAGAGAGCGGCGCATCCGGGTCGATGGGCTTGCCTTCGGATGCCGGCTTCATCTTCGGTCCGCCCTCGGCTAACGTCAGCGCGAGCGCCTGGCGTTCCCTGTTTTCGCGGTGAACGGCCAGCTTGAAGCGTTCTTCGAGAAGCGCTCGCAGCATGGTCGGAGCGTCGTCCTTAGCTGCTCCGTCGGGCATCTTGGCGACGATGTCGAACTGCTGTTTGGCGATCCAGTCTGGGCCCGCGATCTGGTCGGGTTTCACTTTGTAAGCGAGGCAGATCAACTCCATCGGCGTCATGTAGATGTACTCGGCTTGGGCTCCGTCCACCCGCGGGCCGATCCTCGGCGTGCTTCCGTTCTGTATGAAGGCAGCCCGCAGATTTTCCACGTTGATCGGCGCCGCTGGTTTGATGGATGCAACTTCGAACGTTCGTGGCGCCTGAGCCGGCGCCACGGCGGGAGCTAGCGTCAGACACACGAAGATTATCAGTCGTCTTTTGACTTCGCGCATATTGTTTCCTCGCTCGACGCCACGGCGGAATACCACCGAATCGACAGTGGCAACCCGCTACAGCGCCTGCTTGAGTTTCTTCCGATACTGTTCGAACGCTTTGCGTCCGGCGCCGGTAAGAGAAAGCAAGGTCTGCGGCGTCTTGCCGCGATAGGTCTTCGTGACCTCTACGTATTTGGCTTCTTCCAGCCGGGAAATGTGGCTGGAGAGCGTTCCTTTGTTGATGCCGGTTTCGTGTTGCAGATACACAAAGTCAGCCCGCTCGACGGCATAGAGAAGAGAGACGATCATGAGCCGTCCCGGCTCGTGGATGACGCGGTCCAGATCCGCAATCGATTGCATTTGCGGGTTCATCGGCTTTCATCCCCGGGAGGCTGAGTGTTGCGCAGGTAGAGCCAGAAACTGATGGCGCCGGAGAACAGAATCATCGCGCCATAGACCACAAACGATAAAACGTACACCGCCCAAAACTTGGCCTGCACCGGGTGCGCACTCAACGAATCGCGGACCACGGCGGCGAGGGTGTCGGCGGGAAGCGTCGCGATGACGAGCGAGCCGATGGCTATCGCGCCCGCCACGAGCCACTTCCATCGGAACATTCTTGTGAAGTGGTAGGCATAAACCCCCGCGAAGACAAGTCCCCCTAGCGCGGCCGGCGTGGAGATGTCCCACCGCCGCCGGAAGCTCAGCGTCAGGGCCAAGAGAAACAACGGGGCGATGACGGCAGCGACCACCGAGGTGATCCGGCGCTCCCGTTTCCGATACTCGACGTAACCGGTGCGAGGGAACGTGATGCGCTCTTTGACCGCCTTGGTCCCGAAGTGGACCACGCCGATCAGAGCCAGAAATACGGCGAGCGATATCTTGTGCCAGAAGGAGCTCTCCGGGGTGCGGGCATCGGCCAGCAGCACGAGGCCGACGCCCAGGCTGAACGCGCCAGCCCCCAACTCGCCCACGCCGTCGATATTGAAGTATTGCTTGGGCCGCTTCAGATAATCTTGGACCTGATCCATGTGCTTTTCTCCAATCACGCTCAGCAAGAAACCGGCTGGAATCCGCGCTGGCCGGCCTGACTGTTTGTTCTGTACGCCTACTAGTTTGCATCACCAACCGGTAGGTGTCAATATGGAATAATTCGACAATCGGATGCCGTGGTCCTGTCAATATTCCCGGCTTCCCGCAGTTTTCTTGGTAGCCGCGCTACGCTGGACGGTCAGCGGCGGTTCCTCGCCGGCTAGTTCCGGGAGCGACCAAAGGCGCGTTCGTCATTGCGGGGTAACACGTGAACAATTGCTCCGCCGCGACCTGCCAGTAGGGCAGGTACTCACGACCCGGGTCGCCGTCAATCCGGAAGTGGAGCGGCTGTCCGGCTATCGCCCGAAGGCGCTTCGGCAGGTCCGCCGCGGAAACGCTCAACGCGGCCCCGCCTTTCTCATCGACCTCGCCAACCAGCGCCATCAGGATGGGACCGTATTCCAACGCGAATTGTTCCCGCCCGGCCGCGCCATCGACGCCCGCATAGCGCGTCAGGCGGAAATCCATCGGCAGCGTGAAGGAAACCGCGTCCCCGCTCTTCCACGAGCGGTCCAGCTCGACATAGGCGCCGGCCCCGCCCGTGGCGGCGGCCGCTCCGTTCACGCGGATCGTAACGTCCCTGGCCGCCCAGGCGGGGACGCGCACGCGGATTCTGGCTCGCACCGCCCGCGGCGCGTCAACCCGCAGTTCCACCTCCGGCCGGAAAGGAAACTCCGTGGTCATACGCAGCTTCAGGAACTGCCCTCCCTGGCGCCACTCGATGCTCGATGCGGCGAACAGGTTGACGTACAAACCGTCCGGGGCGATGGAGTAAATGAACTCCGGCATAGCGCCCAGGAGCCGCGTCCCCTGCCCTTCGCAGCAGGTGTTCACGTTCATGCCCTGGTTGCCGTTCTGGTTGCGTTTGCGGCCGGTCAGGCACGCGGTGTAACGGATGCCCTGCGAGCCCGCCTGGTTCGCCAGCGCCACGTTGTAAATGGATTTTTCGATCTCGTTGACGTACTTCTCCCGATCGGGGTAGAGGACGTGAAAGCGCTGGCTCAGGAAACTCCAGAACGAACTGCCGCAGAGTTCCCCGGTCTTGGCAAACAGACGGTACGACGACGGCGGGTAGGCGCTTTCCTCGCATATGGCGATTGTCCCGCCCACGTGCTCCCACTTATCGCGATAGAGTTCCCAGCCGCCCATCACGGCATCGAGGTAGCTCTTGTCGCCCGTCGCGCGGTAGAGGTCCATGTACGCTTCCAGCGCGGTGATCAGGTAACAGTGCGGGCGGTCATACGGATACTGCCAAATAGCGGCTTCGTCGCGCCCGGCTAACCGCGCCAGCCAGTAATTTTCCTGGAAGTAACGCTGAACGGTCTGGATATCTTCCGGGCGGCCCGATGGCGTATGGTACATGCGGGTGTTGGCGATCATGCCCTGCACGCCCTGCGTGGCGCCGCGGAGCAACTTAGGTAAATACTGGCAGCGGTTGAACCAATCGTAATGACCGCGCAGCAGACGGAAGGCATCCGGGTTTCCCGCATAACCCGCTTCGATCAAGCCATGGGTCAGCCACGCCCGCGTGTAGGCGCCGCGTTCGGAATAGAAGATGGTGTCTTCCGGGTAGGCCATGATGTAGCCGTTCGGCTGCCGGCACTCGGCGATCCCGGCGACCAACGCATTGAGGCGGCCGCGCAGTTCCGCGTGTTCGGTCCAGCGCAACGAGTTGCCCGCGCCCATGAGGAACCGGCCCGCGTTGGAACCGGCCAGATCGGATTGCCAGAAACGGTCCGGCGCGCGCAGGCCCGCGGGGCTGGGTTTGCCGGCGCGGTCGCGGAACTCCTTCAATAGCTCGTCCAGCGTGAAGGAGCCCATCAGGTAGCCGATGTTGTTTTCGAAGGCCGTTTTGAGCAAGCCATCGTCGAGGCGCACTCCGCTTCGAGGGACGGTCACCCGCGCGGCGGGCGGTTTCCACGTGCGGGCCTCGGTGACATTCTTCGGGTTATCGGTGAAGATTCGCTCGCCTTGCGGACGCGGCGGACGGGTGAGCGGCGTGACGCCCAACTCGCCGCGCGCCGAATCGGAAACGGGCCGGCCCGCGGCGGCGTCCGTCCCTGCGCACGCCACTTCCAGCTTCGAGAGCGAAAACCCAAATCGCTGCGGCGTCCCGGCCCCGGAGCCGATGGCGCGCATCCTGGTGACCGTGATCCGCACGTAGCGGCCGCTCACCCCGATTTCACTGGCGAAGGTGCGAATGTGGTCCGCCGGGTTGGGGTAATCCGCGCCGGTCAGATCGGCGATCGGCGTGGCCGTCGTAAACGCGGGATCGTTCGACGCTTCGATACGGAATCGCACGGGGAAGCCCTGGCTGCGCTGGCTGATGAAGCTGACCTTGGGATAGATCTTGACGGCGTCGATCTTCCGCGACGAGCCCAGATCCACCTGTACCCAGCGCGTATCGCCTTCGGCGCCGGCCGGCGGCGAATCGTAACCGGCCCCCGTGGGCATGGCGATTCGGTCCTCGTCGCCGCCGGCTGCCGCCGCTTGCGGCTGGGCATTCAGGCGCATCGCAGCGCTACCGGCAAGCGCCGCGCCCACGAACGTGCGTCTCATCATACGGGGGCCTCCGGCGAACCAGGCTGGCGGGAACTCGCCAGCGTTCTCCTTCCAGAGTATAGGCGCGGCGGCGCACGTGCGCGACCTGGTTCCAGAAGCATGGCGCCACCAAGGACATCCAATCCCATCTGCGCCACGCCTCGCCATCGACGACCATGGGCGTCTACGTCCAGGAGATTTCAGAGAGCGTGCGCGTGGCGGTCGAGGCGCTCGACAAGATGCTGTTTGAGCAGCAGCCCGCGAGCGACGGGCGCGCCAACTGATGATGGCTTAGGCCGTCGGCATGGCGAAGATCCACGGGCGAACGCTCAGGAAGTAGGTGCGTCCGGATGGGGTAGATCCCCGATCTGCGGTCATTTTCTCAGAGTCTCGCCACACGCTGGCACAGCTTCCGGGAACGCAACTCGGGTCTCGGACCTGACGCGTGTTGTGGGGGAAAGCAGCTAAAATGAACCGGGGCGTCATGATGAAGCACCCGTCAGTTAGACGAGTTTCAGATCGTAAGGTCGGGGGGGGGGGGGGGGGCAGCCTTCCGGGCGGCCCTCGGTCGCTGCGAAACAGTCGGTCCAGTTGTCCGGGCACTCCGGCTCGCTTCTGTCGAAGCGTGCCCTACTGGTTTGCCTGGTTCTGATTGGGGCGACTGTCATTGTGTACGCTCCGGTGCGCCACTTCGGGTTCTTAACGTGGGACGATCCGGATTACGTCACCAGCAATACCCAGGTTGCTCAAGGATTGACTTGGCACGGCGTTTGGTGGGCTTTGACGTCCACGGATGCAGGCAATTGGCATCCATTGACGTGGCTGTCGCACATGCTCGACGTGCAGATCTACGGAATGAGTGCCGGGCCTCAGCACCTCACAAATCTGGTCATCCATAGTCTTAATGCCCTGCTGCTGTTCGGCTTGCTTTGCCGTATGACGGGAGCGTGGGGCCGGAGCGTGTTCGTTGCGGGGCTCTTCGCCGTCCATCCGCTGCACGTGGAATCGGTGGCTTGGATTGCAGAACGGAAAGACGTTCTGAGCGTCCTGTTCTGGATGCTCACGATTTGGGCCTATGTGGCCTACGTCCGGCGGCCGCGGCTCGGGCGATACTTGCCGGTGCTCGCGTTCTTCGGGCTCGGCTTGATGGCGAAGCCGATGCTGGTGACGCTTCCGTTTGTACTGCTGCTGCTGGACTTCTGGCCGCTCCAACGCGTCGAGCTGGTGTGCAGAGCTGGCGGCTTCGGGCTGGCGGCGTTCAGACCGCGAGGGCACGCCCTGCTCAGGCTGGTGAAGGAGAAAGTCCCGCTATTTGGCCTCGCGGCGATATCGTGCCTGGCAACCGTTCTCGCGCAACGGCGTGGGGAGGCAGTCGCCCCGCTTGATTTGTGCCCGTTCGGTCTCCGGCTGGCGAATGCGCTGTCGTCGTACCTCGCATACATCGGCAAGATGCTCTGGCCAGCCCGGCTGGCGGCCTTCTATCCTGGCGAAACATCGACGCTGGTCTGGCGGGCGGGCCTCGGCGTCCTGTTGCTGATAGGGGTGAGCATCCTTGCGATTCGCTCGGGCCAGCGCCATGGCTATTTTCTAGTGGGCTGGCTCTGGTATTTGGGAACGCTCATTCCCGTGATTGGCGTCGTGCAGGTGGGTAGCCAGTCCATGGCGGACCGCTATACGTATATCCCGCTGATCGGACTGTTTCTCATTATCGCTTGGGGGACACCGGAACTAATGGCCCGCTGGCGGTACGCAAGGCTAGCGCTTCCGGCTGCGGCGGCGTGCGTACTTCTGGCTGGCGCAGCTCTGGCAAGGGCTCAGGTCCGATATTGGAGCGACGACACTACCCTCTGGAAACATGCGCTGGACGTGACCGACGACAATGCGCTGGCTCACAACGAGTTGGGGATGGCGCTAAGACAGCAGGGAAAACTCGATGAAGCCGAACGGCAGTTCGTCGAGGCCCTGCGAATCATGCCTGACTCTGCGGAGGCTCGGAACAACCTGGGGATAGCCTTGATGATGAGGGGCAGACTCGATGAGGCCGTCCAACTCTTGGATGAGGCCCTGCGAGTCAAGCCCGATTTCGCCGATGCTCAATGCAGCCTTGGGACAGCCTTGATCCACCAGGGCAGACTCGGCGAGGCCGTCCAGCACTTGGACGAGGCCCTTCGCCTCAGGCCCGATTTTGCCGATGCTCACTGCGAGCTGGGAGAGGCCCTGGAAAAGCAGGGAAAGCTCGATGAGGGCGTCCAACAACTCACCGAGGCCCTTCGCCTCAGGCCCGGCTACGCAGAGGCTCATGACAACCTGGGAGCGGCCCTGATCATCCAAGGGAGACTCGACGAGGCCATCCAGCACCTCGTCGAAGCGGTGCGACTCGGGCCCGACCTCGCGGGGGCTCACCACGATCTGGGAGTGGCTCTCAATCGACAAGGAAAGGTCGATGAGGCCATCCAGCAGTACACCGAGGCCGTGAGACTCAGACCCGACTTCGTGGAGGCTCAGTTCAACCTGGGAACGGCCCTGGCGCAGCAGGGAAGATTCCATGAGGCCATCCAGCACTACGCCGAGGCCGTGAGACTCAGGCCCGACTTCGCGCAGGCACACTTCGACCTGGGAACGGCCCTGGCACAGCAGGGAAGATTCCATGAGGCCAGCCAACACTTTGCGGAGGCGCTGCGAATCAATCCTGACTTCGCGGCGGCAAGCTTCAATTTGAAACTAGCCCAAGCCATGCATGGAAAAGGCGGGCGGTAATTGCGGCGCCTGAGCTGCAAAGCAGGTAGGAAAGCCCAGTTGTAATCCGAGACTCCTTCCGCACCGTAGAGCTATATGTTCTGGCCATCTCGCCGCTTCTCGGGATCAGGTGGTGGCCTTGAATTGGGGTTCTCTTTCATCAGGCCGGGCCGGCCGGCCAATCGATCCTACCACCGTAACCGGGCCCACGGCTGGGCGCTCGCCGGCGATCTCTCGCCATGCCTCCCGGCTGCCGAGATCGAGCGGCTTGAACTCCTGGAGAAGTACACCTTCCCGCGATAGCCGCGCCACCCACGCTGCCAACCGTTCGCGCACCGCCGCGCCACGTTTGCGCCGGCTGCTGTGGGTGGCTGCAGGGAGGCGCGGGGCGCGCGGGTGGCTTCGCAGCGGCCAAAGACCATGGCGTGATGCACGTCGAGGGCGGCGGTAAATGTCCACCGGCGGCAACCCGGCCAGGATACGCCGAACGGCCTCTCCGTGATGTGCGTAGGGGGTCCCCGCGATGGCGCCGAACCGCTCCCGCGTCTCCGGCGGCAACTCAGCGAGCGAGGGTTACCCTTGATAGGGCAGCGCCAGCGAGACAAACAGCTCCCGCGTGAGGAATCCTTCGCGCTCGACGGCAGTGCGGAAGTCCTGCTTCAGCCGTTCCTGACGCGGAGCGAAGGTGGCGGTGAGAAGTTGCAGGTAGTCTGTGCGGAGATGTTCGGCGATGCGCAGAGGACTCATAGGCGCAGGCCAGTACAGGTTTCTCCGACTTGCATTTATGCCTGCCTCCGTTCCAGCATATAAGGTATCCACACACGGTGGAGGCAAAAACCTATGCCCTGGCAGGATCGTATCGTCGCCGATTCCAAGGTTTTGACTGGGAAGCCGGTTGTGCGCGGCTCAAGGATTTCGGTCGAACTCGTGGTGGACCTGCTGGCCGCGGGCTGGAGCCACGCTCAGATCCTGGAGAGCTACCCGCACATCACCGAAGACGATATCCGGGCCTGTCTCAGCTACGCCAGCGAGATCCTGCGGGAAGAACGGGTTCTGCCCCTCAAGGCCGTATGACGTTTCTGGCCGACGAGAACTTTCCGCGGCCGGCGCTGGTGGCGCTTCGAAAGGCCGGCTGGGATGTTTTCTCGATAGCGGAGGAGTGCCCCGGCGTACCGGATGAGGATGTCGCCGCGCTCTGTGAGGACCAGCGAAGAATCCTCCTCACGTTCGACAAAGACTTTGGTGAACTGGTCTTCCACCGCGGGCTACCGGCGGGCAGCGGGGTGGTCTTGTTCCGCATCCCTCCGGACTCCCCGGAAAAAGCCGCGGACATGGCCTTGGCGCTGGTTCAGTCGCAGCCGGATCTCTCGGGCTTGTTCTGCGTAGTCACGCCGGACCGGATTCGGATTCGCATTCGCCCGCTCCGCCAGGGTCCCGGCCCAGGGTGACTTTATCCTCCGGCGGTTGGTAGGGGCCGCTGGGGCGGGACTTCGAATTATGCCCCACTTGAAGCTTCGGCAATTCCCCGTAAGTCTTTGAAAAGGTTGGTACGCCCGGGCGGATTCGAACCGCCGACCTTTTGCTCCGGAGGCAAACGCTCTATCCATCTGAGCTACGGGCGCACGTGGGTGGCGCTTTCATTGTAAACGCCGCTGGAGGAGAGGGTCAACCGAGTTGGCTGCGTGGGAAGCTGAGGGAACGAGGAAATCCAAACATCGGCGACGAGATGGGGTGAGTTGAACGATCCGGCCGACCGCTCACTTTCGTTCGCGGCACGGTAACGGCATAGCAATGGCACGGCAACGGCACAGTACCGGCCAGGCAACGGCCCAGCAACGGCGCGGGAAGTTGCGCTACGCGCTTCGGGCTACGGCTTAAACACCTTTCCGTTGATCGTCACTCTCTTGCAATGGATGCCGGTTACGTTCTGGATGACGTTTGCTTGGGCGGCTCCGGAGAAATCGCAGTCCGTCAGATGCACGTCGCGGACCGGCGAGGCTTCGAGGCCTCGCAAATCGAGCGCGTAGCGGCTCTTCTTGCAGGTGAGGCGCTCGATCCGGATATTTTGCACCACGGGTTTCTCGGGGCCGTTCGCGCCTTCTTCGTACAGGCAATCGATCTGAAGCGCCGCGTTGGACACTTCACCCACGGCGATCCGGCGGAAGTAGATATTCTCAATCGCGCCGCCGCGCATCGCGTTCGTCTTGAAACGGAGCGCCTGGTTGAGGTGTGGGCTATCCAGACGGCAGTCTTCGACGAACACGTTTCGTACGCCGCCGGACATTTCGCTCCCGATAGTGACCCCGCCGTGGCCGTCTTTCATCTGGCAGCGCCGGATCACCATGTTCTCCGTGGGCTTGCCCACGCGCCGGCCGTCGCGATTGCGCCCGCTCTTGATGGCCATGCAATCGTCGCCCGTGTCGAAGGAACAGCCCTCGACCAGGACGTCCGTCGAGGAGTCGGGATCGCAGCCATCCGTGTTCGGTCCGTGGCCCACTACTTTGACGCGGCGAATGGTGACGTTCGAACAGTAGAGCGGCGTCAGCACCCACATCGGAGAGTTCAGCATGGTGACATCTTCGATCAGGACGTTTCGCGAGCGGCACGGCTGGAAAAACGAAGGCCGCAGATAGGAACCTTCACCGAACACGCGCTGTTCCACGGGAACGTCTTTCGCGCCCATGTCGACCAGCCTGTCGCGAGCCTGCCGCGCGCTGGGCTGCCCCGCCTTCCATCCGAATCCGGCCGAGCCGGCCCACGGCCACCAGTGGTCATTATCGGCCTGGCCATCCAGCGTACCGCCGCCGGTCACCGCGATGTTCTCTTCGCCCTCGGCATGAATCAGGGGCGAATAATTCATCAGCTCCGTGCCTTCCCACCGTGTGCGCACCACGGGCAGGTACAGCTTCGGATCGGGGATGAACTTCACGGTCGCTCCCGCCGGCACGCGCAACTCGACGTTGCTTTTCAGGTGGATGGCGCCGGTGAGGTAGACGCCGGGCGAAAGGGTCACCCGCCCTCCACCAGCCTGGTTGCACGCGGCAATGGCGCGCGCGATAGCGGCAGTGCAATCGGTCTTGCCATCCGCCGCGGCGCCGTAGCGCTCGACGGGAAACTCCCTGTCCGGAAACGACGGCGCGTGGATGCGCGCTAAGATCCGCGCAGCATCGTCCCACCCAGCCGCCGAAGCCTCCGGCGCCCAGCGACTCGCGGCTGCGGCGCCGGCCAACCTGAGAAGAGCGCGGCGGCTGAACCGCGGGAGCCGTGCATCGCGAAAATCGGTCATGGAATCGTGTCTCGCTCCAAATCTGCCAGATCTCGCATCGTAGCCCCAGTATTGCCGCGAAGCAAGCTCGCCGCGCTAGACAATTGCGGCCGGCGCAAGACGCGCGCCCAGCCGCACCGTCTCTTATAATCGTCTCATCATGAACCGAAGGCGATTTCTCGCCGCTTGCGCCGCGGCCGGGTTGCGCGGGGCCTCGGCCGCCGAAACTCCCCCAGTCACGTTCGCGTGCGACAACGCCGCGCTCCAGAAGGCTTACGACGCGGCCCTCACCACGCTTGCGGGCAACGTCTTCCAGGTGAACGGCTATCCGCGGCCGCTGCTTTTCGAGGGCGCAACGTACGGCGGCGCGTGGCTCGAGTGCGGCCCGCTGGAAGCGCTGGTATACGCCCCAATTTCACTGACCCTGGCGCGCGACAACCACCAGGTGTTTTTCGATCTCCAGCGCGAGGATGGCTATCTGCCGTGCTGGGTGCGTCCCGATAGGATCGGCGCGGCGCAAATCCAGATGGTCGTGCCCATCGCGGCCACGGCATGGGATCTCTACCAGTTGACGCGCGAAAGCGCGTTCCTCGAGAAGGCCTACCGCGCCTGCTCGCGATGGGACGAGTGGCTCGGCCGTTATCGCGACACTCGCAAGACCGGCTTGTGCGAGGCGTTCTGCGAGTACGACACCGGCCACGACAACAGCCCACGCTTCGAGGGGAAACCCAAAGCGTGCCCTAACAGCGATGCGCGCAGTTGCCCGCAAGTTGCGGGGTTGCCGTACATCGCTCCCGACCTCTCCGCCACGGTCTACGGCGGCCGCGTCGCGATGGCTGCGATGGCCGGCGAGATGGGCCGCGCCTCCGAGCGGGACCGCTGGCTGGCCGCCGCGGACACGATCCGCCGCGCGATCATGGACCGTCTATACGATCCGCGCGACGCCGCTTTTTACGACCGGGATTCCAGCGGCGAGTTCGTCCGCATCCGCGGCGACGCCATCACGCGCGTCATGGGCGAACACGTCCCCGACCAGAAGACGTTCGACGAGGTCTGGCGGCGGCAGCTTCACAATCCGCAGGCGTTCTGGGCGAATTACCCGTTTCCGTCCATCGCGCTCGACGACCCCAAGTTCATCCGGCCGACGGGGCGTAACTCGTGGGGCGGCGCCAGCCAGGCACTCACCGCGCTTCGCACGCCGCGCTGGATGGAGCGCTACGGGCAGTTCGCGGCCTTTGCGCATCTGGCGCGCCAGTGGAGCGAGGCCGTGGTTCGTTCGGGGGATTTTCTCCAGCAGGTGGATCCGTGGACCGGAGACGCCAGTAAGGACCGGGGAGCTTACAGCCCCGCCGCGCTCGTACTCTTCGATTTCACCCGCCGGCTGTACGGAGTGATTCGCGCCGGCGATTCGCTGGAGTGGAATTGCCGTTTGCCCGATGGAGCCAAACGGAGCGTCGCTACGCTCGCGACGCCGGGCGGCGAGGCGCGGCTCGAAACCACCCCCGCTAAGTCCGTGCTTTCGCTGGCCGGCAAGCCGCTGATGGAAGTAGAAGGAGAGGCGCGCGTTGTGACCTCGCTCGATGGTTCGCCGCGATCTCTCGTCGGAACGGCGCAGGGCAATGTCCGCGCGAAAATCGGGCGAGCAGGTAAAGAACAGACCTGGACGATCGAATCGGACAAGACGATTGCGATCAAAGCCTGATCGCGCCGCTTCGAAATTCTACTTCAGTCCCGCCCGGACCTTCTTGGGGAGCTTCGCGAAGACCAATTCGTAGGCCGTCTTCAACCGCGACCGGAGTTCCGGAAGCGGTATCGAATCGTCGCTCTCCAGAGCCACCCAGTGGGCGCGCGCGAGATAGGGCGCGGGAATCACGCGGGGCCGCTCGATCAACTCCGCGAAGTCTTCCTCCGAGCACTTGAACGAAAGCCAGACGTCGGAAGGTTCCAAGGCGGCGATGGCGAAGATCTTACCGCCGATTTTGTACACCAGATGGTCGCCCCACATCACGGTCTCCGTGACACGGGGGAGCGATTTGCAGACGCTGCGGACAAAGTCGACGTTCATTTCAGAAACTCCGTTTGGTACCCTTTCGAAGACCAAGCGCGCCTGCGGCGCGAGGCAGGCAGAAGCGCCCAATCCCACTTGAATACCGGGTTCTCTCCTATGTTATCGATTCCAAGAATCTCGGCACGAATCGCCATGGCGGCCGACGGCCGCCACAACCGACGACGAAAATGGTTCCGAGTGGGTCTGGCAACAGAGGTCGAGACATTCTGGTGAAGGGAATGCCGAGACGGCAGCCATGAATGGCCGCGCCACGGGCGTGGCGCAAGCATTTGGCTTGCAGCGCCGAGATTCGTCTCGGCGTTTGGGCCTCGATTTTTGCGGTTCCGGACTGCGGATCTTAGTTAACTGGCATTGGGCTGGGAAGCCTGCCCCACTGCGCCGCGCGCTAACCTGTTAGTAGATCCTATGAATTCCCGCATTGCCATCGCTACCACCGACGGCGTGTCCGTCTGCGAGCATCTGGCGCGCAGCGCCGCTTTCGTCGTCCTTGAAGTGGAGGATGGCCGGGTTGTTTCGCGCGCCGTGCGCAACCGCGCGAGCGACCGATGCGGCAATCACAAGAGCTTCGTCGAGATGCTGGAAGGCTGCAACGCCGTCATCTGCGGCGGCATCGGCGAGGGCGCTTTCGACTCTCTGGCGAAGCACGGAATCCGGTCCATCGTAACCGCGGGCCCCCAATCCATCGAAGATGCCGCGGCGAAGTATCTGGCCGGGACGCTGCCCACCAGCGGCGAACGCGTTTGCCTGTGCCATTAGACCCGGCTGGCGTGGGTGCATTAGGACGCGGAATCGAACGGGCTCGTTCGATTTGACCCCTCGCCTGGGTGTCTGGATCAATCAGACCCGCACACGCCCCGCCGAATTCCGCGGAACGTTTTGGGGCGGGCTTCGTCTTCCATTCAAGCGGCCTGTGGGCGGCACAGGGGATTTGTGTATTGGAATACAAGTGCTATAACTCGCTAGGCCTGAAGGCCGTGCTACAGTCCTGAGAGAGGGAGGTCCGATGCGTCGATCCTTGAATTTGTTGGCGGCGGTTCTGCTCGTCGCCGTTTACGCTTTTGCGCAGGATGTCGATATTCCATTTAAGAAGTTTGTCCTGAAGAATGGTCTTACGTTGATCGTCCACGAAGACCATAAAGCGCCCATCGTGGCGGTGAACATCTGGTACCACGTCGGCTCGAAGAACGAAAAGCCTGGGAAGACCGGGCTTCGCGCATTTGTTCGAGCACCTCATGTTCGGAGGCAGCCAGCACTTCAACGGGCGTTACATCGACGCCATGGAACGCATCGGCGCCACCGACCTGAACGGCACCACGAACGAGGACCGCACCAACTTCTTCGAGACCGTGCCCACCTCCGCGCTCGATTACACGCTGTGGATGGAATCCGACCGCATGGGCTACATGAACGAGGCCATCGACAAGGCGACGCTCGACCTGCAGCGCGGCGTGGTGCAGAACGAAAAGCGGCAGGACGAAAACGAGCCATACGGGTTGGTCGACGAGCAGATCGACCACGACACGCACCCGGCGGGACATCCCTACTCGTGGAGCGTGATCGGCTCGATGGCGGATCTGAACGCCGCCTCGCTCGACGACGTTCACGAGTGGTTCAAGAGCTACTACGGGCCTTCGAACGCCACGCTCGCGATTGCGGGCGACGTGGACCCCGAAACGGCGCGGCAGAAAGTCGAGAAGTACTTCGGCGAGATTCCTTCCGGGCCGCCCGTGGAGCGCGAGCGCGTGTGGATCGCCAAGATGAGCGGAGCGCACCGCGAGTTCATGGAGGACCGCGTTCCGCAAGCCCGCGTTTACAAAGTGTGGAACATTCCGGAGTACGGCAGCGCGGACTCGGACTACCTCGACCTGGTGAGCGACCTTCTGGCGGCCGGCGAAACTTCGCGGTTGTACAAGCGGCTTGTCTATACGGACCAGATCGCTACCGACGTCGCCGCTTACGTGGACCCGCGCGAGATCGGCGGCCAGTTCGCGATCATGGCTACCGCCAAACAGGACGTGCCGCTGGCCAAGGTGGAGAAAGCCATCGACGAGGAATTGGCGAAGTTTCTGGCCACGGGCCCGACCGAGCAGGAAGTGAACCGCGTACGCACGCGTTATCTCGCGAATTTCATCCGCCAGGCGGATCGCGTGGGCGGCTTCGGCGGGAAATCCGACGTGCTGGCGATGAGCCAGGCGTACCTGGGCGATCCGGCGGCGTATAAGACCAAGCTAAAGCGCGTGCGGGAAATGACGGCCGCCAACTTGCTTTCCGCCGCCAAGCGGTGGCTTTCCGACGGGCAGTACGCTCTCGAAGTGCATCCCTTCGCGGACGGAGAGGCCGCGGCAAAACTGGATCGCTCGAAGCCCGCCGACGTCGGAACGCCTCCCGAATTGAAGCTGCCCAAGTTGGAGCGCGCGACGCTGTCAAACGGTTTGAAGGTGGTGCTGGCGGAAAGGCACGAGATCCCGATCGTCAATTTCTCCCTGCTGGTGGATTCGGGCTACGCGGCGGATGGCGCGTCGCCGGGCGCGGCCTCGCTCGCCGCGACCATGCTGAATAAAGGGACCAAGACGCGTACGGCCCTGGAAATCAGCGAGCAACTGGCGCAGTTGGGAGCGCAGTTGGGCGTCTCGGCCAGCCTGGATGCGATCGACGCGCGGCTTTCGGCGTTGAAGCCGAAGCTCGACGCCACGCTCGACATCTTCGCCGACGTGACGCTGAACCCGACCTTCCCGGACTCCGATTTCAAGCGCGAACGCACGCTGCAACTCGCCGCGATCGACCAGGAGAAGGTGGATCCGCAATCCATGGTCATGCGCGTGATCCCCGAGTTGATTTACGGTAAGGGCCACGCGTACGCCGAGCCGTGGACGGGATCGGGAACGGCGGCGAGCGTGTCGAAGCTGACGCGCGAGGACATGGTGAAATTCCACGCTACGTGGTTCAAGCCGAATCACTCGACGCTGATTGTTACGGGCGATACGACGCTGGCCGAAATGCAGCCGAAGCTGGAGAAGCTGTTCGCCGGATGGCAGCCGGGCGAACCGCCGAAGAAGAACGTGGCGCAGGTTTCATTGCCGGCGCGTTCCGTGGTCTACCTGATTGACCGCCCCGGCTCGCAGCAGTCGATGATTATCGCCGGAAATGTCGCCCCGCCGAGGAATAACCCCGACGAAGTTTCCATCGTGACGATGAACAACATCCTGGGCGGCGACTTCGGCGCGCGCATCAACATGAACTTGCGCGAGGACAAGCACTGGTCCTATGGCGCTTCTAGCTTCCTGATGAGCGCGCGGGGGCAAAGGCCGTTCGGCGTGTACGCTCCGGTTCAGACGGACAAGACCAAGGAGTCGCTGGCCGAACTGGACAAGGAGTTAAGAGGAATCCTCGGGCCGAAACCCGCCACCGATGCGGAACTGGCGCGCGTGAAGAACAGCGAGACGCTGCGATTGCCGGGGTCGCGCGAGACCATTGACCAGGTGCTCGACTCGATTGTCAGCCTGGTTCAGTACGGTTTGCCCGAGGACTACTACCCGACCTTCGCCTCGAAAGTGCGCGCGCTATCGCTGGGGGATATCAACAAAGCGGCCGGAGAAGTAGTGCATCCGGGCGAGCCTGGTCTGGGTGGTTGTGGGCGACCGGGCGAAGATCGAGGCGGGGGTTCGGGAGTTGGGATTAGGGGAGGTGCGGGTACTCAGCTTGGACTAGAGGTGGGACAGGCGATCGTCTTTCGTCGCCTGTCTTGCCCCAACCGACCGTGACAGGCCACGAACAACGATGGCCTGTCCCACTCAGTAGCCTCTAGTTGTAATACTTTGCGTTGACTTCCGTGAACTCCGCCTTATCGGCGGGAACATCGTCCAGAGCGAAAACGGCATTCGCCGGACAAACCGGAACGCAGGCTCCGCAGTCAATGCAGTCCGTGGGGTTAACGTACAACTGCGGAACGTCGGCGAAGCCGGCTTCGTCCTGCTTCGGGTGGATGCAATCCACCGGGCAAGCCTGGACGCACAATTCATCCTTGGTGCAAGAGTCCGTGATTACGTAGGCCATATGCCCGGAACGATGCAATTCCGGCGCCAGCCTGAGGCGGCCCGTAACTATCGGAAAACAAGAGGTAAAACGCAACAAGCCGTCGCAGCGCTGGGTCATGTCGCGCGGGGAACTCTTCCTTGGTAGGGCATTAGGCCCAACTGGGGGAAATGGCCTAGCGAGGCCGCTTCCTTTTCTGTTGAACCTACCGCAGGCGTCGAGCCGCCATAACCTGCGCGCCTGCCGCGCGGCCCATCAGAATGCGGAGGGAGATTCAATTCCTTCCGATTGCAGCGCGACGGCCATCTTCTTGAGCGCGATCTTGTGGATCTGGGATACGCGGCTTTCATTCACGCCCAGGAGTTCTCCGATTTCCTTCATGGTCATGTCGTTGGTGTAGTACAGAAAAACGACCTTTTGATATCGCTTGGGCAGCGTGCCGATGGCGCGATTGAGGGTCAGGCGCAGTTGCTCCCGTTCGCACATCCGGTCCGGCCGCAGGTCCGGGGCCGCCGGGTATTCCTCGGCCAGATCGCGCTCCCGGTCGGGGTTCGGCGTGTTGAAGGAAAGCGCAAGCCCCATGTTCCTCAGTTCCGTCGACATGCGCCGCCAGCGGTCCACCGGGACACCCAACTCCGCCGCAATCTCGCTTTCGGTCGGAACGCGGCCCAGCCGGACCGCAAGCCCGCGAGCGGCTTCATCGGCCTGCTTCTGCCGCTTCCGAAGATCGCGCGACGCCCAATCGAGCTGGCGCAGGCTATCCAGGATGGCGCCCTTGATCCGGTGCTTGGCGTAGCTCTGGAACGAGGAGTTCTTGGCCGGCTCGTACTTCTGCGCGGCGTCGAACAACCCCATGACCCCGGCGTGGATCAGGTCATCCAGATCCACATGCACCGGGAGGTTCTCATGAACGCGGATAGCGATCACCCGGGCGAGAGTCAGGTTCTCCAATACCAGTCTGTCCCGCACGTCCCGCACGTCCGCGGGTTCACATTCGGTTCGTTCGATTTGCGCCAGCATGGTGGGTGCTCCTTGGCTTGGTTTCGAGTGTCCGGAGGCCCGAACACAGCCAGAGAATGCACAAGTGGCGCCGCTTATACTTAGGAGTTAAACGCCTTATTTTCTTAAATATTCGACTGGAATCCGCGTTTCAAAATGGAACACGTTCCAGAATGGAACGCGATGGTGTTTCAGTATGGAACGGCGGCCGGTTACCAACCGGCCTTGTAAGCAATCAGGGTCTTGGCCGCCAGGCCGGCCATGAGAATCCAGACGGCGTAGAGGAAGACGCCGTCGAGGGTAATGGCGGCCAGTATGGCGAACGCGGCATAGGAGCCCAAGGCCCAGTAGAGGCGGGTTTTCATGTCGATAGGAGCCGGCTCGGGTATCGGATGCGCGCAAGCCACGCGAGCCAGCGACAGGCCGGCGCGCCTTGAGCACCCATCATTCTCGCACGGCTGCGGGAAGCAGTGGCGGCTCGTCTGACTCCTGGCTGCAGGTCAATCCGCCGCGTGCCCCCCGACCATCCGGAGGTCCGTCCGGGGAAAGTCATCGCCCTTGGCAAGGAGGGCTTCGCCCGATATCTGGGCCAGCGCGTAGGCGCAACAGTCGCCCAGATTCAGCCCTGCCGGGTGGATCCCTTTTCCATAGCGCCGGTATGCGGCGCGCGCGGTTTCGAACTGTTCCGCGCCAAACGCCACGATGTCCACCCGCGCGCGGTGGAGCAGGAGATCGAGATCGCGTCCCCCTATTGTGCCCTTCCGGCTCTCAATGACCACCGATGCCTCCAACGCGGATACCGCCGAGAGCAGGCGCACGGGGGCTTCATTAATGGCCTTCGCGAAGCGGGCCGCTTCCGGCTCCTGCTGGAGAATCGCAATCAGCGCCGACGTGTCTATTACCATACGCCACGCTCGTCGTAGCCGAGGATCTCGTCGGCGCTCCGATGGTCCAGATCCGGAAGCGTGGCGCAATGGCGGCCGATGTCCATCAATTCCGCCGCCAGGTCCGGCGCAGAAGTTCGACCCTCCTCCCGGCGTAGCTGTTCGCGCAGCGCCAGGATCACCACATCCGTGATGTTGAGCCCGGTGCGCTGAACCAGCCGCCGAGCCAGATCGTCCGCCTCGGGATTCTTGATGTTAAGCGACATGATCAGCTTTCTTCCTATTTATCTTTATTCTACATCATTAGTCCAGCGGAGAATTAGGAGAAGCCTGACGGGTCGGTATCGGGGAGCGCGGAAGACTCGCGGGTTTCGTACGCCCCGGTGGCGCGGACTTGGGGCCCGCGCCTCCCGAGGCCAAAGAGCTACAGCTTGAATTCGGCGTGAACGACTTCGTCTTCGGGCACGTGCGTGAGCGTAAAGCCCAGCTTCTCGCAGACGCGCATCACGTCGCGGTTGTCGGGCAGGATGTCGGCGACGAGCCGGGAGAGCTTTTCATCCGCGCCTACCAGCAGCAGGCGCGAGAGAAGTTCTTTGCCTAGGCCCTGACCCTGCCAGCGGTCGCTCACCAGAACGGCCACCTCGCCGTCGTTCGTTCCGTGCGTTTTGACCAGACGGCCCACGCCGAGGATCTCGACTTCACCCGTTTCGGGATTGCGGCGCTCGGCCACCAAGGCCATTTCGCGGTCGTAATCGATGAAACAGATGCGCGTCAGGCGTTCGTGCGCCGTGCGCTGCTCCAGATTCACCACGTGGAAGTAGCGCAGGTACACGCTGCGCTCGGAGAGCGTCTCGTGGAACCGCACCATGGCGGGCTCGTCTTCGGGACGGATGGGCCGGATGGTCACGCCTTCCCCGTTCTTCAGATTCCACGGGGAAACATACTGCGTGGGGTAACCGCGGATGGCGGTTGTGGGTATCTCACTCTCCTTCACCTCCGGCGCGTGGAGCACGACGCGAGCGTCGAGCGCCATCAGGCCGTCGGGAGAGGCCAGCAAAGGATTGATATCGACTTCCTTGATCCAGTGCTGCTCGCTGACCAGCGAGCTGAAGCGCACCATGAGAGTCTCAAGAGCTGCCAGATCCACGGGCTTGCGGCCGCGCACGCCCTTGAGGGCCTTGTAGATCTTAGTCTGCTCCATCATGCGGCGAGCGAGCGTCGAGTTCAGCGGGGGCAGAGCGAGCGCACGGTCTTTGAAGACCTCCACAAGCTGGCCGCCCGTGCCGAACAGAAGGACCGGGCCGAACTGCGGATCGAGGCTCGAACCGATGATCAGCTCGTAGCCATCCTTCAGCCGCACCATGGGCTGAACGGTCACGCCCTGGAAGTGCTGCGCGCCGACCTTGGCCGTAACGGATGTCTGGATGGCCTTGAAGGCGCGCTCCACATCGCCGGCATCGCTGAGGTTGAGTTGAACGCCGCCCACATCGGTCTTGTGCGTGATGGTTTCGGAGAACAGCTTCAGCACCACCGGGTAACCGATCTCATCCGCCGCTTTCACCGCCGCCGCGGCGTCCGCCGCGATGATGGTCTTGGCCACCGGCACGCCGTACGCGGCGAGAACGGCCTTGGATTCGAACTCGGTCAGGATCGACCGGCCTTCTCCGCGGCACTTGCCGATGATTTCGGAGACCAGATTGCGATCCGGAGTCCAATCGGCGCTGTCGGCCGAGAGGGAGGGCGTTTCGTACAGCGCGCGCAGGTTGTAGCTGTACTGCCACATGTAGTTGAAGGCGCGCGCGGCGGTGTCGGGATATGGGAAGGTTGGGATGTTGGCGCGGTTGAGAATCTCCTCGCCGGCGGCCACGTCCACGCCGCCCATCCAGCTTGCGAGCACCGGCTTGCCTTCAATTTTGGCCAGCGGCTTCAACTGTTCGGCGATGCGCGTAGGATCCGTCATGGCCTGCGGCGTGAGGATCACCAGCATTCCATCGCTGTTCTCGTCATTGGACGCGATTTCGAGCGCCTTTGCGTAACGTTCGGGAGATGCATCGCCGATGATATCGACGGGATTGTTGTGGCTCCAGGTAGCCGGAAGCACGGCGTTGTAGGCTTCCATGGCTTGGGGCGTCAGTTCGGTCAGTTCGCCGCCGCCGGAAATGAGCGCATCGGTGGCCAGGACGCCCGGCCCTCCGGCGTTCGTCAAGATGGTGAGGCGCGGGCCCTTCGGGCTGGGCTGCTTGGAAAGCACTTCCGCCATGTAGAACAGGTCGGCGATGTTGTTGACGCGCAGCACTCCGCTGCGACGGAAAGCGGCTTCGAGCACCTCGTCGCTACCCGTGAGCGAACCGGTGTGCGACGCGGCGGCTTTCGCCGCTGCCGCGGTACGGCCCGGCTTGATGACGATGATCGGCTTGTTCAGCGCCACCTCGCGCGCCGCGGAAAGGAACGACCGCGCGTTGCCGATGGACTCCATGTAGATGACGATGGACTTCGTCTTCGGGTCGTTGCCGAGGTGATAGATCAGGTCGCCCCAGCCCACGTCCACCATCGCGCCGATGGACATGAACGCGCTGAAGCCTACCATCTCCTTGAGGCTCCAGTCCAGAACGGCCGTGCACAACGCGCCGCTCTGGCTGAGGAATCCTACCGAACCGGGCCGCGCGATGGTGGTCGCGAAGGTGGCGTTCAGCCCCGAGAGCGGGCTCATGACGCCCAGGCAGTTCGGACCGATCACGCGGACCTTGGCGGCCTGCGCCGCTTCCAGCAGTTGGCGCTCGAGCGCCGCGCCTTCCGGTCCGATCTCTTTGAACCCCGCCGATATGACCACGGCGCCGCGAACGCCGTTATCGCCGCACTCGCGGATAATGCCCGGAATCGAAGGCGGCGGCGTGACTATGACGGCCAAGTCCACCTGATCCGGAATCTCCGAGATCGACTTGTACGCCTTGATGCCGAGAACGCTGGGCCGCCTCGGGTTGACGGGATAAACCGGTCCGCCGAACGGGCTGGTTACCAGATTCCAAAGGACCGTCCGGCCGACGGTTCCGGGGTTCTCGGTCGCGCCAATGACCGCCACGGATTTGGGAGAAAAGAAAACGTCTAGGGGCTGACTGCCGTTCTTACGGCGAAGCTTTTTCTTGAGGGGCTTGGTTGCCTGCATGATCCGTTTCTGCCTTCTGCCGGAAAGCGGCCGCGTTGAGGGCTGCCACTACATCCAGCGAATCGACTCCATTCTTGCGCGCTACGGATTCGATGTCGCAGTCGTCACACGCCGGGCGAAAACGGTACTGCTCAAAAACGGGTATGGTTTCAGGAAAACGTTGTTTAACGTCGCGAATAATCATTCCCGGACGGATCAACTGGTCGAATCGGATCACGAGCGCTCCCGAACCGGTTTCAGACTGCACCCCGCCTTCCAAAGACAGGCAGGCCGGTCCTCATTTCTAATCATACGCTTGCGCGCGACGCGGCGCCGGAGCGCTCCGGGAAAGCGGGGGATATGGCTCAACGGTGGGGGTAGCCGGAGCGGGTGCGGGAATTCGCGCGGGGGCTCCGTACTATTTCAAGAGGAGCACGTGCGCCGGGGCTACCCGCCCAGCCAGCGCCTTAAGACCGGCGTCGAATGTAACCAACACGCCGCCGCGATCCGAGGCCTGCCAAAGGAGCATTGCGTCGGTCCACTGGCCATGCTCTGGGAGATGCTCCGCCCAAGGCGTAAGACACGCCGAAATCCCGCGAGTGAGCGGCCAAAACTCGTGTCCATGGCGATTGGTCGCATCCGCCAGCGCTTCCAGTGCCGCTGAAGCGCTGACCGCGCCCTTTGTGACCGCCGGGTTGGTCAGCAGGCGCAACGCGCCTAGCTCGGTTAGCGGATTTGTGGCCCAAGAGCGGCGCCCGGATTTCTCGAACCAAGCCACGGAAGCCCCGTGAGCTTTGTGTTGGGGCCAGAGGAGAGCCAGCAGAACATTCACATCCGGCAGGTGGCGGCTCATTCCTCGTCCAGAAGCTCGCGGACGAGCTCGGTGGTGATCACCGGGAAATCCGGAGGAACGTCGAATACCGGGAACCCGTTCCTCTTTCCGAGCCTGACCTGATACTTGCTTCCGCGGCGGATCAGCTCGGATGCCGCCTTCCCCAACGAAACGCCGTTGTCCCGGCCGTATGTCGTGACAGCGGCCATTGCATCATCGTCCAGGGCCAGGGTGGTTCTCATACTAATATGATGCCGTTTGGATTCGAATGATGTCAAGTTAGACAAACTGATGCGCCGGACTCGAAAAGATGCGGCTATCGCGTGGCCCGAAGAGAGCGCGCGGACCGAGTCCGGCATCGCCGGACTGAAGCGTTTCATGCCTGCGCAGCCCGCAACCGTGAGATCTCCGATCTGGTATCGGGCGCAGATCTGACCGGCGGCATCGAGCGCAGCCCGTACGGCGGCTTGGTCCACGGAAGTGATCGAGGCCCCGCTCATACGATATGCGCCGCAGGTGCGTCCATCCGGAGGGAAAGGAATTTGACGTAGCGCCTCGCTCGAAGACGCCGCTCAACCGGCCTTCCCATCCTCCCCGGCAGCTTTCTTCTGGACTCGAATCACGTCTACGTCGGAGATGGCAAGCACCCCAGTGTCCATCATGCGTTCGATGGCCGGCATCAGCCCGCGCAGCTTCTCGCCCGAGTCTACGATCATGACGATAACCGGCCGATCGTGCCGCACCCCATGAGACTTGTGTATTTCCGCCGTCTCGCCGTAGCCTTCCAGTCCGCGTAGAACCGTGGCGCCCGGCAATCTTCATCTCGCGGCACTTGGCCACAATCGCTTCGTACAGCGGCTTGCCGTCGAGGCGGTCCGACTCGGAAACGTGAATCCGCAGGAGACTACCTGGCTGCGCTTGGCTCATGAGCCGCCTCCGTGACTTGATGGCTGCGAACCAGCCGAACGGCCTCCACATCGGAGATGACGATGAGACCGTCCTCCAGCATTCCCTCGATGGCCTCCGCCGCCACCCCCACCTTTTCCGGCGAGTCGATCACGGACACCATGACCGGCAGATCGCGAGTCGGATGGAAGAACGATCGCTTGTGTTCGTGGCCCTTGGCTCCGTACCCAAGCACGCCCCTGTACACGGTGGCCCCGGCAATCTCCATCATCCGCAGCTTTTTTACAATCGCGTCGTAGAGCGGCTCGTCATGCCATTTGTCGGATTCGCCCATGAAAACCCGCATCAGCTTGGCGTGCCCCTGCTTCCGCTCGTGCGGCAACTTCGGCTCGGGACGCGGACTCTTCCGAGCGTGCCGAACCACCGTCGTATCCTGCACTTCGATCAGGCCGTCCGAGACCATCTCGTAGAGGGTTGGCAGAACCTCTTCGACCTTTTCCGCTGTCTCCACGAATTCGATCTGTATGGGCAGGTCCATCGAAAGAACCTCGACCTTGGTCGTGTGCAGTTCCTGGTGCGACCCGAACCCGGCGACGGCCCGCGTGGCCGTCGCCCCGCACACGCCCTTGTGCATGAGGTACATCAAGATCGCGTCGTGCAGGGAATGCATGTGATGCTGCGCCTTCTCGTTGATGTAGATCGTGACCTTCTTCGCGGGCCCTTTTCCTAACATGCCGTTCTCTCCTTCCGATTCACCGGGCCGTCAGCGGAGAATCCATCTCCTCGCCGGCCCGCATCCACATCATGACTCCAAATCGCCGACTGGTTCGCCATACGCCGATTCTCTCAGCTCCTTTTCCCGCTCGGGCAGAAGATGCCGAGGCATGAACCGGGCGTTGGCTATGGCCGTCGGTATCACCGCGCTCCCAATCACCGTCGCTACCAGATACGAGTACTGTTTCTGGTCGATGATGCCGTGATTCAATCCGAACAAGGCCGAAATGGTTCCGAACGTCAGGCCGGTCAACATCATCAACGAATAATAAACCCCATCGTGTCCGCTATAGCCGAACGCCCGGACCGTGGGCAGCAATCCGAAGAGCTTGGAAAGCATTTTCGAGAAAAAGAGGGCGACGAACGCCATCGGGGCCGCGATCAGTGCGGGCACCGAGACGAAGCTTCCCGCGCGGATGAAGTAGAACGGCGTCAACAGGCCGAAGGTCAGGGTCCGCAAGCGCCGGATCAGGAAGTGGTCCTTGCCCACCGAACCGGCCAATACCATGCCGATCAGATAAGCCGGTAGGACCGCCTCGCTGCCCGACCATGCCGCGAGCCCGCCGAGAGCGAACAAAAGAAAAAGGAGGTACTTGGTCTCCAGTTCGGAGACACGCCCGCCATACCGATCAAATAAGCAGCGCGTCACAAAGGGCAGCGCCGCGAATATGACGACGCCAGCGATTAGGAAGACCAACGTCTTTACCGTAAATGGGGAAAAAATCAAGCCCAGGGCGATCACGGTGCCCAGATCGTTGACGAAGCAGGCAGCCACGAT
>CAWAOP010000057.1:0-142619 GCA_963783505.1 Terriglobia bacterium | reverse complement strand
TACCGTGCGCCTGGCCTGGAGCCAGGTTGTGCTGGCCTTCGAAGTTCGCGAACTGGCCGGGGCCGACCCCTGTCAATGGGTGCGAGAAACTGTATTCGATGCTCTTCTTGAGCAACTCTTTGCGCATGTCGGACGATTCGAGAGCCTCAGCGACGACTCCAGCGTTGGGCCCAGCATCGTCCTCGGAGAACGCGAGCATGCGTCGGATAGTTATACTGGGCGCGACGGCCACAAGAGCCGCCGCCGCGAAGGGAACCAGCGCCAAAAAAGCGATTCGTTGCCTGGAGGACGCCTTCCAGAGATAGAACAACGACGTGACGCCAATCGCCACGAGCGCGCCGCGCGAGCCGGAATGAAGGATCTCGGACCCAGCCAGACCCATAATCGGCAAAGCCGCCAGGCGGAGAATCTTGTATCTGCCGGCCAGAACATACCAAAGCACGAACGGCAGAACCAGGATCAGGACGGCGGCCAAATCGTTAGAGTTTTGGATCGTCCCCGACTGGAGATTCAATCGTCCTTCGGAGTCGATTTTTTGCACAAGCCTCGCGCACAAGATGAGCGTGACGCCGCTTAGGGCGAGAACACGCATCAGCATCTTGCATTCCCGCCACGTAAGAATCACGCCCGCCGTCAGCACGGCCACGCTGTAATTCGACCGAATGTAGATCTTCACCAGGTTGACTGAATCGGCCTTCCAACTGCTGAACGGCGTGACCACGATCATGATCAGGACAAAGAACGTCCAATACTTGATGGGGCGCTCCTTGAGAGCTCTGGCTACGCCGCCGGTCATCAGCAGGCCCGCGAAGGCGGGCAGCCCGAACAGATATAGTTCGTACACGTTCACGGGAAGGAACTGGTGGACCGAACTGATATAGAAGAAGACCAGAACCAGCGTAAAATAACAGGCCAGCACCCGCGTGGGGTTGGCCTCTTGGCCAGTCGGGAGCGCGGGGCCTGCTGCGGGAGCGGGCACTACTGCGGGGTTCGCGGCCGGCATGAACCGATTAGAGTTCCTCTTTCCCAACTTATCATGGCCGGTTCCGCCGAGTCCGATGAAGCGCTATTGGGGACCCGCATGATCGTAATCCGTCCGTAAGGCAAAACCCAACATAACCGCCGAGGCGCTGCGACGCCGAGAAGGAGCGAATTAGAAACCCTTTGCGGGCTCTGCGCGAACCCGGAGGCGCTACAAGCGGCCAAAAGCGTGCAATATCTTTCTGGAGATTCTGCTCACTCCGCAGGTTCGCCGGCCGAGCGAGCGGAGATCGCGGAGAACTCAACAAAGCTCTGCGTCTCCGCGTCTCAGCGGTTGATTTCTTGTGGCGATACGGACGGATTAGGGGCGAGAACCCGTGTCGAAGGGGCATAGTAAACTGGATGTTGTCCTCACCGGGCAGACCATGCAGTCTATAAGACTCCATCAACTGATCACACACCCTTGCCTGCTTCTGCGAAAGGCGATCGCTCGTCTCAGGCGAAGAATGGCGTCGGTCCCTCGGACTGGTGTGACGATCATGATCAACGGCTCCGTTCGATTCGAAGTCCTGTGGCAGCCGTACCTCGTCGATGAGGACGTTCGCGCGATGTTGACGCAGACGTACGATCTGAATCTGTGCGAGTTTCTCAAGGAGCGCCTGAGGCCCGGCGATATTGTACTGGACGTTGGGGCGAATGTGGGATACGTCTCCGCGGTCGCGGCGTCGTATGTCGGAACCGGCGGGGAAGTGCATGGCTTCGAGCCGTTGAAAATGTGCTTCGAGCGGTTGAGTTTATTGCGCAGCATGAACCCCGAGTTCCGGTTCGTCTTCAACAATGTCGCCCTGGGTGACAGGGAAGGCGACGCGACGATTGCCTACGATCCGGTGGGAGAATCGCGAAATGCGACCCTTCTCCCCGGCATGCCCGAAATCAAGGGCGGTGTCCGCTCGACTGTGCCCGTGAAACGGCTGGACGACTATATCCGGGAGAATATACCGGAGCCGGAAAGAATCAAGCTAATCAAGATCGACGTCGAGGGTTTCGAGTTCATGGTGCTGAAGGGTCTGGAACGTTTCCTGACAGGATCGAGTCACAGACCGCCGATCGTTTGTGAGATTAAGCCGTGGGCGCTCCGGAAATTGGGCTTCGATGTCGCCGATTTCGAAGCCTATATGAAGGAGTTCGGCTACGAGTCTCTTGACCCTGTGGACACGCGGCGGCGCATTAGCATCCGGGAACTCACCGACATGGAGACGTTGCTGTTCGAAGCGCAGTTCCCCGTCGGGGAGCGCGGCTGAGCGACGGGCCGACCTCCCGGCAACTTACTTACTGGCGATCGCGGAGTAAATGCTCGGGGCGACACCCTCGGCGAAAGTTCGCGTTCCGAGCGTGTTGTAGTGGCCTTCCCGCAGGAGATTCCCGGCGAATCGCACTTCGTACTGCCCGGGGCTCCCTTTGAATTTGTCATTAATTGCGATGAATTGCACACCGGACCGCCGGCAGATCTCTCCCAGCCATCGATCTATTCCTGCCTTGGAACCGTTCGTGAACTGCGTAACCATGAAACGCACGCCGGCTCTCTCGCATGTACTCCGCATCCGGACGATCAGGCTTTCCAGTACCTTATCGCCATTGCGCTGCAATGCATACTCGTGTGAAGCGATCGGCGGGGAGCCGCCCTTCGCGGCCCCCTTTGAGGATCTCCACTCCAACAGCGTCCGGACAGAACTTTGGATGTTATACGCCAGCGCGGAGTGGGAGGCTGCGAGTATCCTCTTGCCCAGCGCCGTTCCCGGGCGCGCGGCGACACCCACAAAATCGCTCCCCCATGGAACCGGCTCCGAATCGACTTCCTTCTCGACAACGCTGGCCGCCTCTTCGTTCCATGAGGCAGTCGGCGCAATCATCGGTAGATAGATGGAATTCAGATTCTCGTAGAGGTCATTGTCGGAGTACACATAAACGGCTAACTCGGCCCCCGGGAATCGCCTGACTGTTTCATCCAGCATTCGTTTCGACTGCAATGTGCTATAGCCTCTGACTCCGGCGTTCACAACGTGCGCATTCAGGCCTTTGAGCGACAGAATCCTGGCAACTTCGGAAGGACCCGTCTCGTTGTCGTTGACTTCCGCGCAGAAGGTGGCTGAGTCCCCGACGAAGATGACAGTGTGGGCTGTCTCTTTCGCTGGAGAGAACCCGTTGCGATAGCCGTTATGGTCGGTGGTGACAACCGGCGCGCGTTCGAATGCGGCGTTGACATATACTCCGTCGGGCCGATTTCTGAAACCGAGCGTTTTATCCGCCACGCAAAAATACCCGGTTGAGGAGAGAGTTATGTTGGTTGCGGGCAGCGGCCCATAGCCTAGCGCGCGGAGGCCAAGTTCGAAGAACACCAGCACTACCGCGAACGGAATCAAGTAAAAAAGACACTTCTTCAGCGGTGAGACTCGGGAAGCCGCCAACTGTTCCATTTCCGTTATTGTACAATCGATGCTGAGTCATCAGGTTATGGGGGCTTTCGATGCTCGATCTGTTTGAGGAGAACGAGGCAATCCTGGCGTGCCCTGGCTGCAGGGCCCGAATTCGGTTCAGCGCACCGATGATCGCCTGTGAAGCCTGCGGAGCGGTTTACCCCTTCTCGGATGAAGGAATCCCCCCTCCTTTTCTGCCCCAACGAAGGCTGGACCGATCGCACGGACGTTACCGAAGCCGTCCAGGCGTTCTACGAAGTGAATCCCTTTCCGAATTATGACGATATGGATTCCCGCGAAAGTCTGGCCGAAAAAGCCAGTCGAGGCATTTTCGCGCGCTTGCTGGACGAGCAGGTCCCGACCGGCTCCCTGGTGTTGGAAGTGGCTTGTGGAACCGGGCAACTGACCAATTTTCTGGGGCAATCCTGGAAACGCAAGGTGTTCGGCGCGGACCTTTGCCTGAATTCGCTGCGGCTGGGTAAAGCGTTTCGAGACCGGTTCGGTATCAACCATGCCGAATTCCTGCAAATGAATCTGTTCCGGCCATGCTTCGTCGATGGCGCTTTCGACATGGTGATTTGTAACGGAGCGTTGCATCACACTGGCGATCCGCTGAGGGGGTTTCAGTCGATCGCGCGGCTGGTCAAGCCCGGAGGCTTTGTCCTGATCGGTTTGTATAACCGGATCGGCCGTCTGCCCACGGATTTCCGGCGCTGGATATTCTCCACGTTTGGGGAAGGGTTTGCCTTTCTCGACGACCACATGCGCAACCGGAAGTACAACGAAGCACGCAAGCGGGCTTGGTTCATGGATCAGTACAAGCATCCCCACGAAAGCAAGCACACGTTCAGCGAGTTGATCGGCTGGTTCGAGTCGAACGGGTTTGAGTTTCTGGCGAGCATTCCCAAGGTCAAATCCGACCCATTCGCGACGGACGAAAAGTTGTTCGAACCTCACGACAAGGGTACGAGGGTAACCCGGCTTCTGGCCGAAATCGAGATGTTGCTCAAGGGTGGCGTGGATGGCGGTCTCTACATCATGATCGGCCGGAAGACAGCGCCCGTCCCTGTGCCCCTTTCCGAACCGGCGGCTGCGTTTTCGGAACGATGGTAGAATGATTTTGCCGTGATCGCCCACGAAGATTTCACGAGAGACTTGGACGATAAAGCCCCCTCGGACCGTTCGTTTGGGCTGGTGTTCACCGTTTTTTTTGCCCTGACGGCCTTGTTGCCTCTGTTGCGCGGCCGGCCGGCGAGGGTTTGGGCGGTTGCAGCGAGCGGCGGGTTCCTCTTGATCACTCTGTTTCGCCCGACTTTATTCAGCGGCGCAAACCGGCTTTGGATGAAACTGGCGTTCCTTTTGAGCCGGATCGTGAACCCGGTGGTGATCGGCTTGTTGTTTTTTCTGGTCCTTACTCCGATGGGCTTCCTGCTGCGCTTGTTTGGCAAGGACCCTCTGAAGCTCAAACCGGACAGCGGTCCGAGTTACTGGATTCTCCGCAATCCTCCTGGACCCGCGCCCCGCACAATGAATCAGCAGTTTTAACGGCAGCGAAGAACGACATGTCCTTTTTAGCCGAGTTCTGGTCTTTCCTGAAGGCGCGGCGGAAGTTCTGGCTCGTGCCGCTTCTGGTGATGATGTTCCTGCTTGGCGGATTGCTCATCCTGGCGCAGAGTTCGGCGATCGCGCCGTTCATTTACACCATCTTTTAGAGGACCAGTGCGGATACTTGGCATTTCCGCCTTCTATCACGACAGCGCAGCCGCGCTGATCCGGGACGGTGAAGTCAGAGCCGCCGCTCAGGAAGAACGATTCACGCGCAAGAAACACGACTCGGCCTTTCCGCGCAACGCGCTGGCCTGGTGCCTGGCGGAAGAGGGCGTGGGACTGGGACAGATCGACCATGTGGTGTTCTACGACAAGCCCTTTCTGAAGTTCGAGCGGCTGCTCGAGACGTACACGGCAATGTCTCCCCGCGGTTTCAGTTCCTTCAAGCTGGCAATGCCGCTGTGGATCCGCGAGAAGCTGTTTCAGAAGGACCTTCTGCACCACCGGCTGAAGCGTTTCGACGCGGGATTCGACCCAAGCCGGCTGCTGTTCGCCGAACACCATCTCAGTCACGCGGCCAGCGCCTTTTTCCCTCACCCTTCTCGAAAGCGGCTATCTTAACGATGGACGGAGTTGGGGAGTGGGCCACTACCTCGGTGGCAATCGGCGACAATAACAAACTCGAAGTGCCCCGCGAGATCAACTTTCCGCATTCGCTTGGCCTTCTTTACTCAGCCTTCACGTACTACACCGGTTTCAGGGTCAATTCCGGCGAATACAAGCTGATGGGCCTGGCGCCATACGGAGAGCCGAAATACGCACGCCTGATCCTGGATCGCGTGATCGACTTGAAACCCGACGGGTCGTTCCATCTCAATCAGGATTACTTCGACTATTGCACCGGTTTGACGATGACGAACAGGAAGTTCGAGGAACTGTTTGGAGAACCGGTACGTCGGCCCGATGAACGGGTCCGGCAGTGTCACATGGACCTGGCGGCTTCGGTCCAGTCAGTGCTGGAGGAAGCCGTGTTGAGGATGACACGGAGCCTGGCCTCGGAGACTGGTCTCCAGAATCTCTGCATGGCGGGCGGCGTTGCCTTGAACTGCGTGGCAAATGGAAAGGTGTTGCGCGACGGCCATTTCAAGAACATCTGGATTCAACCCGCCGCTGGGGATGCCGGTGGCGCCGTTGGCGCCGCGCTTGCCGCTTACCATCTTTACAAAGAAATGCCCCGCCATCTCAACGGCGATATGGACGGTATGAAAGGCGCTTACCTCGGACCATCGTTCAGCCCGAGCGAGATCGAGCTGAGACTTCATGCGGCGGGAGCGAAATTCACCGTGCTGGAGGAAGACCGTCTGACGGGCGTCTGCGCCGACGCTCTGGTGAATGGCAAGGCCCTGGGCTGGTTTCAGGGGCGGATGGAGTTCGGGCCGCGCGCTCTTGGCGGACGCTCGATTTTGGGGGATGCCCGGTCGCCCACCATGCAGTCGCTGCTGAATCTCAAGGTGAAATACCGGGAATCGTTCCGGCCCTTTGCTCCTTCCGTTTTGCGCGAAGACGTCGCGGAGTGGTTCCAGATGGATGGCGACAGCCCATATATGCTGATGGTGGCCGATGTGGCCCCCCATCACCGGCGGGCGATGACGGAAGCGGAGCAGAAGCTGTTTGGCATTGAGAAGCTAAACGTGCCGCGCTCCGACATCCCTGCCGTGACACACGTTGACTATTCGGCGCGCATCCAGACGGTTCACCGCGAAACGAATCCCCGCTACCACGCTTTGCTTGCCGCGTTCAAAGAACGGACTGGATGTCCCGTGATTGTGAATACGAGTTTCAATGTGCGTGGCGAACCCATCGTCTGCACTCCCGAAGACGCATTCGGGTGTTTCATGGGCACCGAAATTGAAGCTCTCGCCGTGGGACAGTGTTTTCTTCGGAAGGAAGATCAGTTGCCTGGCCTGAAACGAAATTACGCCCACCAGTTCAAACCCGATTGACCCTTCCATGGCATCGCCCGCTGCCCTTCGGGATTTGAACGCCGCGCCCGGCGTCATGTCTCGACAGCCCCCCGGCCCAAAGGTTCCCGGCGGCCTGCGCCAGGCTGTGACAATCGCGGTCCCTCGCGGATTCTGCCGAGAATCCCGCATAGAATGAAATGGATGCCGTGCGCCGCCGAAACGAAAGGCCCGATCCGCGGCCTGCCGGCCCGCGGCGTTTCGAACGGACGGCCCGATCGTCTTCGGCCGGCAGTGTGAAATGGACATTCCCCCTACCGTCCGCCCGCTCTCGATTCTGCTGGTCTCCTACACATTTGCACCCGTGCTCGGAGGGTCGGAGATTGAAGCGCAGCGCGTCTGCCAGGCCTTGATCGCGCAAGGCCATCGGGTGAAGGTGCTTTGCACGGGCGGTGGCCCGATGCCGGACGTCGCCCGGTGGATCGATCCGGGCGGCGTTCCCGTTCGAATCTTCGCCCGCCACTCACATCCTCCGTTGCGCGATTACATATTCGCACTCGGAGTCGCCTGGGAACTTCTGCGGCGCCGAAAACGGTACGACGTGGTCTATTTCCTGATGCAGGGTTTGCACCTTGCCGCGGGCCTGCCCGTGGCTCGCCTGCTGGGCAAGCCCATCGTAATGAAGGTATCCGGGAGCTCGATCGTCACGGCGATGCTCGGGACGCGCATGGGGCGATTGGAATTGAGCTGGCTCAGACGATGGGCCTACCGTGTGATGGTCTTGAACTCAGGGATAGCCGGCGAGGCCTGCGCCGCCGGCCTCGCGCCCAGCCAGTTGTTATGGATGCCCAACCCGGTGGATACGGCCGATTTTGCCCCGTGCGCGCCGGAGCGGCGCGGCAAGATTCGCGCGGAGCTGGGCGCGCCGGCCGAAGCCGCCATCGTTCTCTACGTCGGCAGGCTCGCTCCGGAGAAGGAACTCTCTTCATTGGTCCGCGCCGCCGCTTCCGCGGCGCGGAGCGTCCCCGGCCTGCTCGTGGTTTTCGTGGGCGATGGTCCGGAGCGCGCCGCGCTGGAGGCTCTTGCCGCTAGCACGCTGCCTGCCGGCGCATACCGGTTCACCGGCCGTGTGTCGCTGGCGGATGTCCGCCGCTGGATGCAAGCCGCCGACGTTTTTACGCTCGTTTCTTCCGTCGAAGGCTTCCCGTGCTCGTTATTGGAGGCTATGTCCACTGGCCTTTCGTCGGTGGTCAGCGACATACCCGCGAACGCCCAGCTTGTGGATGACGGCGTACACGGCCTGCGCGCGCGCGTCGGAGATTCGGAGTCGATTTCCGGCGCGCTGGCGAGCTTGCTCGCCCGCGCGGATCTGAGGGCCCGCATGGGGGCCTCGGCTCGCCTGCGCGCGATCGAGAACTATTCGATGGATCGCGTAGCGGACCGTTACGTGACTCTGTTCCGGGAAGCCTTGGCGGCTTCGGGCCGATAGGGATAGCGACTGAATGACCCCGCTTAGCGACCAGAGTAAGCGTAAGATCGACCGACACTTTGCCGGGGGCGTGGCATGGACCGCCGCGGCCAAATGGATCACGCAGGCGTTCGCCTGGATCTCCCTTATTGTGGCGGCCCGGCTGCTCTCCAAGTCCGATTTCGGTATCGCGGAGATGGCCGGTTTCTTCGTGGGGCTGACCAATATCCTGGCCGAATTCGGCGTGGGAACCGCGGCTATGCAGATGCGGGAACTCGAACCGCGGGTACTGGCCCAGCTTCACACGTTCTCCTGCCTGGCGTGTACCCTGGCATTCATTGTTTCGGCCGCGGCCGCGCCGCCAATCGCGTGGTTCTTCGGGGATCCACGGCTCAAGCTCCTCGTCCTGGCAACGAACACGAGTTTTTTCGTCACCGGCTTCCAGGCCGTTCCGCTGGGGTTGCTCCAGAAGGATATGGACTACCGGCGGCTTTCGATCGCGGATGCGTGGCAGTCCCTCACGCAGGCCGCGTTTCTGGTGGGCGCCGCCTGGGCCGGGGCGGGTTACTGGTCGCTGTTGATCGGACCGGCCGCCGGGAAGCTATGCGCGTGCTTGTTGGCGTGCAAATGGAAACCGATTCCTTTCGCTATCCCGCGGTGGAAAGACCTTCGCGCGCCGCTGCGCATGGGCGGCCAGATGGCTATTGGACGTTTGGCCTGGTCGGCGTATACGCAATCCGATGGCGTCGTAGCCGCCAAGATGCTCGGACAGTCCATGCTCGGGGTTTACCGGATGGCCATGAATCTGGCCACGGAACCGGCCGAAAAGATCAGCGGCCTGATCATGCGAGCCACCGGGCCCCTGTTCGCCCGCGTGCAGGATGACGTTGCGCTCGCCCGGCGATACTTCCTGACGCTGGCCGAGTTGCTGATCATGATCGAACTGCCGCTGATGCTCGGATTTGCGGCGGTGTGCCCGGAGGTGATCCACCTGGCGCTTCAGGACAAGTGGGCCGCCGTCGCGGAGCCTCTGCGCTGGCTGGCTTTGTTCACGCCGATTCAGACTCTGGGCACTCTCGCGGGCCAGTTGCTCGTCTCCCGGCGCCGGACCCGATTCACCATGGGCACGTCGATTGTCAGTTTCTTCGTCATGCCGGCGGCGTTTATCGCCGCCGCCCATTGGTACGGGACCGTCGGCTTGGCCGCGGCCTGGATAGCGCTCTCGCCCGTAACCGTATTCCCCTCGATCTGGATTGGACTGCGTAGCGTCGGCCTGAAGTTCCGCGATCTGGCCGGCGCGCTCGCGCCATCGGCGATCTGCGCCTCCGTGATGACGGTGGGCGTGATCTCGTTGCGGCGCTGGCCCGCCATCGGGAGCCAACCCGTCGGCGTCCGCCTGGCGGTCGAGGTGGCCGCCGGCGCCCTTATTTACGCTGGGTGCCTTTTCGCATTTTTCGGACCCCGGGTCAAGCGATACATCGACTTTGCCCGCGACCTGCGCCGCCACAGGTCTGATGCGGGAGTGACCGCTGCTTAGCCTGAATACTGTTTACCTAAGGCGTGGCGCGCGGCCACACGTGGAGTGGGCATCCGGCCTGCTATGCCGCCATCCTTGGCGGCCTTCTTCGGAGCCGCGGAAAAGCACGCCGGCAAGAAAGCCGGCGTGGCAGCCCGAGAGGCCGCTCCACGGGCGCTTGCCTTAAGTAAACAGTATTGAGGTTAGCTTTTTTCGTTTCAACCTGATGCGCGGGGGCTGGCAGACAACGGCCGTCGCTCGCTACCGGGGCAATTGGCTCCCGGGAGCGTAAGGAGTCAAAGAGATCGGAGTGAGGTCGGGCTGCAAGAGCCAGACCTTGCGCGTGGGATAGTAGTCGAGCAGTTCCCGGTTTCCCTCGTCTCCCATGTCGCGGGCCCAGACAATCGGGGAACGGTCTATGTCCGCGGCGTTGTACACAAACTCGTCGCCAGGGTCGTGACTAGGCGTGTAGCGTAGCAGCACCAGGTGAGGCCCCGCCTGCTTCATAATCGTGTTCTCTATCTGTTGCCTCGGTTGCGGCTTTTCCGCCTGCTCGCGCTCGCTGCGGAAATCGTACAATCCGCCCGCGAGCACGCACGCCGTGAACAGCGTCACCACCGCCGGTCCAAAACGGACGAACCTCACCCGCAGCCATCGCGCGCCGTACATCGCGAGGATGATCGGCGCTCCCGTGATCGGCGCGGCGTAGTGCGGCTGTACCAGCGGCGCCATGAGAAGCGCCACCGTCATCACAGCTCCGAGAGCCAGCGGCACTCTGACCTTCGGACCCCTCGCCAGGCAAATGACCGCCAGCATGAGGAAGGCCGGAGCGCCCCGGATCAGCAGCAGCGCCGAGCCGAGGTAAGAAGCCAGCAAATACCAGGGTTTCGCCCTCGCCCTCAAATAGAAGTCGTGATTCCACGCCGTATAGAGCTTGCGTAGAACCTCGTGCCGGTAGACGGGCGGCGGCCCCGATGGCAGGAAGGAGAAGATACGATCCGGCGAGTAAGTGCGCTGGTGCAGCACGTAGGGCATCAACAGGGCATTTCCCGTCAGCCGGTAGTTGTAATAGGCCATCCAACAGGCCGCCACAACCAGGATTGCGGCGAATGGTACGATTACGCCCGGCGTCAGCAGTTCGCGAAGCTTCCGGCGGCTGCGCCGCCGCCACCAAAGCAGCGCGACGCCCACGGAGAGGCTGAACACCAGCCCTTCGTACGGCCGTGTGTTCGCCAGCACGACCAAACCGAGCGCGCCCAGAATCGCCGCGGAGTTGCTCGGGCGCTTCACCAACCGCGGCAACGCCCCCAGAACCAGACACCCTCCAGCGGCTGCCACCGCCCCGCCCCAGTACGAATCCATCCAGTAGTGGAAGAAGCCAATCTGCGCCGCGCCCACCAGCGCTCCGAACAGCGAGTAGACGGGGGGCATCCAGCCCTGCAACATCCAACAGATGCATGCGCACATCAATCCGAAACTGATCCACACGCCGAACCAGGGATGACCGAGGAACCGTTGTCCCAAAGCCATGAACAGAGACTGCGCCGGCGGGTACTTGGTGGAGTAAGTGGGTTGAAAGTTCTCGTGAATGGTTTCGAAGTGCACCCACATGGGATGCGGCGGATTGGTCAGCCGCCCGGAGGCGAAGGTGTCAGCTCCGAGGAGGTAGCTGTACTCGTCTTGCACGACCGGGTAAGGCGGTGGCAATACCCGCAGCACCGACAGGCGAATCGCCATCGGCAGTAGGGCTGCGAGCAGGCAAGTCAGGCTCTTCGCCGCGACAGCCGTGCGGGCGGCGTCGAAAACAACTGAGGGGCGCTCCTTAGACCGTATGTAATTCAGCTAAAGGGCCTGAAACCGGTCGCGCCGCGCTACTGACATGCGTACGCAATTCTGAAGAATAGCGTTGTCCCGCTTCCAGTCGTAGTCGGATCGGGCGGTTAATCCGAGGCGTTTGAGTGTGATGGCCATGCGTTCCGCACAGCCTCCAGTCCGGAGCGGATAACCGGATCAGGCCATCTAGCGAACAGCTTCTAGCGTTCAGATCCAATTTCAACTCCAACGAGCCAGCCGGAGTGATGCGATCCGTCTCTCGGGTTGCCACAGGGGGTTCCGCCTCGAGTTCCGTCGGCGGTCGCATTTGTGAGCCGCGGCCGCAATCGGTTCGAGGCGGAGAGCCCGCAGAGATGAGACGCCGCGCGAAGGGCGACGCCCTCGCCATAGGGCGCGAGGTTTCGCTGCCGCGTAGGATGCGCCGGAGGCTCGCTCCGATCATCTTGCCCAAAACGAAGGAAATAGGCCGCGGTCAGTCCGACGTTCGCCCCGCCGGAAATGGCCTGAGGCTAGGCTGCGGTGATTTAACTTGCGGATATCGCCGACAGAACGCAACCCCTTCATTTCGACTTCCTTTTTGCCGATCCGTTGGGCCATGTCGACTACGGTAAACATAGGCTCCGGCAGGGTGCCGAAAAGCCGAGCCCCTCAGGTGAAGCCCAGGAACTGGGCAAATGCCCGATGACGCGCTCTACCTAAGCTTATTAGCAATACTCAAGGTGAATTGAAGCGGATTTCGATTCTGGGCAAATGCCCGATCGCTCGGCCTCATCGGTTACGCTCTCTTTTCAGCAGCCCGCCAGGTGGCCTGCTCGGGCTTCCTATGGCAAACTGTTCTTTGGGCCGATCTCCCCGCCCAGCGTTTCTTGGGGCCCTGGCCTATCCGGGCCGAGTGGGGCTCCCGCCGCAGCCGGCGGCTGGGATCGCCGTGCCGCTCCCCGGGCTGAGACAAAGGCTGATCGTGACTTTTCAGCAGGCGTTTGAAATCGTCAACTCCAGGAAGCAGGCGCCCAAGAGCGTTCATTTCCTGGCATGCGGTTTTGAGCCTCTGCACTTGGCGAGTTTCTTCCGGGCGCACTTGTGCGAACGCCTTCCGGAACGCGATGCCGAGGTGCGCACCGGCGTTTTCGGCGATCTCATCGGCAATTTGATACTCGCCGCCGAATCGTCCGCTGTGGCCGCCGCGGTAGCGCTGGAATGGAGCGATATCGACCCGCGGCTCGGGTTGCGTTCGACGGGCGGCTGGTCCAGAGAGGCGGTCGCGGATATAGTGGTTCGCTCCGCGGAGCGTTACGCGCTCATCGAACCTCCGATCGGAACCCTGGCAGCCCGGATGCCCGTGGCCGTGGCGGCGCCCAGCCTGCCCCTGCCGCCGATTGGGGGAACCATTCGGGATCAGGCTGGCGCGTTGGAGTTGGAGTGCGAGCGGTTGCTCGCGGAGTTCCTGTCCAGGATCTCCCAACTCTCGGGCGTGCGGATCGTCCGGCGGCGCTCCTCCGGCGATACGCCCGGCGTCCAAAGCGCGTTGGACGCGAAGATGGAGATTCTGGCGGGGTTTCCTTACACGCTCGCCTACGCCTCGCAATTAGCCGAGTCGCTGGCCGGCGTCCTATACCAGAAGACGCCCAAGAAGGCATTGATCACGGATCTCGACGAGACGCTGTGGGCTGGCATCGTCGGCGAAGTTGGGCCCGATGGCGTCTCGTGGGACATCGGCCATCACAGCCAGACTCACGGCCTGTATCAGCAGATGATCGGACATCTGGCCGATCAAGGCGTCCTGGTGGGCGTCTGTACGAAGAACGAAATATCCGTGGTGGAGCCGGCGCTGGCACGCAAGGATCTTTTCTTCGACGCACAGTCTTTGTTCCCCATCCGCGCCGGCTGGGGGCCGAAATCGGAATCGATCGGGAGAATCCTCGAATCCTGGAATATCGGCGCGGAGGCCGTGGTATTCGTAGATGACAGCCCGATGGAATTAGAGGAAGCTCAACGGGCATACCCACAGCTCACATGCCTGCGATTTCAGGGTGGCGATCCATACAAGGTTTGGGATCTGCTGGGCAATTTGCGCGATCTGTTTGGAAAACCGGCCCTCATGGAGGAGGACCGCTTGCGCAGGAAGAGTCTCCAGGCGGAAGCGGAGATGCGCAAGGAGATGGCCGAATCGGGCGCGTCTCCGGATTTCCTGCGCGGGCTCGATGGAACGGTCACGCTCGATTGGCGCCCGGCCGCCGCCGGCCCACGAGCCTTGGATCTGATCAACAAAACCAATCAGTTCAACCTGAATGGCATGCGCATCGCCGAAGGCGAGTGGAAGCGCATGTTCGAAGATCCTGGCCGGATTTGCGGCGTATTGTCTTACCGGGACCGGTTCGGGCCGCTGGGCGCGGTGGCCGTTCTGGTGGGAACCAGGGCCGAGGGCAAACTTGCGGTCTCGCACTGGGTCATGAGTTGCCGGGCATTTTCGCGCATGTTGGAGAGCCATGTTCTGGATGCCCTGTTCCGCCGGTTCGACGTGGACGAAATGGAACTTGCCTTTCATATCACCGGAAGGAACCAGCCGCTCCAGCGGTTCTTCCAGTCCATCGGCGTGCGAGATTCAAGCGACGGCGGCTGGCGGCTTTTGCGTTCCGACTTTACGTCGCAGTGCGGCGGACTGCCGCACCGGGTGGAGGAGCTAACCGAGTGAACGATATACGCGATCGAGTGACGAGCTGTTTTGCCATGGTATTCCCCGGCCTTCGCGCCGACGAGATTCCCCGCGCGAGTTCCGCGTCCCTGGCGGCATGGGATTCGGTGGCGCAGGTAAACCTGCTCACCATGATCGGCGAAGCTTTCCAGGTGGAGTTCATGCTGGAGGAATTCGGCGAGCTCGCGTCGTTTGCGCAAATCGTTCAGCGGCTGGAGGAGCGGCTGGGCAATGAATGAGCCAAGGACCTACGCGGCTTCCGAACTGAGGGCCGGCCTGCGCGTGGAGTTCGAGCGCGATATCACCGACGGGCGACGTGACCGCGTTCGCGGAGCTTTCCGGAGACTGGAACCCTCTGCACGTAGACGAGGCGTACGCGCGGCGCACCAATTACCAGGCGCGGATCGCCCATGGCGCGCTCCAGGTGGCTCTCGCGTCCACCATGGCGGGGATGTACTTGCCTGGACGCGACGTCGTGGTCGGGTCGTTCCAGTGCCGGTTCCCGGCTCCTCTGTACTTTCCGTCAAGAGTGCGAGTGATCGGCGAGATTGCGTCGTGGAATGCGCACACGGGAAACGGCGTGCTGCTGGTCCGCGTGATCGGCCTTCGCGACATGACGGCCACGGCGGAGATTCACATCGGCTTCTCGCTTCACGAGAGCCGTACAGCGCCCGTCCCGGAGGTCGTGGAGGCGCCCTCCGGCGATGGAAAGCCGAACGTACTGGTGACCGGCGCAACGGGCGGCCTCGGGACCCACATCGTATCCACGCTTTCGGAGAACTATCGGATCGTGGCCGTGACGCGGTCGCTGCCCGACGCCGCCACTCTGGCGGCCGCGCCGGGCGTCGAGTGGGTCGCGGCGGATCTGGCCGCGGACGATTGGGAGCGGCGCATTCTGCATCGCCTGGGCGGGCGAAAGCTGCATGGCCTGGTTCATGGCGCGTGGCCTGGAGCGCCGAAGGGCGGACTTCTCGACGAGGACATGGAAGTGGTTCGGACTCAGGTGGAGTTCGGAGCCCTGGCAACCATCCGCCTGGCGCGGTTTCTGCGCACGGCGGCGGATGGACGGGCCCGGTTGGTGGTGCTGGGCTCCACGGCCGGCACACTGAAACCGGTGCTGAACATGGCGGCGTACTCGCTCGGCAAGGCGATTCTCGAACACTCCGTCCGGCTGCTCGCTCCCGAGCTGGCGCGAGCGGAAATTACCATCAATCTGGTGGCTCCGTCACTTGTCCCGGCGGGAATGAACGCCGCGAAAACCACCGGGGCGCTGCTGGCCGAGACCGCTAAGGTGCCGCTGGGAAGGCTCTGCTCTCCCGAGGACGTCTCGCGAGCGGTTGAGTTCTTCCTGTCTCCGGGCGCTCGGTTCATCACGGGACAATGCCTGCCGCTCACCGGCGGCCAGTTGTGAGCCGGACTCCCGCGGCCGGCCGATATTAGCGACGCGTTGTTATTCTGAGTCAGGCGCCATGTTGACGCGAGACGATCTGCTCAAGAAATGGATGGTGGATGCGCTGTATTTCAGCGGTCTCACCCATCTGATGAAGCCGTTCTATTCGGGCGCCGGCGCCATCCTGGCTTTCCATCGCGTGCTCCCGGACGACGCTCTCACACTCAATCTGGGAAACGCCGTCACCGTGTCGCAGCTAAGGGGTTTTCTCCAGTTTCTCCGCCGCGCCGGGCTGGAAATCGTTCCGCTCTCCACGGTCCCCGATCGATTGAGCGAGCCGCGGAAGTTCGTCGCAATTACGCTCGATGACGGGCATCTCGACAACCTGGAACATGCCTTGCCCGTGTTTCGCGAGTTCTCCGCCCCGTTTTCCGTCTTTCCCGTCACTGGCTGGCTGAGCCGGAGAATCGTGCCGTGGCATATATTGCTGGAAGCGCTCTGCCTTCGAACCGATTTCATGCGTTCTTCGCCGGCCCGGAACGCGAGACAAGGTCGAGTTTTCGAGGCCCGAGAGCGAATCCAGGATTGCGTTCTACCGGCGTCTCGAAGGGCATGTCGAAAGCTGGCCGGGCGCGGACGAGTCTCTGGCGGAAGCCTGCGAGGCGCTCGGCGCATCCGCCGTGGCATTGGCCGATCAGTTCTACCTGTCATGGAATCAGATGCGCGCGCTGGCCGGCGATCCGCTTGTCAGCGTGGGTGTTCACAGCGTCTCGCATCCCATGCTGGCGCGGCTCGCGGCAAGCGAGGCGGAACGGGAGATGGGAGACGCCCGCGATGAGTTGCGAAGCCGGCTGGGCGTTGAAGTCACTAGCATCGCTTATCCTTACGGTTCTCCTGGAGCGTGCGGCGCTCGCGAATTCGAGACGGCCAAGCGGCTTGGGTTTGTGGCCGGGGTCACAACCATGCGCGGTAACCTGCGGAGAGCGCATCGCGAAAGCGTCTATTCTCTCCCCAGGCATACACTGGGAATGGTCCCGCATTGCCGGACACGCTACCTCGGCATTTCGCTTAATGGCGTGTGGGACGCGCCAATCACGAAGGTTTTCGTGAAGCGTTGATGGATCTTCGCCTGGGAGGCTAACAAGACGCATGTTCCGGCTCCGGCCCATGACGCTGGACGATGCCCGCGCCGTTTGCGCGCTGAACGCGCGTTGCGGGTTGAGTCCGATGGAGCCCGCGAGTTGGAGGCGCCGCTGGGAATCGTCTCCGTTTTTCGACGATTTCCGCGGCGTTCCGATCGGTTGGGTCCTCGATAAAGGCGACGGAGACCTGGCCGGCGCCTTGGCCAGCATTCACGTCCCGTACGAATTCGGCGGGAGGCGGCTAAGAGGCTGCGTCGGAAGCGATTGGGGCGTGGAACCGGCCGCCCGGGGATCCTCCCTGCCTTTGCTCCTCGCGTTCCTGACTCAGAAAGCCGTGGATCTCTGTCTGGTCAGCAGCGCCGCTCCTGCAACCTCGGAAATCCTGACCCGCTTGAAAGTGAGCCGCATCCCCGCGCCGGGCTATCACGACCCCTATATGTGGCCTCTGCGCCGGCGCATTTTCGCGGCGGCGGCGTTGCGCAAGCGAGCCTTCCCGGCGGCGAATCTGGTTTCGTGGCCGGCCGGCGCCGCGCTGGCTATCGCCGATTTTCTCCGAGGCGGCCGGCTCGGCCGTCCCGGTTCGGCGGTGCGGCAAATCGATAGCTTCGACGAAAGGTTCGACGCCTTTTGGGATCGCCTGCGCCAGGGCCCGAAACGCCTGCGCGCCGTTCGAAGCCGGGCGGCCCTCGAATGGAGGTTCCGGGAGGACTCCGATAAAGGCCGGGCCGTGATTGTCGTCAGGGAAGGCCCCGGCGGCCTTTCCGGATACGCCGTGGCGCCGCTCCGGCAGTTGGAGTTCGCTCCCGAAGCGCGGCTCTGCGATATCGCGGATTTGCAGACGGCGGACGACGACCCGGCCGCTATTCGGGACCTCCTGCTGGGCGCCGCATGGTACGCCCGCGAGTCACGGCGCCGCCGCGCTTAAATTCATGACCGCGGGACGCGGTGAAACGAGCCGTGGCCGAGGCGTTGCGTCCGCGCTCCTACCATGTGCCTCTCTGGCAGTTGTTCTATAAGGCGCCGGAAGCCGGTCTCGCCGGAGACCTGCAATCGCCGGACGCCTGGGATTTTTCGCTCTTTGAGAATTTCTAACGGCGGCGTGCGGGAGGCGCTCGCTAGAACCAGGTGAACCCTATCCAGGAATTGCCATCCAGCCTGGACAGACTGGCATCGCCCGTTCGGATGTCGTTGGCCAGTTCCTTGTCGCGGCTGTGCAGGGCCACGCAGGGCTCGGCCTGCCGGAAGAGACAGTATTCCGCGGTCAGTTCGATCAAGTGCTTTGGAATGGCCGAACCACGGACGTCCGTGCAGCCTTCCAGCCACGCATCGCGAAACAGGGCGCGCAGCACCGCGCCGAACTGGTCTCGCCTGCGCGACGCGATCTGAAGCACGAAGCCCATCCCGGACGGCCTGACTAGGTAAATGCACCACCCGCATGGGGCCCCTTTCGCGTCGCGCATGGCCAGGGCGCGCAGTTTGCCCGCGTGCGGCGGCGACTGGATGGTCGCCAGCAGCCACCCGAAGGAGGGTTGCGAATAAACTGGCCTCAGGAGTTCGCGCGGGCCTGCCTCCTTCATGACCGCCAGCATTTCATCCGGCGAAACCTGCCGCGATTCCAGAGGCGACGACGGGAGGCGCAATGCCCCCACGGGCAACCTGGAAATCAGGTAGTCCACCGGCCCGGCCACGGCTCGCGCCACGGCGCCCAGCGGCCCCAGCCTTCCAAAGGCCTTCGCCCCAATCCGGGCCGGGCGCAAGATTCTGGCCCAGTTGAACGACTGAATGTACGCCGGGAGCGCGCCCGCCGCGTACCAGAGTTGAACGGCCCCTTTGCTGACGCCGTCCGTGTAACTGATATCCTGCGGCCCCGCGAAACACCGGCGCGATAACTCAATCGCGGCGTTGCCTTTATGGCTCTCGCTGTCCACCATGAACTGACACAAGGCGGCGACGCGGATCGGTCTGTCCCCGGTATTCCATGGAAGGGCAGAAGACCCCCAGGAACCCTACCAGATTTCCCTGGTCCAGGTAAATCAAAGAGGGAGCATCGGGCGTAGACCAGGGGTTTCTGAGAAAGATCTCGCGAAAGTGATTCTGAAGTTGCTTCGCTCGCCGGCTGGTTCCGCCGTCCGAGGATCAGCTTCATCTGAAGATCCGCCGCCTGGCGTACGAATTCCTCGGAGAAAGCGCGAATCTCACCCATTCCTGCAATACCTATTGGCGATCGTCGCACTCATCCGTTCGAGAAGCTGCGACAAGCGCAATTTAGTTTAGCAAATAGGAACGCGCATACCGGCGGAAACCGGGAACTGCGCATGGTCGCGGTACAATCCATCTCAGCGGGATCGGCCGCGCCGCACATCTCGTGCGAATTCCCCCCGCGGTATTGTCGCGGACGGATCGCCGACCCTGCGCGGCGCCCCAGGCGGCATGAGGCCTGGGCGCGGAGATGGAAAGAGAATTCGATGCCGGAACCCTCCTTTCACCATGTCGGCTATGCGGTACGGTCGGTAGACGAGAGCCTTCCGAAATGGCGCGAGGCCCTGCGCCCAATCGCCTTGCGGGGCCCGTTCAACGATCCGCTTCAGCACGCCCGCGTAGTCTTCCTGGAATTCGCCCCGGGAGGCGGCTCGGTCTTGGAACTCATCGAACCCCTCGGCGAGGATTCGCCATTGGCCCGCTTCGTGACCTCGGGCGGCGGCCTTCACCATCTGTGCTTCGAAGTGGACGATATCGAGGAGCACATTCGGACGATGAGAGCGCAACGGGCCGCTTTGTTAAGCCGTCCGCGCCCGGCCGTGGCATTCAACGGGCGAAGGATCGCGTGGATGTCAACGCGAGAGAACCTTCTGGTGGAGTATCTCGAAAGGGAGCTGCCTCGTCCCGCCGGAGGAGCGTAAGCAGCCAGAGACGGACTCACTCCGGGTCGCGCCGAACGCCGCGATTACGAGCCAGATCCCGCCAGACGGCCTTCGATGTAGTCTCTTATCTTCTCGAAGGAACTCAATTCCATCAGCATCTCCAGATCGACTTCGACGCCGAATTCGTCTTCGACGACGTGAATCAGCGAGATGGTGTGAACGGAATCCCATTCCGCCACCGAAGCCGGGGTCGCCGTGAGGATCCCGGATTCGGGCAAGTCCGGAAACACCACTTGAAAGCACTGTATCAGCCTGGTCGTTACGTCGGTCATGCGTTCTCCCTAAATTCCTTTACATCGTGGTAGAGGCGGGGGCAAGCCGCATCGAACTGCTCCCGCGTAAGGGAGAAATCGGATTCGGGGGCTTCGCCCAAAATAGCTTTGAAAAACTCCTGGAGCGGGCCGTTCCTCGGCGTGCTTGCGAACTCGAAGCGGATCTGGGTGGCCTGGAACCGCTCGAATAGAGTTCTCAGGCACTGATACTCGATCCTGCGAGCGAACGCACGGCAGCTCATCACCCAGACGGCTACGCTCAATCTCTCCCCATGCCGCTCGCCTTCGACGACCATGATCTTGCCCAGCGGCCCGAACTTGTCCGCGTAGGAGACCGCCGCCACAAAAGCGCCCGGCCGCGCGAGCCTCCGCCGCCAGTCCGCTTCGGAGTATCGAATGCCATTCAGATTGAACTGGTTGGTCTTGTTTACGAGCTCCAGTACGCGGCTGTCATCGGCCACTCCCGAGAACTCGAAGATCACCGAGGAGCCGGCCCGCTCGAGAAACTCTTCCGGCGCCGCGCCGTTCGCAGCCATGCTCTGAAACTCGACGTTGCGTCGAATGCTGTCCAGCCGAAAGGCGTCCTCTTGCGAGGCCTGTTCCTTGCCGCACAGGTCGCGCAGTTCCCGAAGCATCGCCAGCCCGGCGGCATAGTCTCCTTTGGGAAAGCGGAGACAGTGAATGCCGGGGTGCGCCTCCGCGACCTCCGCCAACTCCATGGGGCTGTCGTCGATGAACACCACGCTATCGGCCGCGATATTCCAAGCCTGAAGGATTCTTGCGACGGAAGCCGACTTGGCATTCCAGTTGGCCTCGATCGGAAAAACGCGCTCGGGCCGCAAGGCCAGATCCTGCCGGCGAAACGCCTCTTCGACGACGCCTGGGTCGTTCTTGCTCGCGACGGCGATCAAAACGCCCTGCCCGGCCAAAGACGAGAGCAGCTTCTGGTAGAGCGCGTGCAGATGGTGGTGACTGGCAAAATCCCAACTGACCCCATCCGGCCCCACCTCGCCCACGATGCCGTTCCACAGCGTGTCGTCCAGGTCGGTGATGATTCCTTTCTTCGGGGCCGGAGGCGCAATGATGCGGGCTAGCGCCGCGGCCACTCGATCGGCGTGGCGCACCGTGTACGGAAGCCCCGTCAGCAGATCGGATTTCAAATCGTAACGGGCGGCGGCCGGCGACTCCTCCGCGAGCCGGATGCGATTCACCAGGGCCAGGCCGCGGCGTTTCGCGATCTCGCAGGCGAACGCCGCGAGGCGCCGTTCCAGCAGCAATTCCGTTTCGGATGCGCGCCAGGCAGGGGGACCGAAGACCGGCGGCAATGGCAAGGTCGGAAGCGACGCCGCGATGGGGACGTGCGAAGGGATCCTGCCGATGGCCGCCCCAAGGCGATCCAGCGCCAGTTGCGCCTCGGCGGCTGCGTCGGAGATCGAATCGGCGTCCCAGCTTCCCGTCGTACGATAACCGAAGCGCGGGTCCAAGTCACTCCACTCCAGCGCGAGCGCCACGGCGTGGAGATCCGAGGCCGAAGCCTCTTCCAGCGCGCCGGCAGTGTCGCCGAACCGGCCCGTCGCGACATTCACGAACCGCGCCGGGAGCGCCTTTTGGAGATGCGCGCGCAGAAAGGTCCCGAGGTCCAGCGGCGTGAATCCGCATACCAGGCGCACGTCGAAGCGCGCCGCGTCGCGGGGAGCCGAGCGAATGACCTGGAGCGCCTGAGTAACGGTCATCGAATAACCATCTTAGCGAAAGCATTCCGAGCGGAGCCGGGAAGTCATCGCCCGCGAAGGAAAGACGCCTGTCTGGACAGGATCGAGAGTGGCGCTAGCGCGGGGGGTTGCGCATTCTGTAATCGTAGTCGCGCCAAAACACCTCAAACTCCGAGCCGAAGCCAAACCGCTCGAAGAGTGCGCGATCCTCGGCTCGGAATCGCCCGTCTCCAGCCTGCATCCGCCTGACCAGTTCCTCCGCCAGCGGGCGGTATTTCGAGTCGGGATAGCGTTCGGCCTGCCGGCTCCAAAACGCGATGACCTCGGGGCGAACGCGAAACGTCTCCCGGTCGTAAACCCGCGTGTTGTCGATCCCCAGGAAGGCGAACCACGCCAGGCGGTGGACCTCGGCGACCACCTCAGCTTTGGTCTCGGGAAGGTCCGGGTAGCGCCGCTCAGACTCTTCCCACCGAGCCAAGCGGTCGCCCAACTGATCGAGCGAGATCATGAGCGTAGCGTCGCCGGCCACTTCTTGCCCGCGCTCGGCGGCCTCGAAGCGGACGAAACCCGCCAGATCGTCGGGGAGCGAGTTCGCGAATTCCAGCAGCGTCGCAGGGTCCATATCTACGTCGATCATCCCCTCGCCTTCGGACAGGGCGAAGCCGCAATCGAGCCACGGAGCTACGGTCTTGAGCAATTCCGGGTTGCCCTGAATCCGTTTTCGTACCGCTTCGAAGGAGCCGCTTTCGCCGAACCATCCGACAATCTCTCCGGATGACGGCCCGAGCGCCTTATAGAGGGCCGCGTCCGTGGCCATGACGGATCGTAGATAGAACTCCCTGAACGACCGGAACATAGCGGCCCGGTCGGACGCATTCGCATCGGGTATCCAAGCTCGCAGCGTAGCTCGCGCCTGGCACGTCGATTCGGGAGCGGCTGCGTTCAGCGAGGCTATAGTCTCGGCGTATCGCACGCTGTGTTCGGCGCCTTGCGCGGAGGCGCTGAGGGCGAGAGCAAGCCAGACCAGCCGCGTTGACACGATCCTGTCTCTGAGAACGATCATACCGCTAGCGGGAGCCGAGACAGGCCGTACTAGTGAATAATAGGTGGTGTGCGCCAATACGCTGTCGTCGGTCATGGCCGCTTGGGCGAAACTCGGCGAGACGCTTCGCCAGGAATCGAATGACGAGATTCCGTTGGAACCTCTTCGCCGGATGATCAACGCCGCGGACGCGGACGCCAAGTCTGCCGCTTGTCGTTTGGGCGGCCTGCTTGATCGGTCCGGGCGAACGCTGTTTCCCGGCGTCGGCGACCCGCTGGGCGACAAGCTGGATCTTGGCTCGCACCGGTGGCTGGCGGAAGACCACGAACATTCCTACTCGGACTGGCTCGCCTGGATTCTCGAGCGCCAGGACGATGCTTCGCGCGTCCTGCCCCTGTTTGGGGTCGAAGATCGTTCAGTCACGCAGGGAAAATGGAAGGTGGAGCGCGAAGTCGTAACAGCTTACGGGCAGATCGATCTCGTAATCCGCCATCCAATTCTGGGCGTGCCTCTGCGTCGAAATAAAGACGGAATCCGTTCCCGGTGAGGACCAACTGGAGCGGTATCAGAGATGGCTTGCCGGACAACGGTCCCCAGTTGGTCTGGTCCTCTTAGCGGTCGATCGGCCAGAGGGCGATTCACTGCCCTCGCACTGCCGTTTCTGCTCTTGGAAACAGGTTTCTCTGGGCTTGCGAAGTTGGGCGAGCGCCTGGCTGCGCTCCGCCAGACTTTACGACGCCGTGATGACCCTGGCGTTTTGCGGCGCGGTCGAACGGAACCTGCTTTCGCTGGGTGGCGGCGGATTAAGCGCCGTGCGAACAGCCGCCTATCTTCAGGAGGTTCTCCGTGATGGTGATGCCTAAACAACGGTCCGATAGCGAACTGCTGCGAGAAGGCTGTCGCTCTTACCACAAGGTCTTAGCCGCCGTCAGGCAATTCCGGCAGGAGGTTCAAGAGGCGATTCGTGCCGCCGTCGAGGAGCGCCTCGCCGACATCGCGGCCGAGTTGAAGCTTGACAAGGCCGAGATCAGTGAAGGCCTCACGCCATATTCAGACCCGGCGAGCGCCGGGCAAGGCTGGGACGGTTCGACAGCCTCGGTCGGACTGAAGTATCCGGGTGGAGACTGGGAGGCCAAGTGGGGCATCTACTTCTATTTCTGGATTGGCGAAGGTGAAGAGGGCTGTGCCAGGGCGTACTGCTGGATTAAGGAACCGGGCCCAGCAATGAGGAAATTGGCATCTCTGGGGATTGAAGTTCTGGAGACGAGCAGATCGTCCGCGTGGATCTCGGAAACAATCACCGATGCCGATGGATTCACTGGCGCTATGGGCCGCGTCTTGGACATTTGGATCGAAGTCTGGCGCAAGGCCGGTGGGATTCGGCAATTCCTTCCGCCTCGGGCAGTCCGCGATCCCCAGGCCGGGAAGTAAACCGTCCACCCCCGGAACCCCTTTCCGCAGCGGATCGGAGTGTTTACCTGCGGTCCGGCAATCAAGGCCGGCTGCGCCTCGGTCTATCCGGCAACTTCCGAGCCGCATCTTCCAGGGATCGCGACTGCTCCCGCTCGGCCTCCGCTTCCAGCAGGGCACGGCGGCGGGCGGCGAACTCTTCGTACTCGGCCTCGGCGCGGGCATCGGCGGTGGCTTTGCTTACGCTTCCTTTGTCGTCCAGCACCGCCCGCTCATTGAAGCGGAGAAACTCGCCGAGCTTGGTCTCCCAGTCTTTCAAGAACACCTGCTTGCGGCGGCGCGCCTGATCCTCGGCAAAATCGAGCCACATTGTCACGATGCGGTTCAACTCGCCGATTTCCGCCTGACTCAAATAGTTCTTAGCGACCGTCACGTCCGCTTTGCGCACCACGTCCCCTTTCCAGGATGTCAGGCCCATGTTGGGCTTGGAGTGGTGCGCACGGCCGGCAATCAGTTCCGGCGCCGTCTGGCCGGTCGCGGCGAAGTGCAGTCTATTCTGGATGATCTGAAAGAACTCCGTGGTCTCCCGGCGTCCGGGGTCGTAATCGCCAGCCATTGCGAAAATCTCGCGCACGCGGAGATACATGCGCTTCTCGCTGGCGCGTATGTCGCGAATCCGCTCGAGGAGTTCGTCGAAGTAGTCGGGGACGCCCGAGCCTTCCACCGGCGGGTTCTTGAGCCGCTGGTCGTCCATGGTGAAGCCCTTCACCAAGTACTCACTCAAACGCTCCGTCGCCCAGCGGCGAAATTGCGTCCCGCGCTCCGACCGCACCCGGTAGCCCACGGCTAAGATGGCATCGAGGTTGTAGTGCTCGATTTCCCGTTCGACGTCGCGCGATCCTTCCCGGCGAACTATCCGGAATTTCCGGATAGTTGTCCGCGCTTCGATCTCCCCTTCCTCGTAGATGTTCTGAAGATGCTCGTTCACGGTCCGGACGTCCTTCTGGAACAACTCCGCGATGAGCGCCTGACTCAGCCAAAGCGTTTCGTCGATAAAGCGGCACTCAACCCTGGTGCGGCCGTCCTCGGTTTGGTACAAGACGATTTCGCCGGTTGGGGGTGTGGGCTCGCCGGGCGTTGGCGCCGGGTCTTTTGCCATTCGGGAGCATTGTATCGTCGTTAGGGCCGCGGCCGCTTGATGCTCAATTCGGCGCCGTAAGGCTCCCCCAATCCGCGGCTGATATAATGACGACTTCCATGACAATCTTAGATATCAATGACATCCGGGGGATTCTGCCCCACCGGTATCCGTTCCTTTTGGTGGATCGGATCGTGGAATTGGAAGCGGATCGCATAGTCGGCATCAAGAACATTACCTTCAACGAACCGTGCTTCACCGGCCACTTTCCGGATATCCCCGTCTTCCCGGGCGTGCTGATTGTCGAGGCCATGGCGCAAACCGGCGGCGTGCTGGTGCTCAAGAGCATCCCCGATCGCGACAAGAAACTGGTTCTGCTGGTGGCCATCGAGAACGCGCGGTTCCGCAAGCCCGTAGTGCCCGGCGACACGCTGCGGATGGAAATGACCATCGTCAAGCGCAAGGCCACCGTGGCCAAATTGGCGGGTCGCGCCACCGTCGACGGCCAAGTCGTGGCCGAGCTCGAAGTGATGTGCAAGCTGGCCGACAAGGAAGAGAAGGCGCCCGCGGAGGCCTAGCGATGGCCATCCATCCCACCGCGATCGTCGATTCCCGAGCGCGCATCGCCGGGAGCGCCGAGATCGGTCCGTTTTGCGTCATCGGCCCCGAAGTGGAGATTGGCGAACGAACCCGCTTGATGGCCCATTTGTACGTGGAAGGGCCGACGCGGATCGGCGCGGATAACGTCTTTTACCCGTTCAGCTCCGTCGGCGTGGCCTCGCAGGACAAGAAGTATAAGGGCGAGCGGGCGGAAACCCGCATCGGCGACCGCAACAATATCCGCGAGTTCGTCACCATCCACCGCGGCACCGAAGGCGGCGGCCTTCTAACGAGCATCGGTGACGACAACCTGCTCATGGCATACACGCACGTGGCCCACGACGTGCGAATCGGCAGTCACGTCATATTGGGCAACAGCGTCGGGTTATCCGGTCACGTGACCATCGAGGATTGGGTGGATGTCAGCCCTTACAGCGGCGTACATCAGTTCTGCCGCATCGGACAACATGCTTTTATCGGCCCTTACAGCGTGGTGAAGCAGGATGTGATGCCTTACTCGCTTACAAGCTTCAAGCCGGAGCTGGCGGTATTCGGCGCCAACAGCATCGGCCTGGAGCGCCGCGGCTTCGAGAAGAGTTCCATCGAGGCCCTGCAAACGGCCTTTCGGCTGCTCACGCGCGCGGGGCTCAACACCTCCCAGGCCATCGAGCGCATTCGCGCGGAGGTCCCGGCGTGCGCGGAAGTCGAGCGGCTCATCGAGTTCATCCGTGCGTCGGAGCGCGGAGTCGTTAAGTGATGCGCTACGGCTTGATCGCCGGAAACGGCCGGTTCCCCTTGCTGGCGCTTGCAAGCGCCCGGCGGCTGGGGCACGACGTGACCGTGCTCGCCATCAAAGAAGAGGCGTCGCGCGAGGTGGAGGAGATGGCGGACCGTTGCCATTGGATCTCTCTCGGCGAGCTGGGCAAGCTGATCGAGATTCTAAAAAGCGAAGGCATCACCGAGCTCGTCATGACGGGCCAGGTGAAACACGCCAAAATCTTCTCTTCCATCCGGCCCGATTGGCGGCTCGCCAAGCTTCTGGCGACCCTGCCCTGGAAGAACACCGATGGGTTGATCGGCGGAGTCATCCGTCTGCTTGAAGAAGAAGGAATCAAGCTGCGCGATTCCACGGCTTTGCTCAAGCCGTTGCTGGCGGGCGCGGGAGCCATGACGCGCCGCAAGCCATCGAAGGAAGAGACCTCCGATATCGAATACGGGCGTCGCGTGGCGGATGCTCTGGCGGGTTTCGACGTAGGGCAGAGTGCCGCCATTTGCGAACGCGCTTGCGTGGCGCTCGAGGCCATGGAAGGCACGGACGCCATGCTGCGCCGCGCCGCCGGTCTGGTAAACGGCCGGGCCATGACGCTGGTGAAAGTCGCGCGCCGCCGGGAACACCTGCTGTTCGACGTTCCGGTAGTGGGGCTTGACACGGTCCCGGTCATGCGCGAGACCGGAACGACGGCGCTGGCCGTGGAAGCTGGACGTACCTTGATGCTCGACAAAGACAAAATGCTCGAAGCCGCCAATGAAGCGAACATCGCAATCTGGGGAATGTAACAAGCCGCGGGGCTCGTCGGGCAAAGCGGCCCGTGGAGCATCGCCGGAGGCGCCGCTCGGAAGAGCGGCGGCAGCCCAAAAGGGCTGGCCCCACGCGCACGCGGCCGTTAGAGCGAATTTGGCGCCTGGCTCCCGACTGCTGACTCCCTTCTTCCGCCTTCAGCCTTCTGCCTTCCGCCTTCTGCCTTCCCTCTTCCCCTGCTTATGCCTAAGTTAAAGTTAGCCGTCGTCGGCGCCGGACAATTCGGCAAGAATCACTGCCGCGTGGTTCACGAATCCGAGCGAGCCGAACTTGCCGCCGTCGTGGACATCGACGCGAATCGCGCCCGTGAAACGGCCGCGGCGTACGGCGCGCGCACCTTCACCGAGGTCCGCGACATTGCGGGCCTGGTGGACGCAGCCGTGGTGGCCGCGCCCACGACGCAGCACGAGGCCATTGGCTCCGCGCTGCTCGCCGCCGGCATCGATGTGCTGATGGAGAAGCCCATCGCCCACGATGTGGCCGCCGCCACTACCCTTATTGAAGCAGCCGAGCGCGGCGGGCGAATTCTTCAGGTCGGCCATCTGGAACGTTTCAACCCTGCCGTAATCGAGGTGGAACGGCGCGCGACCATGCCGCTGTTCTTCGAAATCCACCGCCTCAACCTCTTCAGCCCGCGCAGCCTGGATGTAGACGTGGTGTTGGATTTGATGGTGCACGATATCGACATCGTGCTTTCGCTCGCCCGCGCCGAACCATCGGAAATCCGCGCGGCCGGTATTTCCATCCTGTCGCGCAAGGTGGATATCGCCAACGTGCGGCTGCAGTTTCCCAACGGCTGCGTGGCTAATCTCACGGCCAGCCGCGTTTCCACCGAACGAGTCCGGAAGCTCCGCCTTTTTCAGCCGAATCAATACCTGTCGCTCGATTATGGCCGCCAGACCCTGGCCGTGTTTTCGGTGGGCGCGGACGGACAGATCGGTTTCGAGCAGGCGTCGGTGGCCAAAGCCGAACCACTGAAACTCCAGCTTGACGCTTTTCTGGACTCCGTCGAGACCAGAAAAACGCCGAAAACTTCCGGACGCGCCGCGCGTCAAACGCTAGGGGCCGCTCTGTCCGTGCTTGATAAAATCAAGGAGCACTCCGTCGTGGTGGACCGAACCCTGGAAGCTGGATGGAAACCGTAACGCCACCTCCGGAAGACTACGAAATACACCTGCTGACCGAATGGGGCGATCCGGGCGACGGCCCGCGCCGCAGGAAAGCGGCCATCCTCTCGTTCGTCATCCACGTGGTATTCGTCGTCGTGCTGTTGCTGGTCTCCGAGAGCCTGTTCGCGCCTGGTACGCTCCGGGAGCAGCTATCTTACGTAACGCCGCTCATCGAACCGCTTACTCAGCTCACACAGAAGGATCCCAATGCGGCGAAGATCGGCAAGGAGTTTGACGCCGCGGCCAGCGTTCCGCGCCCGCGTATACGGTTGCCGGGAGGCGCACCCGGCCCGCCTCCCGTGCGCGAATTCCATCCCACCGAGCCGCCGCAGGCCCCCAAACCGCTTGAGCCGCTGCCCGAGCCGCCGAAAGTGGAAGCTCCGGTTATCCACACCGATTTGCCCGCCGTCATGCAGCCGCAGTTCCAGGCTGTCCAGAGGCCCCCGGCGCCTTCTCCTTTTGAGAACCCGCCGACGCAGCCTGCGTACGATCCAGGCAGAGTTCTTCCGGTGCCCAAGGCGACCGACGCCATCCGCGGCGTGATGGGCGGCCAGGGCCAGGGCGGTTCTGGATCGGCAGCCAGTCTGAATCCGTCCCCCAATTCCCAGGACAGCAGCATGCAATTGCTCAGCGATCCCAAGGGAGTGGATTTCAGGCCGTATCTCTCCGCTCTTCAGGCCAGGGTGAACCGGTACTGGCAGGCGATGCTGCCGGGCATCCGCGTCGCTTCAAGCGGCCGGGTGTCGCTTCAAATCACCATCGACCAGAGCGGCAGAGTCATCAACCCCAAATATGTCGCGCAGTCCGGCCTGGGGAATCTGGACCGCGCGGCCATGGCGGCCATCAGCGCTTCGACGCCTTTACCTCCCTTTCCCAAGGGGTTCAACGACCCGACCATAACTCTCCAACTGAATTTCTCGTACAACCTGTCGAGATAAACGTCCGTCCCACGAATCCACGCAAAAAACATTTTACGGCCCTATTGATTTATTCTTGCCGGAGGTGTCCAATAAAACTGATGGCAACCAAAAAGGCGGCCCCAGCGGCCAAAAAGCCCGCCCCGAAGAAGCGCGCGCCGTGCAAAAAGCCCTGCTAACGGCTTGACTCCGGGGCAGGATTCGGCCTGCCCCTATCCCTTCACTTTAGTGAAGTGCGGCGCAAATACTGAACATTACTACAGACTGCAAAACGGGGACTCGCTCGAATTTCGCGTATTTTGCGAAATTTCGTGCCTGTCCCCGCTTTGCCCTTGGGCCAATCTTACTGTCCATTATTTTCGCCGCACGACGCCAGCCAGCAACTTCTCAAGGTAGGCGGGCACGCGCGGATCGCCTTCCCGCGGAGCCCACGGCGCGAATTCCTTGTCGGTGAGCGGAGAATACGGGCCCGGCTTCACTTCGAAGCAGATGGCATGAGGGCTCAGCACTGCTGCCGTGTGCCAGATGCCGGGCTGAATATCGATCCCCATAGGGTCCGCGCCCAGTCGCCGGGCTTCCAGGATGTTGCCTTCGTCGTCGAAGGTGAAGAAGGCGATCTCTCCTTCGAGCACCAGGAACGACTCGGGCTTGGGAGGGTCAAGGTGACGGTGCGGGGCGATGTACGTTCCTTCGAGCATCGCGTTGAGAAAACGATTCGCGTGCTCGTCGTGGCTGACGTGAAAATTGTGGTTGGTACGCCGCCGGGGAGAGTTGCGCGCCCGTTCCAGAAGCGCGTCGAACAGTGCGCGATCGAGAAGTTGCGTTGCCGGCGCCGCCATTCAAGCCTTCGCGGCGTCCTCCACCGTCGCGTAAAAGCGGAATACGGTGTCGAGAAGGCTGATATGGAACGCGTCGAAGACGTGCCCGGCCGCCCCGGCCATGCGCATATCGCCCCCGGTCGCCGCCACCTTGTTATAGGCGGAGATGAAACGGCCGATGCCGGTGCTATCGATGCCGGTCACGCCCGATAGATCGAAGATCAGCTTTCGCTTCCCCTGTCGAAGCAACTCCTCGACCGTGGCGACAATCGGCTCGCTCGACGGCCCCATCCGGACCTTTCCGGAGATCGCGATAGCCTCGACTCCCGGCGCCATTTCCCTATGAGTGATTTCCATGATCTCGTAGCGACCAGTGTAGACCGATGCGGCCCCGAACGCCAGTGGCAAGCGCCCACGGGTCAAGCGCCCACGCTGGAGGCCATTTTCCCCAAAACGCGACATCCGCGCAGGTTGTGAGGAACCAGGCTCCGTTCAGTTTTCAGTCGGCTTCTGTTCCAGATGGTCGATCACAATCATCTGCTGCGGGCGCTTCTGGGCAGTCAGCTTCAGCCCGGCCTGCTTTTCGAGCGCTTCGAAAATGGTGACGCCGCCGATTGGGTCCGCCGCCATGGCTGGGCCGCCTGCGGCCGAGGCGCCGCCGCCCGCCAGCGCCGTTCGCAACGCGGCGCCGAGTGGGCTGAACGTGAAAGAAAAGTCCCAGCGGCCATCCAAATCGGTTCCGTTCAACACTGGCCAGGTAAGTTCCTGCGCCCTCCCGCGAAGCCAGTCGGCGAACTCGTCCATCGAGATGTTCTGGCAGGTGATGATCTGGGTTCCGGCGGGCGAACCTGCCGGGGCGGAGCCGGACTTGCAGTACGTCCTGCTCTTGGGATCGGACTGCTTCAGCTTCGGCTTGGCAGCCACCAACGTGTACGCGGTCACCTGCTGCTCCTCGGAATGGTACTTCAGCCCGAAGCGTTCCTTGAGAAGGGAAAGCATCATCGGCGCGAGCGTCTCCCTGTCGCTGGTGGAGATCTCGACTCCCGCCGGCGCCTTGGCGTTGACGTCCACACGGACGGAACCCATCCAGGTGGGCGTTCCGGTAACCCGTGAGTAGCCCTCATTTGAAAACGCCAGCGACATGAGAATGCTCAAAGGTATGCCGGTGGCTACAAACCGGCCTCCGGGCTGAGCGCGCATCGACATCGCCGACGGTCCGTTTGGATTTGGATCGACCAGTTTCACGCTGGCCACTTCGAACTCGGCCGGCGGCGGAATGGGAGGCATGATTTCCGCCAGCCCTGGCGAATTATCGCTGGGCTGTTCGGCCACGCTATCCACCAGGATCACCGGCGTCGGAACGTCTACCCGCTCCAGTTTCAGGCCGAGCTGTTTTTCCAGCGCGTCGCTGATGAGGTTGCCGACACTCGTTCCGCCCGAAGTAAGCATCGTCGCCATTTGCATCGTGATACGAACGTCGAAGTTGTAGGCTCCCTTGAGGCCCGTCCGATCCAGGATCGGACTCTGGATCAAGGACGCTCCCAACATGCTTCGTATTTGCTCTCCCAGTTTCGGAATGGTCAGGTTCCGGCACAAGAACTGGACATTCAGGTCCGAGTTCAGGCCTATGGGCGTCCCGTTTACGGCGCCCAGCGTCGCGCCTCCGCTATCGGTCGCCGTGGAGGGAGCGACACTCGTTTGGGTTTTGCAGCCCGCTTCCTCGGTCCCTTCGGCCTCCTTGAGCTGGGGCTTCTTGCCGGCCGTCAGAGCGTAGGCAGGCAGGGGCTTGGTGTCCTGGTGTAGTACCAGTTTGAAGCGGTCGGCCAGAAGCGCTTGAAGGGCCGGCTTCCAGTCTTCAACCTTGGCATCGCTGGGGACCTTGGCGACGATGTCGAACTTGCGCATTTCGAGCCAGCTCGGACCGCCCAGCACCTTGTCCGCTTCCACCCCGTACGACGTGCGGATGAGATCCACCATGGTCGCGTACCTGACGGTGTAACGGCCGTTGGCGGCGGCCGGGGTTCGGAAGTTCTGGTTTTGGGCTTTCGGACTGGCGTGTACGTCGGCGGCTTCGAACTTGTCGGCGCTCTCCGGCGTTTGGCCGAACCCCAGGCAGGCTGCGAGACTGAAAAAGACGGTCCACAAGATCTTCCGCATGAGCGCACACTCCTCTTGTTCAAAGTAAATACGCATTGCGAAGGCGAAACGTTCTGCCCCGAACGGAATAAGCCGGAGTTTCCATTTAGACTTCCGAATCTCATTCAGTGGCCGAAACCCACTATCCCGCTTGCTTCGCGCGGCCTACTCGAGAAACAACCGGTTGAACATCCGGCGGGTACCGAGGCGGATCTCATAGAGCGTCGCTTCGAGCGATTGGCCGTGCATGGAATCCGGCGTCCACCGTTTCACCAGCGCGGCAAGCGTCTCCACCTGGCTTTCGGCCGAAGGGAGGTTCCCCTCGGCGTGACCCGTGGAAACGCGCTGGCCGTGATCCAGGGCGCGGTAGAACGTAGCGGCGTCGCGCAGGAAGTCGGCGTCCTCGGGGTCCAGGTGGCCCATCACTTTCGCAGGCGGTCAGCCTGGATATGCAAAAACGTTCCCCTTTACGGGACGGCTCACAAACCGGGGAGGCTCGGCCCGGCCGGGCGTTATTGGACGTGCAGTTCTTGCGGAACGTACTGGCGACGCACCTTGATTTTGCTTTCTTCCCTGCGCGCGGCGGCAAGGTCGTAGGCAAGCTGCATTCCCATCCACGTTTCCTCCGTGCTGCCGAATGCTTTCGTCAGCCGGATAGCCATTTCCGGGCTGATGCCGGACTTGCCGTTAATGACCTTGGTGAGAGTCTGCCGGGTGACGCCGAGAATCTTCGCCCCAGCGGTCACAGACAGGCCCAACGGCTCAAGGCACGCGCTCCGAACGATGCGTCCGGGATGTGCGGGATTCTTCATGGGCATGTCGTATTCTCCTTCAATGGTAATCGATGAATTCAACGTCAAACGCGGCGCCTTCGTCGAAACGAAACATGATGCGCCAGTTGGCCCGCACCGTCACAGACCAAAACCCCTCCAAATCGCCTTTCAGCGGGTGAAGACGATAACCGGGAAGGTTCAGCGCCTGTGGCGTAGCAGCCTTATCGAGGACGGTCAGAATCTCCTGAACCGTGTCCACCAAATCAGGCCGTATCCCGCTCCGGTCGCCACGTTCATAGAGCCGTTTCAGGCCCCGGTGCTTGAAGCTCCCGATCATCGGAATACACCGTAAACTGTATGTTACCAGTTGTCAGGTTCATCGTGGCTGCCTGCCAGCCTGCGCCGGTTTTCGGGCGGGCACTACTCCAGAAACAACCGGTTGAACATCCGGCGGGTGCCCAGGCGGATCTCATAGAGCGTCGCCTCCAGCGATTGCCTGTGCATGGACTCGGGCGTCCACCGTCTCACCAGCGCGGCCAAAGTCTCTAATTGGCTTTCCGCCGAGGGGAGCTTGCCTTCGGCATGGCCTGTGGAAACGCGCTGGCCGTGATCCAGGGCGCGGTAGAACGTGGAAGCGTCGCGCAAAAAGTCGGCGTCCTCGGGGTCCAAGTGGCCCATCTGCTCGATCACGCGGATGCGCTCCGGAGTGTTCAGCACCCTGTAGAAAATGCCCGCCCCTTTGAGCCGGAGGTACATCAGGACGAAATCGATATCGTAGTAGCCGCCCCCTCCGGCCTTGAGCGGATTGCGCGCGCCTTGCTCGCGCTCCAGGCGGACGCGCATTTCCGCGAGGTCCCGGCGCGAGCGCTTGCTGCGGCCGTAGCGCCGCCAGTCGATGGTCTGTAAGTCGGTAAGAAATTCGGTGGCGCGCTCCACATCCCCGGCCACCCCGCGCGACTTCATGTAGGTGATGCCTTCCCACGCCTCGGCCTGATTCTCGAAGTAGCGGCGATAGGCGCTTTCGGTTTGCACCAGGTCGCCCTCGCGGCCATTGGGACGCAGCCGAGTATCCACCGCGAACATGACGCCTACGCCGGTGTAAGCGCTCAGCGTATCGATCATGTGCTCGGCAACCGAGGACCAGAACGGTTGCTCGCCCGCGTCCGCATCGGGGAGCACGAAGAGCAGATCCGCGTCGGAGCCCAGATCGAACTCCCGCATGCCCAGCCGCCCGAGCGCGATGACCATCATCTGTTTGCGCGGCTCGTATTCCCCGGACGCCGGTCGCTGCGATTCGCTCAGGGCGAGTCTGTATGCGGCCTCGATCACGCAATCGGCAAGTGCGGAGGTCTGGGCCAGCGTTTCAAATATCGGCGCGCCGTTCAAGACGCTGCGGCTCTGGATTCGCAGCATCTGGCGGCCGTAGAACCGGCGCAAGCTGGAGGCGGTTTCCAGCGGATCGAGGCGGAGAACCGAGTCGCGGCCGATTTCCTCCAGCATCTCGGGATCGCGCAGCAGCGCATCGGCGAAATACGGGCTGTGCTCGAACAGATCCAGCGCGCCGGCCGCCAGCGTGGGATCGGCTTCCAGGCGGGCCAGAATCTCCGGCGCCGCGAACGCCCGCTCCAGAAAATGCTGGAACCGTTCCTGCCCGCGGCGTAGATCGGAGCCTGCCAGCGCTTCGGCGAGCTGCGGGGCCCGCTCGTCCAGAAAGCGCGTCAGGCTGGTGGGCTGCGCGGTCGCCTCGTGGTCCTCCTCCCACGGCGCCGGAGGCGCCGGCAGCGTGTAGTAGACCGGCTTCTGAGCGTAAATGACGCGCTCGTAAATCTCCCGCACGTCCGTCTGGCACTGTTCCAAACGCGCCATGAGCGCGTCGCCATCGGCCAGCGTCCCACCGGGCATTCTCCGCGCGATGCGGTCCAGGGCGTCAAAGTCCGTAGGCAGCGTGTGCGTCTGGCGGTCTTCTTCGATTTGCAGCCGGTGTTCGATGTGCCGCAAAAACTGGTAAGCTTCCGCCAGGCGCGAGTATTCCGTAGGCGAGAGCAGGCCCTTGTCATGCAATCGGAACAGCGCCAGCATGGTGCCGCCGTGGCGCACCCACGGTTCGCGCCCTCCGTGGAGCCGCTGGAGGCACTGAGCGAGGAATTCGATATCGCGAATTCCGCCGGGCGCGAGTTTTACGTCCGGTCCGCCCTGAAGCGCGCGTTTGGAAACCGTTTTCTCGCTCATTCTCTGGCGCGTCTCGGAAACCGCTTCCACGGACCGGAAATCCAGCGAGCTCTCGTAAATCAGAGGCTCCACAAACTCCAGCAACGCTTGTCCCGGTTCCGGCTCGCCCGCCGAAACGCGCGCCTTGATGAGCATCTGCTTCTCCCAGTCGCGGCCGCGGTGCGCGTAATACGCTTCCGCGCCTTCCTCGGAGATGCAGATCTCGCCCAGCCGCCCGTCCGGCCGCAAGCGCAGATCGACGCGATAGGACTGCCCATCGGCGGTATAGGTAGAGAGCAGCGCGATGTACTCGTTCGCCACTTTCTTGTAAAACTCCGCGTTGCTGAGCGGCGCGGCGCCGTTCGTCGCGCCCGGCCCGCCGTAGACGAACATCAGGTCGATGTCGGAGCTGTAATTCAACTCCCGGCCGCCGAGTTTCCCCAGCGAAATGACGGAAAGCCCGCAGGGGCCGCCACCGGCCAGGAGCGGCTCGCCATGCCGCGCCACCAGGCTCGAGCGGATGCGGCGGTAAGCCACGTCCAGGACGGCGTCCGCCAGACTCGAAAGCTCGTCGGTGACATCCGTGAGCGTCGCCACGCCCAGCGCATCGCGCAGGACGATCCGCAGCAACTGCCTCCGGCGAAAGCGCGCCAGTTCGGCGGCGGGAGGAATTCCGGAATCCGTCCCAATCCGCTCGATCAGCTTCTGCGCGAACTCCTCGGAGCGGAGCGTTCGATGGAGGCTGCCCGAGGCGGCGGCTTGCAGGATCAACTCCGGATTATGGATGACGTCGGAGGAAAGAAACTCGCTGAACGAGAAAACGGCGATGGCGCATCGCAGCGCCTCGGGCGACGCCGCGATGCGGCTAAAGCCCGAAAGCGACTCCTGCTTGAGTTGTCCCAAACGGAGAGCGGCTTTGTCGGGATCCGGCGAAGCGGCCAGCAGTCGCTGGATGCGCGTCGAGATGCGTTCCGGAAGCCCCTGCGCAACCCGCGTCAGCTCGATCGAAGTCTCCATGGGTCAGACTACGACTGCAATTATATCCCCCGCCCGCACGGCGCCCGGTTCGAGGACGCTGGCGTAGAGGCCGCTCAGTCCCCAGCGCGGCGCCGCGGCGCCCAAGGCCTTGACCTCGGGGTCGAACAACTCGTCTTTCAGGCCGGCGCCGAAAACATCGAGCGCGGAACAAGGCTTGCGCGGCTGAGTGATTTCGAGCAACGCGCCGCCGGCGCGCAATCGTGATCCGGCAGGAAGCTGACGGTAGTCGAGTCCCCGCGTCGTCAGATTCTCGCCCAGCGCGCCGGAGTAAACGGGATAGCCGCGCCCGCGCATCTCCTCGATGGCCTCGGCCGAAACCAGCAGAATGGCCTTTTGCGGACCGCCGTGATCCTTAGGATGGGCGTGAAGGTCGCCTTCGACTCCAAGTTCCGAGATCATTCCGCCCTCGATCGCCGTCTTAGGCAATCCGCCCGGGGAAATACTCACTTGCACGATCGTTCCAGTCATCGTTCCATCCCACAACGAAAGCTCAATCACTCGCGGATCAAAGTGGGGCAGCCGCTTTCGCCTGCCAAGTCTCTCAACAAGCCCGCACCCTAACTCAACCGCACCACGTTCAATCGAATCAACTCGAAAAAGCACTTAGCGCACGACTCAACGTCCGCCTCGGCATTGTGCGCCTCTCCGAGGCCCGCTCCAAACAGCTTCCGGTGCAATTCCTCCAGGTTGGGCCATTTAAAGCCGCGCGAGCTGGGAATCGCGCAATACCTCGTCGCCGCTTCCATCGTACAAACGCGCGGCTTGCCGGCGATTGGGTTGGCCAGCTTCAGCCTGTGGAACTCGGCTCCCACCACGCCCGAATCGTAGCTGAAATTGTGCGCGACCATCAGCTTCGCCGAGCCCGCGGCTTCGGCGAAAGGCGCGAGAGCCTCCCCCACGGGAACACCGCCGCGCGCGGCGATTTCCGTGGAGATGCCATGCAGCCGCTGCGCATCTTTCGGAATCGTGAAGCCATCGGGACGAATCAGGAAGCTCCGTGCGGCCGTTCGATTGCCGCTCGCGTCGTATACTGCCCAAGCCAGTTGGACCATGCGCGGCCAGGCGGTTACGTCCGAAGGCGGCGCGCCGCGCCGGGTTGGCAACCCGGTGGTTTCCGTGTCGAAGATCAGGTACATGAGCGCTATCTCCGCTCCGCCGCGCCTATGCGATTCTGCCCGGCGGACCTGAACCCATCATAGGCTAGCGCCTGGCGATGAGGGCAAATGCGCGCGACTGAACCTGAGATCCGAAGTTGGATGGTTTGTATCGGGGCTCGCCTTTAGGCGTGCCAAAACAAGCGAAAAACTTGAGGGTTTTAACCCCCGCGTCTTCTTTAACGTGAGAGAGCCGGGCGCTGCTATTCCGCCACCGCGACGAGTTATGCGGAGCGCCGCGGCTCAGCGCGCTCATCGCATGTTGAAGCTGAAGTCCGGAGATTTGCCCGCGGCGATGTCCTGGGCCCACTGGTCCAGTCTTTCGCGCCCTTTCTCCCAAAACGCACGGCACAGGCTTAAGTACTGGAGAACGACGTTACGCTCGCCCTTGTCGAGAAGGGCCTTGGCCAGCTTCATGGTGGGACCGAACGAACCGAGCACCGGCGAGCCGTCGGTCTGGGCCGACTTCAGCAGATAATCTCCCGCCTTGCCGGCGTCGCCGCGCTCCAGCGCCGCGAGCCCCAGGACGGTGTTGCCTGCGTGGATGGCATCGCCCGTATGCCAGTCTTTGGAATGTTTGGCGGCTGTGGAGAGCAACTCGTTGGCGTAGGCCACGGCCTTATCGGTATCACCCGCGTTCATGGCGGCATCGGCCAGACTATCGAGCGCGTAATAGCGCCTGTCGGCATCGCCGCCGCCGCTGTCCTGCTCCAGATCGGCGAGCGTCTGCTGCGGGGTGCGGGGCATCGCTTCCTTCAACTGCTTCAGGCGCTCGGTAGCGCTCATCTCGTCCGCCAAGTCCATCTCTCCGGGGTGAAACCCGCCATCCGGCTCGGAGAAATCGACCGATACGTCCGTGAGCGCCGTGACCGGCTTGCCATCCCGCAGGACCGGCCTGAATTTCCACTTCATGGCAGAATCGATGGCCGGCTGGCGCAGCAGCTTAGGCCCGGTCAACGGTTCGGCCTCAGTGACGTTACCCTGGGCATCGAGCGTGAGCAGAAGCTGGACGTCGCCATAAATGTTCTGCGCGCGCGCCTCCGCCGGATAGGCCGGGCTTTCCTGGCTGAGAGGGCTGAGGCTCGGCGCATACGCCTTTACGCCGGCTGGCTGCGGCGGCGCGGCGCCTTCCGCGGCGAGCTTCGCGGGGTGAGTCAGATCTGCGATGGTAGCCTTTAGAATTTGGTCGAAGGGCTTCCGGTCGTAATCCTTGGGAATCTGAAACAAGGAGTCGTCAACGGGGGCGGCGGAAATCTCCGTAGCCTCCATCTTCATTTGAAAGCCGGCGCCGGCGATATTCTCAAGGCCCGGCATGCCGCCCATCTGCATTTCCATCGTGGTCCGCAGGATCACGGACTGATCTTTGGAAAGTTCGTCTACGATGGACGCTCCCGATCCGGCTCCCGGCATATTCTGGAACAGCTCACCCAAATTGAGGGCGTACTTCTGCCACTGATTGAGCGCGGACAATTCACGTACGGCAGGAAGGCGAAGAGCCTCTTCCGGTTTTGCGGACCAGATGTGAACCACCATCTTCATCGACATGCTGGATATCGGCATGCCCTCGGGCATAGGTATTTCGATGGTGAAATCAACCTCGCGCTCCGCCGCCTGCACGCCCAGGATCGAGTCGGTCTTACCGGTCACCTTGGATTGAGTAGTCGTTTTCATCTTGGCCAAAATGTCTTGAACGGATGGGCCCACGCCCGCGGGCGCTTCCGGCATCGCGGCGAGGGCGAGTTTGGCGTACTGCGAAAGCGGAGTGGTGGCGTACGTCTTGCCCGCGGCATCCATCAGAGTCATTTCCTGCTTTGCCAAATCGAGCACGAATGTCTGGTCGCCGGATTGGTACCAAGCCTTATTGCCCTTGATCCGCACGATTTGCGAATGCGGCATTCCGGCCGGCATCAACACGGCGGGAGTCATCTGGTATTCATAGCGGATGGTTGCGTCCGCTCGCAGGGCGGGCGGAGCGAGAATAGCGGGCGCACAGAGGGCGACGGCCCAAAGGCGCGCCTTGCCGGACAAGCTCTGCATGATGCATTAAGATTTGCAGATCCGATAGCGTCGCGCAAGGGGGCGGCCGAGGAACGGATCTGGCGTGCGCATGCAGACGCCGGAGCCCCGGCCTGTTCCGGCTCGTGCTACCTCAGTTGGAACTTCCTCGTCTTGTACCGCAGCGTGTCGCGGGTGATGCGCAGGAGGCGGGCGGCTTGGGTTTGATTGCCGTTGGTTTTTTCCAGCGCGCGGGCCAGCAGGTTGCGCTCGTTCTCTTCGAGCGAAAGGCCCTCGCTCGGAATGTCCAGGAGAACTGAAACGCGATCTGGGCCTGGGCCTACCTGAACGGATTTTCAACCACGATGCCGAAGTACTTCTGTTTGGCGCTTAGGTCCTCGGACCAGATTCTCTTACAACCGCCGCGCTCGGCGGCGGCCACAATCAAGCCATCGTAGAAATGCACGCCGTAGGCGGCGCAGACCTCTACCGCTCGCGTCACAGTATCCGCATCGAGGACCACCAGGCGGATCGGCCCGAGCGCATTCAGCATGGCGGCCACATCCTCGGGGCTTGCGGCCGGCTTGATCTTGTGCAGAAAGGTGGACGCAAATTCAGCGAGGGCCTGCGTGGAGGTGATCAATTCCCCGGCTATCGCCTTTCGCACCAACTCCCTCGCCACGCTCTGTTTTCTTGGGTCGGACGAATCGTAGGCATAGACGAGGATGTTGGTATCGAGGAAATCAGGAACGGGCATACAGGTCCGCCCGCTTCCACGTGCGTTTGCCGACCTTGAACTGGAACCGCTGAAAGCTGCGCTCCAGCGCCTCGCGCTCCCGGCGCTCTTTGCCCGGTGGCCGATTCGTCGGCTACGAGCCGCTCCAGGTACTCGCGCATCAGCCCCGTCAGGGTCGTATCCCGCTCGACGGCTATTCTCCGGGCCTTGCGGACCGTTTCATCGTCCAGCGTGAGGGTGACGTTCATATACCCATAATAAGGGAAACGCGGAAGCCGCGGTGCGGAGTGGACCGCGGCGGCGCCGCCTTTAGCGCAGTTGGAACTTCTTCATCTTGTAGCGGAGCGTGTCGCGGGCAGCCGGGCGGACGCCGGAGCGATACTCGCGGGCCGCGCCCTGGACCACGAAACCTGATAGGATTCCCGAGGGCAGGGCGATGCTGTCGTGACCCGCCCATGATCTCAGCTCGGGGCAGCGACGGACTAGGCTTTGGAGAACCAAAACGAATGGGAACCAGCGACGAGAATCTAAAGACAGCGGTGGATGTGCCCGAAAGCGGCGAAGGCAAGTTCACGTGGGATACGCTCATGGAGGAACTCTGTCGCGGCAGCCTTTCTCAGGGCCTTAGACGGATGCGTACGGAGAGCGTATTTCACGGTCTTTCGAGCGTTAACTATCGCCTGGATACTACGCTTCTGAGGATGAACCGGCAGCAGTCGAAGGCCGCGCCACCTAATCCGAGGCCCGATCGGATGGTGGAACAGGTAGACGAAAAATGGCCTACTAAGTCCGTCGAGCTGAACATGATCCGGAATTTCAGGAAATACGCGCATCGTGAAATGCCGGTAACGGACAACTTTTGGGTCGATTTGTCGGTGGCTCGCCACCACAATCTTCCAACTCGCCTTCTCGACTGGACAAATTCACCGCTTGTTGCTCTGCACTTTGCCACGTGCGACTTACAGAACTTCTGGCAGGATGGGGCCGTATGGGCGGTCCGTCTTGGCAAGATCCTTGAGTCTGTGCCCGGCGAGCTGACGAAGCCTCTTCCCAAAGGGGCCATAGCATTTACGGTCGAGGAACTTGTTGAGGGGGGATTGCGGGACCTAACGTACTTCGAGAAACTAACCGCGCTCCCGCTTGGAAAATTCATGGTGTTTTTTGAGCCGCCATCCGCTAACCCAAGGATTACTAGTCAATACGCGGTCCTCTCGATGATGTCCGATGCGGAGGCGGACCCGCAAGACTGGCTTGAGCATCTCGGCCGTGGTGCCTGCCGCCGTATAGTTATTCCGAAGGAACTTAAGCCCGAGATCCGCGACCGGCTCGATATGATGAATATCACGGAGCGTACTTTGGCGCCTGGGCTTGACGGCCTCGCCGACTGGATGCGCAGATATTATGGCCCGAGCCGGTGGGATTTGAATCTTTGGAAGTCTTTTTGCGGCCGGATGAACGAGACCTTAGGTTGGACGCGAGAATAGAGACAGGCGAGGATTGGGAGATAGCCAGCATGCCAGAGGCCGAAACGGTTGAATACACCGGTAAACACTTGCGGTTCATTCGGGCCTCGAACGGCTGGGAGTACGTGAAACGCGGGCGCGGCGCCTCCGGTGTCACAATAGTCGCCGTCTCCGAGGAAGGAAAGATTCTCCTCGTTGAGCAGATCCGCACCCCGTTGGGTCGCCCAGTCATAGAGTTGCCGGCGGGTTTGGTAGATCCGGCCGAAGATGAAACCGCTGCCGTGCGAAGAGAGTTGCTGGAGGAAACTGGCTACGCTTGCACAGAGGTCAAATTCCTTGGCAGAGGGACAACATCTCCGGGCCTGACCGACGAACTAAACGGCATCTACTCGGCGACCGGATTACGCCGAGTGGACTCGGCGAGCCGGGACATACTGCTCCAGGGTGGAGTAGCGAGGCATCTCAATAGCCAAGGAGTCGTCGAAGAGGGCGAGCGCATTAGCGTATACGAAGTGCCCTTGACCTTCGTGCGCCAATGGCTGGACCTCCAAATAGCAGTCGGGAAGTTGATTGACCTCAGGGTGTTCGCCGGATTGTTTCTCGTTACGGGATGAACCGAGAACTACCCTGATCCAGCAGGGGCGCGGACGCGCCGACTTCCTCCTGTGCACCGGGCGCCAAGAAACTCCGAACGGTCGACTCCCCTACCTCAGTTGGAACTTCTTCATCTTGTAGCGGAGCGTGTCGCGGGTGATGCGCAGGAGGCGGGCGGCTTGGGTTTGATTGCCGTTGGTTTTTTCCAGCGCGCGGGCCAGCAGGCTGCGCTCGTTCTCTTCGAGCGACAGGCCCTCGCTCGGAATGTCCACGGCGGGCGGCGGAGCGGAGCCGGCCTCCGGCCGCGAAATCGCGATCGGCAGGCTCGCCGGCGCGATCAGCGCGGATTCTTCGAGAATCATGGCGCGCTCGATGGCGTTGCGCAATTCCCGGACGTTGCCCGGCCAATCGTGCGCCAGTAAGAGCTTCGCGGCGCCTTCCGTCACGCCTTCTATACTCCGGCGGAACTTGCGGTTGTAGTGTTCGAGGAAGAACCGGGTGAGCGGAAGAATGTCTTCCGTGCGCTCGCGCAGCGGCGGTATGAGGATCTGGATCACATTCAGCCGGAAGTACAGATCCTGGCGGAACGCGCCCTCGCGCACGGCTTCGCGGAGATTCTTATTGGTGGCCGCGATCATGCGCAAGTCGAGTTGGATGTCTTTCAATCCGCCCAGCCGGCGGAAGTTCTGATCTTCGAGCACGCGCAGCAGTTTGGCCTGGAGCATCAGCGGAATCTCGCCGATCTCGTCGAGGAAAAGCGTGCCCCTATCGGCCAGCTCGAAGATGCCTCGTTTCTGCGAGCGCGCGTCCGTGAACGCGCCTTTCTCGTAGCCAAACAACTCGCTTTCCAGCAGAGTCTCGGGGATCGCGGCGCAATTGATGGCGATGAACGGTTCCGCCTGCCGCAGACTCTGGTAGTGGAGCGTCTTGGCGATGAGGTCTTTTCCGGTCCCGTTTTCGCCTTCGAGCAGAATCGTAGTGGCCTCGCTGACCGCTACGCGGCGGACAAAATTCACCACATCGCGCATGCCCGGCGATTCCGCGATCACCTCGCGCTTCTCCGGCGCGGCTTCCTCGGTTATATCCTTGATGGTGGCCACCACGCCGTTCAGCCGGCCGTCGTCGTCCATCATCTGGGACGTGCGCATCACCACGAGCCGCTCCATTCCGTTGCCCGTACGCAAGCGCACCGTGCAATTTGGAGAGCCGTTGGTCTGGTTCAGCCCCACCAGAACGCCGCACCCGGGCTCGCAAGCGTCGCACTGGAATATTTCCTGGCAATGCTTGCCGAGCATAGCCTCCGACGCCATGCCAAAAAGCTTCTCCGCGGAGCGATTCACTCCGGTTATTCGGAATTCGGGATCGTAAAGTACGAGAGCGTCGGAAAGCTGGTCGAACACAGACTCCAAAACGTTCGAGTTTTGCCAGCCGGGCGTGAGTTTGGACATCGCTGGAGTTGTACCAAGTATACCAAGCAGGCTGCGTCAATTGGCCCACCGGACGGCCTCTAATGGGGGAAAACTGCCCCGTTCGGGGCCGCCGCCGGCCGCAAACCCCATGGAAAGCGTGGATTAGGCCGCTGGCGATGGAATTGCTATCACTCCTGGAGGAGGTTTCATGTCCAAGATAAAGATTTTGCTCCCCGCCGCGATCCTGCTCGGCGGTTTTCTGCTTTGCACCACGGCCTCTTACGGTACGGCCGAGTACGCCAAGCAAACCAAGAAAGCGTGCGGATACTGCCACGCCGTCAAAGGCGCCCCCAACAAGGACAATGCCAAGGATCTGACGGACGCCGGCAAGTACTTCGCCAAGAAGAAGACGCTGGACGGTTACGAAGAGAAAAAGTAGCGGAGGAGAGTGAGACTCCAACGGCCATGATGCAGACGGTGCAATTGGCGATCTCCGATCCCGCCTACCTGGCGGCTCTGCGGGACGCTTTGTGCCATAGCTGCGCCTGGAAGGTCGAACCGGTCGACCACCCGGAAGCGTCTCACAACTGCGTTTTGGCACTGGACGAACAGGCCTTCGAGCGGCTGCCCCTGCCGCTCGCAAATCCCGAGCGGGTCGTGCTGATCGCCCGCAAGGACACCCATCAGTTGATGGCGCAGGCCTGGGAGGCTGGCATCGTTTCCGTCGTTCACACGGACGATCCGCTGGATACCGTCCTACTGGCGATTATGGCGGCGGCGTTACGTGTTGCAAAGTCCCATGCCCTGGGTGGGTCCGCCGCCGCACCAAGTGAGATTTCGCCCACCACGGAATCGATTCCTGCGCCAAACCCCCCACTCGTCTGGCCTAGCCCCCCTAAGCATACGAAACTCCAATAACTTAACCGCCCTTTGGCTTGGCCTCACGCGTGCATCGTCCTTCACTCGAACTCTTTAGAACCGTCAGCCCGGACCCGGAACCGTGGCAGGTGGTTCCAGCGGTTCCGCCCACGGGCGAGGGTGGTCACAGTTTCCTGGCGGAGGGGATGTCAGTGCGCAATAGCAGGATCGGCAATCTGAAACCTTGGCGGCTGGCCGCGGCTGCTTGCCTGGCGGCGCTGATGCTGGCCTCGCCTGCCCTTTCCGCCGCCGGCGTGGATTGCTCGTCCTGCCACGACCAGGCCAAGAAACTCGCCAAGAGCGCCCACGCAAGCCTCCCCTGCGAAACGTGCCACACCGGCTACAACGCCGATACTCATCCGGCCGGCATCGTCAAGCCCGAATGCACCAGTTGCCACACCGAGCAGGGGGCCGATTACGCTGCCGGCGTCCACGGCCAAGCCCGAAAAAAGGGTAACGAAAGCGCTCCGGATTGTGGAATGTGCCACGGCGGAGCGCACGAGCTGCTACATCCGTCGTCTCCGGCCTTCCGCACGGCCGTTCCCGATACCTGCGGCATGTGCCATTCCGACGTGGCCGACCAGTACCGCGCGAGCGTGCACGGCAAGGCCCTCGCTCGCGGCGTAACGCAAGCGCCGATTTGCAACGATTGCCACGGCGAACACAAGATCATCAAGCCTGATAACGAAGCTTCCAGCGTGAACGCCGCGCATATCCGCGAGACCTGCGGCAATTGCCACGGCGACGTGCGCCTTTCGCGCAAGTTCGGCTTGCCTTCGGACCGCATCGTCAGTTTCGATTCTTCCTATCACGGCTTGGCCGCCAAAGCCGGATCGCAGAGCGTGGCCAATTGCGCGAGTTGCCACGGCGTGCACAACATTCTGCCTTCGTCCGATCCGAAATCGACCATCAACGCGCGCAACCTTCCCGCCACGTGCGGCAAGTGCCATCCCGGCGCCGGGACCCGGTTCGCAATCAGCCAGGTTCATCTGAGCGAAAACGGAACCGAGCCAGGGGTTTTGCGCTGGGTCCGCCAGCTCTATCTGCTGCTGATCCCCGTCACCATCGGATTGATGCTCGTTCACAACCTCGGCGACTGGATTCGCAAGCTGCGGCGCATGCGTTTCGCCGTCCGCGGGAGCGCGCCGCCCGCCTCTCCGGCTGCCGCGCCGGCCGCGCATGGCGAGATTCGCATGATGCCGTTCGAGCGCGTGCAGCACGCCGCGCTCGCGCTCTCCTTCCTGACCCTGGTGTGGACCGGCTTCGCCCTCAAGTTCCCCGATCAGGCCTGGGCGCGGCCGCTGTTGGCGCTTGAAAGCAAGTACCCGATGCGCAGCCTCATTCACCGCATCGCGGCAGGCGTATTCCTGGCGGTCTCGTTCGCGCATCTCTTCGCTCTGATAAGCAGCCGTAAGCTGCGCGACCACTGGAAGGAAATGTGGCCTAACCTGAACGATCCGCGCGAGGCCCTTTCGAATTTTGCCTGGCGGCTAGGCCTGGGAGACCGCGAACCGTACCGTTCGCCCCACAGCTACGTCGAAAAAGCCGAATACTGGGCCGTGGTTTGGGGCGCCGTAGTCATGGCGGGCTCCGGAATCCTGCTGTGGGCGAACAGCTTGTTCATGAAGTTCCTGCCGAAGCTCTGGCTCGACGTAGCGACTTCCGTCCACTTCTACGAAGCGGTTCTGGCCACGCTGGCCATCGTGGTCTGGCATTTCTACTCGGCGATTTTCGATCCGGACGTTTATCCCCTCGATACGGCATTTCTGACTGGCCGGAGCGTACGAAAACAGCCGGCGGAGCATCATACGGCCCCGCCCCGTCAAGGGCACGATGAGACCCCGGCCCGCGGTTGACGTTCGATACTGAAACTAATGACTCCTAAGAACTCTCCGGAAAAAGGGCCGGGCTGGCTCTCGCCCATCGTTCACCTCTCCAACAACTGGATCAGCATGGCGGGGGTGGCGTTGGTCACTACCTCGACCGTCTTCTGGCTCTTCCTGCTTCCCACGACTCTCAAGGGCCAGACGGAGAACCCGTACGTCGGCATTCTGGCCTTCCTGACTCTTCCCGGTCCGTTCATCTTGGGCTTGATCCTGATCCCGCTGGGCATTGTTCTGAAGAAACGCCGCGAAGGGAAGACGGGTATCCGTCCCATCGATCAGGGCCTGCGCTGGAGCAACCCCGAGATCCGCCGCCTGGTTTATTTCATCGGCGCAGCCACGTTTGTGAACATCGCGATCGCCAGCCAGGCCACCTACAGCGCCGTGAACTACATGGATTCGGTGACGTTCTGCGGCAAGACGTGCCACTCGGTCATGCAGCCCGAGTACACCGCCTATCAGAACTCGCCGCATTCGCGCGTGGAGTGCGTGAAGTGCCACATCGGTCCCGGCGCCGGATGGTTCGTCAAGAGCAAGCTCTCGGGAGTCGGACAGGTTTTCGCGGTAGCATTAAACACCTACCCCAGGCCGATTCCGACGCCCGGTGACCAATCTGCGCCCCGCGCGCGAAACCTGCGAGGCGTGCCACTGGCCGCAGAAGTATGGCGAAGACCGCTTGAGGGTGATTTCGAATTTCGCCGACGACGAGAAAAACTCGGAGACCAAAACCGTCCTCCTGCTCAAGATCGGCGGCGGCAATAACGGCATCGGAATCCACGGCACTCATCTTGGCCCCGGCGTGACCATTCGCTACCGTTCGGACGCTTCACGGCAGAATATCTCCTGGGTCGAGTACAACACGCCCGACGGCAAATCCGTCGAATACGCCACCCCGGACTATAAGCCCAGCGATGCGACGCCCCGCGTGATGGACTGCATGGATTGCCACAATCGCCCGTCCCACACCTACGAGCTTCCCGAGCGCGCCGTGGACAAAGCGATGGCCGGCGGCCTGATCGAGGCTACCCTGCCTTTCGCGAAGAAGCAATCGGTCGCGATCCTGAAGACCAACTACGCATCGCGTGACGAAGCCGCCGTGCGCATTCCGGAAGCGTTCGCGGTTTTTTATCAAAAGAGCTACCCGGAAGTTTGGGCCGGCCATCAGTCCCAAATCAAGGCCTCCGCCCAACAGGTGCTCGCCATTTACAACCGGAACATCTTCCCGGAAATGAACGTCACCTGGGGTAAATACCCAAACAACATCGGCCATACCGACTTTCCCGGATGCTGGCGGTGCCACGACTCGAACCATACCGCTAAGAGCGGGGCCGTAATCACTCAGGATTGCAGTGCGTGCCACAACCTGCTCGCGCAGGATGAAGCCAACCCCAAAGTAATCAAAGAATTGGGCATAACGGAAGCGCGTCCGCTGGAGGCGAGGTAGCTTAAAGCGATTATCTCGGGTTGACGAATAATTCTACACCATATTAGGATGTAATTGTATTAATTTGCCACACAAGCCCAGTTGCGTAGCCTCCTCAATGCGGCAGGCGCGTTTATGCGGAAGTTCGGGGCTTGCCGTGGCAGTCTTCCTCTTATTGCCGATCCTCCTGCCCGCCCAGGAGCCCAAGCCTCTGCCCGGCTCCACGGAGTGCGTCAACTGCCACGATTCCGGGAAAAGCACCGGCAAGCGCGAAGCCGGCATGCCGCCCAATTTCGACGCCGCTGCCTTGCGCTCCTCGCCGCACGCCGAACAGGAATGCGCGTCCTGCCACGCGGACCTGGCTAGCGTCAAAGAGTTCCCACATCCGGAAAAGCTGAAGCCGGTCGATTGCAGTTCCTGCCATCCGGACGTCGCCGACGAGTTTAAGAACAGCCTTCACGGCCGCGTCCCGGGCGCCATGGCGAAGCTTGCGCCGAACTGCAAGACCTGCCACGGCTGGCACAACATCCGGCGCCCGTCCGAGCAGGGATCGCCCACGTCCACCTTTCAGATCCCGGCGCTTTGCGGGCAGTGCCACAAGGAAGGGACGCCGGTTTCGGAAGCCCGTCTGATTCCGAAGACCGACATTCTGAACAATTACACCGATAGCATTCACGGCCAGGCGCTTGTCAAGATGGGCCTGACCGTGACCGCGGTGTGCACCAGTTGCCACACCGCCCATTCGGTCCTGCCCCACACCGATCCCAAGAGCAGCATCGCCAAGGACAACATCGTCAAGACCTGCACCAAATGCCACACGCAAATCGAGACGGTGCACCAGAAGATCATTCGCGGCGAGTTATGGGAGAAGCAGCCGCACTCGATCCCGGCGTGCGTGGATTGCCATGACCCGCATAACATCCGCCCGCCCGACTACTACGCGCAGGGCATGGCGGATGCGGATTGCCAGCGTTGCCACGGCAACCCCACGCTCAGCGCCACGCGCGGCGGCAAGACCGTATCGCTGTATGTGAATCGGGACGAGTTGCAGCATTCGCGGCACGCCAAGATCGCCTGCGCGCAGTGCCACACCGGCACGACGCCTTCCTCCTCGGACCGCCCCTGCAAGACCGTCGTCCCCAAGGTGAACTGCTCGAACTGTCATGAGCAGCAGGGGACCGACTACGCCCAGAGCACGCACGGCCAGTTGGCGGCCAAGGGCAGCCCGGATGCGCCCGGATGCTCCGATTGCCACGGCAGCCACGGCGTGCTGGGCAGGACCGATATCGCCTCGGTGACCTATCCGCGCAATGTCCCCAACCTCTGCGCGACTTGCCACCGTGCGGGGCAGAAGGCGGCCCTGCGGTACACGGGCAAGCAGCGGGATATCGTCGAAAACTATACCGAGAGCATCCACGGACGCGGATTGATCCAGGCCGGTCTCACCGTGACGGCCAATTGCGCGGATTGCCACACGGCGCACATGGAGCTGCCCGCGAGCGACTCCCGCTCCAGCGTCAACCGCTCTAACGTAGCCAAGACCTGCGCCAAGTGCCATCGCGGCATTTACGAGCAGTTCGTTCAGAGCGTGCACTCGCCCACGTCGCATCCGTCCTCGAAGCCGCTGCCCGAGTGCAGCGATTGCCACACCGCCCACAGCATCGAGCGAACGGACCAGGCCGATTTCCGCCTGAACATCATGAACCAGTGCGGGAAATGCCATGAGGCTATCACCGCAAGCTACTTCGAGACCTATCACGGAAAAGTATCCAAGCTCGGCGGGCTCAAGACGGCGAAGTGCTACGACTGCCACGGCGCGCACGACGTGCTGCCGGTCACCGATCCGCGGTCGCACCTCAGCCGGGCCAACATCGTCAAGACCTGCGCCCAGTGCCACACCAACGCGCATCGCCAGTTCGCCGGTTACCTGACGCACGCCACGCACCATGACCCGGTCCGCTACCCCATGCTCTTCTGGACATTCTGGGGCATGACTTCGCTGCTCCTCGGCACCTTCATCATCAGCGGCGCGCATACGGCGCTGTGGCTGCCCCGTTCGCTCCAATACCGCAGGAAGCTGATCAAGGAGCACGCGCTGGAAGGTGCGGTTTACGTGCGGCGCTTCCGCACGTACGAGCGCAATCTGCACCTCATGATCGTCACCAGCTTCCTGGGCCTCGCTTCCACGGGGATGATCCTCAAATTCTCATACGCCCCCTGGGCGGCTTGGGGAGCGCGCCTTCTGGGCGGCTTCGAAGTGGCCGGATGGATTCACCGTTTGTGCGCGCTTCTGACCTTCACCTATTTCGGGGCGCACCTGTTCGACTTGCGCCGCAAGAAGCTTGCCAGCGGTCTTTCGTGGTTCAAGTTCCTCACCGGCCCCGAGAGCATGTTGCTCAACCGGCGCGATTGGCGCGAGTTCGTTGCCTCGCTGAAGTGGTTCCTCGGGAAAGGCCAGCGGCCGCAATACGGCCGCTGGACCTACTGGGAGAAGTTCGACTACTTCGCCGTATTCTGGGGCGTCGCAATCATTGGCGGCACCGGCTTGCTTCTCTGGTGGCCGGAGTTCTTCACGCATCTCTTACCCGGTTGGGCCATCAACGTGGCCACGACGATCCATAGCGATGAGGCTCTGCTCGCCGTCGGCTTCATCTTTACGGTGCATTTCTTCAACACGCACTTCCGCCCGGAGAAATTCCCCATCGATACGGTGATCTTCACCGGCGGCGTCCCGCTCGAAGAGTTCAAACAGGACCGCCCCCGCGAGTACGAAGAGATGGTGGCGAAAGGCGAATTGGAAGCCAACCTGATGCCCGCTCCCGTCCCGCTGGCCGCGAAGCTCTGGCGCCGCCTTGGCTTCACCGCCCTGGGAATCGGCCTGACCCTGATCGCGCTGATCGTCTACGCCGTGTTGTTCGCGTATCGGTAAGGAACGCGGTCAGCGGCCGGCGCCCGACTGGTTACGGGGTAGCGCGCTTAGCGTTACCTTCCGCGGTCTGAGGGCCGTTGCCCAAATCGATGGTTTGCTTGATGTGCATCGTGTCTCCGGACACCGTACCTTCGTACCTGGTGGTGGCCGGATTGCCGGCGAAAGTGCGGACCACGTCGAAGGTGATGGTGTTTCCGTTCACCTTGCCATTCGAGATCGCGATGGGCGTAGAAGTTGGAGCGGCGCCACCGGCGCGGCCGCCCATGGGCGCCGTGACCGTGCCGGTCAGTGCCGTACCATCGGCCTTGAGGTCAAAAGTCGTCACGCGGGGCGGACCACCGTTGCGGGCCTCCTGCGACATGGTCCACTTGCCGCTAATGGCATCCGCCGCCATGGCGACCGATAACGATAGCAGCAGAATCGTACCTGCAAAAAGCAGCTTCTTAGTCATAGTGTCTACTCCCTCCCTGGTTACTTCGTGGTCTTGGGCAGTACCGGCAGCGCCATGTGCTTACTGGCGAAGTCCAGGAAGAAGGACCAGTTGGGGCCGTCGGTGTGACCGCTGGAGTGCTGGCGGAACGCTACGTCGCCGGTCGCCACCAAGGTCTCCATCGGCGGGAAGACGTTCAGGCCCATACCCTTCTTGCCGAGCAGCTCGTAGACCGGGCTGGAGGCTGCCCCGGCCAGGAAAGTTCCCTTGGCGTCTACCCAGCTATCGCCGCCGGGTTCCACGTCATAACCGCCGGCGCCGGCGCTGAGGAAAACGGGGCGCGGAGCGCACAGGGCCACCAGTTCGTGCGAATCCACGGGCAGATCGTTCCAGCCGAGCGGTCCGGCGTATTTGAGGAAGTTGCCCGCCATCCAATGGTATTCCGTCACGTCGTCGACGTTTTCGATGACCTCGCCCCAATCGCGTCGGTTCAACTTCGCGCCGCCTTCGCCGGACGAGCTGACATAGGCCGTCCACAGGCGCGGCTCATACGCCATCGACACGATGGTGGCCTTGCCGTAACGCGAATGACCTTCCAGCGCGATGTGCCTGGCATCCACGGCCTTGTCGGTTTCGAAATAATCGATGGCGCGGCTGACGCCCCACGCCCAGGCTCGCAATGCGCCCCAATCTTCCGGTTTGCGCGGCTGGCCCTTGTTGCACAAGCCAATGATGCCCAGATCAAGCCCCGCTCCGTTGTCGGCCTGGATGCTGCCGGGGTTGAGGGCGGCGTAGCCCCATCCCTTGGCGAGAGCCTGCTGCTGCCAGGTGGGTCCGGCGGCGCCGCGGCCCGCGCCTGCCGCACCTGGCGCTCCCGCCGCTGCCGCGCCTGAGCTCGCCTCGAGCCCCGCGACGCCCGGCGCTCCGGGCGCTGCCGTGCCTGGAATGGCGCCTCGAGCCCCGCCCGCCGCTGGGCTAGGCGCCTGGTAGATGATTCCGAGAGAGTCGTACAAGAAAACCGGAGCCGGCGGGGCTGCGGGAGCTGCAGCGGCGCCGCGGCCTGCGGCCGGAGCGCCCCCAAGTCCTCGACCGGCGGTTGCAAAGCCATTCGGTCCGTAAGGCGGACCGGCCGGCGGCGGCGCAGGCGCCGCGCCCGGCGTTGCGGGCGGCGCAAAGCCACCACCGCCCCCAAACTGCATGATCACCGGGACCGGACCCTTGGCGTTGGCCGGGGTCACCAGGGTCAGCTCGATATGGACGTAGATGTCCGGGTAGGAAGAATTGTCCACCACGCCGGTCAAATGCTTGGTGACGATGTCCACATCGCCGTTCTTGCCGGGGGTCGTGCCGGTCACTTCCCATTTCACCTTAGGAGTGACTTTGGGCATGCGCCCGTAGACTTCGCGGTCGAAATCTTCCACGATTTCCGGCCGCCGTTTGTTCCACCAGTCCGATGCCGTCGTGACCTTCTTGCCATTCTTCGACTTCAACGGGTCCGGCAGATTCGGGTAGGGATTGGCCTTGGATTCGTTATAGTTGGCGAATGCCGGGAGAGACGGGTCCGAACCTCTTCTCCCCGGCCTTAGCGACGAGATGTGCAGAAGGTCCATCATATGTTGATGGTCCTGTTCGCTGGTCATTTTCACCGGCGGCGGGTCGGTGGACGCCGCCCGCGCCGTCTGGTAGAGAAAGCTGGCAAAGGTGACGCCGATCAGGCCCGCCAATACCAAGCCAAAAGTCCGTCGAATGGATCGTATTTCAAACACACATCCCTCCCTACTTGAGCCGGAATTTCCGTCTTGCCTAAAGGACACTGGCATTGTATACCCAAGCGCTCCCGCTGGCGCCGGTTCCTGTTGACACACCCGCACGCAGCCCGTTCCCGCTCCCCGTTGTGTTATAAAATCGCCGTACATGCGCACTCATTTCCAAATCGCTATCGCCGCGGCTTTCCTCTCCGCCCCGCTCTTCCCGCAGGGCGGCGGGGGCGTGCAGTTCCGCGACTATCAAGCGCCCGGCCAGACTTATAAGCCGCGCGCTTCATGCGCGGGACTCATCGCGCTGACCGGGTACGATTTCTCGGTCTACTCGGCCGCCATCGTCCCTGGCTCCAACAACTCGCCCGAGCACTGCCGCGTCGAGTTGCTCGTCCAGCCGGAGATGAGCATTGAGGTCAACCTGCCAACATCCTGGAATGGCCGATTGTACATGTTCGGCAACGGCGGCTTCGCCGGCGAGGCCTTCAACGCGGCCGGTCGCGCCGCGAACCGCGCCAGCGGCCTGCGGGCAGGCTTTGTCACCGCCGCCACCGATACCGGCCACTCCGCCCAGCGCGAACCCGGCGGATCTTTCGCGGTCAATCGCCAGAAGTTCATGGACTTCGGCTTCCGCTCCGTCCATCTCACCGCCGAGACCGCCAAACGCATCATCGCCGCCTACTACTCCAACCCGCTCGCCAAATCCTACTTCGACGGCTGCTCCACAGGCGGCCGGCAGGCCCTCATCCTCGCCCAGCGCTTCCCGAACGATTTCGACGGCATCATCGCCGGCTCCCCCGGACTTAACTACACTGGAGGCCAGATCGCCCGCATCTATTGGAAGCAGGGCCTGGCCGCAAATCCATTTCCTGCCTCCAAGCTGAGCTTCCTCGCCAGCCGCATCTATGATCAATGCGACGCCAAGGACGGCTTGAAGGATGGCCTCATTGAAAACCCGCTCCGTTGCGACTTCCAGCCGTCCCGCGACCTTCCCCATTGCGACGGCGCGGCCGACCGTCCCGATTGCGTCACCTCGACTCAGATCGCGGCTCTCGAACGCGTATACGGCGACGTAGCCCGCCAGGGCAAGCGGTACTTTCCCGGCTGGCCCGTCGGCGCCGAAGTGGCCGGCCCCAACGGCCAGAGCGGCTGGATCGGCCAATACATCGACTCGCCCAACGGCCAAAGCGCCTGGAACGGCTACGCCGGCGGATTCATCCGCTTCATGCTCAACCCCGGCGCGCCTCTGGTCAGCATCGCCGACGTCGACGCGATGCAGAAGTTCGACATAGACAAGGACTCCGACAACCTCGCCTTCGCCCGCCAGGTTCTCGACGCCACCGATCCCGATCTCACGGCCTTTCGCCAGCACGGAGGCAAGCTGCTCCTGTACTTCGGATGGGCCGACCCGCAGCTCAATCCCCGCATGGGCCTCGAGTACTACGAAGACGTAATGGCGAAGATGGGCCCTTCGACGCCGGAATTCGCGCGCCTGTTTATGGTCCCAGGCATGTTCCACTGTGGAGGCGGTATCGGCACGGGCACTTTCGACAGCGCCACGCCCTTAGTCCATTGGGTGGAACAAGGCCAGGCCCCGGCCTCCATTCCTGCCGCCCGCATCGTCGGCGGCCAAACCGTTCGCACGCGCCCGCTGTGCCCCTGGCCCGATGTGGCCCGCTACAAAGGCTCGGGCAGCATCGACGACGCAGCGAACTTCGTTTGCCGGCGCCCCGAATAGACCTCCGGCGCCGAAGGCCCCGGACTTCCGCGAAGACCGTTGGCTTTGAAAGGAAGGGGCGGCAAGAATTTCTGCTGCGTTTCGCGCCGCCTTGAAACACGGGGGGCTTACTCGAAAGGAATGTCCACCTCGGTAAAGCTGCCGGGAGTGGCCGCGTCCACCACCGCGGCGATTTTATCGAGATGCTGTTTCACCCGCGGCCATTGCGGCGTGCTCAACACCACAAGAGCTATCCGGCGGCCTGTAAGGTTCTGCTGGTAACGCATGTTCTTGTCGGCGGTCAAAAGCAGATCGAAACCGGCCCGTTCGGCCTGGGCCAGCAAATCGCCGTTGGTCAGCTTATCCCACCCTCGATCTTTAGCTTTTGTCGCGGTGTGGCCCTTAAGGGATCGGGCAACGCCGCGCGGTGTTACGTGATCAAAGAGAATGAGCATCGACCGTTTGGACAGCGGGAGAGTGGACAGAACGCGGCGCGTCGAGGCTTCGCGCTGCGAATTCCAGCACGGCCACAATCTCCTCCCGCGTGACGTCGAACTGCTCGACGATTTCCTCGATGCTGGCTCCAGCTTCGATGTTTTCGAACACAGCGGAAACGGGCATTCGGGTATCGCGAAATACCCATGCGCCGCTTAGCCGGCCCGGCACGCTCTCCACGGCGGGGCATTGTGACCAATCAAGAGTTGCTGTTGCCATAATCCGCGCTCCTTCTTTCAGGTTACGTCATCGGGGGGAGGGGAAAGGGCGCTCATCGAGGGCCGCCTTGAGCTTATGCAGTCCGCCGCCAGTCCTGCCCGGCTCCAAGAAACGCCCGATTCCGCCGATAAGTGTGGCGACAGGTCCAGGATGATTTCGCTCAAGAAAACCATGGAGACTCAGCGCGAGGAATTGCTGGCTCGCAGCTTGGAGACTTACCGCTCTACCATCGCCGCCATAGCGGCTTCCGGCGAACAGGTCTGCCCCTCTCTGGGCGACGAGTTTCAACAGAGCCTCCTGGCGTTGCGGGAGCGGATCTCCAGCCTTGCGTCGCCCTCCGCGGTGGAGGAAACAGGAAAGGAAATCGATCAACGCTTGGAAGGCTGGGGCGTCTCGGTGGCCGGCTACTACAAGCAGAAGGCCGCCGAGATCCAGGACATGGTGCTCGACATCGCCGAGGTCGCCAAAGCCGTGGCGGCGCGCGATGACCGTTACAAGGCCCAGTTCGGCGAAGTAACCCTCCGGCTCCATAAAGTGAACGACCTTGAGGATCTGGTCCGAATCCGGGAATTGGTCGGCGAGACGGCCGCGGCACTGAAGTCCTGCGTCGAGCGCATGGTCGAGGATGGCCGCCAATCGCTTGCCAGTCTGCAAAACAAACTGGCCCACTACGAGCAGCGCTTGTCGGAGGCCGAGCGGAAGTCCCTTTTGGACCCGATGACCCTTCTGGCCAACCGGAAGGGCGTGGAAATGGAAGCCGAAGCCCGGGTTCAGGCCGGAGCCGAGTTTTGCCTGGTGGTCATCGACCTGAACGGGTTCAAGAAGATCAATGACACCTACGGCCATCCGGCGGGCGACGAGATATTGAAGCTCTTCGCGGCCGAAATGAAATCCCAGTTCCGCGACCGGGACGTGGTGGGCCGCTGGGGTGGCGATGAATTCGTGGCGCTTCTGGACTGCTCCAGGCGCGAGGCCGAGTCCCGCATACAGACCGTCCGAAAATGGGTCTTCGGAGATTATCCGCTGACCACCGCGGGCAGGAAAACCAAGGTGGCTCTCACCGGCGCCGTTGGCGTGGCGGTCTGGAGCCGCGGGAAGACCGTCGAGCAAATGTTTGCGGAAGCGGACCAGGCGATGTTCCGCGACAAAGCCGGCTCCGCGCGCTGAGCGGCCGCGCCACCCGCCCTACCGCCGGCCCGGATTCATTTGGACGGTCTCGCCGCTGTCGCGTTCCTCGCGGCACGCGAATTCCTTGTTCCACGCACACGCCTGAAGTCCCACGCTGAGTCCGACTCCCAGGCCGAGCAGAAAATCGGTCGCGCCCTTGGGCAGCAGGAGCGCCAGGACCAGTACGAGCGTGATTACCGCGGCGAAGATCCGCAATCCGGTAAGGGGGCTCATGAGCGCCATGGGTTCAGTGTATCAACGGCTGGCGGGAGTCAACGGATCCGGACATTCGGGTCCCGCCACGCCAACAAGCCGAAAGGTACTCCTCTTCGCGCCGGCTTCATTGAACGGCTTGTTTGAACCTTGACACGGGCGGCATTCGGGCGCATAGTGTAGCTGGAGGCGGAAAGAAAGGCCGCTTTCAGTGCCCCTTGATCCAAGAGGGGTGCAAGACAGCGATCCCCTTATGGGGAAGCCACTTAAGGAGGAAGTGAATAGAACCAGTCCACTACCAAGGCGGCTTCCGGCTTCCTCTGCCGGCCTGTTGCGCAGCCTGACGCGCCGTTGAGTTTCTTGCTTGGCGCCGCGGCTTTGTCCGCAAGTTAATCGGCTCGCTTCCGGGTCATGGTATCGGGGGTCGGTCGCCGCCTTTTCCATTTCTCCAAACAGCGCTTCCCGATCCGTCCGTTTCGCACATCCGTTACACTGGTTGCTTCAGCCGTGAATGCCGTTGAATTCCAAGCGGTTTCCAAACGATATCCGATCTACGACTCGCCCGACCAGCGGCTCGTCGAGTTGCTCTCGCTGAACCGCCTGAAGCGTCATCGGGACTTCCTGGCGCTCGATTCCGTCAGCTTCTCCGTCGAGCGCGGCCAGACGTTTTGCATCGTCGGTCAGAATGGTTCCGGCAAGAGCACCCTGCTTCAAATCGTCGCCGGCATTCTCCAGCCCAGCGGGGGCGCTGCGGAGGTGAACGGGCGGGTCTCGGCCTTGCTCGAGCTGGGAGCGGGCTTCAATCCGGAGTTCACCGGCCGCGACAATGTCCGCCTCAATGCCGCCATCCTCGGCTTTTCGAACAAGGAAATCGACGCCCTCTATCCCGAAATCGAACGTTTCGCGGACATCGGCGAATTCATCCGCCAACCCGTAAAAACCTACTCGAGCGGCATGGTCGTGCGGCTTGCGTTCGCCGTGGCCATTCACGTGGACCCCGAAATCCTCCTCGTGGACGAGGCCCTGGCCGTCGGCGACGCCGGCTTCCGCCAGCGCTGCCTCCGCAAAGTAAATGAACTAAGGGCGCGAGGCGTCACCATTCTTCTGGTCTCGCATTCGGTCGGCGAAGTCCGGGCGATCGGTGACCGCGCCTTGTGGCTGGACGGCGGCCGCGTGGCCGAGCTCGGCGACCCCGACCGAGTCACCGCGCGGTACCTGGCCGCCATGGCGGAACGCGACTGTGGCTACCGGCGCCGGTCGGGGGCCCCGGTCCCGGAGGGGGCGGCGAAAGCATCGCGCATGGCCGGCTCCATCCCCAATATCGATCGCCGCCACGGGGACGGGCGCGCCGAGGTGACCGGAATCGCGGTCCTCGATGAGCAAGGCTGGCCGCTCGCGCGCCTGGAGCCGGGCGCGCGGATTCTCGTTCGGGTCAGCGCCCGCGCCCGGGACACGCTGCGGCAGCCGGTCGTGGGCTTCGTCCTGCGGAACCACCTGGGAATGGATTTTTCCGGCGCCGACACCGAGCGCGAGGGGTGCCGCCTCCCGCCTCTCCGCCCGGGCCAGATTTGCACGGCGGATTTCTATCTCGACTTGCCGGAACTCTATGCGGCCCCCTTTTCCTTCTCCCCGTTCATCGCCGACGGCCCGCCCGCAAACCGCGCGATCTGCGATTTCATCGACAACGCGGCGGCTCTGGAAATGGCCCGCTCGGAGAACCGGATTTACGGTTATTTCCTGGCGCCGTGCCGGGTGGAAGTAAACGCTCGTTTGCGCGGCGCGCCGCGGCGGGAGCTTCCGGTGATTGATTTCACGGGGGAGCGCCTGATTCCGGGCCAGGTCGGCGCCAACCTGCTGAACGAGCACCTGGCGCGCTACGTCTTCGCTTCGCGTCTGGCCGAGGGAGCTCGCGTTCTCGACGCGGGCTGCGGCGCGGGCTACGGCTCGGCCGAACTGGCGCGCCGGGCGCGGTCGGTGGTGGGCGCCGATATTGCCGATGACGCCGTTGGCTTCGCCCGTTCCCATTACTGGCTGCCTAACCTTGCCTTCGAGCAGGCCTCGTGTTCGGCGCTGCCGCACCCATCCGGTTCCTTCGACCTGATTACGGCCTTTGAAGTCATTGAACATCTGGAGGACTGGCGAGGCTTCCTGTCGGAGGCGCGCCGCGTGCTTTCCCCTGGCGGCCTGTTCCTGGTCTCGACGCCCAACAAACTGGTGTATACGGAATCGCGCGGCGCCGCGGGCGCTAACCCATTCCACGTTCACGAGTTTGAGTTCGAGGAATTCCGCGACGAGTTGGGCCGTGTGTTCCCGTCCGTGTCTTTGTTCTTGGAGAACCACACGGAGAGCATTGTCTTCCAGCCTTGCCATGCGGCTTCCGCCGCCGCGGCCGGGATCGCGGGCGGCGCCGATCCTGAAAACGCCCACTTCTTCGTGGCCGTTTGCAGCCTCGAAGCGCCTGCCCCGGCGGAGTCTTTCGTATACGTTCCGCGCGCCGCCAATATTCTGCTGGAACGCGAGCGGCACGTCGCGCTGGTCGAACGGCACATCGGTCTTCTCCAGAGGCGAATCGCGGAACTCGAGGCCGAGCGCGAGCGGCACATCGCGCTGCTCGAGGGGCAGCTCGCGGAACTCCAAGCCGACCGCGAACGCATCGCCGGCTTGTTCCGCGTTCAGGCGGAGGATCTGGAGAAAAGCAATCGCTGGGCCGAGGAACTGAACCGGGAGATCGCCGAGCGCCGCGCCCGCGTCACGGCATTGCAGGAGGAAATCGAACGGAGCAACCGCTGGGCCGGGGAACTCGACCGCGAGGTGCGCGAGCGGCGGGCGCGGGTCGCCGCACTGCAGGAGGAAATCGAGGAACAAACCCAGTGGGCGCAAGCGCTGGAAATCGAGACGCAAGAGCGCGTTGCCCGAATCCTGCATTTGCAACAGGAAGTGGAAGAGCGCAATCGCTGGGCGGAAGATCTGAACTCCGAAATCGCCGGGTGCCGCGAGACGCTGGCCCGCGAACAGGAAAGCTCCCGCCGGACGATTGAGGAATATCAAGCCAGGCTGGCCGAAACGGAAGCCGCGCTGCGCTATATCGAGGGGATTCACGCCATGGTGCGTCAGTCCCGCTGGCTGAAGCTCAGCCGTAAGTTCGGCCTGGGGCCGGCCGTTTGAAATGGCTGTGGCCAAGCGATTCCTGCGTGCCCTTCCGCTGTTGGTCGTTTCCCCATTCCTGACGGCCTTCGCGGCGTTCGCGCTGGCGGCGGCGGACCTGGCGTGGAAGATCGCTCATGGGTTCCGCGGCGTCCACGACGATGAATTGCCACGGCCCGTTCCGCGGCCCCGTCCCACGGCCGCTTCGGTGGTCATACCCAACTGGAACGGCAGGGACCTGCTTGAAAGGTATCTGCCCTCAGTCGTGGAAGCGCTGGCGGGCAATTCGGCGAACGAAATCGTCGTGGTGGATAACGGCTCCACGGATGGCAGCGCGGAGTTCGTTCGGTCGGCGTTTCCGCGCGTCAATCTCGTCCAGCTTCCCGTAAACCTGGGTTTCGGCGGCGGCTCGAATACCGGCGTGCGGGCCGCCAGGAACGAAATCGTCGTTCTGCTGAACAGCGATATGCGGGTGGACTCCGGCTTTCTCGCGCCTCTCCTCGAGGGTTTCACCGACGAAGACGTATTCGCCGTTTCCTGCCAGATCTTCTTCGGCGACCCGCACAAGACCCGCGAAGAGACCGGCCTGACGCAAGGCTGGTGGCAGGATGGCGCCTTGCGCGTGCGGCATCGCATCGACCCCGCCGTGGAGGGCTTATTTCCGGCCTTCTATGGCGGCGGCGGTTCGTGCGCATTCGACCGGCGGAAATTTCTCGAGCTCGGCGGTTTCGATCCGCTCTACGAGCCGTTCTACCTGGAGGATACCGACCTTGGCTTCCAGGCCTGGAAACGCGGTTGGAAAGTCCTCTACCAGCCGCGTAGCGTGGTGTTCCATGAGCATCGCGGCTCCATCGGAAAATACTTCAGCCGCGAACGCGTCGAATCCGTTCTGAGAAAGAACTACCTGCTGTTCGCCTGGAAGAACATCCACGAGGCGCGCCGGCTCCTCCAGCATTTCTTTTATTCCTGGGCCGGCGCCTTGGTGGCCGCCGTGTTCGGCGATGTTCCGCTACGGCCGAATGCGCGGGCGCTCTGGGATGCGTTCCTCCACCTTCCGGCCGCCATCCGTTCCCGTTGGCGCGCGCGCACTCTCGCGCGGGTTTCGGACACGGAAGCCTTCCGGCGTCCGCTGGGAGGTTACTTCCGCGACCGCTTCGAGCCGATGGAAGCCGATCCGCATCCCTTGCGCGCGCTTTTCGTTTCGCCCTATCCGATCTGTCCGCCGGTGCATGGCGGCGCCGTGTTCATGTACCAGACGCTGCGGGAATTGTCGCGCATCGCGGAAACCCACGTGGTGGCGGCGCTGGAGCAGGCGTCGCAGATTCCTGGGAACGAAGAACTGCGCGGGTTCTGCTCCTCGGCGGAGTGCCTGGTGCATCCCGGCGGCGCGGCGGAGACCGGTGAACTGCTCGACCCCTACGCCGTGCGCGAGATGGCCGACGACGAACTGGCGTGGCTGATCCATCGCCAGATCTTCCAAAAGCGGATCGACGTGCTGCAACTGGAATACACGTCCATGGCGCAGTACAACGGCGAGTTCCGGCGTATTGCCACGGCGCTTTTTGAGCACGACGTCTATTTTCAGTCCGTACGGCGCACCATGGCTTACGCTCGTGCCCCATGGAAAGCCCGCTACGAATACCTGCGCGCTCTGCGATATGAGTTGAAGACGCTGCCGCAATTCGCCCAGGTGCAGGTGTGTACCGCGGCCAATCGCGAGTATCTGGCGTCGTTCCTTCCGCGCCTGGCGCCTCGCATTCGAATGGGTCTCAGAGCGGGGATCGACGCTTCGCGCTACCGCTTCCAGCCCTCTGGCCGCGAGCCGTTCACCATGCTTTTTTTGGGCAGCTTCCGCCATGGCCCCAATATCGCGGCGCTGGACTGGTTCATCCGCCGTGTCCTGCCGCTGGTTCTGAAGCGGCGGCCGGAAGCGCGGCTGGCCGTGGTAGGCGCGGGCGCGCCCACTGCGGGCGAGTATCCCGGGACGGCCGCGAATCTCGACATAATCGGCTTCGTCGAGGACGTGCGCGAGCCTCTGGCCCGCTACGCGGTTTTCGTGTGCCCGGTCTTGGGCGGTTCCGGTGTCCGCGTGAAGCTGCTGGAGGCGTTCGCCGCCGGCATTCCGACGGTTTCCACCACCATCGGCGCCGAGGGACTGGCCGGCGCCGACGGAGCGTTTTGCCGCCTGGCCGACCGCCCGGAGGATTTCGCCGCCCGCGTGCTGGAATTGTTCGATCGCCCGGAAGAAGGCGCGGAAATGGCCGCCCGCGCCCGCGCCGAAGTGGAGGCGCACTGGGACATGCCCATCGTCACCCGCCGCCTCGCCGAAAGCTATAGGGAACTCCTGCGAGAAAAACGCCGCTGAGCACCGGAGTCGGAAGCGCCATAGGTGCGCACAACGATCCCACGTAGAATCACTCGTGCCCCGCCTTCTGCCTTCTGCCTTCTGCCTTCAGCCTGCGCCCGTCACTCCGCCAACCGCCGCCGCAGGAATTCGCCCGCATCGCGAACGGCTTCTCTCGCCGTCCCCAGCACGCCGGACATGGTGAAGAAGCCATGGATCATGCCAAGATACCGCCGCGCCTGCACCATCACGCCGGCCTCGAGCAGTTTGCGCGCATACGCTTCGCCTTCGTCGCGCAGCGTGTCGTATTCGGCAGTCATGATAAAGGCCGGCGCCGCTCCGGCGAGGTCATCGGCGAACATCGGAGAAGCAAGCGGGTCGCGCGGGTCCGTCCCCACAGGAAGGTATTCGCGCCAGCCGCGCAGCATGTCCACGGCGCCGGGCCCGTAGCCCTCCGCGAACTCTCGATAACTGGACGAACTGCCCGTCGCATCGATCATCGGGTAGACCAGCAACTGGCAGCGCAAGCCCCGGCCTCGCCGCGCGAGCGCTACTCCGGCCGCGAGATTCGCTCCCGAGCTATCGCCGGCCACTCCCACCGGCACGCCCTGGGCCAGCGCCCAATCCATGGCCGCGCATGCGTCTTCGAGCGCCGTTGGGAAGCGATGCTCCGGAGCCATGCCGTAATCCACCGCGAGCACGCGGCATCCGGAGGCCAGCGCCAGCGAGCGGCAAACCGAGTCATGGCTTTCCAGATCCCCGCTGAAGAAACGGCCGCCGTGGAAATAGACCGTCAGCGCAAGCGTTGGATTGTCGGCAGGCCAGTACTGGCGCGCTTGGAGAGAACCCGCAATTGTCAGATCCTCGATTCTCGCGAGCGCCGGCGGCGGGCCCGCCAGCGCCGCCGCGCGCCGCATCGTCTCGCGCGTGGCGGCCACGTCCAGAGAAGATCGCGGCGGCAGATGCTTCTGCCGTTCGACGAGCGCCGCAACTTCGGGATCGAGCGGCATACGGCCCGCCTAATCGGCTCCCGGCGCTTCGCCCAGGCGCTTGAAGATTTCCTTGTAAAACATAGGGTGCGACTGCCAGGTCTGCGCGGTCACAATCCGTCCGTCACTCACGCACTGCTGGTTGACGAACTGGCCGCCGGCCGTTTCCGCATCCATGCGAACGTGCCGATAGCAGGTGATGCGCTTGCCGGACGCCAGCCCCGAGGCCGCCAGGATCTGAATTCCGTGGCAGATGGCGAACACCCATTTCGCTTGCCGGTCGAACTCGCGCACGAGGTTCAACACGCGCTGGTCGTTCCGCAAATACTCCGGCGCCCTTCCGCCCAGAATCAGAATGGCCGCGTAATCCGCCACAGTCACCTCGTCAAACGCGACCTTCGCTTCCATTCCGTAGCCTTCGCGCTCGACGTATGTGTCCCAGCCGGGCCGGAAGTCGTGCATCACCAGATTCAGAGACTTCCTGGCAGGCGCCGCCACAACCGCCTCCCATCCGGCTTCTTGAAACCGATGCACTGCGTAGAGCGCTTCATACGACTCGCCGCCGTCGCCTGTAAGGACGAGAATCTTTGCCATTTCTCCACTGTACCCGACTGCCCTGCCGTGGTTGAGGACTGTAACCGCCGAAGGCCACCCCTCTCCGGCCTGCAACTGCCTCGCTCCCGACCGAGTAGAACGTCCGGTATTCGGGTTCATAATATACGAACGGGCGCTGATTCCCCAGCGGGGACGGGACGGATACTCAGGCCAGGATTATTCATGAAAACGGCTATCTGCTTCATTCTATTGCCGGTTCTGGCCGTTGCCGCGCCTCCTCTCCGCCCTCCCGCGCTCCCTTTCGAAAGCGCCGCGCGCTTCGAGCCCCACGGCCAGATCGATCAACTGGTCTCGGCCCGCTGGAAGCAGTTGGGCATCGAGCCGCCGTATCTTTGCTCCGATGGCGTCTTCCTCCATCGCGTCTACCTGGACGTTATCGGCACTCTTCCCACGCCCGAAGAAGCCGCGCAGTTTCTTAAGGATGAAGACCCGAACAAACGCGCGGCGCTTATCGACCGTCTGCTTGCGCGCGCCGAGTTCGCGGACTTCTGGGCCATGAAGTGGAGCGACCTGCTGCGCGTCAAGTCCGAGTTCCCCGTCAATCTGTGGCCGGACGCCGTGCAGGCTTACTACCGCTGGATTCACACCTCGATTCGATCCAATCTCCCGTACGACCAATTCGCCCGCCGGCTGCTCGTCTCGAACGGAAGCAACTTCCGCGATCCCGAGGTCAATTTCTACCGCGCTGTTCCCAGCAAGGACCCGCGCGGCATCGCGCAAGCGGTGGCGCTGACGTTCATGGGCTCGCGCATCGAAAACTGGCCTCAAGAGCGGGTCGATGGTCTTGCGGCATTCTTCTCCCAGCTCGGTTACAAATCTACCGGCGAGTGGAAAGAGGAGATTGTTTACTTCGATCCGCAAAAGAAAGCTCCCGGGTCCGCCGCTGTTTTCCCCGATGGCAAACCTGCCCGCATCGCCGCGGGTCAGGACCCGCGCGAAGTCTTCGCCGCCTGGATCGCCGCTCCCGGCAATCCATGGTTTGCGCGGAACATCGTCAACCGCGTGTGGTATTGGCTGGTGGGTCGCGGAGTCATCCAGGAGCCCGATGACATCCGGCCCGATAACCCGCCTGGCAATCCCGATTTACTCGCTTACCTGGAGCGCGAGTTAGTCGCATCTAAGTTCGACCTGAAGCATATCTACCGGGTCATTTTGAATTCCGAGGTCTATCAACTTTCCGCGGTTCCGGCGGCTAACGGCGCGGACCCCTCGGCTTTCGCCAGTTATCCTCTCCGTCGTCTCGACGCCGAAACGCTCATCGACGCCATTTGTCAAATCACGGGAACGACGGAAGAGTACTCCAGCGCGATCCCGGAGCCCTTCACGTTCCTGCCCGAAGATCAGCGCGCGATCGCCGTTCCCGATGGCAGCATCTCCAGCGCTTTTCTCGATATGTTCGGCCGCTCGCCGCGCGATACGGGCAGAGAGTCGGAGCGCAACAATATTCCCACCGCGGAACAGAGCCTCCATCTGCTCAACTCGAGCCACATTCAACAGAAGATCCAGCAAAGCGCCCGGCTCAGGCAACTGGTTCAAGCTCAACCCGGAGGCAAGCCGCGCGACCCGCTGGATCGAATTTACCTCGCGGTGCTTTCGCGATATCCGACCGACGACGAATTGAAGACGGCGTCGGCCTACATCCAATCGATGCCCGCCAGTAACCGCTGGCCAGGCGTCGTGGATCTGACCTGGGCGCTCATCAACAGCGCCGAGTTTTTGTATAGGCACTGAATGACATTCGATAATTCCGCGCTCACCCGCCGCGATGCGGTCCGCCGCGGCCTGTTCGGAGCGGGCGCGCTCATGTTCACCGGCTCGGCTAGCCGTGCGCTCGCCGCCGCCACCAAGCCCGCATCCGCCAAATCCGTCATCCAAATCTGGATGTGGGGCGGCCCATCGCATCTCGATACCTTCGATCCCAAGCCGGACGCCGGCTACGACTACTGCGGCCCTTTTAACGCCCCCATCCGCACGAACGCGGATGGAATCGTGATCAACGAACTGCTCCCTCTGCTCGCGCAACAAGCCGACAAGTACTCTCTCATTCGCGGCATGACGCACGGCATCTTCGCTCACGAGACGGCATCCTACGCCGTCCAGACGGGCCGCAATCCGGGCGAGCGCCTCGTCTATCCGTGCGCCGGCGCGGTAGTCTCCCTGTTCAAAGGCTACGCAGCCGGATACACGAGCCTCATCCCTCCCTACATCGTTCTTACGCAGCCGGAGGGACGCTTCGACGAGGCCGGCTTCCTGGGCAACAAAATGCGGCCGTTCGCCACCGGCGGCGATCCCGCCCAGGCGCGCTTCGCCGTCGAGGGCATCGTCTCCCAGGGCGTCGCCGATCAGCGCCAGAAGAACCGCCGCGAGCTCCTTCGCAATTTGAACACGCTCGAGAAAGCCTTGCAGGATGATGCTGCGGTTCAGGCGCTGGAAGAGACCGAACGCCAGGCCTACGAGCTGATCCTCGGCGATGCCGGCAAAGTCTTCGACCTTTCTCGGGAAAAAGACGAGACGCGCGACCGTTACGGCCGCAACACATTCGGCCAGTCGTGCCTGGTTGCCCGCCGCTTGATCGAGTGCGGCGTCCCCTACGTCACCATCAACTATCAGGGCTGGGATACCCATCGCCAGAATTTCCAGGTGATGCGCCAGAAGCTCCCGCAGATGGATAAAGGCATGGCGTCCCTCTTTCAAGATCTCTCCGAACGCGGCCTGCTTTCGAGCACCGTCGTCTGGTGGAGCGGCGAGTTTGGCCGCACGCCAAAAGTCATGTGGGAAGCTCCTTGGAACGGCGGGCGCAATCACTGGGGCGATGTGTTCTGCGCGCTGATGGCCGGCGGCGGCTTCAAGGGCGGCCATGTGGTTGGCGCGTCCGACGCCAAAGGCGAGCAGATCAAGGACCGGCCGGTCTATCCCGCCGACCTGATCGCCAGCGTGTACGAATTGATGGGCATCGATCTCGACGCCAATCTGCCCAATCCGCTCGGCGAAGACGCGCGCGTATTCCCCGCCGCCGCCGAAGGCGTCCAAACCGCCGGCCGCCTGAAGGAGATCATGTAGCGATGCATCTCTCCCCGTGGCGCGGGCTTCCAGCCTGCCCTGCCCCCGTTCATGGGGGCATGTCGGGAATCCGCAAATGCCTTACGCCTCGCGCCTACCGGCGCCTGGCGCTGTCGGCCTTCTGCGCCGCTCTCGCCCCTTTCCTCCAAGCCCAGCAAAACGCGCCCCATCTCGCCTATGTCTTTCCCGCTGGAGGCCAGCGCGGCGCCACCTTCGATATCACCGTAGGCGGCCAGTACTTCAATGCCGTCGCGGGCGTGTCGTTTTCGGGCCGGGGCATTCAGGCGAGTCTCGGCGACTACACCCGCCCGCTGAACGGCATGCAGGCCATGGACCTGCGCGATAAGGTTCAGGATCTGATGAAGCAGCCCATGAACCCCGCAATTCAAGCGCAGATCCTGGACCTCCGCCGCAAGCTGTCCACTTTCAAGCCCATGCCGAACCCCGTTCTCTCGGAGAACATGACGCTGCACGTAACGGTCTCCTCGAACGCGGAAGCCGGCCGGCATGAGCTTCGTCTCTCGGGGGCCGGCGGCTTGTCGAATCCGCTGGTCTTCCTGGTCGGCCAACTCCCCGAGTTCAGCGAGCCGCAGACCGACGTCAAGGTTTTGCTCGCGGGCATGAATGAGAAAGACCTCGGTATCGGCGGCGAGATCCAGGTCACTCTTCCCGTCACCATCAACGGCCGCATCGTGCCCCGCCCCGCGCGCCAGCAGAACCAGCAGTTCACGCCGGGCTCCTCGGATCGCTATCGTTTCCATGCAACCAAAGGACAGCATCTGGTAATCTCCGTCAGCGGCCGCTCTCTGATGCCCTATCTCGCCGACGCCGTTCCCGGCTGGTTTCAGCCCGCTGTCACGCTGCTGGATGGAGACGGGCACGATCTGGCTTACGGCGATAACTACCGTTTTCATCCGGACCCCGTCCTGTACTGCGACATCCCGAGCGACGGCGACTACGTCGTCGAGATCAGAGACGCTCTCTACCGCGGCAGGGAGGATTTCGTCTATCGCATGAGCGTCGGCGAATTTCCGTTCATCACCAGCGTGTTTCCGCTGGGCGGCCGCACGGGCGAGCGGACGGCAGTGAGCCTTTTGGGCTTCAACCTGCCTTCCGCCAAAGCGGCCGTGGATGCCCGAAGCCATGAACCCGGCTTTGAGCAATTCTCGGTGACAAAAGAGAGCATCGAGTCCAACAGCGTTCCATTCGCCATCGATACCCTGCCGGAGATTCTCGAGAAGGAGCCGAACGACGCCCTCAAAAATGCCGAACGCGTGAAGTTACCCGTAATCGTGAATGGCCGCGTGGATCGCCCCGGCGATACGGACGTTTTTGCGTTCGAAGGCCGCCAGGGTCAGCAGATCGTTGCGGAAGTCTACGCGCGGCGGCTCGATTCGCCGCTCGATTCGGTCCTGAAGCTCACCGACGCGGCAGGCAACGAGTTAGCCTTCAACGACGATCATGAAGACAAGTCCTTCGGCCTGATCACGCATCAATCCGATTCCTACATCGCCGCGACCTTGCCGGCGGCCGGCGTTTACTATTTGTCGCTCGGCGACGCGCAACGCAAAGGCGGACCCGAGTACTCTTACCGCCTGCGCATCTCTCCGCCGCGCCCCGATTTCGATGTCCGCGTGACTCCCTCCGCTATCAACGGAGGCCGTGGCATGTCGATTCCAGTTACGGCCTATGTAATGCGCAGAGACGGTTTCTCGGGCGAGGTAGCCCTGATCCTCAAGGAAGCCCCGCGCGGAGCCTCGCTCTCCGGCGCCGTCATTCCCGCCGGCCAGGATCGCGTTCGTTTCACGCTCGCCGTCCCTCCCGCGCTTCAGCCCGCCGAATCGTTCGCCGTGAGGCTGGAAGGCCGCGCAACTATCGATGGCCGCGTAGTCGAGCGGCCGGCCGCTCCGGCGGACGATATGATGCAAGCTTTCGCCTATCGTCACCTGGCGCCGGCCGAGGATCTCGAGCTCACCGTCGCCCGCGGCGCAATGTTCCGCACGCCGGCCAGAACGATGTCCGATCGGCTTGCGCAGATCCCCGCCGGCGGCTCGGTTAGCCTGAAGGTACAAGCTCAACTCCCGCCGAATAATGCTCTGGGAAAACTTCAGTTCGAATTGAGCGATCCACCCGAAGGCCTGACGCTGCGGGAGGGGCCAGCCACGGGGACAGACGCCGAAATCGTCCTTGCCTGCGACGCCGCGAAATGCAAGCCCGGCTCTACGGGCAACCTGATTGTGAACATTCTGGCCGAGCGCCAGGCGCAGGCCGCCGCGAACGCTCCGCGCCCCAATGCCCAGCGAGTTGCGCTTGGCGCGCTGCCGGCGATTCCGTTCGAAATCGTACCCCGCTGAGCGTGAATTCCAAAATAGTCATCGGCAAAGGAGAGTCTCCGCCGCGCAGGTTCCAGCGAACACTTCATGTGGCCAGCCAAACCAGTTCCCGTGGGGCGGACGCCCTCGTCCGCGGCCGGTCCCCGACCGGCCTTCGGCCGAAGGCCGACGAGAGGTTCGGCCGCGCCCCTCGCCTGACGGCGCGCGCCTCCTCACTCCGCCAGCGACGTTCCCGACGATCCGGTCCCCCCTCCCGCCGCGCCATTCAGGCCGTCTTTGACCGACGCGCTTCCGGAAATACTCACCTTGTCCGCTATGATCGCCATGCTGGCGGGCCCTATGGCCACGGCTCCCGAGAATACAAACTGAGAATTCTTGAAGTACATCGCTCCCGTGGCGGTCAGCACTGCGCTTGCCGCCACTGAGTTCTGCGTCGAGCTGCCACCCTTGCTTCGGTCTTCGAAAAACAGAACGTTGTTGTACGTTCCGGAAGTCGGAGCCGTGAAGTTGGCGCTCGACGCGCCGCTGAAAGTAATGGGCGCGAAGGAATATGTCGAGTTTCCGGTGTTGTAGAACATCACGCCGGCGCCTTTGGCCGATCCGCTGTTCCCGACGGTAAGCCCGCCGCCGACCAGAATGTAGTTCCCGGAGTTGAACACCACGGAGGACGAGCCGCCGACGTTAATTCCGCCGCAGTACACGCCGGGGTTCAACGTCGCCGTTCCGGAGGAGTAGCTGACCTGCCCCGCGTGATCGCATGAGGACCACGCCGGCGCCGCCAGCGCAGCCAGGGGATCGCTGAAGCCGGAGATCGCCTGCGTCGTGTAATGCGAACAGGTATCCCACTGATCCGTGATCCCTCCGACGATGTTGACCTTGCCGCTCGTCACATTGAGGCACGCGCCTGTAGAGATCTGCATGGCTGGCGACGCGTTTGAGTTGATCCAGACGCCGCAAGTCGACGACAGGCTGCCGGACCCGCTGATCGAGAGCGCTGAGGAGGCCGAAGAATCCAGCACGTAGATGCAGTCTCCATAAATCGGCAGACTTCCGCTCACCGCGCGCGCGGAAACCGTCACGCTGCTGAACCCCAAAACACTCATGAAAATTGTGGGCTGATTTTGCGCAATCACCGCCTCCACGTAGTTCGAGTTTCCGGAGTACGTCCCCGCCTTGGGCGGATTGTTGACGGTGACAGCCACGCCATTGCTTCCGTTCGTAAACCCGTTGGCCGTCGCTGCGCCTTGGGCCGCGCTCGCGATCGCCGTGGCGCCGTTCCCCAACTCGCGCGAGCCAGCCAGCGCCGCCGCGTCCGCGGCCGCCTGCATGTTGAGGCTCAGGTAGTGCATGTAGGCCGCGTCTATCGCCAGCCCTAGCAGGCCGCACAACAGAGGGATGGCGAGAGAAAGCGTAATCAGAATGTACCCGCGTTTGTCCCGTGCCCTCATCGGCAGATCGCCATCTGACTGACGCTCGCCACGTACACCGTTCCTGGAATCAGGTCCCACAGGGACGGAACCGTGTACTTGCCCTGAATTTTGACCACGCTGCCGGGATGATTGTTGGGAGTCCATGTCGTAGTGACCGTGATTTGCGACTGAATCAGCCCGATCGCGCGGCCTTGAACGTAGGTCTGCATGCTGCCCTGAGTGGCTGGATTCGTGCTGCTCGATCCGTGGACTGATGCATAGCGCGCGCCATCGCGTACCGCCGAGGAGAGGATGTTGTAGGACATGGTCGCGAAAGCGAAGTGCACCAGCGCCGCGATCAGAAGCAGGAACAACGGGCCCAGCAAGGCGCTTTCCAATATGGCGGTCCCATTCCGCGGTCCCCAGCGCCTCGACCCGTATTCGCAGCCCAGAACCATACGCCCTTCCCTCTACTGCGCCCGCATCACCGTCTGCCGGCCGAGCCCGACGGTGTGCGGAATGCCTGGGTACGTGAAGATCGTCTGAAACGTGTATTGCGCCGAAACGGTCACGTAGATTTGCATCACTCCCGTGCAGGTTCCCGTCGTGCAACTGACCACCGTCCCGTTTGCGCATTTGCACGTCTCGCTCGCCGAAACGGCGACCCCGGGCAACTCCTGCGCATCGTTTGACGCGGCCGTCGTCATCCCGCTGATGTTGGCGGCGTTGGCGGAGTTTTGCGACCCGAACACCGCTCCGGCGTGGGATGCGTGTGTAACCACGCAGGCTGCCTTAATAGCCCGCCCGAAATCGGCCACCCCCAGGAACATAAGGATCAGCAGCGTAGCCGTCAGAGCGAATTCCACGCTCGCCGAGCCACGCTCTCCCGCGAATCGGCGAGCTCGCCGCCCGAGGATCGCTCCTCTGTCGGTCTCCCGGGATTCCGGCATCTTCATTCGCCAACCTGCCCTAGTGTAGTGCGGCGCAATTACTGCCCATAAAGACTACGGGCTGCAAAACGGGGACTGGCTCGAATTTCGCGCTGTTTGCGAAACTTCGTGCCTGTCCCCGCTTTGCCCTTGCGCGAATCTTAACCTCCACTATCTGCGCCGCACTGCACTAGCCTCAACGTACGAGACCGGCGGCTGAATCCACCAGCAGTATTGGGTTAACGCCAAATTCCTAACTTGGGATAGCGAAGTCTGTTATCGAAACCACTACCCGGCCTAGCACAATACCGCGCCGTCGAACCGCGCCGCGACCGCAAGGGAGTGCCCATGGGCCGCGGCGGCCCGCCAAAGGTAATGAAGACGCCCGGTCCGTGTGGGGCGGCCAATTTTGGCTGCGTACCGGCATTCTCGCCGGTACGCCGCCCGGAGGCCGGCTTGGTCGCGTCTTCGAGAGAGCGGAGGCCCGCCAATACCGATGAAAACGCGAGGCGCGCGTGTGGCATGCCTGGGACGCCCACAGTATTTGTGGGCCATCTGCCTTCCTGGTTTTCGACCGCGCCTTCGGACAATAACAAGGCAGGCCGGGAGGTCAGCTTTCATTCTTGTGTCGCACGCCGCCTGATCCGTCCATAGCGCCACAAGAAACCCGCCGCGGAGATAGGATGAGAAGGCCGGTCCTCTGGCGGGATGCGTTCGGCTCACGAGACGGCTAAACAGCCGGCGGCTTCCACCCGCCGAACGCACGCTCCAGCGCGGCTGCCACGGCCAGGGCCACATCGTCCCGCCATGGAGCGGCTGCAACTTGAACTGCAATCGGCAGCCCCTCCGCGGACTCGCCGCAGCGAACCACGGCGGCTGGCCATCCGGCGACGTTGTACGCCATGGTGTGGCTGAATCCGATGAAGTTCTCCTGAAGAACCGACGCGCCGTGCGGGAGCGCGGGCTGCGTATAAGCCGGACACAGAATCGCGTCGTGGTGGCGCATGAATGCGAACATGCGGGCGCGGTAGCTATCGATCGCCGTCCAATAGCGCGCGAAACCGGCGACATCCGTACGGTAGCGTTCCAGTTTGTCGAGCCAGCCCGTGAGAAGCGGGTGAACAGTGGTCGAACCCAGGGCCTGCAAGTATGCCCGCACCCCGTCGCCGCCATCCGCGCCCAGGAACGACATTTCAAGTTCGTACGCTTGATCCAGGCAAGCGGGCCGGGTTTCCTCAACGGAGGCGGCCTCGGCTTCGAGAGCCTTGGCCGCCGAGCGGATCACTCGCGCCACTTCCGGCGATGCCGCGGCGATGCCGTTATCGGTATAGAAAGCGATGCGGAGTTTGCGCAAGTCGATTGCTTCGGCGTCCGGCGGCGGCACGCCCATCGCGGTGAAGTCGCGGCCGTCGGGCGATGCCAGCAATTTCATGGCGAGCGCGATGTCTTCCACGCGCCGCGACAGGGGACCGATCTGCCAGAGCGATTCGATCCATCCGCCCGCGGGCGGGAAATGCCCCGTGCGCGGCAGGCGGCCGGACGTGGGTTTCATACCCGCTACGCCGCAAAACGCGGCAGGTAGGCGCACGCTGCCGGCGGCGTCGCTGCCCAGCCCGAGCGGCGATCCGCAAGCGGCGATAAGCGCCGCTTCGCCTCCGCTGCTGCCGCCCGATGTGCGGGTAAGGCCGTATGGATTGTTCGTGCGCCCGAACAGCAGGTTGTCGCTCTCGAAGGCGAAGAGCAGGTCGGGAAGATTGGTTCGGGCGACCGGAATCCCGCCCGCGCGCCGCAGGCGAGCCACCAGCGTGGCGTCCTCGGACGACGGCGCCGCGCCGCGCCGGCCGATGGTTCCGGCCGAGCAGACGGTTCCTTCGACTTCGATGGAATCCTTGACGCTGAACGGAACGCCGTGCAGCGGGCCAACCGCTTCGCCGCGCGCGAGAGCCGCGTCCGCGGCATCGGCGTCCGCGAGCGCGCGTTCCGCGAGGATTTCGACGGCGGCGTTGGTGGCCGGGTTCACTTCCGAGATTCTCTCGATGTGAGCGCCGATCAGCTCGCGCGAGGAAATTTCTTTCAGGCGAATCAGCCGGGCCTGCTGAATTGCGGATGAGCTTAGAAGTTCGTCCATGACGATGTCTGTTGAGTTCATTATCGCAGCGCCAACCGGTCGAAACCGTGTTGCCAGGGCTTCGGCCCATGCGCGCTAACCTAGTCCCGGCCCAGCGGAACTGCGTTTAGGCGATCACGGACAGAAAGGCGACTTAAGGGGGCTGCAATTCGGCGGTTTGGGCGTTATAGGTCAACGTGGAAGTCTCGTTTCGATTGCCGATTTATTGCTCAGTATTTCCTCCAAGGGGCATTAATTGGAAGCGACCAGTTACATCGCTATCTTTCACGTCCCGATTCGGAGTTCCGGGCTTTCCCGCTGGTGGTAGACTGGCGAGCGGAGGTGTTCTTCTCATGAAGATTGACAGTTTTGTACGTGCTTGCTTGCTCGCAATCGTTGTTCTATTGACCATCATTGTCCTGAGGCCATCAAGTCCAGTCATGGCGCAGGGAGCGACACAATGGATGGTAGTCGATCAGGGCGGCCAGCGACAATTCGATTCGGCTTGGACTCAGGCGACCTTCAACAATATGCAGTCGCAGGGCTGGCAGTACGCAGGGTCGGGTGGGCCATTTCTGTTCTTTAAGAAATAGAACGCTTACTCCCTGTAATCGCTCTAGCGGGACTTTATTAAAACCCCGATTCCGGCGCCAGCCAAGTCCTTATCGCACAAGGGATTTGGAGGCCCAGGTCCGTATATACCTAATTGTCAGGCTTGGTTCCTGAGCCGATCCCAACGAAAATTGGCATTGACGCATGCGCTATCTTGGTGTATATACCTAATTAATGGCCTCGCTCCAAGCCTACGACTCCCACGGGCACCGCTACTACCGCATCGTCGAATCCTTTCGCCAGGACGGTAAACCTCGCATCCGCGTGGTCGCCCATCTCGGCCGCGTCGAAGACATCCTGCGTTTGACTCGCGAGGAGCGCGCCGATATCAAGATCTCCTCGGTCACCTCCGGCGCCGTCACCGCCTTACATCGCCTGGCGCAAGAGTTGGATATTGTCGGTAAGATCGACCGGGCCCTGGAGAACTCCGGCGGGCGGGTGCAAAAGCGCGACGGCCTGAGCGTGGGAGAGTCCTTGTTGGCAGGCATGATCAGCCGCGCTTGTGCACCGCGTAGCAAACGCGCTTTCGCGGCGTGGGCCGAGGCGACCGCCCTGCCCGAGTTGATGGGCTTTGCCGCAACGGATCTGGACAGCCAACATTTCTGGGACCAAATGCACGCCCTGCCGGTGAAGTTGCTGGGCGACATCGAGCAGGCGATTGTGCGCGAGGTCATCGGTATCGAACAATTACAACCGCGCGCATTGGCCTACGACACGACCAACTTCTACACCCATATCGCCAGCACGAACACGAGACCTGAGTTGCCACAGCGTGGACACAACAAGCAGGGACGCCACGATCTGCGGCAATTGGGACTGGCTCTGGTGGTGGACCAGGACACGCAATTGCCTTTAGCGCACCTGGTCTACGAAGGAGCGCGTTCGGACATGCGCACCTTCGCGGAATTTCTGAAGCCGGTGCGCGAACGCCTGCGCGCACTTACCTCCGAGCCCCGACAGTTGACTTTGGTGTTTGACGCGGGAGCCTCCTCCAAAGCCAACCTGCAGAAACTGGAAACGGGCAGCGACCACTATGTAACCGCCGTTCGCCCCTCCTACCAGCAAGCCCTGCTGGCCGAAGCCGCCGACCATCTGGAAGAGGTCCCGTTGTCTACCGGAGCGGTGGTGCGAGCCTGGCGAACGCAGCGTATGATCGCCGGCAAGCAACGGGATGCCGTGGTCGTCTTCAGTCCACAACTGTACGAAGGGCAAGTGCGCGGACTCCACCAATACATGGCACGTTGCGGGGAGCAATTGCAGGAACTCGGCGCCGCGCCACGCGGCGCACCGGAAGCGGCGCGTCGGAAGCTGGCACAAATCTGCGGCCGCCAATACCTGCGCACCTTGGTCCGCTACGAAGTCCGGAGCAACGAACAAGGCTGCACGCAGGTGCGCAGTTGGAGCGATCTGGAAGAGTACCGGCGGCTCCTCCACCACTATTTTGGATTACGCGTGTTGATCACCGACCGCAGCGAATGGACCACCGCACAGATTGTGGAAGCCTATCGTGGACAGTCTCGCGTGGAGGCCGCCTTTCGCGATCTCAAAGACCCCGCTATGCTGTCCACACGTCCGCAATTTCACTGGACCGATCAGAAACTGCATGTGCACGCATTCATGTGCGTCACTGCGTACTTGCTCGTGCGCTTGTTATGGTGGCGAGCGCATCGCGACGCCGGATTTGCCGGCGGCGCCCGGAATCTGCTCGCGCAGTTGGCGCGGATTCGCCAGTGCCGCATTGTCGAACATACCGGCCGCGCGGGACGGCCGCGGGTCCGCGAACAGACGGAGGAAATCGATCCGGCTCTGGAAAACTTGGGACAGACGCTGGGCGCTCTTCGGCCGCAGATTTAGAGTTCCGTCGTATATACGGAAAGAGGCACCTACGTTATTGATTCAAAATGGCCTACCTACCCCTCGGCGCCCCGCCTTAATAAACTCCCGCTAGGTGTCCGAATCCACTTTGGCGATTTGTCGCCATCCCATCGAATGCCGTGCTTTAGCGCCTTTCGGGCCCCCGGGCTATGCAGCAGCGAGCATGGCTGGGACTCATGGCGCTAAACTAGGAACGAGGGGAGGAGACCATCGTGGACGCCTTGGCGGAGAAGCTAGACGCGCGATTGCGCGAGTGGAAACCGGAGACGGCGGCAGATGCCAGGGAGCGCATCGCCGAGGTCATAGCGGTAGCCGATCACGACATCCTCGATATCGCGCGCTCACGCGCCGCCGAACAGGAGGTCCTCGACCTGCTCGATGAACCCTCAGCCCGGCGAGATTTGGCTTGCGGACCTGGGACTCGCCGCTAAGACGCGCCCCGTCGTCATCGTCTCCCGCCAGGACCCGGACCCGCCGCGATCTCTCGTTTTGTATGGGCCTCTCACCACCCAGCGGAGAAACAGTCCGGTATGAAGTGCCACTGCCGCGGCTTCCGTTCCTTGATCGCGAATCGGTAGCCAATGTTCAGGGATTGGGATCTCTGCCAACCGTGCGTCATGAGCGCGAGATTGGCGGGCTCTCCGCGGAGATCATGTCGCGGCTCAAGGGCGCATTGGCGTTCGCCCTGGATCTTGAACGGGGTTCCGAATGAACGCTCGGCCCACCGTGAGATCCGCAGCGCACCGTTTCTTGAACGTATAAGTCCCGCGCCGTACTGGCGCCGGCTTGCAGTCCAGTCGCCGTGACGGCCGATTTACGGCTATCCGCCGCGGCTTTGCCAGCGGCGCTACGGATCGGCGAAGACCCTCATGTACAAGCATCTAATCCCGCATTTTCCGCATGAGCATCAGGTCGTCCATAACTGCGATCCCAACCTTCGCAAGGAACCGGGCGATGCGCCGATCGTAGAAGTCCGCGTCGGTGGTGCAGATGACATCCGCCTCACCGATCACCGCCGCCTGGACAACAACTATATCGTTGACATCCCGGATTGGTACGCTCAACACCGGATTCAGCGTCACCAGTTGGGATACCTCGCGAAGGAAGCCGATGTAGTCGTAGACTCGGGACTCCGGCAAGCCATGAAGGGCTTGCAGTCTGGGGTACCGAAGGACTCTCGCCAATTCATGCAGTATCTCGTTGCAGAGCAGTAGGGTGTGCCGGCTGGTGACGATATCGAGTAAGAGCTGACGGGCGAGTCCTTGGGAACTCTCATTCGCGCGGACAAGAATAGTGGTGTCGAGGACGATCCTCACTGGCGTGGGCGGTAGCCAGGGCGGCTGTCCCGCATAGCCTCGTCGATAATTTCGCTGGCCGCGTCGGCGGAAACGGGCTGGCGTTTCGCGTCCACCTCGACAAAGTAGCGACGAAGAGCGTCGGCAATCTCCTGGCGCCGATGAACGGAGACGGCGGGCGGTTGGAACGCCTGCACGCTCACAGTCTCCCGCTCCGACACGGGCCGTCCAAGGAGGCTTTCGACTGCCAACTTCTGGTCCGGCGAGAGGTCCTTCACTTCATGGATCATAGGCTCACACACGCCTTCCGATCATATTATGACCGTTTTTGGGGGCCGATGCTGAAGACGGCTGGCCCCACACGGCGCCAGGGTTTCCGGATCGCTTACACTCGGATCAAATGGCGCCTGGATCCGAACGCCTGACCTCGCACAAGAGCCTCGCCCGCAGTCCGCTCGCGCTGCGCGTCGCTCTCCTTGCGTTCGGCGCGCTGAACGCGGTTCTTTACGCCTCGCTCATGCCGTTGTGGGAGGGTTTTGACGAGCCATTTCACTACGGCTACGTGCAGCAGCTTTCCGAGCTGCGAACCATGCCGGTCTTTGGCAAAGCGTCTCTTTCGGACGAAGTGATCGTTTCGCTTCGCGTGGCGCCCGGTAGCTACGTGGTCAAACGGAATCTGCCCGGGGTGATTACGTTCGAGGACTATTTCCGGATGCCCGCCGTGGAGAAGGAAACATTGCGTGAGCAATTGCAGCGCCTGCCGCGCGGCTACCGCATTGTCGATTGCGTGAACTATGAAGCGCAGCAGGCCCCGCTCGCATACCTGCTGCTTGCGCCCTTCGACCGCCTGCTCGCTTCCGCCAGCCTGCTTGCGCGAGTGTGGCTGCTTCGGCTGATCTGCGGCATCTTCGCTTCCGTGGCGACGGCGCTGCTATTGCTTTCTCTTGCTCGCGGCCTTGGAGTTCCGGGACGCCTGGAAGCTCCACTGATTTTCATGGTCCTCGCGGGCCAGATGTTTTACGCTACTACGGCCCACGTCTCGAACGATTGGCTCGCGGCGCCGCTGCTGCTGGCATTGTTCGACCGCGCGGCAGCCGTTTGGAAAAGCCCCACATTCCGCAACGGCCTGCTGCTATCGCTCGCGGCTGTCGCGGGGCTGCTCACGAAGGCGTATTTTCTGGCCATGGTCCCGCTCGTCGTCGGGGTGTTCGCGGCGCTGGGCATTAGAGGATGGATGCGCTGGCGCAGGGTGGCGCTCTTCTGCTCGATACTGTTTGCCGGAGCCGCGCCTTGGTACGCGCGCAACCTGCTCCTCTACAAAAACCTGGATGGCGTGCAGTGGACCAACGGCGGCACGAACTGGCCGGCTCTCATGGCCGCGTTTTTCCGTCTGCCGTGGCTTCAAGCGCTGAAGGATATGGCCTTCGCGAGCCTGTGGACGGGAAACAATTCCTATCGCAGTTTCTCGGCCGGCGCGCTGTCGATGATTCTGTGGGGGATCTTCGCCGCCGCCATTGTCTACGCCGCCGATGCGGTGCGCCGCAGGCGAATCGCCGGCGCCGAACTGCTCGTTATCTCAGGCCTGGCGCTCTATGGCGCGTCGCTGCTCTATTCCGCCACCGTGGCCTTTTGGACCAGCCATGGAGCGGCGCGCACGGCCACGCCGTGGCAGATCGAAGCGGCCGTTCCCGTGCTGCTGGCGCTTCTCTTTGCCGGTCTTGCGCGCGCCGGCGCGGCGGGAAGAGCGATCGCCGCATGGCTGGTGGCATGGTCGTGTTACATCATCTGCGCTACGTACTGGGCGAAGCTGATCCCGCTCTACGCCGGCAACATGGAAAGCCGCGCGGTCCTGCTTCCGTTGGTCTCGTGGTATCGGAAGAACTGGTCTGCTATCCTCAACGATTCGTATCCGGTGATGCTTGGCCCACCGCGGCTCGTTCTGGCTCTGGCCGCCATCGTCGCCGTGGGCGCGCTCGCGCTTGCGGTTGTCCTTGTGTTTTCGCAATGCCGGCGTCAGCGGAGCGTCCCCGATTCGGTATGACCAGAATCTCGATTCTGATGCCCGTTTACAACGAGGTGGAGTACGTCGCCACCGTGATCGAGCGGGTGTTCGCGGTTGGCTTCGGGAGCGATTTCGAAACCGAGATCGTGGCCGTCGATGACGGATCGACCGATGGCTCCGCTGAAGCGTTGATTGAGCTTGCCGAGCGCCACGCCGGCCGGTTGCTGTGCGTGAAACACGCCGAGAATCGCGGCAAGGGAGCGGCCATCCGCACGGCCATAGCGCACGCGACGGGCGAATTCGCGGTGATTCAGGATAGCGACCTCGAATACAACCCGAACGATTTGCCCAACGTGCTTCGTCCTCTGCTCAACGGATACGCGGACGCTGTTTTCGGTTCGCGCTTCATGGTAGCCGGCGAACGGCGCGTTCTCTATTTTTGGCATTCGCTCGCGAATCGCATCCTGACGACGTGCTGCAACGCCGTGGCGGATCTGAACCTCACGGACATGTCTACGGGGTACAAGGCGTTCCGGCTTTCGCTGATCCGGTCGATTCCGCTCCGAAGCGACGGATTCGGCATCGAGCCGGAGTTGGCCATCAAGCTGGCGCAGCGCGGTGTGGCGCTCTTCGAAGCCCCCATCAGCTATCGCGGGCGCACGTACGCCGAAGGGAAGAAGATCAAACGCTCGGACGCGTTGCGGACGCTGTGGAGCATCGTCAGCTTCGGCTTGCGGCGCGACATCTATCTGGACCGCGGCGCCCGCATTCTTGACGCTCTGGCCCGGACGCCTCGATTCAACGCATGGATGGCGTCGGCGGTTCGCGGATTTGTCGGACGGAACGTCCTCGAAATCGGCGCGGGCGTAGGCAGCCTGACGCAGCTTCTCTGCCCGAGCGGAAAATCGTATACGGCGACGGATATCGACCACGAGCACCTGGCGCGCCTGGCGGTCCGCTTTCAGAACCGGCCGAATGTCCGCATCGCCCGCTGCGATTTATCCGAACCCGCGGACTTCGCGAAGTTCGAAGGGGCTTTCGATACCGTGGTGTGCCTCAACGTCCTGGAGCACATCGAAGAGGATGGAACCGGCCTGAAGAACATGTGGAACGCTCTCGCCCCCGGTGGCCGGGCGGTGGTTCTGGTTCCGCAGGATCAAGACGTCTACGGAACGCTCGATGCCGTCTTGGGGCACCATAGGCGCTATTCCGCGGATGAGTTGCGTTCCAAAATGCGGCAGGCGGATTTCGTTGTCGAAGAGATGCTGCAATTCAACCGGGTTACCCGTTTCGGCTGGAGGCTGAACGGCCGGTGGCTCAAACGAAAGGGATTCGGCAGGCTGCAACTCTGGCTGTTTGACCATTTCGTCTGGCTCTGGCGGCGCATGGACCGGTTCTTGCCATGGCCGGCCGTGTCTCTCATAGCCATCGGAAAAAAGAGCGCCCGGCCGTAGCCACCGTTTCCGTGCCGCGAGTGCCAACGGAGCGGTCAGCCGGGCGATGGAGCTCCTGCGGCCCGCCAAAGGAAATGAAGACGCCCGTTCCGAGTGGGGCGGACACCCTCGAAAATCCTACGCTGTCGCAACGGCTGGCCGGGCGAGAAGGATCTGCAGGTCGAAGCCGGCTCGTGCGCATTCGCGCTGCAATCGCAGGCACTTGCGAGCCAGTGTCCGGGGGTTCGCCGGTGCGGTGCCTTTCTCCTGGTACTCGACGCCTTCGTGCAAGAGCAGCCAGATCACTTTGGTAATCCGGTGCGCTGCGGCCCAGGCTGCGCCTTTGCCTCCCAGTCTGGTCTTTAGTCGCCCAAACAGCCCCGCAAAGAACGTGTCCTTGGCATGCACGGCCGCCCACGAGATCTGGCATAGGAGTCGCCGCAGATACCGGTTCCCTTTGGGCGAGCGGGTGCTGTAGCAGACCCCGGCCGATTGCTGACGGCCTGGGCAGACTCCGATCCAGGAAGCCAATTGTTCCGGGCTGGCGAAGGTCGCAGCGGTTGGCCCGATCTCGGCCAATAACTCCTGGGCAGCATACAAATCCACGCCGGGAACCTTGGTCAATCGCACCAGCGTCGCCAGATGATCCCGCATCGCCGCCGCTACGAGCGTGTTGATCTCTTCGATCTGCTGGCGCAGCAACTCCACCTGGTCCATCTTCTGCCGGAGCAACAGCCGGTACACCGGCTCCAGTTGCCCGGTCAGCGCCTCCTCCAACTCCGCCTTCTTCTTGCGTAAACTTCCCCGCGCCTCGCCGGCCAATGCCGCGATATCCGTCTCGCCCGCCACGATGCGCTGCAGCATCGCCCAGCCGCTCACCCCGAATACATCGCTGGCCACCGCCGCGAGCTTGATCCCGCCTTGCTCCAGCAACCCTTCCACATGGTTCCGGATCACGTTCATCTGGCGCTTGATCTGAACTCGGGTGCGCGTCAGCCAGCGCCAACTTCTCTCTTCCGCGCCCGGGATAAAACTCGCTGCCAAATCCCCGGATGCCCAACGGTTGGCCAACCGTTGCGCGTCTCGAAAATCCGTCTTCCGGCCCCGCGGCGCCTTCGTCTTCAGCGGATGCGTCAGGTGCAACTGGAAGTGCCGCTCCAGCCCGTACCACACCGGCCGCCAATACTGCGCGGTCGATTCCATCACCACTTCGCTCACGCGCCGTTCCTGCAGCCACGCCGCCAAGTGCTCGATCTCGCGCCGCGTCGCGCCGAACTGCCGCTTCTCGTAATGAACCTCGCCGTTCGCTTCGCCCCGGACCACCACCGCAAGCATCTTCTTGTGTACATCGATGCCGCTCAGGCAGCGATACACTGGTTCCATAATCGATCCTCCTGGTGGTCGACGTCAGCAGAGGACCGGTAGTTGAATCACAGTCACCCTCACGGGCTCTCCCGGCACGATCACCAGGACTCCCAATCATCTCTTCGTTCCGCGGTCCCAGATCAAACAATCCTACGGCCTCGCCGTATCCATTGCCTGCCACAACCTTGACTGCCGACGCGACCGCCAATATTTTCATACGGATCACTGCCCCGCCGCGGGGCCAAGAAACAATCCTGTCTGCCGCTGGCTATCAGCCGGCGTACCGGCCGTAGGCCGGCTTGGTCGCGTCTTCGAGAGTGGACGCCCGACCGCCACAAACCGGCGCTCCTGGATGCGAGCCTCCGGTGGAAACTCCGAAGCGCCGGGTGAGCGGAGGAACGACTTCCAAATCTACCCGCGCCGCCGCGCCAAAACTCCGAGCAAGCGCCGCGCACTGCCGCGCCACCGAAAGGCTAAGGTCTCGTCAAGAAATAACATTGCCACCGGCCGTCGTGGCGCACGCTTCAGGGTGCCGTGGCGAGCTTCAGCTCGACATCTTCGTAGTGCCGCGAAACCGTGGGCTGAAGCCCGCAGCAGCACGCTGAAGCGCGCGCCACGCTGCTGATCGTGCCTCGTAGATGGCAATCTTGTTTCTTGACAGGCGCTAGCCGCCGGCTCCATGGCCGCGATACGTGCACGATTCACGCGCCTGTAGACCTCGCTCGGCGCATCGCCCCTCGCTGAGCGCTCTCGGATCGGCGGCTAGGGGCTCGTAAGAATGCTCTGGCGGAGCCTGGATTGCACAAATAGCCGATTGCGACGACGGGATCAACCAGCCTACAAGGCGAAGCCCCCGGGCGAATACAAAGGCGTCTGCCGTTACCAGTCCATCGGGCCGGCCCCTGCCTGACAGACCCATCTCCGAGTCGCGCGTTATCCAGCCGCGAACGCGCGGCAGCGTCTGTCCGGTAACGCCACCATTTCTCGTGCCGCATCACGGGGGAACTACCTTCATAACCATGTGCTATCTGATACGATTGCGGCGCAAGGAAAATTCTGCTGATTTTCAGGTTCTCACGCGCAATCGTCGGCTTCTCCTCATCATCGCGAAAATTGCGCCACCGACGAACAAGGTTTCAGCATAGGGGACGATTGCAATGGAACTGTATTTGAGCATCTTCCTCGCTATTGCGGCGATGGCGACCGCAGCTTATTTTGCGGCGAGGTGCGCTGCGCTAACCAAACGCTTCAGTCCGGTGCTTTCTATACAGGATGAGGCCGCCCGTGTGCGGAAGGAATTGGAAAACGAACACTCGAACGTATTATCCGAGATTGAACAGGCGAAGATGAAAGCCGCGAGCCTCGGCAACAGCTACGCCCAAGCCAAGGCAGTTTATGACCGGATGAAACATGAAATCTCACTATTGGAGGACTTGTCTGAGGATATGTCATTCGGGGTCTACAAGCCCCAGTACTCTTTCGAGACTGCCGATAAATACAAGGCTGAGCTAGACAAGGTCTACGAGTGGAAGAAATCTGCCATCCGCAATGGGACCGCCGCGACGAAGGTTGAACAAATTGCAGTCCAAAAGAGAAGGCAAAAGCTTATCTTGAGAGCGTTCAATGGCGAGTGCGATGCTGCGACTGCAAAGGTAAAGTGGAACAACGTCACTCGCATGGAGGAGCGAATTCGTAAGGCTTACGACGCTCTCAACGTGCTCGGGGATTACGTGACGATCACACCTGCGTATCTAGAGCTTTGCCTCGCAGAACTCCGTCTGACGCATGAGTTCGAGGTAAAGAAGCAAGAGGAAAAGGAGGAGCAAAGAGCTATTCGAGAACAGATGCGCGAGGAGGAACAAGCCCAGCGAGAATTTGAGAGGGCGCAGAGGGAAGCCGCTGCTGAGAAACTGCGAGCGGATAAAGCCCTACAGGCGGCAAGGGCCGAATTGCAAAAGGCATCTGGGGAACACGCACTCGCCATTCAAGAGAAGGTGAATGAGCTTGAAGTGAAGATGGCAGACGCTCAAGCGAAGCAAGACCAAGCGGTGTCAATGGCTCAATTAACTCGCATGGGCCACGTGTATGTGATTTCCAATATCGGTTCCTTCGGAGAGGACGTGTACAAGATCGGAATGACGCGGAGATTAGACCCGGCAGATCGAGTTCAGGAACTTGGCGGTGCATCCGTGCCGTTTGGATTTGACATCCACGCCATGATATTTTCCGAAGATGCTCCCGTCCTCGAAAGTGCGTTTCATCGCGAGTTCTCATCTGGCCGCATGAATTTAGTGAATCCGCGAAAAGAGTTCTTCAGAGCCAGGCTAGATGAAATTGCTGCGTTCGCGACGACGCAGGGCGTTAAGCTGGAATTCACGAAACTCGCTGAGGCAAGGCAATTCCGAGAGAGTGCTGCTATCCGGTTGAAGGCTGCGCAATCCGGAGAGACGCTTCGTCCCGAAACAGATGCGTTCCCGGACACCCTATTCGCAGAAGAAGATGAAGAGACGACTGTTAAGGCCGTGTAGATGCAGGCTGACTGACTGAACGGAAAGGGTGGCTGGCGTGTGTTGACGGTTTGGCAGTGCTGCCTCTACGTTGTTCTTTCGCGCACGCCGTGTGACACAGGCGTCGGGAGGCGTTCTGTTCTGTCCGGTAACGGCGAGTGAAACAAGGTTATCGGAGGCAGTCCTACACTGTTCCGTCCACCCGGACAGAGGGGACGTTCCACGGCCGGAAACGGACAGTGAGGTTCCTTTGCGTTCCGAGATCTAAGGCCGCGGAACCAGGAGATCGTCACAGATCTTCCGGGCGAGGAAATCGTTCACCTCACGATGCCGCGGAATCGCGGAAGATCTGCGCGTCTTGCGATTCACGTAGACCGCGTGGTTGCTTCCCTGGCGCAGGAACTGGCACCCGTGGCGTTCCAGATGCCGGATCGGGTCGATCCGTTTCATGCGGCGGGTAGAATTAGGTTTTCCCGAATGACCTCGGCTCCGTCTACAGACTCGGCGGACAAAGCGCGGTTCGCATCCACAACCATAGCGACGGCTTCATTCAGGTTCGCGCGCGCATCTTCCAGGGTTTCGCCCTGAGTATTCGCGCCGGGCAGTTCCTCGACGAACCCGATGTATCCCTCGGGCACTTTCATGAACACGGCCGTCAAGTTCATTTGGGCCATACGTCATTATCTTATCAGGCAAGCCGCCGCCAGATCGGCCCGCTTAATCTGATCGCTCGGCGACTGCTCCCCTCAAGCCGCCCAGCCTCCCGCAACTCGCGATCTCAATCTGACGGACAGCCATCGAGCAGCCATTCCAGAGCATGTCTCGCAACCTCAAAACGGCGATGTTCAGCCACATCATAGGGTCGTATTCATGGTTCGAGAACCAGCAGCTCGTACCCGCGAAAACTGGTTGCCCCACAAATCCGTACCAGCCAAACACAGCCCATTGTCCGCTGATTTCAAAGGGCTTACAGTCAACGCTCCATGGACGCCGTGCTATCCTGAGTGCGGGCGGTCCGCCCATCGGCGGCTGTAGTCCGCGAGCCGTTCTCGACCTTCCGAGCCGCAACCAATACGCCGGGAAGCTGAAGTGATTGTGGGTCTTGGGCTTGGCCTCTCCCAGCGCCGATCATGAACACAACCGTGCACGCCGCGTCAGGCCGTACCCATGCTTTCCGTGTAGCCGAACTGAGACCAGGAAGTTGTTGAAACCAATGAATAACCCAGGGAACCGAACTCTGGCGGCGCTCGCCACCCCGTCTTCAAGCCCCAGCGCTCCGCTGGAGTACGAAACGAGCTCCCCTGCCCATAAGGCCAGTGCGCGCCGCCAAACGAAACCGCCCGCGGTGCCCGTGGGTGCGAAACGAACCCAGCAAGCTGTTGAAAACAAAGGAAAGCAGGTAATCGAACTTACGCATTTCCGAAGGAACGCCTCTGCCCACCAGCCCCGTTTTCACCGGAAAACGAACCCGCCCGAGGCGCCCGTGCGTGCGAAACGAACCCAGCATGTCGTTGAAAATAAAGAACCATACCGAATCATCGAACCCAAAAACGCAGTACAATTCGGCCGCTCCGGAAGGCCGGCAAGCCCCCGCTAGTATGTTTGCACTACTGATATGCAGACCTGTTTAACTGCAAAATGAAGAGAGTACGGTGGATGATGGCTTCGTTTCGGTGGGGATTTCGAGGTGCATTCGCGGCGGCTGGCGTCGTCGCGCTCGTGTGGGCAGCCGCGGCTGACTCGCCCCGCACGCCCGCGTATATCTTCACTTGGGCTCCGAAATACGATCCTCAAGCCTGGCTTTCCGGGAAAGACCGTTTCCCCTCGGGCTCGACTCTGATTTACGTTGACGGGCAGAGACGGCGGCCCCTGGCCACAGGCTTCTATGCCACGGCCGACGCGGTGGTTGCCTTCGACGGCCGGAAGGCCATCTTTGCCGGGAAACGCGAAGCGCAGGCGCACTGGCAGATCTGGGAAGTCGCGCTCTCCGGCGGCGAGCCGAGGCAGATCGCGTCCTGCGACTCCGATTGCGTGCGTCCGCTCTACGTTCCGCCGAATTTGGTGGTCTACACGCGTTTCGCGGCGCGCGGGTCGGATGTCGAGATCATGCCGCTTGCGGGCGGCAAGGCGACCCAGTTGAGCTACGGCCCGGGCTGGCGTCTGACTGACGATGTGCTGCGCGACGCCCGCATCCTGTTCGAGAACGCCGGCGCATCGGGCGTGCGCGAGTTGTACACCGTCTATCCCGATGGCACGGGAGTGGAATCGCTGCGTTGCGATCACGGCCCGGACCGTTCCGGCGGGCGCCAGCTTCCCGATGGCAGCGTGATCTTCACTAGCGGGGGACGCATCGCGGAATTCGTATCGGCGCTGGCTACGCAGACCGCAATACCGCAACAGCCCAAGGGCGAGCCGGCCGGACCGGTCGCCGAGATCGCTCCTGGAAACTGGCTGATCGCGCTTCGCGCCAACGCAAGCGCGTCCTACTCGCTGGTCGCATGGACGCGCGCGAGCGGTCGGCAGTCCGATCTGGAACGGTCCGAGAAGGCGAGCGCCGTCGAGCCTGTCATTGTGGCCCAGCGCGTTCCGCCGCGCGACTTTCCTTCCGCGATGGTGACTACGCGCACCAACGGAAATCTCTTGTGCCTCAACGCAAGGGACTCGAAAACGCCTATCGCGGAACCTGTGAGCGCCGTTCGGGTTTACACGAGTGGGCCCAATGGCGCGACCGTTGCGCTGGGGCAGGCTCCGGTGGAGCGCGACGGGTCGTTCTACATTCAGGTTCCGGCCGATAAGCCGCTGCGTATCGAACTGCTCGATGCAGCCGGCCGCACGGTGCGGGCCGAGCGCGAGTGGTTCTGGATGCGCCCCAGTGAGCAGCGCGTGTGCGTGGGATGCCATGCGGGGCCGGAGCGATCGCCCGAGAACAAGGTTCCCGAAATTCTGAACAAGACGATTGTTCCTTATAAGTTGTTGGGGGAGGCCGGACAAACGCAATGACGCATCGGAAATGGCTCTTATCCCTGGCGCTCCTGGCGGCTGCGTGCCTTGCTTTCTCGGCCGATCCCGCCAAGGGGCCGATTAAATTTGAAGAAGTCGCCGCGCAGGCGGGCATCCACTTCACGCATTCCTTCGGCGCCGAAAAGCTGGGCTCGTTGCTTGAAAGCACCGGTGGCGGCGCGGTCTGGTTCGACTTCAACAACGACGGGAGACCGGATCTTTTCGTCGCGAGCGGCCGGCCGCTTGAAGCCGGGATGCATCCGTACCCGCTGAAGAAAGCCCCCGATCCGCCGCCGCACAACCACCTCTACCGCAACGACGGCAACGGCAAGTTCACCGACGTGACGGACCAGGCGGGGCTTGCCGGCGACGGCTTCAGCTTCGCGGCCATCGCCGCCGATTACGATAACGACGGCTACACCGACTTACTCGTGCTCAGTTACGGCCATGTGAACCTGTACCGCAACAAGGGAAATGGAACCTTCGAGGACGTTACCGTCAAAGCCGGCCTCGGTGAAGTGAAAGGCTGGCCGCTCGGTTCGGCGTGGCTCGATTACGATCGCGACGGTTGCGTGGACTTATTCATTGGCCGGTATGTGAAGTTCGATCCCACTTACCGCTCTTACTACGCGGCGGATAACTACCCCGGTCCGCTTGACTACGCGGGTGACACCAACCTGCTGTTCCATAACACGTGCCACGGAACGTTCACCGACGTGAGCGAAAAGTCCGGCATTGCGGCCTATACCGGACGCACCATGGGAGCGACCGCGGCGGATTTCGATGGCGATGGCTACCCGGATATCTATGTGGCCAACGACAAGACCGAGAACTTCCTTTTCCATAACAAGCATGACGGCGCGTTCGAGGAAATCGCGCTGGACGCCGGGGCGGCCTTCGGCCAGAACGGCGAATCCACCTCCGCAATGGGCCCCGTCTTCTTCGACATGACTCACGACGGGATGATGGACCTGTGGGTGACCGATTCCAAGTACAACCGCCTCCTCAAGTACAACGGAAAGCTGCCATACAAAGACGTGACGCAACAGGCCGGCATCGCCCAATGGACCGCCCAATACACAAGCTGGGGAAGCGGCGCATTCGATTTCGACAACGACGGGTGGAGGGACATTCTGATTTTCCACGGCGGGTTGATTCACTTGATTCCACAGGAACACTCGCTTTTCAGAAACCTCGGCGGCGGTAAGTTCGAGGATGTATCCACTCAGGCGGGCCCGTACTTCGACGTGAAGACCGTGGCGCGCGGCGCCTGCTTCGCGGATTACGATAACGACGGCCGCATGGACGCCTTCGTCAACAACCTCGGCTCCGCGGGACAGTTGCTGCACAATGTAACCGCCAACCCCGGGCACTGGCTCATGGTGCGGCTGGTGGGGACCAAGAGCAATCGCGACGGCATCGGCGCCAAGGTCGAAGTCACCGCGGGCGGCGTGACGCAGCGCGCGGAGCGGGTGGCCGGTTCCGGTTATCTCGGCCAGGACGATTGGCGTCTGCATTTCGGGCTGGCGGCCAACACCAAGGCGACGGTGGTCGTGAATTGGCCCAGCGGAATCAAGCAGACTGTCGAAAACGTCGCCGCCGATCGGGTGCTCGCGGTGACGGAGAAGTAGATGAAGCGTCTCGGGACCATCGCCGGGTTCGCTTGCGTGGCGGCGCTGCTTGGCCGGGCAATCCGGCGCGCCGGCCGATTTCAAGTATCCCAGTCCCGATGACATGGTCCTCTCGCCCGATGGCAAAAGGCTGTACGTAGTCTGCACGGGGACGAACGAGCTCGCCATCGTCGATACCGCCGCGAAATCCGTAATCGGGCGCGTCGGCGTTGGGGATAAGCCCCGCGGCGTGGCCATCAATCCGGATGGATCGCGCGTCTGGGTGACGAACTCGTGGTCGGATTCGGTGACCGAGATCGATACGGGCGCGATGAAGGCTTTGCGCACTCTGCCCGCGGGCTTCGAGCCTACTGGCGTTGCGCTCGATAGCAAGCGCAACGCCCTGTACGTAGCCAACCGCATCGGCAACGATGTTTCCGTCATCGACCTTGCGACCGGCGAGGATGCGCGCCGCCTGAGCGCGGGCCGCGGCGCAAGTTATGTAACGGCCTCCGCGGACAGCTCCAGTATCTTTGTCACTCACATCTACGCCAATCCGGGCGCGTGGCGCACGGAGCCGCTGTCCGAGATCACCCAGATCGATGCGGAGCATCGGATCGTTGGCGCGCGCCTTCCGCTCAAGAACGTCAGCGGCGTGTTCCACGTCGCCTTGTCGCGCGACGGCCGGTTGGGCGTCGCTACCCAGTTACGTCCCAAGAACCTGATTCCGCTTGCCCACGTGGAGCACGGGTGGGTCTTCGGCCACTCCGTAGCGCTGTTTGGAGAAGACGTGGGCGGAGTGGTTCAACTGCCGCTTGACGAAATCGAGAGCTTCTTCTCCGTACCTTTCGGCGTGGCGATGGCCCCGGATAAATCGCGGCTTTACGTTTCCGCCAGTGGCTCCGACGAGGTCGGCATTGTGGACTTGCGGAAGATGCTCGCCGCCGCGCGCTCTCCGGAAGCGCCGCGTCTGGCGAACGATCTTTCCGCCGCGGCGAAGTACATGGTGGCTCGCGTTCCGGTTGGGCGCAATCCGCGGAGCGTCGCGCTTTCGCCCGACGGCGCCACGCTCTACGTTGCGAACCGCCTGGACGACACGGTGTCGGTGTTGAACACCGCGCGCGCCGAGGTAACTGGAACTATCTCGCTCGGCGGCTCCACCGTGCTCACCGCCGAGCGCCGCGGCGAGCGCTTGTTCTACACGTCCAGGTTCTCGTGGAACCATCAGTTCGGCTGCGCCAACTGTCATCTGGATTCCACCTTCGACGGCCTGCAATGGGATCTCGAACCGGACGGCTTCGGCGTGGATATCGTGGACAACCGCCAGCTTGAAGACATCGGCGGCACCGCGCCATACAAGTGGAACGGCGGCAACCCCGACCTGCAGACCGAGTGCGGCCCGAGAACCGAACGCTTCTTTTTCCGTTCGCAAGGGTTGCGCGGCGACGATCTGGAAGATCTGGTGCGCTACATAGTCGCCATCCCTCTGCGGCCCAACCGGCATCGGCTTCCGAACGGCGAATTGTCGCCCGCGCAGGAGCGGGGAAAGGCCATCTTCGAGCGCACTACCAAAAAAGACGGTACGCCGATCCCAGCCGGTAATCAATGCTTCGTCTGTCACTCGGGTCCGTATTACACAAATCAGCAGTTGGCGGATGTCGGCACGGGTAAGGCGACTGACCGCTCTCCCATGATCGACGTTCCACAACTGACTAACGTCGTCTACAGCGCCCCCTATCTTCACGATGGTTCGGCCCGCACGCTGGAAGAGATTTGGACCGTGTATAACCCGAATGACAAACACGGAGTAAGTAACGACCTGGTCAAGGATGAGCTGAACGATCTCATCGAGTACTTAAAGACGCTATGAAACGAGCGATCATCGCCGCGGCTTTCGCTTGCTGTTTAGCTTACGCGCAGGGCGGAACGGGCTCCCTCCCCAGGGTACCGCTGGGAGAATTTCACCACCGGGCAGGGGCTCCCGGACAACCGCGTTTACAGCGTTTGCGTGGATGGAGACCGCATATGGGCCGGCACGGACAACGGCCTCGCGCTCTACGAGAAGGGCAAGTGGCGGGTCTTCACTCCCGCCGACGGCCTGGCCCACCGCGCCGTGCTCTCCGTGACGCTCGACAAGAAGACCCACGACGTGTGGGCGGCCACCATGGGCGGACTCAGCCGTTATTCGGCGGGGCGTTTCGATACCTTCACCCAATTAAACAGCGGACTTGCCAACGACGTGGTCTACGGCGTAAGCGCTTTTGGCGATTACGTCTGGGCGGCCACGGCCGCCGGGGGAAGCCGCCTGAACACCCGTACCGGCGAGTGGAGCCTGTACAACGAGCGCAATACGCCGATGTACGAGATTTGGACGTACGCGGTGACGGCCGCCGAAGACAAGGTCTACTACGCCGTCTGGGGCGGAGGCGTTCTGGAGTATGATGTAAAAACCGGCCGCTGGAAGAACTACGACGATCCGGACGGAGAGACCGAGATCGTCCTCTACAAGGATCAGGGGCTCATCCACGAGATTACGACGTCGGTGAGTTATGTGAATAAGATTCTCTGGGTGGCGACTTACTTCGGCGCGAGCCGGTATGACGGGCGGAACTGGAAGAACTTTCTGGATAAGGATAGCGGCTTGCCGAGTAACTTTCTGAATCAAGTGAAAACGCTGGACGGAAACCGGACCTGGTTCTCGACTGACAAGGGTCTGGCTTATTACGACGGCGAGAACTGGGCCGTCTACCGGCCGGCTCTCGACACGCGCAAGCCCGAAATGCTGGTGCGCGACGCGCAAGGGAAAGTCACTCCAGTGGCCGTGGATACGGCTCCGGCGCACAACTATACGTTTGGCGTCGATTTTCAAAATGACGATATTTGGGTGGCCACGGCCAAAGGCCTGAGCCACGGAATTCGAATTCAATCGGGGGAACCCAGGAAATGAACGTGCAGGAAGCTCTGGAATGCATCGGTGGCGTGAAACAGGTTTCGCGCAAGGCGATGACCGCTTTGAGCGTGCTCAATGAAGCCTATGACTACGCCAAACCGAGCTCTTTTTCGCGCGGTTTGCGCATCGATCTGAATGGTCTGGTTATTCTTCTCATCTCCGGCACGGCCAGCGTCGACGAGCTCGGCGCCACGATCCACGTGGGCGATTTCCGCGCGCAGACACGACGCACGTTCCGCAACATCACGGAATTGCTGGCGGCCGAGGGAGCCACCTGGAAAGACATCGTGCGGACCACTTGTTACCTGCGCGACATCGAGCGCGATTACGAGGCCTTCAACGAGGAGCGCACGGCCTTCTATAGCGAGCGGGAACTGAACCCGCTGCCGGCGTTGACGGGGATTCAGGCCATCCTCTGCCGCCCCGATCTGCTGATCGAAATCGAGGCGATCGCCATGTTCATTCCGCTCAAGGAGGACTAGCGCCATGACCGTTTGGTTCGGCGTGATCCGCAAACCGCTCCCTTACGGGGCGCCCTCTGGGCCCGGCTTGGTCAGAGGCTGCGAGCCGAGCCGCGACCGTCAGGGAGCGGAGCCTCGCACACGCACAACATCACTCGGTCAATCCACTGACAGGTTCCTGCGAGTATTGGCTGTGGTCTCGGTGGCCGCGCTCTTTGCCGCGGCCGCTTCGGGGCAGACTGGAACATGCTCCTGCGGCGCCAATCCGCCCGCGCCGCCCAACCGGACGAATACGCCCTACGCCAACGAGCCCGAGGACATGCGGCCGTACTCGCGGTTCACCGAGCCGTACTATACGAATTACACGACGACCCCCGAGTACAACGGTGCGGCGCGGGACGCCGCTACCCCTAAGGTCTCCGACGTCGCCGAAGTCCCTATCGCCTTCCTCGGCCCGATTCGCGACAACAAGGACATCGCGCTCGGCTCCGCCATGCTTCACGGCGCCGAAATGGCCGTCAACGAGAGCAACGCCCGCGGCGGCTACGGCGGCAAACTCTTCAAGCTTCTGGTCCACAACGATGCCGCCACCTGGGGCGCATCGAGCAACGAAATCGTCAAGATGGTCTACGACGAAAAGGTCTGGGCGCTGTTCAGTTCGGTCAACGCCGATTCCACGCATATCGCTTTGCGCGTCTCGCTGCGCGCCGAATTGCCCATGGTAAACAGCGCGGCCACAGATCCAACTATCCCCGAGACCGTCATTCCGTGGAGCCTCACTTCCATTCAGGACGATCGCGTCCAGGGCTACACGTTGGCTCGCAGAATCTATACGGACCTGGGGCTGAAGCGCATCGCGCTGTTGCGCGTGAACGAACGCTACGGCCGCTTCGGCGTGGTCAAATTCCGCGATGCGTCGCGCCGGCTCGGCCACCCCGTGGTGATCGAGCAGAAATTCATGCCGTCGGAAACCACTTTCACGCGCTATCTGAAAGTCATCAACGATTCGAGGGTGGATGGCGTCGTTCTGTGGGCGGACGCCGCGGCGGCCGGAACGATTCTCAAGGAAATGCGCGCCATGGGAATGAAGCAGCCGGTCTTCGGCGCGGCGCGAGTGTTGGGCGACGACATGTTTCGCATCGCGGGCCAGAACGCCGAAGGCCTTGAAGTAGTCTATCCGTTCGATCCCAACCGCGACGATCCCTCCTGGCTCGATTTTCAGAAGCGCTTTGAGAAGGCGTACAACGCCAAGACGGACATGTTCTCCGCGATGGCCTTCGATACGATGAACATTCTCCTCAAGGCCATTTGCGACGGCGGCTTGAGCCGCGGCAAAATTCGCGACGCGCTCTACAGCGTGGAGAGCTACAAGGGCGTAACGGGCGAGATGATTTTCGATCCCAACGCGAAGAACATCGCGCCGATGTATCTCGGCAAAGTGAAAGACGGCAAGTTGATTTTCCGCCGTTATGCGATGGACAAGCCTTACGAAGCGCTGGGCGAGAAGCCCGTCGCGTACTCGGGACCGCCGGTTCCCGATGCGAGCGGCGCCGAGCTGAAGATCGGAGTCTTTGGCCCGAACGCGGAAAAGCTTGCGGCGGACCTGAAAGTCCCCGGCTACCGCATTGTGGGCGTCTCTTCCGAGGCGCTATGGGGAAAGGCTTCCGACGATCTGGTGAAGCTGGTCTACGATGACTCGGTCATCGGGCTGGTCGCCACGGATCGTAACTCCGCGCATTTGGCGGAGCAAATCGCGGTCAAGACTTTCATTCCTCTGGTGGCCACATCCAACGACGGCGCTCTGACCTCGACCAACATCCCGTGGATCTTCCGCCTCCCCGCCGGCGCGCCGGCTGAAGACGCAATCCGCTGCCTCACGGAAGCCGCCGCGAAAGCCGGCCCGAATCGCGAGAAGATTCGCGATTACCTGGCGTCCGGCGCAGTAGTCACAGGCGGCTACGCTTTCGCCTCCAACGGCGAAACCAAGCGGTAACCTCGCGTCGCTTAGCGGGGCAGGCGGAATCTTGCCCTGTGACCTCCCGCCGCGACGGGGAAGCGAACCTCACTTGACCAAGTGATCGGCCCACCATTGTTCGCTTGACCGCCGTTGAACAGCTTGACAATAATCGCGTCGGAGTGTGGCTCGCGTTTCTGAACGAGGGCCCGGTTACTCGGTCCGCGCCGCGTCACTTCGCCGCACAGGAGCCGATCGGACGTAGCAGTTCCCGGATGTCCGTGTTATCCACCAAATAGTTGAGAATCTCGGGGGCCCTTGACAGAGCGGCGCCGTCGACGCTACGCCAAGTCCCGCCGAGAGCTTCGGGGACGGCGATGAATTTTATTTCGTTGGTACCGTAATCGCCTCCCGAGGAACTCGTGAATTGCGTAGCCACGGCGCCGACCGCGTCATGTGCGCTGTCTTCGGTCAGCCTTCGTTGCTCGGAGTCGGCATCCGCCGCTGTCGAGCGGTACCCTTCTTTCGCGCCTTCAGACTTTCTCGGCGGCGGCGTTCTGGCCTGCAATGCGGCCTTGCACGACGGCCCTGGCCAATCCGTGTTCGCTGAACCCGCCCGCAGACTCGCCGCCGCAATACAATCCCGGAATGACTCTGCCCTCCATGTCCTGTACTTGGCAGCGCGCGTTGATTCTCAGGCCGGCCCTCGTGTCATGAGGCAAGGGGGTAGCCCAAGCGGCGTAGAAAGGCGGGGTCTGAATCTTGTACCTGGGCGTAGGCTTCTCGAAGTCCGTGTCTTTTCCGGCGTCCACGAAGGAGTTGTAGCGAGCCACGGTGGCCTCCAGCGCCGCGGCCGGAATCGGCTTCTTCTGGTACTTGTTCACGATCCTGCCCGCCAGTTCCGCAAGTGTGGAGGCGCTAAAGAAGAAACCAGCTTCGAGATCCACGTCGGGGGGCGCGGGATTCCATCCCTCGCGTTTCACCGCATCCGCATCGAAGATCGCCCAGATCGGGCCGCCGCCGTTGCCGGCGCCGCCGTTCAGACCCATAGCGGCCGGAAGGTAATTCGCGGGCGCCCACTTGACGTTGGCGGCATTAGCATAATGGTGCGGTGCGTAGTTGGGAACCAAGCCCACGTCGTTGGCGGCGAACTGGCCCCGCGTTTCGTCGTAGAAACGCAAGCCCACCTGGTTGACGCAGATCACGTTTTGATAACTGGCCACGTTGAGGCCCGTGGCGCGCGCCAGGTGGAACCACTCGCTGGTGGGCTCCCATTTCAGGTTGGCGTACCCGTACTGGCATCCGATCCTTCCCGGCTTCGCCAAGTGAATGCCGAACTCCGCGGTTTGATTGGCCGTTCCCCAAAGCGACGCCCCAATGGCCATGGCGGCAATCTCTCCGCTGGCGTCCTGGAAGGAATAGGGCTCGCCGGCCACCCCGCAGTACTCCTCCGTGAGGCGCGGATCGAAGATGCGGCGGAAGTTCACGTTGCTGGCGTGGCCGCCGGTGCCGAAAATGACACCCTTCTTCGCGCCCAAATTCACTTTCACGCCGTTGTTTTCCGCCGCGATTCCCGTGACCCGCCGCGAGCCCGAGCCCTCGCGGATCAGGCCCGTCATTTTGTGCTGCAGTAGGATGGCGATCCCGAGCTTCCGCGCCGCCGCTTCGAGCGGCCGGATCAGTCCCACGCCTCCCGACGTGGTCTGGCCAAACTCGGGGGCCAAGGCCTTGCCGCTCTGAATCAGCGGCCACGCCATCACCGCGCAGTGCATCATTCGCGGAACGGAGTTGCCGACGGAGTTTCCTCCTACGCTGTCTGGCCTACGCGGTACGAAGACCACGCCGTGAGCGACCAGCCAGTCGAACGTCTCGACATTGTTGTCCGCGAAGGCTCGGATCAGGTCCCGGTCGTTGAAGCGGTAATCGGCGGCCCCGTTTGGCTGCACGACGGACCAATCCGTCAGGTCCGAAAAGATCAGATCCGGCGAATCCACGATTCCGGCTTCCTTCTGGGCACGGGTTCCGCCGCCCAGGGGAACGTTCCCCGCGCTGAGAATGGCATGCCCGCCCACATCCTTGTTGGCTTCGACCATGAGCACGGAAGCGCCTCTCTCCTTAGCTTCGATGGCTGCCGCGAGCCCGGCAGCCCCGGCCCCCACGATAACCACGTCAGCTTCCCTGGCCCACTTGACCGACGAGGCGGCTGCGTCGGCCACGGCGCCGGCGGCGGTAACCGCGCCTCCGGCGGTTACTGCGCGCTTCAGAAATTCCCGGCGGGCGAAACTCTTCTTTGCCACGGTGGTCCCCCTTCACTGAACTGCGGACCGGATATTTCAGCACACGTCGAAAAAGGGGGCAACGGTGAATCCGAGCTAATCGCGTGGCGGGAACGGTTCGGGGAAACGCGGAGAAGACATGTTTGTCGCTCCTGCATTCAGATCGATTGCATGGTTTCGGCTTCCGATCATTTCGGACGGATCTTAGATTCCAGTCAGGGGCCAGTGTCGACGGTAATCGATTGACTGAGCTGGAGTTATCGAAACGAAGAGTGAAAATCTGTCTGACTACAATCTACTTGGATGGCAGGGAGACTTTGAGCGCATCGAGAATGCGCTTCCGCTGTTCGTCGGGCATGGGCAGCTTCGTCACGGCGATCTTGTCGTCCACTTTGTAATGCAGCAGGGTGAGACGGCTCAATGCGGCCAGGGCATCGGGGACAGTGACCGCGTAGCGGTCAGCGTCGGTGGCGCCAAAGACTACGGCCAGATAAACCAAACAGAGATGGTCCCAACCTGCCACGAAATGCGTGCCGTTGTCTAGTCCCGCCTGCGATGACGCATGGCGGAGGCTCACGGCGAAGCGGTTCTCCTGCAACGAATCTGTCTCGGGGATGACATTGTCGTATTCACGCGCCTTGTATCTGGAGTTTTTCTTCGATCAAACGATGGAAAACTTCCTGCGCGGACACGTGCATGCGTTTGAATCGTGGCCTGGCCAGCCGCGAGTGATCCTCTACGACAACCTCAAAGGCGCGGTGCTGGAGCGTCGCGGCAATCAGATCCTGTTTCACCCCAGGCTCATCGAGTTGAGCGCGCATTATCACTTCGCGCCACGGCCCTGCCAGGTGCGCGCGGGCAATCGGAAAGGGCGCGTGGAACGGGCCATCCGCTATGTGCGCGATTCATTCTGGGCGGGCCGCGCCTTCACCACGCTGGCCGAATGCAATCGCCAGGCCCTACTCTGGCGCGATCAAACCGCGCACCAACGGCGCTGGCCCGGCGGCGACCATCGCATGGTCCCCGAAGTCTTCGCCGAGGAACAGTCCCGTTTACTGCCTGCCGCTCTACATCCGTTCCCCACCGACCGAATCGAAGCCGTGCGCTCGCGCAAAACCATTTATGTTCGCTTCGATCTCGACGATTACTCCATTCCGCCCGAAGCCGTCGGACGCCAGTTGACCCTGGTGGCTTCCGATATAGGCGTGCGCATTCTGGATGGATCGTTGGAGATCGCCCGTCATGCGCCCACCTACGACCGTCACCAGTTCGTGCTCGATCCCGCTCATCAGGAGGCGGTGCTCAAGCTGAAGCGCAAGGCGATCCACTACACGCCGGCCGGCCGTTTGGAGCAAGCCGCGCCGGAGAGCAAAGCGTTTCTCGATGAGGCCTTCGCGCTCGGTGAATCGGCCGGCGCTCAAACCTCTCAACTGATGAAATTGCTGGAGCAATATGGCGCTGCCGCTTTACGCCGCGCGCTTCCTCCGTTGCCTTCCTGCTTCGGCGCCAGCCTCGTTCCACGCCGCTCGCGCTCGATCTCAGCCACCACGGTTGTCGAGGGCGACAGTTATCGAGTCCGCGAGAGCGAGCAGGAAACCGCGGCGCGCCGGAGGAAGAAGTGAATCGCACCGGGGATGCGGCCTATGCGGCCGCCGTGCTCATGCTGTACACCGACCTGCCGGACACGCCGCTGCGGCCCAGTCCGATGGACCAGTCGCTTGCCCGCAAACTCTATCGGGAATCGGTTCCGCTTTCCCTGGTCGAGTCCGCGCTGTTGCTCGCCACGCTGCGCCGGCTGACCAGGTCTTCCGAGCTTCCCCTCCTTCCGAAGATTCGTTCGCTTGCTTACTTTCTCCCGGTCATCGCCGAGTTGCAGCAGCAACCACTGCCCGATGGGCACCTCGACTACTTGCGACACAAGCTACAGAAGCAGCCCCAGGCCAACCGGCCTGACGTTCAGAAATCTACGTTTTCAAATGATCGCTAACACCGTTCAGTAGTCCTGTCGGCAATCCCGGAAAAACTTTCAGTATCCTGTCTGAGATCGGTCCGTTACGGCGCCATGCGCTGGTATCCGCCGGCCGAGCATTCTCCAGAGTTGGCCACTCGGAGCTGCTCCGTCATCCCGCACTCCATCGCCATGTTAGGGTCAAGCCGTGGCGCAACACAGTACGGCTTCAGAGACCCCAGCGCGCGCGGCGAAATCGGGCAAAGTCTCCATCCCGGGCTTCTTAATCGACAAGCATCTGCGGGAGGCGCGCGGTTCCAACGGCCCGAGTTGCTTCATGGTGGCCAGCGCCGCGGCCGGCTCGATCGGAATGGCGATCCGGGTCGCCCGCAGATGTCCGCGAGATGCCTGGATAAAGCTGTGCAAGCGTTCGCGGCGGCGCTTCTCGATGCGATAATCCTCCGCGCCTTCCAGGGCCGCCAGGCGCGCCAGCAGCGCGGAGCGCTCGACCAGAAACGTGCGGCCGGCCTGGTAGCCCCCCAGCGTATGCATCATCGCGATCGCGCGGCGGCGGCGAACTCCGAACGGCTTTTCAATGCCGGCGCGGTCCACCACGGGCGCCTCGATGCGCTCCAGCGCGGCGCGGATTTCCGGAACTCGAAGCAACCATTCGGCTTGGGCGGGCATGAGAGTAACTCCCCTAAGTCAAGTATGTTGGTGCACAGTTGTGTCAGGCAAGTGAAAACGTTACTGACGATAATAAGCGTTATAAACCACACTGGTTCACGCTCATAATATCCAGAGGCCCCAGCACATCCTCGCGAATTGTCTCCCCTGGGTGAGGGGCCGGTATCAACTTGGCCATAGCTTTTCTCTCGTCATGATAACGGGTGATCCCCGCTTCGCAGGAAGGACCCGCTGTGCGAATAATGGGTTGTGGGCGATTCGACTCTGGAACGGATCTTGTGCGGGGCATCGGATGCAAACATCCGGTTCGACGACTTTCGCAAGCTCCTCCTCCGCATGGGATTCGGAGAGCGGATCAAAGGGAGCCACGATATCTTCACCCGCGACGGTGTGGAAGAGATTCTCAACATCCAACCGAGAGGCTCGATGGCGAAACCGTACCAAGTCAAGCAGGCGCCCCAAGTTCTGGTCCAGTATAAACTGGCTGGAGAGGGGCAATGACGAAATACGAGATCATTCTGTATTGGAGCGACGAGGACGAATCGTTTATAGCCGAGGTCCCGGAGTTGCCTGGTTGCGCAGCCGACGGCGCTACGCGGCAGGAAGCCTTGGCCAACGCCGAAGTTGTCGTTGCAGAATGGCTGGATACGGCCCGCGAGCTTGGCCGCCCCATCCCAGAGCCCAGAGGCCGGCTTCTCTTCGCGTAAACTGCCAGAAAAGCAGAACCAAGCGGCTAGCTACGCCAGAATGGTCGTCGCCTTGATCGTATCCAGCTTCGGGAACTTCTGCAGCAGGTACGCCTTGCCCTGCCGCTGGAGCGCGCCCTGGTCGGGTTTCTCGCCGTAGCCGCTGTAAAGGCGCTGAACTACGTCCATTCCCTCGACGACTGCGCCGAATGGCGTGAAGCCCTGGGGGTCCAGGAACTTGTTGTCCTTCAGATTGACGAACAACTGGGTGGTTCGCGTGAAAGGCCCGGCGGTGGCGAAGGTGACCGTTCCAACGGCGTTGCTCTGACCGGACCTATCGTCCCCGATGTTGGCGCTCCGCCATGCGGCGGCGACCCTCGGGTCCGCGTGAATGCCCCACTGCACGATGAATCCGGGGACATAGCGGAAGAACGCCGATTCGGCGAAATAGTTGTTCTTCACCAGGTTATAGAAACGGTCGGCGCCTAACGGAGCCCAGGCGCGCGTCACTTCGATGACGAAGTCGCCGGCCGTCGTTTCAAACTTAGCTTTGAACGTTTCGGGCGCCTGCTCGTTCAAGGACGCCGGATCGAGCAACGCGGCCGGAACTGCCTCGGAGCCCGCCGCGGCGCTTTCCCGCTCCGGCGGTTTCGAGCCTTGGAATTTGGAAAAGAGAGACATGTTAGATTCGTGTTTCGCGAGAACTTCAGGATAGCAATACTGCGTACCGAGGAACCGGAAGCGGGTTTTCGCGTCTTTTAACCTTATGGCGGAGATCAACATTTCGACTCGCTCGGGAAAGATGCGAGCCTGGCTCGCGACCCCGCGGACGGACCCACCCTGGCCGGGCGTCGTGGTACTCCACGATATTGCCGGGATGAGCCAAGACCTGCGGAACCACGCCGAGTGGCTCGCGGGCGAAGGTTTCCTTGCCCTTCGCGCCCGATCTGTTCTCGCCCGGCGGCAAGACCGGCTGCTTCGTCTCGCTGCTCGGCGACGCGTCCGCAAGAGTAGCCAGATTCCTGGAGGACATCGATGCCAGCCGTGCGTCGCTCTGCCAAAACGGCCAGTGCACGGGCAAAGTTGCCGTCGTCGGATTCAGCATGGGCGGACGCTTCGCGCTGATGGTCGCGCCCGGCCACGGATTCTCCGCCTCGAGCGTCAATTACGGCGGCCCGATTCCGCCGGACGCGGAAACGAAATTGGCCGGCGCGTGCCCAATCGTCGGAAGCTACGGCGCCAAGGACCGTTCCGGGGTCGGGGCCGCGGCGCGGTTGGAGCAGGTCCTAACCCAACTTGGAATTGACCACGACGTGAAGGAATACCCGGACGCCGGCCATTCGTTCCTGAACAACCACCGCAGCAGGTTCCTCAGGATGATGATGAAGTTAGCCGGAATGGGCTATCACGAGCCTTCCGCTAACGATGCACGGCGGCGTATAGCCGCTTTCTTTCATCGGCATCTGGGCTAGCCTGGCGGCGCTCGGCAGCGGCTGGCCGGTAACCCGGCGGCGCCGTTCCCGTTGTAGCGGCAGGCGTCCACTTCGCCCAGCGAACTTGCGGCGCAAGGGCGCCGACTCCCCCCTAATGGGGTGTAAGACCCCAGCCGATAAGAGCCTCTAGGAGGCATCTTCGCGCAGCGCCCAAACTCGCCCAAGAGAAGATGATGCATCGCTCAAATGACTTTCGCATCCGTTCGCCTTGTGGTCGCCGCCTTGAGCGCCGCTGTCGTGCTATCCCCGGTCGCAGCGGCCCAGACGCCGCCACCCGCTGCCCCCCCCGCTCTCCAGGTCCTCTCGCTCGAAGACTGCCTGCGAATCGCCACCGAGAAAAACCATCAGCGCCCCGCGTCGAGGTTCGCCGTGGCGATGGCCGAGGCTCAGCACCGCCAGGCCCTGGCGGGCTATTGGCCCCAGATCACCGCCAAAGGGGGATGGACTGAACTCAGCCAGGCGCCGAACTTCGTATTTCCAGCCTCGATGATGTATGTGCCGCCGCAGACCGTTGCCGTGCCCGGCGGAACGACCTCCGTCACCATCCCCGCCAACGCATTCGGCCCGGGTTTTCCCCCGGCCGCAGTCCAGATGCCGGTCAGTTTTCCGGGCCAAACCGTCTCCACGAATCCCCAGATCTTCCCGATCCCCGCGCAGGACGTCAAACTCGCCAATCGGCAGAACTTCGAGGCGTCCGGGAACCTGACCTGGCTGCTGTTTGACGGCGGCATGAGGGCGGGCTACCGGGAGCAGGGCCTTGGCGCGGTCGAGGCGGCGCAAGCCGACGAGCGGAGGACGGATCTCGAGATCACCGACAGCGTCGTCCGGCTCTATTACGGAGCCCTGCTTGCCCGCCAGTTGCGCCAGGTGGGAGACGATACTCTGGCGCGCATGGACGTGACCCTGGAACTGACGCAGTCCATGTACCAGAACGGGGCCGGCAAGGTGAACAAGACGGACTATCTCGACAACGAGGTGATGGTCGAGACAATCCGGTCCACCGTGGCGGAACTGGAAAAGAACGAAGCGGCGGCCGAAGCCGCCCTGGCCTACACGATGGGTTTGCCCTGGAACGCCACGGTACGCCCGTCGGCGGAGGAGATGCCGTATCGTCCGTTCGCGGGCAACCTGGACGACTTGGTCGCCACGGCCTACGAATTCAACCCCGACTGGGCGAAGCTCGAAGCCGGCCTTAAAGCGCTGGATGGCGAGGTGAAGACCGCGCGGAGCGGCTATTTTCCCAAGGTCGCGTTGACGGGCGATTTGCACCGTTGGTGGAACAGCTACACCGCGGGCATGGCCACCTCCACCAACAAGGAGGGCTGGTCCATTGGGGCGGGCGTGGAAATTCCCCTGTTTGACGGGCTCCTGACCCGGAACAAGGTGGCCGAAGCCCTCGCCAAGGTGTCCAAGCTCAAAGAGGAGAAGGTGCTTCTCCGGGAAGGGATTGGCCTGCAACTTCGGGAGTTGTTCCTCAATCTCGCCGCCGCCTCCAAGACCTACCAGGCCGCCAACAAAGCGATGACAGCCGCGCAAGAGAACCGCGACCTGACCTCGCGCGCTTATCAGAGCGAACTGGTCGAGACGGAGAAGGTCATTCGGGCGCAGTTGTTCGAGGCCCTGATGACGGCTCAGTACTACAAGGCGCGCTATGACCTTCTGGCGATCGAGTCGCAGATCTCGGTAGTCGTTGGAAAAGAGGTCGCTGGAAGGGTGAATCCGAAGTCGTAACCCCAGGACGGAGCAGGCCATGAAGATGGGCATGTCAGCGCCGGTTGAGGGATCCCGCGGCGCCGCCAGTTCGCGGCGGCAGGCCCTTGCTCTGATGTTTGGACTCTGGCCCGGCTTATCGCGCGCCCTCGCCGCGGCTGAAGGCGGCGCGCCGATCCGCCTGGCGATCTCCGAGAGTCTGGTCTCGGACGTGAACATCAACGATGCCCGAGCCGCCATGGTGATCTGGCTCAATAAGATGATGGAGGACACGCACATCAGCATCGAAATGAACCCCCGTGTGTTCGACCCTCCCGAGGAGATCCTGCGCCGGGCCCGCGCCAACCAGTTCGACACCGTTGCATTGAACGTCGTCGAGTACCGGCAGATAGCCGAGTTCTTGGATCCCAGTCAAATCGTAGCCGAGAACGGCTCGGCCGGGCCGGAGCAATACCTTCTGCTGGCGAAGCGGGGTAGCGGAATCCAGCGTCTCGCGGATCTTCACGGGCGCCGGCTCTGCGTATTGAAAGCCACTAAGATGTGCCTGGCGTCCGCTTGGCTATCCAGCATCCTTGACGAGGCGCGCCTCGCGCAAAGCGAACAGTTCTTCGGCTCTACGGTCACCGACACCAAGGCCTCGCGCGTAGTGCTGCCAGTGTTCTTCGGCCAAGCCGACGCGTGCCTTACCTCGAAGCAGAGTTTCGACACGATGTGCGAGTTGAACCCGCAAGTCGGCAAGGATCTGGCCGTGATCGCCAGTTCTCAGCCGCTCTACGTGACGTTCTACACGTTCCATAAGAACTACCACGGCGTCAGCCGGGAGAAACTCGAAAGAGTGTATTCCGATTTGCCTTCCACCCCCGCCGGCCGACAACTCGCTACGCTTTTCCAATTCGACAGTCTGGTGGTCAGAGACATCGGCTGCCTGTCGCCATCCCTCGCCGTACTAGACAAGGCGGATCGCATCCGTGGCAGGCAGGGAGCCGGGAGTGGACGGGGATAGGGGCCGGAGAGCCGAGGATGGCAATAGAGAGAGCCATGCCAGCGCGAGTGAGGCCGCCCCGGAAGTTCTTGACTTCGCGGCGGACGGCACTGGCCCCGATGCTGGGGGTCACTCGCCGGTTGCCCGCGGCGCAGTCGGCGGCGGACGGCGGTGCGCCGTTGCGCCTGGCCATCTCGAAGAGCCTGGTCGGCGACGTGAATCTGAATGACGCCCGGGCGGCGATGCAGATCTGGATCAAGCAGATGAGGGGAGCCGCAGAGGCTAAGCCATGAAGCCGCTCCGTTCGCGCGCGCGGTTGCGTTCACTGCCTGTGGCTGCCGGCTGGACCTGGATTTGGCGGCTCGCGCTCGTCGTGTCCGCCGCCTGCGGGTTTGCCTCCGCACGATCCAGCGGACCCCGGCAAGGAAGGGCGTTGACCATATGAGGCTCCCGAAGGGCATTACGTTACGCATCACGCTCCTGGCCTGGACGGTCACCCTCGTCACTCTTCTAGTGTTCGTGGCGATCGTCGTTCCGAGACAACAACGCGAGTTCCAGTTGACGCTGGAGTCGAAGGCTCAGGGCGTGGCTGTTTCGATTCGAGGGGTCGCCGCGGGGGCCGCCGTCTCGGAGGACTATTCCGCGGTCGTAGACCAGGCCATGCAGGTCCTGTCGGGCGACAAAGCCATCGACTACGTCGTCATGACGAAGAACGACGGCTTCTCGCTGGTGATCGACCGGGCCGCCTGGAAGATCGAGACGCTCGGCGGCGAGTGGCGCCCCGCCACGCGGAATCCGGCCAGTTCCATCGGCGTGTCGCCTTTGTTTGGACGCCGCGTCTTTCAATACGCCTTCCCCTTCGATTACAGCGGCATCCAGTGGGGCTGGATTCACATCGGACTGTCGCTGGACGCGTATGACCAGAGCGTATGGCGCACCTATCAAGGGACGGGTCTAATGGCGGTGTTCTGCGGGGCACTGAGCCTGCTGATCTCGGCGGTCTACGCCGCGCGCATCGTCCGGCCCATCCAAACCCTGCATACGGCGGTGAAGAAGCTGACGCAAGGGGATCTTCACGCGCGCGCGGAAGTAAAGAGCCACGATGAGGTCGAACAGTTGGCCGCGGCGTTTAATGAGATGGCCCAGACCATTCTTGGCCGCAACCGGATTTTAGAGAGCGTGAGTTTCGCCGCGAAGCAATTCCTGAGCGATCGGGACCATGACGCGATTGTCGGTCAAGTGCTGGAACGAATTGGCGAGGCGTCGGAGGCCAGCCGCGCTTGCCTGCTGACGGTACGCGGGCGCGAGGGCGGCCTGCATCTGGGACTTCAGCGGGAATGGCTGCCGGCCGGGGCGCCCCTCCGCCAGCCGGGGTGGGAAGATTTCGGCTGGCAAGCGGACGGCGGACGGCGGTGGGTGGAACTTCTGAACCGCGGCCAAATCGTCACATGGAAACCCTCGGCCATGGAGGCGCCGGCCCGTGAGCGGGCCGACAGCCGGATCCGGTTCGACCATCTTCGTTCCCGTCGAGGTCTCTGGCGACTGGTGGGGAATTCTCGCCTTCGACGATTTCGTCCGGGAACGGGAGTGGGGAGAGGCCGAAAGGGATAGCCTGCGGGCCGTGGCGGACATGCTGGGTTCCTCCATCGCGAGGCGGCGCGCGCGAACCGCGCTGGAAGAAGCCAAGGAAACGCTCGAGCAGCGCGTGATTGAACGAACCAGCGAACTTCAGAATGCCCAACAACTTCTCGCTCAAAACCTGGAGCGGCTCGATCTGGCGCTGGAGTGCGCCGAGGAAGGTCTCTGGGACTGGAATGTCGCTCGGAACCGAACGTATTACAGCGGCCGCTGGTCCCGAATGCTGGGCTATTTGCCGGACGAGATCGGCGACTCCGTGGAGATCTTCGACCGCCTGGTACACCCGGACGATCTCCCGGCTCTCAAGGAAAGGCTGCGGGCGCACATGGAAGGCAGATCCGAGAGTTACCAGGCGGAGTTTCGCATGAAAACCAAGGACGGAGCCTGGCGGTGGATCCGGTCCCGCGCCAAGGTCGTGGCGCGGGCTGTCGATGGCTCCCCGTTGCGCGTCACGGGAACGCACCTGGACATCACCGCGAATAGACAAGCGGAAAATGCCATGATCGAACTCTCGCGCGAGGCGGGCATGGCCGAAATCGCCACCGGCGTCCTGCACAACGTCGGCAATGTTTTGAACAGCGTGAATGTATCCACCTCGCTCGTCGCCGGGAAGATCCGGGAGTCGCGGGTGGACAATCTGGTGGCGCTCATCCACATGCTGGAGGAGCACTCCGGCGACCTCCAGGAGTTCCTGGTGAAGGACCCGAAGGGCCAGCGGGTGATCCCGTATCTGGCCAAACTCGGCGGCCATTTCCAGTCCGAACGCGCCGGCGTTTTGAAAGAGCTGGAGTTGCTCTGCTCGCACGTCGGTCACATCAAGCAGATCGTAGCCACCCAACAGAGCTACGCGAAAGTCTCCGGCCTGGTCGAAAATATCTCGCTCGCCGATACGGTCGAGGACGCCCTGCGAATCCTCCAGTCCGGATTGACGCGCCACCGGATCCGGGTGGAGCGCGATTTCGAGCCTCTGCCGCCGGTCGCGGCGGACAAGCACAGGATCATTCAGATCCTGCTGAATCTCCTGCGCAATGCGAAGCAGGCCGTCAAGCAGGCGGACTCCGAGGACGGACACGCGATCCGCATCCGCATCCGGCGCCTGGAAGAGGGCCGCGTGAGAGTAGCGGTCGAGGACAACGGCGTCGGGCTTCCGCGCGAGAATCTCACCCGAATCTTCGCGCACGGTTTCACGACCAAAGCGGACGGCCACGGTTTCGGGTTGCACTCCTGCGCGCTTGCCGCCAGCCAGATGGGCGGTTCGCTACGCGCGGAAAGCGACGGCCCCGGCTGCGGCGCCACGTTCATTCTCGAACTCCCCTTGAAGCCCGCCGGCCAAATGGAGGTGAATGCCCTATGAATCCGCCGAGCGTGCTCGAGCCCAATCACAGGATTCTCGTCATCGACGACAACAAGGCCATTCACGACGACCTTCGGAAAGTACTGATCGGCGAAACCAAAGCGGAAGAGCGCCTGCAGGACGACGAGGCATTCCTGTTTGGCGTGGAGGCTGTACCCGTCTCGGAGTTCGAGATCGACTCGGCCTACCAAGGTCAGGAGGGCCTGGCGAAACTGGAGCAGTCGCTGGCCGAGGGCCGTCCCTACGCACTGGCGTTTGTGGATGTGCGGATGCCGCCGGGGTGGGACGGAGTGGAGACCATCACTCGCCTTTGGAAGGCCTATCCGCACCTGCAGACCGTCATCTGCACGGCCTACTCCGATTACTCCTGGACCGATATTCAGCGCCGGCTGGGGACGTCGGAGAACCTGCTGATTCTCAAGAAGCCCTTCGACAATATCGAGGTCGTCCAACTGGCGTGCGCCCTCACCAAGAAGTGGATGGTCAGCCGCCAGGCATCCGCGCGCATGGAGGAACTGGACCGAATGGTGGCCCTGCGGACGGCCGAGCTTCAAAAAGCCGAGGAGGCGTTTCGAGTCGTTTTCGAGGCCAGCCCGATTTCCATCGCCTTATCGGACATGAACGGCCGCTACCTCGACGCCAACGGAGCTTGCGGAGAGGTGTTCGGCGCCGCGAGGGACGCGATCGCGGGCCGGGACGCAGTGGAACTCGGGTGGCTGGACAGCCGCGAGACCTTGAACGATCTGGGGCGGGCGCTGGCGAGCTTCGGTGGCGTCGATGCCCGGGAGGTGAGCTGGCCCCACCCAAGACTGGGAGATCGGACTCATTTATTGTGGCTGCGAGACGTGACGATTCAGCGCGCGCCGCACATCCTTTGGTTCTGGCTTGACATTACCGATCGCAAGAAGATGGAAGAGGATTTGCAGCGCGCCCGCATGAGCGCCGAGGCTTCCGAAAGGGCCAAGAGCCGGTTCCTCGCCAACATGAGCCACGAGATCCGGACCCCGCTGAACGGTCTCCTCGGTCTGAGCGCCGCGCTGGGAGAGGACGAAGTATCGCCTGAAACCCGTTCGACCGTACGGCTGATCCGCACCTCGGGCGAGATGCTGGCCAAGATTCTCGACGATGTGCTGGACTTCAGCAAAATCGAATCCGGCAAGCTCGAGCTCGAAAAGTCCCCCTTCTCCCTGCGGGGATGCCTGGAGTGGGCGGTCAATCTGTTCCAGGCGCGAGCCAAGGAAAAGCACATCGCAGTGCGGATCGACTTCGACGAACGCATCCCCGGCATATTGCTGGGAGATCCGACTCGTATCAGCCAGGTGGCAATGAATCTGATAGGCAACGCGATCAAGTTCACCGAGGAGGGATCGGTCACGGTCCGGGCGTCGCTTGTGGACGAGGGCGTTCCCGAGGGCGATCGGCGACTGCGGGTCCAGGTTATCGATACCGGCGTGGGCATCCCCGCGGACAAAATGGACCGGCTGTTCCGCGCGTTCAGCCAGGTGGACGCCTCGACTAATCGCCGTTACGGAGGGACCGGACTCGGGCTGGCGATCTGTTCCCGGCTGGTATCGATGATGGGCGGGGCGATCGGCGTGACCAGCAAGCCTGGGGAAGGATCGACGTTCGCGTTCGAAATTCCCGCGCTCACCGCCTGTGGTCTCGAGCCTCCTTCGGAACCGACCGGGCGGGCCGGAGCCTCATGCCCGGAACCGCGAGAGCGGCTCAGAGCGACCCGGGTCCTGGTAGCCGAGGACAACGAAGTGAATCAACTCGTCTGCCGGCGGTTCCTGCAAAAGCTCGGCTGTAGCGCGGACTTCGTGTCGGACGGCGTCTCGGCGATTGAACGGGTGCGAGAGGGGTCTTACGACGTCGTCTTGATGGACGTTCAAATGCCTGGGACCGACGGACTCGAGGCTGCGCGTCACATTCGCGGGATGGCCTCGCCGCACGCGGCCGTCCCCATCGTGGCGCTAACAGCGTCGGAGACGGCCGAGGACCGCGAGGCCTGCCTGGCTGCCGGAATGAACGACTACCTGTCGAAGCCTCTCGATCTAGACGCCCTTCGAAGAGCCATCGAACGCTGGAGGCCGGGCGATAACCTGACCTAGGCGTTACCCAAAGCCGTCCCCGGTTAAGGCGCTTCAGGAGCAACTTGGGCTTCGCATGGAGCCGCAAAAAGCGTCATTCCCCGTGCCGATCGTCGAGAGCATTCAGCGGCCGCCGGAGGATTGACGGGCCTTGACGCCGCCGCGCCGCACCGTCCCGTGACAGTTGGTCTTTGCAAACCGCGGAAGACAGCCTTTACCATTGAGGTTCCGAAGGAGGAGAAATGACCCGGTTTTTTCCGAAGGCCTGCTGTGTCCTGCTGGCGATGGCTTGCGCCGCAAACGCGCAAGTCCCTGCCCGCCCAATGGGCAAGTTCTACATCGTCGGGATGGGTACGGCCCCCGATCTGATTACTCTCCGCGCGCAAAAGGCGATTGCGCAAGCCGGCATCATTCTGCTCGATGACGGCGATCGGAACGGCGACTGGGCGGCGATGATCAAGGGGAAGGAGATCTGGACGTACACGCCGCACGACTTGCGGCGGTATTACGGCATCGATCCGAAAACCCTCCCGGACGCCGCTCAGCGCGCTCAGGCCGAAGCTCAGGACGCCGCCCGCAAAGCGCTGTCGAACCGCATCCGCTCCGCCGTCGAACAGGGCAAGACCATCGCTTGTCTGGAAGGCGGCGACCCCATGATGTACGGCTTCACGCTGTTTCTGGAATTGCTGCCGCCCGATCTCCCGAGCGAGGTAGTGCCCGGCATCGGGGCCTTCCAGGCCGCCAGCGCCGCGGTGAAGATGGAACCTCCGTATGGATATGACACCAGCGCGGTCATCCTCACCATGGGCGACTGGCCGGGACGCGTGGACACCAACGAAAAGCTCATGGCCGCGGGCAGCACCATGGTGTTTTACACGATGAGCGTGGATTATCCCTCGCTCTTCGCGCAACTGAAGCGCTACTACGCGGAAGATACGCCGGTGGCGATTGTCAGCGACGCCGGCGACTTAGCCCGCCAGAAGGTCATCCGCAGCACGGTCGGTAAGTTCCTGACGGAGGTGGATTACAAGAGCATTCCGATGGACCGGCATCTGTTGATGGTGGGCAAGTTCCTGAAAGTCGGTCAGGCCCGTAAGGACGCGCTGGTTCCCCGCTCTCCGGCCCCGGCGCCGAAGAAGTAAAAGCGGAGTGTTATGGGGCAGCCCTTTTGGGCGGCGCGGCGCCCGCCAGTAGTCCCCATACGCCGCCGTGAATGGCGAAGGATCGAGCGACGGGCGCCCGACCGTTCAACCGGACCTGAAACGCCGGCCGCACATTGTCCGTAGCGCCGCTCTCATTGACCGGCATCTGAGCTAGCGAGGCGGAGGTTCATAACGGTTGGTCGGCGCGCCGGCGACGTCATTGCCGTTGTAGTAGTCGGCGTCCACCTCGCCCAGGGAGCTTGCGGCGCTCCGGTTCACTGCCGCCGAAGCAACCACCTTGCAATCGTCGGCGTCGGCGAGGCGTTTGGGGACCTCAATGACGAAGGCGCCGCGGCTCGGCGCGCTGGATCCGGCGAGCGTCACCGAGAGCGAATCCACTCCATAGACCCGGCCGGGTTTGGAATTGGCGTTCGGTAGAGTGACCAGCACGACCACGTTCGATCGCCAGTCGACGGCGGGGAAGTCGTTCGATTGGCGATCCCATCCGAGCGCATACATCTTGGTCGCGAGATCGCTCTTGCCGGCGGCGATGCTGCAACTGGAGCCCGGCGGGCGCCTCGCCAGGCGGACTTCGTGGTAAGAGTACGGCGAATCGTCCGCAGCCGCGCCGGAAAGCGCGGTCACGACGATAAGCAGAGCGGCGGTCCTCATTTTCCGTCCTTTTCCGGGGGCGGTTCCGTCTTGGTGGAGAGTTCGACGGAATGCCCCCCTGCCTGATCCGTCGCCTCCGGCCGGCTGGAGGAGAGGCTGATGGTGGTCGTGTGCAGAATCGCGATGGCGACCAGGAACACGCCGAGCGTGATCATCGCCAATCCCGGCGAACTGGTCTGGAAACTCCCCGAGTGTGCGCCGCTCTTCAAGCTGAGGCGGAAATGGCTGGTGGCGATCCTCAGCACATACAGCGCTCCCGTGAATATGAGCAGATAGCCCAGGAACAAACCGGAGGTCTTCAATATGGCGGCGTCCAAAGCGCGGGCGAAGGTCAGCTTCTCCTCCGCGGCTTTGACAAGGTTCAATTCCGTCGAATAGACCGAGATCTGGATGGCGAGACCGGCGATGCACAACAACGCCAGCACTCCCAGGATCGAAGAGACGACCATGAACAACCGGTTGTCGAGCCGGCGCGAATAGTCGTCCTCGTCCGAGTGCGCGTGGGAAGAGCGTGGCCCCGAGTGCGGCAGAGTACCCATTCAGCAATCCCGTTTCAGAGATTATACTTCACTCCGCGCCGGCGGGGGTAACTCATGAAACTCATGAAACGGACGGGAAACGCTCCGGCGTCCACAGGTGGTACGCAGGCCGCCGAACGCCGCAAGCAGGGCTGTCGCCGCGCGTCACGCTCTTGCTTGCGTCTGCCGGCCGCGGCCCGCGTGCAGGCCGCACCATTGCTCGGAGAGCACGATGGAGTTAGCCGGGTTCGCCGCGTTGTATTTCACGTATACGGGCCCCATTCCCAGGACCACGTCCGCCGGGATCGAATCCTTGAGCGTCGAGATGTCCTGAGAGGCGGCGTATTCGACGCCACGCACCTTGTAGGAATAAAACAGCGCGTCATCGCGAATCTCGATCAGCGTCGCGTCGCTCACCTTGCCGCGCGCCGCCAGGTCCGCCCGGCGCTGACGTTCGCGCTGTTCGGGTTTCGTGCGCGCCTGTTTCCAGGCGCGAATGCCGATGACGGCGAAGGCCGCGACGGCCGCTCCTCCGCCGAACAGCGCCAGCGTTAGCGGGCGGATGGGGGGAATATGCACCGGCATGTCAGGTTCGCGCGGCTAACTCGGCGCGAAGCAACCCACAGTTTATCATCGGGTTACTAAACAGGGCGACGTTATTGTTTGCGCCGCCACCGCTTGCATACGCGCGCTGCACGGCGCCGCATTGATAAATGATATAGCCCCGATCAACTTTTTCTTTTTGCTCCGGACGCCGCCGTTACGCCACTATGGGAGTAGTGGGCCAGTGGTTCCAAAGCGCGCCATGTTCTTCTCCTCGTACCAGACCGATGGCTTCTTCGACGAGATGTTCGAAGCTGGCGGTTCCGTGCGCCCTCACGCCGAGCTTGTACGAGAGACCATCAACTCGCTCGATAGCGGGCAGTTCCTCCGCTACAAACACGCGGCCGAACGTCTTCTGCTGCAGTTAGGCATTACGTTTAATGTCTACGGCGATCAGCAGGGCGCCGAGCGCATTTTCCCCTTCGACCTGATCCCGCGCCTGGTTCCGTCCGCGGAATGGGACCGCCTGGAGCGCGGCCTCAAGCAGCGCATCCACGCGCTGAACTGCTTTATCGACGACATCTACCACGGTCAGAAGATCCTGAAGGACGGCGCGATTCCGGCCGAAGTGGTCACGGGCGCCGACTCCTACCGCCGTCAATGCCAGGGCCTGAATCCACCGTTCGGCGTCTGGGCGCACATTACCGGAACCGATCTGGTGCGCGACCGCGACGGCCAATACTACGTTCTTGAAGACAACCTGCGCGTGCCCTCCGGAGTTTCCTATGTGCTGGAGAACCGCGAGGTCCTGAAGCGAATCTTTCCGGGCGTATTCGAAGGCCTCTCCGTCCGCCCGGTCAATGAATATCCCAGCCGTCTCCTCGAGCTGCTTCAATCGCTCGCGCCCAACGCGCGCGGCGAGCCGCAAGTGGTCGTACTGACTCCCGGCATTTACAACTCGGCCTATTTCGAGCACAGCTTCCTGGCCCAACAGATGGGCGTGCGGCTGGTGGAGGGCCGGGATTTGGTGGTCTCCTCGGGCGACGTCTTCATGCGCACCACCAAGGGCCTTCAGCGCGTGGACGTGATTTACCGCCGCGTGGACGACGACTTTCTCGATCCCGAGGCCTTCCGCCCGGACTCACTCCTCGGCGTGCCCGGTCTGCTGGCGGCGTATCGAGCCGGCCGCGTGGCCATCGCCAACGCTCCTGGAAACGGCATCGCGGACGACAAGGTCATCTACGCCTACGTGCCCGAGATGATCCGGTATTATGAACGGGAGGACCCGATCCTGCCCAATGTTCCGACCTACCTCTGCTGGCGCGACGCGGACCGGAAACACGTTCTCGCGAACTTAGAGAAGCTGGTCGTGAAATCGGCGAACGAATCCGGCGGTTACGGAATGCTGGTCGGGCCTCACTCCACGGCGGCCGAGCGCGAGGAATTCGCGGCCAGGATCGCCGCGCATCCGCGCAACTACATCGCTCAGCCCACTCTGGCTCTTTCGCGCGTGCCCACGGTAGTGGAAGATCACGTGGAGGGACGGCACGTCGACCTGCGCCCTTACGTCCTTTCCGGCAAGGAGATTTTCGTGCTGCCCGGCGGACTGACGCGCGTCGCCATGCGCAAAGGCTCGCTGGTGGTCAACTCGTCGCAGGGCGGCGGAAGCAAGGACACATGGGTGCTGGCGCGCGATCCCCAGCCAGGCGGAGGTCAGCAGTAGCATGGCGCACAGCCAGCCCTTGCTCAGCCGCGTGGCCGATGCGGTCTACTGGATGGCGCGCTACATCGAACGCGCCGAAAACGTCGCGCGGTTTCTCGAAGTCAATCACAACCTAGTCATCGATCTGCCATTCGACTATAGCGGCCAGTGGCAACCCATCATCGATACCACCGGCGACCGCGCCTTATTCCGCGAGCGCCACGGGGAGGCGAGCCAGCAAAACGTCACGCGGTTCCTGGCGTTCGACCCGGATTACGCCAACTCCGTGTATTCCTGCATTCGCACGGCGCGCGAGAACGCGCGCTCGGTCCGCGAGACCATTTCCTCCGAGATGTGGGAGCAGATCAACAACCTGTACCTGCTGATCACAGAGGAGAGCCGGCGCGATGACCATCGCTCGCTGCCCGCGCTTTGCCGGCAGGTGCGCATGGCCTGCCATCTGTTCACCGGCATTCAAGATGTCACTATGAGCCACAACGAGGCCTGGAACTTCAGCCGCCTCGGTTCCCTGCTCGAACGCGCCGATAAGACCAGCCGCATCCTGGACGTGAAGTACTTCATCCTCTTGCCCGCGGTCTCGGACGTAGGCACGCCCTATGACGATGTGCAGTGGTCCGCGGTCCTGAAATCCGTCAGCGGTTTTGAGATGTACCGCAAGCGCCACGGCCGCATCGCGCCGGAGCGAATCGTGGAGTTCTTATTGCTCGATGGCGAATTCCCGCGCGCAATTCGCTACTGCGTAAGCCGCGCGGACCGCAGTCTGCACGCCATCACGGGAAGGCCTTCGGGCAGCTTTTCCTGCGCCAGCGAGCAGCGGCTCGGCATGCTGCGCAGCGAACTCGATTTCGCCCGCATCGAGCCGATCCTGACCGGAGGCCTGCACGAGTTCTGCGACGCGTTGCAGACCAAAATGAATACAATTGACGATTGCGTGCTTTCCGACTTCTTCGCGCAAACCGCGACGCCGGCGGCGGGCTAGTACATGGATCGGATGAATCGTGCCCCAACCCCGGCGTCCGCTCTGTCGAATTCGCTTGGTCGTGGGGCAGGATGCCGTCCTGCCCCGGCGCACGAGGGCAGGACGGTATCCTGCCCCACTGAGCCTGGCGGCCTTAACGATTTAATGCCATGACATTCTGCCTGGGAATCACCGTGGACGAAGGCCTTGTGGGCATCGCCGATACGCGCGTGCTCAGCGGCAGCGAATGCCTGGTGGCCAAGAAGACGGCCAGCTATCAGGGGCCCGGCTTTTCGTTCTTCATCATGAACTCCGGCCTGCGCTCCCTGCGCGACAAAATCCTGCTCTATTTCGAAGAGGCTTTCGCCGGGGATACGAAGGTTCGCGAGCGGCTGTACAAAGTGGTCAATCTCTATGCCCAGCAGGTGCGGCGCGCCGCCCAGGAGGACCGAGACGCGCTCGACAAAAACGGACTGAAGTTCAACGCGTATTCGCTGATCGGCGGCCAGGCCGCGGAAGATTCCTCGCACCGCCTGTACCTGGTTTACCCCGAAGGAAACTGGGTCGAGATCGGCCCCGATACCCCGTACCAGATCATCGGAGCGACCGGTTTCGGCAAGCCTATCCTGGAGCGCTCGCTGCACTCGAAGGATTCCATGCTCTACGCCTTCAAAGTGGGCGTGCTGGCCTTCGACGCCACCAGGTTGTGCGCCGCCGACGTGGACTTTCCCATGGACGTGCTCCTCTACGCCAAGGGCAGCTACGAACTAATCGAGCGGCGGTATCAGCGCGACGAACTGCGCGCCATTTCGGACTGGTGGCAGGAGCGCATGCGCCAGAGCGTCGAAGAGTTGCCCTCGCAGTGGATCGAGGCCGCGTTTCCCTCATGCGTTTCGCGGTAGTCCACTCGACCGAGTACCGCTACAGCAGTCCCGTACATCTGGAACCGCACGCCATTCGCCTCCGCCCGCGCGAGGACGCGACCGAGCGCCTTCTCGAATACTCGCTGGAGATCGATCCGCCGCCGGCGCTGCGAGCCGCGGCGCTCGACCAGGACGGCAACTCCGTTACGAACGCATGGTTCGAGGGACTCGTGGAACGGCTTTCCCTCCGCGTATCGTTCCTGGTGGAGACGCTGCGCGAGAATCCGTTCGAGTTTCTCCTGCAATCGGGCGATACGGATATCCCCATTCAGTACGCGGAACCCTTGCGCATTCCGCTCGCGGCCTACCTTGGAATGGACCACAACGGCGAGGTCCGCGAGTTCGCCCACGAACTGGCGCGGGAGTCGTCCTGGCGGACCATGGAGTTTCTGGCGGCGTTGAACCGGAGGCTCTTCGAGACCACCACCCAACTGATCCGCCGCGAAGGGCCGCCGCAGCCGCCCGAGCGTACGCTCGCGAGCCGGCAAGGCTCGTGCCGCGACACGGCCGTTCTCTTCTGCGCCGCGTGCCGCACCGTAGGCATCGCCGCCCGCTTCGTCAGCGGCTATGAGCGCGCCGCCGCGCTGGGACCCGATGGCGGCGAAATGCACGCCTGGGCCGAAGTCTACCTGCAAGGCGGCGGCTGGCGCGGTTACGACCCCAGCCGCGGCCTGGCGGTCACGCAGTTTCACATCCCAGTCGCCGCCGCGGCCGACCCGGTTTTCGCCGCCCCCATCACAGGCACGTTCCGCGGCGCGGCCGAGGCGGCCATGCAGTACGAAATTCGGATGGAAGTGAGCTAAGCGCGTCACCGTTCAGTTAGCTCGGTGGCGCGGGCTGTCAAGCCCAATGTCACTTAGTTTTCCCATAATCGAGAATCGGTCGAAATTGTGTTGTGGTTCGTATCAGGGCACGACTTGAGTCGGGCCGAATCAGAAACTGTTTCCGACGGCTCACGACAACCGAGCGCAGCCGCGACCGCGGCAACTACTCCAGATCCATCGCCGCCTTGACGCCTTCTTCAACAGCTCGCAGGTCTTCGGGCGGCAGCGTACCCACCTTTCTGGTCAGCTTTGCCCTGTCGAGGGTAGTCACTTGATGACACACCGCGAAGCTAGTCTTTGTGAGCCCCGCGGCGCTGGGAGCGATCTCAACGACTGTCGGGCTACGCCGTGCCTGGGCCGTGGAGGTCGTGATCGGGACCACGATGATCGATCTCCATGCGGGGGTCTGGTTAAAGGCATCGTGGGACATCAGGATCACCGGTCGCCGCCCCGTTTGCTCCGATCCCGACCGGGGCGCCAAGCTGGCCCAGTAAACTTCACCGCGCTTCATTTCCGCTTGGCCCGACCGGTCTCGATCAGGTGCTCGACCCCGGCCGATTCCAGTTCTGTATCCAAATCCAGGCTCGTGCCGGCCATCAGCGCCGCATAAGCTGCAATTTCGTCGTGCCGTGCCTGCCGCATCCTCTGCCGCAGCCAGGAATCGATGGCCTGGCGCGCGAGTGCAGTCGCCGAAACCTGTTCCCGTTCGGCCTCGGCGCGGAGATGCGCATAGGTTTGCTCCGGCAGTGGAAGATGGAAGTTTTGCATGGCGCCAGATCCCCTATCGATTATGCCATGAATTCGTGCCATAGTTCGTGCCATAGTTTGGCGCATTGAATCCTTCGGGTGTAGACTAACCAAAAGGCCCCGCTGTCTGATGATCGGTCGCACCATCTCTCATTACGAAGTACTCGAAAAGCTCGGCGAAGGCGGCATGGGCGTCGTTTACAAGGCCCGCGACACGCGACTGAAGCGCTTCGTCGCCCTCAAGGTACTGCCTCCCGAAAAAGTGACCGACCCGGAGCGCAAGCAACGTTTCGTCCAGGAAGCCCAGGCGGCCTCCGCACTCAACCACCCCAACATCGTCACCGTATACGACATCGGCCAATCGGACGGCATCGACTTCATCGCGATGGAGCACATCGAGGGGAAGACGCTCGACGAGTTCATCGGGCGCAAGGGGCTGAAGCTGAGCGAGGCCCTGAGGTACGCCATCCAGATCGCCGATGCGCTGGCCGCCGCGCACGCGGCTGGGATTGTCCACCGTGACCTCAAGCCCGGCAACGTGATGGCGACTCCCGAAGGCCGGGTGAAAGTACTCGATTTCGGCCTGGCCAAACTGGCCGAAATCGCCCCGGCCGGCGCCGAAGCCCAGACCCTGACCGCGCGGCAGCCAACCGATCTGGGCATGATTGTGGGCACGGCCGCCTACATGTCTCCCGAACAAGCCGAAGGGAAGACGGTGGACGCCCGCTCGGACATCTTCAGCTTCGGATCGTTGTTGTACGAAATGCTGACCGGAACCCGGCCGTTCCGGCGCGATACGGCAGCACTGACGCTGGCGGCGATACTGCACATGGAGCCGCCCGCTCTTCCCGACGGATTTCCGCCTGAGCTCGAGCGGATCGTCGCCCGTTGTTTGCGCAAGGATCCCGCGCGCCGTTTCCAGAACATGGCCGATCTCAAAGTGGCTCTGGACGAATTGAAGGAGGAATCGGAATCGGGCAAACTGCCGCCCGCGCCAGCCCGTCCGGCCGCGCGCCGGCGGACTTGGGCGCTCGGCTTCGCCGCGCTCCTGGCGCTGGCGGCCATTGGGGCCGCGGTCTGGGCGCTTCACGACCGCCATGCGGCGCCCCGCGTTGCCGAATGGCAGCAACTGACCAACTTTACCGATTCGGCCACGCAGCCCGCCCTCTCGCCCGACGGCAGATTCCTGGCCTTCGTGCGCGGCCCGGGGACCTTCTTCACCGAAGGCCAGATTTACGTCAAACTGCTACCCGCCGGCGAGCCCGTCCAACTCACCCGGGACAACCGCAGCAAGATGAGCCCGGTCTTCACCCGGGACGGCTCGCGCATCGCCTATACCGTCGCGTTTCCCTGGGACACCTGGATCGTCCCCGTGCTCGGCGGCGAGCCGCGCCTCATGCTCGCCAACGCCAGCGGCCTGCGCTGGATCGGCCCGGACCAATTGCTGTTTTCCGAAATCAAATCCGGCGCCCACATGGCCCTCGTCACCTCGCGCGAGAGCCGCGCCGAGGAGCACGATGTGTACGTGCCGCCGCACGAGCGCGGCATGGCGCACCGCTCGGCGCTTGCGCCCGGCGGCAAGGCCGTCTTGCTGGCCGAAATGGAAAACTCGGGATGGCTGCCGTGCCGCCTGACGCAGCTCGACGGAAGTTCGCCCGGCCGCAGGGTAGGACCGCTGACGGGCGGCTGCACCGACGCGGCCTGGTCACCGGACGGAAAGTGGATGTACTTTGCCTCCGATGCCGGCGGCAGCTTCCACATCTGGCGTCAGCGCGCCAGTGGAGGCGATCCCGAGCAAGTTACCTCCGGGCCGAACAAGGAGGAAGGTATCGCCATCGCGCCGGACGGCCGGTCCCTAATCACTTCCGTAGGTCAGGAGCAGGGCGAAGTCTGGTTTCACGACTCGGCCGGCGACCGCCAGGTTTCCTCCCAAGGCTTTGCCACGGCGCCCGTCTTTTCTCCCGATGGCAAACGCCTCTACTACCTGGAAGGCCGCGAGCTTCGAAGGTGGGATGTCGGCTCGGACCACAGCGAGAGCCTGCTCCCCGGCATTTCCGTCTCGGGCTTCGACACCGGCTTCGACGTTTCTCGCGACGAGAAGCGGCTGCTGTATGCGTTCTCCAAGCCCGGCCGGAAATCGGAGATCTGGCTGGCGGCGCTCGACGGCCGTTTCCCGCCTCGCAGGGTGTCGTCGGGTGACGATAGCGCCCCCCGGTTCGGGCCCGATGGCGACATACTCTTCCGGTCCTCCGAGGGCAATACCAACTACCTCTATCGGATGCACGCGGACGGCACGGGCCGGCGAAAGATCTCCGAGACCCCCATCCTGGCGCTGGCCCATACTTCACCCGATGGCAAATGGTCGGTCGCCTGGGCCACCGTGCCCGACGAGGAGTCGCCCAACGCCCAGTTGCTCTTCCCTACCGATGGCGGAGCCCCCACGCGGCTTTGCGCCCGCTGCCGCGTGGCATGGGCTCCGGACGGCCGCTACTTCTACCTGCATTTTGGAGAGACGCACGTCGGTATGGCGGAGATGGCCCAAGGGGCGCCCCGCACTTACGCATTTCCTCTCCGCGGCGGTTCGATGCTGCCCTCTATCCTGGCCGGCGGATTTCGCTCGGAGGACGACTTGGCGAAATCGCCCGGCGTGCAGGTCGTACAGGCGTCTCCCATCGCGCCGGGACTGAGCCCATCCACCTACGCATTCACCAGGACCAGCGTCCACCGGAACCTCTACCGCGTTCCTCTCCCCTGAGGCATCGCACCGCGGGAAGTCCCTACGCCGGCGGCGGGCTTTTGAAACCTCGGGATGACTCCCGTCTCACAGGAGACGGCCATCAGTGTGCGCTGAACGGCATGGTCACCGGGTCGCTGCAAACTTTGGCGACGCACACTTGAAACGGCGCGGACCCTTCGACCGGAGCGTCGGTCGGAATCTTGAGATTGATTTGGGTGGCGCTGACGTACAGCAGTTCCGACGGGCTCGCGCCCACCAGAACCCTGACTCCGCAGATTTCGCGAGGGTAAGGCGTCTTCGGCATCCGTTCCTGCCCGCACCACGGATCGGGGGCCATGCCCGTTCCATAAAGCTCCACCACCATGGAAGGCGCCAGGGCTTTCGGGTTTCCTCTGGCCGGGCGAATGCCCTCGCGGGTAAACTTCGGAGCCGCGGCTTGAGACTGGGCGAAAAGTCCGCAAGCGGTCAAGAACAGGATTAGGATGCGCACCACTTCATTATGAGCCCTTTCGCGCGTCTGCATTCAATCCGCGAGAATCGCCAAACTCAGTCCCTTGACGACACCGGAATTCGGAAGCGGTAATGCAGTGCAAGATTCGGACGCAAGCGCGTCGCCCGCGGCGATGGGCCGGCCGAAAGCCCGCCCCACCGGGTCCATTACAATGAAACTAACGGTGAGCGGGAAGACTTTCTATATAGAGACCTTCGGTTGCCAGATGAATGTCCACGACACGGAAAAAGTCGCGGGCACGCTTCTGGCGCGGGGCTACATGCAGGTGGATGCGCCGGATGACGCGGCGCTGGTCCTCTACAACACGTGCAGCATACGCGACAAGGCCGAGCAGAAGGTCTTTCAACGTCTGCAAAACTTCAAGCGCCAGGCCAAGAACGGCAAGATCTTCGGCGTCCTGGGCTGCGTGGCCCAACAGGAAGGCGAGCGCATTTTCGAACGCGCGCCTCACGTCAGTCTTGTGGCCGGGTCCGCCAGTTATTCGCGCCTCGGCGAAATGCTTACTCAGATCGAGGCCGGCAACCGCCGCGTCACCGGACTGAGCCTGGACACCGAAGACACCTTCGATACGCCGTTCACGCGCCGGGACAATCCCCATCGCGCGTATATCACCATCATCGAAGGCTGCGATAAATCCTGCGCCTATTGCGTGGTGCCGTTCACGCGCGGCCCGGAACGCAGCCGCACGGTGAAGAGCGTCCTGGCCGAATCCCGCGATCTGGCCGAGCACGGCTATACCGAAATTCAGTTGCTCGGGCAAAACGTGAACAGCTACCGCGACCCGTCGCCCGAAGCCTGCGATTTCGCCGGGCTCCTGGCTCACGTCGCCGCCGTGCCCGGAATCCGGCGCGTGCGGTACGCTACGTCGCACCCGCGCGACTTCGGCAAGGAAATCGTGGAGGCAATGGACGCGCACGAAAATATCTGCGATCACGTCCATCTGCCCGTGCAGTCCGGCTCCAGCCGCGTGCTGGCCGCCATGGACCGCCAGTATTCGCGCGACGAATATCTTGAACGCATCGAGTGGCTGAAAAGCGCGCGCCGCAGGTACGCCATCACCACGGACATCATTGTCGGATTCCCCGGCGAAACCGAAGCCGATTTCGAAGAGACGCTGCGCCTGCTGGACGAAGTGGAATACGACTCGCTGTTCAGCTTCAAGTACTCCCCGCGTCCCAACACCGCCGCGCTCGCCATGGAAGACAAGATCCCGGAAGAGGAAAAACAGAGGCGCCTGGCCATCCTCCAGGAAAAGCAGCGCTCCATCCAGTTGCGCCGGAACGCTGCGTGGATCGGCCGCACGGTGGAGGCGCTGGTGGAAGGCCGCAATCTGGCGCTTGGCCAGTGGATCGGTCGCACGTCCGACAACCGGGTGATCAACTTCGCGTGGGGCAGCGGCGGTGGATCTCTGGAAGGCCGCTACCTGCCGGTCCGCGTGACGCGCTCGGGCCCCAACTCCTTGGTGGGTGAGAGCGCGGCTGTGTTGTAATTGAGAACAGGAGGGCGCTGGTGGAAATCGAAATGAAAATTCGCGGGTTGATGATGGACCCGGTGAACAACATGCCCATCGTCGTCCTCAAGGACGTGAACGGCACGGCCATGCTGCCCATTTGGGTGGGGGTGTACGAAGCGAACGCGATCGCGCTCGAAATCGAAAAGGTTTCCACGCCCCGCCCGATGACCCACGACCTGATCAAGAGCCTGCTTTTCGGCTTGAACGCCGGAATGCGTAAAGTCGTGGTGAGCGAACTGAAAGACGATACCTTTTACGCAGTGATTTGGCTGGATCGCGACGGCGAGTTGATCTCCGTCGATTCCCGCCCCAGCGACGCGCTGGCTCTGGCCCTGCGCCTCGACTGCCCGATCTACGTGGAAGAGAGCGTATTGAAATCCTCCAAGCAGGCGGCCGGCCTATCCGATAAGGTCGCCAACGAGGAGCTCCGCCGCTGGCTCGAGGGTCTCAACGACGAGGATCTGGGCCGCTACAAGATGTAGGCCCTCACCGCCCGAGTTATACTACCTTCAAGAGACTCAGAAGAGCGAAACGCCGTCCATGAGCGCCACTCAAATCGCTCCCGCGGCACGCGGAGCCGGGGCCGACTTTGCGCACCGGTGCTTTTACTACATGACGCTCATGCGGGAACTGGAAGACCGCATCGAGCGGAAGCTCTATCGCCAAGGCAAGATCCTCGGCGGCGTCTATGTGGGTCGCGGTCAGGAGGCCATCTCTACGGGCGCCGCGCTGACGGCGGAACCCGAAGACGTTCTCTTGCCGTCCCACCGCGATATGGCCGCATTCCTCATCCGCGGCATCCCCGCAAGGAACATATTGGCTCAGTATATGGGCCGCGAGGGAGGCGTCACCCGCGGCCGCGATGGCAACATGCACATGGGCGATTTGAAGCTCAACCTGGTGGCCATCATCAGCGCGCTTGCGGCCACGGTGCCGGTGGCGGCCGGGGTCGCCATGGCTCTCAAGTATAAGGGTTCGAAGAACGTGGCCATGTGCTGGTTCGGCGAAGGATCGACCAGCCTCGGCCACTGGCACGAGGGCATGAACCTGGCTTCCGTTCAGAAGCTGCCCGTGGTGTGGATCTGCAACAACAATCAGTACGCGTATTCCACGCCCATGTCCGCGCAGATGGCCTGCGCCAATGTGGCCGACCGCGGCGCGGCCTACAACACGCCGGCCGAAATCGTCGACGGCAACGACGTTCTGGCGGTGGCGGAAGCAACGCGCCGGGCGCTGGCCCACGCGCGCGGCGGTCACGGGCCGTACCTGATCGAGTGCAAGACGTTCCGCATGACCGGCCATTCCGCGCACGACTCGGCGCACTACGTCCCGCCCGCGTTGTTTGAAGAATGGGGCAAGCTCGATCCGATCGTCCGGCTCGAAGCCCGCATGTTGGAGGAAGGCTGGGCCGATAAGAGTGAAATCGAAGCCCTCCGCGCCCGCGTGCGGCAGGAGACTGACGAAGCCGTGGCCTGGGCGGAAGCCAGCCCGTATCCCGATCCCGCGACGCTCCTTGACGGCGTCTACGAGAGCGAGTAGCCATGCCGACCACCTACATTGAGGCCCTCCGCCAGGCGCTATGGGAGGAAATGGAGCGCGATCCGAACGTCTTTGTGCTCGGCGAAGACGTGGGCGTGTATGGCGGCGCGTTCCGAGTAACCGAAGGCTTTTACGAACACTTCGGGGCGAAGCGCGTCGTCGATACCCCTATTTCGGAAGCGGCTATTGTGGGCGCGGCGATCGGAGCCTCGTACATGGGACTGCGGCCGGTCGCGGAAATGCAGTTCGCCGACTTCATTACCTGCGCCTTCGATCAACTTGTGAACTTCGCCGCCAAGTCCCGGTACCGGTGGGGCGCCGCGGCGCCGATCGTAGTCCGTGCTCCTTCGGGCGGCGGAATCCACGGCGGGCCGTTCCACTCGCAGAATCCGGAGATGTGGTTCGTTCGAACGCCCGGCCTGAAGGTGGTCGCACCCGCCACGGCTTACGACGCGAAGGGCCTGCTCAAGTCCGCCATCCGCGATAACGACCCCGTGCTCTTCTTCGAGCACAAGGGCCTCTACCGCCGCATCAAAGAAGACCTGCCGGAGGGCGACTATACCGTGCCCATCGGCAAAGCCAAGGTGGTGCGCGAGGGTTCGGATCTGAGCATCATCACCTACGGCGCAATGGTCTGGACGGCGCTGGAAGCCGCCGAAAGGCTCGATGGCGAAGGCTCATCGGTCGAAGTCGTGGATTTGCGTACGCTTGCGCCGTTGGATCGCGAGACAGTTTGCGCCAGCGCGCGGAAAACTTCGAAGGTCTTGCTCCTGCACGAAGACACCCGCACCGGCGGTATGGCGGGCGAATTGGCGGCGACAATTTCAGAGAGCGTGTTCGACCACCTGGACGGCCCCATCGTGCGCGTCACGGCGCCCGATACGCCGATTCCGTACAGCCAGTCGCTGGAAGACGCGTTCCTCCCCAATGCGGAAAAGGTCCTCGACAAGGCGCGCTGGCTGCTGAGTTATTGAACCCTGACCAATGTCATGGAGGCCGATCTGCGCCGGAAAAGCGCCTGACATCCCGTAGGCGGGCGCGCCGGCGGAATCTATCTCTTTGAAACCCATCTCCCTATCCGCCCGTCTGAACCTGTCAGCTATGAAACTAATTCTGGCCGCACTCGTGGCGGTCGCTTGCGCCGCGGCGCAGGAATCCCCGGACAAGACCGTCTTCCGTACCGGGGTTTCTCTGGTTCACGTGGACACCGAAGCGGTTTCGCAGGAAGGCCGCGTGGTCGGCGGCCTTACCCAGCGGGATTTCCGCGTCTTCGACGACAATAAGGAGCAGCCCATCGTCCAGTTCGCCTCCGAGGACGAGTCGCTCGATCTGATTCTGCTCTTCGATATCAGCGGCAGCATGAATCTGGTGGTGCAGAAAGTCTCCTCCGCCGCCCATCAGGCGTTCCAGTCGCTGCGGCCGGGCGACCGCGTCTCCGTGATGGTGTTCAACACGCGCAGTTGGGTACTGTCGCCGTTCTCCGACGACCTTGCCCACGTGGAACGCGTGATCCGCGAGGACGTGCTCGACTCGCGTTTCGGCGGCGGCACGCTCATTCAGGAGGCCGTGGACGACGCCGCGCGCCGCTTCTTCGACGAGAAGCGCTCCGAACGCCGCCGCGCCGTCCTGATCGTCACCGACAACATGGGCCAGCGCACGCGCCGCGACGAGCCCGTCATCGAGGACTTCTGGGAGGCCGATGCGCTGCTCAGCGGACTTATTGTGGACAACCCCGCCGAGGTCGCCATGCACGGCATCGGCGTGATTATGAATCCCGCGCGGTTGGCGATGGAAGCCGGCATGACGGGGATTGCGCTGAAGACCGGCGGAGATACGATCCACGCTTCGGACCCGGCCGGGGCCTTCGAAGCGGCCCTCCGGCGCATCCGCGCGCGCTACAGTTTGTACTATTCCCTGCCCCAAGCCAAGCCGGGGACCAAGCGCGAAATCCGAGTGGAGTTGGCTCCCGATGCGGCCAAGCAGTATCCGAAAACCAAGATCAAGGCGCGATCGGGATACATCGTGCCGAACGCGTAGACGCATCCAGCCCGCCACCCCGCGCCGCGCTACTATTGAACCGTGCCGAACCGTCTCACCGGCAAGACCTGCGTCGTTACCGCCGCCGGGCAGGGTATTGGACGCGCGACCGCTCTGGCGTTCGCCGATGAAGGCGCCGATGTCTGGGCCGTCGATATCAACCAAAACTCGCTCGAGACGCTGGCCATCGAACGGCCTGCGATTCGCAAGAAGATCCTGGACCTCCGCGACGCCTCGGCCATCGCCGCCGTCGCTTCGGAAGTGGGCTATGCCGGCGTCCTGTTCAATTGCGCGGGCGTGGTTCCGAACGGAACCATCCTCGATTGCACGGAAGCCGATTGGGACGCAGCCTTCGATCTCAATGTGCGCTCGATGTTCCGGATGGCGAAGGCCTTCCTGCCCGCCATGCTCGATGCGGGCCACGGCAGCATCGTCAATATGGCATCGGTGGCCTCCAGCATCAAAGGAGTGCCGAACCGCTTCGCGTACTCGGCCACCAAATCGGCCATCATCGGACTGACGAAATCCATTGCAGCCGATTTTGTCCAGCGCGGCATTCGCGCTAACGCCATCTGTCCGGGAACGGTGGATACGCCTTCCCTTCGCGAGCGCCTTGGGGCGCAACCCGATCCCGCCAAGGCGTATGCGGATTTTATCGCGCGCCAGCCCATGCGCCGGTTCGGCCGGCCGGAAGAAATCGCCGCGCTCGCAGTGTATTTGGCGTCGGATGAGTCGGGATTTGTGACCGGCCAGATCCACGTGATCGACGGCGGATGGACTGGATGAGCGGCTGGCGCGTATGAGGAACCTGGAAAATCGCAAAGGCCAGTAATTTTCACTGAGGCGATTCGGCGGAAGAAAAGCCGAGAAGAACCTCGGCTCTGCAGGGTTGGCAGCCCGCGCCACCGCTCCAAACGAACGGAACGGCCGCTACGGCGTCTTTCCGGCGCAGGATTCGACTTCGAGCTTCAGAGCCGCCAACGAGGCCGTCACATCCTGGATGAAGTAATACAGCGACCCCACCAGCAGCAGGAGGCTCACCCCGAAGCAGGGCGTCGCAATGGAACCTACGTTAAGCTTCAGGATCAGCCCTGCGAACAGAGTCAGTACGGTAAGGGCTACAAACAGGATGCTTCCGGCAGCCAGGATGATGGCCGTTCGCAGCTTGCGGGCGCGGCTGTAAGTGAGACGGACCTGTTCCTGAAGCATGGCGCGGCGCGATTCGTCCGCGGCGTCGTCGATTTCCCGCGCCAACTCACGAGCCCGCAGGATAACGCGGCCGTAGCCATTGGTCATGCTCAGCAACAACAACCCAACGCCCGAGATGACGATAACCGGGGCGATGGATGCGGTGAGTATCCCGATAAGCTGGCTGACCGAAGTTTCCAGCACGCGCGCCGCCTCCCGAAGCGGTGAAGCACCAGTCTAACAAGACGCCCCGAAGAGCCGCCGATGGGGCCGCGTTACACTGATCGTCATGATCCGGCGTCTCTGTTTGTTATTCGCGGCGGGCGCAACGTTGCTTTTCGCACAACTTGCGCCGGGAGTAGATGGCAAGATGGCCGCGGCCGTACAGGCGGCCGTTAAGTCGAGCGGCGTTCCCAGCGTCTCGGTGGCCGTCGTGAAGGACGGAAAGCTGGCTTATGCCGGAGCCTTCGGCTACGCCAGCCTCTCGCCTCGGAGGCCGGCCACGGTTCAGACCCGCTACGCCGTCGGCTCCATCACGAAACAGTTTACGGCGGCTTCCCTGCTGCTGCTCCAGGAGCAGGGCAAGCTCTCGATTGACGACAAGGTCGCGAAGTATTTCCCGGAACTGACGCGCGCGGACCAGATCGGCATTCGCCAATTGCTCTCGCATACTTCCGGGTACGAAGACTACGCGCCGCAGGACTACCTGATTCCGGAGTGGACCAAGCCCATCGCCCCGCTCGAAGTCATCCAGCAGTGGGCCAGGAAGCCCTTGAACTTCGACCCCGGTACGCGCTGGCAGTACAGCAACACGAACTTCGTCCTCGCGGCCGCGATCTTCGAGAAAGTGGCCGGAAGGCCCTTGATCGATTTCTTGAAAGCGACGTTCTTCGTTCCTCTTGGAATGCAATCGGCCGATGCGTGGCCGCCCGTCCGGCCCGGCGATGCGGCGTCGTACACCCGCTTCGCGCTCGGTCCGCCGCGCCCCATCGCGCGCGAGGCGGCCGGCTGGTACCTGGGCGCCGGTAATCTGGCCATGACGCCGTCCGACCTGGCGAAATGGGATATCGCCTTCCTCGGAAAGAAAATTCTCTCCGCAAAATCGTACGAAGAGTTTACGCGCGAAGTGCGGCTCACGAACGGCGGCGCGACGCGCTATGCGCTTGGCCTTGAAGTGCGTGAAGAGGGCGGCGTACCGGTGGTTTCGCACACGGGCGAGGTCTCGGGTTTTCTGGCTTCCAGCGTGATGTACCCGAGCCGCAACGGGGCCGTCATCGTGCTCTCCAACCAGGACTGCATCAATGCGATCGGCTCGATTTCCCGCCAGCTTTCGGAGTTGGCTTTCGGAAGCCCGCAGCCCGCGGCGGACCACCAAATCCCGGCGGTCCAGTCGATTCTTGAAGGGCTTCAGGCGGGAAGGATCGACCGATCTTTGTTCACCGCCAACGCCAACACCTACTTCGGCGAAATGGCCTTGCGCGACTGCCGCGCATCGCTCGCGAAACTTGGCAAGCTCGCCTCGGTCTCGTTCGTACGGGAGGAACAGCGCGGCGGCATGGCCCACCGCACCTACCGCGCCCAGTTCGAAAAAAAGACGCTCAGCCTGAACATCTACGTGACGCCCGACGGAAAATACGAGCAGTTCCTTGTGGAAGAGCAGATCTGACGGAGCCTGGGACATGCAGCCGGACCTGCCGCCAGCACGCCGCGCCTTGATGGTGTCCAGCGCCGCCGGCTCCCTCGCCGCGGCTACAATAGGGTGATCGATGATCATCACCCGTTCGCCGCTGCGAGTCTCGCTGGGAGGAGGCGGCACAGATCTGCCCTCGTACTACAAGGAGCATGGGGGTTTTCTGATCGCCGGCGCGATCGATAAGTACGTCTATATCGATATTCACTCGCGCTTCACGGATGGCTACCTGCTCAAGTACTCGCAACTGGAAGAGGCAGCCTCAATCGACGAGATCCGGCACCCGATCATGCGTGAATGCCTCCGCCTCGCGGCAATCCAGGATCGCAACCTGGAAATCACAAGCATGGCGGATATCCCTGCGGGAACCGGCCTCGGTTCCTCCGGCAGCTTCACCACGGCCCTGTTAAGGGCTCTGCACGCTTACAAGAAGAATCTCATTCAAGCCAGCGAGTTGGCCGAGCAGGCCTGCCAAGTCGAAATCGATATTCTCGGCGAGCCCATCGGCAAACAGGATCAGTACATCGCCGCATACGGCGGCATCGCGTGTTTCGAGTTTCACAAAGACGGCTTGGTCAAAGCCTGGCCGCTAGAGATCTCGGAGGAGACTCTGTTCAATCTCGAAGACAACCTCCTGCTATTCTTCACCGGCTACTCGCGCTCCGCATCGGCGATTCTGAAAGAGCAGGACGACAAAAGCAAACACGCAGACTCCGAGATGACCGAGAATCTCCACTTCATCAAGGACCTCGGCTTCCGCAGCAAGCAGGCATTGGAACAAGGAGACTTGGCGGAGTTCGGCCGGCTGATGAATGTCCACTGGGAGCGCAAAAAGAAGCGCAGCCCGGGAATGAGCAGCGGGCGAATCGACGAATGGTACCACTGTGCCATGGCCAACGGCGCGCTCGGGGGCAAACTGATCGGCGCCGGCGGCGGCGGCTTCCTGATGTTCTACGCCGGAGATAAGGCCCGTCTGCGCCACGCCATGCGGGGCCTTGGCCTGCGGGAAGTGAGGTTTCGGTTCGACTTTGAAGGCGCACGCGTTGTCTTGCGCGATTAGCCGGCCGTCCCAAGAGCCGGTATCGCCAACCTGGTTATGAATTCCTCCACCGAACCGATGCCCGCCGTAATCCTGGCGGGAGGCTTGGCCACGCGTCTGCGTCCGCTTACCGAGCGCATTCCCAAATCGCTCCTTGACGTAGCCGGCCAACCGTTCCTGCGGCATCAACTCGATCTTCTCAAGAGCCGCGGCATCCATCGCATCGTGCTGGCTGTGGGTTATCTGGGAGAGATGATTCAGGAGCGCTTCGGCGATGGCTCGGCGCTCGGAATGCGGATCGACTACTCGTTCGATGGCCCGATTCTCCTAGGCACCGCCGGCTCCATCCGGCAGGCGCTCCCGTTGCTTCCCGAGCGCTTTTTCGTGCTTTATGGCGATTCGTACCTGCCTTGCGACTATCGGGCGGTCGAAACGGCGTTTTGGGATAGCGGCAAGACGGGGTTGATGACGGTCTACCGGAACCAAGGCCTGTACGATACCAGCAATATCGAGTTCCGCGACGGACGCATTCTCCGTTACGACAAACGCGAGCGCACGCCGGAGATGAACTACATCGATTACGGCCTCGGCGCGTTCCGCCGGCGGGCTTTCGAGGCGCTTTCGCCAGGGGAGAAGTGCGACCTGGCCACGGTCTATCGAGATCTGCTTCGGTCGGACGAGCTTACAGCCTTCGAGGTGCACGAACGGTTCTATGAAATTGGCTCGCCCGAGGGCCTGAGGGATACCACCGAGTACCTGTCCTAGGACTGTGTGGTAATCTGTTTCAGCGTGATAGCGCGTCCTCCGTCCGGGAGGAATGAAGTTATGCAGTTTGCAGAGAGTTTTCTGGCCGAAGTAGCGGAGATAGCGCGGCGTCTGGACTCAGGTTCCATCGAGAGCATGGCGGATCGGCTCGCCGCCATCCGCGAGCGCGGCGGCCGCCTGTTTATTCTCGGAGTGGGCGGCAGCGCGGCGAATGCCTCCCACGCCGTAAATGACTTCCGGAAGCTCGCCGGAATCGAGACTTACGCCCCCACCGACAACGTCTCCGAACTGACCGCGCGGACCAACGACGAAGGCTGGCCCACCATTTTCGAAGCCTGGCTGCGCGTCAGCCGGCTCCAGGCGCGCGACGGGGTTCTGGTGTTCTCCGTGGGTGGAGGAAGCGTCGAGCGAAACGTGAGCGCCAACCTCGTCGCCGCGTTGGATTATGCCCGCTCGGTAGGGGCATCCACCCTTGGCATCGTAGGCCGCGACGGAGGATACACCGCCCGCGTAGCCGATGTGTCCGTAATCATTCCGACCGTTCATCCCGATCGCATCACGCCGCATTCGGAAGCCTTCCAGGCCGTAGTCTGGCACTTGCTGGTGTCGCATCCGGCGCTTCAGCGATGCGCCACGCGCTGGGAGTCGCTTGCCCCCGCAAAGGCCCCGCGCCGCGCAGTCTTCCTCGACCGCGACGGCGTGCTGAACCGCGCGGTGATTCGAGACGGTAAGCCGTATCCGCCCGCCCAACCGGAGGACCTGGAAATTCCGCCGGGAACCGGGGCGGCCCTGCGCCGGCTCAAGGACCGCGGTTTTCTGCTGCTGGTGGTCACCAACCAACCCGATGTCGCCCGCGGAACTCTGCGGCGCGAAACGGTCGAGCAGATAGACAGCCGCCTGCGCGCCGAATTGCCTTTGGACGGGTTTTTCGCCTGCTATCACGACGAACGGGACGGCTGCGAGTGCCGCAAGCCGCGCGCCGGATTGTTGCTCCAGGCAGCCCGGCAGTTTGGAATCGACCTCGGCCGGAGTTATATAATCGGCGATCGCTGGCGGGACGTGGACGCCGGCGCAAACGCGGGGTGCGTCACCGTTTGGATCGATAGCGGCTATGCGGAGCGCGAGCCCGCATCCGCGCCCACGGCCAAGGTATCCTCGCTTCCTGAGGCAGTCGATTGGATACTGGCAAGGCCGCAGGAGGGCATGTGATAAGCGTTTCAAATCTCAAGGTGAAGCTATTCGCCGATGGCGCCGACAAAGCGCAGATCTTGCGCTTCTACGCCAACCCTCTCATACGCGGCTTCACCACGAATCCAACGCTCATGCGCGCGGCAGGGGTCACGGACTATGAATCCTTTGCCCGCGACATTTTGGAGGCCGTGCCAGACAGGCCGGTCTCGCTCGAGGTCTTTGCCGACGATTTCGCCGAGATGGAGCGTCAGGCGCACAAGATCGCGAGCTGGGCCGACAACGTCTACGTTAAGATTCCTGTCACGAATACCAGCCGCGAATCTTCGATGGACTTGGTCCGGAAACTTTCGCACTCCGGAGTGAAGGTGAACGTCACGGCCATCCTGGCTCTCGACCAGGTGCGGGACGCCGCCGCCGCCCTGTGCGGCGGAGCGCCCTCTTATGTCTCGGTGTTCGCCGGCCGCGTGGCCGATACGGGCCGCGACCCCGTACCGCTAATGGCCGCCGCCGTGGAACTGATCTCCATCGACCCGAACATCGAGCTGATCTGGGCCAGCCCTCGTGAGCTGCTCAACGTATTCCAGGCGGACGAGGTGGGCTGCCACATCATCACCGCAACATCGGATGTCCTCAAGAAGCTTCCACTGGTGGGAGAGGATCTGCACGACTTTTCGCTCAACACGGTCATGATGTTCTATGACGATGCGGCGCGGTCCGGATACCGGCTGTGAACGGTTTTTCTATGGCGCAGACTCCAGCGGGACCTGGCGGGACGGATAGCGAAGTCCGGTTGCTTGTTCCAGCGGAGGATGTCGCCGAGCCGGAGCTTTCCATCGTCATACCCGCGCTGAACGAAGCCAGCACCATCGCTCAATTCGTGGATTGGTGTCACGAAGGCCTCAATCGGGCCGGCGTTCGAGGCGAGATCCTGATCGTGGACAGTTCCACCGACGCCACCGCCGAAACCGCCCTGTCCAGAGGCGCCCGCGTTTTGAAGACTCCCAAACGGGGTCTGGGCCGGGCGTACATCGACGCCATCCCATGCATTCGCGGCAAATACGTTTTGATGGGCGACGCGGATTGCACCTATGACTTTCGCAGCCTTGGGGCTTTCCTGGACCGGTTCCGGGCCGGCTACGAGTATGTCATGGGGTCGCGTTTCCGCGGCTACATCGAGCCCGGCTCCATGCCCGCGCTGCACAGGTACTTCGGCACACCCGGCACCACCTGGCTGCTCAACTTCCTTTACGCAAGCCACTTTTCCGATATTCACTGCGGTATGCGAGGCATCACCAAGGACGCGCTGGTCCGCATGGACCTGCAATCGGAATCCTGGGAATACGCCTCCGAAATGGTCTTGAAATCGGTGCGCATGGGCCTGCGCACGGCCGAGGCGCCGGTGCGATTCCTGAAGGACCAGGAGGGACGCGTCAGCCATCACAAGCGCGCGGGATGGTTCTCTCCCTGGCATGCCGCCTGGATCAACATCAGAGCCATGTTCATCTACGGCGCGGACTTCTTTCTGTTCCGGCCTGGAATTGTACTGCTTCTGGCGGGCCTTCTGTTGACGCTCCCCACGACATTCGGCCCGGTGTCGGTTGGCCCGGTGACATTCTCGCTGTATTGGAAGCTCATGGGACTTACGCTTTCCGTAGCCGGCCTTCATGGTTTTTATCTCGGTTGCCTGACGCGTGTCTTCTTCGACTACAACGGGAGCTTCACCAGGCGGTGCCTGCGCGTGTTCTCCTATACGCGGTCCGTCGCTCTCAGCGGGGGCGCGGCGGTTTTAGGAGCCGGCTTGGCGGCTCCGTTGATCCAGCAATATCTGCGATCCGGATTACGCCTTCCCGGGCCCTTGACATCGGCCCACTATATGGCCGTTACCGGATTGCTGTTCCTGGTGGGCGGGGCGATGAATTTCACCTTCACCCTGGCGCTTCATGCGGCGGCGGCCTATGTCAAGCGTAAATAACATCCCTGTGCCCTGGCGGCGCGGCAATCGGACCAAGTAATCGACATGAATCGACATTATTTCATCGTGGGTGGCGCCGGGTTCATCGGCAGCCATTTCACCGACCGCCTGCTGGCGGATAGCGCCGTCGCGGCGGTGACCCTCTACGATAATTTCTCGTCGGGCCGGGAATGGCACTATCGCGAGCACGCGGACGATCCGCGGTTTCGCGTGGTGCGCGGCGACGTCAAGGACATCGATTCTCTCACCGGCGCCATGGCCGGGCACGACGTGGTCATCCACCTTGCCTCCAATCCGGATATCGCCCGCGCGGTCACCGAGCCCGATATCGATTTCCGCGAAGGGACCTATCTCACGAACAATGTGGTGGAAGCCATGCGCCGCTCCGGGACGGGGACCATCCTGTACGCTTCCGGCAGCGGGATATACGGCGACTTGGGCGAACTCGAGGGCGGCGAAGATCACGGACCCCTGGTCCCCATTTCGACCTACGGCGCGAGCAAACTGGCGGGCGAAGCCCTGATCGGCTCTTACTGCCACATGTTCGATTTCACCGGCCGCGTGTTCCGCTTTGGCAATGTCGTGGGCCCCCGGCAAACGCACGGCGTCGGCTTCGATTTTTTACGCCAGTTGCTGAGGGATCCGCGGAAGCTCCGCATCCTGGGCGATGGCACGCAGAGTAAGTCGTATATCCACGTTAGCGACGTGGTGGAGGCCGTTTTGCTGGCGGAGCGGAGCGCCGCCGGGCGGTTCGCAGCTTTCAATGTGGCCACCGGCGATTACATCACGGTGACCGAAATCGCCCGGCTGGCCGTGGAATGCGCGGGCCTCGACCCGGCTGAGGTTGAGTTCGAATACGCCGGCGGCAATCGCGGCTGGAAAGGCGATGTTCCCATCGTGCGGCTGAATACAGACCGGATTCGCGGCCTTGGGTGGGTCTGCCGGCTCCGCACACGAGAGGCCTTGCGCGAATCCATGCTGGCGATGCTGCCGGATGTGCGCGCCGGAAGGCTCTGAGCTAATATCGGTGACATGAACTTGTTGGCGGATATCCGTTCGGTCTTTCGGACAACGGTTTGCATCGCGTTCGGGTTGGCTGCACTGGCCCCAACGGCGCCGGCGGCCGGCCCACAGCAGGCAAGCGCGCAACTTCTGGATCATGCCGAGTTCCTCTGCGCGAACTGCTTCTTTGGCGCGAGCAAGTACTTTTACTGTTTCGAAGCGGACAAGAAGATTCTGATCGGCTACCAGAAAACGCCGGTCTTCAATTTTAGGGATGAGTCGAAAAACTACCTGACCGCGGCTCATCCCGCCTGGGCCGCGTGGCTGGCTCCGGGCCAGGCCGTACCGATACGCTACGACGAGAAATACATCTGGGTGACGCGGCCTGAAAAGCCTCCGGCTAAGGGGGGCTTTGGAACGGCGGTCAAATCGGCGGCCGCATGGGTCACGCGGGGCAACGGCAAGCAGGTGAGGCTTACCAGAAGCCCGAAGCGGGATGTTTTCGCCAACAGCGATTCCTGCCGCGGAGCCGCGGACGCAAACGCGCGCTGACGCAGGTCTCCGCAGGGGCGTGGCTCTCTCTCGCCTTCAGAGCGAAATCCGTCCTTGGGGTTCGCCCAAGAGGGGGTCGTCAATACCGCCAAGGCGCCAAATACGAGCCCGAATAGACGGTATTTCGCCCAAGGCGCCAGGGGCCGCAAGTTCTGTTAAATTGCAGTATTAGCTGGAAGCTGCTCATGAGGCGTGTAAATGTTGACTCCCCCAAGGAATCCTGATTCGCTGGCGGACCCGAATTCTCCAGGCAATGGACCGGCGCCTGGACCGCGCAAGTCGCGGCTGCGCGGATTGGTCTGGGCCGTTTTTCTGCTGATCATAGCCGCGGTCGCGGCCTACGCCGTGTACCGCGCCGGGCATCCGGTCTCAACCGCGCAATCCCCGGGCGCCGGAGGCGGCGGTCGAGGTGGACGAGGCGGCGGACTGGGGGCTGTGCCGGTTGTCGTGACGACGGTCACCCGCACCAGTATGCCGGTGATCCTGAACGGTCTTGGCAACGTCGTGCCGTACTACAGCGTGACGGTGAAGTCGCGAGTGGACGGCCAGCTTCAGCGCCTGCATTTTAACGAAGGCGATTTCGTCCAGGAAGGTCAGTTGCTGATCGAGATCGATCCGCGGCCCTACGAGGTGCAACGCTCATTGTATGAAGCCACGCTGGCGCGCGATCAGGCGATCCTGGCCAACGCCAAGGTGGACCTGGCCCGATACCAGCAACTGGTGAAGACGGACGCCATCCCCAGCCAGCAACTGGATACGCAGGTCGCTTATGTTGCCCAATACGAGGCTATTGTCAAACAGGATCAGGCGAACATCGACAATCAAAACCTGAATTTGACCTACTGCAAGATCACGGCGCCGATTACGGGAATGCTGGGTTTGCGCCTGGTGGACCCCGGCAACATCGTTCACGCCGCCGACGTGGGCGGCATGGTCACGATCTCGCAGCTTCAACCCATTTCCGTGGTGTTTACGATCCCCGAGGACAACGTTCCGCAGGTCGTGCAAAAGCTGCGAGCGGGCGAGCATCTACCGGTGGAGGCTTACAACAGAGACAACACGAAGAAACTGGCTTCCGGGACTGTCATGACTATAGACAGCGTGATCGACGCCACTACCGGAACGTCGAAGCTGAAGGCGGTTTTCGAGAACAAGGACAATGCGCTGTTTCCGCAGCAGTTCGTCAACATGAACGTGCTGGTGGACACGTTGACGAACCAGCTCGTGGTACCCAACGTAGCGATCCAGAACGGCCAGCAGGGAGCGTTTGTCTACGTAGTGGACGATCAGTCCAAGGTTCACTTGAGAACGGTCCAGACCGGGGTCAACAACGCGACTTCCACGGACATTCTGAACGGCCTTTCGGAAGGCGACCGGGTTGTCATCGACGGCACCGACCGGTTGGTGGAAGGCGGTTCGGTCAGGGTGCGAAAGCCAGGCGAAATGGAGAACACGCCGGCTACCGGCCCTGGCGGAGGCCGCGGCGGGCGCGGAGGACGCGCGGGACGCGGCGGCGATTCCGGAAAAGGCGGAAATCCGCCCCAGGCGGAAGGCCGGAGCGCCGGAGCGCCGGAAAGCGACGCCGCTTCGGGCGAGGAAAACAACGTACGCGGGCGCCCGGCCCGCGGGATTCCCGTCCCTCCGCGCGAGGGCCGCGGCGGGGCTGAAAGAGGTCAGGGCAACTCCGGAAAAGGCCAGGGCGGGTTCCGTAAAGGACCGGGTGGAGGCGGCGGCAGGTGAGCCCCTCCCGGATCTTCATCGAGAGGCCGGTCGCGACATCGCTGATGATGGCGGGCGTGGTTCTGGTCGGTATTACAGCGTTCCGGCAATTGCCGGTTTCGGCGCTGCCGCAAGTCGACTATCCCACAATTCAGGTGCAGACGTTCTACCCCGGAGCGAGCCCCGAGGTGGTGACGTCCTCGATCACCGCGCCTCTGGAGAAGCAATTCGGTCAGGTGCCCGGGCTGACGCAGATGACGTCGATCAGCTCTTTTAGCAGTTCCATCGTCACGCTTCAGTTTTCGCTCGATCTCAGCATCGACATCGCCGAGCAGGAAGTGCAGGCCGCCATCAATTCGGCCTCGACTTTTCTTCCCAGGGATCTTCCGTTTCCTCCCATATACAGCAAGACGAACCCGGCGGACGCGCCCATTCTGACCCTGGCCATCACTTCCAAAACGCTGCCCATGCCCAAGGTGGAAGAGTTGGTGGAATCGCGCATGGCCCAGAGGATCTCCCAGCTCAAGGGCGTGGGCCTTGTGAGCATCAGCGGAGGGCAGAGGCCGGCCGTGCGCGTGCAGGCGAATCCGACCGCCTTGGCGTCGTACGGGCTCAGCATGGAGGCCTTGCGGACGGCGCTGAGCAGCGCCAACGTGAACCAGGCTAAGGGCAATTTCGATGGACCGGAACAGGCCTGGACCATTAACGACAACGATCAGCTCTCCTCTGGCGAGCAGTACGGTCCGATCATCATCGCCTACCGCAACGGCGCGCCGGTGCGCATCCGCGACGTGGCCACGGTCACCAACGGGGCCGAGAATACCAAGCTCGCGGCCTGGGTCAACGAGGACCCCGCCATCGTGCTGAATATTCAGCGCCAGCCGGGCACCAATATCATCAGCGTGGTCGATACGGTCCAGAGCATCCTTCCGCAGATCAAGGCTTCCTTGCCGGAGGGAATCGACGTCCGGATCATCACCGACCGCACCGTCACCATCCGGGCTTCGGTCCGGCAACTTTGATCAAAAGTCCTATGTAATGAAGGGAAGGATACTAAAATGAAAGGGCTCCTAACTGTCGTATTGGTCTTGGTGTCTTGGAATTCGGCCTTTGCTTGGGAATTCACCATGGGAGGATGCACTGAAATAGCAACTGATCCTAGTATTGACCGCAATGTTCTTGAAAATATAAAGCGAAACGCTCCCACCGGCTCTTCAAGCCGAGACTGCAAGGTAAACAATATCAATTGGATACATGAGGGAAGCCCCTCTAAAGAATTTGTGGACGAGTATAATCCGAAGAAGATTTATTGTATCAAATGTCAGACGGATTGCTCAGGTGAAATGGCCTCTCCTACAGAAACAAAAGCGATTGCGCTAGTTACGCAGAATGGCGATATTTCTTTTTTCGATCATACACCCAAACCAGTTGATGAATTTGAAATATTCTGGGATGAAGTGTGCCCAATATCAGTCTGTCGGTTCCAGAAGTGGCTGGTGTATCACATGCCCTCTGGACGAAAAGCCAAACCTCGACAAAGCCAATAAAGTATTTTCACCTTGAGAAGACCAGACAGGTTTGTACTCGTTCCAAAGCGCTGGCCTGGGAACGCGGAAAGAACCGCCGGGATTCGACAACCCGGCAACTTTGATCAAAAGTCCTATGCAATGAAGGGAGGGATACTAAAATGAAAGGGCTCCTCACTGTCGTATTGTTATTGGTTGTTTGTAATCAGGCTTGCGCTTGGGAATTCGAATTGTGAACCGGCCCATCCGGTCCGGTGCGGACCGAAATACCAAGTGATCTTAGGATTGGCGGGACCGATCTTGAATACATAAGACTAAACGATCCGACAGGATTGCCTAACCGAGTCTGCAAGGTAAACCATATAAATTGGATCCATGAGATGCTTCCTTCGCTGATACCTAAGACGCATCCCTACCAAGAACTGGTGGATAAGCATAATCTGAACAAGGTTTATTGTCTGGGATGCCGGACGGACTGGTCGGATGAAGCCGTCTATCTGACAGGAACAAGAACAATTGCATTACTCAGAAAGAGTGGCGTAATTTCCTTTATTAATCCCATAGCTTACCCACCTGGCGAATTTGAAATACTTTGGAATGCATTCTGTCCGGAATGTGTTTGTAAACGAGGAGGCGCCCCATCCGTACAACTGAAATGGACAAAGGGGTCGGCCTCGGAAAAGCCGTCATGGGCTCCCGTAGGATGCTGTGAGCGTCAGCGAACCGCATCAATTACGAGAAGACCACGAACGATGCGGTTCGAGGACTCACAGCATCCTACGGGAAAATGCAATCGAACGTTTCATCTTGTTCCAAGGCCCGGCCTGGGAACGAGGCCGAAGATTCAGATCCGTCAGGAATGATTGACAGGATAGGGGAGACCGGCATACTCTGAACGGATCAGACGCTGGAGACCTGGATGGCCCCACACTACCGAAAAGATGATCCTAAGGGGATTACTGCGCCGAATCCGGATGTTGAGGTCGATATAATATCGCACATCACAAAACACCGAGGCATGAAGACGCAGTATACTTCCGTTTCGGAGGATGAACAGGCGATTAAGCATTTCAGCGGAGAACTCTATAGGACCGAGTCAGACCACATAGTGGGCGACAATCACAATTTCATTGCCCACTCGGAATTATCTGATCGCCTGAAGAGCGTCATAGCCTCTTCCTCCAGAGGCGAACGGGTGACCGCTTCTCGGGCTCTCCAATTGGCTTTACGCGCCAAAGAGGCGGTAATTGATTGGCGGTTCAACTTGGAGACCGTCCCCAGGAAGGACAGGATAACCTGGTGTTTCAATAACGTGCAGAAATACTTTCACAAAGTTTGAATCATGAAGAATCCTTACACATGCGACAATTGCCTATTTAACCCCACCCAGTACCAGGAGATAGGGACAAGAATCGGATTTTGTCAGAAGCATGCCGGCCTTTTAATGCATTCTTTGCACACAACCTGCCATTTTTTCCAACGGAAGGATTTGCCCTATTTTCTTGCCGGAGAAGGGCAATCCGAGCACGCCGCCCAATTTTGCGAAGAAAAGGGCATTGTGTTCTATTTCGGCGGATACCCTGAAGAGATCAAGAAATATTCCGAACGGCACGCATGGGCGACAAACACCTATGATCCGTACGTTCATGAGGCGGCCTTGTACCAACGGACGGAAAACAAATGGGTTTTCATACAAGCTTTTGCCGCGGCGAGAAATCCCATTAAAACCATCATGTCCTCCTCATTAACGAGAAGATATATTCGTCAATGCGGACAGGAACGGGACAATTACAGGCTGATTCTGTCCGTAGTCAATGATTTGAAAGAAAATCCGGATTTAAGGGCTCAAGATTTCACATTGGAAGTATCCCATGAAGAATTCATGGGGTTGAAGGACCATTATCTTAAAGAAATTAAATTGTTACAGCTATATGCCATACAGGAATACGGCGCTCTGATGGAAAATGAGAAGGTGATGTGGATTTCCGATGAACTGAACGGATCTTTATTCTCGTCTTGGAAGGAGTTTCTTTGCAAGAGTCCAATATCTTGCGCCGGTGATCAGTAGCTACATTATAGAATCGGCTCGGAACCGGGCGACCTTCTTTCCTCGAGAAGACTCCGAATTCGATCTGGATTTTCATTCATGCGGCGAAGAGGAACTGCGGCCGTAACTAATGGAATGGACAAGTGGTCAGTGGCGAAAAAACTGTCGTGGATTTTCGTAGGATGTGGCGCCTCCTCGAACCGCATCGTTCGAGGCATTCCACAACAGATGCGGTTCACAGGCTCACAGCATCCTACAGGAAAAGGCAATCGAATTTTTCATTTCGTTCCAAGGGCCGGCCCGGGGAACGCGGGAAGGCGTGTTTAGTCAGCTCACTCGCTTACTCAACAGTCGTTTTGAAGACTCCGTTGACCGTGATGATTCTGGGAGGTCTGTCGGGATATTTCGGCCTGAACAGCTCGTCCAAGACAGTAATATCAATCCTGCCTTTGATCGCATCGCCCTTTCTGTAGACCTTCTTGTCCAGAGTCAATTTCTGCCGTTTTGTCGTCCAGCTCAAGCGTCCAGGTGTGGCGTCACGGTAATAGGTCCAGGACCGACATGTGAACATTCCGTTTCTGATCCGAACTAATAGCCTGTCATCATGGCCGGCGCTAGAATGATAGATCAACAGATCCACTCCATTCCCGTCAATGTGTCTCGCTTTACAGAACTCGACTTCGTGCTTCGCCCCAAAGATGTCGAAAAACACTTGGCTGTGAGCTTCAAATGAGGAGGCTCCTTTTGTAGGTCTTATGTCGCTGGAGCAATTCCTTCGAAAGTCCCGTCCGGATGCTTGATAATGTTCCGTGGGGATCCCACTCATTTGACCTGAAGAACGGATCACTTATCTTGGGGTCGCAATCGACCCTTAGACGACATCTGAGCCGGTTGTCCAGACGGAGGATCACGCCATTCAGCGCCGAAGCACTGGCCGAGGAATAACAGGGCCAGGAAAAGCCCCAATACCGTCCATTTGAGAGATCGGATTCTCATCGAGGTCCCCCATTATACGGATTGCATGATGTCTTGCTGCGTCGGGTCTCAATATTGAGAATTCTTGAGGTTTGGACCCCGCGAAACGCGGGGTTTCAAGAAGTTTCCCTCCAGTAGTCTTCGCTCCACTCGTTATACCGCTTCTTCAGCCTGTTTATATGCCCGCTGTCCGAGGCCTTTGACTTCGCAGCCGAGCTCGAAGTATTGGCGAATCTTGTCGTCATCGAGAATCGCGTAGTAGTCGATGACCGCCAGCGGCCCTCCCGCGGCTTCCACCACATCTGAGGGCTTCAGATTGAGAAATTGTTTGTGACGCACCGCGAACATGACCGCTCTGCCGGCGAGAGCTTCGGACAACTCTTCGATAACCAGCATGGATTCCAGCTTCTTCTGGCTTCTGAAGAAACGGGACTTTCCTTTTCCGGGCGCTGGATAAGTCTCCTGGGC
>CAWAOP010000056.1:0-536274 GCA_963783505.1 Terriglobia bacterium | reverse complement strand
GGGGAATGAGCGGCGAAAGCGGAAGACCCCGACCCAGGACCAAAGGATGGCCTTTCGGTTTAGAATAAGTGGGTCTGTAAGTCCAAAACAAAAATCCCGGTCAAGAGGCGCCCGTAAACGCGCCCGCGATACTGGGGCTCGAAAGATGCTGTCCGCCGATGACAGCGCGAAAGGAACAGACCCAATGATAAGACACCGATCATGGACATTCCGCAGAGCCGCCGGCCACTTGGCGAATGTCGTCCTGGCCACGCTTGTCTTAGGCATTCCCGTCTTCTGCAGCGAGATCAATAAAGCTATCGAGAAGGGCGACCTGGAGAAGGTCAAGGCGCTGCTCAAAGCGGACCCAGAACTGATTTCGAAAAAAGGCGGAGGTATTCTCAATCAAACGCCGTTGCAGGACGCGGCCTTCAGCCGCCAAATGGCAATTGTGAAGTTTCTGCTGGCTCAAGGCGCCGACGTTGAAACCAAAGACAGGTCGGGGGACACGGTTTTGGGGACCGCGCACTGGGTTGGCGACTATGCCATGGGGGATCTCTTGCAGTTGTTTGTGGGAAAGGCTGGCAAGGCCGACCTCACGCCGTTGATGACTGCGGCGTTGTCGTGCGACAGCAGCGGGGTTGCGGCCGCACTGGAAAAGGGGGCGGACGTCAATGCGCGCGATCTTGCGGACAATGATGCGTTGTCCTTCGCTGCGGTAAGCAGGGAAAAGGACTTGTCCCTGCAATGTCCGGATGTGGTTACGGCTCTGGTAAAGGCCGGAGCGGATCCATGGAAGGCGAGGTACTATCAGGTGCCGGATTTTGAGCAACACAAGCCGTCGAGAATCGCGGTTCTACGAGTGGAGGACATACGAAGCGAGAAGGACGAGAAGTCCAATCTTGCGGAGAAATTCGCCGAGGGCATCGAGCAGGCATTGTCTCAATCCCACCCACGGGCTGCCGGGGTAAAGGCGCCGCATTACCCGATCCTGACCCTTCGCGAGACGCGCGACAAACTCGCGGCCTCCGGCTTTCAGAGCAACGATCTCGATCATCCGGATCGAACAGCGCGCCTGTGCGGCTCTGGGAGTCGATGCCGTGATGGAGGCGGTAGTGAAAAATTACGGTCACGGCACTAATCGGTCAGGCGGTTGGAATTTCAGTCGAGGTCGGCGTATCGCACGGCGAGGCCAGTCTCGAGTACTGGCTGACGGACTGCCGCTCGGGGGAACTGATGTGGAAGAGCGACCCCGGCCATGGTGGAGCGAGAAACGTGCCATTCCTCGCCAAGGCATTCCTGAACGGTTTCACCATGATTTGCGAACAGACCATCACCCTTCCGCCTTTCGACGCCGACAAGAAACGGAAGCGTTAACAACTCCCTAAGCTGCACGCAAGCCACGGTCCGCCGGGTCGGCTCCTTTGACACCGGAGCACGGCTTCCGGATTATTCGACTTTGAAATCCACCGTTCGAACCGCCGAGTTGCTTGGCTGGGAGTGTACCGCCCGCACTTCGAACCGGTACGAGCCTGGCGCAGAGTTGAGCGGCCGGCACTTCGAGAATCATGGGGACTGTCGCACTGCCAGGGCGGATGAAGCTCGCCGCGCTGCCAGCTCCGGAATCGTATTTCTGCTCACCGGTTTGAGCGTCCAGCACGCGGTAGCGGATCATCGGGACCCCCTCCCGGTTCGCTCCAACCAGCAGCGGGTCGTACAGTTCCAGATATGCCAGGCACGGCCCCGTCCGCCGGCAGCGATTGTCGCCGGACGGGGTGATCTCAAGGCCGCGGGCCGCCAGCGGCTTCCTGTCCTCCAGCAAAACGTCGTCCAGGTCGGATGCGACGGCCGGAACCGCCCGGGCTTCGGTCGCCAGCGCAATCCCGCCGATCGCCAGCCGCTTGCCGTCCCACGGCTCGATCGCGAGCGGGATTGCCGCTCTAGCCACGCTCTCTTCCCCGCCGGCGATGGATACCCGAAGATCGTACTCTCCGGGCCCGAGATCGAACTGATACTCGTAGTGGTACGGCCGCTTCGCGAACGCGGCCACATCCTTGTCGCTTTCGAAATCGAGCTTCACCACATCGCTGAAGCGGCCCGCCACCTCGCCGGCTTTTGACGCCACGCCGGCAATCGTCAGCTCCGCGTGCGGCTTGCCCTTTACCTTTTGGAACTTGATTGCCGCCCCGTCAATTTCCATTGCGAGATTTACGCGCGCCGTTTCGGGCGAGCCGTAGAAATACGGAGCCTCGATGGACGCCGCTGTGTTGGCCCCCGGCGACGCGGCGCTCGAGTCGAGAGCCCTCTCCGCCGCGCTGGCCGTCGTGAGGGCGGCCGGCTTGCTGGTGCAATAGCCCTTGCGCGCCGAAACGTCTACGCCCGGCCGGGCCACCGCCACCCGCAAAGCATGGCACCCTCCCACGGACGCAGCCGGGTAATATCCAACTACGTAGCGCTCGGTCTGCTCGTCGGCAATTCTGCCCAGTTCGCCCACCAGATCGTTCGTATTGCGAACCACCCGGCCGCCGGTTTGTTCGGCCACAGCCTGTAGCGCCGACGGATTCATCACGTAGATCGCCACGTTGGCTCGATTGCAGGCGCTGGCTATTCCCGCCGCCTCCGAATTGCCGATCGGGGAATCCGGAGGGCCGCCGCCGAACAACGCGATGGTCTTCCGGCCCCGTACCGGCTCCATGGAATCCACCAAAGCCAGCAGCGCCTCAAGCAAGCCCTGCCGGCCGATGGCTGAATTGACATCCGCGGTGGACGAGGCCTGCGTGTAGCCGCCGCGGCTCGCTGGGGCTCCGCGCCCGCCCACGGCCAAGGTGCGAGACTGTCCCGGGTCTCCGGGGATCGGCGCGGCGGCGCTACTCGTGTTCTGGCTTGCCTGGATCGTCAGCGCGGCGCGCTCCAGCGCGTCTGTCTTGGTAGTGAAGTTCTGGGTGACGTCGAGCGCCCCTATGAAGTTCACCACCGCCATGTAGCGATCGGGATTGCTCCATGCGGCGATGAACTTGGCGGCGTCTTTGCGGACCGCGATCTGGTCGGCAACGGCCAGGTTGGAATCGTCGAAAAACATCGCGAGAAAGTGCTTCTCCTCGCGCTCCGGATTGGCGGGGTCCCGCTCGGTGGAGAAACTAGCGACGCTCTGCTCCTTGCCGTCTTCCCAAACGCGAAAATCCGAGGCCTTAAGATCGCGGACGAGATTCCCTTTCTTGTCCCTCACCACCGCATCCACCAGGACCATCCGCGATTCCGTATGAATCACCACCACGGATTTGCCCTGGTCTTGCGCTCCGGCGGCATGGCTGGCCACGACCGCGGACAACGCCAGCGCGCCCATTCCAACCAGAGAGGTACAGAGCCGCGCAAAGGTGACGGGACATGACTCCCGGCGTGGCGCACGCTTCAGCGTGCTGCGGCGAGCTTCAGCCCGCCGCGCTGGCCTTCCGCAGGCTAAAGCCCGCGGCAGCACGCTGAAGCGTGCGCCACGGGCGATGAATGTCCCTCTGCTTGTGAGCGTCCGTAAAGCTGCAATCCCAAGGGCCGGCGCAATCGTACCGACGCTCAGGCGCGCAGCGGCGCTCATGGGATCTCCACGGCCGTGTTGCGGGAAGCCATCGTCTCCCCTTCGGAATCCCGCACGACCAATCGAATCAAGTAGGTTCCAGGCGTCACGTCGAAAGTGTTGCGGACGGCGATTCCGCTGCCGAGGCGGTTCGCCAGGGTGTCGTCCAGCAACCGCAGTTCGAGCACTTTCTGCACGCCGGAGACGTAATTGCCGTCGCTATCGAACACGCCGGCCACCACCGTGAGGTCATCGCGGTTTCGATTGTCCTCTTTTCGGAAATGGAGTTTCCGAACGTCCACTCGGGCTGTGACAGTGAGTTTCGCGGCGTAGTCGCCATTCTTGAAGAACTGAGTTTGAACGGTGAGTGGAATATCGGCCGTCTCTTCGCGGGCGAAGAACGCGTCCTGAATCTCCTCTTTCGAACGCTCGCCGGGATCGTTCGCGTAGCGCGGCGCGAAGTATCCTTTGCGCGCCTCGATGGTTGCGCCCTTCGCGCGAGAAACACTCACTTTCAGCGTGTGGAACTTGCCATCCTCTTTGAGCTCCCGCGGCGAGAAACCCAGCACGTAGAGGTATTCGGGAGCCGCGGCCAGGCGCTCGATGCCGGCGTCGAGGTCGTTGCTGCTCTCGAAGAAATGGCCGCCTGTGGCGCTGGCAACCTCGGCCATGGTGGAGCGTTTGGCGAGCGCTTCCTGGCTGACGTAGGCCGTCTTGGTGGTGATGGTGGGCGCTCCGGACGAACTCGACCCGCCACCGGGACCCGCCAGCCCCCCGATGAATCCATCCATCACCGCTCCATCGGTGCTGACGACATGATCGCCGGCCTCGCCTCCGGGAACGAGCGCATAAAGACCGCGCGCATCCAGAGAATTCACCACGATGCCGGAGCGAATCGCGCGCTCCAAAACGTCCAGCTCATCCTGCCGCCGGTCGTCGAGCATCTGAAAACCCGAGGACACCATGACGACCGTCCGCTGACCGGCCATGACCGCCATCTTGCGGAATAGCCCATCCATCGCCCCCAGGGCGTTGCGAAGAGATCGATCCGCCAGATTGATCTGCATCTTGGCGAAGTTGCTGACCACGAAGGCGGCCTCCGAGGCCGACATCGAAGAATTGGAACAGGCCAGGTAATCCGATACGCCGGTCCCTAACGCGGTTCCATCGTTGAAGTTGGCGATCAGGTTGGCCTCGTACACCGTCATCGGCGGGCAATCCACCGAATTCTGGGAGACGGAAGGGCGCGGCAGAATACTGTTCAGCGTCTGATGCAATCGGTCGCGGTCGTCGGTGAAGTCGAGCGTCGTGAAACCGGAAGAGGTCGCGATGGCCACGCGCTCCGTGGGACGGATCGAGGTTTTCAGATAGCGCCATGCCGCCTCGCGAGCCTGGGCCAGATCGGCGGCAGGCGTGTTCAGGTCGTCGATAAAGAAAGCGACGTACCGCTCGGGCACGGCGGTCTTCGCCGCGGGAGCAGGCGCGGGAGCCGCGGCCGGGGCGTCCGCCGGAACCTCCGCCGTTCCGCCTTCCCCAAACTTCTCCACCGCGAATTTCGAGACGATCTGCGGTTTTCCGTTATCCGTGATCAGGAAATCTTCGCGCGCCAGCCCGCCGATGGCGTGCCCGCTGGAATCGCGCACCACCACCGGTACGGATACCAGGTTGACCCGGCTGCGGATGGTGAATCCGGTCTCTTGGGTTGTCACCTCCGCTTTCGGCTGGCCCTGCGGCGTAACGGGTGGGCCGTTCTGAGCTGCGCAAAAGATCATTGCCACGGAAGCCAAAAAGCCCGCGGCCGTCCATCGGGAAAGAGCGCTGGATACGAGTAGACGCATGGCCATGGGGCTTGGACCGAGACCGTTTGAATACAACTTTATCATCGCGCACGATAGAATTGAGAATAATGCCCCAGATCCTCGATGGCATTCGCGTGAGCGACCAGATCATGCGCGAGCTGAAACCTCGCGTGGAGGCCTTGACTGCCCGCTGGCGGGCTCCGGGGCTGGCCGTCGTTCTGGCCGGGAATAACGCCGCCTCCGAGATTTACGTGCGCAATAAAGTGAAGGCCTGCCACGAACTCGGGATCTACTCGGAGACGCTTACGCCTCCCGAGAGCGTGACCACCGACGAGTTGGTGGCCGAGGTGCGGCGGCTGAACGCCCGCGATAACATCGATGGCATTCTCGTGCAGCTTCCGTTGCCCAAGCACATCGATTCCAAACGGGTCTTGCTCGCTATCGCGCCCGAAAAAGATGCCGACGGTTTGCATCCCTTCAACGCTGGAGCGTTGATGGCCGGGTTGCCGGGCCCGCGCGCTTGTACGCCCGCCGGCGTCATCGAGTTGCTCAAGCGTTACAACATCCCCATCGCCGGGCAGCGCGCGGTGGTTGTGGGCCGCAGCGACATCGTCGGCAAGCCGATGGCTCTTCTGCTGCTCCACGAGAATGCCACGGTGACCATCTGCCATTCGAAGACTCGCGACCTCCCCGGCGTGTGCCGCGAGGCCGACATTCTGGTCGCGGCTATCGGCCGGGCCGCGATGATCTCGGCCGATTTCATCAAGCCCGGGGCGACGGTTATCGACGTGGGCATGAACCGCCTGGATCGGCGCGACGACGTGGTTCGAATCTTCCGCGAGTCTCCGGAAAAGCTGGCGGCGTTCGACAAGCGCGCGAGCGTTCTGGTAGGCGACGCCGATCCCATCGACATGCCGGCCCTGGCCGGCGCCTACACTCCGGTGCCGGGCGGCGTCGGTCCGCTGACAATCGCCATGCTCATGGCGAATACCGTCGCCGCCGCCGAGCGCGCTTCCATATGTTGAAAGTAGGACTCACCGGCGGCCTGGCTTGCGGCAAGACGTTCGTGGGCGAGGAACTCGAGCGGCTTGGGGTGCCTCCTGATCCGCGCCGACGATATCGGGCACGAGGTAATCGAACCGGGCGGCGAGGCGCACGACGACGTAGTGCGCGATTTCGGCGCCGGCATCCTGAACGAGACCGGAGGCATCGACCGCATGGCCCTGGCCGCATCCGTCTTCACCGATCCGGAGGCTCTGGCGCGCCTCAATGCGCTGGTCCACCCCTATGTCGTGAAGCGGGAAGAAGAGACGATCGCGGAGTTCGCGGCGGAGAATCCGAACGGCATCGCCGTGGTGGAAGCGGCCATCCTGATTGAAACCGGAAGTCACAAGCGCTTCGACCGGTTGATCGTAGTGGTCTGCGAGCGAAGCGAACAGATCGAGCGGGCCATGCGCCGCCCTGGCGCGACGCTCGAAGACGTCGAGGCGCGCCTCCAGCGCCAAATGCCGCTGGAGGAGAAACGAAAGTACGCCGACTTCGTCATAGATACATCGGGGGAGAAAGAAAATACGGTCCGTCAAACCCGGGCCGTTTTTGAATCGCTACGGAGAATGGAGTCATGAAAACCCTGCGACCTGTCTTGTGGGCCGCCGTATTGGCGGTCAGCTTTGTCTATTTGACCTCGGGCACTAAATGGGACGCCGGAAGGCTGATCCGTCCGCTGGTATCGTCGGGGCATTTATGGACGGAGCGGGCGTCGGCCGCGGGGCAGTATACATCGGACGAGCAGAACAATATCGATATTTACAAGGCTGCCAGAGAAGCCACTGTGAACATCACCTCCAGGGTCTATCAGCAGAACTTCTGGATGCAGATGATGCCGGTGGAAGGGTCGGGCTCGGGATTCCTGATCAAACCGACGGGCGAGATCCTCACGAATAATCACGTGGTCAACGGCGCCGGGCAAGTCACGGTAACGCTCGCTAACAAGAAGGTATTCAAAGCTCAAGGTGCTGGGCACGGACCCGCGTTCCGATCTGGCCCTGATCAAGATCGACGCCGGCGCCAAGCTTCCCACCGTCAACCTGGGTAACTCGGAAGCCTTGGTGGTGGGCCAAAAAGTCCTGGCGATAGGCAATCCGTTCGGCCTGGACGGTACGCTCACGACGGGCGTGGTCAGCTCGCTGAATCGAAGCCTGCAAACCGAAGAGGACCGCACGCTGGAAGGACTCATCCAGACCGACGCCGCCATTAACCCGGGCAACAGCGGCGGGCCGCTGCTGGATTCGCACGGAGCCGTAATCGGCATCAACACGGCCATTCTCGGCTCCCAGGGCAACATCGGTATCGGCTTCGCCATGCCCATCAACCGCGCCAAGGCCATGCTCGATGAGTTCGAGCAGACCGGCCACATCTCGCGCCCGACTCTGGGCATCAGCTACCTGTATGTAAGCGACGACCTGGCCGACATGTTGAGCCTGCCCTCGAGCGGCGGCTTGCTCATCCAAAGCGTCGAAGCCGGTTCCGCTGCCGACGAGGCAGGTTTGCACGGAGCCTCCATGGTGCGCATCGTCGGCGGCATTTACCGCATCGGAGTGGGCGGCGACTTAATTACCGAAGTCGAAGGCCAAAAGGTCGATGGCAAAGATTCCGTGCAGCGCGCGATGAACAGCAAGAAAGGCGGCGATACGCTATCCATGACCGTCATCCGCAACGGACGGTCCATGAAGATCCAGGTGAAGCTGGGCTCGGCCCCGACGGTGCTGTAGGGCGAGTGCGGCGGGGCTCCTGCCCTGCCTTCCTCCGCGTTTGCGGGCTACGCGGGAAGTAACTGCTCGCGCCCGATCTTCAATGCGGCCACATCCAGGTCATACCACTTCTGGCTCTTAACCTTCTTGCGCAGAGCGGCCAGGATGTACTCCTCTTCAAGCGGAGCCGAGACCTCCAGAAACGTGCCCAGCATGACTATGTTGGCGGCCTTGGAGGATCCCAGGTGGTCGGCCAGACTGGTGAAGTGCGCGGTGACGGTGCGGACATCCGGGCGCTCGCAACCCTCCGGGAAAGAATCCCCGTTGTAAATCACGATGCCGCCGGGCTCGACCGTGGGCAAGAACTTCCGCAAGGACGGCTCGTTCAGCGCCAGCAACACATTGGGGCGCGACACCAAAGGAGAGTCCACCGGATCGCTCGCAATTCGAACGTGGCAATTCGAGGTTCCCGAGCGCATCTCGGGACCATAGGAAGGAAGCCACGAAACGTTGTAACCGGCAGCCAGACCGGCCTCGGCCAGAACTTCACCCAGCATCAACACGCCCTGGCCGCCGAACCCGGCGATGCGAATGCGCAGGTCCATGGCCTTCGGCTTCTGGGCGGATGCAGCCTGAGATGCATCGCCGTTTTCCAGCCCCAGAATGCGCGGCAGGTCCGCGATATCGGGCGGCGCGGCGTGCGCCGGGCGCACGGGCGCATCCTTGGAACGGTCGCGCAGACAACCGACGGGAAAAACCTTCGCCATCTCTTCCCGCACGAAACGCTGGGCATCGAGCGGATCGAGCTTCCAAATCGTCGGACACGGCGAGAGCACTTCGACGAACGAGAACCCAAGTCCCTTCACTTGATATTCGAGCGCGCGCTTGATGGCCCTGGAAGCCTGCATGATCTGCTTGTTATCGCCCAGGCTGACGCGCTCGATGAAGATGGGAGCTTCAAGCGAGTTCAGAATCTCGCACATGTGGACCGGGTAGCCCTCCACCCACTCGTTCCGTCCGAATGGCGAGGTGGTGCTCTTCTTGCCGAGAGGAGTGGTCGGCGCCATCTGCCCGCCGGTCATTCCATAGATGCCGTTATTGACGAAGATCACCGTGATCGGCTCGCCGCGATTGGCGGCGTGCAGGATCTCGGCCGTTCCAATGGCGGCCAGGTCGCCATCGCCCTGATAGGCGATCACTATGCTATCCGGGCGGCTGCGCTTGACGCCCGTGGCTACGGCCGGCGCGCGGCCGTGCGCAACCTGGATGTTGCCGACGTCGAAATAGTAATACAAAAAGACCGAGCAACCGACCGGACTAATGGCGACGGTGCGATCCTGGATGCCGAGCTCGTCAATCGCGCGGGCCAGCAGCTTGTGCGCGATGCCGTGCCCGCACCCGGGGCAGTAATGCGTCTGGTGCTTGAGTTCGGCCTTACGTTCGTAGACCTCGTAGAACGCCTTGGCTTTCTTGTGACTCGCTACATAGCTAGCCATGGACTAAAGCCTCCTCTTCGCGCAACGCAAACGTGCGTTGGACGAAGGCGAGCACGTCCTCCGCCGAAGGAACATTGCCGCCCACGCGGCTGAAGAACTCGATGGGGGCGCGGCCTTCGAGCGCCAGCCGGACATCGTCGAGCATTTGGCCTACGCTCAGCTCGGCCACGACGAATGCCCGTGCCCGGCGCGCCAGAGTCCGGATATGCTCGGAGGGGAACGGGAAAAGCGTGATAGGCCGCAGCAGGCCCAACCGGATACCCCGGGCGCGGCCCAGTTCGACGACGGCCTTCAGGATGCGCCCGACAATGCCATAGCCGATCAGCACGATTTCGGCATCGTCCGTTCGCCACAACTCCGCGCGGGTCTCTTCGCGTTCGGCTTCCTTATACTTCGCCTCCAGCTTGCGGACGTGCGCTTCGAGCCTGTCGGGCTCCAGTTCCAGCGACGTAAGCAGATTCGGGCGGGTCGCCGCGTTGCCCGTGACGGCCCAGTCGGCCGGGGGCGGGACGGCCTTCGGAGCGCTGAACACCACGGGTTCCATCATCTGCCCGACGTAGCCATCGGTCAGGACGATGACAGGATTGCGGTACCGATCGGCCAGGTCGAAGGCCAGCGCGCCGTGGTTGGCCATCTCCTGGGCGGAACTCGGGGCTAGCACCAGGGTGCGGTAGTTGCCGTGTCCCCCGCCCTTGACCACCTGGTTGTAGTCGCCCTGTTCCGGAGCTATGTTGCCCAGCCCCGGCCCGCCGCGCATGATATCGACCACCACGCACGGCAATTCGGCTCCGGCCAGGTAGCTCAAGCCCTCTTGCATCAGGCTGATACCGGGACCGCTGGAGGCGCTCATCGCGCGGACACCCGCGGCGGCGCTCCCGTACAGCATGTTGATGGATGCGACTTCGCTCTCCGCCTGCAGGAAGACCCCTCCGGCCTGCGGGAAATACAGAGCGGCCGCTTCGGCGATCTCGCTAGCTGGGGTGATGGGGTAACCGTAGTAGGCCCGCGCTCCAGCAAGCACGGCGGCCTTCACAACGGCTTCGTTTCCTTTGGTAAGTTGCGCTTTCATGGGATTCTCGGTCGTCCGCCTCCCTTTACGCCGCGGCTGCCAGGCGCATGACGGTGATGGCGCCCGGCTCCGGGCAGACGAAGAAACAAATCCCGCAGCCCGTGCACCCAAGGCCAACATAAGCAACCGGGTGGTAGCCGTAGTGATTGAGGCGCTCCGCCAGGAAAAGCACCTTCGGCGGGCAGGCTTCCACGCACAAACCGCAGCCTTTGCACTCCTCGGAAGCCAACTCAACCGAGCCTCGGTCGGGTTTCCCATCCGTCGTCATTGGCGCTCCCTCCGGTACCAGGGCGTCGCGGTCCTGGTACAAATCCAGCCAGGTTCCATCGATTAGCAATGTACCATGCAGCATTAGTTTACCCAACACCAACTTTTGGGTGGGTGTTCCCTGCTCCGTTCAGTATTTCGGTTAAGCAGATCCCTAACACTGTTACCTAGAGGCCGGTACGCAAACTTGTTTAGTACCATTCTTTTGGACCTTGTTGTCCGATTGAAAGCGGTTCAGACTCAGCCTTGTAGGGAGGAAAACGTGAAACGCATTTGGATGCAGCTCTTAATTGGTTTGGTTGGCACGGCGGCGGTCTCCTATGCTGGCACCGTCGGCATGCAGATTTGTTATTCTTCAGCTCCTGACGCTCCCGACACTCCCGGTTGGGGTGCCTACATCCCGAATGCCATCCTCGGGCTCGAGAATGGATGCCAATCGGAGCCGGACGCAACTTATGTGCCTGGCAGCTATGCAGCAATTACGTCGCTGGCTGCAAGCGACATGGTCGTGACGAGCTTTGCTTCCTGGCAGGGGCAGGCGAATCCTTCCCCGTATTCCGGCGAAAACGGAAACCGGCTCATGGCCGGCCTCATCATTAACGGAAACGGAACCCAGTTCAGTCTCTCTCAGTTGACTTTCGACATGGAAAGCAACGACCCCAGCGACAGCATGCAGTTCGTCGGCAATTTCATCGGGTACTCGTACACTCCGTGGAGGGTTGGCATCATTAACGCCACGTCTACTAGCCCGATGGAGGTGCTCGACAGCGGCGAAGCTGGCACCACCCCGGTGGACGAGTTGTACTACACGGGCATCGGAAACGCGCTCTGGCCCGGATGCGGCACGCCGTTGCCGGACCCGAACGACAACGGCTGGACCGACTCGACGTGTGGAGGCGACCCCGCTCTAGGTCAGCAGGTGCTCGATGATCAGTTGAATTACATCAACAGCGTCAACTACCCAGGATTCTTCACTGGGGCGCACCACCTATTGGCTCGGGATCCGCGAACCCCATCGCGACCGTCACATCGGATATCTCAACCACTCCCGAGCCTGCCGACTTCGTTCTGACCGGGTGCGGGCTGCTCGGATTGCTGGCGGTTGTCGCGCGCAGGCGCATCGCGCGCCGACAGGTCTAGGCTCACAAACGCCAGGAGCCGGAGCGGCCGCTCGGCGCGCGTCCCGGCCTGCGTAATGAGGCTGCATATGCTGGCAACTACCAAAAGACCGATTGACGATAGCCCGGAAATCATCCGGTGCACTTCCTGCGGCAGCCGCGACGTGCGGCCCTCGGCGTTGGAGTCGGTTTGGGACGGCCTGATGACCTCCATGCAGAAGTCGGCCTTCCGCTGCCACTGCTGCCGGAAGCGATTCTACGCACGCGTGGCGCAACCCGGGGAGCGGCTGGTTCCGCTGGCCACGCGGATCAGCGTCGAGCAGGGCTGCTAGGGCAGAACTGCCGGCGGAGGATAGGGTCATATGATCGTGTCTGACAGAAGACATAGCGACGGCGGCCGGGACATCCTGGAATGCGTCTCGTGCGGCAGCCGAAACGTGCGGCCTTCGAGACGGCATTCGTTCCGGGATACTCTGATGCGGCTCGTTTGTATGTCGGCATACCGCTGCCGTAGCTGCCGCAAGCGCTTCTACGCGGCCGTGCCGGAGGCCGAGGAAATAGGGACCGCGGCGCTCGCCGCGCGGATCAGAGTCGAGCAGTCCTACTAGCCCTCGGCTTCAAGGACGTGGAGTGAGTCCGCGGCCGCGTCTTACGGACGGTCCCCGCCTTCCGCCGGAAGGAGGCGGTATTCGATCTTCCGTATAGCGGCGGCCGTGTCATAGCTTGCGATGCCGAACGGAACCGATAGCTCGATCTCCCCCGGCCGGAGGCTCAGCTCACGTCCGGGCAGGTCCACGCCGATGACTTGTTCGCCATCGATCCAGGCGTCCACTCGCGCGTTGGCCACGCGCAGCAGCAGGGTGTACCACTGGCCGTTCTTGAATTGGTAGCTGCGCCCGGTTTCGTTCTCCGAAGCATCCTCGGTGTCGAGACTGGAAAGCCCTACTACCCATCCTCCCCATCCCCCGTTAATCCAGGTCAAATAAAAACGGTCCACCGGGAACGTGATTCCGGCGAAGAAATCGGAGCCCGGATACGCGCATGGCCTCCATGCGGACCTCATAGTTGTACCGCGGGAACCATTCGGTCCGGTTGACACCGGTCATGTAGCCCGTGCCGAGCATGACGCTTCCGTCCTGAATCGTCACCTTGCCGCGAGCCGTAAACGGCGTCTCCTTCCAGCCCTTCAGGGTCTTGCCGTCGAAGATGGACTGCCACTCGCCGACGGCGGGAAGAGGGTTCGGGGCAGGGGGGAACTCCGCGGTATTAGACTTCTGTTGGGCGGAGAGGCTCCCGGAGATAAGCGCTAGCGCCGCCATGCCGAATATTGTTGTGCGCCGCATGGAATCGACTATTCCCGCCATGGTCCTATTATGCCGACGCGCCGGCAGAGGCACAAGCCGGACCCGGCCAGACCGCCGTTACGCAGGCGCTGGAGCATTGACTATTCGTGAATTCAATGAAATGATGAATTCATGAAACGCATGATCGTGCCGGCGCGCGGCCATATAACCATCGCAACGGAAACGTGGATAGCCGCGGCGCTGCTCCATCGGGAACACCCGGAGCGAGGCGAATTCACCGTTCGGGAGATCGTTGACCGGGTCAAGGCCGAGCGCATCACGGGGAGCCTGCGCCCCGGCGTCAAGATTCACGCGGCCTTTCACATGGTAGCGAACCGCTCCGCGAAGCCTCTGAGGCTTCGGATGCTTTATGAGCCGCAGCGTGGATTGCGGCGCTTATTCCGGGAAGGCGACGAGGCCCATCCCGAGCGTACCGGCAGGTCGGTTCCAAAGGCCGAAGCCATACCTGGGAAATACCGCTATCTGCTCGATTGGTACTGTTCCGACTACAACGCTCCCAGGAGCGCGCCCTGGTTACGAGGCGTCCAGGACCTAATAGGAGCGGGCCGGGAGTTCTTTGCTGGAATCGATGCGGATCGATTCGTTCGTGAATTGCGCGAAGGCTGGAATTGACCAGCATATTCTGGGACACCAATCTCTTCATTTACCTGCTGGAGGGAACGGGAGATTCGTTCCTACGCACGCGAGCCTTGCTCGGGCGCATGATCGAACGTCGGGATGAGTTGCTTACATCCACAATGACGCTGGGTGAGCTCCTCGTTAAGCCCATTGCGGCTGGGCGGCCCGAAGCCGCCGAGCGGTTCGAGAAATCCATCCGCTCAACCGGCGTCAGGATCGTTCCTTTCGACGATGCCGCGGCTCGCGTCTTCGCCCGTATCCGGCAAGACCGGAGCGTCGCGCCCCCGGACGCGATCCAGCTTTCCTGCGCGGCGGCGGCCGGCGCCGACCTCTTTATCACTAACGACGATCGCCTGAGCCGTAAGATAGTCGGTGGCATCCATTTCATCGTCCCGCTCGGCCAGGCCTTCCTGTAGCGCCGGCGCCCTGTCCCCGTCTTTCCTCCGGAAGAGCGCGCCTTGCCGTTGTTCCGCGCCCGGCTGGGAATTACAATCTGTTCAATCCCTCGGAGGGTTCGGGGGCGGAGCGGAGCGGCCGGAGGGCGGCATACGGTATTGCCTGTTCGAAAGAAGGGTGGTGAGGTATGAAGGCGGGCGCGGCGATTCTGTTGGCGGCCTTAGCCCCTGGATGGCTCGCGGGACAGCAGCCGAAAGGGCAAGTCCAGGCGAGTCAGTTAACTGGGGTCGTGGAGGAGCTTCGCGACTTTCCGCGGGAAGCGATCTCCGGCGGCGGCGTCATTGCCAGGCTCTATCTGCCCGATGCGTCGAAAGGCTACTACCGCTCGACGCGCTTCGATTGGTCGGGCGTGATTTCGAGCCTTGAGTACAACGGACATAGCTATTTCGGGCAGTGGTTCCCGCGCTACGATCCGAAAATCCACGACGCGATTCAAGGTCCGGTCGAAGAGTTTGGCGCCGGGCCGGCCAACGCCGCGCTGGGCTGGGACGAGGCGAAGCCGGGCGACGCGGTTGTGAAGATCGGAGTCGGCGCGCTGAAGAAACCCGAAGGAAGCGCGCCCTACAGCTCGTTCACCGTTCTCGACATACTCGACAACGGCAAGTGGAGCGTGCGCCGGGGCGTGAACTTCGTCGAGTTCACGCACGAATTGAAGGACACCAACGGCTACGCGTACTTGTACCGCAAAACGGTGCGCCTGGCGGACGACCAGCCCCGGTTGACGCTCGAGCACAGCCTCAGAAACACCGGCCGGAAGACGATCGAGACCAATGTCTACGAACACGATTTCTTCATGCTCGACAACCAGCCGACCGGGCCGGATTTTGTGGTGAAGTTTCCGTTTGAAGCGCACACGCCGCGCGATCTCGGGCCCATGGCCAGACTCGAAGGCAAGGAATTGCATTACCTTCAAGAGTTGCAGAGCCAGCCGCGCCAACAAACCGTCCAAAGTGAAATCACGGGTTTCGGCGGCAACGCCGGCGACTTCGATTTCCGCGTGGAAAACCGGAAGACCGGCGCCGGCGTGCGCGAGACGTCCGACCGTCCGCTGGCGCGGATCAACTTTTGGTCGATCCGCACAACGGTCTGCCCGGAAGGTTACATTGCGTTGAAGGTGGAACCCGGTCAGGAAACAAGCTGGAGAATCGCGTACGGGTTTTATACGTTCCCGCCGGACAGGTGAGTGGTGAAGAGAAGAAAGGGCGGTTACTCGCGTTCATGAATCAGCAATGGTTTCAAAACTTCAACCCGCTGGGGAATACGGTTCTATCCACGATTGCGGCGGCGATTCCGGTCTGCACGCTGTTCTTCTTCCTGGGCGTGAGGCGCGCGCCGGCGTGGAAGGCGGCCATCTATGGCTTCGTCGCCGCGGTCGCCGTGGCATTGGCGGTGTTCCGCATGCCTCCGCTGATGGTGGCCGGCGCGGTAGCCGATGGACTGGTCTTCGGGCTGATCCGGATTGCGTGGCTGGTGGTGGGCGGCGTTTTCATCTACAACCTCTCGGTGGAATCCGGCCAATTCGAGACCATCAAGCAATCCATTACCGGCATCTCCGGTGACCGCCGCTTGCAGGTGCTGCTGGTCGCCTTCGCCTTCGGCGCGCTGATCGAGGGAGCGGGCGGCGGCGGAGCGCCCGTGGCGGTGACCGCGGCCATGATGGTGGGCATGGGCTTCCCGCCCTTTCAAGCCGCCGTCATGTGCCTGATTGCCAACTCCGCGCCCGTGGCTTTCGGCGGGATTGGAAACCCGGTGCGTACCCTGGTGGCCGTCACCCAACTGCCCGAAGCGGATTTCAGCGCCATGCTGGGCCGAATCCTGCCGCTCACTACGCTGATTCTGCCCTTCTGGATCATCCGGGTGATGGCCAAAACGCGCGACGTGTTTTCGGTTTGGCCCGGCCTGCTGGCTTGCGGCGTGGTGTTCGGCGGCATCCAGCTTTTCTGGTCCAATTGCATGGACGCATCGCTGCCATCCATCGCCGCCAGTATCGGGACTATCGCCGTTCTGGCGATCTTCTTCCGTTTCGTTTGGCATCCGAAGCAGATCTGGCGGTATCCGGGTGAACCGCCGGCCGTCGAGCCGCCGTCTATTCCAGTGGGACGTCTGCTGCGCGCATGGTCGCCTTTCATCCTGCTGGCCGCCCTCGTGGTTCTGTGGGGCGTGCCCTCCGTGGACTCCGCGCTGAAAAAGACCTCCTGGGCGCCGCCGGTTCCCGGTCTGGCTAAGATGGTCGTGCGGCCTCTGCCCATCGGCGACGGGAAGACCGCCGAGAAAGCCGACTTCGATTTCTCGCTGCTGGCCAATCCGGGAACCGCGACCGTGATCGCCGGATTCCTTGCCGGGCCCATCGTGGGGCTCTCCTTATTCAAGACCACGAAGATCTTCGTCTCAACCTTACGGAAGCTCGCTTTGAGCTTACTTGCGATCATGGCAATGATCGGCATCGGCTACGTCACGCGCTATTGCGGAATGGACGCCACCATGGGCTTGGCCATGGCCTACACGGGCAGGCTGTTCCCGTTCTTCGGAACGCTGATCGGATGGCTCGGAGTGGCCATCAGCGGCACCGACGCCGGGTCGAACGCCCTGTTCGGCAGCTTGCAGAAGATCACGGCAATCAAGTTGGGCCTGAGCCCGATCTTGATGGGGGCGGCCAATAGCGCGGGCGGCGTCATGGGCAAGATGATGTCGGCGCAGTCGCTGGTGATCGCTTGCGCGGCCACGGGCCAGCCCGGCAAAGAGGGCCAACTTTTCCGCGCCCTGCTGAAGCACTCGGTGCTTCTGGCTTTGATTGTCGGCCTGCTGGTAATGATGTTCGCCTACGTCTTCCCCGGCGCCATCCCGAGCGGGCATCATTATTGGTAGACGGTAGGCGCCAGGCGGCAGCCATCGGCGCTCAGGCGGTGACCACCGGTTTTCTTGGGGGAGTGCTCCACTCCGCGACGATGGGCGCGGCTATTACGTTTGACATAACGCGCTCTGCGTAATAAGCTGTAAGTTGATTCGGACGTTCCGATGCGCGGACACAGCGCAGCTTTTTGGCGACGAGTACGTCCGGCGCTTTCAGGCAATCGAGCGGGCGGCGCGCCGGAAATTGCTCTATCTCGATCAGGCCAAGAAGCTGGAGGACCTTTTCGCGCCGCCCGGGAACCGGCTGGAAGCCCTTAAGGGCGACCGTTCGGGCTCTTATAGCATCCGGATCAACGACCAGTGGCGCGTCTGTTTTTCATGGCGCAACGGCGATGCATTCGACGTCGAAATCGTGGATTATCACTAAGGAGATGGTATGACCGGCGCAAAACAACTCGATCCAATCCACCCCGGCGAAGTCCTGCTCGAGGATTTCATGAAGCCGCTTGGGATCAGCATCAACCGGCTGGCCCGCGATCTCGACGTTCCTCCCAACCGGATTGGCGCAATCGTGAACGGCGCTCGGGCCATCACCGCCGATACCGCCCTTCGGCTCGGAACCTACTTTAGCGTTTCACCGGAGACCTGGCTGGGGCTGCAAGCGGTCTTCGATCTGCGCGTCACGCGGCGGCGCGCGGGCCGCGAGATCGCCCGCCGCGTCCGCAAGCGTCAGGCGGCTTGAGGACGTGGCCACGCGGTAGCACACGAAGCTCCGAGTTAAACTTGCTCTTCGCACAGCCCGTTTCAAAACGGTGAAGCCATTTAAAGGGGAAAATGATGAAAAAGGTACTTATCGCCGCAGCCGCGCTGCTCGCAATCTTGCCGGTCCTGGCGCAGGCGCCGCAGGGAAGCACGGTTTGGAAATCGGCGGACTTGAAGGCGTATGCGACCTCGCTCGCGCCCAGGCTCGACGCGCATAAACTGGCCACCCAATCGCTAGGGAATTTCGGATTCTACAACGCGCTCGCCGTACATCGCGAGGGAACGGGCGAGGCCGAGTACCACGAGAATTCCGCGGATGTGATGTTCGTCGAGAGTGGAGAATGCTCCATCATCCTGGGCGGGACCATCAAGGACGGTCAAGCCCAGCGGGGCTGGCGAAATCCGAGGCACGGTCATCGAGGACGGCCAAACCTATCAGATCGGCCGCCGGCGACGTCCTCCACATTCCGCCGAAGACGCCTCACCAGATCGTCATCCAGAGCGGGCAGATCACCTACGTAGTCTTCAAAGAGAACAACCATTAGCCAAGTGGGGCAGGTTCCCGACCTGCCCCGGCGCACGTAGCGCGCCCGCGGCGCACAAGGAGTCGAACATGGCACGCTTTCCCAGATTGAAAGTACTGAACACCATGGTGGAAACCGGAATGGTCCCGGTTTTCTACCATCCCGATTTGGAAGTAGCCCGCTCGGTGGCGCGCGCCTGCGTCGAGGGCGGTTGCCCTTTGCTCGAGTTCACCAATCGCGGCGATCACGCCTGGGAGGTGTTCTCGGAACTGGAGCGTTACTGCGCGAAGGAACTCCCTCAGTTGATCCTCGGCGTCGGTTCCATCGTCGATCCCGGAACCGCGTCGCTCTACATCAACTGCGGGGCGAATTTCGTCGTGGCGCCCGCGCTGAACCCCGAGGTGGCGCGAGCCTGCAACCGCCGCAAGATCGCCTATTCGCCGGGTTGCGGAACGCTATCCGAGATCTCGCAGGCCGAAGAACTGGGCTGCGAGATCATCAAGATTTTTCCCGGCAAGGAAATCGGCGGCCCGGGATTCGTAAAGTCCATCAAAGGCCCATGCCCGTGGGTGTCCATTATGCCGACCGGCGGCGTGGAGCCCACCGAAGCCTCGCTGAAAGCATGGTTCGACGCCGGAATCGTCTGCGCCGGAATGGGCTCGCAGCTCATCACCAAGGATCTGCTCAAGGCCGGCGACTACCAGGGCATCGCCGCGAATATTCGTGGGACCGTCGAACTCATCAAGAAGATTCGAGGTTAAGCAGCCCCAGGCAACTCGGGCTCCGGTTCAATCGCCATCCTCCGCGTCCGGCTCGTGGAAGAGCAACTGCCCTATTCCCAAATCCGGCAACTCACCGTGACGGTCTTCGTAATAGAGCGGCGCCTCGCCCCATCCCTCGCGCCTGCCCAGCGCGCCCAGATCCACGCTACGCCAAGCGCCGCGAGACCGAACAAAAACGTCTCGGGCTTCTTGCTCAACCACCCGATGAGCATCGCGAGCAATGGCAGGACGATCAGCATGGCGCCCATCCACGCCATAAGCTGAATCACGATCGGCCGTTTGGCCGGGATGTAGGAACAGGCGAACGGAAGCTGCTGCCAGTCGTTGAAGAGCGCCTCCATGGCCGTGAGTGAAACCAAAGCCTGCAGCGCGCCCATCCGCAAAGCCACGCCCCATCCGAACGCGCCGACGGCCACAGGCAGCGTCGCGAGATGAATCGGGGCGATGACCATGACAATGAGAAACCGTTCGACCGCCGACATCCATTGGCGCCGGCCCTGGTTCTCGGTCAAATGGAAGATCCAATTCGCGCTCAGCTCGGCCGGCATGGAAAACGCGTGCCGTATGCCCGCCAGCATTACGCAGGAAATGCCCAGCGGCCAGACCAGGCAGATGAATTGCGCCGCCGCGCTCCAGCCTCCCGACCACTGCTGCGCGATGCCCGCTACCGCGGCGGAGTTGACCATCAGCCCCAAGCCGGCCCCGGCATAAGCCAGCAGCACCAGCCGGTGAACGCGGCTGCGCGAGAAAACAGCCGCGATGAAGCGCAGTATGGCGACACGGCGAGGATCGCGCGCCATCAGTCCCAACGGACTCCAGCGTGACGATCGAAGCCGCGCGGCGCCCTCGGTCCCTTCGATCAGCAGCCTGCGGTACCGCCTGTAGGCCAGCGCGTACGAAAGCAACGCCAGGCCAGCAGCAATGCCTGTGGCCGCTAACGCCCGGCCGGCCAAGGCCGAAAAGACCGGAGCGCGGCCGCCCGCCAGCGCGAGCTCGAGCCCGGCAAACCAAAACGGCGGCGCCCATCCGCTGAAGCTTCCGAGGCTCGTGACCGCCTGCTCTCGCCAATCCACCGCAAAGGTTCCGCACAATCCGGCGAACATTAGGGCCGCCAGCAGCAAGCCTTGCGCGTACGTCGAGATCTTCCCAAACCATTTGGCCGGGAGCAGATTCACCAGCACGCCCTGGAGCGCCACCACGGCGAAGAAAGTGAATACGCTTTCCATCGCGAAAGCCGTCAGGCACGCCGCAGTCTTCGCCGCGGCCTGCGCATGAAGCCCAAGGCCCGCCCCAAGCCCGCCCGCCGCCAGCACGCTCAGGGGGATGCTTAACGATCCGCCGAGCGCCGCTCCCAGTATGTTCATGGCGACAAAGCGCGCGGCGAAGATCTCTCTGGAGCCTACCGGAAGTCCGGCCAGCGCCGTATAGTCGCGCCGGCTCGGAAACAGCGATTGCCACGCCAGCAGCGCCAGCACTCCGGCCGCGGCGAAGACGACGATGAGCAGCGCCACTTGATCGCCTATGGCCGCGGCGCGCAGATTGTCGAGCGTCGGCGCGAAGGTGTCGCGCTGGTGCGGCCGGTTCAGCAAAAGCATCCCCGCCGGAAACGCCAGCGCCACCGCTCCGATCGCGGCCGCGCGCCACTGCCCGCGCACGGTGAACATTTCGCTATCGAACATGCGCAACAGAAAGTGGCGCACCAGTTCGAAGCGCGTTCCGTGCGTCTCTCCGAGCGGGATCACGACTGCATGGCCTCCAGTATCCGATCGGCCATCGAGCGCTGGTTCTCGTCTTGCGTAAACCGCGTGAACACGCCTTCGAGCGAGGGCCGGTCCGCGATGGCGCGCAAGCGTTCGATGGTGTCGTCCGCCACCACGCGCCCCTTGCGCAGAATGATCACGCGCGAGCACACTTTCTCCATCGCGTCGAGGACGTGGGAGCAATACAGAATCGTCTTCCCTTGCGACGCCAGGCCGCGCAGCATTTCCCGAACGCCGATCATGGCATTCACGTCTAGGCCCGAAAGCGGCTCGTCGAGTATCAGAATGTCCGGATTGTGCAGCAGCGCGGCCGAGAGCAGGATCTTCTGGCGCATGCCCTTCGAATACGACGAGACGGGAGCATACTGGTCTTCCCACAGCGAGAATAGGCGCAGGAACCGATCGATCTTGGCCTCCAGTTCGACGCGCCGGATTCCGCGCAGCCGCCCGGTCAGTTGCAGGTACTCGCGCCCGGAAAGAAACGGGTACAGGTTAGGTTCTTCGGGCACGTATCCCAACCGGCGTTGGAAGCCGGCCAGGTCGTCGAGAATGCTGCGGCCCCCATAGAGGATCCGGCCATCGCTCGGTTCGAGCAATCCGATAATCATTTTGACCGTGGTGCTCTTCCCCGCCCCATTCGGCCCGACGTAGCCCAGAATCTCGCCCGGCCGCAGCACAAAGCTGACGTCGCGCACCGCCACGGTCCCGCGGAACCGCTTGGTCAGATTGCGAACTTCAAGAATGCCCATTCCCGGCCCTCCCGCGCACCGCCGCGCCATCGCCGATCAGCATAGTTAGACAAGAAACACCGCCGCCAAGTTCCAGCGAAGCCGCGAATAATGATAGGATCACGCCACCGTCCACTGTAGTGTGTCCGAAATCAAGGTGTTCATCGTCGCGTCAGAGACCGCTGGCTTACGCGCGCTGCTTGGCATCCAGACTCGCATTTGCGGCAGTTACCGGCCGCGGCCGTGACGGCGCGGTTTTCAGCCAAAAGGTACTGAGGACTCATGGTCCGTGTATTACACCCTGCTGAATTCTTCGCAGCTTGCGACGATTTCCTGGGGGTGCGCCGTTACTCGACCGTGGAGTACGCCTCCGGCGTGCCATGCCTGCGTCCATGCAGGCATGTCCGCACAAGCGGCGTCAGATCCGCTGATGCCGCTTGGAAAAGCGGCATGGCGCGCCGGAGGCGCACTCCACGGGGCGCTGGTTTGGTTGCGGCTATGCTGCTCCGTGGGGCGGCGTACCGGCGTTCCTGCCGGTACACCGGCCGTAAGGCCGGCGCTGTCGCGTCTTCGACAGAGCGGTCAGCGGCGGGAGCTTATTCATGGGCCAGAGCGCTAGAGCAGGCGTCAGATGGCTGCGCCGAAAGCTCAGGCGCCGCTTAGCGGCGCTCCTCGGCGGGGCGCCTCGGCAAGAACTGGAGCGCCGCGGAGTTCATGCAATAACGCAGATGCGTGGGCGGCGGACCATCGTCGAAGACGTGCCCGAGATGCGCGAAGCAGCGGCTGCACCGCACCTCCTCTCTTTGCATGCCCAGCGAGTTATCGGCCAACTGGGAAACATTCTCTTCCGCGGCGGGCTGCCAAAAGCTGGGCCAGCCCGTGCCGGACTCGAACTTTGTCCTGGAATCGAAGAGGACCGTTCCGCAGCAGACGCAGGCGTACAGGCCGTCCCCGCGAAACTCGGCGTACTCGCCGGTGAACGGCTCCTCGGTGCCGGCTTCGCGGGTGACCTCGAACTGTTCCTCGGTGAGTAGCCCCCGCCAGTCCTCGGGCGGCCTTTGGACGACCTCCATCTGTACGATGCCCGTGCGCCTCCCCGACGAATCGAACTGCGCAATTCGCACCGAGCGCTTCTGCGCCGTAGCGGCGAGAGAACCGGCGCCGAGCAGATACAGGAACCGCCGTCGTGGGATACCAGCCGGCTTGGGTTGCGACACGAATTCCCTCCCCAGTCAATCTTGTTTGCATTGTAGCGCCTCCCGGCGGGTGGCCGCTCCGGCGCGGGATGAACTGTCGCGGGATGAACTGGCGAGAGCTCTTTGTCGAGATCACCACGCCCGGGGCCCCACGGAGCCTGATGTGCAGCAAAGAGGGCTCGAAGCCAACCTCAGCGACGGCGACTTTTCGACTAAGCGGGTGGCTGAGGGCGTCCACTTTCCCTACGGCAGGGTCAAAGGAATGGAATATCGTTTAGCGGCCTTCTGGTCGCTACCCAGAACGGCAGGCTCGTTGCGGCCGGGCGCAGTCGTATGTACGCTGTTGGTACGATGACGTTTGATTGGGACGCGGCGAACGTGGAACACATCGCCAGGCACGGCGTTACTCCGGAGGAGTGCGAGGAGGCCTACAGGAACGGACCGATGGTGATCGAGCGCCAGAAGAGGAAACACGAGCGCCGCAGGTTATGCCTGGGCGAGACCGGAAGAGGCAGGCTACTGACGTTCGTCGTGATCGACCGCGTTGACAAGGTCCGGTTTGTCACCGCGTTCCCAATGCCTGCGCCACAGCGACGAATCTATCGGGGAGAGGATGAATAATGCCAACTAAGCTAAGAATGCCAGGATTCAAGTCCGAACGGGAAGAGGCAGCGTGGTGGGACGCTCATCCCGAGGTCATCACCGAGCTCTTCCTGAAGGCCAGAAAAGAGGGCAGGATAAAGCGCCTTCCTGTGGTTCGCGGGGTGACCAAACCCATAACCATCCGTATGCAGGTGGCCGATGTCGAAGCTGCTCAGGAGTTTGCCCAGCGGCGGGGCGTTCCCTACCAGACGTATATCAAGGGACTATTGCACCAAGCGTTGGAACGTGAGAGAAGGGCCGGTTGAGCCGCCCGTAGCGTGCTTGCAGTCGGCCCACCTTTCCGCCCGGGATGCAAGAAGGAAAGAATTCCCGTTTTTTGCCCCCATCGCCGCACTAGCACATTCAACTTATTGAGGCGATTGCGGTTAGCACCTGAAATGGTATCGCGGGTCCAAAGCGGCGATCCTCAGCCTGGAAGAGCGGCCGAACCGCTGCCCGGTGACACCGGAGAGTGACAAGTTCAGACACTTGTTGTACGTCAACAAGCCCCATGCCTACCGCCCCATATACCGCGTGCTGGAAAAACAGAAACAGGTTGGCGAGCTACACATTCGACACCGCGCAAGGCGCAGGTTCAAAGGGGCCGATGTCGAATAGAGAGTATTCGCCAGGCTTACGCCGTACATGGAGAATGGAAAAATCGCGCTGGCGACTGGCCTAACAGCCCGTGGCAAAACTCGTCGAGTCGGAAAAGCGGGGACTGGCTGCGAAATTCCGTCCTGCTAACCCGCTGAAAACGAGAATCCGCTCGTCGCGGAATTTCGTTGCCTGTACTGGGTTTTCCAGCGCACCCGCTTTCACCACGGGCTGCTAGCCTGCGTTTCTCACACCCATTTGTAGCGAGGCGCGTGAGAGGGCGGCAGGGGCCCCCTCGGGCGCGCCGGCTTTCTAAACGCCAGACAGTCCCCCGGCCCTTCCAGTGCACCGAGGCGCCATCGGCGCCCGCCCGGCGACGAACCATGAGAGACGCAAGTATGAAGAAACCTACCTCTAGGCGCCCCACAACCGAGAGGAGAGCGGAGTACGACTTTTCCGGTGGCGTTCGGGGCAAGTACGGGGACCGGTACCGCCGGGGAACTAATGTGGTGCTCATCGACCCGGAATTGGCCGACGCTTTTCCGGATTCCAAGTCCGTAAACGAAGCCCTTCGGGCGCTTGTGGCGATTTCCGCGCGAGCCGAAACCCGCAGGCGCGCGTGAGCCCGGCCCAACGGCAAGAGCCCAACACTGGCGAGTTCCGGGACCGGCATTCCACGGGAGTGATCCCGCGAGGCATCCTAAGCTTCCGAGAAGGGGACTTGGAGGGCCCGTGAGCTCACCTCGACGAGCGGAACACTCTCCCCCGTGGCGCGGGCTGTCAAGCCTGCAGAGCCGAGAGTCATCTCGGCTTTTCTTCCGCCGCATCGCCAAAGAGGACAGTATTGCGTCCAGCACGCATTTCTCACACCCGTTCGTACCGGGCCGCGTGAGAGGGCCGTGGAGACCGCCAGAGGCCTGGTCGAGCCGCATGTACCTCTCCCGAGCAAAACGTCCGTGCGCTCAGTTCGATGAAAACCGCGGATGCGAAGCCGACTCGGCGGGAGTAACGGCTCTTGGCGGCGAGACTCTGGTGGAATCGTCCCGTCCGTCCCCGTGATTCCTACGGTTGAGTCAATAGCACTCGTCGAAGGAGTGTCCACCGATTTTGTTGCCAAGCGAAGTAGTACGTGTAAGACGGGTGGCGTCCGGTTTGGCTCGGGGTAGCTTTGACCACCATCAACCGGCTCCTAAGCCGAAACTCCACTTCCGGGTTCCTGGGATATGATTCGCCGAGGCTCAGAAGCGGGAGGTCGAAGCTCTGAGCGCCAACGCCTGCAAACGCGATCGGTGGGTAGTATAAGTCCCCGGTTGCGGCATTCACGATCACCATTCTCATGCAGGGGGCACCGCACCCCCACTGGATGACCACTAGGTTCCCCGCGAAGTTCGGGCCGGGTTGCTCTTTTCCTTCGCGAAAGACTCCGTACCCCTTCTCCAGGCCGTCCCTGATTTGATTCGCGTAGGTTTGCTCCAGTTGTGTCGCGAGCTTCGGTGCGGCTGGTGTGCCTATGAAGACGTCGCTAACCGGGTAGTCCTCAAACCTCAGTGCTGCTCCAGTAGGGGTCTGCGATGGGGCGGCACCGAACAGAGTCAGCATCAACAAGACGCACCGAGCTAGATCTCCGGGGCGGGGCATGGTCGTCAGAATGGGCCCCCTGGTCCCGGTGGGAAAGGTGCCCTCGGCCGAGTCGGCAAGGGCGGTGTACGGGGACCGGCACCGGCCGCCTCACAGGCCCTCTCCGTGTGTCACTGACGTACGTGCCTCGGAACGCCGTAGAACACGTTCGAACGACGGGAACGACGGGGACAGACGAACGACAACGACGGACGGGGACAAACGACGGGGACAACGACGGGGACAGACGAACGACGGGAACGACGGAACGACGGGGACAGACGAACGACGGAACGACGGGAACGACGGGGACAAACGACGGGAAACGACGGAACAACGACGGGAACGACGGGGACAGACGGAACGACGGGAACGAACGACGGGAACGAACGACGGGAAACGAACGACGGGAAAACGACGGGAACGACGGGGACAACGACGGGGACAAACGACGGGGACAGACGAACGACGGGGACAAACGACGGGGACAGACGAACGACGGGGACAAACGACGGGAACGACGGGGACAGACGGGACGTTTTCTGAACGACGGGGACAAACGACGGGAACGACGGAACGACGGGACAACGACGGAACGACGACGGAACGACGGAACGACGGGGACAACGACGGGGACAGACGGGACGTTTTCTGAGAATTCCCGTCGCTGAAACCGACTCTGTCCTTATAACGACGGGGACGAACGACGGGCTCGACGGGACAAACGACGGAACGACGAACGACGGGAACGACGGGGACAGACGGGACGTTTTCTGAGAATTCCCGTCGCTGAAACCGACTCTGTCCTTATAACGACGGGGACGAACGACGGGAACGACGGGACAAACGACGGGAACGACGGGGACAGACGGAACGACGGACAACGACGGCAACGACGGGAACGACGGGAACGACGGGGACAGACGGGACGTTTTCTGAGAATTCCCGTCGCTGAAACCGACTCTGTCCTTATGGCACGCCTCGCTCGCGTCATCGCCGTCGATACTCCGCATCACGTCACCCAACGCGGAAACGCCCGCCGATTCATACTCGAATCAGATTCCGACCGCGCCGTCTACCTCGATCTCCTCTTCCAGTATTCCCGCCTGCACCGGCTCACTCTAGCCGGATACTGCCTGATGTCCAACCACGTCCATCTCATCGCGGCGCCGCAGCGGCCCGATTCTTTGCATCTCGCTCTCAAGCACGCGCACGGCCGCTTCGCCGCTTATTCTAACGCTCGCCACCTCTCCTCGGGCCATGTCTGGCAGGGACGTTACTACTCCTGCCCGCTCGACACGCCTCATCTTTGGGAGGCGCTGCGTTACACCGAACTGAACCCGGTTCGCGCGCGCATGGTATCCACGCCTGCGGACTACCCGTGGTCCAGCGCCCCGGTCCATTGCGGCCTTCGCCCGGCGCAGGCCGCCTTGGATCTCTCTCTCTGGAGCCACTCTTGGACCGCCGCCGGGTGGAAAGACTACCTCGCCGAGCGCGTGGAGGACGACCAGAGCGCCGCCATTCGACGCAACACGCACACCGGACGGCCCTTGGGAACGCCAGAGTTCGTCGAGAGCCTTGAAAGACTGCTGAAGCGCAAGCTAAAACCCGAGGCTGGCGGAAGGCCACCCCACCCGCAAGCCGATCTGCGCCAGTCGTCGCTACCGTTCCTGCCCTGCTAAACGAGAAAACGTCCCGTCTGTCCCCGTAACGAGAAAACGTCCCGTCTGTCCCCGTTCGTTCCCGTCGTTCGTCGTTCCCGTCGTTCGTCGTTCCCGTCGTTGTCCCCGTCGTTCCCGTCGTTCCGATGGGCGCGTTGCCGTTGGCATCGTACTTGCCGCCGACAGGCCAGTTCGTGGTCTGGTCGTAGACGGCCGACATCGTCGGTGCCGAGCCTTTCGTCACGGTCTTCGCGCTCAAATTGCCGGCCCTAATTGCGTCTGTCACCTCTTGCATTATGCTCTATGCAGAGGGGTCTTCGAGCACGCAGCCTTGAGTAATCCTGCCCTTCAATTCTGGATCGCTTGCGGATAGCTTTTTGGGCTACGTTCAGCTCTTTTGACGTGTACCGCGTGCAGCCGTTCGCATCCCAAACGTCGCCGGTCCACGGATTGACCGCAAAGTACCCAATTACGGGGCTGCCCGACGGGTTGGGCCAGGTCGCACCGAAGTAGTAGAAATCGGGGTCGAGGGGCCGAGGAGCCTCCGTAAGAGTCACCCCAAGGTTGTGATCCTTAACAGCCAAGTACGCAAGCTCTCGTGCGGACTGGACGTTTATGCGTTGATACACCTCACCGAATCCCATCGCCGCAGCCGCAAGTAAAACGGCGCTTTGCACAGCGCGGAACCTCCGTACCATCATTTCGAGCGCCCCCTTACTCCACTAATTACAGTTGAGTCGCGCCGCGACAAAGTTGCTTGTACTGCCGACATCGCTGACAAAGTTCGGAACCTTGCTCCCATCTGGGTTGATACCGTAGTAGCCAGCGTCCTGAAGCTTCTTGGCAACATCCGACGAACTGGTCATGTTGGCCACAAGCTGACCCGAGTTCGATATAGTGAAGCCAACTGCGGAGGCTGAGTAGTCCGCGTACGTCGCCATGTAGTTCCCGTTCAACGTAACCGTTCCGTTCTCGTTTGGAGCCGGGGCGTGCTGGCTGAAGAAGTTGTTGTAGTATACGGTGTTCCCGCTGCTGTCCTGCCCTGACACGAACGGCCCGGCCCCCCATCCCGATTCTATTGCCGAGAGGGAGAGCATGAACGCCTCGGTGACGCCGATCTTCGCAGCCGCGTTTGCCGCATCGGTCCCGTGGGCAGCAATCCAATTGAGCGCCTGGGCGTTGAGAGGAACGCTCCGGTCGCACGGGTTAGCCGGCCCCCCTCCACCGGGGTCTGGCTCCGCTACGCGACAGCCGACAGCCATGATCTGGTTCTGATTGCAGGAGTCGGTGGGATCCGGTGCCGTTGGCCCGGAGATGATGATCGGGATCGGCGGAAAGGGATTTCCCGGTCCCTCTCGATAAAGCCCTTGCGTGTCCGTGTAGTTGACCGGATCGCCCTGGACGTAACTGTAACGGTTCCAACTTGTAGGGTCGGCTCCGTTAGCGCCACCACCCCGGTCCGGGCTATCGAACCTGCCCAGATTCGCCGAGTAGTACCGTTGCATGGCGTAGTCTTGGCTGCCGAGAGTGCTGTCTCTCACGTAGGTTCCGAATTTCTCGGCGCCGTCCGGCGTTACGGGCGTCTTCTCTTCTCCGAATGGAAAGTACGAGAGCGTCGTCCATGTGCCGTTTGTGTAGGCTGCCCGGACGCCACCAAGGCGGTCGGTCACTACCGCAGTCCCAGGGTTGATCAGTTGGCCATTGCCGTTCCAGATCTGGCCGCGCACCATCAGACGGCTACCGAAAGACACCTCGGTCCCTCCGCTCACGCAGGAGGCGGCGCTGTTGCCGCAGATCAGTCGGCCTATGCGCCGGCCTTGGATGTCGTACAGGAACAGCGTCCACTGCCCCTGCCCGTTCACCACCTGGTATTCCATGATCCGCTGCCCGGAACCATCATAACCCCACGTCACGGCCGCGCCGTTTAGGGTTTGCGAGAGCAGCCGGTTTTCGACAGTCCATGAGCCGATCGGGGCGTTCCCGTTGGCGTCGTAATTTCCGCCAATCGGCCGGTTGGTTGCCGGGTCGTAGACCGCCTGAAGCGGCGGCACGTAGCCCCACAGCGCCGTTTTGTCGGTCAGGTTGCCAAACCCGTCGTAAGTGTAACCTGCGCCCCATTGGCCGGGGTTGAGCTTGGAGACCACGGAACTCTCATATACGTTTCCGCCCGAGGTCTGCGACCAGGCAAACAGCTTGTCCAGCAGGGTGGCGCTGTCGGCTTCCTGGTACTCGCATGGCAGCCCGCCGAACGCCGCCGAGGAGCCCGGCAGGGACCCGCCGACGTACCGAACGCGATCCACGCGCCCACTCCGAGATAGTCGGTCAGGACCCATTTCGTCGTGTCGATGGGGTTGGTCGTGAAGCTGTCCGACTGATACCACTGGAACTGCCCCCATACCGGGGCAGCCAGCAGCGCCGCCAGGAGGACCGCGCGAGGGGCTCTCATGGCATCACCACTCCGAAAGAATCCAGGTTGAAATCCTTCCGGTACTTCTTAGGAAATTGGGACCCTGTTTGCAGTGTGTGCGGAAAGGCAAAGTCATTTCAAACCATCCCGCAGTTCCCGAGCGAGGCCGCCAAGTCCACGCCTCCCGGCACCGTCCGCGCCGCCACAACAGACTTCCCAGCGGGGCCGGGCCGAAAGTCCCCGCCCGCCCTCCCTCGTTCACAGACCGATTCTCATTGACGCCACTGGTTTTAATCCCAACTCCCCAAAACCGGCGATGTACTATGGGACCGAAGGGAAATCGGCCCGTGATACGTCCCCACCATCAGCCCGAAGCCATCCGCGCCGCCGTAACCCGCAATCGAATTTCGCGCCGCCGAGAGGGCTCCCCATGCCCGCCCCACCGGGTCGAGGCTGCACGCCCGCCCGGGCGTGCGAAACGAACCTAGCAAGTCGTTGAAAACAAAGGAACGCGTGAAAGCACCGATTGCATTTTCAAACGAATGGCGATGCCCAGGGAGCTTGGGCACCCCAGCCAATGAGAATGCCCGCCGCCCCCGTAGCTGCGAAACGAACCCAGCAAGTCGTTGAAAACAAAGAAACACGTGAAAACAGCAATCTGCACTTCCGGAAGATCCCACCTCGACCCGCCGCAAAACTCCGGCCCTCACCCCCGTCCCCCAATCCCCAGCCCCCTCATTGACAACCCCTCCCGCCGCTTCCTATCATGTTCTTTCAGCAGTGTTTCCAATCCGGCGCGCTTTTTACGCGCCAATTTGCGCCCAATGTTAATGTGGTACGTCTGTCTTCTCTGGGACGAATCCTATGATTAAAGTCGAAGGTCTTACCAAGCGATACGCCCGCACGGTCGCCGTCGATAACGTCTCCTTCGAGGTCGAGAAGGGGCAAATCGTCGGCTTTCTGGGCCCTAACGGCGCCGGAAAGACCACTACGATGCGCGTTCTAACGTGTTTTCTGCCGCCCACCTCGGGCCGCGCCTCCGTGGCGGGCTTCGATGTGCATGGAGAACCCGCTAGAAGTCAAGCGGCGCATCGGCTACCTGCCGGAAACCCCGCCGCTTTACCCCGAAATGGAGGTGAACGAGTACCTCCGTTTCACGGGAAGGCTCAAGGGCATCTTGCCAGCAAGGACCTGGACCGCCGCGTGGGCGAGGTCGTCGAGCGTTGCGCTCTCGGCGATGTGCGCGACAAGCTTGATCGGCAAGCTTTCCAAGGGCTACCGGCAGCGCGTCGGCCTGGCTCAGGCCATCATCCATAACCCCGACGTGCTGATCCTCGACGAGCCGACCTCCGGTCTCGACCCCAAGCAGATCATCGAGATTCGCGAGTTGCTGCGCTCGCTGGCCGGGGACCACACCATCATCCTCAGCACCCACATCCTCTCGGAAGTGGAGCAATCCTGCGAGCGGGTCATCATCATCAGACCGCGGCCGGCTTGTCGCCATCGATACCGTCGCCAACCTGACCAACCGTCTGCGCGGCTCCGAAGCGGTGCTGATCGAAGTGGAAGCGCCCGAGGGAACGCCCGCGCCGACCGAGGTGCAGCAGCGCCTGGAGCAGACGCCGGGCGTCAGCCGCGTGGTCATGAAGGATTCGCAGCTCGGCCAAGATCTCCTTTGAGGTCGAAAGCCTGCAAGGCCGCTCAGATCCGCGCCGAACTGGCGCGCTCGGTGGTGCGCGCGGGCTGGAACTTGAATGAGCTGCGGCCCGTCGGCCTCAGCCTGGAAGACATCTTCCTCCAGCTCACCGCGGCCGAGCAAGCCAGAGGACAAACCGGCGGCCGGATCCGCGAAAGGAGGCAAGCAGTGAAACTCAACGAATGTCCTTCTGATTTGCCAGAAAGAACTGAGAAGTTATTTCGTCTCCCCCATCGCCTACGCAGTGATGGCTATTTTCGGGCTGATCTTCGGCTGGGTCTTCTACAACGCCTCGGCCGATTTCGTGCGCTTCAGCTTCCAGGCGCAGATGATGGGCCAGGCCGAATCGATGAACGTGAACGACCAGATCATCCGGCCTCTGCTGGGCTTCGCCAGCACCATCGGCCTGTTCCTGGTCCCCATGATCACCATGCGCCTCTTCGCGGAAGAAAAGCGCACGGGCACGATCGAGTTGCTGCTCACTTCGCCGGTAAGGGATATCGAGATCATTCTCGGTAAATGGCTGCGGCGCGATGCTGCTCTATGCGTGCGTGCTGGGCATGTCGATGCTCAACATGGCGCATGCTCTTCGTCTGGGGCAAGCCCGATCTGAAACCCATGCTGGTTGCGTATCTCGGGCTGCTGCTGCAAGGCGGCTGCCTGCTGGCCATCGGCAGCGCTGATCTCCACCATGACCAAGAACCAGATCATCGCCGGCATCGCTACCTTCTTCATTTCGCTGCTGCTGTGGCTTCTGAGCTGGTTCACGGCTTACGACAGCCGGCTCGCTGTCACAGGTAGTCAATTACATGTCGATCGTGACTCACTTCGAGAATTTCGGTAAAGGCGTGCTCGATTCCAAGGATGTGATCTTCTATCTATCGCTGATCTTCTTCGCGCTTGTTCCTGACATCGCGATCGCTGGAATCGAACCGGTGGAGGGCATAACATGACGAAACTCCTGGCTTAAATCGCGGCAAACCAAATACACCGGCTACGTAACGCTATACATCCTGGTCGTTCTCGCCGTTCTGGCGGGTATCAACTTCCTGGCCAACCGCTACGACAAATCCTACGACTCCACTGCCAATAAGCAATTCAGCCTCTCCGATCAGACCATCAAGATCGTGAAGGGGCTCAAGACCGACGTCACCCTCACCTACTTCGGCGACACCGCCAGCTTCCCAGAGCGCCCGCGACCTGCTGGACCGCTACTGCCAGCCTCTCACCGAAGATCCACGTCGACTTATATCGACCCGACGCGCAAGCCGCAGCAGGCCAAGAGCGCCGGTTACCGCAGCGATTCGCCGGTGGTGGTGGCAAGCGGAGACGACGAAGGAAGGCGCCAAATCGCTCACCGAGCAGGAAATCACCGGCGCCATCATCCGCGCGCAGAAGACCGGCGAACGCAACGTCTGCTTCCTGGCGCGGCGCGGGCGAACACGGCATCGACGATACCGGCGATGCCGGATTCTCCGTACGCCAAGCAGGTCGTGGAGCACGATAACTACAAGACCCGCACCGTCACCCCGAAGGGCGCCAAGCCCGAAGCCGGCAAGGCCGTCGACCGTCGGCCAGCCCGCAGCCGCCGCGTTTGATGTGCCCAAGGATTGCACGGTCGTGGTCGCCGGCGGGCCGCAAACGGACTATCCGCCGGCCGTCGTGAACGCCCTGAAGTCGTATGTCGAGGGCGGCGGACGGGCGATGTTCATGCTCGATCTCACCCTGAAGCTGGGCCGCGGAACTCCGGCGGCCGAGAACCCCGATCTCATGAAGGTTCTCGCCGATTGGGGCGTCACCGTGAACAAGGATCTGTCGCTCGATCTGAGCGGCATCGGCCAGTTGTTCGGCCTCGGGCCCGAAGTGCCGCTCATCGCGGAGTATCAGTCGCACGCGATCACTCAGCCTCTCGGTCACGTCCCGACGGCCTTCCCGCTGGTCGCGCTCGCTCGACGTCAAGTCCGGCGACAAGACCACGGTCGACAAGCTGATTCAGACTACCGAAGACAGCTTCGCCACTACCGAGATCAATGGCGGCGCGGTCGATCCCAAAAAGGGTAAGAAGGGGCCGCTCACTCTGGCCGCGGCCGGGACGTATTCGGGACGCCGCCGGGACGCTTCGTCGTTTTCGGCACTTCCGAGTGGGCCGGAAACAGCCTGATCGGCTCGCGCCGGCTGGCCAACGCCGACCTCTTTGCCAACGCCGTCAACTGGCTGAGCTCGGATGAAGATCTGATTTCCATTCGTCCGAAGGAGAGCGCGGCCGCCCACTGAACCTGCACCCGCAGCGCCTGCGCATGCTGTTCTGGCTGAGCGTGGTTATCTTCCCGCTGGCCGTAGTCGGCGTTCGGATTGGGTCCTGGTGGAAGCGGAGGTAGGCATGAAGCCAAAGGGACTCCTGATCGCTATCGTTCTTTTGGCTGCGCTGGGCGGCCTGATCTGGTGGTCGAACAAGAAGCAGGCCGCCAAGCCCGCGGCGGATACCTCTTCGGTCAAGATCCTATCCATCCCGGACGACCAGTTCCAGGAGATCCACATCAAGACTCTTCACGGATGCCGGTCGTCGGCCTGCGCCGCGACAACGGAAAGTGGACCATCACGGAGCCCAAGCCGCTTGCCGGCCGATCAGGACGCGGTCAGTTCGCTGGTCAGCGCGCTTTCATCGCTGAACGCGGATAAGAAGCTGGAAGATAACGCCACGGATCTGCACCAGTACGGGCTGGACGTCCCGACCCTGGACGTTACCATCGCCAGGAAAGACGGCAAGAAGGATGAGCTGCTGATCGGCGATAGCACGCTCGATAACGCCGGCGCCTACGCCAAGCTGGTCCAGCGATCCGCGCATCTTCACCGTCTCCAGCTACACCAAGACCAGAATCGACAAGCGCTCCGACGATTTCCGCGATAAGCGCCTGCTCACGTTCGATTCCGATAAGCTGACGCGCGTCGAGGTCCAGGCCAAGGGCGACGCAGTCGAGTTCGGCAAGAACGGGCAGAACGAATGGCAGATCGTGAAGCCGCGGCCGTTGCGGGCCGATAGCTCGGAAGTCACTTCGCTCGTTGACAAGCTGAAGGACGCGAAGTTGGATCTGAGCTGAGTTGCCCGAAGACGCCGCTAAGAAGTTCGCGTCCGCGGCAAAGATAGCGGTCGCCACCGTCACCGACTCCGGCGGCAGCCAGACGCTCGAAATTCGCAAGGACAAAGACAACAACTATTACGCCAAGAGTTCCGCCGTGGAAGGGACATGGAAGACGTCCGCCGATGCGGGCGACGAACTCGCCAAAGGCCTGGACGCTTTCCGCAACAAGAAGCTTTTCGATTTCGGCTTTAGCGATCCAACCAAGGTCGAATTGAAGGGCGCGACGTACACGAAGAGCGGGGATAAGTGGCAACTCGGCGCCAAGACCATGGACAGTTCCACCGTTCAGAACCTGGTCGACAAGCTCCGCGATCTAAGCGCGGCCAAGTTCGCCGATAAGGGCGCCGGCGAGGAAGTCTTCACGGCCACCGTAACGTCGAACGACGGAAAGCGGGTGGAGAAAGTCGCGATCCAGAAGCAAGGGACCCAGTATTTCGGCCGCCGCGAAGCCGAGCCGAGCATTTACGAGCTGGATTCCAAAGCGGTCGAGGACCTCCAAAAGGCCGCCGCCGATATCAAGGAAGCCCCGCCCGAAGCGGCAAAAAAGAAGTGAATGGGCCGTCAGCTTTCAGCGATCGGCCGTCGGCTAAACCAGGCTTTGCGAAAAGTTAGATTTCATTTTGCGCTTGCCGTAAGGACAAGCTGCCCTGGAAGCCGCGTCCCCTAAAGCCGATAACTGATGACTGACAACTGATAACTGATAGCTGATGACTGACACCTGATAACTGATGACTGATCACTGATGGCTGAACGCTGAAAGCTACTCCATGTACGGCCTCCTCACCGACCTTTACGAACTCATCATGGCCGCCGGGTATTTCCAAACCGGCAAGAGCGAAGAGAAGGCCACCTTTGAGCTAGCGGTCCGGCGCCTGCCGGCCAACCGCAACTTCGTGATCGCGGCCGGCTTGCCTGCCGCCGTCGATTACCTGTTGAACCTCGGCTTTAGCGCCGAGGAAATCGATTACCTTCGCGGCTTGGATCAGTTCCGCTCCGTTCCTCCGGCGTTCTTCGAATATCTGCGCGGCTTCCGCTTCACCGGCGACTTGTTCGCCGTTCCGGAAGGCACGCCTCTGTTCGCCGGCGAGCCGATGCTCAATGTCCGCGCGCCGGTGATCGAAGGTCAGATCCCGGAAACTTTTTTGTTGGCGGCCGTCACGTATCCCACGCTCGTCGCCAGCAAAGCCGCACGCTGCGTCGAGGTTGCCGGCGGCCGGCCCGTGGTCGAGTTCGGTTCGCGCCGCGCGCATTCGCCGGAGGCCGCCGTTATCGGCGCTCGCGCCGCGTACATCGGCGGTTGCGACAGCACAAGCAACACACAGGCAGGCCTTCGCTTCGGCATCCCGGTCTCGGGCACCACGGCCCATTCCTGGGTGATGTCGTTCCCGGCCGAGACGGAGGCGTTTCGCCAGCTTCAGAGGGTGCGGGGCGAAGCCACTGTCCAGCTCATTGACACCTACGACGCTCTCGAAGGCGCTCGCCGCGCCGCCCAGCTTGGCAAGCCTCTGCGCGCGGTGCGCATCGATAGCGGCGAGTTCGATGCCCTCTCGCGTCAGGTGCGCGCGATTCTCGACGAAGCCGGCCTGAGTGACGTTCGGATCATGGCCAGCGGCGATCTGGACGAGTACAAAATCCGCGATCTGGTCCAAGGCGGCGCCCCCATCGACGCTTTCGGAGTGGGTACGCAGCTTGCGACATCCTACGACGCGCCCGCCATGGGCGCCATCTACAAGGTTGTCGAAGTGGATATCCATGGCATCAAACGTTTCACGGCGAAATACAGCGAAGGCAAAATCACCGACCCCGGCGCCAAGCAGATTTTCCGCGAAACGGCGCGCGATATTCTGGCGCGCTCGGGAGAGTGCGGCCGAGGCGAGGCCCTGCTGCGTCCGGTCATTCTGGGCGGCAATCTAATCGAACCGCTGCCCTCCGTCGAAGAGGCGCGCCGGCGCGCCGCCGAATCCATCGCGCGGCTCTCGCCCGCTTTGAGACAATTGGAGACGTCGGAGCCGCGAGCCGTCGTCCATAGCCGGGACCTGCGCATTCTGATCGAGCAGACGCGGCGCAATCTTCTGGCATGAAGACCGTTTTTTTCGATATCGATACGCAGTTCGATTTCGTCTATCCCGTGGGAGCCCTGTCCGTTCCGGGAGCCGAGCGAATCGTGCCCGCCGTGGCCCGGCTGAATCGATTCGCGGCCGCGAATGGAATCCCGGTCGTCTCCACGGCGGACGCCCATTTCGAGGATGACCCCGAATTCGCGACGTGGCCCCCGCATTGCATTGCGGGGACCATGGGCCAGCGCAAGCCCGAGGCCACGCTGCTCGAAAAGCGCGTGGTGATTCCGAACCGCGAAGCCGAGGTCGATCTCTCGGGCGCGCAACAGATCATCCTCGAAAAGCGGCACGTGGACGTATTCCAAACCCGCACCATCCACGGCGTTCTGGAGAGGCTGAACGCCGATCGCTTCGTAGTTTACGGCGTAGTCACCGAGATCTGCGTGCTGCGCGCCGCGCTCGGTCTGCTGAAGACGGGTAAGCCCGTGGCCGTGGTCACTGACGCCATCGAGACGCTCAACGCCGCAAACTCGGCGAAGGCCCTTGAAGAGATCCGCCTGGCAGGCGGCAGCTTCACCACTACGGCCGAAATCTGCGGATGAGCTCCGCCGATGAGGTGCAGGCAATCTCGCCTGCCGCCGTCTTTCAGGCGGCGCGCTGGAGCTATTGGTCTTATACTGATCTGAGAAACTCCGCCGATGAGCGCCTCATCCGAGAAATCTTCCGACAAGTTGTGGGTCCCCGCGGGACACTTCTATTCGCCGCTCGTCGACCCCAACGACCCGCACGCGCACGCAGCGATGCGGCTTGAAGCAAACCCTGCGGACAATGCCGCCGCACTCGGCCTCGACGAAGCGGAACTGCTGCGTTGGTTCTCCATCGTTGCCGGCTGCTATGATCCTCTTCCCTTCCAGGAATCGGATCGGGCTGGATCGCTGTACCACTACGCGAATCCTGCGTTCCCCTTGTTCGACGCGCTCGCGCTGGCTGCCATCATGCGTGAGAATCAGCCGCGGCGTTATATCGAAGTCGGCTGCGGGTATTCTTCGTGCGCGGCTATCGATATCAACGAGCGTTATTGCCGCGGCCGCGTCGAGATGACGTTTCTGGATCCTCATCCGGAAACCCTGCTCGATCTGTTGCCGGAAGAGTCGCACTACCGTCTTGCGGTGCGGCGCTCGAAACTCCAGGATGCTCCTTTAGGCATGTTCGCGAGCCTCGCCGCGGGCGACATCCTCTTCATCGACTCCTCCCACGTGGCCAAAACCGGCAGCGACGTTCTCGATTACCTGTTTCGAATATTCCCCGCCCTCGCGCCGGGCGTGTTGATCCACGTACACGACATCTTCTTTCCGTTCGAGTACCCGGAAGCGTGGATCGCCGGCCAGAACCGCTCGTGGAACGAGGCCTACTTCCTGCGCGCGTTCCTCGAAGCAAACCCGCGCTACAAGGTGCTCTTCTTTTCCGATTGGATTTACAAATGCCGGCGCGCGCTACTGTCGCAAGCCATGCCGCTCTGTGTCACCCATCGCGGCGGCAGCCTCTGGATTGAGAAAAAGGGTTAGAGTGGGGCAGGCGCTTCCGCCTGCCAATGCCTTCGGGCAGACGCTTAGGCGCTTGCCTCGGGCTCCGCTCTCGCGGCACGCCGCTTGCGCGCAAACGCGAACCACGTCACCGCCAATGACGCCGCTAGCATCGAGCCATCCCGCAACAAGGTACGCCATGAGATCAGGTCCTTCTCCGAGCCGAAGCATCCGCAACTGATCTCCATGCCTTTCGCGAACGCCCGCACCATAAGCACGAAGAAAACGACAAGAAGGCAGGAACACGCCGTGGACGCCGTTCTCAGCCAGCGTCCGATCGCGAGCAACGCTCCGATCGCCACCTCCGCCCATGGAAGCGCGCGCGCCAAGGGCTCGAGCGTCCACTCGGGCATGACCTTGTAATCGCCGATCGCCCCGGCGAACAATTGCCACGGGTCGCGCAGTTTCAGCCAGCCCGCGTAGACAAACACTACTCCCAACGCGATTCGCAGCACGATGGGCAGCGCCCGCAATAGCCTACTTCGCCATGTCATTGATCATCGACTTCAGCAGCGTATAATTCAGCGTGGTTCCCGTCAGCAGAAAATGCTTGGAACCGCGGACCAGGTTCACGGTCGGCGTGCCTCCGACGCCCAGGCTCATCGCGTAGTTGGCATCGTCCTGCACTTCCTTGAGAACCTCGGGGTCCTTGGCCAGCGCCTGGATGCGCTTCTGCTGATCGAGCGATAACCCTTTGGCCACCGAATCCCAAAGTTTGCCCGACTTTTCGATGGACTCCTGGTCCCGGAACAGAGAGTCCGTAACAGGACCGTACTGGTTGATCCGGGCGGCGGCGGTAGCGTACGCCGCGGCGTCCTTCGAAAACGGATGGTCCGCCCGGTTCAGCGGGAACTCCCGGCTCACTATGTAGACCTTCCCGGGAATCACGAATTCCCTCATCAGAAGCGGCAGCGTCTCCTGGTGAAAGGCCTTGCACATGGGACACTGAAAGTCGCTGAATACCTCGAGCATGATGGGGGCGGTCGGACTCCCCAGGGCCTTTGCCTTATCGATTGGGGGGCCGGCTGCTAAAAGGGGCAGCGCAAGCCCGAGCACGGCGGCGATCCATTTCATAACACTATTCTACAAGGCGCGGGGCTTTTGGAACAGACCGAAACATGTGTTTCTAGGAGTGGGAGGCCCCCAAAAAGAGGTCCGCGGAGATCCGGCGCGCGGAATGGACACTGGCCGTGTTAGCATAGGGTTTTCCAGCACATACAGAGGTTCTCGTGGCTAGAATTTCGCGCAAAGAGCTCAAGTCCGATAAGTTCGCCGAAGACCTTGGCTTGACGGTCAATTTTTTCGAGCAACACAAGAAAGACGTCGTCCGTTACGGAAGCGCCGCCGTAGCGCTGGCGCTTCTCATCACCGCCTACTTGTTCTATTCGAGCCGGCAGCACGCCGCCCGGCAGGACACGCTGTACCATGCGATGCTGGCTTACGACGCTCCGGTCGGCGCGCCCGCGGGAACTCCCGGACTGACTTTTCCGACCCAGGACGCCAAGGTACAGACGGCCACCCAACTCCTCACCGAAGTCCGGACGAAGTATTCGGGCAGCGACGAAGCGCGAATCGCCGGCTACTATCTCGGCTGTCTTCTGGGCGAACAAGGAAAGCTCACCGACGCGGAGAAGGCGTTTCTGGAGATCGCTTCGAGCGGCGGAGACAGGTACGGTTCTCTGGCCAAGCTGGCGCTGGCGCAGATCTACTTTTCGGACGGCCGCGCCGACATGGGCGAAAAGACCTTGCGCGATCTGATCGCCAAGCCCACCATTTTCGTCACGCAGGAAGAGGCCACCATCTCGCTGGCCAGGGCCATCATGCAAAAGAAGCCCGACGAGGCCCGCAAGCTCTTGCAGCCGCTGGTGGCGAAGAGCGGAGCCGTCGGCGAAGTGGCGTCGAGCTTGAATAACTCGATTCCCGAATAGCCGGTCGCCTGCCATGCTCGGGCGCCTTCGATTTCCGGTGGAACAAAGCCGGGGCAGGCGCTACCCCGAGCCGGAACACCCCTACCGCAACGCGTTTCAGCGCGACCGCGACCGCATCGTGCATGCCCGCGCGTTCCGGCGCCTGGAAGCCAAAACTCAGGTCTTTACTCCCGGCCTTTCCGATCACTTTCGGAACCGCCTGACGCATACCATCGAGGTCGCGCAGATTGCGCGGACCGCAGCCGGCGCGCTCGGCCTCGATGAAGACCTCACCGAGGCGCTGGCTCTGGCGCACGATATCGGCCATCCTCCCTTCGCCCACGCGGGCGAAGAAGAACTCAATCGCCAGATGGCGCGCTTCGGGGAGCGCTTCGACCATAATCTGCACGCTCTCAATATCGTCGAACGTTTCGAGCAGCGGTACGCCCGATTCCCGGGCCTCAACCTGACCTTCGAGGTTCGCGAGGGCATTGCCAAGCATTCGAAAGATTTCGGTCCGGGCGTGTCCCCGGAATTGGACGAGTACCTGCCCGGCATGAAGCCCGCCCTCGAAGCCCAGCTCATCGATCCCGCCGATGAAATCGCGTACAACGCCGCCGACCTGGACGATGGCTACTCCGCCGGCATGTTGTCCCCCGAGCGAGCGGCTGCGTGCGTGCCCCTCTACGGAGCCATTCACGAAGCGGTCTCCGCGGAGTTCCCCGGGGCGACCGAACGCGAGCGCTTCCATGAATCGTTGCGGCGATTGATCGATGGTTTCGTATCCGCATTAATCGAGGGAACCGCCTGGAAAGCGATTCAAACAGGAATGAACAGCGTCGACGAGGTGCGCGCGTATCCCGAGCGCATCGCCTCGCTGACCCTAGAAGCGCGGGCAAGCGCCGTCGCCCTAAAGAAGTTTCTGTTCGCCGAGGTCTACTCGGCGCCGGCCCTGCAGGCGGACCGGCAGCGTTCCATGGAGATGGTCGCTGGGCTCTTTCAGTTCTTTCTGAATAGTCCCGGCCGCATGCCCGAGTTCTACTCGGAACGAGCCGCCGCCGAGCCCGCACATCGCGTAGTCTGCGACTACATCGCCGGGATGACGGATAGCTTCTTCCGCCGGACATACGAGCAGACCGTTGGCGCAGCAGGCTGAGAGCCCATGGCTAAACACCGAAGGTTGTGCGATAGAGAATGAAGTCCGAGACCGGGTCAAAGCTCCGAAGGAGCGAAAGGAACTAGCCCATGGCGCAAGCCGTGGGTAGACAGGCAAATCGATCCAGCCCCGGAACGGGGCGACAGAACGCGCTTACGCCCCGTTCCGGGGCTCTCCTGGGTTGTTATCCCTTCCCAGTGCTTACGCACTGGGCTAATTTCTTGCGCCCTGGCGGGCTAGAGAACGGACTTTAGTATCAGTTACCTCCAGATTCTTACGAACTACTTCGAAACTGGAGGCCCCACCACCTCTATGTCGCACACACAACGCCGAGAGCTTCCACCCGCCGCCCCCTATACTGAAACTATGGCCTGCGCCCTCTGCAAGACTCGACGCTCTCGCCGCTTCTGCCCCGGAGCGGTGGGAGATATCTGCGCCATCTGCTGCGGAACGGAACGCGAGGTCACCGTGTCCTGCCCGCTCGATTGCGAGTACCTGCTGGAAAGCAGGAGGCATGACCGCCCCCAGCCGCTCGACCCGCACGACCTCCCGCATCGCGATATCGAGATCTCCGAGGACTTCGTCGGAGATCGCTCGGATCTCATCGCCTTTCTGGGCACTGGGATTGCGCAGGCCGCACTCCGGATCTCAGGCGCCGTCGATCGCGACGTGCGGGACGCTCTGGACGCCCTGGTGCGCACGTACAAGACTCTTGAGAGCGGCGTCTACTACGAGAGCCGCCCCACGAACCCTCTGGCGGACGGGATCTTCACGGCCGCTCAGGCCGCGGTCACCGAGTTCCGTAAGCTGGAGCAGCAGGAGTTGGGCATGGCGCGCACTCGCGACGGGGATATTCTGCGCACCCTGGTATTCCTCTCCAGAGTGGAAATGGACCGCAACAACGGCCGTCCCCGAGGCCGCGCGTTCCTAAGCCTACTGGTCTCCATGGATCAAGGGGCCGCCGCGGGCTTCGTGGAACCAGCGGCCGGCGAGCCTTCCGGCTTGATTATTCCCTGATTAGGCGCCGGCCGTACCTGATCGATGACGAAGGCGCGCTTTCTCCCCGAGAGAACGATGCGTCCGTCGAATCTCGCCTGGCCGTTCAGTTGTAGCTCGATGGTGTGCCCAACCGGAAAATCGAGCGTCAGAAGGTGGCCCTCGTCCAGCTTCAGCAGGTCTTCCACGCGCAGTCGCGGCCCCTCCAGCCTGCCCTCCACCGTCAGGGAGGCTCTGCGGATGACGCGCACGATGCGTTCCTGCTCGGCCGCGCTGGCTTGCGTCTTGCGCACGCTCCATTGCTGGTCGAACTTCTGCCGCATCATCTTGATCACGATCGAGGGCATGGCGATATTCATCATCCCCACGGTTTCGCCGATGCGCACCTCGAGCGCGATCGCCACCACGGCCTCGTTGGGAGCGAGAATGTGCAGAAGCTGAGGCTCGGTCTCCATCGCCTCGATCGTAAAATCGATGGCAGTAACGCCCTTCCACGCCTCCGCCAGATCGTTCAGCACGATGCGGAATAGTCCGTCCAGCAGCTTCTGTTCGATTTCGGTAACGTCGCGCTGGATGGTCAGGGTGGTCTTGCCCGTCCCGCCCAGAAGCATTTCGAGAACGGGGAAAACAAGCGATGGGTTGAGTTCCAGGACGCCGTTACCGTCGTAGGGCCGCAATCCCAGCGAGACCATGCAGGTGGGCGACGGCAGCCCGTCCAGGAACTCCGAGTAGGAGAGCTGCTCCACGCTTACCAGGTTGACCACCAGATAGGAGCGCAGGTAGGCCGAGAGGCTGGCCACCAGATTCCGCACGAACGTATCGTGCAGCAGATGAATGCCGCGCATCTGCGATTTGGGAATGCGGTCCGGCCTTCGGAAATCGAAACGCACCGGCGCGTCTTTGCGGCGCTTGTCAAGGCCCTGGAATACCGCGTCGATTTCCTGCTGTGAGAGCTGCCGGTCCAAAACTTCGCCTCCCACCTCGCTATCGGCCGAAGCTCGCGAAAACTTTACCGCTTCGCTACCGCCAGCGGGTGGCCAGCAACTTCGCGGCAGCCGCTAACACCCCTGCCGCCACAAGGCCCAGCATGGCCCACATGGCCCAGGCGGACAAGCGCCTTGCCCCTGGCTGGTTTTGGTTTCCGGCCGGCCTCGGCAGGTTCCCGGCAATCCGTTCGATACCCGCCCGATCGGCTATTACGACCGTGCCGGCGTTCGCGCCTCCCACGGAGGCGCGCAGGGCATCGCGGAACCGGGCGGGAACCTCCTCCACGGAATCGTACCGCGCTCGGGTCCCCTGCGCCGCAACAATCACGGTTCTCATGCGATAGACGCCGGAGTCCTCGATTCGGGCGCCGCAATCGGGGCACTCGGATGCGGAGGCGGGAACCGGCGCGCCGCAGCCCGCGCACTTCATCTCGCGCTGCCTGGGGTGACCAGCTTCAGCCGGCCCGTCCCTTCGCCCATGTTATCCAGGACGGTCTGAATGAAGCCGAGCGCCGCCTTCGAGAGAGCCTTATCCCGCCGGTACACCAGGCCCAGACGCCGGATCATCGGCTCGGGAGACAGCGGAATCGTCTTCAGCCTGCCGGCCGCCACCTCCTCCGCGCAACTCGAGATCGCCAGGAAGCTCACGCCGAATCCCGCCAGCACGAAGCGCTTGATCATCTCCGTGGAATCGAGCTCCATGGATATCTTGACTTCGTCCTCGACGGATTCAAACCACTCGTCCAACCTAGTCCGGGTGCGGCCCTGCTTCGGCAGAACCAGGTAATAGCCCACCAGATCCCTTGCCGAGACGGACGGCAGCGAGGCAAGCGCATGGCGAGCCGGAACGATCATGCGAATCTCGTCGCGGAAGACATTCACCATCTGCACGCGCTTTTCGTCCACCGGCAACTGCGTGAGGCCGAAATCTGCGGAGTTGTCCATCACGGCCTCCACCACGTGGCCGCCGTAGGAGCGCACCACCTGAAGCTGAACGGATGGAAATCGCTCGCGGTACTGAGCGAACACATTGGGAAGCACGTAGATGCACGTGGCTTCGTTGGCCGCGATCACCAGTTCCCCGCGCGGGTTGCGCTCCAGATCGGCCAGAGCGTCCTGCGCACGCTTCCGCAAGTCCATCAACTGCTCGGCGTATTGCGCGAACAGCCGTCCCGCCGTGGTCAGCGAGATGCGGCTGCCGAAACGCTCGAAAAGATCCGTCCGAAGTTCCTGTTCAAGCTGCCGGACCTGCGCACTGATCGCGGGCTGCGTCCGATAGCAGGTCTGCGCGGCCTTGGAAAAGCTCTTCAGCCGTACGATTTCGAGAAACGTGTGGATCTGGTCGAAATCCATCCCTTGAGCGCCTGGCTCGATGTATCAGCCGGGCCGTTCGTATTGTAACAAGCGCGGTGACGCTGTTGCGCGGCGAGTCCCGCGCCCGCTACCATCGTCTGAAGGTGCTTCTGCTCCTCTTCCTTCTCCTGGCGCTGGTTCCGCTCGGCGCGCAGTCCGGCCAAAATGTTCTGCTGGTGGTCAACCGCGCTTCGCCGGAATCCAGGCAGGTAGCCGATTACTACCGCCCGCGCCGCGCCGTTCCGGCCGCCAATATCTGCGCGTTGAGCGCGACCACGGATGAAGAGATCGTCTGGGACGTCTACGAGCGGCAGATCGAACGCCCCATCGCGCACTGTCTCGAACAGGACGATTTGAAGGAGAAGATCCTCTACATCGTTCTGACCATGGGTCTGCCTCTCAAAGTAGCGGGCAACGGTTCGGGCCGCGCGGCCGAACACGCTTCCGTGGATTCCGAGCTCACGCTGCTCTACTCCAAGATGCACGGCGCCGGTTACGCCGTGCGAGCGGGCACGGTTCCCAACCCGTTCTTCATGCAGCGGGAAGCGCCATTCAACCATTCACGCTTTCCCATCTACCTGGTGACGCGGCTGGCCGCCTACGACGTGAAGGACGTCAAAGCCATGATTGACCGCTCGCTCGCGGCGCGCAACCGGGGCAAGTTCGTCATCGATGCCGGTCCCGGAAACGCGGACGGCAACACGTGGCTGCGGACCGCCGCGATGCTGCTGCCCATGGACCGCGTCATTCTGGACGCCACGCCCAACATCCTGTATGACAAGCAGGATGTGATCGGCTACGCCTCGTGGGGATCGAATGACGACGGCCGCAAGCGCCGCTGGCTCGGCTTCCAGTGGCTTCCCGGCGCCATCGCCACCGAGTACGTCTCAACCAACGCCCGCACCATGAAGCGCCCGCCGGACGACTGGGTGTTCGCCGTCAGCGATAACGCCCCGGCGCATCTCTTTGGCGGCTCGTCACAAGGCCTGAGCGCCGATCTCATCCACGAAGGCGCCACCGGCGCCTCCGGCAACACTTACGAGCCATTCGTTACCGGCTGCGTCCGGCCCGACTACCTGTTGCCCGCTTACATCGAAGGCCGCAATCTCGCCGAGAGTTATTACGTAGCCATGCCGTTCCTAAGCTGGCAAGGCGTGATCCTCGGCGACCCGTTATGCTCTTTGAAGTGAGTCTAAGGCGCCAGATTTTTGGCGGCCCGCTGCGCCAGGGCATTCTTTAGGGTCTGAGCCATCGTATCCAGTTTGGCCTGCTGGTCTGGCGTAAGCACTGCGTACAGCTTCGCCTTGGCCGTCGCCCGGTTCGCCACCAATTGGCCTTGCAAATTACCCTGGGCTACCGCAAGCTGTTGAATTTGTTGGGTGTTATTGGCTTTGACCGCGGCCGTCATGGCCTCGCGATTCTGTTTCAGGAGCTGCCGCACGGGCTGGCCCGTCTGCTTCGCTTCCTGAAAAATAGTCTTGGCCTGCGCCTTCTGCGCGCTGGTCAGACCCAGAGCCTTGATCACGCGTTGCCGCACGATGCCCTTGAGCCCCAGCTTGGCCTTTGGAGCAGTAGCAGTTTGCGCCACAGCGAGCCCCGCGGCGAGGATGCCCGCCATCGCCATCAAAACGTAACGCTTCATCGTTCCTTCCTCTCAAATAAAATCGGCCCAAGCGCCGCGGCCCACCCCTCCGGCGGCCATGGCTGGCTCTTGTACATTCTATACGACTAGTCAAACACAGGGGCGCCCGAAAGGTTGCGGCCGGAAATCTAGGCCTATTTCTTCTTACCCTTCGCGGGGCTCGCCGGCGCCGCGGGAGGCGGCGCCTCTTTGGTCTTGTCGTCGGGAAGCGGCTCTACGGTGGGATAGTCGAAGGTCAGCTCGGATTCAGCCGAGTACTTTCGGTACACGCTGAACTGCGAGTCGTTCTTGCTCATGATCTGGCTATCCGACAGAAGGGATTCCGATTTGGACGGTAGAAGAAACGGATGGCCGGATAGATCCGTGTAGGCGTAATCGAGAATGGTCTCCGCCGACTTCACCGGGAAATCCGGCGGCAGTCCCTGGGCCGCCAGTGTCACCCGTACGATCTCGTGCGTCTCCTTGTCCAGATGGATAAACCCCTGGTAGGCTGGGACCACTTCCAGGCGATTGTCATAAACGACGTGCCATTTCGAGCGCGCCTCCATGACTCGATAGGAAAACACCATCGTCAGCCGGTCCCTCAGTTTGCCCCAGTGGTCCCACTCGAACCGCGCCTCCGTCGAAGGCTCGAAAACCTCCTTCATCATGGTTCCGAAATCGCCCATGGTCCGCGCTCCTCCGGCGGAGTCGTAGCTTCGATTGGTCGGCGCGTCGTTGAGCAGAACCAGCTTGTAGTCTTCCTTCTGCTGAAAGTAGCTCAACCGTACGCCCAGCTTATCCACCAATTGCCAGGAAGGCTCTTCGCCCGCGTGGCTCCCTGGCCGCAGACCGGGCCGAAGCGCCTGATACCTCCACGTGGTCTGCAGGCAGATAAAATCCGGCAATTGCTGGCTGTACGCCAGAGCGTACCTCCGCGCTTCGTCCAGAATGGCGCCCTGCTCCTCGGAATTCGGCGGTGGGGCCAGCCGCGGATCGGGAGGCGGCTCAATGGGCTTGGCCGCCGCCAGCGATTGGGACTGGTCGCGTAGCTTGCGCAGCGCGGCGCTCGTGAGGGGTCCGATTCCCAGCGCCTGCATCTGCTCCACCGACCGATCGTCCAGGCGCTCGCTCAACTTGGATTTCGCCAGGAAATCGGCCAGTTGCTTGTCGGTCATCGTCCCTTGTTTGAGGAACGCGGTCGACGAACGAATGAAGGCGAACAACTGATCGACCGACATCTCGGTCTGAGCCGCCGCGGCGATCCAAAGCCCCAGGGCCACAGCCGCCAGAACACGCAGATATCGCATACGCTTCTATTTTAGACGTTCGAGATCCCACTCCGGGTACGATGCGCCGCTCTGTCGACGTCTCGTTCGCGCGGGGCAGACCCCCAGGTCTGCGGCCGGCCCCCTGGCCGGCCTTACGGCCGGTGGACTGACGAGGGCGTCAGTCCGCGGGCGAGGGCGCCCGCCCCACGCACGCCTCGCATCTTCACCAGTATTGGCGCGGGCCGCCGTGGCCCAAGGCCACTCCTACACGAGCGCTTCCACGTTCCGCTGGGCCCGTTCCGCAAACGGGCTCAGCAGATTTCCGTCCGAGCCAAAATCGAAATCGATTTCGTCTTCGATGCTCAGCGCCGGGCTCGCATCGATTTCCGGCCGCAGATTCGCGCTCAGGGCCAGACGCGTCAGCTCCAGGCTGTTGCGAATCCAACCGAAGGTCACATCCATGGGGTCGAAGCGGCCCACGGTTGCGCTCAGCCGCTCCAGGCACTCGCGGTCGGTCGGATAGTGAAGCGGCAGATGGGCGCCGCCGAGTGAAGTCGAAGTCAGTACATTCACGGCGGTGGTCTCCCAATCGATCGCCTCCACCAGCCGGTCCGTCACCATATCGGCCATGCCCACGCCCAATGCGTTGCCGTGGCTCATAGGGCTGAGATCCCGCACGAAGATGCGCCGGACGACCTGCGTATTCGCCCAGGGATTGTAGGCGCCGATCACGGTCCGGTTGACTACTTTCGTATCCATCCCGGTCCCGCTGATCTCCTTCCCAATCTCATCCACAATCAGAATGTCCAGCTCGAGCGGAATCCTGGCCATCCACGATTTCACCAGCGCCAGGTCTTCGCGCTCGCGGCGCTCCCACTCCTCCGCGGGAATGGCGTCCACGCGGGCCGTGTTGTGGTAAGCGTCTTCCAAAATCGCCAGGCCGCCGATCAGCTTGCCGCTAGCGATGGCCTTTCTGCCGGCGCTCAAGATCGCCTTCCCCAGTCCCATCCGGTATCCGTGCGCGTGATACGCCTGGGCGCCGGTCAGCTTGCCTATCCCGATGGCCGCCATCTTGAAGAGCCCGCTCTCGATTTCCGCCTCGAAATCCGTGTGCCACTTCACGCGGTTCACGAGCATGACGCCATCGGCATCGTGCGCGGCCTTGTCCATGAAGACTTCGATGCCCTCGCCAGTGCGCCCCAGCGAGACCACATCCAACTGGCTCACCACCGGGCACCCCATGGACGCTTCCGTGACGCCGTAGCGCGCCAGCACTCCCGCCTGCCCTTCGGCCGTCGCGCCGCCATGGCTGCCCATCGCTGGAAAAAGGAACGGCCGCATTCCGGCGTCCTTCCAGTAATCGACCACGCCACGGACAATCGTGGCCAGATTGCGTATGCCTCGGCTGCCCAGCCCGATGGCGACGCGCGAGCCGGCTGCGAGCCGCCCGCCGAGCCCTGAAGCCGCCATCTGACGGCCCACCTCGGCCGGCAAATCGCGAATCGCATAATTGGGAAGGTTCTGGCGAACCAGGAAGAGTCTGGGTAGTGGCACGGTATTTCCTATTTTAGTTGTATTCTCTACCGTTGGCCTTTATTATGAATAACACCCCGGACAACGGGGATACCGCCGAGGGGGCCGATATGACGACGGAGGAATTACTGGCGGCGAGGGCGATTGCAATCCTGACCTCGCGTCTTCATAACGCCAGCGTATACGCGCTGCGCGGGTGCGAGGACTTGGACATCCGGTACGACGCGCTTCGAAATGTTCTCCGCAAGGCCAGTATCCACCTGCCCAGCAAGCCCGATTTCGACGCGGCCGCCCTGCACGCCGAGTTGGCCCGGCTGGCCGGGTCGGATCAGGCGTTCGCCCGAAAGCTCGACCGCGCAATACTCAGCCCGTTCTCGTCGGCGTTCGGCCGGCTGGTCAGTTTGGTTCTGCACAACTGGGAGAGCTTCCCACAAGCGCAGCGCGCGCTGGCGGCGGAAGGGGTAGACTGGGTGACGCCCGCCACGGAGTCCTGGGCTGCCGGCTTTCGCGAAGCCATGCACGAGACCATGGTTCACGTCGCGCGGCAGTTGTACTTGTTCACGAACATCTGGTTCTTGCGGCGCCTCGCGCGCCTGCTCAATCCCGGGCAACTCCATGCTGCGCGCGATTTTCCCGGCATGGCTTTCCCTGCGGTACTGGACGAAGAATTGGAGGAGATCGAAAAACTCCGCGGCGTCGCCAGCGGCGCCGCGACGGCGGGTGATCCTCAGGAGCGAGCGGATGCGGCCAACCTGGCGGGCCTGGCTTTCTCGGGCGGAGGCATTCGCAGCGCCACCTTCAATCTCGGCGTGCTTCAGTTCTTAGGCGAGCGCGGCCTGCTGCGCCGGTTCGATTACCTTTCGACGGTCTCCGGTGGAGGATACATCGGGAGCTGGCTGCACGCCTGGATCCACCATTCGGAGAACTTGAGTCCCGGCCAGCCCGGCGTCGCACATGTCCAGCGCTGCCTGTCCCCGGTCGCGAGCCCGGACCCGCAGGACGAGCGCGTCGGCCCGATCCGCTTCCTCCGCCGGTATAGCAACTACCTGACGCCCAAGACCGGCTTATTCAGCCCCGATACCTGGACCATGATCAACATCTGGTTGCGCAACACGTTTCTCAACTTGTTGATTCTGGTGCTGGCGCTCTCTTCCCTTCTCCTTGCGCCTTACTGGATGGTGGCCGCCGCCGAATGGTTGGACCGGGTCAGACACCTCACGGATTACTGGTGGGTGTTGATGATCCCTCCGGCCTGCCTCATCGGCAGGAATCTGGCTTCGTTCCCTAGCGATACCGCTACGAACCAGCCAAGGCCACGAGGAGCCTGGGGGTGGATCTACCGTGAACCTATCGTCCTGTGTCTTATCGTGGCGCCCATCTTCCTGGCCGGCTGGGCCGCCGGAACAGTCGTGCCCAGCGACTTGAAGGAGCAGCAGCGCATCGCCCGCGATATTGCGTCGCTCCGTGCGGAGATCCAGCGGGAAGACGCGCGGCAAAGCGCATTGCCCCAGGCGCGGCAGTCCCCGGCGGGGGGCTCGGCACAGGAGCGCGAGAAGCTTAGCCGACTGTACGCCAAGCGGAAGTCCCCTGAGGAAGTCGTTCGTTACAACAGCTACGTTTTCGCGGCCATGGTGGCGTATCTGGTCTTCCTCGTCAGTACCATGGCGGGGATTCACCGGGTTTCCAATGCAGGCAGGGCCGGGGAGCGGCGCTGGATCGGGGGTGTCCGCGCGTATGGATGGGTGCTCCTCGTCTGCTTCGTGGCAATCGCCGTCACCGATCCCCTGGATTACTTGTGGGTCAAGGCCGTGAATAACAACGCCTTCACCTGCTTGCAGGATTTGCAATCTTCCGGGGCGTCGCAAGCCTGCTCCCCGCAGTGGTCCGCCCTGCAGATTCTGACCTGGAGCGCCCCTGTATTCCTCCTGTTCTTGTCCATCACTGTGTTTCTGTACATGGGCTTGCTGGGTTGGCGGCTCCCGGACGACCGGCGGGAATGGCTCGCGCGCCTGGGAGCGTGGCTGGGAATCTGCAGTTTCGGATGGATGGGTTTATGCTTCGTTCCCGCCTACGGTCCGGATATTACGAGGCTGCTCGCGACTCGCCGCCTGTGGCCGATCGTCGACTCGGGCTTGGCCTGGCTCATCACCACGGGATTGGGCCTTTTTCAGGCGGTGTCGGAGCGTGCACGCGCCCGGGAACGGGACTCCGCCCCGCCGTCGGGTGCTGCCAAGATCCTCGCCGCTGTCGTGCCCGGCTTGTTTGTGGTCAGTTCGTTGGTCTTGCTGGGGCTCAGTATCTCCGCTTTCGTTGAGCGTAGCGCTCTCGCCGACCACCGTTGGGGGATTCTGGGACTGAGCATTCTCTGCGGCTCGGCGGCGATCTTTCTTTCGCGCCACGTCGATATCAACGAGTTCTCGCTCCATCAGTTCTACCGCAACCGGCTGGTGCGCTGCTACCTGGGCGGCGCGCGCGCCGGTAAACGTTCTCCAAATCCGTTTACGGGCTTCGATGGAGCCGACGACCTTCGGTTGACGGCGCTCGCCCCGTCCGCGGGCCACTCCGGCCCCTACCCGATTCTGAATACTACCCTAAACGTGGTCCACGGCGACGAGTTGGCGTGGCAGGAACGCAAAGGAGAAGCGTTCGCCTTCACGCCGCGCTTCTGCGGTTTCGACGTCGACCGCGGCAGAGCCACTCACGCACGAACCGCCGGGCATCCGAAGCTCTCTTACGGCGGCTACCGGCCCACCGGCGACTACGCCTACCCTAATCCCGCCGACCCATCGCCCTCCCTCACGGAAAGCGGCATCCGCCTGGGTACGGTCATGGCGGTTTCCGGAGCCGCGGCAAGCCCCAACATGGGTTCCCAGACTTCCTCCAGCCTGGCGTTCCTTATGACGGTCCTCGATGTGCGCCTGGGCTGGTGGCTCGGCAATCCGCGCCGCACCGACACTTGGCAGAAGCCCGGACCCACCACCGGAGTCTTCCAGCTTCTGGCTGAGCTGACCGCCAGCACCAACGACACGGGCAAGTTCGTGTATCTCTCCGATGGCGGCCACTTCGAGAATCTGGCCGTTTACGAACTGATCCGCCGGCGCTGCCGTTATATTGTGGCCTGCGACTCGGAGGAAGATCGCGAGTACGGCTTCGGCGGCCTGGGCAACTTGATCAGGAAATGCCGCGCCGATTTCGGAGTGGAGATCGACATAGACACCACGCCCATAAAGCCCCGTCCGGGGGAGCGGCTGAGCCGCGTGCACTCCGCCGTGGGAACCATCCGCTACGCGGGAACCGGCGGCACAAGAGGCCCCGAGGGCACGCTGGTATACATCAAGAGCTCGCTCACCGGAGACGAACCCGCCGACGTGATCGAGTACTCCGTGCACACTCCGGCGTTCCCGCACGAATCCACCGCGGACCAGTGGTTCGACGAATCGCAATTCGAAAGCTACCGCACGCTCGGCTATCACGTCGCGAAAAGCAGCTTCGTGGAATTGCCGGAAACGGACTCAATCCAGACCGGCCTAGGCCCCTTCGCCGAAGGCGTGCGCGAGCTTGTAGCCCTCGGTCGCCCGGCTACGGGCAGCGAACTGGCATAGCACTAATGGTTTCGAAATCACCGGGGCAGCCTTGTAGTAAGCTAGCTTAGTAAAGGGGGGCCAAGGTGAAGAAGCTTTCTATTGCGATGGGCCTGTTATTACTGTCCGGTGCGCTCACGCAGATCCTCGGAGCCGATATCGCTGGAGTTTGGACCGGCCGGATAGTATTCAGAACGCCGGATAGAGGTGAACAACCACGTGACATCACCCTCACGCTAAAGACCGCTGGCTCCAGCGTGACGGGAACGTTGAGTGGTACATGGGATGGGAATCGCGACAGCACCGGCGTTCTCGACGGGAAAGTCAATGGAGATGAGATTTTCTTCGCTGTCGCGAGCGGCGCTCAAGACACGCCTACGATGGAATTCGTGGGAAAGCAGGACGGCGACGATCTGACGCTCACCATCAGTGCCAAGAATCCCACCAATGGGCAGGAATGGAAATTTGGCGACGGTCTGCTCAAGCGGACGAAATAGGGATATTTGCATCTTGATGGCCATCGTTCGCTCGCCCGGTGCGTTGGATCGCCTCGGTGGCTGAGCCATCGGTCAGCCCCGGAACGGCGCTGGATCGTTTTGGCTCTCCTCCCACGGCTCACGCCGTGGGCTATTCTCTGCCGCCCCTGCGGGGCTGAGTGTCGCGCCCCAAGTCTCCGAAGCGTAGAAACTCCAGGCGCGGCGCTTCCGTCTGCGACGGACGGCGAAGCGCTGTCTCTTGGTTCATCTACACCCCGGCGTAGCCAGCCCGGTGCGCGAAAGACGCACAGCGGGCTGCGGCGCTAACTGGAGCGAAATCAATCGCTTCCCCGACGTTGACTGGCTGCCGGGGCCGGCTTGGGCAGCCACGGGTCTCCGTCGCTTCCTATCGCCCCCCCAGCAACGCGAAACAGTCCGGCAGATTCCATTGCGCCGGCGGCGGATACTGACCGTTGTGACTCTTCAGGTACTCGATTACGTCCAACTCGTCGCGATGGATCTTCAGGTATTCGATTAACTCGAACTTCTCTTCTTCGCTGAACTTCTCGCCGATCGATCCCTGTTCGTTCTTGCCGCGGAACTCGTGGCCGTGATTCGAATTGCCCAACTCAGCGGTGTCCAACAGAAATTCGCCCGGCCGCGGCGCCGGCCCGCCGCCGGTAATTTGGCCTTTGTCCGCGCTTCGCGCATGATCGGCGGGATCGATGGGCACGTCGTATCCCAGGAGTCTCGGATCGTACTCGCGCGTGCCCACCCAGAAGCGCTTCGGACGGTCTTTCACCTCCGACAGCATGTCGTAGATTGTGGGAACCGAGCCGTTATGCAGGAACGGCGGCGTCGCCCAGACTCCCTCCAGAGGACGCGGCTTGTATCCCAGCTTAGCGGACGGCAGGTCGATCATGCCGAATCCGTCGAAGCACTCTTGCGCCTTTTTGGAGTAGTTGTGCTGCGCGTAATAGTAGTTACGCATGAAGGAGCCAAGGATGCTGAGCCCTTCGCCAGCCGAAACGGAAGAGAGATCGAGCTTCTCCAGATCCGCGATCTGCTGGCTCGGATCGCCCGAGCTGGAAGCCACGTACTTGATCTCGTAATTCAGTTCGCCGATCTCCTTCTGCTTCTCCTTCAACGCCTCGGAGTCCGGCGGAAGTGTCTTCGCGGCGGCCGTGGCCTTTTCGAGCAGTTGAGTCAGCTCGCCCTGAAGGTTCGCCTGGCGCTCCGCTTGCTCCGTGAGTTCGCCTCGAAGGATGCTCTTGACGCTCGCCAGATCCAGCCCCGTGCGCGTCAGGTTGACACGAATCCCCAGCAGATTCTGCGTCAATATCGGGTCTGTCCCGATCTCCGCCAGCGGTATCAACTCGATCCGCCACAGCGGCAGCGACGCGGGCTTCTCGTCCCCCGGACCGGCCACGCCTCCCACGAGCGGCGGATTCGTATCGAACCGGCCCGGCGAAATCGCCCGCGTCAGTGGCGCCGACGCCACGTGCGGCCCGTGACAACCCTCGCAGCGCTGGACAAACAGCTTCCTCCCGAACTCCGCTTTATTCAAGTCGATCGCGCCCAGCAGTTTTTCCGGCCAAGCCGGCGGCGTGAGCGCCTGCAGCGTCGATTCGATCTTATGCACGTTCTCGAAAGCAAACGAAGTGCCATACCGCTCGCTTGGCGGAACGGGCCTTCCATAACCGTCAACCAGCCGGAAGCTCGCGCCGGTACCCATGGACTCTACGGAATTCCGCGCCATCGGCTGCGCGACGAATGCGCCGTACTGTTCCCAGTCGAATTTCCAGATGTTCCACAAGTACGGATAATTCGTCGGGGACGCGGCTGTCACCAGGTTTGCCGGATCGATGTGATCGCCGAACACGACGTTTGCAATCCTGCCTACCGCGGCCGCGCGCCCGAACCCTTCCTGCGTGGGATACAGATGCGGATTGTAAGCGCCGCTCCGCACCAGGCCACCCGCGTGGCGGAGCACCGCGAATACCTCGCGCCACAGTTTCAGCTTGTTCGAAAAGCTGTTATTCCGCCCCAGCACTTTGTTCGAAAAGCGTCGGAACTTGAACGGATTCGCCAGCGTCGTCCCCAGGCCGCCTATCGTCTCCATCAGAAAGCTGCCCATTTTCGCGTCCGTGAACGCGATCATTCCCTGCCCGCCGTCGATCCGGACCGCCGTAGTCACCGTCTTGGTGTCTTTGCTTCGCTTCGATCTCGGCGGCAGCGTCACGTTCAACTGCCCGGTGTGACATGCGGCGCAGGTGAGATCCAGAACGTAGTCGTGCGCCTGCGGGTCGTAGCTCTTGGTGAGGCCCACGGGCAACTGGTCCGGGTTATCCCGCGTGGGCGTCGGATCGACGATGAAATCGAGTTGCCGCATGTGGTCCGCTTCCGCCACCCTGCTCGACCGGAACGGCCGCTCCACGTTGACGAACCAACTGTAGCGGATGCCCAGCACCTGAGCGCCTTGAGCGGTGTAGTAGTAAAGACTGCGTTTCGCCGCGTCTCCTTCCGTGCCCCAGCCTTGATCCAGGTACGTGTAATTATCGACGGCTTGGAGCGGCGGCGTGTGGTCGCGCGCCACCCACTTGTAGATCACGCCCGCGGCGAACCCCAGCAGATAAAGCGCCGCCACTCCCGCCGCGCCCCATCGCGCCGCCCGCGCCCACAACGGCCTTCGAACGGGAATCGCCGCCGGCATATCCACCACTTCGCCATGCCGCGCGGCCCTGCTGGCTCGCTCCGCAAATACGCGCGCCCGGTTGATTCCGCCTAGCGGCCGGCTCTCGTACGGCGAATTCGTCGTAACGTCGATGTATTGCCCCGCGGTTTCCTCGGGCGTCAACACCGATTTCGGCAACAGGCGCAGCCGCGCCACCGTGTGGAACGGCGCGTCGTCTTCGTTCCACTCCACGGCGGCGTTTTCGATCCAGAAGCTCGGGCCGCGCCGCCGCCCGCGATGCGTCATCTTCTCCGTGTCGAGCAATTGCAGTCCGAAATCGAACTCGCTCATTTGCTCGTCTTCGTTCACGTGGCGGATCAGCTCTTCTTGCAGCGAATTCTGCCCGCCCTCGCCGAGTTCCGACGGATTGAACGGGTTCGGCGTCGCGGAGTACTTAATAGCGTCGTCCGCGCCGTGCGCATACGGAACCGTGCTCCAGAAACGTTGCCGCTGGTAAGCCACCTTCGGCGACTGAAATTGTTGCCGCCCGCCCCGGACAGCCACCATCAGGAACGCCCACAGATCTTTCAGCGCCAGCCCCCACAGCGCCTTGAGCTTCCCCAGTCCGCCCTTCCGCACCATCACGCCAATGAACACCGCGAACGAATGTGCGTCGTTCAACGGAAACGTCGTTGCGTTGTTCAGCGAAAAGTCCAGGCGCGATACTCCCGGCGCCACGAGATCCGGCGGCGTCTCGATGGAGAACGACATCGCCCGCACATCCCGCTTTTTGTCGGACGCCGGGTCGGAGCCCCCGTTAGCGAACCGCACCACCGCCCTATACACGCCCGGTTTGGCGAAAATGCCCCTCGCCAGACGCTCGGCCAGCTTCGGATCGCGGTCCGGCGGCGCCGCAAGCACCTCGAACTCAGCCCTCACCGCGCTTCCCTTGGCATGAGTCCCCCGGAATTTCGGCGCTTTGTGCTCTTGCGCCACCTGGGCTTGCAGCGTCAGGATACCGCGCACGATTCGCGCGATATCGTTCCGCTCGGTCGAGGGTACGCACTCAAATCCCCCGCGTGAACTTTCATCAGGCAATGGCGTCATACCTTATCCGATCTCGGAGAGGAGCCTCCGTGCGGCAAGCAGGTCTCTTGTGGAGTGGCCTTCCGTGAACCACTCGTAAACGGGCATCAGCAGATCCCGGCCATCCGCCTCGCGGCCCTGGGCCGCCAGGAGCGCGGCCAGGCAGGTGGCCGCTCTTAACTCGAATGACTTGGTTTGTTGATCGCGCGCGTAGGCCAGAGCCTTGCGCAGCCATTCCTCGGCCCCGGAGACATCGCCGGCGGAGCGGAGCAGTTCGCCGCGCACCCGGTACAGATCCGCTACGTATCCGCCTTCCGATAATCGTTCCGCGAAGACCAGACCTCCGTCTACGGCCTTCAGGCCATCTTCGATGCGGCCCGCCTGCCGCAGCCCTTCGGCCAGCCGTGCCAGGAACATCGGCCGAGCAAGCTGCGTCTTGATGCGCGCCTGCACCGCCAGGCTGTCGGTCAATAGATCGATGCCTTCCTGAGTCCGCCCCAGTATCACCAGCGCCGCCCCCTGGAACGAGCGGCTCCACTCGGCTTCCTGCGGCAGCCCGTGCTCGCGGCAAAGCGCGATGTTCTCGTCGCCCAGCGCCACGGCTTCCTCCGCCTCGCCGCGATAGGTGTGGATGCCCTCGAGCACCAGCACGGCGAACGCATGCGTCAGCGGCTGTCGCTGCGTTTTGGCGATCGCCACCGTCTTGCGCGCGCGCTCGAGCGCCCGGTCCGGATAGCCCAGCGCCCAGAGCGGCCGGCTCGACATGGCGCGCGCCATCATCCCCGGATCCACTCCGTACATCGCCGTGTACACCTGATGCTGCCCGGGATCGTGAAGAAGAATCGAGCGCTCCAGCAGCCGGCTTGCTGCCGCCATGTCGCCAATGAATTCGCGCGACACGCCCGCCATATGGTACGCGGCCATCTGGTATGCCGCGTTTCCGGTCGCGTCCGCTTTTATAGCCAGTTCGTCCGAACGCGGTCCGGCACTCAATCAGGTTTCCGCGGATCAGGTGAAACAGCGTGATCGCCCAAAGCACGGGGTACACCTGCGGCGGTTCGCCGAACTCGTTGCAGATTTCCCGCGCCCGGCTGAACGTCGCTTCCAATTCGGGCGTCGCCCATCCGGTCGTCGAGCGCAGCGCCACGCCCTTGATCATCTGCAGGCCCAGCTCCAGTTGTTTGCCTTCGGCGCTGCCCGCGAGCGCGCGCACCGATTCCAGTCCCCGGTCGCAAAGCCCAAGCGCCTCGCGAAACGCGAACAGCGATACCGCGTGCCGAGCCGCCAGGCAGAAATGATGCGCGCCGGCGGCGAAATCCCTGGCCGTCTCGAACAGCAGCGCCACGCGGCCCGCAATCGGCGCGATCTCGCTTCCGTAATGCGTCACCGTCGCCCGCGCTACGCGGGCGCTCAACGCCGCGCGCCTCGTCGGCTGCAGCGACGCGTATAACGCGTTCTGGTACAGCACGTGTACGAACTGGTATCGCAGCGACGGCGTCCGGTCCGGAAATTCGCGCTCCTCGCCGCGCCTCACGAACACGTGCACGCGCTCCAGCGCTTCGAGCCGTTCCTCAACCTCGGCCGGGTCCATATCGGTGGCTTCCGCCACAATCGCCGTATCGAACTCGTTGCCCTGTATGCTCGCCGCCACCAGCAGCTTGCGGTCTTCCGCCTCCAGCCGCTCGATCTTGCGCGTAATCATCCCGCGAACCGAGGCGGGGAGTTCTTTTGGCGAATCCGGCAGCGATCCGGCCAGAACCCATTTCCCGTTCTCCTCCCGAATCCCGCCCGCGTCGTGGACGTAGCGCACCAGGTCCACCGCGAACAGCGGGCTGCCCTCCGTCCGCGCGTGGATCATCGCCGCGAAGCTCGGCGGAAACGCGTGGCCCGGATACGCCCGCGAAAGATAACGCTCGATATCCTCCAGTCCGAGAAAACTCAGAGGCAGTTCGTTGAAGAAACCGCGCGATTGCAAATCGTGGCTGACCGCCAGGAAGTGGCCTTGTGAAGCGGCCATCTCCGCCGGGCGGTACGTCACCATCACCAGCGCGCGCATGGTGGCGAAGCGCGCCGCCACGAAGCTCAACAGGTCCATGGTGGAAACATCCGCCCAGTGCAGATCTTCGATCAGAACCACCAGCGGGCGCGAGCGCCCGAGCTCCGCGAACAGCCCCGCCAGTTCGCGCTTCATGCGTTCCTGCGACGCCAGCGGCAAGTCGCGCATGGCCGTGGTTCCCGGGGCCTCGCCGGACGCCGCCACCTGCACATACCACGTTGGAGCGGCCGTCTTCATGACGCTATCCACCACCCAGCCTCTGGGGCCGTGAACCAGGTTCTCGAGCGCTTCGAGCAATGGCAAGTAGGCTTCGGAACCCGCCAGTTGCTCCGCGCAGTGCCCGCGCGCGATCACGGGCCGTTCCGGGTTGGCGCCCAACTCGGCCAGGAAATCTTCCACCAGGCTCGTTTTTCCGATGCCAGGCTCGCCCGACACCGCCAGCATCAGGCCTTGTCCGCTCCTGACGCGGTCGTACGCGCGCCGCATGGCCGCTAACTGCTTCTCGCGCCCCACCGTCATGCGCTGCGGCGACGGGATCGCCGCGCCGGAGCTCAGGTCGCGCCGCGCCGCGCCGGATGCGCTGGCCATAGACTCCCCGGCTGGCGCGGCGGCGGGCCGCGCACCATCCAGCGCCTCCAGATCCGCCAGCAATTCGCGCGCTCCCTGATAGCGCTGGTCCAGGGGCTTCGCCAGCATTCTGGCTACGATCTGCTCCAGGCCAAGCGGGAAAGCCGCCGCGCCGGGCAGAGGGGGCGTCGGCGTGTTGAGCATGGCCATCGCGGTAGGAATCGCGCCCTGCCGCTCGAACGGATGCGCGCCCGTGAGCGCCTCGTAGAACACCAGTCCGAGAGAAAAAATATCCGTTCGGCAATCCACCGGCAGACCGTTGAACTGCTCGGGCGACATGTAGATCAGCGTGCCGGCCACGGCCCCTGGAGAGGTGAGCGCGCTTTCGGTTTCGGCCTCTTCGGTGGCCATGCGCTTGGCCAGTCCGAAATCCACCAGTTTGACGTGGCCGATTCGGCCGCTTGCCGGCTTCGTCAGCATGATGTTGGAGGGCTTCAGGTCTCTATGCGCCACGCCCAGATCGTGCGCTTTGGTCAGAGCCTCCACGGATTCCAGCGCCAGGGTCCGGAATTCGTCCCACGCGAGCGGCCCGCGCCGGAGCCGGTCGGCGAGCGTTTCGCCCTCCAGGAACTCCATGGCGATAAACGCGCGGTCGCCGTCTTCGCCCGCTTCGTAGATCTTGCAGATATAAGGATGATCGATGGCCGCCGCCGCCTTGGCCTCTCGCACCAGCCGTTTGCGCGCGCCGGGATCGTCGTGGTTCTTCACCGTCAGGAGCTTGAGCGCGACCCGGCGGTCCAGAACCGTGTCCAGGGCGAGATAGACCTCGCCCATCCCTCCCTGTCCCAGTCTGTTTAAGACCTGATAGCGTCCAAGCGTCGCGCCCGCAGTCATCCCTTTTACACGGACCTCAAGTGAGGCAAGGCCCCTGGAAGGGAGATGCGTATTAGTCTGGAACTATCCGGCGCCGGCCCAGTCACGAAACCGGTAGTCTCAGGGAAACCAACGCTTCAACGGGTCGCTTCCGCGGTCCATACCCAGTGGGACTCCGCGGGGTCCATCAAGAGCATGTAGCCGGACGGTCCCTCCGCGCCGGCAGACACGTTGTTGCCCCTCCCAGGGTTTTACCTTACCCCGATCAGGATGAGTATACCAGACAAGTCAAGTCTCTTCATGTTTTTACAAGGTGCAAAACGGGGACTGGCTCGAATTTCGCGTCTCTTGCGAAACTTCGTGCCTGTCCCCGCTGTGCCCTTGTGTCCGGAGAATCGTTACTCCGCTTGCGGCGGACCCCTCGCGTCCCCGAATGCTATAGTTCCAATGGAGTCCCGATTTGGCCCTTCCGCCCTCCGCCGGTCCCTTCTGCCTTTTGATCGCCGACGATCTCACTGGCGCCTGCGACGCCGCCGCCCCCTTCGCCGCCCGCGGCTACCCAACCACGGTCCGCATGTGCAGTGGGGCGGACCTCCAGGTCTGCCCATCCGGCCGCCAGGCCGGCGCCTCGGATGTCCTCTCCCTCACCACCGAAACCCGCAATCGGGACCCCCTCGCCGTCCGTTCCGAATTCCGAGATCTGGCCGCGCGCCGCTCCGCCGCGCCCTCCCAAATCCTCTTCAAGAAAATCGATTCCACCCTCCGCGGCAACGCCGGCCTGGAAATCGCGCTTGCGGCCGAAGCCTTCCGATGCGCCACGGTCCTCATCACGCCCGCTTTCCCGGCCATGGGCCGCCTGGTGGAACACGGCGTCCTCCGCGTGGCGGACGGCGCATTCGATCCGATCGATATGTCCGCTTACTGGCGCGGCCAGTCGATGGCGGATTGTATGCACGTTGGAACGTATAACGTCGCAACAGCCATCGCCACCGGCTGCCGTTTCATTTCGGTGGACGCCGCGAGCGATTCGGATCTGGATGCCATCGTCGCCGTGGGCCTCGCATCCCCGCGCCCGGTACTGTGGGCCGGCTCGGCCGGTCTCGCCAAAGCCCTCGCGCGTTCGCTCTCGCCCGGCCCGTCGAATCATCTCGATCCGCCGTCCCGCCCGTCCGCGGCGCTCTTCTGCCTCGGTTCGGAACACGCGGTGACCCTAGCCCAACAACAGACCCTAGCGGCCGCGCGATCGGCCGCCGTCATTGAAGCCGCTTCTGCCTCACCCGACGCCGTCGCCGACTCGCTCGCCCGAAACACCCATGTCATCCTTCGCATCCAATACGGCCTCACCACCCCGGAACGCATTCGCATCCTGATCGGGACCACTCGCCCCCCGCTCGTTCTCTCCGGCGGAGACACGGCATCCCTGGTCTGCCGCGCCCTGGCTGCCGACGAGATCCATCTGTCCGGCGAACTGGCCGCGGGCATTCCTTTCGGATCGCTCGCCGGAGGCCCCTTCGATGAAATTCCGGTAGTCACCAAAGCGGGAGGCTTCGGCGCTCCCGATGCTCTCATTCAAATCGCGGACTATTTCGCATGTCCTCAATAAACGAACTTCCTCATATTGTCCTCACCATGGGCGACCCCGCGGGCGTCGGCCCTGAAGTGATCCTCCGCGCCCTCGCCGATCCCGAGATCGCCCCGCTCGCCCGCTGGACCGTCGCCGGCGACGAGCGCATCCTCGCTCTGGCCGCGGCGATAACGGGACTCCGCCTCCCGGACGCCGTGCATTCCGTTCCCGGCCTCGGTGATTTCGACGCCTTCGCCTTCGGCCGCCTCGATCCCCGTTGCGGACGCGCCGCCGTCGAGTACGTGCGAACAGCCACCCAGATGTGTCTCTCGGGCGTTGCCGCCGCCATGGTGACGGCTCCCATCAACAAAGAGGCGGTCGTGCTCTCCGGCCTTCCCTTCTCCGGCCACACCGAGTACATCGCGGGACTCTGCGGCGTCACGGACTCGCGCATGTTGCTGGTCTCCGACCGCATGGCCGTCGTCCACGTCACCACGCACATACCGCTCGCTCGAGCGTGTTCGCTCGACCCGCGCCGCATCCATCGCACTATCGAACTCGGACACGTTGTCATGCGCCGCCTCGGCATCGAACGCCCCCGCATCGCCGTCTGCGGCCTGAATCCGCACGCCGGCGAGCACGGCCTGTTCGGCAACGAGGACATGGAAGTCATCGCCCCGGTCATCGAGTCTGCCCACGCGCAAGGCATCCTCGCCACCGGCCCGCACGCTGCCGATACGGTTTTCCTGCAAGCCTGGCGAGGCGCTTACGACCTGGTCGTCGCCATGTACCACGACCAGGGTCACATCCCCGTGAAGCTCATGGATTTCGAAGGCACGGTCAATGTCACCCTTGGCCTGCCGATCGTCCGCACCTCCGTGGATCACGGCACCGCCTTCGATATTGCCGGCAAGAACCAGGCCAACCCCCGCAGCATGAAACAAGCCATGCGCCTGGCCGCCCGCATGGCCGCGACTCCCGCGTAGCAAAGTGGGGCAGGCGCCTTCGCCTGCCAACGGCGCGATGCAACGCAGGACGCCGATTCGTATGGTCCATTCCATCCAGATCTACAATGTCCCCAGGACACGAAAAGTGAACCGGCTGCTTTGGGCGGTCATTGTTTCCGTCACGCTGGCGACGGCCAGCAGGCCGGGAGCGCTCTGAACCCGGCTGCCGCCGTCACTTCACCGCCCGCGGCCATCGCGAATCGCCAGCAACGAATCCATCAGTCGTCGCGCCAGTTCGTAGTCGGGGCTGATGCGCAACGTCTCCCGACACTCGGCGATGGCGTCCGACTGGCGGCCGGGGGCCTGCGCCAGCGCATATGCCAGGTTATAGTGCACGTCCGCGATATTGGGGTTGATCCTTAAGGCCGCTTGATACTCGGCGATAGCGTCCGGCGCGCGGCCGGGCATATCCACGAAGATGTTCCCCAGGTTGTAGTGCGCCACGACGGAATTGGGATTGACCCGTAGCGCCGCCCGATATTCCGCTGTCGCCTCCGCCTTCCGGCCGGGCATCTGCGAATACGCCAACCCAAGGTTGAAGTGGACGTCCGGAAAACTCGGATCGGCCTTCAGAGCCGCTTGAAACTCGGCGATGGCGTCCGGCAGGCGGCCGGGGATGTGCGTCAGCGCACTTCCTAAGTTGTTGTGCGCAGCCGCGTAATTGGGGTCGATTCTTAAGGCCTCTTGATACTCGGCGATGGCATCCGGCAGGCGGCCGGGCATTTGCGAATAGGCCAACCCAAGGTCATAGTGGACTTCCGGAAAACTCGGATCGGCCCTCAGGGCCGCTTGAAACTCGGCGATGGCGTCCGGCAGGCGGCCGGGCATCGCGATAAGCAGGCTTCCGAGGTTCGCATGAAGCAAATAACCGTCCGGATTGCCCGCCAAGGCGCTCCGAAACAGCGTCTCATAGTCGCGATATAAGCCGCTCTGCCGCCAAGTCAGCGATCCGAGCGTCGTCAGTAAGAGAGCGGCAAAGGCAATAGCGCCGGCCTTACCCGGCAAGATCCGCTGTGTGAAACCCGCCAGCCAGGAAGCGGCTGGAACGATTATTCCCAAGATGGCCAGGTACTGAAAGTGATCGGCGACGTAAGAAAAGCGGAAAGGATAAACACTCAGGAAACCGAGCACCGGAAAAAGCGTGCCGACGAAAATCAGAAAGCCGGACAGCGGTCCCCGGCTTCGTCTAGCCAACAGGCCCAGAGCGATCGTCACCGCTACGAGCCCGGCAGGGAAGAGATATTGCCACCACTCGCTGGGGTCGATTTTCCACCTTGGATAGGAGAACATCAGGTCGGCCGGCCAGAGCGCCTTGGCAGCGTAGAACCACGGCACGCGCCCGGCCAGCAAGAGACGCTGAAGCGGGGTGAGCGTAAAGGCGCTCCCATGGGCGCCGACGAATACCCTCTCGACCCATGTGGTGAGAAGCCCGGCGGGAACGGCCAGCCCGAACCATGGCAGCAACGGAACCACGTCGCGCCGCCACCCGAGCCGGCCGCGCATCCACCAGAGAACCACCAGCAGAGCGGCCGGTAGCGTGGCCGTCACCGTCTTGGTCAGCAAGGCCAGAAGAAACAGGCCCAGCGCCAGAAGGTAACTCCGCTTACGGCGCGTCCGGTCGAAGTTCAAATAGGTGAGAGCGGCTCCAAGGTAATAGACTCCGGAGAGCGTGCTCTTCTGCTCGGAGATCCAGGCCACCGCTTCCACACACACCGGGTGCAGGGCGAAAATCAGCCCCGCGATCCAGGCTCCCGGCAGGGAGAGACGCCTCACAATCCTCACGACAAGATATGCCGAGATCGCGTGCAGAACGACGTTGGCCAGATGGTAACCCAGCACGGCATCGCCCCAGATCCTGTGTTCCAGCCAGAAGGCGCTGTGGAGTAGCGGGTAATACTGTTGGGTGGCGCCGAGCTCAAACCAGATGCGCCAGAGACCGTGTAGGGACTCGAAGCCCGGAGCGGTCACGTGGCTGGTGTCATCCCAGACCAGCCCCCCTTCGAGCGCTGGGGCATAAGCGATCAGGGTGGCGCAGAAAAGGCCGCTCCAAGCGACCGCGTCCTGCCAGATTCCGATGCGGCCCGGGGCGCCCCCGGACCGGGGTGGACGCACCGGGCGCCGTCGCGCCATAGAAGCATCATATCCTGGAACCACGGTGTCGCCCACTCTCCCAGGGAGCGAACCGGCTCACCCGAACGGTCAACTTCCGCCGTCCGCCTTTCCCCTGCGCCGTAACCCATGTAGCAAGGACTACAATGTCCACAGGAGACGAAAGATGAAGCGGCTCCTTTTCGCGATTATCGTTTCAGGCACATTAGCGGGGGCACAGCAGACGGTGAGTTCTGTGCCTCCCGGTGTCGCCGGAAATTCCGCAAGCCTTCAGGGCAGCGTCAGCGACGCCGGCGGTCATCCCATTCGCAAGGCGGGACTGACCCTGAGAAGCGCTTACCAACCGGGCAACCAACAGAATCATGTCTACAACGCGGCCACCGATGCGGACGGAAAGTTCTTTTTCGATGGACTCGCCCCCGGCTCTTACGCCCTCTCGGCCGAGCTCGCCGGATATTTGCAGAAGATGTACCGCGCCAGCCCTCATGAGACCTTCAGCGCAATCCCACTGGCCGCCGGCCAGAGCCTGACTGACATCCATCTCGTTCTCTCGCGCGCACTCGCCATCGCCGGCCGCGTGCTTGATGAAGACGGCGATCCCGTGGCCGCCGCTCCGGTGCGCATTCTTCAGCGTACGTTACAATCCACCAATCTCATGGTGCAGCACACCGTGTACACCGATGAATTCGGACAGTACAACCTGCCCGATCTTTCGCCCGGTGAATACTATCTGAGCGCGGGCGATGCCAGCCGCGGCGCCCTTTCGATTCTCGGCATGAAAGTCTCCGCCGGTCCGGCTCCCGGTTCGTCCGGCGGGCGCGGCGAGCAGCCGCGGTTTTACGCGGAAACATTCTACCCGAACTCGATAGACCAATCCGGCGCGAAGCCGCTCCAGCTTCTCCACGACGATCTGCCGGGCATAGACATCCACCTCCGGAGGACGCGGGCGTTCGCGGTGAAGGGCAAGCTGGTAGGAACCGTCCCCGGCCATCCCCTGGAACAACTTCAGGTCTTACTGACTCCCGCGAATCTCCCGTCGATACGGAGCCCGATGGCTCAGGGAACCTATGGCCGGATGGCAAAAGACGGCTCGTTCGAGTTTACGGACTTGCGCTTTCCCCCTGGCGCTTACTTCCTTACGGTCCTCCATCCTTCCGACAGAAGACTGATGCTCGCTCCCCAGCGCCTTATGATCGGCGATAGCGAAATCGACGATGCCGTGCTGAATCTTCAGCCGCTCGTGACACTCCAGGGCAGACTGACTCTGGAAGGCGATCGACCCACTGACTTCAGCGTGTTTCCCCAATCGCCGCCGCCCTCCGTGACCATGCGGGTTAGCCTTACTCCCGTGAATGGTCCAACGCTGTACAGCAGCAGCGGTGGAGTAGCAAACGATGGCGCCTTTACCATCGCCGATGTCGCTCCGGGGGCATACCAGGTTCGCACGTCGGGCATCCCGGGCAGCGCCTGGGTGCGGTCGATCCGCTTCGGCTCCGAGCAAGCCGCCGGCAGTGAAATCCAGGTCACGGCAGCCTCCGCTTCCGCCCCGCTTCAGATCACGTTGAGCCGGTCGGTGGGACAAATCGACGGCGTCGTCAGGACTCAAGATGGAAAACCGGCGTCGGGTAGCACCGTCATCCTGATCGGCGAATTGCCCATGGGGCTGACCGGCGTTAATCAGAACGGCGAGTTTACGCTTCCGTCCGTCCAACCCGGTACGTACCGGATCTACGCCTTTGAAGACATCGAAGCCGCCCAGCGCTACGACCCCGCGCTGCTGAAAGCCCACGAGGCAATGAGCGCGCTGGTAACCGTCAAAGAGAACGGCAGGGAGCGCATGACGCTTACGGAGATACCGTTCGAACCAGAGCGGTAGCAGATACGACCGCTGGTGGAAGCAGAACCCAAAACGGACAACCATCCTGACAAGCGCGAACCGGACAAAGTGGGTCAGACGGACCCAGAGGGCCCCGCCTGCCAACCGGTGAGCAAAACTCGTCCGTCACATCACCCAGGAAGCTTGGGGTTCATCCCGCTCCACTTCGTCGCCCGCTCGTAAGCCAAAGCTACGCGGAGCGCCGAGCCCTCTTCGTAAATCCGGCTCACAAACCCGATCAGACGCGGAAACTGAATTTTGGTTCCATCCTGGAGCGTGTCTTCCGCGAAGCCGCACTTGGTCACCAATTGCGGGTTGCCGGTCAGATTCGTCGTGGTCAGCAGCGTCTGCGGTGGGATGACCAGCGCGTCCCAATCCGCCATGAACTTCTCGAAGCGTTCAATCAACAGCGTCCGCGCGCGCTGCGCGCGAATGTACTCTACCGCAGGCGTCAGACGCACGCTGCGGAATGTGTTCGGCCAGGACCCGGCGGTCTGGCCTTTCAGCGTCCTCACTTCCCCATCGCGAGTGATATCGTCGAACGCGGCGGCTCCTTCCGCTTCCAGAAGGAATCGGATCGGCGGCAGGTTCTCGTCATAATCCACGGGAGTCAGTTTCACTCCCGCGGTTTTCAAATCGGCGAGCGCCTGCGTATAAATCGCCTTCTCCGATTCGCGCATGGCGTCGAACGCTTTCTGCATCACGCCGACCTTCATCGCGCCAAGCGGCCTGTTTGGTTCCCAATGGAATGGATCGGACGTCACGCTACGGTCGTGCCCGTCCGGTCCGTGGATCGCATTCAGCACCAACGCGCAGTCTTCTACCCCGCGGCAGATCGGTCCTATCTTATCCATGGTCCAGCTCAGCGCCATGGCCCCATGCCGGCTCACGCGTCCATATGTCGGCCGCAGTCCCACCGTGCCGCATTGCGTGCTCGGAGAGACAATCGACCCCAGCGTCTCCGTTCCCAATGAGAATGCCACCAGCCCTGCCGACGTCGCCGAAGCCGGTCCCGCGGACGAACCGCTCGACCCGCGCGCATAGCTCTTGGCCGCCGCATTCCAACTCCACGGACTCTTCGTCTGCCCTGCGTACCACAGGTCGCCCATCGCCAGCGCGCCCATCGATAGCTTCGCCATCAGCACGGCCCCGGCTTTGTTCAATCGTTGAATGACGGTAGCGTCCGAATCCGGAATCCGTTTCTGGAACGGCTCGGCGCCCCAGGCGGTCAGAATTCCCTTTGTGTCGAAAAGATCTTTGACCCCGTACGGAATCCCGTGAAGCGGTCCGCGATACTGCCCCGCCGCGATTTCTTTGTCGGCCGCCGCGGCCTGCTCCATCGCCGGAGCCTCCGTGAGAGTCACCAGACACAGCAAATCCGGCGCGTATCTCTTCATCCGCTCGATGTACATCTTCGTGAGCGCCACGCTCGATACGGCTCGCGAACGGATCAGCGGCGCAAGCTCCGTGACCTGAAGGAATGCAAGCTCCTCGATATCCTTCGGGGCCTTTCGCGCGCTCGCCGCCGGAATGGTAGTCTCGTATCGCGCCGGTCCGCGTCCCTGCGTTCTCCCCGGAAGCCCCGGATGGAACGCGAACGCAGGCTCCACGTCATAACCTACGTCCACCTTGCGCAACGACTCGTAATTGTTGAGCGCCGTGTTCACGCTCCGAAGCATCATCTCGAGTTCGGAATCCTGGAACTCCAGCCCAAGCAGGGTAAGCGCCGCCGTCACCTGCTCTTTGCTGACCCGAAGCGGCCGCTGCTGATTGGCCTGCTGCGCCCCTCCGCCGCGTCCCCCCGCGCCCGCCGCCGGCGCCCGATCCTGCGCGTCTCCAACCCCCGCCGCCGAAAGCACCGCCAGCAACTGCAACCAATTTCGCCTATCCATGGTTAGCCATGTTAGCAGGCTGGTGGGGCAGGTCTCCAGACCTGCCAGGCGCGCGAAGCGGACAATCGGCTACTCGTACCTCAGCGACTCGATCGGGTCTACCTGCGCGGCCTTCAGCGCGGGATAGATCCCGAACACCACGCCCACCGCCAGCGATACGCCGAAAGCGATGGCCACGGAACTCGGCGTGACGATCGTGTTCCAGCCGGCGGTTCGGGCAATCAGCCACGCCAGGAAGTAGCCGAAGCCGATTCCCATCGCGCCGCCGGCTACCGAGATCAGCACGGACTCGGCGAGAAACTGCCGCACGATATCCACGCGTCGCGCGCCGATGGAGCGCCGGATGCCGATCTCCTTGGTCCGCTCCAGCACCGTCGCCAGCACGATGTTCATGATCCCGATGCCACCCACCAGAAGCGAGATTGCCGCTATCGCGACCATCACATACGTGAAGATGGTCTGCGTCCGTTTCTGCTGCGCCAGCAGCGCGGCGGGAATGGTCACCAGGTAATCCTGCACGCCACGATGGGTCGAATCCAGCACCGCAGTCACAATCTTGGCGGTCTCAACGCTGTCCGTGCCTTCGCGGAGCCGTATCTCGACGCCGTCGAACTCGTCGCGCATCGAGCTCATGCTGTCCCAAAAGCGATAGCGGAACGTGTTGAGCGCGATGAAGACGATATTGTTAGGGTCCTGCATCGTGCCGCCCGAGCTTTGCGCTCCGCTTGCCAGTTGCTCTTTGAGGACGCCCACTACTTCCAACCAAATGTCGTTGACCTTGACGAATTTTCCGAGAGCCGAACTGTAACCGAATACGCCCACCTTGGCGGTTTCGCCCAGGACGCAGACCGGAGCGCTAGCGGCGGCGTCGCCTTCGTCGAAAAACTGGCCCTCGGATAACTGAAGGCTGTGAATCGCGCGGTAGGAAGGCGCCACGCCGTACAGTTCGGGAAGATCGCCGGCCGGCTTGGGAATCACGGTGGCCGGATGCAGCGTTTTGCGCGGAGACACGGTCTCAATGGAGTCGATATTGGCGCTCAGCACGCGAAAGTCTCGCTCATTCAATCCTTGCGACGATTTGCGCCGCTGCAAGAGCTCGTCGCGGCTCAAGGTGGGCCGCGAGTCGATCAGTACGTTGCGAACGCCGAGTTGCTCGATGAACTTGAGCGACTCCTCGCGCGCGCCGGCGCCTATGGCCAACATGCCGATCACGCTCCCCACGCCGAACACGATGCCGAGAGCGGTCAGCATAGTCCGCGTCTTCTGCGCCCGGAGGTTCGCAAACGCTTGCTTGAGATCGGTAAGCAGGATCATTTGGTTATGGCCTGGGAAGCGCTTTCCGTTTTGGGCGCCGGCTTGTTTTGTTGCGTCGGATTGGAGAGCGCTACCGAATCGCCCTCGGCGAGTCCGGTCAACACCGCCTGGCTCTCGCTTCGCTTGACGAGCGTAATGTCGCGGGGAGTGAAGCCGGACGCCGTCTTGAGATAGACAAACGGCTGGCCATCCCGATCGAAGAGCGCTTGCGAGGGAAGCCACAGCACGTTGTCCAGTTTCTCCGCGGTAATCACAAGGTAGGACGACATGCCGGGCCGCAACTCCGGGCCTGTCTCGTCGAGCGCGATGCGGCAATCGAACGTGCGGTCCGTCCCCGTCCCATTGGCATTGCCCAGTGTCTTTACGCGCCCCCGGTAAGACTTCCCGGCCAGCGCCATGATCGCCACTGCGACGGGCTGGTCTTGGGCCAGGTGGCCGCGGTCCGACTCGGGAACCTGGGCCCCCACCTCCCAATTCTCAAGGTCGAAGAGTTGGGCAATCGCCATTCCCGGACGCACCTGGTCGCCAAGCTGAACGTTGGGAATCGTCATTCCCGTAGTGAGAATGAAAGTGTTCATCGTATTCGGCTGTAACGCGACGTAGCCGGTGGACTTAGCCTTCAGCGTCATGTTCTCGATATTCTTGCGAGCCATGTCCGCCAGAGTCCTGGCCTTGGCTTGGGCGGCTATTTGAATGTTGAGTCCGGCGGCGCTGGTGGTTTTCTTGCTTTCGAGGTCCTGCCGGGCTTGAGCGAGCCTGTTCTTCGCGGCTTCGACGGCGATTTCCGCCTGGCGCCTGGCGTTGGCGGCCACGATTCCCGGGGCATTCCGCCTCAGCTCGAGATTGGCCATATCGACGGCGTTTTGCGCCGACACCAGAGCGTAGCGGGTCTCCTCGTCGCCCGCCGTATTCTCGGCCTGGGTCTGGATGACCTTTTGCTCGGCTTCGGCCAGGTCGGCCTCAGCTTCGTGCAGGTTGTATTCCTGCTGCGTCGTATCGAATTCCGCCACCACATCACCGGGTTCCACCTGCTCGCCGGGCTGGCGGAGTGACGTGACTACCAGGGTGTCTTGAGCAACCTGAGGCGCGTACAGAAGCTCCGGATTGCCGCCCTGAAGATTGCCGCGCGCCGTGACAGTAATGGCGACCGGACCCCGCCTCACGCGCGTGATCGGCGTTTCGGAACTGGGGCTAAGCGCCGAGCTGCGCATCACGCCGGCGATTCCCCAAGCGGCGATGCCAGCTATGCCGAGGGCCGCGGCGGTTCCGATCCACGTACGGAGTTTCATTTCTTTTGCCCCAGTTTCTCCACGTCCACCAGCGCCACGCGAGCGCCCGCTTCTATTCCGGCGATGGCCACTTCATCCGGATTGCGGGCGAGCACCCGGACCTCGACCGGCCGGTAGCGGCCCGCTTCCGCCAGATAAACCGTGGGCTTGCCGTCCCGCGTAAACAAAGCCTTCGAAGGGATGCCGATCGCGTTCGGAATACGGTCCACGACAATGTCCATGCCGCCGTTCATATCGGGCCGAAGCCGCGCGTCGGGATGCGGAATGGCAGCCCGCGCCGAAAAGCTGCGCGTATAGGGCGGCTCCATGCGGATCTCGGCGAGCCGGGCTATATCGGTGACTTTGCCGGTGATGGTGAGCTCGGGAACGGCGTCCACGTGAATCAGCGCGTCTTGATTCAGAGAGACTCGGCCACGGTCCGACTCTTCGAGTTTGACGTCCATGTCGAGCGTGCTTAGGTCCGGTATCTCGCCCAGCACCATGCCGGAGGAAACGTTGTCACCGACCTTGTAGGGCTTGCAATCGGCGGTGCTGGTGACGATGCCGGAACAGTTGACTCGCAGCGAAAGAATGCCGTCGCCCGGCGCCTTCAGCTCCATCTGCGCGATGCGGCTCTTGGTGAGATCGACGTCCGTCTGCGCCTGGTCGCGCTGGCGAGTCAGCGAGGCGATGCGCGAACGCTCCGAGGCGCGGTGCAGTTCGACGGTCGCCTGCTGCACCTTGAGCTTCTGCTCGGCGACGCCCTTATCGATATCCGCTTCCTTGCCTTTGATGACGCCTTTCTGCACCAGCACCAATTCGACGTTGACCGTGGCCGTTTCCACGTTGAAGTTGGCGTCGGCCAAATCGGTTAGATCCTGTTGGATGGTCACCTTGGATTGCGCCAGCGCTTGATCCAAGGTCGCCTGCGCCTGCTTCAACTGAGCTTCCTTCTGCGCCAGTTGCTGCTGCGCGGTGCTGGAATCGAAGCGGACGATGGTGTCGCCCATTTTCACGGTATCGCCGGCGGGCGCAATCCACGCGATGCGCAGGTTGGGAACGGCCGGCGTGTAGATGCCTACCGAATGGCGCGCGGAAAGGGAGCCGCGGCATCGGATCAACGCCAGGAAGTCTCCTTTGCGCGCGGCCGCGGTGGGCAGGCTGGCGGAAGCGCTGGACTGATGCACGCGATAAAGGCCGAAGACGGCGCCGGCCAAGGCGGCTGCAACGGCGAGGCGCGCGGCCCAGCGCCCCGTGCGCGCGAGGAACGAACTCGTCATTTGCCGCCCCTTCCCGGGGACCCGGCCCGCGGCGGTTTCAGCACGATGGCGGCCGAGAGATCCGGCATCAGATGCGAATCCGCGCGATCGATGGCGAACAGCGCGGTGAAGGATTTGATGGGCGCCCCCAGCGGCGACGAAGCCACCGGGCTGGCATTCAGGAAATGAGCGGGCAGAGCGACTTCGGGGTACGCGTCCAGCCGGACGATGGCTTCGCCGCCCTGGGCCAGAGCGCGGAAATCCGTTTCATTCACGGCGCATCGAACCTGCATTTGGGACGGATCGAATATGCTGGCCAGCGGATAGGAGCGGTAAAGCTGGTCGCCGATTTGGGCGTGCCCGTAAGAGCTTGCGCGATAGGTCATATCGTGCACCAGCATCCCGGCCAGAGGGGCGCGGATCTCCATTTTCTTGATGTTGTCCTGCGCGCGCTGCATGTTGATTTTCTGCCGGTCGCGCTGAAGCTCCAAGCCCCGCAAAGCGGCCGCTTCCGCCTTGTCGTGCTCGGCGTGCGAGATTTTCAGGCTTGCTACCTGGGCGGCGGCGGCCGCAGCCTTCGCCTGGTTTTCCTGGACATCGATTGCAGCCAGGACCGGGGCCTTGATCAGCTCCAGCCTGGCCTTATCCAGATCGGCCTGGGCGGAGCGCATGTCGGTAGTCCGTTTCTCCGCGGCGACGCGGTTTTCGGCGATCTTCTGATCGACCTGATGGCTGAGGTCCTCGAATTTGGCCTGGGCGTCGCGGGCGGCGTCCTGCTCCAATGTGGGATCAAAAGTGGCGACCAGATCGCCCGCCTCTACGTGCGATCCATTTGCGGCTAGAGCGGTCAATGTCATGTTGGAGGTCTGGCTCTGAATGATCGGAACCGTGACCTTGACCGCGTGGACGGCCTGAATGACGCCGGTGATCCGGATTTCGCGCGCGGCGGCGGACTCCGCCTTGGAATCGTTCGGCGGGGATGCGGCCTGGACTGGCGGAGAAACGGAGTGACCGCAAGCGGCGAGGAGCAAACCAACCGCCGCTGGGAGAAGGCGCACGGTGCGGCCCATGATTGTGTCTCGAAGATTAGACGCGTTTACGTACTAAAACGTTCGCATCTTTTTCGGAAATTTCACTCTAATTTTTTCGTACTAGCCCCGAACTAACTCATCGGCCTCTTGAACGTCTCTCACTGGCGGTCCGGCCTCGCCGCGCATTCACCTGCAAGTCACTCACCGCGGCTCGATTCCGCCCGGCGCGCCGCGAAGCCTATGCTATATTCGGATATCACTATCCCTCTAAATGTGCGGAATTGCAGGGTTTACATGCCGAAACCGGCCCCATGACCGCCCTAAAGCCGAGCGCATTACTGCGGCGTTGCGCCATCGCGGGCCGGATCAAAGCGGCATCATTGAAGCACCTGGAGCCACACTCTGCGCAGTTCGCCTGGCGATCATCGACCCGATCGGCGGCGATCAGCCCATTGTCGATGAAGAAACCCACACCACTATTGCGTTCAATGGCGAGATTTACAACCATCTTGAGATTCGCGCCGAACTGGAGAGGCACGGGCATCGCTTTCGCTCGCATTGCGACACAGAGACCGTGCTGCGCGCCTTCCTGCAATGGGACACGGCCTGTTTCTCAAGAATGCGGGGCATGTTCGCCGCCGCGCTGTGGAGCGAATCGCGGAACCGCCTTGTGCTGGCCCGCGACCGCATGGGCATTAAGCCGCTGTATTACTGCCTGCGCGGAGAAGATGTTTTATTCGGCAGTGAATTGAAAGCGATCCTCGAGCACGAAGACGTACCGAGGCGGTTGGATACTCAAGCCCTCGATACCTATCTCTCCGTCAATTACGTTCCAGGAGCGCGCACCCTGATCGAGGGCATACGGAAAGTTCCGCCCGGCCATCTGCTGGAATGGCGCAACGGAAAGACTCACATGGAATCGTGGTGGCGATTCCCCTCCGCGCCGCCGCGGCGGCGAACGCTCGCCGACGCCACGGAGGAGTTGGACGGCTTGCTCGAGAGCGCGATTCGCGAGCATCTGATCTCGGATGTTCCTCTGGGAGTGTGGGCGTCGGGCGGTCTGGATTCCTCGACCATTCTGCATTACGCCGCCAAGCACACCCCAGGGAAGCTGAAGACCTTCTCGGTTTCCTTCGCCGGGCGAAGCTTCGACGAATCGCCGTATTTCCGCGAGGTTGCGCGGGCGTATGGAACGGACCATCACGAGTTCGATCTGAACCCCGAGGTGGAGCTGGCGAGCGCCATTCACGAGTTCGCCTATTATTCGGACGAGCCGAGCGCGGATGCGGGAGCGCTGCCGGTCTGGTACCTCTCGCGCATGAGCCGGCAGTTCGTCACCGTAGCGCTTTCCGGAGAAGGCGCCGACGAACTGTTCGGCGGCTACCTGACTTATGTCGCGGACAATCTCGCGCGCCCGCTGCGGGTAGCGCCGGCCCCGTTGCGAAGGCTTGCGCTCGGCGCGCTGAACCGCTTTGTGCCTGTCTCCGACGAGAAAATCAGCTTCGAATACAAGCTCAAGCGCTGGATGGAAGGCAGCCTGCTGCCTCCCGACGAAGCGCACTTCTTCTGGAACGGAGCATTCTCGCCCGCCGGGCTTCGAGCCGTGCGGCCTGGAACGGCCGGCAGCGGTTTGGCCGATCTGGCCGCCGAGCTCGATACCGATGGCGCCGGGTTCGTCGAGCGCTACCTGCGCCTCGACCAGAATTTCTATTTGGCCGATGACATTTTGTATAAGACCGACCGCATGAGCATGGCGCATTCGCTGGAGCTGCGGCCTCCGTTTCTGGATCATCGCATCGTGGAGTTCGCGGCGACGCTTCCGATGGATCTCAAGATTCGCGGGTTCAAGCAGAAGATCGTGCTTCGCGAGTTGATGCGGGACAAGCTGCCGCCCGTTGTGCTGAAGCGCTCCAAGACCGGTTTTGACATACCGGCGCATCACTGGTTCCGAAGCGTGCTGAGGCCGTTGCTGATGGACACCGTGACGCCCGAGGCGTTGCGATCAACGGGCGTGTTCGACGCGGCGGCCGTGGAAGCGCTTATCCGCGATCACATGGAGCGGCGCATCAACGCGGGGTATCGACTGTGGGGACTGCTGACGCTGTTCTTGTGGATGAAGAGGTGGGGCGTCGAGGCGGCGGTCGATACAACTCGCGCCATGGGATAACCCCTTACGCCCCGTTCCGGGGCTCCTTTTGCTTGGCTTGGCCTCCCACGGCTCGCGCCGTGGGCTATTCTCTGCCGCCCCGTTCCGGGGCTTACTCGGCCCGTGGCCTCGGCTTCAACGGCCTGCATCGTGGGCTGTCATCCGCCGCCCCGTTCCGGGGCTTACTCGTCCTTCGGCCTGGGCTTCCACGGCCTGAGGCGTGGGCTGTCATCTACCGCCCCGTTCCGGGGCTCGCTTCTGTTTCGCCAAGCCTGCCGCCGCTCGCGAAGGTGTAAAGAAAACGCCCGCAAGCGGGCGAGACAGGCGGGACCGCCAGCCCCACCACTGAAAACACGGGTGTTCCGGGGTGGCGCAGGCGGTTTCGCCCGCGCTTGTTCGAACATTTCACGGCTTCTCGCGCGGTAGGCCATTCTCTGCCGTTCCGTTCCGGGCTTACTCAGACATGCTTATCCCGTGCCTTACCCTGCTTCAGCGGCAGCGCTTCGATCGCGGCTGGTATATACTCAAACGGCTGGGGAACCCAAAAACAAGTTTCAGTTGAGTCCTTCGGGTACCGACGAGCGGGTTACCGCGCGTTAGTGCGCCTCAATTCGGGGCCAAGCTTCCGGAAGGCGGCTTACCGCCTTCCTAAGTGCCCGCCGGCACTGTCTCTTGTTTTGGAGGTAACCCGATGGATTCGAAAAGCAGGCTCGGAATTCTGGTTCTTGCGGCCGCCTTTGGCGGACTCGCTCCGCGGTCCCATGCGGGGACATTAATCAATTTTACGTTCAGCGGGACGGTTTCGCCATCGTCGGCGGACATCGGCCAGATGGAATTGGTGTGGACCGGCAGCGATGGCACACCTCCCGGCTCGTACGGCGAACTGCTGCCGCTCAATGTAACTTGCCAGGCGGGAGACACCTGCCCCATCTCGGCGACAGTCAACCTTGCCATACCCAACAACAATTGGACACCGAGCGATTATTCCGTTTACGCGATCCTCGGCTGGTACGGGGGCGGCCCCACCGTGCAGAATGGCCAGGTGGTGGGTAGCCCCGACGTTTTCGTCGTGACCAACGCCGGATTCGCGGGCGCTGGAGGGACATTCGACCAGTTATTTGGCGTGAACGGCGAGACGGAGGTGGGCATCAGCAACGACATTCTAAATTCCTGGGTCAATTCCCAATACGATGCGCAGCAGATCGTCGATTATGCTTGCCCTTTTCCGGCGTGCAATCCCGCCATCAATCACATCGCAGATTGGGTCGCGATCGATTTGAACGGCCCACCCTCGCAAGGCGCGATTTGGGATTACTCAAACGGCGTAGAAAATGGCAGTTCGTCCATTGAAGAGACGACAGGCGTTCCCGAACCAGCGTCCCTGGTTCTGTTTGGCTTCGCAGCCGCGCTGCTGGGGCTGATGATTGGGAGGAGGCGGGCTTGTTCCCGCACTCGCTAGTGCAGCGCGGCGCAAATAGTAGAGGTTAAGGTCCGCGCAAGGGCAAAGCCACTTGGCCGTCCGGCGTAGCGGTCTCAAGCCGCCGATCCGCGTTCCGGCACGGATTCGGCGCGATTTGCCGAACCGGGGGATGGTAAAGCTCTTGCGCCCCGTTCCGGGGCTTGCTTTTCCGTGGCCGGGCCTCCCACGGCTCGCGCCGTGGGCTATTTTCCGGCGCCCCTTTCCGGGGCTTTCCCTGGCTTGCTTCACTCATACCCAGGCTTACCGGCGCTTTACCTGCCTCACCATCAATCAATCCGACCACCCGCAGGGGGTGTATACTTTTATCCAAGCGGGGTTGCGCGCTGGGACCGCGTGCCGCAACCCGTATGGTGCTCGGAGGGGGGTGGAGGGGATGGCTGCTGGAATCCGCGCTATAGCGTTTGGCTGCGTCGCCGCGAGTGTCCTTTTTGCGTCGGGCCAGGCAGGCGTTTCCCAATCGCCAACAGCACAGAAGGCTGCGGTTAGCGCCGCGGGCGCGAGCGCATTCGATCAGGCGGTTAGGCCGTTGCTGAAGGGGGTTTGCGCGGATTGCCATAGCGGGGCGATGGCTTCGGGCGGATTCGATGTGGCCGGGTTCCTGCCGGCGAGTTCGCTAGCGGCGCGGCGCGACGGGTGGGAACGCATTGCCGAGCGGCTACAGAACGGCGAGATGCCGCCGAAGGGGACTCCGCGCTCCCAGGCCCAGATCGACGCGGTTGTCAAATACCTGCAAGCGCAGTTTCTGGAAGCGGACCGCAACGCGAAACCGGACCCGGGGCGCGTGGTGGCGCATCGCCTGAACCGCAACGAGTACTCCAACACCATCCGCGATTTGCTGGGCGTGGAGTTCCGCGCGCAGAAGGATTTTCCGACCGACGATTCCGGGGACGGCTTCGACAACATCGGATCGGTCCTTACGATTTCGCCCACGCTGATGGCGAAGTATATGGACGCGGCCGACCGAATCGCTTCGCGCGCCCTCGCCGCCGACCCTCTGCCTAAGCCGATTGAGGTTTCGTACGAGGCCAAGGACAAGCGCATACGCCGCGTGGACGCGAGCACTATTGAAGCGACGCATCGAGTGGATTTCGACGGAGACTACACGGTGCGGTTCGGTTTGCCGGGGCAGCGGGCCGCGGACGCCGCGCCGGTGAAGCTGGGTTTCTGGATGGATGGGAAGCTGCTGGCGACGAAGATGGCGGAGACCAAGCCTTCCGGGCTGGTCTATTTCAATCCGTTTTCATCGGAAGAAATGCGGGTGACGCTTCCCGAGGGCGATCATGTTTTCCGCGCGGGATTTATCGACGACGATTTCGTCAAAACCTTGCAGTCCAAAGACCTTTACAGCGACAAGGCGAATAAGTTTCTGAATTCGATAAGCTTCGTCGGCCCGTTCAAACCCGCAAAGGAACCCGATAGCCGCGCGCGCATTCTGATTTGCGACGTGAACAGCGGGCCGGCCTGCGTGCAGAAAGCGATCGGCGCGCTGGCGCGGCGCGCGTACCGGCGGCCGGTTACGGCGGCCGAACTCGCTTCGCTCGTGAAGTTCGTCGGCATGGCCAAATCGCACGGGCAGATCCACGGAGCAAGGGATTCAACTGGCGCTTCAGGCGATGCTGGTCTCGCCGAATTTCCTGTTCCGCATCGAACGCGACCCGAACCCGAACGACCCGAATGCGGTTCACAAGATCTCCGATGTGGAGCTGGCATCGCGCCTGAGCTACTTTCTTTGGAGCTCGATGCCGGACGACGAACTGTTGGCGCTGGCCGAGGCGGGGCGCTTGCGCGCGCCGGGCGCGCTGGAAGCGCAGGTCAAGCGCATGATGGACGATCCGCGGTCTTCGGCCGTGGGAGAGAATTTCGCGGGGCAGTGGCTGGAGATACGGAATCTCGACGTGGTGACGCCGGACCCGAAGAAATTCCCGGAGTGGAACGCCGAGTTGCGCGACGCTATGCGCGCCGAGACGAACCTGTTCTTCGATTCCATTCTGCGGCAGAACCGGCCCATGTCGGATTTTATCGACGCGCGTTACACGTTCCTCAACGAGAGGCTGGCGAAATACTACGGCATTGACGGAGTGACGGGCGACGACTTCCGCAAGGTGGATCTGACGACGGATCAGCGCGGCGGGATTCTGACGCACGCGAGCGTGCTGACGGTATCGAGTTATCCGACGCGGACTTCGGTGGTGATCCGCGGGAAGTACATCCTCAACGAGATTTTGGGGACGCCGCCACCGCCGCCGCCTCCGGACGTGCCGCCTCTCGATGAAGCCGCGGTGGGCACGACGCGATCGCTGCGGCAGCAGATGGAGACGCACCGCAACAACGAAGTCTGCGCATCGTGCCACAGCAAGATGGACCCGCTGGGCTTCGGGCTGGAGAATTACGACGGCATCGGCAAGTGGCGCACCATGGACGGCAAGTTCCCCGTGGATTCGAGCGGAACGCTGCCCAACGGCAAGACGTTTTCGACGCCCGCGGAAATGCGGGGCACGCTGATGACGCTGATGCCGCAGTTCGCGCGCACGGTGGTGGAGAAGCTGTTGGTGTACGCGCTGGGCCGCGGGCTGGAACCGGCGGACCGGCCGGCGATCAACACCATCACGGCGAAACTGGCGGCCAACGGGTATCCGTTCCGCGATGCGATTTACGAGATTGTGGACAGCGTTCCGTTCCAGATGCGGCGCGGCGAGGCAGTGGTGACGGAGAAGCAAACACCAACCAAGGAGGTAGCGGCGAAATGATTGTTTCGCGGAAAGCTCTGCATCGGCGGATGTTTTTGCAGGGACTGGGAGCGGCCGTCGGACTTCCCTTCCTCGACGCCATGGTTCCGGCCATTGCGCGCGGCGACGCGCGCGCGGCGAAAGCGCCTCTGCGGATGGCGTTCGCTTACGTCCCGAACGGGATCATCATGGAGCACTGGAACCCTTCTTACGAGGGGCCGCTCGGGGAACTGCCGCGCGTGCTGAAGCCGTTCGAACCGTATAAGAAAGATCTGCTGCTACTCGGGAACCTGACGCACAATACGGGACGCGCGCTGCTGGATGGCGCGGGCGATCACGGGAGATGCTCGGGGTCGTACCTCACGGGAGTCCAAGTGAGGAAGACCACGACGAACATCCAGGCCGGCGTTTCGTGCGACCAGCTGGTGGCCAACCACTTGGGCGACGCGACGCGCTTCCCTTCGCTCGAAGTGGGCATGGAAGACTCGCGGCAGGCGGGAGATTGCGACTCCGGCTACTCCTGCGCGTACACCAACAACCTGGCGTGGAAAAGCCCCACGCAGCCGATGCCGCCGGTGCTGGACCCGCGCGCGTTTTTCGAGCGGCTGTTCGGCGATGGCGTAGTTCTCAGTCCGGAGGCGAAGGCGCGGCGTGCGGATTACCGCCGCAGCATTTTAGATTTTGTCACTGCGGACACGAAGCAACTCGAAACCAGCCTGGGGCCGAGCGACAGGCGAAAGCTGGACGAGTATTTGACGTCAATCCGCGAAGTGGAACGGCAGATCGAGAAGGCCGAGGCGAATAACGCGCAGATCGATCCGCACATGGAGAAGCCTTACGGAATACCCGCGGATTTCGCCGAACACTTCAAGCTGATGACGGACCTGATTACGATCGCGTTCCAGGCCGATTTGACGCGGGTGGTCACGTTCCTGATCACGCATGAAGGCACGTCGCGGCCGTACCGCGAAATCGGAATCGCGGATGGACACCATCCGTGCACGCATCACATGAACAAGCCGGACCTGATCGAGAAAGTCGCGCAGATCAACGTCTATCACGCCACGCAGATGGCGGATTGGGTCGGACGGCTGAAATCGACGCAGGAAGGCGATGGATCGCTGCTCGACCACATGATGCTGGTTTACGGCGCGGGGCTTTCCGACGGCAACCGGCATTTGCACGAAGACCTGCCGACGATGATCGCGGGGAACGCGAACCGGACGATCAAGACGGGACGGCGCGTGGTGTATCGCAAGGAAACGCCGATGTGCAATTTGCATTTGGCCATGATGGAGCGCATGGGCGTGGGGATGGAGCATTTCGGCGACTCGACGGGGGAGTTGAATCTGGCGGAGATTTCGTAGAACGGAGTGGGGCGGACCTCCTGGTCTGCGTTCTTGGTTTTCGGCCGCTCCCCCCCAAAAGAAAAAGAAGAAAGAAGGCAGACCAGGAGGTCCGCCCCACACGGAACGGTATGCAGTTTCAGAGATCGGGGACGCCGGCGATTGGCGTGATTTACGATTTTGACGCGGGGGGCGGCGTGGATGGGGCGCTGGCGCTGGCGATGCTGTACGCCATGGAGGGCAAGGGCGAGGCGCGCATCCTATCGACCAGTACGAGCCGCGCGAGCCTGCGATCGGCGGCGTTCTGCGACGCGCTGGCGCGGTTCTTTAGCGCGGCTCCGGCGGGGGGCGCGGGCGGCTTTCAGCGCACCGCGGCCATTGGCATGGCGGACGGCCCGAAACCGGAGGGAGATACGCCGGCGCTTCAAGCGGTGCTGGATAGGAAGACTGCCGATGGAAAGGCGGTCTATTCATCGGGCATCGCGAAGCCGAACGATACGGCCGACCCGGTGGCGCTCATCCGAAACGCCATGACGGCGCAGAACGACGGCAATTGCGTGGTGGTAATGGCTGGACCCGCGACAAACCTGGCGCGCGTACTTGCGCTGCCGGATGGGGCGGATTGGATCAAACGCAAAGTGAAGTTTCTGGTGGCCGCCGTATCGTCGTTCCCGGAAGGGCGGCCGGATGCGGCGATCGCCGCGGATGTGGCCGCGGCCCAGCATGTATTCGCCGCGTGGCCGGGACCCATTGTGGCCGTGGGCGCGGAAGTAGGCGCGGCGATGCCCTTCCCCGGCGAAAGCATCGGCAAGGATTTTTCCTGGGCGCAGGACCATCCGATTGTGGACGCTTACCGGGCGAATCGCGCCATGCCGTATGACGCTCCGGCGCAAGCCATGGCGGCGGTGTTGTACGCCGTGCATCCGGATGGGTATTTTAGAGTGTCCGAGCCTGGGACGATCACGGTGGCGGGCGATGGCAGCGTACGGTTCAAAGGGGCCGCGGACGGAAGGCATCGTTACCTGATGGTGGACGCGTCGCAGAAGGACGCGATCAGCGCGCAGTACGTAGCGCTCGCGAGCGCGAAGCCCGTTCCGCGAGCGGGCCGCGGGCGCGGGTTTCAGAATCAGAACCAGAACCAGCAGGCGCCGCCCAAAGCGCCAGATCCAATCAAGAAGCAGTAATTGGCGCAGTGCGTCGCGGGTAACGGGCAGTACGATTCGACTAGAGGCAAAGCGGGGACAGGCACGAATTTCGCAAAGGGCGCGAAATTCGAGCCTCTCCCCGGTTTGCGGCATGGAGGTATTTCTGAAATGAAGAAATTTGCGCTTCTCGTAAGCTTCGCCGCCGCGGCTACCGCGGTGATGGCTCTTTCGCAGGCGCCGGCAATGCAGGCTCCGGCCGGCGCGCAGCAACAGCCGGGTGCTCCGAAAACAGCGGGAAGGGGCGCCGCGCCGCAACCCATGCCGCCGGGTCCCAATCCGAACTCGCAGTACCGCTTGGGCCCGGATTCCATGCCGCAAGCGGATGTGCCGAAGGGCGAGATCCGCGGGCCGTTCACCATCGCGTGCAACATCTACCCTGGGACGCAACACACCTATTGGGTGTACGTGCCGGCGCAGTACGATCCCAAGACGCCCGCGAGCCTGATGATCTTCAACGACGGGCAAGCGTTCAAGGACGAGAACGGCGATTTGCGCGCGCAGAACGTAATGGACAACCTGATTTACCGGCGCGAGATTCCGGTGACGATCGGCGTGTTTATCAATCCGGGGCGGCGGCCGGATCAAGTCGAGCCCAGCCCGCAGACCGGATGGGGGGACGGAACCACGAATCGCGGCATCGAGTACAACACGCCGAATGACAAGTACGCGCGCATCATCACGGAGGAACTGATGCCCGCGCTGTACAAGGACTACAACATTTCGAAAGATCCGGAGCGGCATGGAATCGGGGGATCGAGTTCCGGCGGAATCGCCGCGTTCATGACGGCATGGGAGCGGCCCGACGATTTTCGCAAGGTGTTGATCAGCGTGGGTAGCTTTGTGAATTTGCAGGGCGGATACGTGTATCCCGAGCGCGTGCTGGCGAGCGAGAAGAAGCCGATTCGCGTTTTCATGACGGACGGGAGGAACGACAATCGCGGGCTGCGCGGCGATGGAAGCTACGACGAGACGCGCGACTGGTTCTATCAGAATGTGCGGCTGATGAAGGCGCTGACCCAGAAGGGCTACGACGTGAACTACTCCTGGAGCATGAATCTGCACGGGCAGAAATTCAGCGGCATGATCCTTCCCGAGATGATGCGGTGGTTGTGGCGCGACGGGCCGGTGAACACCGATCCGAAGGACATGGTGGAGCGGAGCTTCAGGCAGCCGGCGGCGAAGCAGTAGGTTGCGCGGAGAGTGGAGCGTTTGGCGGCGGGGTCTGGCTGACCGCTCGTTAGCGCTCGCGGCACGGAAGAGAAGAAGAGCGCGCTACGCGCGGTTGGCAGGCGGGGTACCCTCTGGGTCCGCCTGCCCCACCTTGCCTGGCGGAAGCGCCCAAGGCCACTCAAATGACGAACTATCTCTGTAACTCCCCGATTGCAAACATCTCGACATGAATGTCGAGACGGCACGCTGGAAGCGCGCGCCACGATTCCTCAGCAGCACTGCTAAAGTAGCCGTTTGGGGTTGATTCGCGCTAACGGATCCGAGAGATTTTCTCCGCTGAGAGTTGCCTGCGCGGTTCTTGCATTTGCGCTGCTGGCGTTCACCCGGCTGGTTTATGCGCCGCCGTATTTGTTCAATTTCGATAGCGTTAACTTCGCCCTTTCGATTCAGCGGTTCGACCCGGGGATGCATCAGCCGCAGCCGCCGGGGTATCCGCTTTTCGTCGCGTTGCTGAAGGCGCTGAACCTGTTTTTTCGGGACGCCAATCACTCTCTGACGGCCGCGGGTTTAATCGGTTCGGCGCTGGCCCTCGCGCTGATCTGGCTTTGGGCGAAAGAGATGTTCGGCGAGTCCGCGGCGTGGATTGCCGCGGCGCTGCTGTTCGCTCATCCCATTTTTTGGTTTGCAGGCATCATCAACCCGGTGCGGACGTTCCTTGTGGTCGTGGCCGCGTTGACCGCCCTTCCCTGCTGGCGCGCAATGACGGCGGAGCGGCCCGGACCGTGGTTCTATGCGGCGTCGGCGGCGCTCGGCTTTCTATCGGGCTTCCGTCCGGAGTGCCTGGGGCTGCTGCTCCCGCTGTGGATTGCAGTTGGCATTTACCGGCGCGTCCCGTCGCGAACGTGGGCCATCGCATCCGGCATTCTGGCCGTCTCGGCTCTGGTGTGGATCGGGCCGCTAGTGGCGCGCATGGGCGGCATCCAATCGGCCCGCCGTGTGCTTCTCGACTACCTGCGCTTCACTACCCAGGGCGAGACGATGCCCTTTGGGGGCGGCGTATCCCTGGCCGAGGGTGTGTTTCTTCGAGCCGTAGTGTGGACTCTGGGCCTTGCGATCGCCTGGATTTGGGCGCTCCCGTTCGGCCGGCGCCGGCTCGCGGCGTCGTGGTCCCGCGCCCACAGCGTCTTGCTGGCCGGCGCATTCGTTCCGGCGTTTCTATTCCATGCGCTGGTTCACGTTCGCGAAGCCAGCCAGACGCTGATCACCATTCCCGCGCTTTGCGTTATCGGAGGAGCGGTGTTGGCCGCGTTGCGGCCGCGCGCGTTGATGATTGCAGGCGCGTGCGCGGCGACGCTCGCGAGCGCGTGGACTTTCCGGACACCGATTTACAAGGACTATATCGGCGCGGCTTCGCGCGGCGCGATTCGGTACAAGAACGATTGGAACCGGGCGACGCTCAAGGCGCTGAAGCAAATCGACTTCACGCCGGAGACGGCGATCGTGTGGGACGACTCGGTGGTCACCTGGCGCTTCGTGTCGTATTATTTTCCGACCGCCCGGTTGCTGAACTCGCATGACGAAGCGCGATCGCCATACTGGATCGCTCCAAGCGACGGCGGCCCTGCCCGGTTTGGAGGGGATAGGATTCTGGTTCCGGGCGTCAAGACTCTGGTGCTTGGGGTTTCCGATTCACAGGGCCGCGCTCTGGAGGGATTGGCGGGAGCGAAGCGCGTGGGGCCGTTGGTGGTAGTGGCGTTCGGGGTGGGAGCGGAGGTAAGCGTGGGCGGGTATGTTTTGCGGAGCGTGCCGTAGCATGCCGATACAAAGCGGTTGCCGAGATTAAGGGGCGGAGGGGTGATAGCTTTGTGGTCCGGGTTTGAGGGGTCGGTGCGTTTGGATGCCCTCCGCTCGAAGACGCGACCAAGCCGGCCTCCGGCCGGTGTACCGGCAAAAATGCGGTACGCAGCCAAGATTGGCCGCCCCACACGGACCGGGCGTCTTCATTACCTTTGGTGGGGCGCGCTCTGGGCCAGCGGACATCGAGCGCCAAACGTCCGCACGAATGCCGACGTGGGTCGCGGTAGGGACGCCGGTTGCCCAGCGCCCCCCGCACAGATCCGTGCGTGCGCTCGTTAGCGCACACGGCTCTTAACTCGGATGCTTGGCGCAAAACCGCTCCAAGGGATAAGGGTGCAGAATCGTAGGTTGCGGGAGAAACCGGTTCATCAGGGTCTCGAACGCCTCCCAGCGAAGTGGCCGTTGGCTCCTTCGCCGGAGGGCTTGCCACCAGTGCCGCGCCACGTCGTGGCGAAACGATCGGAGCCGGGAGAAGTTCCCCGGTATTGCGTGATAGTTGTAGTAGCCCTGCACCACCGCCCGAAGCCATTTCCCGGTTTCCACGGTGGACCTGTGCTTCCACTTCCGCAGCTTGGCTTTTACTTCCTTCAGCTTCGCTGCCATCCGCTTGCCCACTGTCTTGCGCTTTACCGTGAATCGCCCCGTCTTGTGGATTGTGCTACAGATGTGCGTGAAGCCCAGAAAGTTGAATGTCTCCGGCTTCTCCTGCCCATCCCGCTTCCGATCTCCGGCGGCAAAACGCCCAAATTGAATCAGGCGCGTCTTGTCCCCATGCAACTCCAGCCCGTATTCCCGCAGGCGTTCCCCTAATTCCTTCAGGAATCGCTCCGCTTCTTTCCGATGCTGGAACCCGAGCACGAAGTCGTCCGCGTACCGGACCATGATTACGTCGCCCTTCGCGCTCTTCCTGCGCCACTCGATGACCCATTTGTCGAGAACATAATGCAGATAGAGGTTCGCCAGCAGCGGCGATATCACCGCTCCTTGCGGAGTCCCTACCTTCGTCTCCGACCATTCTCCTTCCTCGGATACCCCGGCCTTCAACCATTTCCGGATCAGCCGCAGCACCCTCGGATCTCCGATTCGTCGCTCGATCCACTCCATCAGCCGTTCATGGTCGATGTTGTCGAAAAATCCGCGGATGTCCGCGTCGAGCACCCAGTTCACCTTCTTCCGCACGATTCCGTAGGAAAGGGCATCCAGCGCGTCGTGCGCTCCCTTCCCCGGCCGGAACCCATACGAGAAGCCTACAAAGTCCTCTTCATAAATGCTGTTGAGAACCGCCACCAACGCTTGCTGGACGATCTTATCCTCCAGCGCCGCGATCCCTAACGGCCGTTGCCGCCCGTCCGGTTTTGGTATATAGACCCGCCGTGATGGTTGCGCACGGTAAGCGCCCCGATGAACTCGCCCGTGCAGGTCGCGCACCCGCGCCTCCACGCCTTGCTCATACTCCTGCCACGTCACCTTGTCCACTCCTGGCGCAGCCTGCCTCTGGAGAGAGTAGAAGCTGTCCATCAGCAGTTGCTCGGTTACGTGATGCAGCAGGGCGGTGAACCGCTGTTCCTTGTCCTTCTTCGCTGCTTCCCGCACTCCTGCGAGCCCGTGTGACCCGATCTCCCGACTCTGCGTCCGGCTCGGGTTGGCCTCCCCGGAGTTCTCCTTGTCGGGCTGCCTTCCCTCCAGTCCCTCCGCCGACCCGCCGGGGCCATTGTTCGGAACCTTCCCAGGTACTACGCAGCCCTCCGACTCCCCACCAGCGTTCGCGAGGGACGTGCCGCTCATCGCGTTCTCCCTCCGGCCCGCTGCCTTGCGGCCCAACGGGCGCTGCCGGGGTATCCCGGTTCCCGCGCATAGAGTTTCCAAGCATGTCTGGGGTCTCCGACCGCGCAGGGTGATGCGACCTCGCGATATTGGCTCGCACCGTATGGCCTTCCGCTTGGCTTGACAGCGTCGGCTCCCTGAAATGGCCCCATTTCGCGGCTCCATACCCAGCCTGCCTGTACCCCTGTCAACGCTTCGTCTGCGGGTTTACACCCGCCGACGCATGACTCGGGGCCAGGATGGTTCGCTACTCCTTTCCTGTACGACTCTCTCATTCGCTACTCTATGCCGGTTTTACCGGCGCACCAAGCCGGAGGCTCGCGCCACGACGGACGGCGGGGTCAGGGTTTGCGGACCAGGTAGACGGCTACTTCGGCCAGCAGGTTCGGAAGCAGGGACATGCGTTTGTGGCCGGCGAGGAAGAAGCGGCGCTCGACGATCAGGCCATCTCGGGTGGCAAGCTCTTCAAAATCGTGGACAGTCAGGAAATGGATATTCGGTGAATCGTACCACTCGTAGGGGAAGAGCGGAGTGCGCGGCGCGCGGCCGCTCATGAGCATGGAGAGCCTCATGCGCCAGTGGCCGAAATTGGGGAACGCTACGATGGCCGCGCGGCCGATGCGCAGCATCTCGGTGAGTACTTTGCGAGGATGGCGGGTTTCCTGCAACGTCTGGCTGAGGATTACGTAATCGAACGCCCGATCCGGAAAATCCTCAAGGCCCTGGTCGATATCGCCGTGCGATACGGTGACGCCCCGCGAGATGGCCCGCATGACACGCTCGGTCGAGATCTCGACGCCCCTGGCTTCCACGCCCTTGTTGGCGGCGAGCCACTGCAGCAGTTCGCCATCGCCGCAGCCGAGGTCGAGCGACTTTCGGCGCCGTGCTCGACGATTTCGCCGATGATGGCGTAGTCGCTGCGGCCCAGAACGTCGCTCACGAAGGCGCGCTTTTCACGATGGACGCTCATTGGATCTTGTCGAAGGTACTGGCGAGGAACCCGCGTACCAGCTCGCTCTGTTCGGCCACATCCACCAGGAACGAATCGTGCCCATAGTTCGATTGCAGGTCGACGTACGCCACGTCCCGGTTGCTCACGCGAAGCGCGCGGACAATTTCCTGCGATTGATAAGTCGGGTAGAGCCAATCCGAACTGAAGCTGACGATGAGGAAACGCGATTTCGTGCGCGCCATGGTTTCGGCGAGCGTGCCGCGGCCGGCCGAAAGATCGAAGTAATCCATGGCCTTGGTGATGTAAAGGTACGAGTTGGCGTCGAAGCGGCCGACGAACTGGGCGCCGCGGTAGCGAAGGTAACTCTCGACTTCGAAATCGACTTCGAAGTCGTAGCCGAAATCCTCCTTGTCGCGCAGGCGGCGGCCGAACTTCTCGCGCATGGAATCGTCGCTCATGAAGGTGATATGGCCGATCATGCGGGCGACGGCGAGGCCGCGCGCGGGGGGCTGCTTGCCGTAGTAGTCGCCGTGGTTCCAATCCGGATCGGCCATGATGACCTGGCGGCCAACCTCGCTGAAGGCGATGTGCTGCGCGGTGTGGCGCCAGGTGGTGGCGATGGGAATAGCGGCGACGACGCGATCGGGATAGGCCACCGCCCACTCGAGCGCCTGCATACCGCCCATGGAGCCTCCGGCGACAGCCAGAAGGCGGGCGATGCCCAGGCGGTCGAGCAGCATGGCCTGAGCGCGCACCATATCGCCGATGGTGATGAACGGAAAGGAAAGCGCGTAGGGCGCGCCCGTGGCGGGGTTGATGGAGGCCGGCCCGGTGGCGCCCTGGCAGCCGCCGAGCACGTTGGAACAAATCATGAAGTATTTGTTGGTGTCGAAGGCCTTGCCGGGACCGATCATGTTGTCCCACCAGCCGGGCTTGCCGGTCTCGTGCGCGATGCCGGCGGCGTGGGCGTCTCCCGTCCAGGCGTGAAGAATCAGGATGGCGTTGGACTTAGCGGCGTTCAGTGCGCCGTAGGTTTCGTAAGCCACGTCGATGGGACCGAGCGTAGCTCCGCTTTCCAGCGAAATAGAATCGAAGCGGACTGTATTAGACTCCACGATCATCTGCGGGAGTTTTTATGATATCAGGGCTGGAACGCGGAGCCACCAGCGACAGCAGGCCGAACAGCACGAACGCCAGCGCGATTCCTACGATCCAATAGATCGGCCAGGGGCCGAAGGCGTCGAGCGGGGATGCATTCGCCGGTTTGCGGCAGAGATACATGAAGTTGGTGTGGAACAGGGCGTTGAAAGCGCCGAGGAATACGGCGTAGGCGAGCAGAGCGCAGAAGGACCTTCCGACCGCGCCGGGACGCACGGGCGCGATGCCGCCGAAGACCAGGAAGGCCGCGGCGATGACGACGCCGCCGTGGGCGACGAAGAAGTAGACGGAGGGATAGGACGGCCAGGGAGACCAAAGGTCCGGCGTGAGTAGCGCCATGCCCGCGCCGCCGATCCCGGCGAAGTAGGTGAACTCGACGACGGCCGGCGAGAGAGTCAGACAGGAGAACACCGCGCCCCACACAGTCACGTCGCAGAGTTGAAGCGGCAGGTTGGTCCAATGGATGCCTTCATGGGTGTAACGGAAGATCCACCACACGAGCTCATTGAAGGCCAAGCCGTAGCCAAGGATGAGGCGCGCCGGGCGCGCGAGGGACGGGCGGCGACGGCAGAGCGCGGGCAGGAGCGTCGCGAGCAGGGCGATGGCTGCCAGCAGCGATACATGGACGGCGCCGAACAGGGGCACGACTCATTGTAGGCATGAGGGCAACGGCGAAGGCGCCGGTGTAGCGTGAAGCCGGTTTGCCAGTTGGCATTCCCGGTGTTACTCTGAGACCGAATCGATGCCTGGCGGGCGCACAAAACGGTGTGCGGAGTGCGGTGGCTCGGGACGCTGCCCCTTCTGTAAGGGAAGCGGTGTGAATTGCAGTCTAAGCGACGGCGAGCCACGATGCCGAGCTTGCGATGGGTCGTCTTTCTGCCCGGCTTGTAACGGGTCGGGGGCGCAGGCATCGCCCGATCCTCAGGACTTTTTGGTATCGCTGCGGTTTGCATTGACGGCCATAGTCGGGTTCATCAGCTACGAGATTTTCGTCGGAAACGTGCCTGTTGGGATCGGACGCGGCGGACCTGCTTTACCCAGCGTGGTTGGGCAGATGATAGCAATCGGTTTTGGAGGGCTTGCGCTTTACTGGATCTGGAAAGACGTAAAGCGGGCGGATTTCAAGAGCCCTAAAGAAGGCGAATTGACTTCTTTGTTCGGCGATGGCGACGGCGGGTTGACCGATAATCAGCATCCACGGGCTGAAGCCGCACCGGATGAACAGCGCCGGTAGGGGCCGGAGGATGGGATTTTTGGACGGCGCTGAGCGCCGGTTCGCTCGGGGCCGACAGCTTGTCAAAACAGGCTACTGATGACTCGACATTAAGGCGTTGAGGCCAGACTTGGCAAGGAGTGACTCAAGTCATCCTGCCAGACGCGCAGCATGACTCTGAGCTTCTCAGTGATCCTGCCAGGCGAGAGCCCCCGCAGCAGGTATGCGTTGCGCTCAATTTCGGAATCGACCCAGAGCAGAGCGTTCATCATCGACAGGCTTTTCACTTCCTTGCGCTCATCCGCAAGAGCCGCCCTGAGCACCGGACGGAAAAACGGCGGGCCGTTCTTGGGGTATTCGATTTTCAGGCAATTGCGCGGCCCCAGGGAGAGAGAAGGTATGATGGGTCCGGCAGGGGGGCTCGTGATGACGGTCTCGCCCGGCCCGGGCATGGGATTCATGCCAATATCTCCCGCGGCGCGAGGCGGCTCAATTCTCGGACCAGCCGGAACCGCGACCACGCACACAGCGCCGGGCGGTGGCGGGCGAGTCGGGAAATTCCGGATCACGACCGGCAACACCTGTAGAGTCTCACGGCGCTTCTCGAGAATTACCTGGATTTGCGCGGGGTCTCCGAAGGTTTCGCCATCGGCGAAAACAGCGGCTGAAATCACGATTTGGGCGGAAGGGTCGAAGGCCTGGGCGCCGATCTGGAGTTTGCCACCCGGCTTGATTGCCGCGCCGTGATGCGTGGCGCTATCGAACGAATACGGCGGCCGCGCGGCGACCTCGGCCGCGCCTTCCGGACGCAACCGGACGACGCCACGCTCGACCGAATATCGGCTGCTGGTGAAAGTCAGAGATAATGCAGTAAGCGGGAACCTGGATACGTTCTGAATGACAATCCAGTTCCATCCCTTGTTGCCAGGGCCGGGCTTGATGGCGGTTTTGATGGGGGCGCCCGATTGAGCGGATGCCAGGCAGACGGACGCCAACCAGCAGATCGCCGAGGAACCGGGTCTCATCGAGATTCGCCTCGCACCCGAATTGAGTATATAACGCGACGACGTGAACGACCGTTGCCTTTGGCGACGGATGGTGCTTGAATTGTCAGCGGCAGCCTACGGAGAAGGAGATTCGAATGACGGGGATTCACGCGGTTTCGAGGCGGCGTTCAGCGTGGTTGGTTGCAGCAATCTTGCTCGTGGCGCCGGTGGCGCTGGCGCAAGGGGACCCATCGGGGCATTGGGAAGGAACCGTTGCAGTGGGAGGCCAGCATATCGGGCTGACGCTCGATCTGGCCAGGAACGCAAAGTCCGAATGGGAAGCCAGCATGGGAGTTCCCTCGGAGAACGCGACCGGTTTGGTGGTGCGGAATGTTAAGGTCTATGGCTCCAGCGTGAGCTTCGTGGCCGTCGAGCTGATGATGTTTAAGTTTGACCTAACCCTGGACGTTAGCGGGACCATGAAGGGCGCGATCACGACGCAGCAGGAGCCGATCGAGGTGGAGTTCAAGCGCACCGGTGAGGCGAATATCGAGCGGATTCCGGCGAGTCCGGCGGTATCGAAGGAACTCGAAGGAGACTGGGAGGCCACGCCGGCCGGCGCAGGCGCTTCGTTCCCGCTGACCTTCCATTTCAAGAACCAGCCGGACCATACGGTCCTGGCGACGGTGGATAGTCCCACCAGAAACGCCATGGCGATTCCGCTCAACGATCTGAAGCAGAGCGGCCTCTACGTGGAATTCGGAATGAAAGTGGCCAACGCCAGTTTCCAGGGGACGCTGAACCAGGAAGGCTCCGAACTGTCCGGCAAGTTCACTCACGACGGGGAGGGCACGCCGCTGGTGCTGAAGAAGAAGTAAGGGCGGTTTCGGCCCGGCGCGCTGAGGTCGCTTCGGAACGCCGCCAAGAATGGCGGCGGCAGGGCAAAAGCCCTGCCCCACTTTGCCGGGCCGCCGCGACCGATGAGCGCGCCTTGCAGTCGCGGCACGGAAACGGCGATGCGCGTTCGCCGAGATTGTTTAGTCGCGGCGCGTTAGGGTCACTATCGCTTCGATTGGCGTGGCGCCTCGCATCACTTTGACTTTCACTACGTCGCCGGGTTGTTTGGCGCGTAGTGCATACGTGAAGTCGTAGAGGTTTTCGATGGGTTTGCCGTCGAACTCCACCATGATGTCGCCGGCTTTGAAACCGGCTTTGCCGGCTGGGGAGCCTTCGCGGACGTCGGCGAATTTCACGCCTTTGATACCTTCTTCGAAATCGGGGACGGAACCGAAGTAGGGGCCGTATCCCGTCGTGCCGCCGACGGGTCCCGCGGCCATATCGCCATGAGAAGCCGGGGCGACGCGGACGAACTGCGGCTTCTCCGGCGCTTCGCGGAGGTTCTCGGCGATATCGGCCACCATGTCGAGGACCTTGGCGGCGTCGGGCGCGTCAATCTTGTCCCAGGTGTCGCTGGGCTTGTGATAGTCGGCATGAAGGCCGGAGAAGAAGAAGAGCGAGGGTACCTGCTTGGCGACGAAGGAGACGTGGTCGCTGGAGCCATCGAAGCCGGCGTTATCGGAAAAATCGGCGTTGGGCATGAGTTTCCTGGCTTCGGCTTCGAGCATGGGGCGGAGGTTGGTTCCGGTTCCGGCGCCGCCGACGTAGATTTTGCCGTCGCGCACGCGGCCGATCATGTCCATGTTGAGCATGGCGGAGGCTTTTTCCAGCGGGAGGATCGGGTGGTCGGCGTAGTATTGGGAGCCGAGGAGGCCGAGTTCCTCGCCCGCGAACTCCAAAAACAAAATGCCGCGCTTCTGTTTCGGCTGTTTGGAGAACCAGCGCGCCAGCTCGATGACGCCGCTGGCGCCGGAAGCGTTATCGTCGGCGCCGGGATGGACGGTCCCGGTCATGGACGGCGCGAGCGAGAACGGGCCGCCGAGACCGAGGTGATCGTAATGCGCGCCGAGGATGACGTACTCGCCGGTGTCGCCGGGCATGTAGGCCGCGATGTTGTGAGCGATCTTCTTTTCGCGAACCACGTCGATGGCGGCGTCCACATGATCTGCTTCCGGGAATGCGAAGGACTGGGGTTGAAGGGCTTTGTCGATGGAGGCCTGAACGGCGTCGAGGTTCTTGCCGGCGGCGCGGAACAAGGGCTCGACGGCCGAAGCCTTCACCTGAACGAACGGGATGCCGGCGTCCACCGGGCCGTCGGCGCCGCCGAATTTTTCGAGCTGATCGCCCTGGCCGGGATGCGCGGCCGTATCGGTGACCAGGATGATGCCTGCGGCGCCATGCATTTTTGCGTTGCTGGCCTTGCTGGCGAAGGTGGCGTGGCGCGTGAAGTTCTTACCGGCGAAGACGCTGTGCTCGTCATTTTCCTGCGGCTCGTGGCGGAGGATGAGAACGATCTTGCCCTTCACGTCAATGCCCGCGTAGTCGTCGTATTTGTATTCGGGAGCGGTGATGCCGTATCCGGCGAAGACGATGGAGCCCGCAAGTTTCCCCGCCGACGAGATATTCAGCGGGATGAAGTCCGCCGGACATTTCAGGTTCACGGGCTTTCCATTCTCCGTAACTGCGAATTGGTTTCCCTTCCCCAATTGCGCGCCGACGACGACGGAAAATGCCTGGTAGAAGCTCTTGCCATCGCCGGGCTTCAAGCCGAACTCGCGGAATTTGCCAACGATGAAGGCGGCGGCCTTCTCCAGTTCCGGCGAGCCGGTGGCGCGGCCACGGAGAGATGGAGAAGCGAGGTATTTGACATCGTCGAGGTAATGGCCGGGATCAATCGATGGATCGGCGGCGTAGACGGCCCACGAAGCGCAACATAGGATAGGCGCGAGCGCCTTGACATAAGCTCTCATTGGTCTTTCAGCCTCTCGGACTCGAAATTAGCTCCCAGGAGGATTTCTAGATTCGAATATCGAAATTGTAGAGGCTCATCATAGCAGGCCAGGGACCCGGGCCGCTCCGCGTTCTGGACAAACTTTCCAGTAGGCGGCGATCCAAAAATGGCCGCAAGCACGGTTCGGGAGCCGGGATTGGATCCCAGGCAGCTACCTCAGGAAGATCGGCCCCTTGATCAGCTTCGAGTCCGAATCCGATACCCACAGGTCCCCTGCCTGGTCAATAACAAGGCCGGAAACACTCTTGAGTTTCAGGGATTGGACAGCCTGCGGCGGATTCTCCCCCTTTCCTGTCACCCGCGAGAGGAACAGCACCTTGCCGCCGGACCCCACGAAAACACCAGACTTGTTCGCAGCCAGCGACGTCGCGGCACCGACGCTGCTAGAAAGGACCTTTTTCGATCCATCAACGCTAGAAATCGCCACCAATTTCGAAGCCACGGGGTCGCAGATGAGCACCCGGTTCCCTACGGCATCGAACACGGCAGGCATCGCCACCAATTTCGAGGCCACTGGGTCGCTGGTGGGCACCCGGTTGTCTGCGGCATCGAACAGGGTGCCGGCCGGGGAACCCATTTCGGGGCTTTCCAGCTCCCACCATTTCCACGGCTTGCTCCCTAGCGCGCTCGTGTACTCTAGCCTAGGATGGCCCTCGCCGACAGTCGCAGCGTAGATCCTGTCGCCACCAAGAGCGATCCCCACGGGGAGCCTACCCACTCCAAACTGGGTTTGGGATAACTTATGCGAGCTTATCGAGAACGACCACACCGAGCCGGTGACCGCAGCGGTCACCACGTAGACCGCGTCCGGCCCGGCGGCCAAGCCTATGGCGCTCACACCAAGCGGGAGAGTGAAAAGAATCTCGGCATCGAACCTGCCATCTGTACTGACCCGATACACCCGCCCTCCGTCATCCAGGGCGAACAGGCCAGCTTTTGGGTCGTAAGACAGTGCGACCGGTCACCCCACTTGGTCGTCAATTCGCGCTTTATCGGCGGCGCTGGGCAATCCCGCTCGGGAATCATACCCCAGTCGGATAGGAGAAGCGCCTCGGAGCGCACCATGAGATCCCCTTCTGAAGCCGCCACTCTTGCGAGGGCGCACCGAAGAGGCGGAGGTGCCGCACGTCTAACGGAATCCGTTGATTGGATGAGCGCGTACAGCGCTCCATAACGAACCCGCGAGGAGTCGCTGCTAAGAGCCCGCTCAACTAGTGGAAAAGCAGCAGTCCCGGCGGTTCTGAGGTCGTAGATCGCCTTCTCCCTGACAAGCGGGCTTTCTGCGTCGAGCGCCTTCGTCGTCAATTCGATGTCTAGCTCCTTCTGGGGTGATTGCGCGTGAACAACGTCATTCGCGGTGGATCGGGGAAGCTCCATTTTCGCACCGAGCGTAGCGCAGGTTATGGTCGCTGACTTTCCGCCATACTTGATGATCATCGTGGGATCTTCGTACTCGATCTCAACCGACCCACCGTAGTATTCTTTCCGAATCGGAATGATGCAACGCTCTGGCAGCTTGTCGGTGGGCTTGCGCTGGACCAGAATCTCGACGTTGTAATCTTTCTTCTCGTTCGGCTTGAATACCCAGTCGTATCTGAGGTCTAGTTTTGTCGGGGGAAGCTTCCCGGAGGAACATCGGTTCGTACGTGTCTACCCTGGAATCGTAACGAAAAACGCCGAGCGTTCCGGAGACTTCGGTCGGAATCGGGTGCCACACATAGGAAATGAAAGCAATGATGAGGCAAAGGCCCCCGATAAGGAATCTCGATAGGCGGCTGTGGGCTGGCGGGATACCGCGGGAAAAAGCTATAAAGTGATACACGGCCAACAGCACCATCCCCCCTCCTATTACGTGGCCTCGAAGAGCTCGTAGAAATCGGTCGCGGATGACAGATTCACGCCTTTTCCCCTTTCCAGACCACACATACCAGAAGGGGATAGCCAACGCAAGGGGTCACAATCGCGTCACAATCGCGTCACAATCGCGTCTGTCACAATCGCTTCGGCAGGATCGCGCCTTACGAGGGCAAGCCAGACGCCCTGCCTACTCACCGCCCCTGCACCCGCCCCAAGGGGGTGAGTTCGAAGCGAGCGTCAGTACATGGGCTACCGGCCTACAAAAACCGGCCTATGCTCCGTGCCGTGACCGGTCGGGCACCCCGGCGCGGCGATCTGTTAGGCCGAGGTTCCTATTTCTTCTTAATCAGCGAGGGGATAGCCGGCGAGGCCGTGGACGGCAAACCGGGAGCGGGCAGTTTGACTTCGCAACCGCAATCTTCGCCGGCGTCCTTGGCGACCGCCTGGTAGGCGATCTCCGTGTCGATGATACGTTTCAGATCGGGCCACTCGGTTGCGCCCGAGCGGCGCCCGTTGATGAACAGGGTCGGAGTGCCATCTACCTGGAGGTTCTTGCCTTCCTCGACGGTGGCGTCGATCTCTTTCTCCGTGAGTCGCTGGTCCAGGCAGCGCGAAAGTTGCAGCGAGTCGATATCCTTCTGGCCGCCGGCCCACTCCATGACGCGGTCTTTCAGGTTCTCCTTGGAGAGCGATTCCTGGTGATCGTATGCCCAGTCGAAATAATCCCAGAACTTGGCGGGATTCTGGCGAAAAACGCAGCGGCCGCCGATGGAAGCCAACCTGGCCCAGGTATGAATGCTATCGAGCGGGAAATCCGCGAAATAGAAACGCACCTGGGTGGGATACTCCTGCACCAGATGGTCGCGGATCATCTTGGCTTCGGTCTTGCACACCGGGCATTGCATGTCCCCGAATTCGAGGATGACCACCGTCGCGCCGGGCGTGCCGAAACTGGGCTTGCCCGCGGTCTTGACCTTGTCGAGGTCCTTTTTGAACGGATTGGAGCCAACGTCGTAGACGTTGCCCGCGATGACCTTAACGCCGTCGTTGGATACGAGCAGCTTCAGATCCTGGCTGGCCTGGTCGTTCGAGATGCGAACGGTGACCTCTTTGAAACCGGGGAGGTCGCTCGAAGGCGTGGGATCGCCGATCGAGACTTTGAGATCCGTGCCAATCGCCCATACGTGCCGGGCATACATTTCAAGAAATGCCTTATCGAAAGCGGTCTTCTTCGGAGGGGTCTGGCCAACTCCGGAAATGGCGAGAGCGAGCGCGAGGATGCCGGAAACATAGAGGAATTTGGACATACTCTCCCTATTCTAGCGGGAAAGCGGAAGGGGGAATAGTGAAGGCGGAAGCGGAAAGAGGAAGACCGAAGGCTGAATACTGAAGGCGGAAGGCGGAACACTGGGGTCAGTTAATGGAGGCCAGGATTGCCGTGGTGTAGGCCCCCAGCAAGCCAGCGACCTCGTCAAGAGCCGCTTCCAGCGAGGTGCTATCGCCGTAGCCCAAGTCCTGCGCCAATATTAGATAGTACCGGCTCTCCTCCAGGGAGCTCTGCGCGATGTTCATGTAGCGCGCCTTTTCCGTCCGGCTTCGCCTACGGAATCCCTCGGCAATGTTCGCCGGGACCGATACTGACGCTCGCCTCAATTGAGATGTCAGTCCGTACATCTCCTGCTTGGGAAACTTGGCGGTAAACGAATAAATCCGGAGCACAAGCGCGTGGGCTTTTTGCCAAACCGGCAGGTCGCGAAAAGTCGCTGCTGGAGGATTCCTTGGCATAGCGGAACCAGAGTACCACCAGGCTGGCCCGAACATTCCCCCTTCCGCCTTCCGTATTCCGCCTCCAGCATTCTGCCTTCCGTATTCCTCCTTCCGCCTATAATGGGGATTCATGCAGCGGAGATTCCCCCGCCTGGTTTGGCTGGCTGCGCCGCTGGCATACATCCTCTATTTCCACGGACTGTCGGCGGCCGGGTTGCTTGGGCCGGACGAGCCTCGCTACGCCTCCATCGGGCGGGAAATGGCGCGATCCGGAGACTGGATCACGCCCCGCCTTTGGGGCCAGCCGTGGTTCGAGAAACCCGCATTGCTTTACTGGATGACCGGCTTGGGGTTCCGCGCCGGCCTGGGGACGGAACTTGCGCCGCGGCTTCCAGTAGCCGCGCTTGCCGTAGCCTTCCTCGCGTTTTTCTGGTGGGTGGCCCGCCGGGAATTTGGAGAGCGCGCGGCGTGGATGGCCGTCTTCATCCTCGGCACATGCGCGGAATGGCTCGGGTATAGCCAGGTGGCGGTGCCCGACGTGCCCCTGACCGCGACATTTTCCGCGGCGATGCTGCTGCTAATCCCTTGGATTGCGCGGGGCGAAACGCGCCTGCTACCGGCCGCCGGAGCGATGTTCGGAGCGGCGACTCTGGCGAAAGGGCTTGTGCCGCTGGGGCTGGCCGTGCCCGCCTTCGGATGCGCCTGGCTCGCGAGGCGTTGGAATCCCAGGCTGCGTGACGGCGGCCCACGCCTGTTGCCCCGGCTTGCGGGGCGATTCGGGGTCCCATTCGCAGTCGTGGCATTGCCATGGTATCTGCTTTGTTATCTGCGTAATGGATCACAATTTTTCATCCAGTTTATTTGGAAGCATCACTTCCTGCGGCTGGCCTCCAACGAGCTGGCGCACTTGCAGCCTTGGTGGTACTACGCACCGATTTTCGCGGCCGCATTCCTGCCTTGGACGCCCGCGCTGGCGCTCATTGCCAGGCTGAAAATGGGCCGCGACATCCGGCTCTGGTTCCTGGCGGCCTGGGTCGCGTTCGGGTTGGCGGTCTTCTCGGTTTCCGTGAACAAGCTGCCGGGGTATGTGCTGCCACTGCTGCCGCCGGCCGCGTTGCTCGCCGCGCTGGCCCTGGATGAGGCCGCACACGCGGAATGGTGGCTTGCGGCGTGCGCCATCCCTTTGGCGGCGTTTCTGGCCGCTGCGGACGTGCTGCCCGCGGCCTTGGGAACCGGGGGCCTATCGCACGCTCCCCGGCCTGCGTTTCACTGGATCTGGCTGGCTCCGCTGCCACTGGCGGCGCTGGTGTGGATTCTGGCGCGGCGCGGAAGGCGCGTGATGGCGATCGCCGCCATCGCCGCAGGGGCGGCCTGCGCTATCCTCTACGTAAAACAAACGGCTTTGCCGGCCGTGGACTCGATGGCTTCTTCGCGGGCCATCTGGCGGCAGGTTGGGCCGAAGGCCTCCGAGACCTGCGTGGAAGGGCTCCAGCGCGATTGGCTTTACGGCCTGAACTACTACTCCGTCGTCCCGCTGCCCGAATGCAAGGATGTTCCGCGGCCGCTTCACCTGCGCCAGAAAGCAGGCGAAACTCCTTTTATTGTCGCAGCCGCCTACTCGCGGGGGCCTAGTGACGGTATAATCTCACGTAGCCGGAATTAATTACGATATGATCCTGCCACACTCGCACCTCTCCGTAATGATCCTCCTCATCCTCAGCGCGCTGTGCTGGGGATCGTGGCCCAGCGCTTTCCGATTCTCCTCGAAATGGCGGTACGAACTGTTCCTGTTCGACGTAGCGATCGGTTTCATGGCGTGCGCCATCGTCGGCGCCCTGACAGTCGGCAGCTTAGGCTACGACGGGTTTAGCGCAATTGACGACGCTCTGAACGCCGGGAAGCGCGAGTGGGTGACGGCCCTCGCCGCTGGGGCCGTGTTCAATCTGGCGACCATGCTTCTGATGTCCGCGATTTCGCTGGCCGGCATGGCCGTGGCATTCCCCGCCTGGGCAGGCGTGGGGCTCGCGGCCGGCATCATCTTCCGGCTGTTCGCAAAGTCGGGCGCGAATGTACCGCTGCTAATCGGCGGGATCGTGCTTTCGATTGCGACGGTAATCACGGCGAGCATGGCTTACAAAGACCTGGCAAGGCAGAGACACGAGCGGGCAGCCAAAGCGGGCGCGGTGAAGAGCACGAAGCGGCCTCAAAGCTTGAAGGCGATCATCCTTGCGTGTATCGGCGGCTTGGCTCTGACGCTTTCTCTGCCGATACTGGACGCCGCCATGGTTCCCGATGTCGGCTTGGGGCCGTATTCCGCGTTGCTGTTCGTGGGTCTCGGGGTCCTGTTCTCGACCGTGGCGTACAACCTTTTCTTCATGAACCTTCCCGTGCAGGGCCAGCCGGTGGACATCTTCGATTACATGAAGGGCGATCTCTGGAGTCACATTGCCGGCTTGGCCGGCGGCGCTGTGCTTTGCATATCGGTTCTGGCCGGCCTGGTAGCCACGGCGGCGAACTCGCAGACCGGCGTGGGGGCCGCGCTTCCGCCTGGCGAAGCGCCGGTGAACGCCTGGATGGTGTACGCAATTCCACGACTTGCCCCGGTGGTCGCCGCGGTGTGGGGCGTTTTGAAATGGCATGAGATTAAGGATGGCGACGGCAAGGTTTCACTTTTGACCTGGACCGCCGTGGCGATCTTCATCGGCTCGCTGGCAGCCGTCTCAGCCGCCATCATCCTGACGGTCCAGAAAGCCGCGTAGGCGCGGCGGCGGGCATTCGGGCACAGGCGTCAGAAACCGGCACCAACGTGCGAGCCTTGACGGGATGGGCTTGGCGAGCGAGGTCTTTTCCGCTCCGTTGCGGCACGAAAACGGCGTTGGCGCGCTTCGCGCGCTGGGCGGGTCGGGAACCCGCCCCACTAAAAACCGTTTTCGCGGAGGGTTTCGATGGTGAGGGGCGGCTTGATTTCAAGCTTCCCCAGGAGCTTTGCGACGTGCTTGGCGAGGATGTCGCACTCGATGTTGAGGCGGGCGCCGGGGCGATAGGCGGCTAGCGTGGTGTTCCGGTAGGTGTGAGGGATGATGGCCACGGAAAGCTCATCGGCTTCGAGCGCGGCGATGGTCAGGCTGATTCCGTCGATGGCGATAGAACCCTTCAAGACCAGGAACGGGTTTACCTCGGCAGGGACCCGAATTCGCAGCCACCAGTCTTCTCCGCCCACTTGATCGAGCGCGATCAACTCACCCGTTGCGTCTACATGGCCTTGCACGAAGTGCCCGCCAAGCCGGGCTCCGGCGGCAAGCGCGCGTTCCAGGTTGACGGGCGAAGCGGAATGCAGGCCTCCCAGATTGGTGAGACGGAGCGTTTCGGAGGTGAGATCGGCGGCGAACCAGCCGGGGCCCAGTTCTGCGGCCGTGAGGCAGACGCCGTTTACGGAGACGCTTGCGCCGAGCGTCAGGTCCGTGCGGACGATGGAGCATCGAACGACCAGACGCGCGCCCGGCCCAGAGGGCGCCCCTCGCGGCACGATCGACTCGACCGCTCCCAGTTCTTCAACGATCCCCGTAAACATTCAAGTAACCTTCCACGGCGAATTCGTCCGGCGGAATGGGATGGATGGCGATGTTGCGCACGCGGATGGCGTCCGACCGGCGGCGGCGGCCCATGCCGCCGGCTAGCGGCAGGGCTTCCAACCCGCCCAGAATCTTGGGGCCGTAATAGAAGTACACCCGGTCCACGCAGCCGCCTTCGAGCGCGGCCCAGTTGATTTTGCTGCCGGCCTCGATCATGAGAGAGAGGTAGTCGTGGCGCGCCAGCCATTCGATGAGACCGCGCAAATCGGCGCGGCCTCCGGGGCCGTCGCAAACCAGAACCTGGATGCCTCGCTCCTCGGCCAGGCGGCGGCGTTCGGCGGAAGCGGCCGAGGTGACGACGGCCAGAACATCGTCTTCGGCGGAGCGCGCCATGTTCGAATCGAGCGGCAGGCGAAGCTGGGAATCCATCACGATGCGGAGCAACGCGCGGCGGCGCGGCAGGCCGGAGCGGTCGGTCAGACGGCAATCGTCGGCTAGTACGGTTCCGATTCCGGTGAGAATGGCGTCGGAGTCGTGCCGCAGTTGCTGAACGTGCGCGCGGGCCGCTTCGCTGGTGATCCAGCCGGTGTTATCGTCGGGCGCGGAGATCTTGCCATCGAGCGTGATGGCGGTTTTGAGCGTTACCAGCGGGCGGCCGGTGCGAGCGAAATGGAAGAACGGCTCGTTGAGTTTACGCGCCTCGGCGGCGAATTCGGATGCGATTTCAACTTCGACGCCGGCCTCTCGTAACAAACGAAAACCCGAGCCGGAAACGCGCGGGTTCGGATCTTCGACGGGAGCGATGACGCGGGCAACGCCGGCGGCGACGATCGCGTTGGCGCACGGACCCGTCCGCCCCTGATGCGAACACGGTTCGAAGTTGAGATAGAGAGTAGCCCCACGGGCGCGCTCGCCGGCTTCCTCCAGCGCGAGGACTTCGGCGTGCTTCACGCCGTCGTAGGTATGGAAGCCGCGGCCCACAACCTCGCCATCGCGCTCGATCACCGCCCCGACCATGGGGTTGGGGCTCGCGATCGCCCTGCCCTGGCGGGCCAGGGCAAACGCTTCGCGCATGAGTGCGGAGTTCATGGCTCGAATATCGACGCGATAAACTTCTCGGGATCGAAGGCGAGCAGGTCGCCGATTTTCTCGCCGACTCCCACGTATCGAATCGGCAAATTGAGCTCGCGCGCGATGGCCACAACGATTCCGCCCTTGGCGGTGCCATCGAGTTTGGTCAGCACAATTCCGGTGACGCCGGACGATTCCGTGAACTTGCGCGCCTGCTCGAGGCCATTCTGGCCGGTGGTGGCGTCGAGAACCAGGAGCACCTCGTGCGGAGCGTCGGCGATGACCTTGCGCGCGGTGCGCGTCATCTTCTGAAGCTCCGCCATCAGGTTCTCCTTGGTTTGCAGGCGGCCCGCCGTATCGACAATGACGTAATCGACTTTCCGCGCGAGGGCTGCCTGAAGGGCGTCGAATATGACGGCGCTGGGGTCGCTGCCGTGCTGCTGGCGGATGAGGCCGGTTTGGGAGCGTTCGGCCCAGATTTCAAGCTGGTCGATGGCGGCGGCGCGGAAGGTATCCGCGGCGCACAGCAGCGCCGTGCGGCCTTCTTCCTTAAAGCGGTGCGCGAGCTTGCCGATGGTAGTGGTTTTTCCGGAACCGTTGACGCCGACCACCATTATGACCGCCGGCGGCTCATCGACCTGAACGCGCGGGCAGTCGCTGGCCTGTAGGATTTCGAGGAGATGCTCGCTAATGAGACCCCGGATTTGCGCGGCGTCGCCAACCTGATGCCGCTCCACGCGCTGGCGGATGCGCTCAAGGATTTCGGCGGTGGTTCGCGCGCCGATGTCGGCCGAAATGAGGGTGGATTCAAGATCGTCGAGAAGATCGGCGTCAATGACCTTCTTGCCCTGAATGGCGTCTTCCAGCGCGGACACCAGACCGGCGCGCGTCTTCTTGACGCTGGATTTCAACCGTTCCAGGAGGGACGGTTCCTTCTCCGAGGAACCGAACAGGGATTTCAACATCGTCTTTTCGACTTATTGTACCAGCGGGGTGGGAAAGAGCCTTCGTTTTCGGTTACGGTCGCGTCAAAATCGGCGGAAACGTGAAGCCCATGAGCCATTTCTTCCTGACGCCTGGCGGCGCGGAACAAGCCTGGCCTTGGTTTCGTACAAGGAATTGGTGGTTGCGCAGAGACCCCAGTTAACGCCGCGCGATCCAATGCGTCATAGTGATATTGACATGCTCAAGCGAATCCTTGTCTCATCCGCCGTCTGCCTGCTGGCGGCGGCCTCGCTGTTGGCCCAGAACACACCCGGCCCGGCCTTCGAGGTTGCGTCCATTAAACCGTCCAATCTGGACATCATGAAGCTGGCGCAGCAGATCCAGGCGGCCGGCAAGATGCCCAAAATCGGCGCGGTTGTCGAAGGGACTCACGCCCAGTACATCTTCATGGGTCTTAAGGAATTGATCGCCGAAGCCTACAAGGTGAAGCCCTACCAGATTACGGGACCGGACTGGCTCAATACTACGGGCCTCAGTGGCCAGCGCTTCGATATCGACGCCAGAATGCCGGAAGGCTCGACGAAGGATCAGGCTCCTGCCATGCTTCAGGCGCTGCTGGCGGAGCGATTCAAAATGGTCCTGCATCGCGACGAGAAGGAGCACCCGGTGCTCGCTCTGGTGGTGGGCAAAGGCGGCCCGAAGCTGAAGGAATCGCCGGAGGGAACGGCGCAGGATATCGATCCGGCTACGCCTTTGAAGCCTGGAGAGCAGCAGATCGACACTCCGGAAGGGCCGATGCGGATGACGACGGATACCGCTACGGGAACCGCCACCATCAACATGGGCAAGCGCGGCAAGTTCACCGAGAAGCTGGACCCGTCCACGATGACCCTGCACATCGAGACCAGCCAGACCACCATGTCCGCTTTCGCGGACATGCTGACCCAACTCACGCAGATGACCGGCGGTTCCGGAACGCAGGTTGTGGATATGACCGATCTGAAGGGAAGCTACGTGGTGGGAATCGACTTCTCGCTGGCCGACCTGATGAAGATGGCGCAGACGATGGGAATCGCCATACCCGGCGGGAACCCGCTGGCCGGCGGCTCGTCCCCCGCTGAAGCGGCTTCCGATCCAGGCGGATCCACGATCAATGCCGCGGTACAGGCGCTTGGCCTGAAGCTGGAATCGCGGAAAGCGCCGACGTTGCAGCTCGTGATCGACCACATCGAGAAGATGCCTACCGAGAACTAAGCCGTGAACGCCGCCCCGGCGGCTTCCGCCGGGACCTTGCTCAACGTCTCAACTCGTGCTGCCCCCGAGGGAAGGACGGAGGCGTATAATCTAAACGGGTTTGGAACTCCGAACCGAGGTTTGGATAGGATGACCCTCCAGTGGCGAACTAGTTCGCCATGGCGTCGGCTGCCGAACGTGTTTCACTTCCGTGGTCGAGCCGTTGACGCGCCGCGCTGCCAGTACAACCTGGTAACCCAAAATCGGCCTCGGCGTCCGGAGTTCCGGCGCGCCTGCCAGTGGGCCGAGCCGATATCCGGCGGAGGGTTCCGGCTGCATTGCCGGGGAGGCGTCCCATGAACTCTACCGCTAAGCGCGGATACACGAACGGCTGCCCGTCCCTGTCCGCTGCGCCTGCCGCCCGTTCGTCAGAGGTTTTGTGGAAGCGCCGAAACGCCGGAGCTTGCGCCATTGCGTTAGGCATCGTGATGGCCGCATCAATGGCTCATGCACAGACCACGATTGTCTCCGTTTCGGGGGTGAACTACGGGCTGATCCTCGGCCCGGCCAATGGCAACGTTGTCGTAGACATCCAGTTCAGCCTGACTCAGGAATTTAACAACGTGAGCATTGCGGCGCCTCTTTTAGGAGGATCCACGGGTTCGGTTGCGGATTTTTACCTTACCACCCAGGTTGGACCGGGCACGACGAGCGCCAATGCAGTTGCAAGCAGCACGGGAGTTACTGTCCCGTTCGGCTCGCAGTACATCCTGACCACCATTTTCTCCGGCTTGGACCTAACGGCCGGAACGTACAACCTGGTATTCGGAGGCACGGCCGGTTTCCCTGTGCTTGGTTATACGAACCCCGGCCCTGGGACGGTCACGCTATACTCCGGCGTCACCTATGGCTATTTATCGACGCAATCGGGAACCAGTTATGAGCCGGCCAGCGCTCTTTCGGCGAGCACGGTTGCTTTTAACTTTCAGGTTACCGGCAACGCCGTACTGCCGACTATCGAACCCGGCATTAGTTCCAATACGTTCTTCGTGGGTAGCGCCGGCGGTTCCGGTTCGGTGGCGCTGTCCTACGACGGCGCATGGACCGCTAGTTCCAACAGCTCGTTCCTGCACGTTTCCTCCGGGAGCGCCGGCGGTACGGGCAGCGCGGTGGTCGCGTTCACTTATGACGCGTTCACGCAAACGGGAACGCGAACGGGCACTGTGACCATCGCGGGCTTTACGGTCACGGTGACGCAGGCGGGAACGAACTATCTGGGGCGGGGCGTGGCGACGCTGGCGACGGCGGGGCTGGCCCATCCTATAGGACTGGCGTTGGACGGCTCCGGCAACCTCTACATCGCGGACACAGGCGACAGCGCGATCAAGGAGCTTAGCGCCTCGACGCCGCAGGCGACTACGCTAGCGTCGGGGCTGAGTGGTCCCCAAGGAGTGGCGGTGGACGGTTCCGGCAACGTCTACATCGCGGACACCGGCCACAGCGCTATCAAGGAGTGGAACGCCTCCACGAAGCAGGTGACCACGCTGGTGTCGTCGGGGCTGAACCAGCCTACAGGAGTGGCGGTGGACGGCTCCGGCAACGTCTACATCGCGGATACCAGCAACAACGCGATCAAGGAGTGGGTCGCCTCGACGAAGCAGGTGATCACGCTGGTGTCCTCGGGGCTGAGTTTGCCCGATGGAGTGGCTGTGGACACCTTCGGCAACGTCTACACCGCGGATAATACCCACAACGCGATCAAGGAGTGGATCGCCTCGACGCAACAGGTGACTACGCTGGTGTCGTCGGGGCTGAATGGTCCATCGGGAGTGGCGGTGGACGGCGCCGGCAACGTCTATATCGCGGACACCGGCAACAGCGCGATCAAGGAGTGTATCGCCTCGACAGGTCAGGTGACGACGCTGGCGTCGCCGTACCGTCCGCAATCGGTGGCGGCGGACGTTTCCGGCGACGTCTACTGGGCCGACGACCGCTGGGAGATCCAGGAGCTGCCGATCGCCTTTATTGGCCTGGCCGGTTTCACGGAGGGCGCCGCAGCCGGGTCCGACTCGCTGCTTCAGGCGCTTCCGTCCACCGCCCCTCTGGCCGGGTTCAACGCGCCCACGAGCGACCAAAGCTGGCTGACCATCGGAAGCGTCGTGAACGGGGTCGTCAGTTTTTCGTTTACGGCCAAACGCGTCTACTTACCGCGTGGCGCACATCACGGTGCTGGGGCAACAGATCACGGTGACGCAGAGCGGACCGGTGTTGACGGCCCAGACGATCGCCTTCGGAGCGCTGAGCAACGTGGGCTTCGGCGCGGCTCCGTTCACAGTGAGCGCGACGGCATCCTCCGGCTTGCCGGTAAGCTTCAATTCGCAGGCGGCCTCGGTATGCACGGTCTCCGGTTCGCAGGTAACCTTGGTGGCAACCGGCGCATGCACCATCCAGGCCACGCAGGCAGGCAACGCCCAGTACGCGGCTGCGGCGCCGGTGAGCCAGAGTTTCCTGGTGATGCAAGCGAGCCAGACGATTACCTTCGGCGCACTTTCGCCCGTGGCGGCCGGCGCCGCGCCTTTCACGGTGAGCGCGGCCGCGAGCAGCGGGCTGGCGGTGACCTTCGCTTCGACTACAACCTCGGTCTGCACGGTCTCCGGCAACACTGTGACGGTTATTGCTTCGGGAATCTGCTCGATCACGGCGAGCCAAGCGGGGAACGCCAATTACGCCGCGACTTCGCTAACACGGAGTTTTTCGGTCGTGGGGCCGGGGCCCGTCTCCAACGCGCTTGTGGTTGGCAGCGCGGCTGGCTCTTCATCGGTCGTACTGTCCTACACCGGAGCCTGGACCGCGAGTTCCAACAGTTCTTTTCTGCATATTTCCGCCGGTAGCCTGGTGGAACGGGCAGCGCGGTGGTGGCGTTCACCTATGACGCGTTCGCCGGAACAGGGACGCGAACCGGCGCGCTGACCATCGCGGGCTTTCCGGTCACGGTGGCACAGGCGGGAACGAACTATTTGGGGCCGGGTCCGGTGATGACGCTGGCGTCGGCGCTGGGCGGGCCCTATGGTGTAGCGGTGGACGTTTCCGGCAACGTCTACATCGCGGACTCTAACAGTAACTCGGTGAAGGAGTGGAGCGTCGCGACGCAGCAAGTGACCACGCTGGTGTCTCCGGGCCTGAACTCACCCTTCGGGGTGGCGGTGGACGGCTCCGGCAACGTCTACATCGCCGATACTGGGAACGGCCTAATCAAGGAGTGGAGCGCCGCGACGCAACAGGTGACCACGCTCCTGTCCACGGGGCTGAATTCTCCCAAAGGAGTGGCGGTGGATGCCTCCGGTAGCGTCTACATCGCCGATACCGGGAACAATGCGATCAAGGAGATGCCCTACGCTTTTGTTGGCCCCGCCAGCCCCACCGAAGCTGCCGCGGCCGGGTCCGACTCGCTGCGGCCGATGATTCCCGTCACGATGTCCCTTGCCGGGATCTTCGCGCCGTCGAGCGACCAGAACTGGCTGACCATCGGGACCATCGCTGGCGCGGTGGTCAGTTTTTCGTTTACAGCCAACACGTCCACATCCGCCCGCGTTGCCCACATCTCTTTGCTGGGCCAGCAGATCACCGTGACGCAGATCGGGCTGCCGGGCCAGACGATCGCCTTCGGTGCGCTTTCGAATCAGACGTTCGGCGCGGCTCCATTCACGGTCAGCGCGACGGCTTCCTCGGGCTTGACGGTAAGCTTCAATTCGCAGACCACGTCCGTGTGCACTGTTTCCGGCTCGCAGGTGACCCTCGCCGCCGGCGGCCTCTGCACCATCCTAGCGACGCAGGCGGGCAACGCCGGCTACGCCGCCGCGGCGCCGGTAGCGCAAAGCTTCACCGTCAATCCGGCTTCGCAGACCATAACATTCAATTCTCCGACTAATGTCACGTATGGCGTCTCGCCGGTCACGCTGAACGCCACGGCAAGTTCGGGCCTGACGGTGGTCTACGCATCCACCACGACCTCGGTCTGTGCGGCCTCCGGAAGCGCCCTTACGATACTGGCGGCCGGGACCTGCTCGATTACCGTGAGCCAGGTGGGCAACGCGAGTTATCAGGCGGCAACCCCGGTGACGCAGACGTTCACGATTGCGGCTGGTTCGCAGACCGTCACGTTTGGCGCGTTGAACGCGGTCACATACGGCGTATCGCCGTTCACGTTAAGCGCGACGGCGAGTTCAGGCTTGGCGGTGACGTACGCATCCAACTCGACGCTGGTTTGCACGGTAGCGGGGAGCACGGTGACGGTGGTCGGAGGCGGTACGTGCTCGATTACGGCGAACCAGGCAGGCAATGCGAACTACGCGGCTGCTACTTCGGTGACGCAGACGTTCACGGTGAATCCGGCATCGCAGACGATCACGTTCGCGCAGCCGGCGAGCGCGCAGATTAGCACGTCTGCGGTTACCATCAGCGCGACGGCGAGTTCCGGTTTGGCGGTGAGCTTCGCTTCGAACTCCACTTCGATTTGTACGGTTTCGGGCAGTTCGGTGACTCTGGTGGCGGTCGGAACGTGCTCGATTACGGCGAGCCAGGGAGGGAATACGAACTACTCGGCGGCCACGGCGGTGACGCGGAATTTCAGCGTTACGCTTACCTCGCAGACCATCACGTTCGGAGCGTTGAGCGCGGTGACCTACGGCGTATCGCCGATTACGATCGGCGCGACGGCGAGTTCGGGCCTGGCTGTGAGCTTTGCTTCGAACTCGACGACGGTTTGCACGGTATCGGGGAACACCGTCACCATCGCCGGCGGGGGGACGTGCTCGATTACGGCGAGCCAGGCGGGCAATGCAACCTACGCCGCGGCTGCCCCCGTGACGCAGGCGTTCGCGGTGTACCCGGCCTCCCAGACGATTACCTTCACGCAGCCTAATAACGTAGCCCTCAGCGCATCGCCGCTGACGCTGAGCGCGACGGCCAGTTCGGGGTTGGCGGTGAGCTACAGCTCAAATTCCACCTTGATATGTACGGTCTCAGGCAGCTCGGTAACGCTGGTGACGGTGGGCACGTGCTCGATTACCGCCAGCCAGGCCGGCAACGCAACCTACGCCGCGGCTGCTTCCGTCACTCAAGCGTTCCAGGTGGCGCAAGCCAGCCAGACGATTTTGTTCGCCGCGCTTTCGGCCCATGCCCTAGGCTCGTCTTTCCCGGTCAGCGCCACCGCCAGCTCAGGCTTACCTGTGAGCTTTACTTCACAGACTCCGGCGGTGTGTACGGTGACTGGGGCGACAGTGACGATGGCCTCAGACGGGACTTGCGCGATCCAGGCGGCGCAAGCGGGCAACGCCAACTATTCCGCCGCGACGCCCGTTGTCCAGAGCTTTCAGGTGACCGGCAACCTGCTCGCCGCGGCATCGGTAGCGGCCGGCCCGGGCCGGGCGTTCAACATTCCGATTACTCTGACGCTGGCGAGCGGAGCAAGCGTGGATTCGCTGACTTTCGGGCTGCAGATCGCTCCCGTGGGAAGCGCCCCTGCCCTGACAGGTTCGCTGAGCTTTACGCCGGACAGTTCGATTACCGACACCCCGTTTGCGAAGGCGAACGGGACTACGAATGCCATCAGCGTGATATGGGCTTCGTTGAGCTCGCCGCTGAACGGCGCCCGCGCCTTGGGAGTGGTGTCGGGAACGATTCCCGCCACGGCCGTCATAGGGCAGAGCTATACGATTGCTGTCACAGGAGCCAGCGCGACCTACAATTCGACTCTGGTGCTGCTGGGCGCGGGGACAAGTGGGACGCTCGCTGTGTCGCCGACGTACCTCGTGGGCGACGTTTACCCGTACACATCGGACATGGCGCCGAACTTCGGCGACGGGACTCTGGATATACGGGATCTGATCCAATTGCTGTTCGCCGCGAACAACATACCGGGGTTCCTTCCGGCGGCGTGCTCGGACCGGTTCGATGCGATGGATTCGTACCCGGCCGACACGGCGACGGCGCGCGGCGGCGATGGCATGTTGGATATCCGCGACTTGATTTTGCTTTTGTTCCGAGTGAACAACCTGGATCCGGCGCGGCCGGTGCGGGCGTCGCGGGGTGGAGTGTGCGCGTTGAGCGGGAGTGCGGGGGCCACGGAGTTGGATGCGGTGCGGCGGAATGGCGGCCTGAGGCCCGCGACGCGCATCGCGTCCTCGGGCAGGCTGGCGCTGGGCGCGGCGGAGCGCATGACGGATGGGACTGAGCGCGCTCCGGTGTACCTGGAAGCGACGGTAGATCTGTCGCGGGTAGCGGTGACGTTCGGGCTGGGCGATCAGCGGTCGCAGTTGCGGTTCGCGGCGGCGGATGGGCTGGCGCCGTCTCTCCTGCAGGACACTCAATTGGGCGTGGTAGCCGCCGCGTGGATGGACGGCGTGAGCGTTCGAGGCGGCGAACGGTTGCTGCTGGGATATGTGACCGGTCCTGCGGGGGCGCTCGCGAACGTGCAATTCTATGGCGTTTCGGCAGGCGGGCTGGACGACAACCGAGAGGTGCGCCTGGATGCGCCGATTACGCCTGGAGCCGCGAAGTAATCCGCCGTTAAGCTGAAATCCGAAATCGAATTCGGCGAGATCGGAGCTTCATCGTGGAATCTGCTTGAAGCCAATGCCTTGTATCAGGGCGCGACTTCCGTCGTGCCGGACAGAACGGAGTTCGTGGGCTTAGCCGCTGCGGTGGCGGATCAACAACGCCGGGCTCCCTCACATCAAAGAAAACGCAGGGGTTAATACCCTCAAGTTTTGCGCTACTTTCGGCGCCCTCGAAAACACACGAGTCGGATTCTGTAAGCCCTGTGTTTTCATTACAATCGTTGGCCAACAGCGGCGGCCAGGGAACACGTCTGAAGACGTGCCCTGATACAAACCTTCCAACTTCAGGTTTCAGGCTTAGGCTGACGCTGCCCTCCGGAAAAGGGCAGATGCTCCGGGAGCGGTATTCATTGGCCAGACTGCGCGTGGCTGCTTGGTTGCGGGGCACAGGAAGGAATGGCGGGGACGACGGGGCTCGAACCCGCGACCTCCGACGTGACAGGCCGGCGTTCTAACCAACTGAACTACGTCCCCGCGATGTCACACGGACAGTTCGATCTTAACATGGCGGGCGCCGCGAGAGCAAAAAGAACCGCCCCGTTCCAGCGATTCCGCAAGCATGAGATGGCGAATGGCGAAAAGCCGCGGGGGGACGGGGCCTGGAGGGTTTTGGGCCGGTTGGGGCGAGTGTGAGGAGAATCGCAGGGGCGTTCCGGGCGGCGAAGGCGGGGTGGGAGCGTGTTTCGGGCACACTCCGGCTGGGGTGTCGGGGAGTTGCGATGGTGCAGTCTTAAGCGGCCAACGGCGACGGGTGTTCCGGATTACGACTTCACGGAGAGAGGGCAGGGTTGACGCCGTCCAGAATCTCGGCGGCCATCAGACTGGACCAGAAGGCCCTTGTTCTGCCCTTACGGATCTGCGGCTTGAGATTCAAAGCGAAAAATGCCTGAAAGATATTGCAGGCCAGGAAGGCCATCAACAGGAAGCACTCGATGGCGTTGGGGTCATGTCTGTAGATGTGGTCGGCATGCCAGCCGTTGACCAGTTCGTTGAACCCATGATTCTCGATATCCCAGCGCTGGTGGCCGAGGGCGACGGCGCGCCCGGTGGAGACGGATTGTTCGGGAAGCGTGGTGACCCAGATCCAGTCGCTGGTCAGCGTCTCGTCTTTACCGTCCAGTTGCCGGCGCACCGTGCGCGTTTCCTGGGAACGGATGACCCGCACCGGAGCATTCACCTGAGGCCAGGAGAGCAGGCCCGGAAAATCCCACCATAGACATTTGCGGGAGCGGAAGCTTCCCTCCACCCCGGGGAAGGCGGCGAACAGAGCGGTCGCGTCCTGATATAGATTGCGACGGTCGTCTTTGAGTACGGTCAGCACGTGCTTGCCGCGCGCCAGAAGAAAGTTGAACAAGGGCGCGGTGGAGTAGAGCGCATCGGCCAGGACCAGGTCGAATCCGCGCGGATAGGCGCCGAAAACCCGCTCCAGTAAACGCAGGGCTGTGGCGACCTCGTCCTCGCCGGCGCGCTGGGGTTCGTGATCCAGCAGGAACCGGACCGGGGCGCAGCCAGGCCGGGTGGCGGGCAGCAGCATCAGTGTGACTTGGCGGTGGTAGTACTGAGTACGCTCCATCTGGCCGGTGCGGATGGTGCGCTCCAGGCACCCCGGACAGTGACGGCGGTAGCTGGCATGGCTTTCGTGGCCATCCAGGACGGCAACACCCAGCCCGCCCTGATCCGGCAAGGCCTTGTTGCGCTTCAGCCGGTCGTAGACGTCATGAAGGCCTCTCCGCAAACCCCCGGCATCCATCAGGGCGGTCACGCGCCCCACGCTGTCGGCGCTGCACACGGACTGTCCCAGCCAACGCCGAAAGAAACTGGAGTGAGCGGCGAGTTCCAAAGCGTTGAGGCTACCCATGCGGGCCCAGAACAAAACCGCGACGCTGTGGACGACGTGGGCGGTCGAGATACGCGGTTGCCAGCGCCGGTCCACGACACCCGCGACGACGGCGCCGGAAAACTGGAATACCTTTTCGGCGTAGGCGATCAGGCGGCGGAGAATGGTTAGCCTTTCCTTGCCAGGAAGCGTTTCCACTCCAGTTCGGAAACTTCACGGAGGAGACGTTGCAGTTCCTGGAACTCGCCGACGGCTTGGCGAACCGGGTCCTGCAACGCCTTCGGAACGCATAGCTGGCGTACTTCGCCGGCTTGGCTCTGCACAAGATACAGCGAAGGGTGCCGTCGCTCCGTCGGCGCAGTGGCAGTTGGGTTTGCCGCACTTACTGGATCGCTCCGACAGAGTCCCGAAGAGAAACCTCTCGCCGGAGGCGATCTGCGCGAGGCGGGAACGAAGGCCGCGCTCGGTAGCGGAGAGTTCGGCGCGGCTGAGACGGGAGGGCATGTCTTGTATCCATAATATACAAGCTCAAACGACAAAACAAGCCCTAAAACACAATACGAATATGCCCTGGAGTCAGAACCAGGTCAAAACAACAATGAAATTAGATGTTTTGCCAGCCAGGAAAACAACCTTGCGGAATCGCTGGCCCCGTTCCGGCGCGGGCGCGGCCCAGGAGACCGCCTGGATTCCGCGCCCTCGGATGTGGCCGGCATGTGGCTTGGAGGCGGAGGCGCGCCGCACCCGCTCCGGCTATTTGCGATAAGCTGTTCAGTCGAGGCAACCCCTATGCGACGCAGAGACTTTCTTCCCGCCCTCGCCCTTCCCGCCTTCGCCGCGCAGACGCAGGCCCCTCCCTCCGGCAAGGGCCGCTTGAAACAATCCGTAACGCGCGGCGTATTCCGCGCCATGAGCATGGAGGACATGTGCCGTACAGCGGCGAGCCAGGGAATCCTCGGTTTCGACCTGGTGGGGCCGGCCGACTGGCCCACCTTGCGCAAGTATGGCCTGACGCCTACGATGTATCAGACGCCGGAGAGCTCCATTCAGGACGGTCTGAACAACAAGGACAATCACGCGAAGCTGGAGCAGTCGTTACACACCGCCATCGACACCGCCGCCTCGGCGGGATGCCCGAACGTGATCACCTTTTCGGGAAATCGCAGAGGAATGGCCGATGCCGAAGGCGCCGAAAACTGCGTGGCCTCGCTCAATCGCCTGAAGGCGCACGCGGAAGAAAAGGGCGTCAACATTTGCATGGAGTACTTGAACAGCAAGGTGAATCACAAGGACTACATGTTCGACCACATCGCCTGGGGCGTGGACGTGATGAAGCGCGTCAATTCGCCGCGCATCAAGATCCTGTTCGATATCTACCACGCGCAAATCATGGACGGCGATATCGTGCGCAATGTTCGCGACTTTCTGCCGCTGATCGGCCACTTCCACACGGGCGGCAACCCGGGCCGCCACGAGATTGACGATACGCAGGAACTGAATTACCACTTCATCGCCAAAGCCATAGCCGACGCCGGATTCACCGGATACGTGGGCCACGAATACGGCGTCTCCCAAAACCGTGACCCGATCGAGAGCCTGCGGCAGGCAATCGAGATATTCACGGTATAGCTTCCCGGCAGATTGCCGCTTTTGGTTGTGACCCGTTCAGTTCTCGGTGGGTTTCTTGTTCACCTTGTCAATAACCACAACCTCGAATGGCCCTTTGGTTGGAATCGCCTTCAAGCCCATGCGCTCGATCCCCGCGAGGATGTTCGAGGCGAGCTGCCCGTCTTGCTCCCGCAAGGCTGCGTTTCTTTCGGGCGAGCCTGGGGCGGCGCTTCTTGCTTCCTCGGATATCGCCTCCACGTTGAGCACGGTCCAATCGTAGTTGTAGATCCCCTTCAAACCCGTCTTGTCCACGACCGGGCGGTCCAAGCCAAGCCTCAAGCGTTCGATGAGCGTGGCAATCGGCTGCGCCCGGAACATGGTACGGCTGTAGGGGCGAATGCTGGTTCCGAACATGCCCACGGCATCGGGCGGCAATATAGGCCAGCCGTCTTTGTCTTTCGGCAAGGCGCTCATGTCGATCCTGGGGGGCGAGTACTGGCCGATTCGGATGGGCTGCACCGGCCCGTCCGGAGCTTTCTCGACCGGCTTGAAGCGCGGGCCATCCTTCGCCACCACAAGCTCATAAATGGGCATCTCCCGGGTTTCCTTGTGCGCCACCATTCCAAAACGCTCCACAAGCAGGTTCTGAAGCATGGACAGCGCATCGTCAGCCGCCGCTCCCGGCGGCGCCTTGGCTACGATGTCGTAACGGTCCGTTGGAAGCGAATTGGGAAGCGCCATCTCCCAGGGATTATGCAGGTCAAATGCTCTTCGGATGAGCATTTCCACGGAGTAATTCCTCAGCGTCATCTGCCCGGGCGAAGCCGTTCCGGGCCCGCCGGAGTACGGCTGGCGGGCCGAGGGGTCGGTGGGCTTAATTGAAGCGACCTCAAACGAGGGCTGCGGCGCAGCCTGTTGGGCCGCCAAGGCTGGAATCACACACAGAAGTTGCAACCAGGCGATCGGTATCTTCATGGCTGATTTCCTAATCTTCAGCTCTATTGGCGCTTGCTCCGTACAGCAGGTTACGGGGCCGGAGTCGCGGATCCGATGTACCCGTGAAATAGAAACTGCCGGGATAACGCTACGGCAGCGTGAACCGCAGCGCGCCGAACACCATGTGGGCGTGCGCGGTCGAGGGCGTTCCCACCGGCACAGACCACGGAGCGCGCGTCAGGTAGGCGTACTCGGTGATCAGTTGCAGCGCTCCGTATTTCGGGTTCTTCCAGTACGTGTGGTAGTAGCCCACTTGCGGCTCCTGGAACTGCCGGTTGGCCGCGGACGACCCCGGAAAGCCGAAGCCCACGTAGCTGCTCGGGCCGGTCTGCGTGTAATTCCGGTCGAAATACGCCGCGGCGTAGTAAGCGAAGAACTGCGTGCTGGCGGTAGGCGCATACTCGAATCCGCCGATGGCCGACATGGAATGCACCGGCGAGATGGAGCCATCGGGTCCGACGGCCAGGTCCGGGCCCAGCCCGAACAGATAGCGCCCGCCTCCGCTGCTGTAGAACGCTGTTCCGAGCAGCCGGAAATTCTTCGCCACTTCGAGAAACGCGTCCGCCGTTCCGCCGAGGCCGGTGGCGTTGAAGTACGCGCCCGCGGCCGGCGAGGTGCGGAAACGGCGCGCAAAGCCGCCCAACTCAAAGTGCAGCGTTTTGCCGGATAGCTTCGTGTCGTAAGCGGCTTTGGCTACGAAATCCGGCTGCGGGTTGGGCGTAGAGGTCACGCTGCCGTTATCCACCTGGTTCGTGGCGCACGTGGGGACCGTCGTCGAAGTTGTAACGAACTGCTCGGGGTTCTCCACCGAGACAGCCAAGGACCAGTTGGCGTTTGGATGATACGTCACGCGGAGCTGGCCCGGCCGCGCCCACGCCAGACCCGGCATGAAGTTGAAGTCCGCTCCGATGCCAATGAAGATGTTGCTCGATATCTGGGAAGTACCCGTCCGGTTCGGCGTGACCAGCGACCACGTCTGGCCGCCCAGCACTTCCCATTTCCCGCGCGCCACGTCCACCCAGAAATGACGAAGGCGCAGCGTAGCGCTATTGCTGGTGACGTAAAGGCTGGTGGGCTGGTTGCCGGTGAAGTCCGCTTCCACATACCCCGTAACCGCCAGGTTCTTCGTCGGGTTTTCCGTGACGGTGAGCGCGATGCGCGAGTTCGCCGCGCTGGATCGGAACTCCTGCATCCTGCCCGCCGCGGTGTTGCCCATGGGGACGGAACCGAAGGATGTGGTGACCCCGCTCCCGACGTTCGTCGAGCGCCAGGCCGTGGTGAAGTCCATAAACCCGCCGGGAGTGAAATCGGCGCCGCCGATCTTGAAGGAGAGCGGCGAGGCGTTTGCTTCCGGCGCGGGTGCGGACGGGGCGGAGGCCGCAGGCGCCGCTTTCGCCGAAGCTACGGTCGCGGCGCGCGCCACCGAAAGCTGGTCCAACAGCTTCTTCTGAGCGTCGATCGCCGCTTGAGCGGTCGCGATCGCTTTCTGCGCGGACTCCAATGCCGCGCGCTGGTCGTCAAGCTGCTTCTGCTGGACGGCAATCTGCTCGCGAAGCCTGCCGATTTCATCCGGCTGCGCGGGCGCCTGCGCCAGGCAGAGGCACGGCAGCAGCAAAGCGAGCGCTAGGAACGAGCCAACGCTCCTGAAGGGCTTCATCTACTCTCCTGAATAATCGGGTCCACCGCAGGAATGCTTTAGGTAAGAAGACCTAAATATCTGATTATTCAGGATACCATCGCTTGCGGCGGATGCGGCGGGCTCGCGGGATCCGATGCCTGAGCCCGAATTCCGAAGTTGGGAAAGCTTTGTATCAGGGCATGCCCGGGTGCCCCTTGGGCACCGTGCCGCACAGGGCTAACAAACCGAACGGCTTTAGCCGCTGCGTCAAAGTCAGGGGCTGAAGCCCTCGTCTCCCTCAATCGTTCGGCATGGCTGAAGCCATGCCCTGATACAACCCATTCCCCTGTTTCATTCTTCGGCGCGCGCGGAATGCCTTCGAATTCGACTTCGCAATCCAGGCTACGGCAGCGTAAACCGCAACGAGCCGAAGACCATATGGGCGTGCGCGATCGATGGCGTTCCCGCCGGCCAGTACCATGGGGCGCGCGTCAGGTAGGCGTACTCGGTGATGAGTTGCAGCGCGCCGTATTTCGGGCTTTTGAAGTAGGTGTGGTAGTAGCCGATTTGCGGCTCCTGGAAGGCCTTGTTGGCCGAGGCCGATCCAGGATAACCGAACCCCAGATAACTGTTCGGCCCGATCTGCGTGTAGTTCCGTTTGAAGTAGGCATCCGCCCAGTAGGCGAAGAACTGCGTGCTGGCGCTCGGCGCGTACTCGAATCCGAGGATGCCCGACATGGCATGAACCGGCGAAATGGAGCCGTCGGGCCCGACGATAAAGTCCGGACCCAGCCCCGTAAGAAAGCGCCCGCCTCCGCTGCCGTAAAAACCGGTGGCGATCAGACGGAAATTCTTCGCCACTTCCAAAATAGCGTCGGCCGTTCCACCCACGCCCGCGGCGTTGAAATACAGGTTCGCGGCGGGCGAGGTTCGGAACCGGCTTGTGAAGCCGCCCACTTCGAAGTGCATCGCTTTGCCGGATAGCTTCGTGTCGTATGCGATTTTGGCGGCGATGTCCGGCTGCGCGTTGGGCGTCGAGGTCAGGCTGCCGTTATCCACCTGGTTGGCGACCGATGCGGGCAGCGCGACCGAGGTGGTGACGTACTGCTCCGGATTCTCCACGGACGCGGCCAGCGACCAATGGCTATTGGGATGAAAAGTAACGCGAATCTGTCCGGGCCGCGCCCACACCAGACCGGGCATGTAGTTGGAGTCCTCTCCAATGCCGACAAAGACGTTGCTCGAAACCTGTGATGTACCAACCCGGTTCGGCGTCAGCAACGTCCATGTTTGGCCCCCCAGCACTTCCCATTTCCCCCGCGCCGCGTCCACCCAGAAATGCCTCATGCGCAAGGTACTGCTATTGCTGGTCACATACATGCTGGCGGGTTGGTTGCCGCTGAAATCCGCTTCGACATAGCCCGTCACCGCCAGGTTCTTCGCCGGGTTTTCCGTAATGGTGAGTGTGAGGCGCGAGTTCGCCGCGCTGGAGCGGAACTCCTGCATCCTGCCCGCAACGGTGTTGCCCATGGGAACGGCGGCGAAGGACGTAGCGACGCCGCTTCCGATGTTCGTCGAGCGCCAGACCGTGGCGAAATCCATGAAGCCGCCCGGCGCAAACTCTGCGCTCCCTATCTTAAACGAGAGCGGCGAGGCGTTCGCTTCCGCCGTTGGCGCGCTGGGCGCCGCTGCCGCCGTCACAGGTTGCGCCGCCGGCGCGCCGCCACGCGCCGCCGAAAGCTGGTCCAACAGCTTCTGCTGGGCGTTGATGGCGGCTTGAGCGGCGGCGATCGCCTTTTGCGCGGAATCCAGCGCCGCCCGCTGCTCGTCCAGTTGCTTCTGCTGGGCCGCGATCTGCGCGCGGAGCCGGGCAATCTCATCCGCCTGGTCGGCCGGTTGCGCCATGCAAACGCCCGGGAGGGACACGACGAGCGCCAGGAACGAGCCAACGATTTTGAAGGACGTCACAGATGCTCCTGATGAATGATTTCCGTGAATGTTTATTTAGAACTTACAGGCCCTAATATATGATTCATCAGAATAGCATCCCTGCCGCCGCAGAGACACCTGTTTCATGTGGCTAACTAAATCTTTGCTTCGAAACGGCCTAGCACAGGAATACCACGGCTATGTGGTGGCTCTATGCGAAACGTTCCGGTTCCGGCGTGCGCTTCGGCCGGCCGTCGCGCTGTCAGCGCGTTCCGGATTCCGGGCGCGGCGCTGCGCCTTACTTTGTTACGATGAGATTTCTTTCCCCAATGCTGCGATTCGAAACCGCGGGGGAGTCCCATGGCGAATGCCTCGTGGCGACGCTGACCGGGCTTCCAGCGGGCGTACCTGTATCTATCGAAGCGGTCAACCGCGAACTATGGCGGCGGCAGCAGGGCTACGGCCGCGGCGGCCGCATGAAGATTGAAACCGACCGCGCCGAAATCGTGGCCGGCGTGCGCCATTCCCAAACCATTGGAGCGCCGGTCGCCATCCTCATTCGCAACGCCGACTGGAAGAACTGGACCGAGACGCTGCCCGTGGAGGACAGCGACGGAGCCGCTGGCAAGCGCCGCCCGGTAACCAGGCCTCGCCCCGGGCACGCTGACCTGGCGGGCGCTCTCAAATACGATTTTCATGACGCGCGCTACGTTCTGGAAAGGGCCAGCGCCAGAGAGACGGCGGCGCGAGTGGCGGCCGGAGCCGTGGCGAAAGCGTTGCTGGGCGCGTTCGGAATCGAAGTGCTCAGCCATGTGGTGGCGGTGGGTTCCGCTCGCCTGGAACGCGCCGTGGAGTGGTCCGAAATCGTGGCATTAAGCCGCAGAGACAACGTGCTGCTCGGCTGCGTCGATGCGGCCGCGGAAGAGCGCATGAAAGCCGTCGTCGATGAGGCGTACCGCACTGGCGACACGGTGGGTGGAGTCTTCGAAGTGGTGGCGCACGGCGCGCCGCCGGGGTTGGGCTCGCATGTGACTTGGGATTCGCGCCTCGACGGCCGTCTGGCGCAGGCCATCGTCTCCATTCAGGCGGTGAAAGGCGTGGAGATCGGCCATGCGTCGGAAGGCGCGGCCAGCTTCGGCTCCACTGTGCAGGATACGATTCACTACGACCGCGAGGGCCGCCGCTTCACCCGCGGCGCGAACCGGGCCGGAGGACTCGAGGGCGGCATCACCAACGGGGAAGACATTGTGTTGCGAGGCCTGCTGAAGCCGATTTCGACGCTGCGGAGACCGCTCGAGTCCGTCGATTTCGAGACTCGCGAACGGGCGCTGGCGGCTTACGAGCGTTCCGATGTGTGCGTGGTCCCGGCCGCCGGAGTGGCCGGCGAAGCGATGACCGCGCTGACGCTGGCGCAGGCGTTTCTCGAGAAATTCGGCGGCGATTCCCTCGGCGAAACGAGGCGGAATTTTGAAGGCTACATTGCGCAGGTAAGGGATTTTTGACGCTATGGTGTATCCGATCGTAAAATACGGCGATCCGGTGTTGGAAATGGAAGCCGCCGATATCACGGAATTCGACACGCCGGAACTGAACAAGCTGATCGACGACATGTTCGAATCCATGTACGCCGCGAAAGGCGTGGGCCTCGCGGCGCCGCAGATCGGCATCGGGAAGAAGATCGCGGTGATCGACGTTTCGAACGGCGAAAACCCGGCGGATAAGCTGGTCCTCATCAACCCGAAGATCATGCGCGTGGAGGGCAAGCAAACGGGCGAAGAGGGATGCCTGAGCATTCCGGGCTTCCGCGAGCAGGTGCGGCGCGGGAAGCGCGTAACCATCCGCGCCAAGAATGCCAAAGGCGAGGTTTTTGAGAAGACCGCCGAGGATTTGCTAGGACGCGCGTTTCTGCACGAGACCGATCACCTGCACGGAAAGCTCTATTTCACGCAGATCAGCGCGCTGAAACGCGATCTGATGAAGCGGAAGATCCGGAAGCTGAAGAGCGCCGGCGAGTGGGAGTAAGCGGCGCCGATGCGGCTGGTGTTTCTCGGCACTCCGTCCTTCGCCGTTCCCTGCCTGGAACGGCTGGCGCAAGCCGGCCACGAGATTCTGGCGGTATTCACTCAGCCCGACAGGCCGCGCGGCCGTGGCCAGCGCGATGCCGCGACGCCGGTAAAGGAAACGGCCTTGCGGCTCGGGCTTCGGGTGTCTCAGCCCGAACGCATCCGGCGGCCCGAGGCCGTTCAAGAACTGCGCGAGTTGTCGCCGGACGCGATGGCGGTGGTGGGCTACGGACAGATTATCCCTCAGACAATCATCGATATCGCTTCGCACGGAATCATCAACGTTCATGCTTCGCTGTTGCCGAAATACCGCGGCGCGGCCCCCGTTCAATGGGCGATAGCCAACGGCGGGACGCGCACCGGCGTCACCACCATGCGCATCGACGCGGGCCTGGACACAGGCGATATCCTGCTTGTCCGCGAGGCGGAGATCGGACCCGAGGAAACCGGCGTGGGACTCGGGGCGCGGCTGGCGGTCATGGGCGCGGATTTGCTGGTGGAGACCCTGGCGGGCATCGAGGCCGGAACCATTGAGGCCCGGAAACAGGATCATTCACAAGCCACGCTCGCGCCCATCCTCAAGAAGGAAGACGGCCTCATCGACTGGCGCCGGCCCGCCACGACGCTTTACAACCGCGCGCGCGGCTTTCAGCCGTGGCCGGGCGCGTACACCGGCTTTCGAGGCCAGACATTGCACATCTGGCGTTCGCGCGTAGTGGCGAGCGCGCGGGCGGCGGCGCCGGGCCGCTTCGCATCCTTACGGCCGGTGGTTGTGGCGTGCGGGGAAGGCTCGCTGGAATTGCTCGAAGTGCAGCTTGAAGGCCGCCGGCGCATGCCCGCCGCCGATTTCGCCAACGGCCAGCGTCTGATCGAAACCGATACCTTGGGAGAACTCATCGCGTGAACTTGCCTCTTGGATACCGATACTCAGCGACGTACGCCGGCATTCGCCAGGTCGAGAAGGACGATCTTGTCCTGATCGTGAGCGACCCGGTGGCGGCGGCGGCGGCGATCTTCACTCAAAACCGCGTGCAGGCCGCTCCGGTGAAGCTGTGCCGCCGCCATCTGGAGATTTCCGAAGGGCGCGCCGGCGCGATCCTGGCGAACGCAGGCAACGCGAATTGCGCCACGCGGACGGGAGCGAGCGTCGCTCTTTCAACGTGCCGCGGGGCGGCAAAAGCGCTGAAGCTGCCCGTGACGCAAGTGCTGCCCGCTTCCACCGGAGTGATCGGAGTGGAACTGGATCCGCGCAAGATTGTCGATGCCCTGCCCCGGCTCGTCGCGGGGCTCTCGGCGGAACGGTTCGACGACGTATCGCGGGCCATCATGACGACTGACTTGGTTCCGAAAACCGCGCGGGCCGAAGTGGGTTTTCGAGGCGGAACCGTGCGGATCGCCGGGATGACCAAGGGCTCCGGCATGATCCAACCGGGTATGGCGACTACCTTGGGATTTGTGATGACTGACGCCGATATTCCGGCGCCCACCCTTCGCACGATCCTGAAGCGGGCGGCTGAGACCAGCTATCACCGGCTCTCCGTGGACGGCGACACATCCACGAACGACACGCTCATCCTGCTCGCGAACGGCGCATCCGGCGTGCGGCCTGGGCGCGGCGAGTTGGAAGCGGTGGAAGGGGCGATTTCCCAGGTAATGCAGCAACTCGCCATAGCCATCGCGAGAGACGGCGAAGGCGCATCAAAGCTCATTACCATCGACGTGACTGGCGCGCCGAGCGACAACGACGCGGCCCGCATGGCGCGCGCCATTGCCAACTCGCCGCTCGTCAAGACGGCCATCGCCGGAAGCGATCCGAACTGGGGCCGGATTCTCTCGGCGGCGGGCAATGCCGGAGTCGCATTCGATCCCGCCAAGACAGACGTTTTCCTTCAAGGCGTGAAGGTGTGCCGCGGCGGACTTGCGGCGGACTTCTCGGAACCGGAACTGAAACAGAAGCTCGACGCTAGAGAATGCGCGATCCGGCTCAACGTGAGGGGCTCGGGAAAAGGTTCCGCCCGCTTCTGGACATGCGATTTCACGGAAGGCTATATCCGCATCAATGCGAGCTATCGGACGTAAGAGGGGAAGGCGGAAGGCTGAATATTGAAGGCGGAACGCGGAGTAAAAGAGGAAACCTGAGTACTGAAGGCTGAATACCGAAGGCAGAAGGCGGGGATCCTTCAGTATTCAGCATTCACCCTTCCCTCTTCCGGCTTCTCTCAATTCAGCGTCTTGACCAGCCGGACTTGGGCGTAGGTCGCTCGAGGAATTCTGAGCGGGCACGTGAAATTGGTTGTCGTGGAAGCGGCGGCCTTCTCCACCGTACAACTGTCCGATCCGACGTGAGAGCCATTCTCGTCCGCGAAGTCGATCGTCAAATCGAAGGAGTGCGGACTAGTGGTGTTGTTCTTCAGCGTACCGGCCACGCGCGGGGGATTCGAGGGTTCCACATGAACCACCGTCACCTCCGCGTCTTGGTTGATCTCGATGTGGGCTTGCTTTTCCAGGTCGGGCAGCATCTTGGAGAGGAGTTCGCCTGGTGAAAGCTCTTTGGGCGGAGGCGCTTTCGGGCGGAATGCGCCGCTCAGAATGATTGCCACCCCGATCGCAATAACCAAGCACGGGACGGCGACGACGGCAGCCAATCGAAGACGCTGGCCCCAGGTCCGGTTGGAAAGGTAAAGAGGGTCTTTGGGCCGGCCGCCGGAGATGAACCGGTCGATGCGGTCGCGGAGCCGGCCGAACCATCCGGTCCGGGGCTCAGCCTGCCGCTTTCCGCCTGGCTGAATGCCTGCGAAGAGGATCGATTCGACGAAACTTCGGAGGCTCTTGAACATGTTCGGGGGCGGTCGCCGAACTTCAATTATAAGACGGACTCGCGGCCAGTCCTTACCCGCGCAGAAGTTGCGCAGCTCCAAGAGATGCTTCGAGGGTCCGCAGGTTCTCCTGGCGTCCGATGACGATGAGGTGGCCGCCGCGCTCACGCTCGCGGCCCGGCCGCGGCTCAGATAATCGGAACGCCGCCCCAGCGGCGGATCTTATCGTCGGCGGTGAGCAGGCGCAGGCCGTGGCAGCGCGCCGTCGCGGCGATGATACGGTCGGCGGGATCTTTGGGAAAGTTCGGGCCGAGGCGCTCGCTCTCGATGGCTATGGCCGCCGTGATCGGCAACACGGTCAGCCGGGGATGGCTCTGAATCTCCTCAAGCCACACGTCCACGGAGCCGCCGATCTGGAGGCGGCCTCTTTCAACCAACACGGCCACCTCCCAGAGGGTCATGCCGCTGATAGCGCCCGTGGCGCTTCCCGAATCGATTTCCGAGAGTGCGCGGACCTGAGCCCGGCTCAATCGACCCTGATCGGAGAGCCACCAGACCAGGATGTGGGTGTCCAGCAGCGCGGAGAGCATATCAGCGGGCGCTTTCCCAATCGTCCGCCAAATTGAAGTTTACGATGTCGCCCTGGATCTTGATCCGGCCCTTCCAGCTTCCCCGCAAGCGCTTGTCGGGCGCGAGAATGGGAGCTACGCGGGCCACCGGTTTACCTCGCTTGGTGATGACAAGAGTCTGGCCGGACTCCGCGACTTCGTCCAGCAAGTGAAGGCACTTGGCTTTGAACTCGCTCGCCGGCAGCGTGGATTCCTTCATTGGTATTATGGCGCGGTACCACTACCGCCGGCCCGTTTCCATCAACCCCCTTCAAACCGTGCTGCGTTTTCCCGCACACGGCTTAACGATGATCTTCTTGATGTGGCGTGCGTACTCCCGTCGCCCGTCCGATCCGGCCTTTCACCGGGGCGTCACTCCGGTTGTCATACCTTCGCCGAATCCCTGCCGGGTGGGGCCGCACTTGGCGCACACCGATAGCCGGACAAACAAGTTGTCGCGCTTTTACAGAGGGGTTGTTGGCCGTCCGGCATGCCCTCACGCTTACCTCGTTGCCGACGCTTGAATTCTATATCTGACCATAATGACCAGTCAAGTGGTCAGTAGGCCTGAGAGCGCTGCCCGAACCCGTTCCAATGCCTCTTGAGGTCTGCGAGCATCCACGCGGATCACGGTTGCGCCCGCCGCGCAGGGCCGCCACCTGTGGAACATTCGCTCCGATGGGAAGCCCGCGAAAATGCTGATAAGAGGCACGCCGCTGGCCGAGGCTGCGTGCTGGCCGGCGGAATCGTAACCTAAGTAGAGCCTGGCGCTCGCGATGATCCTCGCAAAACCGGCGAACGAGCCATCCCAGAACGTGGCGCGCGCGCCGGAGCGTTCCACCGCGCGAGTCACTCGGGCCGCTTCTCCGCCACCGGCGCCTTTATCAATATGGATCGCGGCGCCGGAGGCTGCCAGCATTCGAAGAAGCTCTTCTTCGAACGGATCGGGGAGGCGCTTGGCCGGGTTCTCTCCGACGCCAAAGCTTACGGCGATGTGCGATCCGCGTGGCTCCGGGTTCTCCAAAGCCAGGTATGGCTTCGCGCCGGCCACGCCGAGCGTCTCGAATGCCCACTCGGCGGCAAGCTCGGGCAGCGCTTTCGCGGAGCCGCCTCCATAGGCGCGGCTCTCGAAGAAGCGATAGCGTTCGTCCGGACATACGGGCAGAAGGCCGAGTTGCGTGAGACGGCTATCGGGGTCAATCACGAGCGCATCCGGCTGCGCGATCGCTCGCGCCAACTCCGGCCAAAGAGACAATCTCTCGCCGAGAGCGCCGCGCCGGTACGCCAGAGAGAGATGGCAAACGCGCGGATCTCCCGCGAACATCTCGAAGTTCTTGGCCGGTCCGGCGAATACGATCTCGGCGTTTGGGAAGCGTCTCTTGGCCGCATCCATCAATACGCTGGTGACTGCAACATCGGCGCCGAGCGTGACGCGAGAAAGCACGAAGACTCTCGGCGGCTCGAAATCGACCGGACGCGTCTGCCGGACCCGTTGATAGCGGGCGATCAGCGAATCCGCATCGGCGCGGGGCCAAACTCGCTCCACGGCTTTTGCGAACAAGCGTAAGTAGTCCTGGCACAGGACCGGGTCGAACCGGTCCGCGAGGCCTTCGGCGAAAATTCCGAAGAGCGCCTCGCCGCCCGGATCGTCGATCAGCGCCGCGGGAAGTTCCGCGGGCGCGCGGCCCTCCAGACACGCGTCGAGCGCCCGCCGCGCGAGGTCCTCAACGGAGATACTTGTCAATCAGAATCCCCAGCCTCGAGCGGGTGGCGTCCGGAATCAGCTTGCGGTCCGTGATGATGGCGTGAGCGAGCGCCGAGCCGCACTGGCAGCCGCGCTCCGCCGGTATTGCGGCGACGGCCGCGGAGACGACCTTGGCCGCATTCTCGGCGTTCCTGTTCAGGTTGGCGATGATATGGCTCACCGTGACCGCGTCGTGATCCGGATGCCAGCAATCGTAATCCGTGACCATGGCGATTGTCACGTAGCAAATCTCGGCTTCGCGCGCGAGCTTGGCCTCCTGAAGGTTGGTCATGCCGATCACGTCCATGCCCCAGGAGCGGTACACGTTGGACTCGGCTTTGGTGGAGAACGCCGGACCTTCCATGCAGAGGTACGTTCCGCCGCGCTTAGCGTTGACTCCCGCCGCGCCGCACGCGGACGCCACAATGCCCGCCAATTCGGGGCAAATGGGATCGGCGAAACCGATGTGGACCACCAGCCCGTCTCCGAAAAACGTCGAGACGCGGCCGCGCGTCCGGTCGAAGAATTGATCGGGGATCACGAAATCGAGCGGGCGATGTTGTTCCTTGAGCGACCCCACCGCGCTAAGCGACAGAATGCGTTCGACGCCCAGCGATTTCATGCCGTAGATGTTCGCGCGGAAATTCAATTCCGAAGGCGATATGCGGTGCCCGCGCCCATGCCGCGCCAGGAACGCCACGTCCCGGCCCGCCAGCCTTCCCAAGACGTAATTGTCCGAGGGCGCGCCGAACGGGGTTTCGATGCAGGCTTCCTCCGCCGCCTCAAAGCCTGGCATGGAGTAGAGGCCGCTGCCGCCAATGATTCCGATGGCCGGTTTCAAGTTGTACTCTCCTGTATCAGTTCCAACAATACTCCGCCCGTGGAGGCCGGATGGACAAAAACGTAACGACGGCCGCCCGCGCCTTCCCGCGGTTCGTTGAGCAGCCGCGCGCCGGAAGCGCGCAACCGTGCGACTGCCGCGCCCAAGTCCGAAACCCGAAGCGCCACATGGTGCAGGCCCGGCCCGCGATGATCGAGGAACCTGGAAATCAGCGAATCCGGAGCGGAGGGTTCGATCAGTTCGATTTGCGGGCCCCCCGCCGGAAGCATAGCGACGTTGACCCGCTCCGAAGCCACGTGCTCGCGTACCGGCGCGGGAAGCCCCAGATTCAGCCAGAAGCGGATTGCGTCGTCAATGCTCCGCACCGCGATCCCGAGGTGTTCGATTGAGATGTTCGGCGCTGGGTCCGTTGGGGCAGGCAGGCCGGAGGCCCGCCTCGCCGCTTGAGTCGAGACTCGCTCTACTTCCCCGATCAATTCCTGCAAGCCCACGCCTTCGGTAGCGACCGTGCGGACAATGGCCGGCTGTGGCCGGGCGGCGCTGTCGAGGTCGAGCATGCTCCGCAGTTCCCGTTCGACTTGATCGGCCCCCGGTTGGTCCGCCTTGTTCACCACGAACACGTCGGCGATTTCCAGGATTCCCGCCTTGATGGCTTGCACATCGTCGCCCATGCCTGGAATCAGCACTACGACGGTTACTTGCGCAAGCCCGGCGATTTCCACCTCATCCTGGCCGACGCCGACGGTTTCTATCAGAACGTAATCGCGGCCGGAAGCGTCCATCAGGCGCGCCATATCCTCGGTAGCTCGCGCCAGGCCGCCTAGCGCGCCGCGCGTGGCCATGGACCGGATGAAAATGCCCGTATCCGCATGATGGCGCTGCATACGGATGCGGTCGCCCAAAATAGCTCCGCCGGTGGCCCGGCTGCTGGGGTCCACGGCGATGATGGCGACGGTTTTCTCTTGAGCCCGCAACGCCGCGGCCAGAGCGTCCACCAGCGTGCTCTTCCCCGCCCCAGGCGGCCCGGTAATCCCCACTATGCGCGCGTGGCCGGCGAACGGCGCCAGATCATTCAGGGCCTCGATGGCCCACGGATAGCGGTTTTCCACCCCGGTCGCCAGGCGAGCCAGCGCCCGGGCATCGCCCGATCGGATTTTTTGAGCCCACTCTTTCATCGGCGTCGGAGAGCGGCTACACGATCCTTTCCGCGGCGGCGTCCCAGCGGACGGTCCGCTGCTGGCGGTAGCTTTCGACCGCCATGCGGCAGGCGATGGCAACGCGGAATCCCAGGTCGAAGGGGCAGTTGGTTTCCTTGCCGCTTCTCACGCAATCCACGAAGTTCTGCATGTGCGCGCGTGGGTCCGTGCGCGTCTGGCCGAGCATTTCATTGCCCTGCGGCCGGTTCACTTTCTGCGGCGCATAGCGAATCTGCTGGCCGCGCGAAATGGTTCCGTCCGCGCCGAGCACCTCTTCCGAAGTGCCCAATTTATCGTTGCCGAAGCCCGAGTCCCAGGAGATCAGCATTTCTTCCGGCTGCTCGATGGAGACGTTCATGGTATCCGGAACCTCACGGCCGTCCTTCCAAAGGTAAAGGCCGCCGGTCATGGTGACCGCTCGCGGAATACTCAGATTGAGCGTCTTGTACCAGAATGCCAACTGATGGCACATGTTCTCGTACACATTTCCGCCGGAGTAATCCCAGAAGAACCGCCAATTGATGAACCGGTTGGGATCGAAGGGCCGGGTGGGAGCTTCGCCCAGGAACGCCTTCCAGTCGATGTTATCCGGCGTCATATCTGGATAGACCGGCCTGGCCCACTGCGGCTTGCCATGAGGCGTATTGCGGTACATGTGAGCGTGAATGGCGGTGACCTTCCCCATGAGCTCGGGCGTCAGGTAGCTCACTGCGTCCGGAATTTGGCCGGTCGATGCCCACTGGTGGCCGATCTGCACGGTCAGCCGGCGGGCGCGCTGGCGGGCCGCGCGCATCTTCTTGGCGTGGTCCACAGTGAAGGCCATCGTTTTTTCCTGGTAGACGTGCTTGCCGGCGTCCAGCGCGGCGACGAAGTGTTCCGCGTGAAGATGCTGCGGCGTAGCGATCAGCACGGCGTCGATGGTCTTATCGTCGAGCAGAGCCCGGTAGTCCCGATACGTTTTGGCCGCCGGCGCGATCCTCTTCCCTTCCTCTAGCCGTTTCGTGTAGACGTCGGCGATGCCCACGCATTCGACGTTGTCGCAACCGAGGGCTTCGCGCAGGATCTCCGTGCCGCGGTCGCCCGGCCCGATGATCCCGATGCGCACGCGGTCGCTCGCACCGAGCGCCACGACATTTGACGCGGCCAGACTGCCGGCCAGGCCACCCGCGAATTTGCCTATGAAATATCTTCTGGATTGCATGGAAAGCCGCGCTCCGCCGCCTCTGCCCGGTGGCTCAGAGGACGTAAGACGATTATATCCGGGATGGCGACTTGTCGTTCCACCTTTGGCTTCCGGTGCGACCGTCGCTTGCGCTGCCGCCCTCGCATTCACGGCGGCCTAATTCACGCCGCTTTACGATCCGCGACCTCGATTGAAATGGATTTTCCGAGGGCTGCGAAGGCCGCTTCGATCTGATCCATTCGCGATTGGTGGTTCAGGTCGAAAAGGCGATCCACGATGGTATTGGGAATTCCCATCCGGCGAGCAAATTCCGCCTTCCGAATTCCCGAGGCTCGAAAAGCCAGGTAGAGTTCAGCCTTGGCTCCCTGAAGGGCGGGAAGCCGGACGGCACGATACTTCTTGCCACGCGGCCTGCGCGGGCTCGGCAGATCCTCTCCTTTGCGAATATGCTCCTGGACGAGAGTCCGCAACAGAGCTGCCGCCATCTCGCGCGCTTCGTCTTCCGTGTCTCCCTGCGAGACTCCCCAACCGAAGTCGGGAATGGTGATTACGAATCCGCCTTCATCGGCGGGCTCAAACAATGCGGCGTATTCCATGTGCCCTCTCACCTTTCCTTGATCCCCAGTTCTTTGAGGATGCTGTAATACGTCCCGGTCTTGATCTCCTTGCCTGGATGGCGAGGAATGGTCGTTCGGCGGCCCTGAAAGTAGACGATCCAGTGTTTCGTTCCCTCCACCACCGAGCATCCAAGCCTTTCGAGTTTCCGTTTCAGTTCGCTCGCCTTCACACCTAAATGTTATCACTTCAGTTAGTAATATCAACGAAAAGAACGAACGAAAAAGGGGCAGCCAGGTTTGCGACGCGAACCTGGAAGATTAGCAATAGCGCGAAGAAGCGCAGACCATGCCCATATGTACCTCTGATTAAGAGCGCGAAGTACGGGTACTCCACTATACACCCCAACGACGGGAACGACGGGGACGGGACGTTTCCCCGTTTAGCGGGGCAGGAACGGCAGCGACGAGTGACGCAGGTCGGCTCGCGGGTGGCGTGGCCGCCCGCGCGTGTCCGGCGTCATTGGCCGCTGAGCATGTCGATCCAAAGCCGAATCGTCAGATCGTGCCGTTCTGCGGCAGCGAGGTACGGGCGCAGTTCCGAACGATAACGATCTTCGAGGATTGTGCGTTCAAGCGGCGCTGCGCGAGCCAGGAATTTCACGTCTTCGCGGTCGCGGGCCGAGTTCCGCTCCAACTTCGAAAGCGCGAGGTCGTAGGCATCGAGCCCGAAGAGCCGCAGGGATCGGTACGCCGACGGGAATATAGGTATTAGCCGGTCCTCATAGCTATCGGGCACGGTGACGATGCCCACGTGCTGAAGGTAGACGCCGTGCTTAGTGTGAAGCGCCGAACCCTTTCCGGCCAACGCTTCCAGGTGAGCGGTTTCGTCTAGAGGAACCACCGACAGATAATCGACGTCGACGGTCGGCCGCGGCAGGCCGTACAGCATCGCGATCGCGAATCCACCAATGCACCGGAGTTCCACTGGCCGAGCCAGCGTCTTATCGATGTCCCGGAGGAACGAGCGCCAGGGCTCCGGTGGTTGTTTATGCGGCATAGGGCAGGACCTCCGCATTGAGATCCGTCAGAAGGTTCCAGTGAAAAGCATCCGCGGGACGCTCCTTCCGAAGCCATCGCCGTTCCGCCTCGGAAAGCGACTGCTGGCACAGAGTGTCTTCGCGTGCCAGGCGCGCGCGCTCCAACGCCTCCTCCGCCTTACGTAGTCCGACTGCGGCCGACGCCGCGCCCCTCAGTTCAGCCACGCGCAGGCCAAGCGCGACAACGAAGCCCAGGCGGTTCTGAACATCGCTCAATTTGGCCTCACGTGTGAGCCACTCCCAGTCGAGACCGTGGTGCTCGACGACGAGCCACGGCAGGCTCTCAACGACTCTTACTTCCAGATCGCTGCAAGAGACCGCGGCAAGAAGGACCACCGCCGGATTCAGGCTTTTCCCGCCCCGCAGATTCCGGAAACCAGGGTAGCCGAGGGCGGCCGCGGCTTTCGCAATCGGAGGCGGAGTTCCATGAGCTGAGGTCGCCCAGTTCCAGAGGAAGAGCGGTTGCGGGCAGCCGGTAGAGATCGGCCATTTTGGACCCCAGCCGATCGGTAACACGCCGGCGACCGTTCTCCATCATCGCAAGATACGCCTGTGACACACCCATTCGCGCGGCTGCGCTCCGCTGCGTCATGCCGGCGAGTTCACGCGCGGATCGAAGCTGGTTCGGGCGGAAGGTCCACACGACCCTAATATAACAGTTCTTGTAATACTCCAGCACGCCAGGTGCGTGGTCCGTCGCCCGTCCTTAAGCCGCCGCGCCTTGCCAACCCGCGACAGCGCGAGGGACTGGAGATAGAATCTTAGGGACGCCAGCCGAAGTCAATGAATGGCGAGCGTCGAATCTGGCGCGGGAAGGAGATTCGAAATGGCAACCGAGATGAATCGAAGAGGGTTCCTGGGAGCCGGAGCGGCGGCTGGATTGACGTTTATCCCCAGCCACGCGCTGCGCGGCCAAGGCGGCGTCGCTCCGAGCGACAAGATCACAGTGGCTTACATCGGGTGCGGAACGGAGGGGCACCTGGAGCTGATGGCCATGCTCACCATCCCGGAGATTCAGGTGGTGGCCGTTTGCGACCCCGTGAAGTTCGGCACGAATTACAACGACTTTTCGTCCGATCGAGTCACCGCCGGAATCCGCACGTTTCTGGGGAAGCCGGATTGGGGCGCCGGGCGGCCGGGCATTCCCGGCGGGCGGGATTTGGCCAAGGAAGTCATCGAGAGTTACTACGCGCAGTTCCGGCCCAACCAGGCATTTCGGGGCGTTAACACGTACGCGGATTTTCGCGAATTGCTCGAAAAGGAAAAGGACCTGAACGCCGTCAAGATCATGACGCCGGATCACCTTCACGCGGCCATCGGCGTGGCGGCGATGAAGAAAGGCAAGCACACCATTGTTCACAAGCCCATTTCCAACCGCATGGAAGAAGCCAACGTCCTTTTCGAGACGGCCCGCAAGACCGGTGTGGCGACGTTCTTCATGCCGTGGCGCATCTCCGGCATGGATCAGATCTCGCAGTGGATTCGCGACGGCGCCATTGGAACGCTGCGGGAAATCCATAACTGGACCGACCGGCCGTACTGGCCTCAGTGGCCATCGAATCCGGCCGACAGGCCGCCCATTCCGCAAGGTTTCGATTGGGACCTTTGGCTCGGCCCCGTGCCGAACCGCCCCTACCATCCCAATTACACGCACATGCTGTTCAGGGGATGGTACGATTTCGGCGGCGGCTCCATGGCCGATATGGGCCACTACAGCCTTTGCCCCGTGTTCCACGCCTTGAAGCTGCCGAGCGCAATCGCCGCGACGCCGCGGCCGGTGACTGAATGGGCGCTTTCCAATCAGATTGCGGCTCGCATCCGCAACGACGTGTCGTATCCGCCGGGTTGCTCCGTGCAATTCAAACTGCCGGCGGCCAATGGCAATCCGCCCATCGACCTGTACTGGTATGACGGCGGGCTGCGGCCGCCAGAGCCCCCGGAGTTGGCCGAAGACAACCGCCAGCTAGCGATTACCGGGCTGATGTTCGTCGGGGACAAGGGCAAGATTCTCGATGGGAGGATTATTCCGGAGAGCCGCATGAAGTCCTATCTGGGTGCGGCATACACCGAGCCCGGGGCGGGACGCGGAGGACGCGGGGGCCAGGGCGCGGGCCGGGGCGGACAGAACGCTCAGGCAGGAGCGCAACCGGCCCAGGCCGGCCAGGGGGGTAGGAACGGACAAGGAGCCCAGACAGCGCAGGCGGCTAGCGGCCGTGGCCGTGGCGCTGGCCAGGCGAGCGGCATGGGCGGCGCCGATACGCTCGGAGACTGGATTAAGGCGGTCAAAGGCGGCCCGCAGGCGCCGGGAAACTTCCTGGACAATATCGCTATTACCGAGACGTTCAATCTGGGGTACATCGCCCTGAGGGCGAACCAGCACATCGAGTGGGATCCGGTGGCGCGGCGCATCACGAACAACGCGAGCGCCAACCAGCTCCTCACCAGAGAATACCGGCCGGGGTGGGAACCGAAAGCGTAAGGATTATGCGAATTGCGATTCGAGTCGTACTGATTGTTCTGGCGTTTTTGTTCGTCGCGATCGTCAGCTTGCCGTTCCTCGTGAGCGCGAATCAATTCAAGCCGATGATCGAGGCGAACCTGACCAAGGCCTTGGGGAGGCAGGTTAGCATCGGCGATCTGAAGCTTTCGATCCTCTCGGGGGGCGTGGCCGCCGACGATCTTGCAATCGCGGACGATCCGGCATTCAGCCACGCGCCGTTTGTGCGCGCGAAATCGCTGAAGCTGGGCGTCGAACTGTGGCCCCTGATCGTTTCTCGCAAGCTGATTGTCAGGAGCTTGGTGATCGACCAGCCCGAGGTCTCGATGCTTCAATCCGCATCGGGCGATTGGAATTTTTCGAGCATGGGCAGCGCTCCGGCGCACGCCGCGGAAGGCCCGCGCATCATCCTCGTTTCAGCCGCGCCGGCGGCGGCGCCCGGAAGTTCGTCCAGCGGCAACCTGGACCTCAGCGTCGAATTGTTGAAAATAACCGGAGGGAGTTTCTCGATGGGCAAGACCGGCGGACACGAGAAACCTCTCGCGCTCACGGAGGTCGACATTCAAGTCCAGAATCTCTCCAGTGAGACGGCGTTTCCGTTCTCCTTCTCCGCGAAGGTCGCGGGCGGCGGAGCCATCAAACTGGATGGCAAGGCAGGCCCGATCGACGCAGGCGACGTGATTCTGACTCCCCTCGAGATCGCGCTGGATGTGACGGGGCTCGATCTGGCCGCTACTCCCGCGGCTTCGCAATCGCCGGGGCTGGCCGGGCTGATTTCCTTTCACGGCGACGCGAAATCCGCCGCCGGCAGGGTTACGATCGATGCCAAGCTGAAGGCCGAACACCTCAAGCTTGCCAAGGACGGCAAGCCCGCCAAACCCCCAATGGAATTCGATTTCGCCCTGGCGCACGATCTGAAGAAGCATTCGGGCGCGCTGGAGCGCGGAGACCTCCGTGTAGGAACTGCGCTGGCTCATCTGACGGGCACATACGAAGAGAAAGGCGAAACGGACTTTCTCGACATGAAGTTCTCCGGCCCTCAGATGCCGGTCCAGGAACTGGCAGAATTGTTGCCTCCCATGGGCATGGAGCTGCCTTCGGGCTCCTCGCTTCAGGGAGGAACCGCGACGGCCAATTTCACCGTCAACGGGCCGGCGGACAAACTGGTGACCGCGGGCTCGGTGGGGCTCAACAAAACGCGTCTGGCCGGATTCGATCTAGGCTCCAAGCTGTCCACGATAGAAGCGATGGTGGGGATGAAGGGCGGGCCGAACACCGACATAGACACACTGGCGGCGGACCTGCGCATGGCGCCCGAGGGGATCACGGTATCGAACCTGCATTTCCTCGCCCCGGCCATTGGGGAATTGTCGGGCGCCGGCGCAATCAGTCCCGCCCAGGCGCTCGATTTCAAGATGAGCGCAACACTCCACACATCCGGAACGGCCGCGATTTTGAGCAAGGCCGCCGTGCCTTTCCTGATCGGCGGGACGGAGCAGAATCCGATCTTTAAGCCGGATGTAAAGGGCTTGGTGGCGAATGAGGCTAAGAGTCTCAAGCCGAACGCGGTCAAAGCCGCGGGCGGGTTGTTGAACAACCTGCTGGGCGGAAAGAAAAAGAAGTAGGGTTCAGAGTTCCGCCGGACAGCACGCTGAAAGCTCACGGGCGGCGGCGTTACCTGCGCTACCATCAGGCTTCTGGAGGCGGAATGAAGCTTACTTTCCGTGGGGCCGCGGGTGAAGTGACCGGTTCCATGCACGAAGTGGAGTCAGGAGGAAAGCGCGTCCTTCTGGACTGCGGGTTGCACCAGGGCCGGCGCCAGGAAGCCAACCGCAAGAACCGGGAACTGGGAGTCGAAGCGTCCGCGATTGACGCCGTCATCCTCTCGCACGCGCACACCGATCACAGCGGCAACCTGCCGACCCTGGTGAAGCGAGGTTTCTCCGGACCTATTTATACGACGCCCGCAACAATCGATCTCTGTAACTGGATGTTACGCGACACGGCGCATATTCAAGAGCACGACGCCGAGTTCATGAACAAGCGGAGGGAGCATCGCAAAGCCCGCGGCCTGAACGACGCTCCGGTGACGCCGCTTTACGGGATGGCGGACGCCGAGCGGACGCTGCCTTTGTTTCGCCCGGTGCAGTATCATACCCCGTGCAATGTAGTTCCGGGGCTCTCCTACGTCCCTTACGACGCCGGTCACCTTCTGGGCTCGTCCTCGATCTTCATTGAGGAGGCCGTCAACGGATCGCGCGTCCGCTTGATCTTCTCGGGCGATATAGGAAGGCCGAAGCTGCCCATCATTTGCCATCCGGAGCCGCTGCCCGCGGCCGATTACCTCATCATGGAGAGCACCTACGGCGGCCGGCTGCACAAGAGCGTGGACCACGTGGTGTCCAAGCTCGCCGATGTCGTGAACCGGACGGCGCGGCGCGGCGGACGGATCATCGTGCCCGCCTTCGCAGTGGGACGGACGCAGCAACTCGTTCTTCTTCTTCACGAGCTGGCCGACCAGAAACGCATCCCCAACATTCCGATTTATGTGGATAGCCCTCTGGCCGTGAATGTCACACAGGTGCATCGCGACCACCCCGAATGCTTCGACGAGGAGACGCGCGCCTTTCTCGAACACGGCGAGGACCCCTTTGGATTCCAGCGCCTGCAATACATCCGCGAGGCCGCGGACTCCAAGAAGCTCAACGACTTGCACGGACCCTTCGTGGTGATATCCGCTTCGGGAATGTGCGAGCAAGGCCGCATCCTGCACCACTTGCGCAACGGCATCGAAGATCCCCGGAACACCGTGCTCATCGCCGGTTTCCAGGCCGCGGACACGCTCGGCAGGAAGCTGGTCGAGAAATGGACCGAGGTCTTAATCTTCGGCGAGCCGGTGCGCGTTCGCGCCGAGATATCGAGCCTGGATGAACTCAGCGGGCACGCCGATCAAAACGAATTGATGGCCTGGATCAAGCCGCTCGTCCCTTCGCTACGGAGGGTGTTTCTGGTACACGGCGAACCCGCGCAGCAGCAAATCCTGGCTAAGCTCTTGAAATCGGCGTACGGCCTGGACGTCGAAATCGCCGCTCCGGAGCAGTCTTTCGAAATCGGCTAAAACCGTTACCCCGGTTAGCTCCCCGGGTAGCCGGACGCGGCTAGCGGTTTCGTTATAATCCATTAATCCCAAACGATCGGAAACAGTCCGATGAAACCCAAAATCGGCGAACAGCCATCTATACTGTAGGAGTAAAGAAGGAGTAAAACAGTGAGCCCCACACCCAATTACGAGCCGCCCCAACGCTCCGGTTTGATGACCGGTCTGGTAGCCGGCGCCATCGCCGTCCTGCTCGGCGCCAACATCTATTTGTATGTCCAGATCGGCGATCTTCGACAGAAGACGGCCGACGACATGGAGAAGCTGAGCGGCCAGCTCAACGCCCAGATCGCCAGTATGCGCGAGGCATCGACCGTCAGCTCGGCTTCGCAAGCGCAAACCGTCGAACAACTCAAGAAAGAGCTGTCCGACGCCCAGACGCAGGGCCGGGCGCTTTCCAACCAAGCCAAGGCCGAGGCCGTGGCACAGAACGACCAGCGGATTAAGACCCTCCAAGCCCAGCTCGACCAGGCGCAAGCTAAGCTGTCGAGCGATATCAGCGGCGTCAAGCAGTCCGCCGATACAGCCAATGCCAAGATCGCGGATGTCTCCACGGACGTGACCGGGGTAAAGACCAATCTCGCCACCACCAACGCGGACTTGCAGAAAACCATCGCCGATTTGAAGTCCGTGAAGGGCGATCTGGGCGTGCAGAGCGGCCTGATCGCTACGAACTCCAACGAACTGTCGGCCTTGAAGCGTCTTGGAGATAAGAACTATTTCGAGTTCAACATCAAGAAGACCAAGGACCGCCAGCGGATCGGCGATTCGTCGACCGGCGTAATGATCCAGGTCAAGAGTACCGATCCCAAGAAGAATTCGTTCAGCATCGAGCTTTATGCGGACGACAAAACGACGCCGAAAACGAACCGGACCATCAACGAGCCGATACAGTTCTACACCAGCAAGGCCAAACAGCCCTTCGAGCTGGTAGTGAACAAGGTACAGAAAGATCAAATCATCGGCTACCTCTCGACGCCGAAGGATCTGGCCAGCCGCTAAGCCTTCGGATTATCCCGCGTCAAGATGGGCGGGCCACTCCAGGCCCGCCCACTGGCGCAACCTCTCACCAGCGCCCCGCCTCGATCTTCTCCACGAGCCGTTCCACGGGTACAAAGTAGATGGCCGGTTTACCGCCGCGATCGCTCTGAAAATAGATGCGCTGAGCGTCCGGAGCGAAAATCGGCGCGACCGTTTCCGGCTTGCCGGATTTGTGTTCGCACAGGGTCAGTTCGCGGCCGTTGATGCGCAGCAGGATTACGACTACCGGCGAAGCCAGGCTGCGGCTCGCGCCCACGAAGACCGATGTATCGCGGTTGAATCCGAAATGGGCGTACTGGCTGGTCTTCGCAACCAGTTTATCCGTGCCGGTATCCACGGCGTACTCACGGATTTCATTGAGCCGCGACGAGTCCTCGGGAAAACTCAGATACAGAACGTGGCCTCCATCGGGCGACCACTGCGCCGGACCAATTCTGCCGGGCGCGACTTTGAGCCGGCGATTCCCCGCCCCGTTCGAGTTCACCACCCACAGTGCGTCATTTTGCTGCCGGTAGAGGATCTGAGTTCGTCGCGGACGCGGGAGCGGTTCGGAGATGTCCAGACCGGTCTCGAGGACAGTCCGCGCTTCGCCGCCGCTGACAGGCGCCATGCGCAGCCGCCGTCGATCGCCCTGCCTTTCCACGAGGAACACGTGGGCCCCCGTGGAATCCACGCTCAGCCCGGGCGCCCGCGTCCACGGCTCGGGAGTCGAGTGGATTTTCCGCTCTTTGAGCGTCGCTAAGGCCGATGAGTAGACGGAGTCTCCCGTGGCGTAACAGAATGACTGGTCGCCGGGCAGCAGCGCGAGCGAGGAAGGGTCCAGAGCTTCGGCCTCGGTGAGCAGCGTGGTCGCGCCAGTCTTGAGATTCATACCGCAGGCTTGCGGCGAACCGCTGGAGTCGCTCGAATACAGCAGGTAGGCGCTGTTGCGGGACACAGCGCGGCTATAATACGCCGGCAATGAGCTTGAGGAAACGGGATCGGTGGCGCGGTATATGGTAAGCTCCGTGGCCGCATCCGCATATCGCCGCCACTGAGATGGGAAACCGGCTCCCTTGCGCTGACCGCCATCCGCCATGCCTCGATGGTAACAAGGGCGCGCAGCACGGCCCGCGTGTTCCGCGCAGGTGTATTCTGAAAGCAGGTATGGCGAGCCGAAACCCAGTTCCGTTTATCAGCGCTCAATTGCCCGATGGGGCCTGGGTGGCTGTCCAGCTCTTGCCGGGCCAATACGTCACCGGGAAGAGTCGAGCCGAAGCCGAGGCTAGAATCCGGCGCAAGGCCGCAAAGCCCCGTGCTGCCATGACCGAAGACGAGATGGATATAGCGGCCATCGAGCTTCACCGGCACGAACCAACCATGCCGCTCGAAAACTTGGTGAAAAAGTACCGCCGCGGATGAACTGGGCTGTCCGTACCACCGATTCCGTCGATCGCTTCCTTGAAAAGCTCGATGCCTCAATTGCCGACCGAGTCGTCGCGAAGATGGAGACCCTGTTCAAAGGGCCGTATCCGGCCGGTTACAAGAAGCTGAAAGGGACATCCAACCGCTACCGGCTGCGGAGCGGAGACTATCGCATCCTGTACGAAGTGGACTTCGAGGCTGGCGCTATTCTGATTTGTACGGTGGCGCATCGCAAAGAAGCGTACCGCTGAGCACGGGCCCCCTTTGGCGCCTTCCCAACGCCCGCTTTCTCCACAAGAGTAAAATGAAGATTGCGGCTTCCCCGCCTCGCTGAGACCCTCCGATGATTGTCGATCAAGTCCTGGCCAAAATTTTTGGCACGAAGAACGAGCGCGAAGTTAAAGCCATGCAGCCGGTGGTTGCGGCTATTGGCGAGCTGGAGCCCGCGCTGAAGGCGCTGACGGACGTCGAACTGGCTGCCAAGACGGTGGAATTCCGTGAGCGGCTGGCGCAGGGCGCCCCGCTTGACGATCTGCTCATCGAGGCCTTCGCCGTTGTGCGCGAAGGCGGCCGCCGCTTCGTCAACATGCGCCACTTCGACGTGCAGTTGATGGGCGGCATGGTGCTGCACAAGGGCAAGATCGCGGAAATGAAAACCGGCGAAGGAAAAACGCTGGTCGCCACGCTCCCGGTTTACCTCAACGCCCTCGAAGGCAAGGGCGCGCACGTGGTCACGGTCAACGATTACCTGGCCAAGCGCGATTCCGAGTGGATGGGCCGCATTTATCGTTCTCTAGGAATGGAAGTAGGCGTCATCGTTCACGACCTGGACGACCAGGAGCGGAAGGCCGCCTACAACTCGGACATCACCTACGGCACCAACAACGAGTTCGGCTTCGATTATCTCCGCGACAACATGAAATTCCGCCTGGAGGATTGCACCCAGCGCGGCTTCCATTTCGGAATCGTGGACGAAGTCGATTCGATCCTGATCGACGAAGCGCGCACGCCGCTGATCATCTCCGGCCCGAGCGAAGAGTCCACCGACAAGTACTACAAGATCAACCGCATCATTCCCAAGCTGCAGCGCGGCGAAGAAATCGAAGGCAAGGAACCCGGCGAGAAGTACACCACCGGCGATTTCACCATCGACGAAAAGCACCGCAGCGCGGGCCTCACGGAAGAGGGCACGTTCAAGGTGGAGAAGCTTCTCGGGATGCCCGGCCTGTTCGAAGCCGCGAATCTGGAAAGCTGGACCATCCGTCACCACGTGGAGCAGGCCCTGCGCGCGCATTCGCTGTACCAGCTCGATAAGGACTACGTCGTCAGGGATGGCGAGGACGAACACGGAAGACCGATCCAGGAAATCGTGATCGTCGACGAATTCACGGGCCGGCTGATGCCGGGCCGCCGCTGGTCGGACGGACTGCACCAGGCCATCGAGGCCAAGGAGAACGTCAAGATCCAGCGCGAGAATCAGACGCTGGCCACCATCACCTTCCAGAATTACTTCCGCATGTACAAGAAGCTGTCGGGCATGACCGGCACGGCGGAAACGGAAGCGGCCGAGTTCCAGAAGATTTACAACCTCGATGTGGCCGTGATTCCGACCAATCAAAAGCTCATCCGCATCGAGAACGCCGACATGGTCTACCGCACCGAGGAAGAGAAATTCCGCAACGCGGCCAAGGAGATCAAGCGGCTGCACGAAACCGGGCAACCGGTACTGGTGGGCACGATTTCGGTGGAGAAGTCCGAGCGGCTTTCGGCCATCCTGAAGCGCATGGGCGTCCGGCACGAAGTGCTGAACGCCAAGAACCACGAGCGGGAAGCGCTGATCGTGGCTCAGGCCGGGCGCAAAGGGGCGGTTACCGTTTCCACCAATATGGCCGGGCGCGGAACGGACATCCTTCTGGGCGGCAACGCGGAGTTCATGGCGAAGGAAACCTGCCTGAAGGAGAAGCTGGCGGAGCGGCTGGCCCCGGAAGAGGTCAAGTACGTCGCCGACGAGCAGTTCAACTACTTCTCGCACCACGACCAGTTCTACCGCGTTCGCCGCGACAAGTGGGACGAGACCTACGCGAAGTTCAAGCTCGAAACCGACGGAGAGCACGAGGAAGTGACCTCGTCGGGCGGGCTCGTCATCGTGGGTACCGAACGGCACGAGTCCCGCCGCATCGACAACCAGTTGCGCGGGCGCGCCGGACGCCAGGGAGACCCGGGCGCATCGCGTTTCTTCCTCTCCTTGCAGGACGACCTGCTGCGCATTTTCGGCGGCGAGCGTATGCAGAACCTGATGCTGCGGCTGGGGATGGAGGAAGACGTCCCCATCGAAAGCAAGCTCATCACCAAGCGCATCGCCAAAGCGCAGGAGGCCGTGGAAGCGCAGAACTTCGAAGCGCGCAAACACCTGCTGGAGTACGACGACGTCAACAACAAGCAGCGGCAGGCCGTTTACGGCATGCGCCGGCAGTTGCTCGAAGGCCTCGATCAGCGCGAGCGCATCATGGATATGGTGCGCGGCATCGTCGATCAGTACATCGATTCGCGCTGCCCCAATGACAAGCACCCCGATACATGGGAGCTTCCCGCCCTGTGTGACGACGTGTTCAACATGTTTGGCTGTCGCTTCAAGCCGGACGAATTCGCATCCAAAACCCGCGACGAGGCCGGCGATCTGATCTACGACCGGCTGGCCCTGAAATACAAGGAAAAGGAAGACCTGGCAGGCACGGCCATCATGCGCCACACCGAGCGCATGGTGATGTTGCAGGTGATCGACAACCAGTGGAAGGATCACCTGCTATCGATGGACGAATTGAAGCAGGGCATCGGTTTGCGGGCGCATGGCCAGAAGGATCCGCTGGTCGAATACAAGAAGGAGTCCTTCGAGCTATTCACGGCGATGATGGATCGCATCGAAGACGAGACGGTGCGTTTCCTGTTCTTCCTTCAGGTACGGACCGACGCCTCGCCGGCGCTGCCGTATCCGGAGGAGGGAGGCGAACCGGAAGCTCCCGCCGAAGCCGAGGAGAGCGCGGCCGCGGCCGCTAAACGCGCCGCCGCGCAAACGTCCATGGAGGACTTCACGCGCAACCTCCAGCGCAAGAAGGACAAGGAAATGGAGCAGCTTCAGTTCGCCGGCGGCGACGGCACGAGCGGTCCGAAGCAGGTCTTGGCCGGCAAGAAAGTCGGCCGCAACGAGAAATGCCCCTGCGGCAGCGGCAAGAAATACAAGCACTGCCACGGGGCGTGAGGGTGAGCCGACAGATCGCTATCCGCCGTCCGCTATCCGCTTTCCGCATTTTGGCCGCGGAATCCGTTGTGCTGTCACGAAAGGTTCGCGGGCCTCACGCTCAACGCCGGCAGACACTGCAAGCAGACTGCAGTCCTCCGGGGACCCGGCTGCGGTAAGCGGATAGCGGTCAGCGGATAGCGGCCTCACAACTGGTCCCTGTATTGCTCCAGCGCTACCTTGACCAACTGGGCTCGCGTTTGCACTCCGAGCTTCCGGAAAAGCTGGCGCAGGCAGGCCTTAACGGCTCCTTCAGACAGGGCCAGGCGGGCGCCGATTTCTTTGTTCGCCAAACCCTGGAACACGAAACGCAGAATCGCCTTGTCCCGCTCGCCCAGCTTAGGCTCGGCGTCCTCGCCATGCTCGACGCTGTGGAACAGCGGCTTGAGGTAGCTCTTCTCCAGGAACACCTCGCCCCCGGCGACCTGGCGGATGGCGGAGCAGAGAATCTCGGGAAGACTGTGCTTATGCACGATGCCCGCCACGCCGGCCCGGATCAGCAGCACAGCCTCCTGCTCGCTGACTCCTGCGGTCACGATCAGGATGCGCCCGGCGAAGCCCGCCTGCCGCGCGTCGCGAACAAAGTCCAGGGCTCGTTCCGTTCCCAGGTCAAAATCGAGAAGGATTACCGACGGCTGGGATTCCGAAAGCGAGTTCAACGCATCGGCGGCAGTGGCGAATTTGCCGGTGATCTCGAAATCGGCTTCCCTGGCCAGCAGCACCCCAATGCCCTCGCGGAACATCGCGTGGTCGTCCACCAGTATCAGCCGGATTGCAGCGGATTCCAGTTCAGGCATGAACGGTCACGCTCTGCGGAGCGGTCGTAAGCTCCACCAAGAATGCGGCGCCCTTCTCTCTGGGTTCGAACTTCAGATCGCCCCCGTAACTCCTCAACAAGGACCGCGAGATGTATAGACCCAGGCCCGTGGACTCGGCGCCGGCCTGGAACGGTTGAAATAGCCGCTCGGGGTGAGCGACGCCATGTCCCGTATCCAAGAAACGGACGAACGCACGGTCGCCTTCCGAATGAACGCTGACCGTCAACTCTCGCACGGGCGAGTCCTGGACGGCGTTCACGCTGTTTTCCGCCAGATTAAGCAACGCCTGGAGTAAACCGTGCCGTTCCGCCACCACCTTGGGCAAGTCGGGCGGCAAATCCCACCGAACCGCGCCGTCGATCTCGCGCCAGCTTGGCTCGACGACGATTCTCAGATCGTCCAGAACCTGCTTCAGCGAGATGGACTCCAGGTTCCCGGCTCTTCCAGGGGTGAGCTCGAGCGAGGCTACCCGGGCGAGTCCTTCGGCGAGGTGCTCCAGTCCTTCCATCTCCGGGCTGCTTCCGCCGTTCCTGCCCGGGAGATTCGAAATGGCCACGGCGATGGCGCTCGAGAGATTCCGAATCTCGTGGAGCATCGCGCCGGCCATGATCCGGCTGTACTTTCCGAGCTGTCGCAAGTTCTCTTCTTCGCGGCTCCTCATTTCGTCCGAAGAATCCACGACGATTGCGGCCAGCCGACTGCCCTCGGGCTCGGAATACGTCGAGAACCACGTGTCGGCGAGGAATACTTCACCGTTGTCCCGCCGGCCCTGGGCCTGGGCCGCCGTGCGGAAGGGAGGGTCTCCCATCACCATGTGTAAAGCGTCGGACAAGACCGGAAGATACCGCTCGATCGATTTGCCGGCCAGGCTCACCCCCGGCGGCAGCCCGAAGATCTCGGCGGCGGCATTATTGGCGGCCAAAACCCGGCCCCCGCTGTCGAGAGTCAGGATTCCGGCCGGGCTGCTTTGCACCAAAGTACGCAGGTGCTCTTCGGCCCGATGCCGCAGGGCATGCTCCTTCCCCATGGCGTGAACGTGCTCTTCCGCCATTTTCCGGTTCTTGACGAGGACGGACCCGAACAGTCCCGTCAAGGTAAAGGAGATGACGCCGAAACCGAATCTCAGATAGAAGTCGATACCAGCGTAGTCAGGCCCAAAGCGCAGCCGGAGTAGAGTGCACAGAAGCGCGAGCGCGACGATTTCGAAGGGCGAGAGCACAATCGACGCCAGCAGCATGGGGAGCTCATAGAACAGGCCTAACGAAATAGCCGGCCCCGTTACCCAGTCGAAGTAAACGATCACGAGCAGCAGGATACTCGTGATCGCCACGATACGAGCTTTTCCCGCGGCCAAGCCTCGCGCGAGAGCTCGATCCCACAGTGACATGCCCTGTTCGCCCACTCCGGCACCCTTAACCGTTGCCACGTCGACTCGCCCCGATTCTTAGTATCAACCAATCTAGCCAATTCTCCCCGTGCTGAATCGCTCGAAACCGAAAGAAAACCCGCGGTGGCCGAAAGAAACGCCGATACTGGACTCCTCGCCGCCTATTGTGGAGGTAGGGACAATTCCCGAAGGTTGGTCTTCGCCTTCACGCCGGCCGATATGTTGATGGAGCGCGGGTGTGACACGCAAACAGATCCATGGGAGCGCAGTTGAGTTTTCGTGAGCCGGAGACGGCCGGCTCAGCGCTACACATTGCACCGGCCGGCCGCGAAGCGGCCTATCTGATTTTCAGGAGACTGCCGGGTGCGAAGCCGTTGAGAGAGCACCGGGCGCCCGAAGGCTCCGGGTGGAGCCTTGAAACATGGAGGCCTAGCCCATCTCACCCTTATATCCAGGGTATCCCGGCTCAGTCCCTGCTCTGGACATTGTGCCATTGGCTCAGGATCTTTAGAGGCCGCGAATACTCCATTCTCTTGATTCGGCAGGGTGGGGCGCTTGTCCACCGCGTCTGCGTCTTGCCCAAGTATTATCGCTGGCCGTTCGCGTCAGCGGGCGACGTGATTATCTCTTTCGTCTGGACGGCGGCTGGCCACAAGGGCCAAGGCCTGGAAGCGTTGGCTCTCGATCACGTCGCGAATGAGTACTCCACCCGCGCCGTGACCACTTGGTGCGTCGTCCGGGAATCGGATAGCGCCACGGCATCCGCTTGCGCCCAGTCCGGATACCGGCTGGTGGCTAAGGCGCGCTGTAGAGGCCTTTTCGGCTCCGCGTTCCTTTCCCGTGTCTTCCTGCAGAACGCTCCCGATTTCGAAGATTACTTCTGATTGGCTCCGCGGATTCGAGCGCGGCGCCGCATACCCGTCGCGAGCCCGTTCGGGGCGCCCTTTTCGGGCTCGACGTAGGGGCTTCCGGCGTCTAATCTAGTGAGATGAGACCTTTTCTGGCTCTGTTGCTTCCCGCCCTGGCCGCGGCCGCCATACTTCCCGACTCCATCGGCCCATTCCAGCGCACGCATTCTGCCCTGATCGCCCTTGCGGACCGCGCGGTCTGGGATGAGTACGGGCTTCAGGAGAGCGAAACCGCCGAATACCGGAACGGCGGCTCGAAGCTGACCGTGGCGGCGTACCGCCTGCAGGATTCCACTGGCGCGCTGGCCGCCTTCCAATGGTTGCGCGACCCCAAAGCCACCCAGTCCGCAGCGGCGACTTTGGCGGCGGAGACAGCCTCGAGCCTCTTGCTGGCGCGCGGCAATTACGTGCTTGCGTTCAACGGCTACAAGCCTTCCTCGGCCGAAAGCGACGCCGTTATCGCGAGCCTGCGCAATCTCGATACGACCAGCCTGCCCACGCTGCCGGGGCTGTTTCCGCGCGCCAGCCTGGTTGCGAACAGCGAACGCTATATCGTAGGGCCGGCGAGCTTACAGAAGTTCGACCCCGGCATTCCACCCTCGGTGGCCGGGTTCCACATGGGCGCCGAAGCGCAGTTTGGCCTGTTACACGGCCCCAAAGGGGACACGGCGCTGGCCGTGTTCAATTACCCCACCAATCAGATGGCTATGGACCGGGTAAACGAATTCGCCAAGCTGCCGGGCGCCGTGACGAAACGCGCCGGCCCGCTGGTGGGCGTAATCCTTTCGCCGCCGGACCCGGACGAAGCCGAGCGCATTCTGGCCCAGATTCGCTATCAGGCCGTAGTTACGCTCAACCAGCCCGCCCCGTCGGCCAGGGACAACATCGGGAATCTGGTCATTAACATCTTTGTTCTCATTGGGATACTACTGGCTTTCGCGGTCGTATCGGGGCTCTTCGTGGGCGGCGTCCGACGGTTCCTGCTACGAGGAAAGAAAGGCGAAGAAGCCGAGCCCATGATCATGCTGCACCTCGAAAACCGCGGTTCCTGACACATAAGCGCCGCTCTTTGTTTGAATTAGAGAGAAATCCTCAGGCTGAGGCGCGGCATTTTGCCGCTCCCGCCACAGCGGCGGGCAAATGGAGGAATCCCTCAAGTCTTACATTACGAGTAGCTTACGGGCGCTCTGGAAAGATCGTAATTCCCGCTTGACTTGGAAGCCGTTGGGCCATAAGATCCAACTACGAGAGTTTTGGCGGTTGCGATTCCGTCGAAACTGATTCTCCCATCGAACATCACCCCTGGTGAAACAGGGGAAAATGCTCACCCCCACCCGGGGGTGAGCATTTTGGTTTTTTGGGGGCTCGGCCCACCGGCGCCAGCATTTTCAGGGATGTCCGCGAATGACCATTCCGATTTCCCGCCCGCGCCCGCCGACTTGGTTCAACCTAAATCCGGCAGTCTACCGGACCTAGGATGATCGGCTTTGTATCAGGGCACGGCTTTAGTCGTGTTCCCTGGCCGCCGCTGTTGGCCAACGATTGTAATGAAAACACAGGGCTTACAGAATCCGACTCGTGTGTTTTCGAGGGTGCCGCCCAGATGGAGAGGAATTGCGCTTCGGCCCCTGTCTGCGCAGGGGCTTCCATGAGAAGGCCGCTCTCTGTCAAGAACTTTTTTCTTTCGGCCTTTTTCGTCTTCCGGGGGCCAACCAACGGGAGGCGGACGGAACTCGCAACCTTCAGCGTTGTGTTTTTCTTCTTTGAAAGGTTTTGGTTTTGAGCGCCCCGAGCACAGCACAGGGCCTCTCGCCAACCAACGGGAGGCGCTCCTGCACCGGATCGGCTGTCGGCCGCGTGCGACGACCAGCGGGAGTTCGTGAGCCGAAGAGAAGCCGGGACGGATCGCTCCCAAGCAACGCCACAGTGGAGGGGACCATGGCAGCCGGCCCGACGGCAGGGGGAGTTTCGCCGCCCCGCCCGCGCCTTTGCCGATAGACTCGTCCGCCCGGTTCGCCCTGCTTCCATTCGCACTGTAAGTGAGCCACTGGGGCTCGTGCCGGTTGGCGTTCTCGATTACTTCCGGGTGCTGCCATCTAAAGCACGACCTTCCGCTCACCGTGGCCGGTAAGCTTTGGTCCAGCCCCTGCCCGCAGTCACCCGAACTCGGCGGTACGTGTCTTCCCGTTTCCGTGACGTTGATCTCGGTCATTTCCGTTGACTCGTCTCCACGCACTCTTCCCGCTTGGTCCACGCGAGCGGCCATCGGCTGTCAGGCCACCGCGGCTAGCGCCGGTTCCGGTTTGGGCCGCACCGCTTCGTAAACCTCCCCCGTCACCCACAGGTGATGCAGGAGCACAGCCAACTTCCGCGCCACCGCCACCCGCGCTTTCTTCTTGGCTCCCTTGCCGCCGCGCGCCGCCAACCGCTGCCCGAACCGCCGCAGATCGCTATCCGACCCATGCCGCCCCAGAATCACGTGCGCTCCCTGTACCAGCAACTTCCGCAGATACACGTCTCCTTCCTTGCTGATGCCCAGCTCCGGATTCTTGCCCCCGCTCTGCTTCCGCCGCGGCCGCATCCCCAGATAACACCCCACCTCCCGGCTCCGCTGGAACCGATGCGGGTCATCGATGGTGAGCATGTACGTCAGCGCGATCAGCGCCCCTACCCCCGATACCGCCCTCAGCAAGGACGTCTCCGGATAGCTGTCCCGCGCCAGACGTTCGATCGCCTCGTCGTATTCCTGAATGCGCGCGCTCAGATGCCCGATCTCCTCCAGCAGCGGTCCGATCGACGCCTGCAGCGCGGCCGGCAGATCCTTCGCCAACTCCTCGTTCACATACCGTGCGTCGCATTTCTTCAGCCGCTCCCCAAACGATTTCGTAAGACCCCGCGCCGCGTTGATCAGCATCGTGCGAGCTTCCACCAGCGCGGCCCGTGCGCGGATCGTCGTCAGATCCGCCTGCGCCTCTTCCCCACGGTGACGGATCGGAAACAGCATCTTCGGATCGACTCGCGCCAGCCGCGCCAGCGTCTCCGCGTCCAGCCGGTCGTTCTTCCGGCTGCTGGCCGAGATCAGCCGCACGCGCCGCGGATTGGCCACAATCACATCGTGCCCCAGCGCCTTCAGATGCCGGCTCACCCAGGGCGAGTGCGTACCCGCTTCCAACGCCAGGCGGCTGTGCGGCAGCGCTCCGAAGATGCGATTCAGGTCCTTCTTGGTGGTCGCCACGGTGCTGGTGCGGACAATCTCCCCCGCCTGGCTCAGGACGCAATAGCTTGAGCTGCGGTCCCCGAGATCAATTCCGACGATCACGTTCTTCTCGCTTGGCTTGCGCGTCTGCCGTTTGCCGCTCGACGGTTCAGTGCTATTCTTCTTCATGGCCGGTCTCCTTTTTGCACCTTGAGTGCGTCTAACATTGGGAGCATAACGCATCCCGTTCTGAGGGACCGGCCTTCTCATTCCATCTGAAGCCCATGATTGTGCGGCACTTGTGGCACGGCTCAAGCCATGCCCTGATACAAAAGCATAAGACCCGGAAACGGACTTAACCGGCGTGGCTTACTGGCCCAAGGCCCATGGTTTTCAACCGCTGCGCAGTTCACCCACTGGGTAACAACTGCCTTCGATGCAAATACATGTGGCTCAAGGAGCGAGCTTGTGTGGCGGCGTTCAAACCGCCGCTTTTGGATTAACTGCGGGTGTACAATCACCCTTGGAGGTGGCCCCTCATGAGGCACGCGATAGCCCCTCGTCTCCCTTTTTCCCAGCTCTGGCGGCGAGTGATAGCGATCCTGCTTCGCGCTCTCGCAGTCTCCGCCCAGACCCACAGGCCAGCCCGGGCCCATCAGGCCATTCTGGACCGCGTCATTAGGGCTTATGCTGCAGCAGAGTGCTACGAAATCGTGGCCACCGTCAGCAACCAAGTGAAACGACAGCCCAAGGGGGGCGCCGCGATTGCAGCTTCGGTACTTGGGCCGGAGATAGATACTGTCTCGGTTGCCTACAGCGCGCCGAGCCACCTCCGCGTGGAGCAAACGGCCGGCGACAAAATCGACATCTTTCACGATGCGGAGCGTTCATTTGGCCCGCGCAGCGGCGGGGGATTCGGATTCACCCTCGGTAACAGCGCGGCGGATCGGGCCAAGGGGCTAACTCAGGCGGGTATGGTGGATTACACAACCATCGGAAACGACATTGGCGGCACAACTACCTTGCCCCGCGAGGACGTTGCCGCGGATGGCGGCAGTGTGTCGTGCTCCGTGATCCGGGCCACTTAGCCCCCGGCTCTTTGGGCGCGAACTTCATCGCTACGCCGCCATGTGGAGGCAGGCCGTTGGGTGGCCAACGGTAGAACGCTTCCGCACTTCTTGGAGCCTGGGCGGATCGACTGCGATCACCAGCGCGGCGAGTACCTTCCGATCCTGACGGCTTCGTCAGATCGACGGTTTGCCGCCATGCTTCCTTTTAGCGCCGTCCTTGCCCAATACTGGGCGTCCTCGTATGACAGGGCAACGCCGTGGTCGCCGTGATCGGTGCGCCAGCAAAACTCGTTATGGCGGTCCTTATCGGAGACCGTATACTGCGCCTGGTTCCCAGCAACGTCGATATACGTGAAGGCCTGGCTCATCGGAGATTTCACTTCCTGCTTGACGGTCGCATACCTGCCGAGAACGTTTGGCCTGCCCCCACCCGGCGGCGGCTGCCGGCGGCGATCGCTTGATGGGAGGCCATAAGCTGGGCTGCTCCGTTTTCGGCGCCCGATTCCGCGCCACTAGCGATCGCGGGGTTGGCGTCGTTCATTTCGGCCAGAGCCGCCTTGCCGCTTTCAATCGCCTGTGCCCGGTCTTTATGCCGAATGGCGATCACCATCATCCTCGCGTGCGGCATGGCCCGGTTCAATTTCTGGGGGAAACCGGATTGCGCCCGCGAGTTCGCATTCATATGGTCGGAACGATACGCCTTGTGGAGCGACCCGGACATCTGGTGCATTTCGTAAAGACAGGTATTCCCGGATTCGGCGTGATCGTCCCACATGGCTTGACCGCCCGCTTCGAGCGATAGGAGAATACTCTGCAACAAGCCTCTCGTGCTTTCGTACAGCATTCGGAGAACCCTTCTTTCTTCTATCGGACAACTGCGGAACCCGGCCGTTTTGCCGGTGCGGGAGCGGACTCGAACCTACGGGCCGGAAAGACTCTATACTATTTTAACCCGTTGCGCTCCCGGCCGTGCGATAATAGTGGTGATTTGATGCTCCCGCCGATTTTAGGCTGACTTTCATAGCGTTTACTCCGCTACTTTCGTCCACCTACCGAATTTGCCGCCTTCAGATCAGAATAGGAAAAGTAAACTTGAAGAACATTTACGTTGGAAACCTCAGTTTTGGGGCTTCGGAAGAATCTGTCCGTGGCTTGTTTGAAGCCTACGGCGCAGTTGGACGGGTTAACATCGTTACGGATCGCGACACAGGTCAACCTCGCGGCTTTGGCTTTGTCGAGATGACGAACGACGCGGAGGGCGATAAGGCTATCGCCGGCGTCAACGGCCAGGATCTCGATGGGCGCACCCTGAATGTCAACGAGGCGCGTCCGAAGACGGAGCGTTCCGGTGGCGGCGGTGGCGGCTTCGGGCGCAAACGCTGGTAACGGAGCGGTCTCAGGCGTAATCCCAGCCCCGATCCGGAGAAGATCCGGATCGGGGCCAAACCCGCAAACACAATGCAAATCGACAAGGGCGCGAACGTAGCGGTCGTGGTCAGTCGAGCCTGGGCGAATCTGCATGGCGTGAAACTGTTTCTTCGCCCCGAAGAAGCCACGCAATTGGATATTCGCGGAGTTGACGACAGCCACGTTCTCTTCGCAAGATCGCTCGACGCCGACGGGGCCATCGGCGTGTGGATCGAAGTCGAGACTGATAAGCGCCAGGAGAATCCCGCCGCCGGCTGGATCAGGATGCTGATTCCCTGGAGCCACGTACTAACCATCGCGGTAGCCGAGAAGTTCTCCCTGGCCGTCCGGACGGAAGCGCGCAGGATCGGCTTCACCGGAGAAATGGACCGCGAATGACGCGGCCGCGCTACTCAGTCTCCCGTCGATTCTTTTTTCGAGCGCGTTTGCGGGCCAGCGCCTGCTTGACGCGGAGTTTCTGGCCCGGCTTTAAATAAAAGGCGTGCCGCTTGACTTCCCTGATGATGTCCTCCTGGAGGACTTTCCTCTTAAAGCGGCGCAGCGCGTTTTCCAGCGTTTCGCCTTCTTGTAGACGTACCTCAGCCAAATCCGTTCTCCTACGTTGAAATGATTCCCGACGCCAGCTTCCAGTATGTATCGAATTCCCCGCTCCCGCTTAACGTGACAGACAAAGTGTCCTCGAATGGGTCAGACCGGCTAATAGCCTCTCGGCCCCGAGTTTCCCCAGGACGATTGCCCCTCCGCCCGTGCAACGGGCCGCCGGGGCGCCTTACGCTTCTCGATACGCCGCGCGGTCTCGGCGGCGCGCGCATTCACGTAAGAGAGTAGATCTTCAGTAGTGAGCTCGTGCGCCCCGGCGGCGTTGTTTTCCAGATCGGCCGTGAGTTTGCTTGCGGAAAGAGCCGGGCCTTCCTGAATGCCGACGCCATGGGTGTGGAACAGCGACAGATCCGTGGTGACCGTGAAATGCCTCGCCGGTTGGCCCTTTTCCACTACGTCAAACCGGTACGAGCGCGCATTCCGCATCTGCTCGAAACCCATGTATCTGACTTCCATAGCGCCTCCCTTTGAACGGACTGCCAGGCGCGTCTCGGCCTGGACCCTCACGATCTACGCATCGGTAGCGGGCTCTGGCGCAGCGGGACTTTGGTCGGGGGACGCTTGATCGCCTTCCGGCGGCGCGTCAACCACCGCACTCCCTCGATTCTGCTTGCGCTCAAAGCGGCGGGCGGTCTTATCCCTCTGCCGCTCCAAGCGCCGCGCTTCCTTTTGGCGCTTCTTGAAACTCTCCATATTCTCCTTGCGGCGACGAAGCGCCGTGCGGCCGGCCTCAGCCAGCCGCCCCGGCGAGTTCTACCAGCGGCGCTCGAACCGCTGCCGTCCGCCGCCCTGAGGACCCCGGGAGGATCCCCCGCGCCCGCCGCCTTCCGTCTTCGGGCGGGCTATGTTGACGTTCAACGCGCGACCCTCCACGTTGAATCCATTCAAGGCCGCGATGGCTTGATCGGCCTGAGCGGAATCCGACATTTCGACAAAGGCGAATCCGCGCGATCGACCCGTATCGCGGTCCGTCACCAGATTCACTCGGTCCACTGTCCCGTACTGTTCAAAAAGGGATCTCACGGACGATTCGGTTGCGCCGAAATCCAGATTGCCTACAAAAATATTCTTCACTAGTTGTCTGTCTGTCTTTCTGTCTTTCAATTGTGCGGGCTAAAACAAGGCAGATCCGATTCGGCCAAGCTCTGGCAGGACTCTCAAAAGGCATTTCCAGTATATCATAGGCCGACAGTGCTCCCGAAAAAACCGAAGGGGCTCCGAGCGGTTTCCCAAGTTGGCTAATAGTGCGTCTTATTGCGCTGCCGGTCGGGTGAATGCGCGGTACTGTATGCGGTCGGTATGCGGTCGGTAACGCCACGTCTTCCAGTAGCGTATATAATAGTACGCAACCCGCGATGCACCGCTCTCGCGTAAAGCACGCTATCTGGCTCATTGCGCTCGTATGCGCAATGGTGTGGGCGCAGACCGCGGCTTTCGCCGCGCTCCACGATCACTCTTCTCAGCGCCCTTGCCCGCTTTGCCAGGTGGCGTACGCATCCATGGCTGCGCCTGCGGCTCCCATGGCCGCGGCGCCTCTGCTCCGGCCCGGCAGACTGGAGGGGTCCAGTGGCATTTCGCGTCCGCGCGAACTGAGTCTGGATCGCGAGTCCTCGCGCGCTCCCCCCGCCTAGACCCGTCTTGAATGGCGATCGGGCTCCGGCTTTCGCGCCGGCGCCGGATCATGCATTTCGTTGTAGCCGGGCTTAGGAGGGTTGAGCCGTCATGCGTGTTAGCTTGCAACCGCGGAGCGCCGTCTCGTGCGCTCTTGCGATCGGTTTGAGCGTAGCAGCAATGGGCTGCGGAAGCTTCAACAAGGGCGAAAGTCCGGCTTCCGCGGAGCCGAAGACCGTGCGGGCCGCGCTGTTTACCGTGCCGCCGGAACAGTTGGCGCATCTGAAAGTGGTTCCCGTGGAAAGCCGGACATGGCAGGTCGCCATCCCCACGACCGGCACGGTTGACTGGGACGCCGACCATACCACGCAGGCCATCACGCAGGTGAACGGGCCGATATCGCGCATTGTCGTGGATTTGGGCTCGCAGGTGAAAGAGGGCGACCCGCTTTTGTTCGTCGCAAGCCCGGATGTGGCCAACGCCGTGGCTACGTACCGCAAGGCTAGGAATCGGGAGGCGCTGGCCAAGAGAATCGTGGACCGCATGAAAGATCTGCTCGCGCGCGGCGCGGTCGCCACGAAGGACGTGGAAAGCGCCGAAGCCGATTATAACGATTCCATGACCGACACGCAGAACAGCCTGCAGGCGCTGCGCATCTTCGGCATTACGGCGCAGGAAATCGACCGGGCCGAAACGCAAGGCTCGCCGATCGGCACGGAACTGGCGGTGCGGTCGCCGATCCGGGGCGTAGTGGTGCAGAAACTGGTGAATCCGGGAATGCTGATTCAGGCCGGATCGACGGTCTGCTTCATGCTCAGCGATGTCTCCACGGTTTGGGTGCAAGGCCATATCTTCGATCGCGACCTGCCGCTGGTGCGCGTGGGCGATCCGGTGGACGAAAGCAACCCCGCCGCCGGAAAGACGTTCAAAGGAACGCTGAACTACGTAGGGGCCTACGTCGATCCGAGCACGCGGACCACGCCGGTGCGAATCGTCACGCAGAATCCGGATGGCCTTCTGAAGAAAGACATGTTCGTCGAAGCCGTGATCCACACCAACAGCGAGTCGAGCATTCTGGCGGTTCCCGTCGCCGCCGTGCTGCGCGACGACAAGAACGAGCCCATCGTCTACGTCCAGCACGACGCCGGACAGTTCGAGCAACGCTCCGTAACCATCGGCACGCAGCAGGATGGGAGGGTGGCCATCACCAGCGGCCTCCGGCGCGGTGAGAACGTGCTGGCAGACGGAAGCGTATTCGTGCAGTTCGCCACTGCAATTCAGTGAGGGAGACGCCATGATCGCCAAACTGGTCTCCTTCGCGCTGAAGCAGCCGTTCCTGATTATCATTACGGCTCTGGCCATTATGGGATGGGGCGTGTTGTCGTTCCAGAAGCTGCCGATTGACGCCTATCCGGATCTCTCGCCGCCGCACGTGGAACTCATCACGCAGTGGCCTGGACATGCCTCGGAAGAGGTGGAGCGTCTGGTCACGATTCCGCTTGAAATCGAATTGAACGGAATTCCGAGGCTCGATTCCCTGCGTTCGATTTCGCTGTACGGCCTGTCGTTTATCGCCATGAACTTCGAGTACGGCGTGGACCCGTACTTCGTCCGCGAACAGGCCTTTCAGCGCATGGCCAACGCTCAGATGCCTGCCGGGCTGACTCCCAGCCTTTCGCCGATGTTCAGCCCGAGCGGGCTGATTTACCGCTACGTGCTGCAAAGCCCCGACCGTTCTCCGCAGGACTTGAAAGTCCTTGAGGACTGGGTGCTCGAGCGGCGTTACCGCTCGATCCAGGGCGTGGCGGACGATTCCGGATTCGGCGGCACCACGATGCAGTACCAGACGCTGCTCGATCCGAACAAGCTCTTTGCGTATGGCGTCACGGTTCCCCAGATCTTCAATCAACTCGGCAGCAACAACTCCAACGCCGGCGGCGGCTTTTATTCGCAAGGCGGCCAGTTCTTCTACATCCGCGGCTTGGGCCTCATCAAGAACACCGAGGACATCGGCAACATCATCGTCCAGGAAAAGAACGGAATTCCGGTGCGGGTGAAAGACCTCGCGCAGGTGCAAATCGGGTACGCTCCCCGGCTCGGCCAGTTCGGCTACATGCATCAGGACGAAGCCGTGGAGGGCGTCATCCTGATGCGCGTGGGCGAGCAGGCGCAGGTCATCCTCAAGCGCGTGGAGGCTATGACCAAGGATCTCAACGAGCACGTTCTTCCGCCGGACGTGAAGGTGGTAGGGTATTACGACCGCCAGGGGCTGATCGGGGAAACCACGAAGACCGTGGAGCATAATCTGCTCCGCGGGATGATTCTGGTTCTGATCATCCTGATCCTGTTCCTGGTGAACGTGCGTACGGCGCTCATCGTTTCGGTGACCATTCCGTTCGCATTGTTGTTCTCGTTTATCTGCCTGGACTGGCGGCACATCCCGGCGAATCTGCTTTCCATCGGCGCGATCGATTTTGGAATCATCGTCGATGGCTCGGTAGTCATGGTGGAGAACATTTTCCGCGAACTGGCGGCGCGGTATGGCACGGAGTATTCGCTGGTAGATATCATCCGTACGGCGTCGCGGGACGTGGAGCGGCCCATCTTCTTCGCGATCGCGGTGATCATCGCGGGATACCTGCCCATCTACGTGCTGAGCGGCCCTTCGGGACGGCTCTTCCAGCCCATGGCGGATACGATGTCGTTCGCCCTGCTGGGAGCGTTGCTTTGCACGCTGACCCTGCTGCCGGTTTTGTGCTCGTACTTTCTCGGGAAGCGCGTTCACGAACCCAGGGCGCGGTTTTACGAGTGGCTGCGCGGGGGCTACGGCCATCTTCTGGGCTGGTGCCTGCGTAACCGGCTGGTTACGGTCGCTATCGTGGTCGCCATTTTCGGATCGGCGTTGACGTTGATCCCGTCTATCGGCGGCGAGTTCATGCCGCATCTTGACGAGGGCGCGCTCTGGGTGCGAGCCACGACGCCCTATACCGTTTCCTTCGAGGAAGCCTCCAAGCTCTCGCCCCAGATCCGCGAGATTCTCCTGACCTTCCCGCAAGTGACTACCGTGGCCAACGAATTGGGGCGGCCGGACGACGGCACGGACCCAACGGGATTCTACAACAACGAATTCTACGTAGGCTTGAAACCATACGGCGATCCTTCCTGGAGCGGCGAAATCCACACCAAGCCGCGGTTGATCGAGGCCGTGCAGAAAAAACTCGCGGCCTTTCCCGGAATTATCTTCAATTACACGCAGCCCGCGGAAGACGCCGTGGACGAGGCCGAGACCGGGCTCAAGAGCGCGCTGGCTGTGAAGATCTTCGGGCCGGACCTTAACCTGCTCAACGACAAAGCCGCACAGGTGAAAGAGATTCTCCAACACACGCCGGGGATCGCGGAGATCACGGTGGTGAAGGAAACCGGCCAGCCCAGCCTGATCATCACCCCCGACCGCGCAAAACTGGCCCGCTACGGATTGAACGTAAGCGATGTCAATACGATCGTCGGCACGGCGCTCGGCGGCCAGGCTGCCACTCAGGTGATTCAAGGCGAGCGCCAGTTCGATCTCGTTGTTCGCATGCAGGAAGGGTTCAGGAGCGACGAGAACGCCATCAGGAACCTGTTGATCGCGACGCCGGACGGGCAGTACCTGCCGTTAAGCCAGTTCTGCGACATCAAGGTCGAAAGCGGGGCGTCGCTCATCTACCGGGAATCCAATTCGCGGTACATCGGCGTGCAATTCAGCGTGGAGGGCCGCGATTTGGCCGGCGCCGTGGGCGAGGCGAGACAGAAGGTCGAGCGGGCGATCTCGCTCCCGATCGGATACAAATTCGATTGGGGCGGAGAGTACAAAGACTACCTGGCCTCGCAGCAACAGATGAAGATCATCCTGCCGCTGACGGTGGTGCTGATTCTCATGATCCTGTTCGCGCTGTACGGCAACCTGAAATTCCCGTTGATCATCTTTATCAGCGTCCTGCTGACCGAGCCCGTGGGAGGGTTGCTCGCGTTGCGTTTGACGCATACGAATTTCAGCGTCTCGTCGATGCTGGGGTTCGTCGCGCTGATGGGAGTGGCCGTGCAGACCAGCGTCATCTTGTACTCGTTCATCAACAAACTGCGGCTGGAGGGCAAAGACATCCTGACCGCGACGCACGAAGCTTCGCTGATGAGGCTGCGTCCCATCATGATGACCGCGCTGGTGGCCTGTTTCGGTTTGCTGCCCGCGGCCATGTCCACGGGGATCGGCAGCGATTCGCAGAAGCCATTCGCCATCGTGATTGTGGCGGGGCTGGCTTCCCGGCTGCTGCTTTCCATTTTCCTCGCTCCGGTTTTGTATGCCCTGGTGGCGCGAGACGGCGATACGTTGCAGGTGTGATATGAGGCAAGCGAATCACTCTCTAGACCGCCCAAAGCCCCGTTTTCCAGGCCCGGTGCGGATCGTAATCTGGATCGTCGCCGCGGCTGCCGCGACTATCGCGCCGGCGCAGACGCCCAAGGCGGCGCTCACGTGGGATCAGGTCCGCGCGAAATTCCAGGCGGCCAACCCCGCCCTTCGCGCCGGCGAGATCGACATCGACGAATCGAAGGCCTCCGAAATCACCGCGTTCCTGCGGCCGAATCCCGGCGCGTCGTTCAGCTTAGACCAGCTTCAGCTGTTCACCAGGAATCCGTATCAGCCGCTTACCGGCGCTTTTCCGATGATCGCGCTCAATTACCTGCACGAGCGAGAAGGAAAGCGCGAGCTGCGAAAGGAAAGCGCGCAGCAGGCTACGTCCATCACGGAATCGCAGCAGGCGGACTTGATCCGGACCCTGCTGTTCAGCCTGCGGACCGCCTTCGTAGCGACGCTGCAGGCGAAGGCCGTGCTCGCGCTGGCCACGGACAATCTGGCCTACTTCGACCGCGAGCTGGCCATCAGCCGCGACCGGTATCAGGCGGGCGACCTGGCGCAGTTGGACCTGCATCGCATCGAGCTTCAGCGGGCGCAGTACGAATCGGATTACGAGACCGCGGAAGTGAACCTGCGTACGTCCAAGATCCAGCTCTTGCAGTTGCTGAATGACCGCACTCCCGTGAACGACTTCGATGTCGCCGGCGCTTTCGAGTTTTCGACGCCGGTCGAGCCGCTCGAGTCGTACCGGGCGGTGGCCACCGATAACCGGCCCGATCTGAAGGCCGCCAGCCAGGCCATCGACAAGGCCCGAACGGACCACAAGCTGGCGGTGGCCAACGGTTCCACGGATCCGACGTTCACCTTCGACGCGGCGCACAATCCTCCGTATGATCGCTATATCGGATTTGGTTTGCAAATTCCACTGCGCATCTTCGACCGGAACCAAGGTGAGAAATTGCGCACGGAACTCGATATCGGCCACGCGCAACGCATCGAGGAGATGGCCCGGGCGCAGGTGTTTAGCGACGTGGATTCCGCCTACGTCACGCTTGAAAGCGCGCTCGCATTGCTGCGTCCTTACCGGGAGAAGTATCTCCCCATGGCGAAGGACGTACGGGACACCATGGAATACTCCTACCTGCACGGCCAGGCGGCGCTCGTCGATTACCTCGACGCGCAGCACGACTATCGCGCTACGTATGTGGCCTACTTGAACCTGGTTGGCGCATGCATGACCGCGGCCGGCCAGCTCAATCTGGCCGTGGGCCGCGAAGTCCTGCCGTGAGTGGGGCGGGTCTCCAGACCTGCCCGGAACCGCACTTTCCGGCGGGAGCCGCACGAAGTTAAACTGGTATTGCTTATGAGAATCGCTGCCGTATGTGTACTTCTGGCGATCGCCGTCGCGCTGGCCGCCGATATTCCGCTGATTCAGCCGAAGGACCTCGCCGCGCAGTTGCGGTCGAGCGCCGGACATCCGCTCTTGTACCACGTTGGCTTCCCGATGCTATACCGCGGCAAGCACATTCCGGGCTCGGTTTTCGTTGGGCCGGCCTCGCTGCCGGAGGGCATAGCGGCGCTGCGCGCCGCGGTTTATAAGTTACCCAAGGACGCCGATATCGTGATCTACTGCGGCTGCTGCCCGTGGGACCACTGCCCAAATATCAAGCCCGCCATGGAAGTACTGCGTCAGATGGGATTCACAAAAGTCAGAGCGCTGAACATCCCTAACAACATGACGCTGGATTGGGACAACAAAGGCTATCCAGCCGAAGCGGGACAGCCGCTCGACCCGATGGCGAAGCCGGTGAAGTAAGCACGCCGGCTTCGAAAAGGCAGGTCTGGCGACCTTCCCCACTTTGCGTGGCATAATCCGGGTATGAAGATCATCTGGCTTGGCCATGGCACATTCGAGTTCCATCTCCCCTCGGGGCAAGTCATATTGATGGACCCTTGGACGGAGGGCAATCCATCATATCCGCAGGATCATAGGATCTCGCGGGTGGACACCATCTGCATTTCGCACGGCCACTTCGACCACATTCATGATGCGGTCGGGTTAGCAAATCGATTCGCGCCGGAAGTAGTCGCTATTTACGAAACATGCAGTTGGCTCGAGTCTAAGGCGGTGGGAAACCTGCGGCCCATGAACAAGGGCGGCACGCAACAATGCGGCGGCGCCTCGGTCACGATGACGCACGCGGTGCATAGCTGCGGGATCATGGACGACGGCAAGATCGTTTACGGCGGCGAGGCCGCTGGTTACGTGATGCGCTTCGAAGACGGCCGCGCGCTCTACTTCGCGGGCGACACGAACGTGTTCTCCGACATGCACCTGATCGAGCAGCTCTACCATCCCGAGTTGGCGATCCTGCCCATCGGCGATCTGTTCACGATGGGCCCGCGCGAAGCCGCGCTGGCGTCGAAGCTCTTGAAGCCGCGCCGCGTGATTCCGATGCACTTCGGCACGTTCCCGCCGCTGACGGGACGTCCGGAGCAGCTTGCCAATCTGATAACGGATCTGGAAACGGAAGTCTGGGAACTGACCCCAGGCGAAGTAGTGGAGTGGTAGTCAGGCAGGTCTCCAGACCTGCCCACCGAATGAGCTAAGCTTCCCGTCCCCAGGCGCTCGACCAGCGCCACTGCTCAGACCGAGCCACCAGCCCGGCGGCAACAGGATTACCCTCAATGTATCGCTGGACTCTTTCGGACTCGACTCGATTCCGCGCCCAATGATCGTAAGATTCATCCTGCCAGAACGGCTGGCCGGGGCGGCCGAGTATCTCGTTGGCCCGGCGCGCCGAAAACCCTTTGAGCGTCTTGGTGATCCGTGCGAGCGGCTGCTCGGGAGCGAGCAAGACATGAACGTGGTTCGCCATGATCGCCCACGCGATCAAGTCGTAGAGGTGAAGTTCTGTGTGGCCGTAGTTCAACACACCAGCGAGGCACTCCGCCACCCTATCGTCCGAAAGCCAGGTTGGGCCGACTGCGGCTCGGGCGAGCTCGCGGTCCATTTCCGCAAACGCTGTTCCTGCACCGGCTTCGGACGCTCTCAAAACGTGCGGGAGAGAGCCGGCCAATCGCCAAGTCACGAACAGGTTCGCACCCTCGGGTTGCCAGTGTGGGAGACGACGTTCGTAGTAGGGCATAAGGCTTCGCTTTTTCGATGGGCAGGTCTGGAGACCTGCCCCACTTAAGACACCCGCTTCACGACCAACTCCCAGGCCCGCTCTACGTGCTCGCGCCTGGTGGCTGCGTTCCCGATAGCTACGCGCATGGTGAAGCGGCCATTGAGGACCGTGCCGGAAATGAAGATTTCGCCCGAAGCGTTGACGGCGTCTTGAATGCGGCGGTTTTCATCGTCCGTACCGCGGTAGCGGAAACAGACTACGGAAAATGGCGTGGGAGCGGTGCGCTCGAATCGCGGGTCCGCATCAACCTTGGCCGCAAGTTCCTGCGCCAGGCGGACGTGCCCGCGGAGTATTTCCGCCAAGGCTTCGCGTCCGTAATAGCGCATGATGAACCACAGCTTGAGCGCGCGGAAACGGTGACCCAAGGCAACGCCGTAATCCATCAGGTTGACCGCGCCCGCGTCGCCGGCCGTCCGGAGATACTCGGGAATCAGCGAAAACGCCGCGCGCAAAACCTCGGGCCGCCGCGTGAAGAACACGCTGCAATCCATGGGCGTCAGCAGCCACTTGTGCGGATTGGTGACCAGCGAATCGGCGCGCTCGCAGCCGGCATACGCCCACCGGAACTCGGGAGCGATCGTCAACGATCCGGCGTAAGCCGCGTCCACGTGCAGCCAGAGGTTGTGGCTTTCGCACACGTCCGCGATTTGCGGGACCGGATCGACGCTGGTGGTGGCCGTCGTGCCCACGGTCGCGCAAACGAAGAACGGCCGCAGGCCGGCCGCGCGGTCGCGCTCCACCATCTCCGCCAGCGCATCGGGCCTCATGCGGAACTCCGCATCCACAGGAACCTTGCGGAAGTTATTCTGTCCGATGCCGACGGCGATGCAGCCCTTCTCGACGGATGAGTGGGCGTGCTCGGAAGCGTAGGCCACCAGCCCCTGCGGCGTGCCGCGTGTGCGGGATTCCGGATCGGCGGCCTGACGCGCGGCGGCGATGGCGTGCATGGTGGAAACGGACGCCGTGTCGTAGGTAATGCCGAACCAATCTTCGGGCAAGCCGGTCCACTGGCGCAGCCACCGTAGCGCGGTTTGCTCCAGTTCGGTTACCGCCGGCGAACTCTTCCAAAGCATGCCGTTGGGGTTCAGAGCCGTGGCCAGCAGTTCGCCCAAAATGCCCGGCTCGGAGGCGGTATTTGCGAAGTACGCCATGAAGCCAGGATGGTTCCAGTGCGTATTGGCGGGTACTATGAGGCGCTCGAAATCGGCGAGGATGGTCTCTATCGACTCGCCTTGCTCGGGACCTCGGGGAGGCAGCGCGGCGGTTAATTCCCCAGGCTTGACGGGCGACAGCACCGGATAGCGCTCCGGGTGCTCCAGAAAGGCGGCGATCCAGTCGATCGCCTGATGTCCGTAACGGCGGAATTCTTCGGGTGTCATTTTTGAATGGTCACTGTTCCGGTCGCCAGCATCCTCGCGGCGGCCTCGGGGGGAACTTTCCAGTTTCGGTCAAACGATCCTTCGGCCGCCACATTGGCAAGCGAGCCCCGGAACAAGATGAAATCGCCGAAGGTGGTGAGAAGGCGGAACGGAAGCGGCGCGAAGGGCATCGCCGCCGCGGGCGGCCTGCGCGGCGCCGGTCCACCAAGGCAGGCCGGAGCTGATCAGCGCGAAACGCCCGCCCGCGGGCGCGATGAACAGCAGTCCGTAATCGGCCGCGCCCGCGTTGAGGGCCAGCGGCATTTCGGGGGCGATGCGCGCGATCATCGAGTTGGTCTCGCGCGTCCCGAACAGAACCAGATTCGCGCGCGCGATATCGGACGCGGTAACGGCGGCGTCGGCTTTTACCTCCAGCTTCAGCGTGGGTCGCGCCATCGTGGGAACCGACCAATCGGCCGCTCGCTCGGCCACGCGGCGGCGGGCGTCGAGAACTTCCTGGGGCGGATCGTCGGCGGTCCCGTAGACATAAATGTGCGCGCCGGATTCCGCGGTTGCGATGGGGCCTTCGGCGCCGGGCTTCTTCGATCCTGCCTCGGCGCGCCCCTGCTTCCAATGGCCGCCGGTCTTGACAAAAGATAACCCGGCGCCCGCCTTCACGCGAACGGCGTCGCCATCGATCGTGACCAACGCCGGCAAATCGAGAGCGCGAGCGGCCAGGGTGAAGGCGTTCACATCGCGCGTAGCGGCTTTCGCCTCGGTCCGTGAAACGAGTTGCGCGTCCATAGAGGCCAAGGCGCCCGGAGCAATATCGTCAAGCGCAATCCAATATGCCGAGGCGTAGCGATACTCCCGCGCAACCAGACGCACGCGCTCCGGCAGCGGATTGCGGCGGAGCTTGGAGAACCAGTCGAACTCGCCGCGAGCCTTATACGCTGCGTCCCAAACGTTGTGCCTGCTCCCGGAAAGCTCGAAGTACTCAACCGGATCGCCCGCGTCGCTCAGGCGGCGTTGCCAGGCGCGTGAAGACGCTACCGGCACGGCGATATCCTGGTCGCCGTGATAGATCCGGATGGGCAGATTCAAAGCGTTGGGCGCGAGTTGTTCGCTGGCCGGAATGGACGACGGGCAAATTGCCACGACTCCGGCCCAAACGTCGGGACGCGTGAGCGCAAGCCACAAGGCGCCGCCGCCGCCCATGGATATCCCCGTGAGATAAACACGATCCGGATCGATGGGGTAACGCCGCTCGACATCCGCTAGAACGTCGTACGTATCCCGCTCCGCGATGCCCTGGTAGCCGATGGAGCCGCGGGCAAACGGGCAGGCGACGATGTAGTCGATATCGGGCAGCCGGGGAAATCCCCTGCCAAGGGCCAGCCCGATCTGGGTTTGCGGAATGCCGAGCCCGAAAAGCTGTACCAGGTTGACGGCGTGGTTCGTCTCCTCCGCGTGCAGGCTGATGACGAGCGGGTATTTTCGTTGCGGATCGAAGTTCTGGGGCAGATAGAGGGCGTAAGGCTGATCGGAGTCGTCTACCGCAGAATGATAAGTGCGCGTCTGCGGGCCGGCGGCGTAAGTCTGCGAATGCACGGTCGGGGAGACGGCCCACATCAGAACGACAATGACAACTAACCTCTGCATCGGGCTCTCCGCCGGAGCTACCTGAAACCGCCCCGGCAGCGAAACCGCCTGCCCCACCGGGAGGCGCCTCTAAACGGGATTCAGAGTCTGCGCGATGCGCACCTGGCGTCTGAATTCCTCGAGCATGGATTCGTCCAGGCGGACCTCGGTGGGCCGCTTCGCGAGCGTCATCGTGTCGATCTTGTCCTGGAGCTTGAGCAGCCCGTAGAACAGATTCTCGGGGCGCGGCGGGCATCCGGTAACGTAGACATCCACGGGAACGATCCGGTCCACGCCCTGCAACGTGGCATAGGTATTAAATGGCCCGCCCACGCTGGAGCACGCGCCCATCGACATGCACCATTTCGGCTCCGGCATCTGGTCCCACAGGCGCTTGAGCACCGGCCCCATCTTGAGCGTGACGGTGCCGGCCACGATCATCAGGTCCGATTGCCGCGGGCTGGGCCTGAAGACCTCCGCGCCGAAGCGCGCGATATCGAATCGCGATGCGCTGGCTGCGATCATTTCGATGGCGCAGCAGGCCAACCCGAACGTCAGCGGCCACACCGAAGATTTGCGCGCCCAGTTGAAAACGTAATCCACCGAAGTTGTGATTACGTTCTTCTCGAACTGGTTCTGAATAAACGAGGACACCGGTTCCCCCTGCGTGCTTTAAAACGAATTGTAGCACCGCATCCGATCAACGTTCCGCGCGGATAATCGAGCGCTCGAAAACGAATCCGGATGGCCGCAGGACGCCGCCGTATTTCCCCACGTCAACCACCGAACGGAAGCCGAGCTTCTTCAGCAGGGCCGTAAGGCAGGCCCGATTCGGGAGCCACCAACTCAATTCGTCGGAGTCGAGGCTGTCGCCGCCGGTGTACACCATAGCGGGCCTGTCTGCGGGGCTGCCCGCCAGCAAGCCGGCAAATATCAGAGAGCCGCGGCACAATGGGGCCACTGCCGCTAGCGCTTCCAGCGGGTGAAGGGTGTGGACGAGGATGTCGCCGAGAAACACCAGGTCGAATTCCCGCCCGTGTTGGCCTTGGTCAGCCTATATACCGTTGAGTAGCATCGGTCGACGCGCGCGCCGAGCAGCTTGCGGCAGAACTCGAACGGCCCGGCGAGGAGATAGAAGTACAGCTCCTCGGCGGTGTAAGTCCTGACATAACCGCTCAGCCCCTCCACAGTGGGAGGGAAGTTCATGTGATTGATCTTTGCGACGATGTGGTCGACAGTCTGCCCCGGAAACCGGTCGATCGCGTCCAGGGAAGGCAGTTCCACGGAGACCACCTCGGCGCCGCGGCGCGCGAACTCGAACGCGAAGAAGCCGGTGGCCGAGCCCACATCGAGCACGCGCAGGCCGCGCATGTCGGACGGGAACTGGAAGTCGGGAAGGCTGCCGCGATAGTCGTACAGGCCCGGCGTCACCAGACCGCCAGGCAGGCCGATGGTGTGGTACCAATAATAGCCTGCGATATCGCGATAACCCAGGGCTTCGGCGCCGCGGTTGAATGTTTCCACCGCCGCCGCGAATTCCCTGGCTATCGCCTGAGGGTCTACGAACTGGTCCACATAACCCCGTTCCGTCGCGCTCCCGGCCTCATCCGCAACCTGGATTTCCAGAAAGCGCACCGCGGGCGGCGAGCCTGCAACCGCTAGCGAACCGACATTCTATCATGCGAGCCGAGCGCCTCCGAAAAGGCGCCGCGAGCCGCTTCATCACTGCGTTCCATGTACTCTGCGTTCCATGTACGAGGGTCATCAAAGACCGTGATGATACAATGATGCGGAAGATTTCTGATGAGCCCGCCTACGCCTCCCAGAGCGGCCGACGCGGCCACCGCGCAAATCACTCGGAGGATGTGGAGGGTGGCGCGTTTTTCGCCTCGGGCCGCGTTGCTGACAGTCCTGGCCCTCCTGTTCTTGTTTCTCTCGATCGTGAGTTACGTGGGAATCTTCGAGGATTCCTTTATCGCGTTCCGCTACGCGGAGAACCTGGCGCACGGCCACGGGCTTGTTTATAACGCCGGCGAACGCGTATGGGGCTACTCCGACTTCCTGTGGGTCGTGATGCTCGCGTGCGGCGCCTCTCTCAAACTGGCCATCCCGACATTGTCCCGATTCCTAGGCGTGATTTTCGGCATAGCGGTAATCGCCCGCGCGTTCCGTTGGTCCTGCACACACAATAGCCAGTCCACGCTCGTCAGTCTAACCGCGCCCCTATTGCTGGCAACTAGCACGCATTTTCTCATCGCCGCGCAGAACGGCATGGAGACCGTTTTCTTCGCGTATCTGGCCATGTCGGGGATCCTGTTGTTCATTCGGGAGTTCGAGAGCGGCAGTCGATTCCCCGGTTACGCCATCGTATTTCTGCTGGCGACCATCACCCGCCCCGAAGCGCCGCTCCTCATGGTGACGGCGTGCGCCATCGAACTTCTCGCGCTGGCGTTCCGTCGCAGCAAGGCGGCTGTCCGGCGGCTCATTTCCGGGCTCTTTCTTTATGGCGCGGGCTTCGGCGTTTACACGGCCTGCATGTGGCTGTACTACGGATACCCGCTCTCCAACTCGGTGTATCTCAAGGGCGGAATCAGGGCCGTGCCCCCGCTCAGCCTCGGCCTGGGCTATGTGGCGAATTTCTTTTCCGAGGTCCGCTGGCCTCTGCTTTTCTGGCCTTGCCTTTTCCTCCTGCTGGATCGTAAACGCGCGCGCCAGAATGGAATTCTGCTTGCGTTCACCGCCGCTTGGATTGCCTTTGTGATTCGCGTGGGCGGCGACTACCAGATCTACTTCTCGCGCTTCATGGTTCCCATCCTGCCCGCGATGTTTCTGCTGGCGGCGAACGGACTGGACGCGCTTCTGGAGTCCATGACCGTGGCATTGCCGCGATGGGCGCGGCGTTGGGTGGCAGTGGCGGCGGTTGCGGCTCTCGTGTTCGTGAATCTGGTTTTGGTTCGCTGCCCGATGGCCCAGTTCTTTTCGCCCACGGCGGTACTGATCCCGGTCCCGGGATACAATGCCCCGCTGGTCAATCTCGTGGGATCGCCGCCACCCGAGGTTGACCGCACGCCGCAACTGGTGGAGAATCTGCTGGCGCTTCGCCGTTCGCCGAAACTGGCGGCGCCCATCTTGCGATTCTGGCTTTCCGCCGAAAGCCTCGACATCCACCCGATGGGAATGGCCGGGCAAGAACTGGACAGAATGATCCCAAGGAACCGCACAGTGGCGGTTTGCCAGGCCGGCGAGATTCCGTTCTATCTGAAGGGCCGGAGGATCGTCGATCTGGGCGGCCTCATGAACAACCAGGTCACTCACCCCAGCGAAGGTCTGACGCCGGCGTACCTGGAGCGGACCGGAATCGACTATTTCGCTTTGTACTACAACGAGACCCCCAACTATTACTTTCCCCGCACGCTCAACCCGGAAATGGTCTCATCCGAGTATTTCCAGCAACACTACCGGTTGGAACACGTTTTCTACCATACGAGCCGGATACAGACAAAAGGATTGGCGACGAGCGCGTGCATCCTGCTTTTTGCCCGCCGGGACCGGATCGCGCCGGTTTCGATGCCGTATCGCGGCCTCCAGAAAGACATTTACGACGCAATCCGCGAAGGCCGGGTCACGGGACTCCTCTGCAACCTGAGCTGGCCGGATCGAGGCCAATTCACCGAGCGCGGCCTGCTCCCATTTGGCAACCCCGAAATGGTGGCCTATTTTTCCGCGGAGGAAACTTCGTCCACGCGGCCCGTGGAGCCCGCGCGGATGAATTTTCCGCTCAGTTTGGCCGCTGGCCGCCCGGCCGTTCGATTCACCGTGGAGCCGCAGGCAGAGGCTCTCTATGTGGGCTGGGCGAATATCACCGCGGATCAATTCCCACCGGACAAAAACGTTCGGCTAACGGTGGAAATTGTTGACGCGGACGGCGCCGTGAAAGGCGGAACGGCCCAGAAGCTTCATCCATCCGGCTGGACCGTTCTGAAAGCCGAAGCGGGCGTCCATAGCGTGGCCCCAGGCGACAAGTTGGTGGTTGAGTTGACCGCCGGCGAGAACCTGTCGGGAGCCGTCGCTGTTGACAACCTGATGTTGTTGCGGTTCCCTCTGCCGCAGGCTCCGGCAGCAGGGAAATCGCGGAGCCTGTCTCCGGCGCCGTGAGATGCGGTGCAGAGAACCCGAGGGCTCCGCCCGCTTCGTGGGGCGGACGCCCTCGTCCGCGGCCGGTCCCCTGACCGGCCCTCGCCCGGAGGCCGACGAGGGCGTCGGCCGCGGACCTGGGGTCCGCCCCACCTAAGTCCAACTTGGGAATCCAGGACAAGGCCTTGACATGCCTGCTCGGGCTCTCTTCGCTTAACCGGGGGTTGACAACCGCTGTTATCCAAAGAGGTCTTATGAACCGCGAAGGCCCGTTGCAAGAATGAAATCGCCCGGACAACCGGTCCGGATACGGAGCGAACAAAGTGAAACTCTTCATGAACTTCTTGAAAGACGAACAGGGGCAGGACCTGATTGAATACACCCTGCTGATGGCGTTTGTGGCGCTGGCATCCGCGGCTCTCTTCATGGGCGCTCACAACAACATCAACGGCATCTGGTCGCAGACCCAGGGCAACCTGGCGGCGGCGAACACCGGCATCAGCTAGATCGCGCTAACTCGGTCGGCGAACCTTCAAGAACGGTTCGAATTCGGCTGCATATTCAGCCGGAGCAGCCGCTCGGCCCGTACAAGAGCCGTCAAGCTCTTGGCACAGGCAGTGGCTGAATCTCATCCTTCAGGCGGTGGCATTGGCCACCACAGCCGCTCTCGCTTCCTTGGAGCCTAGGGCCGCCGCCTTTCGCCCCCCTCCCTTCCATTCCCCTGTTCCGCCTCGCCAGAACCCCACCAGAAACCAAGCGCGGCCTGCCGAATCCTGTCTTCAGGAATTGATAGCCCGCAGGGTTTACACCTTGCTGTTATCGAAAGAGGTCTTTTCAATTTCTCGCCGATTCACACAATCATGATGCCAGGACATCCAGTCCGGCAACGGAGGGAGCAAAGTGAATCTCGTTAAGAGTTTCTGGAAAGACGATCGCGGGCAGGACTTGATCGAGTACACCCTGTTACTGGCGTTTGTGGCGCTGGCCTCGGCAGCCATATTCGCGGGGGCTAGCGGCAGCCTGACAGGCATCTGGTCGCAGAGCCAGGGGAATCTGGCGGCGGCAAACACGGCCATCAGTTAGATGGGCGGATGCGGCGCGACGGACTTTTGATTTACACCGGAGCCTTGAAAAGCGTTCGGGGACCTCGATGATACGGTGTCCTTGACTTAGGGCGCCGGCAGGGTGCATCGCGTCTTCTCTGAAACCGATTCTGGCGTTTCTATGCGCCAGTATCGGTGACTCCCACCACCGAACTCGGAGAACGTATCGGCAGCCGTTCGAGCAGCTCGCCGAAGCCCCGATTTCAGGGCGAACAAAGAGCGAAATGCTCTTTCCCTTTGGAAATGAACTAAATTCTTGGTAGAATAGAACTTACCCACTCCAAAGAGGATTCGTTTTGGCCGATCAAGAGCAACCTCCACAGGGACCTCCGCCGCTCCCTCCACCCGGGCAGCCTCCTCTGCCCGGATCGGGCATTCCGGAGAGCGCTAAGAACCTCGTTCCGATCAACATCGAGGAGGAAATGCGCCGCTCTTATCTCGATTACGCCATGAGCGTGATCGTAGGGCGCGCCCTACCCGACGTGCGAGACGGCCTGAAGCCCGTGCATCGCCGGATTCTTTTCGGCATGCACGAGATGGGCTTGGCGCCCAACAAGCCAACCCGCAAGTGCGCCAAGATCACCGGCGAGGTGATGGGCAAGTACCATCCTCACGGCGACGCGGCAATCTACGACTCCCTGGTCCGCATGGCGCAGGAGTTCAGCATGCGCTACAAGCTGGTGGAGGGCCAGGGGAATTTCGGCTCCATCGACGGCGACCCGCCCGCGGCCATGCGTTATACCGAGGCGCGCCTTTCGCGCATCGCCACGGCGCTGCTGGAAGACATCGATAAGGAAACCGTCGACTTCCGTTCGAATTACGACGATAGCGAAGTCGAACCGGAAGTCCTGCCTACACGCGTGCCGAATCTGCTGGTGAACGGAGCGGGCGGTATCGCAGTCGGCATGGCCACCAATATCCCGCCACACAATCTGGGCGAGATCGTTACGGCCACGATCCAACTAATCCGCAAACCGCACACGGGCATCGACAAGATCCTCGAGATCGTTCCCGGCCCCGATTTCCCGACGGGCGCGTACATTCTCGGACGCCAGGGCATCGTCGAAGCCTATACGCGCGGCCGCGGACAGCTCAAGATTCGCGCTAAAGCCGCCATTGAGCGCGTGGGGAAAGACAAGGAACAGATCGTCGTCACCGAGCTTCCTTACCAGGTCAACAAGTCCAGGCTCATTGAGCAGACTTCCGCCCTCATCAACGAAAAGCGCATCGAGGGAATCTCCGACATCAAGGACTTCAGCGACCGAGACGGCATCCGCATCGTCTATGAGTTGAAGCGCGGCGAGCAGGCCGAGGTGGTTCTCAACAACCTCTACAAGCACACGCAGCTCCAGACCGGTTTCGGCGTGATCATGCTTTCGATCGTCAACGGCCAGCCCCGGGAACTGGGGCTGATCGAGACCATCAAGTGCTTCATCGATCACCGCCAGGATGTGGTCCGGCGGCGCACGGACTTCGAGTTGCGCAAGGCCCGCGAGCGCGAGCACCTGTTGCTCGGATTCCAGAAGGCGCTCGATCACCTGGATGAAGTCATCCGTCTGATTCGCGCATCGAAGACGCCGAAGGAAGCCCGCGAAGCCCTCATCGCCGGTTTCGAGTTCACCGAGAGACAAGCGCAGGCCATTATCGAAATGCAGCTCCAGCGACTCACCGGCATGGAGCAGCAGAAGATCCTCGACGAACTGGCCGATATCCAGCGCCGCATCGCCCGCTACCTGGAAATTCTGGGATCGGATAGCATTCTGCGCGATGTGGTGGTCGAGGAACTCGAAGCCGTCCGCAAGGAATATGCGGATGCGCGCCGCACCGAGATTATCGAAGACACGGGCGAAATCCTCCTCGAAGATTTGGTGGCCGTGGAGGATGTGGCCATCACCGTCACGCGCGGCGGCTATCTGAAGCGCACCGCTGTCGACACGTACCGCCGCCAGACGCGCGGCGGCAAGGGCCGCATCGGTATGAGCACGCGGGCCGAAGACGTGGTGGAGCACCTGCTGGTCGCCTCCACGCACAGCTACATGCTCGTGTTCACGACGCGCGGCCGCGTGTACTGGCTGAAGGCGTACGAAATACCGGACGCGGCCACAACGGGCAAAGGCAAGCACATCAGCAACCTCGTCAACCTCCAACCCGACGAGAGCGTGAAGGCGTTCCTTTCGGTCAAGGATTTCGTCGCCGGCCAGTTCATCGTCATGGTGACCCGCAATGGCGTAGTGAAGAAGTGCGAGCTCACCGAGTTCGATAACCCCATGGCGCGCGGCATCATCGCGATGACGTTGGACGAAGGCGACGAGTTGATCTCCGCGCGCATCACCAACGGCGGGAACTTCGTCTTCCTCGGCTCGCGCGAAGGCCAGGCCATACGCTTCGCCGAACATCACGTGCGTCCCATGGGCCGCCAGGCGCGCGGCGTCTGGGGGATGGACATGGCTTCCGGCGATTATCTGGTCGGCATGGAAGTGGTGGAAGAGACCGGCCTGATTCTCTCCATCGCCGAGAACGGTTTCGGCAAGCGTACGCCTCTCGATTCGTATCGCCTGACCAATCGCGGCGGCAAGGGCGTCATCAACATGAAGACGACGCACAAAACCGGGCGCGTGGTGGCCATTCTATCCGTCAAGGAAGACACAGACGTGGTGATCGTCAGCCAGGCCGGCAAAATCATACGCATCGAATCAGCCAAGATTCGCCAGGTGGGCCGCTCCACGCAGGGCGTCAAGCTGGTGAGTCTCGATGAAGGAGACAAAGTGGCCGCAGCTTCCGTGGTTCCGGAAGCGGAAGTGGACAACGGCGAAACCCAAGAGGATCTTCCGATTCAGTAAACTGGGAACATGCCGAAAAGGGGACAGACAGCCTTTTCAGCGGGACGATGCCACGGAATCACAACCGGCACGAACGGCGGAAAAGGTGTCTGTCCCCTTTTTCGTAAGGGGGGAATTTGAATGTCCACACTGGTTGAAGTTTCCAGCGCCGCGCGCGTTCGAGAGAAGGAAGAGCGTCTCTTGGACATCCTTCGCGGCATGGGCCGTGTCATCGTGGCGTTTTCCGGCGGAACGGACTCCGCGTACCTCGCCTGGGCCGCGCATCGCGCGTTGGGTTCGAATGCGCTGGCCATCACCGCCGACTCCCCTTCCCTTCCCGAATCTCACAAACGCGACGCAGAGGCCTTCGTTGCCCAATTCGGCATAGCGCACGAGTACATCGCGACTCACGAATTCGAGAACCCGGACTACGCGCGCAACGACGCAAACCGCTGCTTCCACTGCAAGGACGAGCTTTTCACCCGCATCGGCGAACTCGCCGCCGCGCGTGGCTGGGAGCACATCGTCTACGGCCTCAACGTAGACGACCTGGGCGATTACCGCCCCGGCCAGGGCGCCGCGAAACAGCATGAGGTGGCTGCTCCGCTAGCCGATGCGGGCATGAGCAAAGCGGACATTCGCGAATTATCGCGGCAGGCCGGCTTGCCTACCTGGGACCGCCCCGCGGCCGCCTGCTTGAGCTCGCGCATTCCCTACGGCACGCCCGTAACGATCGAGACGATCAAACAGGTGGAAACCGGCGAGGAAGAGCTGAAAGCAATGGGCTTCCGCCAGTTCCGCGTTCGGTACCACGGTGAAATCGTGCGCATCGAAATCGCCCCGGACGAATTGGATAAAGCCCTGAACCGGGAATCCGCCCGCCGTTTCACCGAAGTCTTTAAGCGTCTCGGCTTCAAGTACGTCACGCTCGATCTGGAAGGCTACCGCCAGGGGTCGCTGAACGAAGCGCTGGCTGTGGGGCATGCCTCCCGGCCTGCACAATCGCTCAGGTAGCGGCTTTTTTGCACTTTGAGCACTTTTGACAAACTGGTCATCTGACCATATTCGTTTGCTAGACTGGTTCTGGAGCGCGAAAATGCGAATCGTCACCGCCACCGAGTTCAAAGCCAAATGCCCGGCTTTCCTTGACGAGGTCGAACAGCGCGGCGAGCCGATCACCATCACCAAGCGAGGCCGCCCTGTGGCCGTCGTCAGTCCTCCCAAGAGGAAGCCATGGAAATCCCCGGCTGGAAGTCTGGCCGGAAAGGCATTCATCATCGGTGATATAGTAAGCCCCCCTCCGAGCGAGGTTTGGGACTGTCTCCGCGACGACGCGGAGCCGTTGTAAAGGAGCGGTTGGCATATTCGCTTCCTCCTCGACACGCACATCGTGGTTCGCTGGCTCGTCGAGCCCAAGCGTCTGTCACGAGAACAGTCCAGACTTTTGGAAGCTGAGGTGACGCGCTGGGGCCGGTTGGCGCTAAGCGCGCTCACCCTGCTCGAAATAGCGGTACTAACGGATGCAGGGAAACTCCGGCAGCCGTTAGGTGTGGTTTTCGAGAAACTACAAACCAACCCTATATTTGAGATCCTTCCCGTTACTTTCGATATCGCCTCGGAAGTCGCCGCGATTGGCGACTGGCTTCGCGACCCTTTCGACCGCGCCATCGTCGCCACCGCGCGGGTGCATCGTCTGCGCCTGGTCACTTCGGACCAGCGCATCATCGAATCGAAGCTCGTCCCGGTGGTCGAATAGTTTCCGGCCGGAACCTGTTTCGCCACTCGCTACAATAAAGTTTCCCTCTCGAGATGGATACGCTCACGCACACCGCCGTCGGCTTGTTCCTAAGCCGGGCCGGGCTGAACCGCTGGACTCCGCGAGCCACGCCCATCCTCATCCTGGCGGCCAACGCGCCCGATATCGACGTGGTCTCCGCGGCCGGGGGATGGGTCAATTACCTCCACTACCATCGGCACATCACGCATTCGCTGGCGGCCATGCCCGTGATGGCCCTACTGCCGCTCGTTATCGTTCGCTTCGCCGGGCGCAAGCCCATCAACTGGCTCGGCGCGTTCTGCGCATCGCTGGTGGCCGTGGCGACGCATCTGGCGCTCGATCTCACTAATACCTACGGCGTGCGCCTGTTCCTGCCGTTTTCAAGCCGCTGGCTTCACCTGGATCTCACGAACGTCGTCGATCTCTGCATCTGGGCCGTGCTGCTGCTCGCCATCGTCGGGCCATTCATTTCGCGGCTGGTAGGCTCGGAGATGCAGCCGCGGCGCGTTCGCGATTTGAGCCACGGCCGCAGCTTCGCCATTTTCGCGCTGTTCTTCCTGCTTTTCTACAATTGCGCCCGCGAAGTGGCGCACACCCGCGCAACGGCCTCTCTAGATGCGCGCCTCTACCGCGGACACCCACCGCGGCTCGTGGCGGCATTCCCCAGCGCCGTCAATCCTCTGCGCTGGCGCGGTCTGGTGGAGACTTCGGACTTTGCGGCCGTCGCCGATATGAATCTCGACGGCGATTTCGACCCCGACCGCGCCACCTACATCCTCAAGCCCGAGCCCGATCCGGCTCTCGACGCCGCGCGCCGCACGCCAACCTTTCAGGAGTTCCTTCGCTTCTCCCAGTACCCCTTTTGGCAGGTCACGCCGACCGACGAACCGGAAAACGGCCGCACCGTGGAAGCATTCGACCTCCGTTTTGGCGATTTGGAATCGCCCGGGTTCATGGCTAGCGCGCTGGTGGACTCTTCAGGCCGCGTGCTTCGAACATCGTTCCAACTTCGCCCGCGCCCGCGTTAGGACCCCATCTCAGGCGTTATTGCCTTCGATCTAGGGCGATCATGGTATTGGTCCCACTGCGCTCCACTGCCAAAATTGGGGTGTGATGCCGAATGAAGCCGCGGTGCTCGACGCCAACCAGTTGAGAGGCGCCACGCTGGACGATGCAGATCTGATGCGCGAGATCGTCGAAGCGCTGATTGACGATACGTCACGCCAACTCCCGTTGCTTGAAGCCGCAATCTACCGGCACGACTCAAACCTGGCGCGCCGGCTGGCGCATTACTCGAGAGGAGCATGCGCCAACGTGGGCGCCGCGGCCGCCGCGGCGACGCTGGAGCAGATCGAGCGGCAAGCCCAGCGTTCCGCCTTCACGGAATGCGAGCAGGCCGTGCGCCGCCTGGCGATAGAGATCGACCGCCTGCGCGATGAGCCGCTGCCGGCATAGTGCGCTTTCGTCTCAGGCTGGTGCGGTGTCAGTTCTAATCTCTGGCAAGTGCGGCTCGGCCGATGTGGGGCGGCCTATCCAGGCTGCGGACCCGCTTTTCAGCGGGTCCAGCCGGCTGAAGGCCGGCTGCGGGCAGCATCGCCTGCCGATAATAACTGTCAATTCCTGCGTGAGACACGACGCTGGTCCGGGTCACCCGTGAGATCACAGCGGTAATGGCATGCATCAGGTGGCGGAGCAGCCGCTCCAATCTGATTGACGGGTCACTGCGCAGGGCTGGTTGCTCCCTCAACGCTCAGCCGCACTTCCCTGTTATCGTCAAGCCCGCTCGCCGATAGCCCGTAGACCGTCAGGCGCGCCAGAGTCCCCGCCGGTCCCGTCAGGTACCCCAAGAGCAGCCTGGCGCCCGCTGGCACGGTCACCCCGTTCAGCCACGCCCCGGCCACGACACCCAACTGGCTGTCCTGCACCAATGACGGCTGCTGGTCTGGAGCCGCAACGAACCGCAATTGCGACCGCTGATTGCCTAACCCGAATGTGAGCGCCACCCGCGTCAGGTTCTCCGCCGCTTCCAGATAGATTGGCAGCCGCTCTTGTGCGTCTTCAAGCCTCTCGACAGCACCGATCACGAGCGCCCCCGAGCTTACCGCCCGAGGAGTTGGCGCGCCAGCGCCTTTCCGACGGGCTGCATCCAGATTCGTTGCGCCTGCGGGCCCGTTTGACCCGCACACTCCGCCCCGAGAAACGCGCACAGGCCGCGACATGTCCAGGTTATTCACGCGGAACAACTCTAGGATTAGATCGCGAATGTCCAGCACGCCATCGCCGCCGCGCGCGGCCGCCGTGTCGGACGGATACAGATCCATCGCATCCAACCGGTCCGAGCACGCCGGTGGATTGAATCCAGGTATGTTGTTCACGCTGAACAGAATTTGGATTAAGTCCCTAATGTCCAGGACCCCGTCACCGAAGTATGGCGGAACGAGCGTAGTGGGCGAATAGACATCGCCGACAAGGTAGACAGCGGCGGACTGGGACACAGACGCCGTGCCCCAGGTTGCATTTCCAGCTTGGCTGGCCGTGATCGAGCACTCGCCGATGGTATTCAGGGTGACTTCACTAGCGGATACCGCGCAGACCGAAGACGTGCTCGACGCATAGGCCACCGCGAGCCCGGAGCTTGCCGTTGCCGCTAGCGCCGATGGCGCCGTTCCTTTCACTTGACTGGCAAGAGACCCGAAAGTAACGACTTGCGGCACTTGGCCAGTCTGGATGGACAGAAGTGGGTCAATCCGCTGCTCGGCTGCGATCGCCCAGAGCGTCGCGGCGAGCCCCACGCGTTCCGCGATGCATTGGTAAGGAGTGACTAGACATTGATTGTAAGGGACGACGGCGTCGCCGTTTTGCAGAGTGGATGCAACGATCCCCTGGTTATCTCCAAATGGAGCCGATGCCTGCGCTAGCTCAATTTGGTTCAAGTAAAAGCCTGCGTTTGCGACGAACTGCGATGTGCCATACAGGCTGTCCACCAGCTCCATGGCGGCAACTTCCTGGCCCGTGAACTCCCACGCCACGCCCTGGGGTCCATCAGTCGAAAGGTGCTCGGAGGCTTGAATCAGGTCAAAGCCTTGAAAGGTCGATCCCGCCGCCGTGACTGACCGCTGGAAATGATCGACTACCCATTGGACCGGGCGGCGCCAATCAATTTGGTTTGCGTAGCGGGGAACGGCCGCCATGGCAAGCGTTGTGAATGTCTCGGTATCCAGAAAATCGAAGGTGTTGATGACATCATTGCCCCGCTGCGCGCCATTCGGATAAATTCCGGCCGCAGCCGTTTGACCGGAAGGGACCGTCCCGGCAAAGAAGTGACCAGTGCCGGCATCCCACATTTGCATCACAAAATCTCCTGCGATGTCAGCCCAACTCGTCCACATCTGCCCGGCGTTCGAATTGCCGGCCGCATTCTCTACGGACGCAAGACCGCTGAAGGCTGCGAATATGTCGGCGTTATTCTCGGTCGATTTCCCGGTTTGCAGGATCTTCGCCGACCCTTCATCCGGATATCCGACGACGTAACCCCCATACCCCGTCCCGCTGGTATCCAAAAGGCTGGCATGAATCCAATTGCCGATACTAACCGCCGCATTCACATAGGCGGCGTTCTGAAACTGCTTGTAGGCCGCCAGCAGGCCGAGAATGGCGAAGGCGTTGTTGCCCCCCGTGGCTCCATCCAGAACCAGGCAAAAACCGGTCTGTGTACATAGCGCCGGAGCGGTGAATCCGGCCAGCCGAACTTGCCCCTGCTGCCCGCCCAAAGCTGACTGGGAATCGAGAAGCGTGAGGTCTCCTCCGTAGTAAGCGTTGTGCAACCCGGAGTAGCTTCCGGCCAGGGGGAGGGGATCGCCCTGATTGTCGTGCCCAAGGGCATACGCGAGGCTATCCGCGATCAGTTTCGCGTTTGTAAGGTCCAGGGGGTTTCCGCGATCGATAAGCGCGATAATTGCCAACGAGGACTCATAGAGTGTAGCCAAGTTGGCATTCGTCTGATCGGGAGGGATTGGAATGCTACCGGACAGCGCATTGGTCACATGTTCGATCCCGAAAACTTGGTTTGCCTGCGGAAGCCCAAGCGAAGTCGTCTGAATCGTAGGAACCGGCTGAAAGCGGACGTTGTCAATCAAAACAACCCCGCCGTTTGGTGCGTTAGAGTTGTTGGTCCCAACTCCAAATAAGAGATGGACATTGGTGAGGGACGACACGCCGAGCGAGCTCAAGTTCAGCGGTATCTCCGCCCATTGCTTCGAGACGCTGTAAAACCCGGTGCTGGCGCCATTAACGCTGAATTGCACGGATATCCCTCCGGTCGGAGAGACAACGTCGACGACGAGTTGCGTAGCCCCGGTTAGGTTGTAACCGACTCCGGTCTGGTTGGCTCCCCAGTTCTCGGGTTCCTCGAAATTCAGCCCGACATACTCGCCGGAGAGTAGTGGGTTGAAAACAAGCTGGAAGACGGTCCCACGCGACTGGTCCATCGCCGTCGGATCCGTCGAGCAGCCGTTCGCGGCGCTCGCGCTGTATACGCAACCCGCGTTGAGATGCAACTTACTCTGCGCCGTTCCCCATAGACCGGACGGAAACCCGTGATTAAACGGCGAGTCAACGTCCTGGTAGACGTAGAACTGAGCCTGGTTTTGCGCGATCCGCGTGTTGATCTCGCTAAAAGCGGGGTTGCTAATGGTATCGGCTGATTTGGCGGCGATCGCAGCGATCATCAGCCAGGCAAGTAACCTCATCTCGGGTACCTTCCCTGAGAGGCTAACTGATCGTCCGGGGTCCGGAATCCCGGTCCCTGCCGCGCCTCTCGAGTCCAGTATGGAGGACTTCGACGCCAGGGGCAAGGGCATGAAGCACGCCCAGCAACTCACTCTTAAATGTGGGCTGTCCTGGGAGTATTTCTAGAAACTTGCGGAATTCCGAAACTCGCCGCCGAAACTCGCGGAGTGTCCAGGAGGAGTTTCCGTTTGCATTTGCAATCCGTGCCTATGCTCGACGCAAATCCATGAGGGCGCTCGTACACAACCCGGCGGCGTGAAATGACGCCGCAGCCAATCCGCCGAGTTCCTGTTCAATCAGCGCTGGCTGAAATGCTTCGATCTCCCCCAGGGTCTTGCCGATCAGCCACTCCGTCAGCGCCGAGCCGGCCGCGATGGAGGCGGTACACCCCCGGACCTTATAGCGCGCTTCCGCCACTACCCCGTTCTCGAAACGCGCCGAAAGCCGCAACACATCGCCGCATGCGGGATTCGAAACCTCGATGGTGATTGCAGGCGGCGGCAGCTCGCCGACGTTGCGCGGGTTCTTGAAGTGATCGAGAAGGCGCTCCGAATACATCCTGTGCTTCAATAATGTCATGCTTCAGGTAGTGGCGGGCGTTATCGAATGCGATGGGCGCGTGCTGATTTGCCGCCGGACTGCGAAGCAATCGCACCCCTTGCAATGGGAATTCCCGGGCGGCAAGGTGGAAGCGGGCGAGGCGCCGGCCGATGCGCTCGCTCGCGAACTGGAAGAGGAATTGGCGATTCGCGGGGCGCGCGGGCGTGAGATCACCCGCTACGAATATAGCTATCCGGGCAAGGCACCGGTAGAGTTGATTTTCATTCGCGTGACGGGTTTTGAGGGCGAGCCAACAAATCTGATCTTTCACGAAATGCGTTGGGAGCCTTGGCAATCTCTTCCCGATTTCGACTTCGTCGAGGGCGACCGGGATTTCTTGCAGGCGTTTGGCAATGAGGCTGTAAGATGATTGGTACCCCGTCATCCTTTAGGGCCTACCAGATAATAACCGTGCCAGATTGGGAGCGCTGTCAGTCCCAGCTTTGTATGAGGGCATGGCTTCAGCCGTGCCGCAGAGCGCCGACAATCGGTAGGGCTTTAGCCCCTGCGTGCTGCGGGCCAGGGGCTAAAGCCCATTACTTCCGCAACTGTTCGGCACGGCTAATGCCATGCCCTGATACAAATCATGCGCCCGCGTTACTCGGAATGGTTCTTTGCCTGCCGGCCCTTAGTAGCCCGTGGCAGGCGAAAGCGCCTGCCACGCTTTGTCCCGCATCCCGAGTTGTGCTGTTTTGCCCCGGCCCCCAGTCCCTAGCCCCCAGCCCCCGGAGGCCTTCCTAGTGTCCATCCTCTCCGGCATTCACCCTGTAGCCGAAGCTCTTCGCTCCGGACGTCCACTCGAACGGTTGCTGATCGCAAAGGGCGCGGGCGGTCCGCGGCTGCAGGAAATCATCGACCTGGCGCGCCAGGCTTCGGCTCCGATCCGCTTTGAACCGCGCGCGGCGCTCGATCGCATCGCAGGCAGCCAGGCGCACCAGGGCGTCGTGGCTTTCGCGGCCGCGTTGCCCTACGCGGAGTTCGCCGCTGCCGTCGCCGCCTCTCTCGTCGTGGTCCTCGATGGCGTCGAGGACCCTCACAATCTAGGCGCCATTATTCGCACCGCGCACGCCGCCGGCGCTGGAGCCGTGATCGTGCCGGAGCGCCGCGCGGCCGGGCTCACGGACGTAGTCGCCAAGGCCGCCGCGGGTGCGCTTGAGCATTTGCCTGTCGCTCGCGTCGTCAACATCAACCGCGCCCTTGAAGATCTGAAGAAGCGCGGGTTCTGGCTCTACGGCGTCGATGAGCGCGGCGATCAAACATACGATCGCGTCGAGTTCGCCTCGCCCACGGCCATCGTTCTGGGCGGCGAAGGCAAGGGCCTGCATGAGCAGGTTCGGAAGCACTGCGACGCGCTGGTGCGCATTCCGATGGCGGGAAAGATCTCTTCGCTGAACGTTTCCGTCGCGGCCGGCGTCGTGCTTTTCGAATGGAAGCGGCGCGCCGGAAAAGCCACATAGTAGAATCGATATGATGCCGCGATCATTGGCTCTGCTGCTTGTTGCAGCGATCGTTCCGGGTGCTGGGGGCCCTTGGGGCACGGCGCGGAGCGCCGAACCCGTCCGTGCGAAGCATGGCATGGTGGTCACGCGCGAGGCGCACGCCACCAGGGCCGGCGTCGATATCCTGCGCGCCGGCGGAAACGCCGTGGATGCGGCGGTCGCCGTGGGCTTCGCTCTGGCCGTGACGCATCCTTCGGCGGGCAATATCGGCGGCGGCGGCTTCATGCTTGTCCGCACGGCCGATGGCCGCACGGCATTTATCGACTTTCGCGAGATGGCCCCGGCCGCGGCGTCCCGCAACATGTACCTGGACTCCGGCGGAAAGCCGACTCAAGATAGTACGCTCGGCTACCGCGCATCCGGCGTGCCGGGAACGGTTCGCGGTTTCGAGTACGCGTCGAAACACTTCGGGAAGAAATCGTGGGCCGAACTAATCCGGCCCGGCCGAGGATCTGGCCGCCAAAGGCTTCGCTTTATCCTACGCGCAGGCCCGTTCGCTGCGCGGCGTGTCGCAGTTCAGCCAGTTTCCCGAGAGCCGGCGCATCTTCCAGCGCGATGGCAAGTTCTACGAAGCCGGCGACACATTCATGCAGCCCGATCTGGCGCGAACGCTTGCGCGCATCGCTCAATTCGGCGCGGACGATTTCTACCAGGGCGAGATCGCGCAGGCGCTGGCCAAAGACATGGCCGCGCACAACGGCCTGATCACGCTCGAAGACCTGAAGAATTACAGGGCCGTGGAGCGCAAGCCGCTCTCGGGCTCCTATCACGGCTACACCATCGTCACCTCGCCGCCTCCCAGTTCCGGCGGCGTCGGGCTTCTACAGACGATGGGCATGCTGGATGGCACTGGTTACGAGAAGGCCGGAGCCGGATCGGCCGCCGCCGTGCATTACGTCACCGAGGCGTTGCGCCGTTACTTCTGCGACCGCGCCGCTTGGCTCGGCGATCCGGACTTCGTCAAGGTCCCGCTCGCGCGATTGCTCGATCCGGAATACGTCGGCGATCTGCGCCGCGCCATCGATCCGGAACGCGCCACTCCCAGCAGCCAGCTTCATGCCGGCGCATTTTCCGCCGGAGGCCATGGAGACGACTCATTACAGCGTGGCCGATGCCGATGGCAACGTCGCTCTGGTCACCTACACTCTGAACGGTGGATTCGGAAGCAAGGTCACGGCCACGGGCCTGGGTTTCCTGCTCAACAACGAGATGGACGATTTCGCCGCCAAGCCGGGCGAGCCGAATATGTACGGCCTGGTGCAGGGCGAAGCGAACGCGATCCAGCCCGGAAAGCGCCCGCTTTCTTCCATGACGCCTACGCTCGTGATGCGCGACGGAAAGCCCTATCTGGCCGCGGGCTCGCCGGGCGGACCCACTATCATCAGCACCGTTCTGGAAGTAGTTCTCAACGTCCTGGATTTCGGAATGAACGTTCAGGACGCCGTGAACTGGCCTCGCTTCCATCACCAGTGGCTTCCCGACGAATTGCAGGTGGAACGCGGCATTTCTCCGGACACGATTACTCTGCTCGAAAGCCGCGGCTATAAGATTCGGCGGGTGAACTCTCAGGGAGAGGCCGCCGCTATTCTCTTCGAGAACGGATGGCTCGCGGGCGCCGCCGACCCGCGCACCGAAGGCACGGCGGAAGGATACTGAACCCCCGATGAACCACGTACTCTCGACGCATCTGTTCGTTGGCCACCGTCTTACCTCCGCCCTGCTCAGCCGCATACAGCAAGCCGGCATCCCGGCGGTGGAGATATTCTGCGCGCACCAGCACCTGGACTATACCGATCATGCCCAGGTCACCGAACTCGGCCACTGGTTTCGCGACTCCGAGCTCAAGCTGCATTCCCTGCACGCCCCCATCTACACGGACGATATCTGGGGCCGGTCCGGCCCTCATGCCGTTCTCACCATCACGGAGCCTTCCAAATCTTTGCGCCTCCACACCGTGGATGAAATCAAGCGCGCCATCGAGATCGCCGAGACCATTCCATTCCGCTACCTGATCCAGCACATCGGCGTGGGCGGCGAGGAATTCGACGAACGCAGGTTCGACGCCGCATTCACCGCGCTCGACGAGCTTCGCGTGTTCGCTCATCCGCTCGGCGTCGAAATTCTTCTCGAAAACATACCGAACCAGCTTTCCAGCGCCTCGCGGCTCGCGCTGTTCCAGGAGTTGACCCACATCGGCCTGAACTATGTATTCGATACCGGGCACGCTCACATGAACGAAGGCGTGGAACCGGCCTTCACGATCATGAAAGAGCGCATCCGCTCCACGCACGTTCACGATAACGACGGAAAATCGGATGCGCACCTGTTCCCATTCCACGGCACGATCGATTGGCCGAACGTGATGCGCCTATTCCGTTCCCGCGGAGATCAGTTTCCGCTGGTCCTCGAATTGAAGGAGCGGCCGGAACTGGTGAATCCCCTGGAACAAGCGGTTGAGATCTTCGAAAAGCTGGAGGCGCTGTGAGCCCCTCCTCCGGCCAACAGAATATGATTCCCAGAATTTCGATTTCCGATGCCGGCCGTTCCGCCGGCGAGACCGTTCAGCTCGCCGGCTGGCTGTACAACCTGCGGCGCTCCGGCAAGATCGCCTTCCCCATCCTTCGCGATGGCTCCGGTCTCATGCAGTGCGTCGCGGTCAAGAGCAATCTGCCCGAGGCGCTGTTTGAGACCATCAAGAACCTCACGCAGGAATCCTCCATCGTGGTCACCGGGAAGATCCGCGCCGAGCAGCGCGCCCCCGGCGGTTTCGAGATGGATGTGGAGAACCTTGAAGTCATCCAGCGCGTGCCGGAAACCGATCCGTATCCCATCACGCCCAAGGACCACGGCATCGATTTCCTGATGGATCACCGGCACCTCTGGCTGCGCAGCCAGCGCCAGCACGCCATCATCCGGGTTCGTCACGAAGTGATCAAGGCTGTCCGCGATTACTTCGATTCGCACGGCTTCACCCTGGTGGATACGCCCATCTTCACGCCCGCCGCGTGCGAAGGCACCACCACTCTTTTCGAAGTGAATTACTTCGACGACGATAAAGCCTACCTGACTCAGTCCGGCCAGCTCTACAACGAAGCTACGGCCATGGCGTTCGGAAAGGTCTATTGCTTCGGCCCGACCTTCCGCGCCGAGCGCTCCAAGACGCGCCGCCATCTCACCGAGTTCTGGATGGTCGAGCCGGAGATGGCCTACGCCACGCTGGACGATGTCAAACAACTCGCGGAGGGACTAATCCTCTTCGTCGTCGGCCGGGTTCTCGAAAACCGGCGCGAGGAACTGAAGCGCCTGGAACGCGATGTTACTAAGTTAGAGTCGATTCAAGCCCCGTTCCACCGCATGAGTTATGACGACGCGGTGACTCTGCTGCAATCGAAGGGCAGCGAGATCCAGTGGGGCGGCGATTTCGGCGGGACGGACGAGACCATTCTCACTCAGGAACTGGACCGCCCGGTGATGGTCGATGGCTTTCCATCTTCCATCAAAGCTTTTTACTTCGCCCCCAATCCGGAACGCCCGGAGGTGGTCCTCGGAATGGACGTGCTTGCGCCGGAAGGTTACGGCGAGATTATCGGCGGAGGCCAGCGCATCCACGATCCGGAACTGTTGCTCCGCCGCATCGAGGAGCACAAGCTGCCCAAGGAAGCCTTCGACTGGTATCTCGATCTTCGGAAGTACGGAACGGTCCCCCACGGCGGTTTCGGCATGGGCATCGAGCGTTGCGTCGCCTGGATTTGCGGCTTGGAGCACGTCCGCGAAACCATCGCGTTTCCGAGAATGTTGTACCGTCTCAGGCCGTAAGCCTGAGACGGATCGCGCCGGTGAGGTGTGCGGCATAGACGTGACTTCCAAGACCAGTCGGAACTCCAGCTCCGTAGGAGCGACAGAGAATAGCCCACGGCGTGAGCCGTGGGTATGGATCGGAATCGTTCGAGCCCCCGAAGGGGGCGGAAGAGCTCTCTTTCGCCTCACTTCCGGGGCTTGCTCGGGCACTTCGATCTCCCCTGGAAAACGAAGCTTATGAGCCAGCTTTCCAACGTACGCTATCCGCCCCCGGCCTCCGATGCGACGTGCGTGGAGGCAGTCCTGCCAGCGGAAGCTGGCCGGGCGCAGGCCGCGGGCGACGAGAACATTGAACCCGCCGCGCGCGGCGAGCGAATAGCGGAAAGCGCAAAGCGTCTTCGCGTAGCGGTCATTTACGGCGGCCGCTCCGGCGAGCACGAGGTCTCGCTCCGCTCCGCCCAGGCCATCATGGAAGGCCTCAGCCCGGCGAAGTACGAGGTGATCGAGTATCTCATCGGTAAAGAAGGCCGCTGGTCGCCGCGTCCCATCTTGCCCGAACCCGGCGCACAGCCCGAAATCGACGTGGCGTTTCCCGTCCTGCACGGCACCTTCGGCGAAGATGGAACCGTCCAAGGCCTCCTCGAGCTCGCGGATCTGCCCTACGTCGGCGCGGGCGTCCTGGCTTCGGCCGCATCCATGGATAAGGACGTCACCAAGCGAATCTGCTTGCAGCGCGGCCTGCCCGTTGTCGAGTACGTCACGGTCACGCGGGAGAATCGCGATACGTCCGCCGCCACGGCCTTGCTTCCTTTCCCCATGTTCGTGAAGCCCGCCAACCTGGGGTCGTCCGTCGGAATCACAAAAGCGCGCAACGTGGAAGAATTGAAGGCCTCGGTTGCGTTCGCCGCGCAGTTCGACTTCAAAATCATTATCGAGAGAAGCATCGACGGCCGCGAGTTGGAGTGCTCCGTCCTCGGCAACGAGAATCCCATCGCTTCCTTCCCCTGCGAGATCCTTCCATCCCGCGAGTTTTACGATTACGAGGACAAGTACCTGCTCGACGCCGCCCGCATGGCTCTCCCCGCCGATCTCGGTCCGGAGAAGACTCGAGAACTGCGCCGCATGGCCATCGAGTGCTACCGCGCGGTGGAATGCGAAGGCATGGCCCGAGTCGATTTCCTGCTGGAAGCCGCTTCGGACAAGCTGTATATCAACGAGATCAACACCATCCCCGGCTTCACCACCATCAGCATGTATCCCAAAATGTGGGAGCGCAGCGGCATTTCGTTCTCCGAGCTTCTGGATCGCCTCATTGACCTTGCCTTGGCCCGTCACCAGCGCAAAAAGGCTACACGCTTTAGCCGCGAATAGCTCGCAGGGCGATTGAGCGCCCTCGGACCGAGCCGCGACCGTAAGGGAGCGGAGGCCACAGGGCGTTGCCGGCGTGCGCCGCGACAGGCAAACTCCAGTTCGCCGGACGGAACCCTCGGCAATCGCTGAATTGCGCCAGGGTGTAAAATCGGGTTTACCCGGATGCCCAGAGAGATCCTGGTAAATGAGCCGGAGCAGAGTCTTCGGTCTCGCGCAAACAAACGCCGGAGAACGAAACCGTTTTAGCGAGGGGTAGACCGGCGGGACCCTTTACGGATACGCGGCCACGCGAACCGAGGGAGACATAACCAATGAGTTCGCAGAATCGAAGATCGTTTTTCCGGAGAGCGGGCGCGGGAGTCGCCGGCATGTTCAGCTTGGGCGGGCTTTCCGCCGCCATCCAACAGAACTCCACGCCGTACCAGCGGCCTAAGCTGAGAATCACGGATGTTCAGATCGCTCAGCTCCAGGGCTTCCACGTCCGTCTTCTCACCGATGAGGGTCTTTACGGAGATGGCGAGTGCGTAGATGCAGCGGCCGGCGCCGAGGGCATCATTCGTGGTTTCGGCCTTCGCAACCAGAGCCCCCTCAATGTCCAGGCCATCTGGGAACGGATTCGAACAGGCGGCATTTTCGGCGGAGCGCAAGGCGGGCAGTTTACGACGGCGCTGACCGCCGTCGAGATCGCATTGTGGGATCTCGCCGGCAAAGCCCTCAACATGCCGATCTACCAGTTGATGGGCGGCAAGGTGCGCGAGCGCACCCGCATCTACATGGATATGGGTGTGGACGATCCGAAAGACCCCGCTTTCCCCTCCGAGATGAAGAAGCCAACCGATGGCGGCTTCACCATGGCTAAAATCGATATCGACGACGCCCGCGACCCGGCCCGCACCGACATGGTGAACTGGACCGCGAACAACGCCGAAATCAATCACATGATCGACAAGGTGAAGTACATCCGCGAGGCGCTGCCGAAGGATTTCGATCTCGCGATCGACATGCACGGGCGTTACGATGTCGGCACCGGCAAACGTGTGGCCAAGGAACTGGAACCCTACAAGCTGGTGTGGCTTGAGGAGCCGGTTCCGCCCGATAACATCGACGCCATGGCGGACATTCGCCATTCCACCAGCACTCCGATCTGCTGCGGCGAGAATATCTATATGCGTTGGGGCTACCGCGAGCTGTTCGAAAAGCACGCCGTGGATATCATCATGCCGGACATCCAGAAGTGCGGCGGCTTGATGGAGGGCAAGAAGATCGCCGACCTGGCCGCCACCTACTTCGTCCCGATCGCTCCTCACTCGCAGGCTTCGCCGGTCGGCGCCATGGCGACGGCGCACGCCATGTCGACCGTGCCGAACTTCCTGGTGACTGAGTGGCACTGGGGCCATCCCGACAACCGCACCGTCGCCTGGAAGAATTTCGTGACGGAAGGCGAGATCATCCAGAAGGGCTACATCACTCCGCCGGATAAGGGTGGAATCGGCGTCACCATCAACGAAGACTACTGGAAGAAGGCGCCCGGCGCGCGTTGGTTCACCACCATGGAGACGGGCGGGCGCGGCGGCGCGTTTCCGGGCGTCGGTCCCGGCGGCAGAGGCCCGGCCGGCGCGGCGCCCGCAGGCGCCCCGGCGGGCGCACCGGCTGGGGCGCCTGCCGGCGGACGCGGCGGTAGAGGGCAGTAACCACCGCTCGGATCAAGGAATACGAAGACTACCTGAAGGCAAAGCTGGGCCCGCAAAAATACGCCGGCTATCAAAAGCGGCAAGCGGCCCAACCAGCTCCGCTCGCGGCAGGCCGCGGCGGCCGCTGACGCCGAAGTTTGCGAGGACGAAAATCGGAGCGATTGCTTTGTAACAGGGCACGACTTCAGTCGTGCCGATCAAGCGCTCCCCCGCGGCCGGGCCGAGGCGCGAAGCGCCAATGGCGGACAGGCAGCCTCCATCCGCTACGAAAGCAGCCTGTATCCGCGAGGACAAAAATCGGAGCGATTGCTTTGTTGTCCGGCACGGCTCAACCCGTGCCCCGATACAAGGCGTTGCCCCCACACTCACACCACCCCCCGCCGCCCGTCCCGCTCCACCACATCCACGGGAATCCCGAATAACTCACTCAAAGCCGCCGAATTGAGCGCACCCTCGGCCGGTCCATCGTAATAAATCCGGCCCTCGCGAATCAGAATCACCCGGCGCATTTCGGGGATGATGTCCGTCAGGTGATGCGTCACCATCACGATGCCGATTCCCGCGGCGGTCAGCTTCCGCAAAATCTCGCGCAACTCGTAAACCGACCGCAGATCCAGGCTCGAGCTCGGTTCGTCCAGAATCAGCGCCGCCGGATCGTGTACCAAAGCGCGGGCAATCAGAATCCGCCGCGCCTCCCCGGAGGAGACTTCATTCGTCGGCCGTTCCGCCAGGTGCGGGATCTCGAGCAGTTCCATCACCTCGCGCGCCTTCCGCTCCATTTCGAGCGTCACATGGTGGTACGGCCAAATCCCCACGCTGCCGAAAAAACCCGAGAGCACGATTTCGAACCCGGAGTAATCGCGCGTGCACATCTCCATCCAGTCGTTCGAAACCAAACCCAATTTGTTGCGCAGCTCGAACAGGTTCCACGTGTCCTCGCCCAGTATCCGCACATACGAAGGCTCGGCCTTCACCAGCGGATACAATTCCCGCGCAATCGCCTTGATGAGCGTGGATTTGCCGGACCCGTTCGGCCCGAGAATGGCGACGTTCTCGCCCTGTGCAATAGAAACCGTCACCCCATCGAGCGCATCGCGCTCCCCGCGCCGCACCGTCACGTTCCGAAATTCGATCAGTGGACTCACAACCATGATTCAGAGTAGCGAAGCAGCCGAAGCGTCGTCCGCTCGGCGCGGAGAAGCGAGGACCGCCCACCGGTCCGACCAGCACCTATTCCCCAACCGCCCCGGCCCCTAGCCCCCAACCCCTAGCCCCCAGCCCCCAGAACAGGCAGCGCCCCGAACGTCTCCGCCGGCAGCCACTCCGCCAACCCGGCGCCCTCATCGCGAACCACCCAGCCCAACACCCGCCACGCCTCCGCATCGCAAGCCAGAATCCGATTGTTCTCCGTATCCACCGCGCACCAGGCCGAAATGCCGTGCGGTAGCGAAAATGCATGAATAGCCGGCGGAAGCGCGGCGCCTGTCTCGGCACCCCAAACGCGGACGGTGCCATCAAACGATACCGAGACGATCCGCCGCCCGTCCGGCCTATACGCACAGCCCAGCACCCCATCCTGATGCCCCGCCAGAGTCGCCAGGCAAGCCCCGCTCTCCGCGTCCCACACCTTCAGCGTCTTGTCCGAGGACGCCGAGACGATCCGCCGCCCGTCCGGCCTATACGCGCAACCTAGCACCGCACTCCCGTGACCCGCCAGCGTCGTCACACACGCCCCGCTCTCCGCATCCCACACTTTCAGCGTTTTGTCCCAAGACACCGAGACAACCCGCCGCCCGTCCGGGCTATAGGCACAGCCATTCACCGATCCATCGTGCCCCGCTAGCGTCGCCACGCACGCCCCACTCTCCGCGTCCCACACCTTCAGCGTCCGGTCATCGGACGCCGAGACGATCCGCCGCCCGTCAGGGCTGTACGCGCTGCCATTCACCCTATCCCCGTGCCCCGCTAGCGTCGCCACGCACGCCCCGCTCTCCGCGTCCCACACCTTTAGCGTCTTGTCTCGGGATGCGGAGACGATTCGCCGCCCGTCCGGGCTATACGCGCAGCTCATCACCCAATTCCCGTGCCCCGAGAGCGTCGCCACGCACGTCCCACTCTCCGCGTCCCACACCTTCAGCGTCCGGTCATCGGAAGCCGAGACAATCCGCCGCCCGTCCGGGCTGTACGCGCAGCCCCTCACCCAATCCCCGTGCCCCGCTAGCGTCGCCACGCACGCCCCACTCTCCGCGTCCCACACCTTCAGCGTCTCGTCCAGGACGCCGAGACGATCCGCCGCCCGTCCGGGCTGTACGCGCAGCCCTGCACCCCACCCCCGTGCCCCGCCAGCGTCGCCACGCACGCCCCACTCTCCGCGTCCCACACCTTCAGCGTCTGGTCAGAGGACGCCGAGACGATCCGCCGCCCGTCCGGGCTGTACGCGCAGCCCACCACCCCATCCCCGTGCCCCGCTAGCGTCGCCACGCACGCCCCACTCTCCGCGTCCCACACCTTCAGCGTCCGGTCATCCGGACGCCGAGACGATCCGCCGCCCGTCCGGGCTGTACGCGCAGCCCTGCACACCATTCCCGTGCCCCGCTAGCGTCGCCACGCACGCCCCACTCTCCGCGTCCCACACCTTCAGCGTCCCGTCATCGGACGCCGAGACGATCCGCCGCCCGTCCGGGCTGTACCCGCAGCCAATCACCCCATTCACGTGCCCGCAAGCGTCGCCACGCACGTCCCACTCTCCGCCTCCCACACCTTCAGCGTCTGGTCCCAGGACGCCGAGACGATCAGCCGCCCGTCCGGGCTATAGGCACAGCCATTCACCGATCCATCGTGCCACGCCAGAGTCGCCACGCACGCCCCACTCTCCGCCTCCCACACCTTCAGCGTCCGGTCATCGGACGCCGAGACGATCCGCCGCCCGTCCGGGCTATACGCGCAGCCATTCACCCCATTCCTGTGCCCCGCAAGCGTCGCCACGCACACCCCACTCTCCGCGTCCCACACCTTTAGCGTCCGGTCCTCCGACGCCGAGACGATCCGCCGCCCGTCCGGGCTGTACGCGCAGCCCCGCACCCCAGACCCGTGCCCCGCAAGCGTCGTCACGCACGCCCCACTCTCCGCGTCCCACACCTTCAGCGTCCGGTCATAGGACGCCGAGACGATCCGCCGCCCGTCCGGGCTGTACGCGCAGCCCATCACCGGTCCCGCATGGCCGCTCGCAACCGCCAGCCGTACGCCTGGCAAGTGGGGCAGGCGCTTTCGCCTGCCAACCCCGTCCTATCGCCTGCCATCCCGCTCAGGGCGTACAACGCCTCCGGCCTCCCCTCCGGCAGCCCCACCGCCCCCGTAAGCCCGCACCGCAGAAACTGCGCCTTCCGGCAGCGCGCATCCTCAAAGCTCGCCCCTCGCAAATCGCAATCCCGAAACACCGGCGCTTTCAACTCCGCGCCGCGCCAGCTTGACCCCGCCATCCGGCACTGCAAAAACTCTGCCCGCATCCCATCCGCTCCATCGAACACCGCGCCTTCCAGGTTCGAGTTCCACCACCGCGAATTCCAAAGCTCCGCCCCCCGCAGATTCATCCCCGCCAACCCCACCGGCGAGCCGGCTTCCCCGATCACGTCCCACTCCCGTCAAATCCGCCCCCGGAAGCTGAAACCCGCCCATCGCCACGGCCGGATATCCCTTCCCATGCGCCAGCAAACAATAATCAAACGCCATCTCGCTAGCCCACTTCCGGTACGAATCCCTAATCCCCGCCAAAGTCCCCAAACCGGGCCCGCTGCCGCTCACCGAGCCGCGACCGCTAACCGAGCCGCGACCGTAAGGGAGCGGAGGGGCGACCGCACCCCCCACCTCCTCCTCCATCCACTGCCCCAGAAAATCCAACGTCTCCCGGCTGACCCTCGGCATCTCCCAATCCTCCGGCCGCCCCTCCACCAACGCCCGCCTCAAATACCCCGCCAGGAAGTACTCCTGCAAGGACGTATGCGCAAACCGGAACCGGTCCTCGCCTTCCCGCACCAAAAACGTCGCCGTCCGCAAATCCTCCTTCAACTGCTCCCGCTCCACTCCCTGGTAATGCGCGGCTACTCTCGGGTTGGCTTCCAAAAAGTCGATCAGCCACTGCTCCAGGTCCGCCACGGCCCAGGTTTTTTCTCCCGACCGCCACAATTCGGCCGCCAGCCGCTCCATGAGCGCCTGCTTATGGTCCGGGGTAATCTGATGCTTGCCGGTATCGCGCTCCAGCCAGGAGAGCGCCATGTGCCGGTACAGCATCAGGCCGGTCACGCGTTTCCCTTCCGCCTTCCAGCGCTCGATTTGCGCCAACTGTTGCGCGATCAGGCTCAGCGTGTACGGCCGCTCGGCCATTTCCTTCAAGTTGTGGACCGCCTCGATCACCCCCATGATCCGGTCCGGGTCGTCCCCCGGAAACGTCTGCTTCAAATACTGCCGGATCTGCCCCTCCGTAAACGGCAGCAGCACGAACGGAGCGCGGTAATCCTCTTCCCTCACGTTGTCGCGATCTTCCGCGCGGAAGTGCGTCTGCTGGTCGCGCAGCGTGCGGAAATAATGCGTCCGGCAACTGATGAGCATCCGGCTGCGCCGCCGTTCGCCCCTCCGCGCCGGCGGCAGGATTCGGAAAAGCTGGCGCGTGAACATCTGGCCGGGGTGCGGATCGAGGTGCACCAGCGCCTCATCCAGCCCGTCCCAGATCACCAGCGCCCGCTCCCTCTCCACCAACTCGACCACCTCGCGCGCCGTCAGCCGTTCCCCTTCCGGCCCGGCCTTCCAACCCATCCGGAGAATCTGCGTCAGGATCTCGTCGAGCGTCGGCTCCGGCTTCTTTTGAGCGACGCTGCCCACGTACCGTAAATCGAGATAGATCGGCAAAGGAGCATTCTTGTCCTTCTCGCGCCGTTCCAAGAGGTCGCGGGCCAGCGCCTTGCAGGTGGTGGTTTTCCCCATCCCGTATTCGCCGAGAAGAGCACAGTAAGGCGCTTCATTAGGATCCGAGAGCCACTCATTGAGGAACTCCAGAGCGTCCTTCCGCCGGCTCAAGTCGATCTCCGGCGAAGGCTCCAACCCTTTGCTCATCGTGGTCGGGACGCCCTCCGTGTGAACGAAGTGCTCCTCGTCAAACTCGCCCACCGCCTCAAGAAGCCGCCGCTCCCATCGCGGCTTTTCGATCTCCCGCGGCGGCGCCGCGGGCCGCTGCTCCGGCCCGGCAAGCAGCGCGCAAATCTTCTCGAAAAGCTGGAACGCGAACTCTTCGCGCGCCGGGCGCGTTTGGAGTTGGGAAAACGCCCGGCCCCTGGCGCCGAAAAAGAACTGGAGTTTCTCAAGCCCGCCCAGCCGCATGGCCCCGCTGAGCGACACCCGCCCCAGGGCAACCGGAACCACACGCTTGTTCGCGACCAGGTAGGGCAGTTCCTCTCGCATGATGAAATCGCTCGCCAGAAACGCGGGACTGACCATCAGCAGCGCCATGTCGCACCTCGCCATGGCCGTCCGGACGCGCCCGAGCCAATCGTCGCCCGGCGAAAGCTTCGTGTCCGCCCAGACCTCAAACTCAGCCTCGGCGCGAGCCTTGAACATCGGCCCCAGCCGCTTGATCAGCCTCTCCACGAGGTCCGCGTCATCATGCGCATAGGAGACAAAGAACCGAAGCGGCCTCTCCTCTTTCGCGTACTGCGGCGCCCGCTCCACATCGCGCACCTCCGCCTCAACCAACCGCGCGACCTCCGCCACCACACGGTCCTCACCCTCGAACCATACAGTCCGACCCTCCGGCGCGGTTCGGGTCTTGCCATCGGTCTCCAGCGACAGCCGAACCCCAGCCGCCGCAGCGGCCTGCCCCACCGCCCTCCGGAAATGCCGGAAAGCCGCCAGCGCCGCGTCCCGCTCAGCCCCCGGGTACAGTGCCCCCAGAACGCCGCCAAGAACAGCCGTGCCGCCCTCGCCAACCAGATTCACAGTCCGCTCCAAGCGGGACGCATTCACTCCGGCCAGCTTTTCCAGCACGGGAGGGAGTACCCTCAAAACCGCAGCCTTCGAGATCATGCCTCAACCATACAACGAAACTAACGCTATTACAACGAAATAAATCGACCCTTGCCCTCGCCCTATTCCCACCATGGCGCGAACTTTATAAAGCCTAGTATCAAGGCCTTGTACAAATCCCCCTCCGGTCCCTACCCAACCATCGGCTATCCTGAGATCGGAGGGATCCGTTCCACCGTGAACCGTCGCGGCCCAACCCAATTGGCTTCGTTCTGTCAAATCCCGTTGCCGCCAGCCGTCAGCCCCCAGTCCCCACCCCCTGCGGCCGAAGGCCGCACCCCCGGCCCCTGGCCCCCGGCCCCCATCCCCCAGTTCTCTAGCCCCCAAAATTGGCTTCGTTTTGCCATTCTGCTAGCCACAGCCACCCTCGCCGCCCACGCCCAGGACCCGGCCGGCGACATCGAACCCCAGGTCCGAACCCTCCTCGGCGCCTACTCCATCATCGAGGCCAACGCCGCCGACCCGTTATCGCTCGACCAGGTTCTCTACCAAGGCGCAATCCCCGGCCTGCTCCGCAACCTGGACCCGCACTCCACCTTTTTCGATTCCGACCAATTCGACCAGCTCAAGAAGATGGAGGCCTCCACGGAAAAGGGCTTCGGCAGCGTCGTCTCCATCCTGCCCGGCCGCGTCATTGTGCTTCAAACGCTCCCCGGAACCCCATCCGCCAAATCGGGCCTGGCCCCCGGCGACGAAATCGTCTCGGTGAACGGCTACGAAATCGAACGCTTCGCTCCCGAGCAGATCATGGAACTGCTGACGCAATCGCGGCAGCAGAAGGCCCAGATCCTCATCCGGCGGTCCGGTTCGGCCGGCCTTCTGAGATTCACGCTGACCCCGGAGGAGATGCAATCCCCCAGCGTGGACCGCGCCTTCTTCGTCGGCCCCGGCGTCGGCTACATCCGCGTAGCGAGCTTCGAAGAGAAGACGGCCGCGCAGATCAAGGAGGCTATTGAGAAGCTCGGCGGACGAGAACCTGACGGGTTTGATCCTCGATCTTCGAAACAACCCCGGCGGCCTGGTTGGGGCGGCCATCGACACGGCTGCGCTCTTCCTCAAACCCGGGCTCGAAATCCTCACCGTTCGCGGCCGCAACGGCCCGAAAAAGACCGAGACGGTCCCGCCCAGCGCGCAGCCCTACTCCTTCAAGCTCGCCATCCTGATCAACGGGAAGACCGCCAGCGCGGCCGAAATCGTCACTGGGGCCATCGAGGACCACGACCGCGCTACCGTCCTGGGCGAGCCGAGCTACGGCAAAGGACTGGTGCAGGCCGTCTTCCCTTTAAGCGAGAATACCGGCCTCGCGCTCACCACGGCGCTCTACTACACGCCGAGCGGGCGTTCCATTCAGAAACCGCTCGACCCCGGGAAGTTTGAACTCGCCACGGCTACCGCCCATCCGAACGCCCAGTCCACCTTTAAGACCGATTCCGGCCGCCTGGTGGCCGGCGGCGGCGGAATCCAGCCGGATGAGGTCGTCCTTCCCGAAGGCCTCAACCGTTTGCGCGCGGTGCTCGAAGCCAGCGCCTCCTTCGCTAACTTCGCGACCGAGTACCTGCGCACCCATAAGGTGGAGCGCGATCTGGAAATCTCACCCGCGCTGGCCGACCAGTTCCGTGCGTTTCTCTACGCGCGCCAGATCGAGCCCAACCTCTCGGAATGGACCCGCGAACAGAGCTTCATATACGGCCGCCTGAAAGCGGAAATCGTAAACCAGGCCTTCGGCGTCGAAGAGGGCGACAAAGTGGAAGCCGGCCGCGACCCGGTGATCCAAAAGGCAATCGAAAAACTCGGCCCCTGAGAACTCGTGCCTCCTCGATCACAGGGTTTTCATTCTGGCTTCTGCCTTCTGTCTTCCGCCTTCCCTCTCCCGTTTATAATGAAGCCGGAGGAAGTTCACAGTGGCTACTTTTGTGGCGCCAGCGCCGATATCGGTCGAGAATGAATCCAACCCGTGGCTCGCCGCGGCCGCCCGTTTCGACGAGGCCGCAAAGCGCCTCCAACTCGATGACGGCATGAAGAAAGTACTCGGCACGTCCGCAAAAGAGATCACCGTCCACATTCCGGTTCAGCTCGATGACGGCCGCCTGGAGGTCTTTACCGGATACCGCGTCCAGCACTCCCTCGCGCGAGGTCCGGCCAAGGGCGGCATCCGTTTCGCCCCTGACGTGACGCTCGATGAGGTTCGGGCCCTGGCTTCCTGGATGACCTGGAAATGCGCCGTTGTGAATATACCGTTCGGCGGCGGCAAAGGCGGGGTCATTTGCGACCCCAATATTATGTCCGACACGGAGCTGGAGAAACTCACCCGCCGGTACACGGCCGAGATTATCGATTTCCTTGGGCCCGAGCGCGACGTGCCCGCGCCCGACGTGAACACCAACGAGAAAGTGATGGCGTGGATCATGGACACGTATTCCATGCATGCCCGCCACACCGTCACCGCGGTGGTAACCGGAAAGCCGATGGCCTTGGGCGGTTCCGCGCGGTCGCCCGGAAGCTACCGGCCGCGGCTGCATGTTCGTCACGGTCGAAGCTCTGAAGAGGCTTGGCCTCAGCCCGCGGGATTGCCGCGTGGTCATTCAGGGACTCGGGAATGTTGGCGGCATGGCCGGCAAGCTCATGACCGCTCTTGGGTTCAAGATCGTCGCCGTGGCCGAATACGATGGCGCGGTCTATAACCCCAAGGGCCTCGATGTCGTCGCCCTGCAAAAGCACCGCAAGGACACGGGATCGATAACCGGCTTCCCGGAAGCCGAGGACATGGACCGCTTCGAAGCGCTCTATCTCGATTGCGACGTGCTGCTGCCCGCCGCGACCGAAAACGTCATCAATTCGCGCAACGCCGACCGCATTCGCTGCAAGATCCTGTGCGAAGGCGCCAACGGCCCGACCACGCCGCTGGCCGACGCCATCCTCGAAGATAAGAAGGTCTTCGTGATCCCCGATATTCTTGCCAACGCGGGCGGAGTCACCGTCTCCTACTTCGAGTGGGTTCAGGACCGCCAGGGCTTCTTCTGGAACGAGCAACTGGTCAACGAGCGCCTGAAAGAAATCATGGTGGAGAGTTTCGATGCCGTTGTGGCGTATGCCTCCAAGCACGGCGTCAACAACCGTATCGCGGCCTATATGCTTGCCTTAGACCGCGTAGCCGAAGCCATCAAGCTCCGGGGCATCTACGCATGACCTCACGTGGCGCACGCTTCAGCGTGCAGCGGCAGGCTTCAGCCTGCCGAAGACTCGGACGGCGAGTTGAAACTCGCCGCTGCACGCTGAAGCGTGCGCCACGGCTCTCTGAATGACAGCCGACGCCTCCACGCCGCTCATGCGGCAGTATCACGGCATCAAGCAGCAAGCGCCCAACGCGCTGCTGATGTTCCGGCTCGGCGATTTCTACGAGCTGTTTTTTGAAGACGCCGTGACGGCGGCGCGCGAGCTTGAGATCACCCTCACCGCTCGCAACAAGGAGAAAGGCGCCGCAATCCCTATGTGCGGCGTTCCCTACCACGCCGCCGAAGGCTACATCTCGCGCCTCATCCAGAAGGGCTACCGCGTCGCTATTTGCGACCAGATGGAAGATCCGCGCTTCGCCAAGAAGCTCGTGAAGCGCGATCTCACGCGCATCGTCACGCCGGGCACGGCCATGGACGCCAGCCTGGTCCGGTCGCGCGAGAACAACTATCTCGCGGCCGTGGCATCGGCCGCGGGACGATGGGCCGTCGCTCACGTGGATCTCTCCACGGGCGAATTTCGCGCGACGGAAATGGACGCGGCGGATGTGGTGCCCGCGCTCGAACAGCTCGGCGCCCGCGAAGTCCTGTTGCCGGCGGCGCAGACTTCTCTGCCCGCCCAGAGCCGGCCGCGAGGCCTGCCTCCGCACCGAACTCGAAGACTGGATCTTCACTGCCGATTACGCCGACCGCATCCTGCGCGATCACTTCAAGCTGCTCACGCTCGATGGATGCGGGCTGGCCAATCGTCCCGCCGCTACCAGCGCGGCCGGCGCAATTCTCCACTACCTGCGCGACACGCAGCGCGCCGCGCTCGATCATCTCGACCGGCCTTCTTTTTACAACCGTTCCGATTACATGACGCTGGACGGCGTCACCGTCCGCAACCTGGAGCTGACCGAGCCGCTCTTCGCGGCCGATCTCGCTCCTGGCCCGCGGGCGCAAGTCACCGTCCTGGGCGTTCTCGACCGGTCGCTCACCGGCATGGGCGGCCGCCTGTTGCGCCAGCGGCTCCTGCGCCCGTCCATGGACCGGGCTGAGATCGAACGCCGCCTTGACGCGGCCGGAGAGCTGCTGGAAAAAACCATCCTGCGTTCGGAGCTGCGCAAGCAGTTGGAGGGCATCCTCGATATCGAGCGCCTCCTCGCCAAGGTAACCCTCGGTTCGGCCGGTCCGCGCGATTTGCTGGCTCTCGGCCGCTCGCTCGAGAAGGTCCCGGCATTGAAGCGCATGGCGCAGCAGGCCGCCAGCCTGCCTCACGCGCGAATCGACGAATTGACCGACGTGGCAGGCCTGATTCTGAATGCCATCTCGGAAGCGCCGCCGCTGGCTATCGCCGATGGAGGGACCATCCGCGCCGGCTTCAACGCCGAGTTGGACGAGCTTCGCGATCTGAGCGGAAACGGCAAGCGCTACATCGCGCAAATCGAAGAGCGCGAGCGCCAGCGCACGGGCATCCAGTCGCTCAAGGTGCGCTTCAACAATGTCTTCGGCTACTACATTGAGATCACGCGCGCCAATCTTCGCCTGGCGCCCGCGGACTATGAGCGCAAGCAGACCCTCGCCAACGCCGAGCGCTTCACCACGCCCGAGCTGAAGGAATACGAACACAAGGTGCTGGATGCGGAAGAGCGCATCCTGGCGTTGGAGAAGGACCTCTTCGTGGATGTTCGCCAGCGAGCCGCGTCGCAGGCGCAGCGCATCCGCGCCACGGCCTCCGCGGTCGCCGAGATCGACGTCGCCTGTGGGCTCGCTCAACTCGCCGCCGAAAACCGCTATTGCCGCCCCGCGTTTTCCGATTCGGGCGAGATGCGGATCATGGCCGGCCGCCACCCGGTCATCGAACAGCTTCCCGAGCAGGACGCCGGACGCTTCATCCCGAACGATCTCTACCTCGACGATTCCACCGATCTCATCGCCATCATCACCGGCCCGAACATGGGCGGCAAATCCACGTACCTCAGGCAGGCCGCGATCGTCGCCATTATGGCCCAAGCCGGTTCGTTCGTCCCGGCGGATTCCGCCACGCTTCCCATCTTCGACCGCATCTACACGCGCATCGGAGCGTCCGACAACCTGGCCCGCGGCCGGTCCACCTTCATGGTGGAAATGACGGAAACGGCGGTCATCCTCAACACCGCGACGCCGCGCAGCCTGATTGTTCTCGATGAAATTGGCCGGGGCACCGCTACCTTCGACGGTCTTGCGCTGGCCTGGTCCGTCGTGGAGTACATTCACGCCCGCACTCGCGCCAAGACGCTGTTCGCCACGCACTATCACGAGCTGACCGAGCTGGCCGAGCAACTTGAAGGCGTACGCAATCTGCATGTCTCCGTGAAGGAAGCCGGGGACCACATCATTTTTCTGCGCAAGGTCGAGCCCGGAAAGGCCGACCGAAGCTACGGAATCGAAGTGGCGCGCCTTGCGGGCCTGCCAATGGCGGTGATCGAACGCGCGCGCGATGTGCTCAAGCTGCATGAGCGAACGGAACATGTCGTCACGGAGGAACTCGTCCATACGGAAAGCCAGGGACCGGTACAGATCCAGCTTTTCGAGCCTGTGGGCTATGGTATCGCCGAGCGTGTGCGCAGTCTCAACCTGGATGAGCTGCGCCCCATCGAAGCTTTGCAGTTGCTGAGCGAATTGCAAAAGGAGCTGAAGCGCCCGTGAGAGTCGCCGGCGTGATGAGCGGAACGTCGCTCGACGGCATCGACGTGGCCGTCGTCGATATTTCAGGCTCACGCGTGGAGACAATCGGCTTGCAGAGCACGCCTTACCCCGATTCCATCCGTGCCGCAATTCTGAACGTTTCAGGAGGTGGTGGTGGGGCAGGCGTGCCCAAAGGGCCCCCAGCCTGCCACGGACAGGCCGAAGGCCTGTCCTACTTGAACTTCAAGCTGGGTGAACTCTACGCCCGCGCCGTCCTTCGCGCCATCCGCCGCTTTGGTCCCGTTGACCTGATCGGCTGTCACGGCCAGACCGTCTATCACGAAGGTGGCGCCCACACGCTGCAAATAGGCGAAGCCGCCGTCATCGCCGAGCGCACCGGCGTTCCGGTGGTCTCCAACTTCCGGGCGCGCGACATCGCCGCAGGCGGACAAGGCGCGCCGCTAGTGCCTTACGTCGATTACCTTCTGTTCCGGCATCGAACCCGTATGCGCATCGCGCTCAATATCGGCGGCATCGCCAACATCACCGTGATTCCGCCTGCCGCCAAACCCGAACAGGTGATCGCGTTCGACACTGGCCCCGGCAACATGGTGATTGATGCGCTGGCTTCTGAGTTCTCACGAGGCAAGCTGCGCTACGACCGCGGTGGAAAGATAGCGCAATCGGGCGAACTGAGTAAGTCCCTCCTGGCCGACTTACTGACTGACTCCTACTATCGACGCAAGCCGCCCAAGAGCGTTGGCCGCGAGCAATACGGAGCCGAATTCGTGGCGCGCATGAAGCAGTCAGGCCTGCCGCTTCAGGACTTAGTTACAACGGCGACCGTCCTCACCGCCGCAACTATCGCCATCGGCGTTCGAAGTGGGGCGGGCCTCCCGGCCTGCCTTGGCGTGCGTAGCGCGCCCGAACTGATCGTCTCCGGCGGTGGAGTGCATAACCCGCAGATCATGTCTCACCTCACAGGCTTCCTGCCTGAGATGACAATCTCCGCCTCGACCGACCATGGCATAGACGCCGATGCGAAAGAAGCCATCGCCTTCGCCATCCTCGCGCATGCCACATGGCGCGGCAGACCTTCGAATCTCCCCTCAGCCACCGGCGCGCGGCGAGCGGTCATACTGGGTGACATCACGACGTAGGCGTGGGGCCAGCCCTTCCGGGCTGCCGCCGCACTTCTGTGCGGCGCTCAGGGACCTGGGGTGCAACGCCGGGCCAAAGCCCGGCGGCAGGCAGGAATGCCCGACCCCACTACGATCGAAGCTGTTCCGCGATTGACTTCGCGATCAGCTTGCCGTGGAAGCGGCCGTTCTCGATGAAGATCTCGTTGGTGTGCATGCCGGCCACGATCACTCCGGCCAGGTAGATGCCCTGGGCGGTCGCTTTCCAGCGTTTCGGGGTTCGTACGGGGCTTTCCGGTTTCCGGCTCGAGCGTGATTCCCATCGACGCTAGAAACTTCAGGTCCGGGTGATAGCCGATGAGAGCGAAGACGTAGTCGTTCTTCAGCGTCTTCTCGCCTTCCGGCGTGGCGATCCGAATCGAATCCGGCAGAATCTCGACCACATGCGAGTTGAAGTAAGCCGGGATGTCGCCGGCGCCGATCCGGTTTTCGAGGTTTGGCTTGATCCAGTACTTCACGGATTTGGAAATGCCGCCGTAGCGATGAACCAAAGTGACCCGCGCTCCGGTCCAGAACAACTCCAACGCGGCGATGGCCGCCGAGTTCTTGCCGCCGATCACGACAACATCGTGGTTGTAGTAGGGATGCGGTTCCTTGTAGTAGTGCAGAACCTTTTCGAGTTCCTCGCCCGGCACGCCGAGTAGATTCGGCTCGTCATAATAACCGGTTGCCATCACAATTTTGCGGGCATGATACTCGTGGCGCTCGCCAAGCCGGTCGGTGGTATGCGCCACGAAGGCGTTGTCGCCGCCTTCGATTTTGTCGACCCGTTCGTACTGGTGGATATCGAGCTTGTAATGGTCGGCGACGCGGCGGTAGTATTTCAGCGCCTCGGTCCGGTTGGGCTTTTCATTCAGGCTCGTCATCGGCAGATTACCGATTTCAAGCAGCTCCGGCGTGGTGAAGAAAGTCATGTGCGTGGGGTAGTTGTAAATGGAGTTCACCACGCAGCCCTTTTCAATCAGAACGGCGTTCAAGCCGCACTTCTGAAGCTCAATGCCGCAGGCGAGCCCAGTCGGTCCCGCGCCAATCACGATCGCGTCGAATGTCTCAGTCATAGCTTGACCGTCGCACTGTGGAGTGGGCCTCCGGCCTGCCATGCCGCCATTCTTGGCGGCATTTGGCGAGCGGAAGAATGCCCGCACGAATGCGGGCATGGCAGGCTGAAAGCCCACTCCACGTCACAGCTTGCTCTCGATCTCTCGGTTCGCGGCTTCCAGCGCTGCGTCGATCGCGGCGGCGTCCTTGCCCCCGCCTTCGGCCATGTCCGGCCGCCCGCCGCCTTTACCGCCCACGGCTTGCGCAATCGAGCCGGCCAGCTTACCGGCGTGCACCTTGGCGGTCAGATCCTTGGTCACCGCGGCGACCACCGCAACGGAGCCGTCGCTTGCCGACGCCAGAGCCACTACCGCCGTCTTCCATTTGTTGCGCAGGGAATCCGCCAGCGAACGCAGTTGCTGCCGGTCCATTCCGTCCACGCGCGCCGCAAGCACCTTGACGCCGTTGCACGTCCGCGCCTGGGCTTCGAGCGCTTCGGCGGCGGCCTGCGCCAGCTTAGTCTTCAACTGATCGACCTGCTTCTCGAGAACATGCTGGCGATCTTGCAGCTTTCCGATGTGCTCCACCACCTCCGGCTCGGAAGCGCCCACCAATTCCCCGATCCGCCGCAGCGTGGAGCCGGCCTCCTGGAACTGTCGCAGCGCGCCCTCGCCGGTGACGGCCTCGATTCGCCGCACACCCGCGGAAATGCTCCCTTCATAGACGATCTTGCAGACGCCGATATCGCCCGTGCGCGAGACATGCGTTCCACCGCACAATTCGCGGCTGAAACCGGGCACGGTAACCACGCGCACTTCGTCGCCGTACTTCTCGCCGAATAACGCCATGGCTCCGGTCTGGATGGCCGACTCCAGCGCCATCACCTTCGTTTCGACTGGCGTATTCGTCAGGATCTCGGCGTTCACGAGCCGCTCGACTTCCTCGAGTTCGGCGCGGTCCATGGCCGCGTAATGCGTGAAGTCGAAACGCAGGCGCAATGGATCGACCACGCTGCCCGCCTGTTTCACGTGCGTGCCGAGCGTCCGGCGCAGCGCGGAGTGCAGCAGGTGCGTAGCCGTGTGATTGCGCCGCGTCGAATCGCGCAAAGGCGACGCCACTTCCGCGCGGACCACATCGCCCGCGCGAATCGGCATCCGAGCTAAGATGCGATGAACCGTCAGCCCAGGGGCGCCGGAGAACGCCGACTCGACAACCGCTACTTTGTCCCCGGATTCCGCATATAGAGCGCCCTTGTCGCCCACCTGTCCGCCCGCTTCCGCGTAGAACGGCGTCTGGTCGAGAATCAATTCGGCTTTCGCGCCGGCGGGAACTTCCCGCACGAGTTCGCGGTCCACCACGATGCCGATCACGCGCGCCATCGTATCGATTTCCGTGTAGCCTACGAACTGCGTCTTCCCGTGGCCGAGAAGGGTTTGATACGCGGGCGTCACCACGCCTTTTTCAGCGCCCTTCCAGCTTGCTCGCGCGCGCGCGCGCTGGCCTTCCATTTCGCGGTCGAAACCGCCGCGGTCGATCGAGAGCCCGCGCTCGCGCGCCATCTCTTCCTGCTCGTCGAGCGCCAGGCCGTACGTGTCGTAGAGCTTGAACGAGACGGCGCCGGGAATCGCGCCGTCCGTAAGCGAACGGATCTCTTCGTTGAACACCTTCTCGGCCACCAGGTAGGTGGTGGCGTAGCGCCGCTCTTCGTCCTTCACCACGCGGGCCACGCGCTCGACGCTTTCCATCATCTCCGGATACGCCGGCCGCATCAGCTCCGCGACAAAACCGGTGAGCCGGTAGAGATATGGCTCGTCGACGCCCACCAGGCGGGCGTTGCGCATGGCGCGCCGCATGATCTTGCGCAGCACATATCCGCGGCCTTCGTTCGAAGGCAGGACGCCATCGTGAATCAGAAACGCCGCGGCGCGGGCGTGATCGCTGGCGATGCGCAACGCGGTATCCGAGCGGCCGCCATCGCCGTACGCGATGCCGAACAGTTCCTCGGCGCGCCCAATCACGGGGCGGATCAAATCGGTTTCGTAATTCGTGAGCTTGCCCTGCATCACGGCGGCGACGCGTTCGAGACCCATGCCCGTGTCGATGGACGGGCGCGGAAGCGGCGTCAGAACGCCGTTCGCGTCGCGGTTAAACTGCATGAACACCAGGTTCCAGATTTCGACGAAGCGGCCGCCCGCATCGCTCGGGAAGGCTTCGTTCTCGTGCCCCGGCTCCGAGGCTTCCGGACCGAGGTCGTAGTGAATCTCCGAGCAGGGTCCGCACGGGCCCGTTTCGCCCATCTGCCAGAAGTTATCTTTCTCGTCCAGGCGGAAGATGCGGTCCGCTGGCACGCCGGCGACCCTGCGCCACAGCGTCTCGGCGTCGTCGTCTTCGCGGAAGACGGTCACATACAGCTTGTCTTTAGGCAGACCGTAATCCTTGGTGATGAGGTCCCATGCAAATTCGATAGCCTCGGCCTTGAAGTAATCTCCGAAGGAGAAATTACCCAGCATCTCGAAAAATGTGTGGTGGCGGCGGGTGTAGCCGACGTTTTCGAGGTCGTTATGCTTGCCGCCTGCGCGCACGCATTTCTGGGAACTGGTGGCGCGAGTGTAATCGCGCTTCTCCAACCCCAGGAACGTGTCCTTGAACTGGTTCATGCCTGCGTTGGCGAAGAGCAGCGTCGGATCGTTGGCGGGGACCAGCGACGAACTGGGAACTATGCGATGCCCTCTTTGGGCAAAAAAGTCGAGAAAGAGGCTACGGATTTCGTGACCTGTCACGGGGATTCCTTCGGAAAACGGACTAACTTACGATTGTAGCGGGACGGCATCCGAGATGCATGAAGCGGCGATCATCGCCAGCGCCGCCGGCAAATAGAAGAGACCCACGGAGGCGGCCCCTATGAAGCAGAAGATTAAGAGAAGCGCCGCAGCGGCGATCCGCACCCCGTGATAGCGGGCCAATAGGGGCGCGGCTGCCAGGACAATTGGAATCATGAGCGGGATCAAAGCGCGCGGCCCATTTACCTCCAGCATAGTTCTGGAAGGCAGAGCAAAGCGCCGGAGATTCGTCCCGGCATTGGACCCGGGAGTTCTCTCTGAGCCCGGCGAGGAATTCCGCAATTCCGAGCGTTCACCGGAATAGGCCGGGACCGCCAGGAAGAAAACCAAAGCGGCAGTCGCCAAGGCAAGGGATGCCGCCAACAGAGCCGTCACGTAACGGCCTCTTGCATCGCTGCGGCCGTTCTCAAGCCTCGCCTCCGGCATGGCGCGCAGGGTGAAGTTATAACCGCAATCGCAACGCTGAGCGCCTTCGGGGTTGATCAGACGGCAGATCGGACAGTTCATGTCAGCTACCAAGCGCGCCCACTTGGACCCAAAGGGCGCAGTGGGCACGGCGCGAGCGCCTGCGCCGCGCTACAGGAACGCCATGGTTTTGACGCCTGAAATGTCGAACCGCTTGCGGCAACGGAGGTTCTTGCAGGCGACCTTATCGTCCAGCAGGACCATGTAGCTTTGCGCCTTTTGGAACTTGGCCCGGTCGCGCTCGTCTCCACCAGGCGGAAGACGGTCCTTCTTGGTCCTCACCAGCCAGTGCAGATCGTACGTCTCCTGGCTATGGCAGAAAGGACAATTCAACGTCGCTGGCTTTGTGGCCGGCTTCTCGGTGTAGAAGGATCGTTCGTCCAAAGCTATTCCTATCTTATTGATACGTGCGGCCGTGCAAGCGATACTTGAGGTCTCGTACCCAATCGTAGATGTGGTTGCCCAGCGGGCATCGCCCTAGTTCCGCGACGTTGGGCGGAAGCGATCCCAGAGTCTTGTCTTTGCGCTCCACCCAGATCTTCTTGTCGCCGGCCTTACCGGCGTCCACGTCCACGATGACTCCGGAGCCGCACGATTCGCCGGAGAGCACTTCAAAACTGCCGGCGGCGAAAGCTGGCGGACCCCAGTCTTCCATGAACGATTTCATCGGGTACTCCTGGCAGGGCTTGGCATCCGTGCAACCGTACATGGCGTAGGCAGACTTGTAATCTTGCGCCGCCAGGAGCCGGAAGAACCGATCCACCGCGGATTGCTCCGCGCGATTCGGAATGACGTACTGAAACGTGAAGAACAGAATCACGGCCGCAGTGATAGCCATCGCCGACCACCGCATGACGCCGCGAACGACTCTCTCGCGCTTTTCGGAACCAGCGCCGTAGTCCGAGAGATAATCGCCCATACTCCTCCCTTCGGATTATTTGGCCGCGGGCTTGGGAGCTGCAGCCACGGGGTAAGTTTTGTCGTAAGCTGCGGTCACGTCGCTGGTGATGTCGAGCGCATCCTTCCAGTAATTGGTTGTAGTCGCCTCCAGAACAAAGTCGTAACCGCGTTCCTCGGCGAGCTTCTTCAATACGCCGGCCATCTTTTGAGCGGCAGTCGTCAGGACATCGTTTTTGTCCTTCTCAACATCAGCCTGGGTATCCTCATTCAGACGCTGCAATTCGCGCTGATGCCGGGTGAGCTGGGAATTGAGATCCGCCAGTTGCGCCGCGGACAGCTTGTCCTGACCCGCTTGCATCTGTTGCTGGATCTTGGCGGCTTCGGCGTTGATATTATTGATCTCCGTCTGCCGCGGCGCATACTTGGTCTGCATGTCGGCATCGGCTTTCCTAATCTCAGCCGTCCCCAGTACGGCCGCCTGCATATTGACGACGGCCACCTTTATCTGCGCCGCGGCGAAGTGGGGAAATGCAAAAAGGGCGCAACAGGCCGCCACCGGCCCAAGACCCGTCCTTAAACGCATGAAGAAACTCCTCGTTGGAATTAGACGTTCAGATTAGCACGTCCGGCACAAGCGAGACTTTCGAGGCCCGAAACCGCGCTCTCATCGATTATATAGCCATAATGCCGGGTCATGCTGCGGACCAAGCAGGGCTTATCGATTGAAGGATTCTCCTGGAACGGCCCGCGTGTCGAGCGGCGGCGACCCTTTGAGTGGGTGGCTGCCGCCCGCTTTGAACAGGCCGAACTCGGGCGCGCCATCGAAGAAACCTGCATCCTGGACCATAGGGCAGCATCCAATTCCGAGAGCCAGCCGGAATGCAGTTCTCTTGGCCGGTGTTGGACCCAGCCGTTCGGATCCTCGTTGAATTCGCAAAACGAGCTGAAAATAAAAGACTTAAGTACATCACCAGCGAGCACACGGGCACAGAGGAGAAGGGATCCAATGGAATACAGCGTATCGAGTTATGTTCTGGATGGGGATAGAAGGGCCAAGCAGCGTTTTCCGCTGAAGCTCGACCTGCGGTTTAAGGTAGTTTATCGCGGAAAAGCGCTGGCATCGGGCGCCGGCCGCACGCTCGATATATGCAGCGGCGGGATTCGATTCCTGCCCGACGCCCCGATCCGCCCGGGCGCGTCGGTTGAGTTGTCGGTTTCCTGGCCGGCGCTGCTCGATGGAGTTTGTTCGATGCAACTGAACCTTTCGTGCCGGGCGTTGCGTTCGGACGGGAAGGTCACGGTTTGCGAAATCGGCAAATACGAATTCCGCACTGTCGGCCGCAGGGCGACGCTGGCGGCAGTGGCCGGGGTGGCGGAGCCACGAAGCGCTCAGCTCTACCCTTCGAGCGGCAGCTACCTGCCGGCTTGAAGACCGGCGCCTGGCGCGGGGCTTCCTCAGGCTTTGGAATCGGGCTTAGCCGCGGGCTTGCTCTCCGTCTTGGCTTCGCTTTTGCTCTCGGCTTTGGATTCCTTGGATTCCTTCTTGGGCTCTTTACCGTTAGGGCCGCTGCTGCGCCCGTAATCGGTGACGTACCAGCCTTTCCCTTTGAACTGAATGGCTGAAGTGGAAATCAGCTTCTCCAATTCTCCGCCGCAACCGTCGTGGACCGTGAGCGGCTCGTCGGAGAACTTCTGCATCACTTCAAGCTTCGCGCCGCACAACCGGCAACTGTACTCGTAAAGGGGCATAAGTACGGGGTATGACTTCAATTCTATCAGATTAGGTATTGGGCCTTCGAGAACCGCTCCGGAAAGCGAACCGGTTGTTTTCGTTCTTGCCTTGACGCGCGGCGGCAGGCGATCGAGTGAAAGTGGCAACCAGCGCGAAAGAGGAATTTCAACCTTTCGCTAACCTCGCGGACGGTTTAGCCGTCTTAGTAAACAGAGACGATGATAAAGAAACGAATAGCGACGGTCATAGCGATTGGGTTGACCCTGGCTGCGTTTCGAGCCGCACCGGTCTATGGGCAGCTTCTGGCGGCGGTTCGAGCTTTCCATCGTTCGTTCGCCAGTTTGCAGGCTTCGAGCAGTTCTCTGAGCCCCGTCGAGCGGGTTGTGTTCAGCCTTGTGCTGGCGAATCCGAAGTCAACCCAGGCGCGCCACACCGTTGCGACCGAACCAAGAACCTAGCCTCAATACCGTTCACCGAGTCGATGGGCCTGAAGAAAAGCCGAGATGAATCTCGGCCCGGCAGGCTTGACAGCCCACGCCACGGGGCTAAAGGAATAGTGTCGAGCCTGGCTTGCATTTCTCAAACTGTCAATCCACCGGGGACCATTCCCATCCGCCGCCGGTATCCGCTACGAGCGATCCTACGCTGGGAAACGGGAAATGAAGCGCCATCAGTTTCGATCCCGCGCGTTCCGCCATTTCCGCCAGGGCGCGCCGGGTATCGCAGGCTTGTTCCGGATCCGAATCAAAGCCGCTTTCCCAGCCGGGGCGCGCCAGGTGGAGCGGATGCGAGGCTGCGTCGCCGATATTCAGAAGGGATGCGCCGCCGGAGGAGATCCGCACGGCGAGATGGCCGGGGGTATGTCCAGGAGCAGGAATCACGCGCACGCCGGGACAGATTTCGCACTCACCGCCGACGGGGTCGAGCCTGAGGCGAAGTGCGTCCAGGCATGTGCGCGCCGTCATCTCCATTTGCTCCTTCATCTCGGCCGGAACCCGCAGTCGAGCGGAGGGCGCGCGACTCACCGACCAGAACTCCCACTCGAGTTCGGAGATGACGTGGCTGGCATTCGGGAAGACCGGACGGCCATCGCGATCCACCGCGCCGCCAATGTGGTCGAAATGCGCGTGGGTCAGGATCACCGTGTCCACGTCCTCCGGCCGGATGCCCGCCGTTTTCAAACGCGCTCGCACGGCTCCCGTGGCCGGAGACCAGTCCCCCGCTCCGGCATCCACCAGGATCACCCGCGAGCCGGTTTCGATCAGCAGACACGCATAAGGGAACAGGATATTCGCGAGTGGAAACCGCCGCTCCTCAAGCGCCCTTACGACCGCCAGCGGATCGATGTCCGGAAAGAACCAGCTTGCCGGGCACGAGTAATAGCCGTCCGCCAGGACCGTGCATCCGATAGAGCCGATCTGGAACCGGCACGAGCCCGCGGGCATATGAGATCAGTTATCGGAAACTGGGAAGGAAAAGTCAATTCGCCTTTCGCTCTTAGCTATCCGCCGTCCGCTACCGAACCAATCGAGAGCGGACAGCGGATAGCGGACGGCGGAAAAAAATCTACCACACCCGGCAGGCGTTGGCGCTGACCATTGGCTGGCCGGCCTTGCACGAGAACGCCTTCTGAAACTCGGGCGAATTCTGCGCCGAGCCATTCACGCGGAAACGGCCGGGAGAATGCGAATCGGTCATGGCGCGGTTCCGCAATTCCGGAGTCGACATGTTTTCGCACCAGACCTGGGCGAATCCCACGAAGAATCGCTGCTCGGGAGTGAGGCCGTCGATCCTGGCACTATTGCCGTTGAGAGCGTCTTCCATCGCCATATAGGCGATGCGCAGGCCGCCGTTGTCGGCCGTGTTTTCGCCTAGCGTGAGCCGGCCATTCAGCTTCACGGCGTCCTGCGGAGGAGCCGCCGGCACGGAGACGAAACTGGAATACTCGTCGGCGACGCAGGCGGCGCGCTTTTCGAACTCAGCCCCGTCCTGAGGGGTCCACCAGTCGCGCAAGTTGCCGTCGCCATCGTACTTGCGGCCCTGATCGTCGAAACCGTGGGTCATTTCGTGACCGATCACCACGCCGATTCCGCCGTAATTCACGGCCATGTCGCGCTTGGGGTCGAAGAACGGCAACTGCAGGATGCCGGCCGGGAAGTTAATGCTGTTGCCGCTCGGCTGGTAAAAAGCGTTGACCGTGGGCGTGGTCATCGACCATTCGGACTTGTCCGTCGGCTTGCCGATCTTTTCCATGCGCTGAGATACCTGCGCTTCGGCGGCGCGATAGGAATTGCCCAGGTAGTCGTCGCGCGATACGGTCACCTTGCTGTAATCGCGCCATTTCGCGGGATAGCCGACGTTGTTCGTGATGGCCTGAAGCTTCGTTTGGGCGGCCTTCCTGGTGGCGTCGCTCATCCAGGGAAGCGTGGCTATGTCCTTTCCCATGGTCTTCTCCAAACCATCCACCAGTTCGGTGATGCGCGCCTTGGCGTCGCCACCGAAGGCCACGTCGTCGAATTTCTGGCCGAGGAGATCGCCGAGGGCGCCATCCACGGCGGTGGCGCAGCGGATTTCGCGCGGGCGCGGCTGTTGGACGCCGGCCAGATAGCGTTGCCAGAAATCGAAGTACTCGTCCTCGAACGGCTTGGCCAACTCGTTGGCGTTGGCGCGCAGGAGTTGGTAGCCGAAATACGCTTTTCCGTCGGCCACTGGACGCGTGACCATGGCGGCCATGACGTCGCGGATGAAGTCCGGTTGGGCGACATTGAGCGTGTCGAACGCCGGGGCGCCGATGCCCGAGAAGTAGATATCCCATGGGAAAGCGGGGGCGAGCGCCGCCAGTTGCTGCCGGGTCATGATGTGGTAGGTCTTGTCGGGATCGCGCATGGAGACGCGGTCCATGGATGCCTTGGCGATCACGGTTTCCATATCCAGCACCGTCTTCGCTTTGGCCGCGGCGGCGTCCCCGGAATCGCCCGTCAGCGTAAACATTCTCTGAATGTGCTGAAGATATCGGGCGCGGATCTCGACGCTCTTCGGGTCGTCTTTGAGGTAATAATCGCGGTCGGGCAGCGAAAGGCCGCCTTGGCCCAGCGCGGCGATCGTCTTATTGGAATCTTTGGCGTCCGGCTGCGAGCCGAAACGGAATACAACGCCAAGGCCCGCGCGATGCAAATGGATCAATTCCGCCCCCACGTCGGAGCCGGTTTCCATGGCGTTGATGCGGTCCAGTTCCTCTTTGAGCGGCGCAATGCCTTTTCTGTCGATAGCATCCGTATCCATGCAGCTCGCAAAATAGTCGCCTATCTTGGCTTCGATGGGGCCGCGGGAGGCTCCGCCCGAGGCGGCTAGGCGAAGAATGTCCAGATCCATCTTCTCGTTGCGGTCCTGAAGTTCGGCAAAACGGCCGTAGCGGGCGCGATCGCTCGGCAGCGGATGCATCGAGATCCAGTTGCCGCACGCGTACTGATAGAAATCCACGCACGGGTCAACCGACTTGTTCATAGCCGCCGTATCGACCCCGGACGGACCCATGGAAGCCGCCGTTTGCGCCAAAGCGCAGAAGGGCAGCAGCAGGAAGAGGGCAATTCGGAGTTTCATAATCAACCCGATTGTAACGCGCGAGAGGAGGCGACTCCGTTTTGGAAGCCAGCTCGCGAACCGCAGCCGTCAGGGTGGCGCCGTGGTGGGTTGCGCCAGCCACAGCGTGACTGGGAGGCCCGGCTTTTGGGTGTCTTTTCCGGCGGTTCCGTAGGATACACTTAGTGTTTGGCGCCGGTCGTGCATTGAACTCGGCCGGCATCTCACGGAGCCGAACAGATTGAGAGTGAGCAGGTTGACTAAGGTGTTTTCTTTGGTCCATTTTCGGACGCAGCGGAACCGCCAGGCATCCGCCCCGATCTTGCTGCTGGCCGCGGCGAGCCTTTTGGCGCCGGCGTTGAGCGCACAGTCTTCGGAGTACACCATCAACACCATTGCCGGGGACAACTCCCTAGGCGCCGGGTACACAGGCGACGGTGCAGCCGCGCTGGCCGCGCAGTTCAACAATCCGTACGCCCTGGCCTTGGATAAAGCGGGGAATATCTTCATTTCGGATCAGCTCAACAACGTGGTGCGCGTGGTCAACTCGTCCGGAACGGTCACGACTTTCGCCGGCGATGCCACTGTGGCGTACGCGGGCGATGGCGCTCTCGCTATCAACGCGTCCCTGGACCGCCCGTGCGGACTTTGGGTGGACGGATCCGGCAATCTCTTCATCGCCGACAACGAGAACGACAGGGTCCGCGAGGTGACGGCGGCGGATCTGAATATCAACACGCTGGCCGGAAGCTCGAACACCGGCTACGCCGGGGACGGCAGCGCGGCGAATATCGCGGGCCTGTACCACCCGAGCGCGGTCACGCTCGATCCGTCGGGCAACCTGGTGTTTTCCGATACGGGAACCAACCGGATCCGAAGGGTGCTTCCGAATGGCATCATCTGGACCATCGTCGGCGATGGAACCGCCAATTACAAGGGCGACGGAGGCCTTGCGATAGAGGCCGAAATCGACGCTCCTCTGGGGCTTCGCTACGACTCCGCGGGGAACCTGTACTTCGCCGACAGCATGAACAACGTGATCCGCAAGGTGGATACCAACGGAGTAATCACGACCGTCGTGGGGAACAACACCGCGGGTTACTCGGGCGACCGCGGCCCGGCGACCCAGGCGTCTTTATTTCGCCCTTTTGACGTGACCGTGGACAAGGCCGGCAATCTGTACATAGCGGACACGATCAACAGCCGAATTCGGAAGGTCGCGACCGATGGCGTGATTACGACCATAGCGGGGAACGGGAAGAACGCCTACGCGGGAGACGGCGGGCCGGGCTCGCAGGCCTCGCTGAATTATCCGACGGGGCTGGCGCTCGATTCCAAAGGGAACATCTACTTCGCAGACGCGCAGAACAACGTGGTGCGAGAGCTGACCCCGCCGGCGAATCCGGGAACCGCGCCCTCGATCAATACCAACGGCGTCATTACGCTGTCGGATTTTGGAGCGCGGCAGGCTGTGGCGCCGGGATCGTGGGTCGAGATTTACGGAACGAATCTGGCCAGCACGACGCGCTCGTGGACGACGGCGGATTTCACGTACTATCTGGGACCGACGACGCTCGATAATACGAGCGTCGCAGTGGGCGGGCTGGCTGCTTACGTCGGCTACGTGAGTCCGACGCAGGTGAACGTGCAGTTACCCTCCAATCTGTCCACGGGTACTCAGTATCTATCCGTTACGACGCCTACCGGAACGACCGGATCGGTTGCTCTGACGGTAAGCGCTTCGCAGGCGGACCTGTGGGCCCCGAAATCCCTCACCTCAGGCGGTAAGCAGTACGTGGGCGCGATTCTGAGCGACGGAAACTTCGCGATGCCAGCCGGAGCGGTCAAGGGCATTTCATCGAGGCCGGCTAAACCGGGAGAGACCATCACCCTGTTTGGAATCGGATTCGGCAGCGTGACGCCCGCCATCGCCGCGGGCCGCATCGCGATGGATACCAACACGCTGACCGGCCAAGTCCAGGCCTCGATCGGCGGCGCGACGGCGAGCGTGACCTCGGCATCCCTGGCGTTAGGCTCCGTCGGGCTGTATCAGTTCAGCGTTGTCGTCCCGCAAACGGCCGTTAACTCCGCGGCGCCATTCATCTTCACGTTGAACGGCGCGGCAGGCCCGCAGACGCTGTACATTGCAGTCGGAAACTGAGGGGCCGGGCTCCTTACTTCAGATTCTGCTCGAACAGCTTCAGTATCCGCTTGTATTCGTCGGCCCAGCTTGAGGGCTGCCGGAACGTGTGGTCCTCTACCGGGTATACGGCTACCTGCCAGTTCTCTTTCCGGAGCTCGATGAGTTTCTGAATCAAACGGACGCTGTCCTGAAATTCCACGTTCGTATCGGCCATGCCGTGGCAGATCAGCAGCGCGCCTTTCAATCCTTGCGCGAAGAAAATCGGCGAGGAACGCTTGTAGGCCTCGGGATCGGTCTGCGGCACGTTCAGGATTTCGGATGTGTAGCCGTGATTGTACATGGCCCAATCCGTGACCGGCCTCAGAGCGGCGCCCGCGGCGAAAACATCGGGCTGGGTGAACATGCCCATCAACGTCAGGAAGCCTCCGTAGCTGCCGCCGTACATGCCTATTTTCTTGGGGTCCACGCCATGCTCCGCAACGGCGTATTTGGCCGCGTCCACGATATCGTCCAGATCCTTGCCGCCCATATGCTCGTAGATGGCCGTGCGCCAGTCGCGGCCGTAACCGGCCGAGCCGCGGTAATCCACGTCCAGCACCAGGAAGCCGCGCTGCATCAGGAGGTGATTGAACATGTACTCGTGGAAGTAGCTGGAAGACCACCACCGGTCCACGTTCTGCAAGTAGCCGGAGCCGTGGATGAAGATTACGGCCGGTCCGCCCTTCGGGAAGTTCGCGGGCTTGTACATGCGCGCGGGAACCATGACGCCATCGCGGGCTTTTATCTGAACGATGGGCGCGTCCTGCCACGGATACTGCGCGAACTCGGGCGCAGGCGATGTGGTCAACCTCTTTAACTCGGCCTGGGGCCGGTTCTCGACGGCGTACAGCTCGGGCGGCTTGTTGGTGTAGGAGTAGATGTCCGCAATCCAACGCTCGTCGGGTGAAACCGTGGTGGTGTGTTTGCCGGGATCCTTGGTGATGCGCGCGAGCGGACCCCCGTTGCCATCCATCGTGTACAGATGGTTTTCAAACGGCGAATCCACGCTGGCCGTCATGTAGAATTTCGATTTGTCCTTGGACTGGCGTGCGGCCAGCACTTCCCATTTCCCGGAAGTGAGCGCGCGCGGTTCGCCTCCCTCGAACGGAACGGCGTACAAATGCGCGTAGCCGCTGCTCTCGGACTGATAGTAAACTTCGCGGTCGTTCTTCAGCCAGCCGACGATGTTGGCGGTCTGCCCGGGCCCGCCCACCCAGGCGTCGTCGTGAATCGTGGCCAGCACGCGGGTCTGGCCCGTGGCTGGATCGAGCGCAAAAACCCAGCGGTCTTTGTTATCCGCGGCCCGTCCGACGATCACCGCTTTCGCGCCGTCTTCCGACCAGACCGGCAGGCCAAGCTGCACGTCGCGATCCTGCTGCGCCGGGGTTCGGGCCGGCGGGCCCTGCGGGGCCGCTGGCTGTGGCGCGGCGCTATCCGCCCGCGCCGGTGGCGGAGCGGCGGAAGGCGCACGGCGCTGGCCGTGGTCCACCCATTTCGAGTCGCCCGTGACGGCGTCGATGATGGCAACGCGCGATGTGGATTGCGCGTCTCCCACATCCGAACGGCCCTGAATGTCCTCGGTGTAGGCCGATTCGGTGATGAAGTTGGGAACGATGGTGCTTTTGGCGTCGGCGTTCTCCGCAACCGTGGCGAAGACGTATTTCTCGTCGGGAGAAAGCTGCAGGCCGCGCACGGATTGCCGGGCCTGCAAGGTGAATGGCTTGCGGGTAGTGGCGGCTTTGCGGCGCGCGTCGTCTTCCTCGCGCCGGGCGACGCGGTCGCGGACCACTTCAAAAAGGTCCTTCTGTTCGTTCTTCAGATACTCCTGGCTTGCGCTCGCAGTCTGCTGCCCGGCGCCGGCCGCTCCCGCTCCGCCACGTCCTCCCTGCCCTTGCGTTTGCACGGGCACCGGAGCGCCTCCGCGCCCGCCGCCCCGTCCGCCCGCGGGCGCGACTTCCGGCGCCGCCGCGCCGGCCGCGCGGATATCCGTCATCTGCACCAGGAGGCCGGTATCCAGCGACATGACGTACAGGTTGTTCGAGCGGGTGAAGCCGATGCGCTTGCCATCGCGCAGAAAACGAGGGTTGGATTCCACGTCAGTCGTCTTGGTGAGTTGGACGATCTTACCCGTCGTGTTGTCGTACAGGAACAGATCGCCATCGCGCGCGAAGGCCGTCAGCTTTTTATCCGGCGAGAGGTCGCCGGTCTCGGGAGGCGCCTGCTTGATCTCTTCGTCGGAGAGCTTCTTCAAGCCCGAGCCATCCCGGTTGACTACGTACGTGTCCATCGGCGCGCTTTCCGGATCGGAAGCCTTTTTCCATTGGAAGTAGATGAGCTGGCTGTCCCAGGACCAGTGCGGCTGCGCGGGCTCATAGCCGATCAAGCCCGGGCCGCGCATGATGTTGTCGATGGTGAGGGCGAATTGGCTCGCTGTCTGCGCTCCGAGCGCCAGCAACGCAGCGCCGAAGGGAATGAAAAGAATGAGTTTCTTGGTCAAGCCAAAATCATAGCGCAGGTGGCGGGCGGAATCTCAATGCGCACCGCGCCACCCGGCGCTTAGGGCTTGTCAGGGAATAACCGATCAAGGCAGGGTGCCGCTCAGATCAAGCCGTGTATCAGGGCTTGGCTTTAGCCATGCCGAATAGTTGCCTAAGAACAACGGGCTTTAGCCCCTGGCCAGCGCCACGCAGGGGCTGAAGCCCTCACGTTTGTATACGCTCCGCGGCACGACTAAAGTCATGCCCTGATACAACCCATGCGCTCCGCTGTTGCAATGATTATTCCCTGGCAGGCGCTAAGGGCAGCAGCTTAAGATGCCTGGGAGACAGACCCTCAGCTTCCGAACCGGCAGTCTTCCGTCAATCGATACTGGCGGGCGAGCCGCTACTGGCCGGCGAAGTTTAGCGCGTGGGCCAGGGACAATGCCGCGGCCACGACAAGTATTCCTAACGCGCTGAAACCAAACCCTTTAGCCCAAAGCGTCAAGCGTTCGACGCGCGCCACCGTGTCGCGCTGTTCGTTGGCCAGGTTGTCCTCGGCGGGATCGAGGATGACTACGTCCTCCTCTTTCAACCCGGCAAGCGTCTTCCAGATCATCACTACCGCGAAGGCGAGCCCAACAGCCGCGCCCAAGATCCAAAACCACGTAACCAAGGAAGCAGACATACTAGCCACCCCCCCACAGCATTGACCTAACCGCCGCCGGTGTCAAGAGTTTTCTGGAGGCGAATGTCCGTTGGAAGCTGTCGGCTTTCCGCTCTCAGCTATCCGCTTCGGGCGGCTTCGGAGATCCGATTGCGGAAAGCGGAGAGCGGATAGCTTGCCCTTCAAAAAGTTCTTGACATCCACTGCGTTTAGTACTAATTTGATAGCATGAGAAAACCAAGCTCGACTCTCACCGAGCAGGAACTGGAAATCATGAAGATCGTCTGGGAGCACGAAAGCGCCACGGTTCGCGACGTCTATGAGACGATGCTGAAGCGGCGCAAGATCGCGTACACGACCGTCATGACCATGATGAAGATCATGGAGAACAAGAAGTACCTGAAGCGCCGGCAAAGCGACCGGGCATACGTCTACCGTCCTACCCAGCCGAAGAGCCAGGTGATCGGCGGCATGGTACGGGAGTTCGTCAATCGAGTATTTAACGGCTCGGCCGAGCCGCTGCTGGTGCACCTGGTCAAGCAGCACGACCTGACCCCCGAGGATCTGGAAGAGATCGCGCGGATGAGGAAAGAGCCGTGAGGAAAGCGAGAAAGGCCGCAGGCGGGGCGCCCTCTGGGCCCGCCTGCGCCACCAACCCAAGCTCTGCGCATGCGAGGGTGGGGCAGGCGCTTTCGCCTGCCAGCTTCTAGGGGAACGAACCATGAAGTGGCATGGCGTGACATTTGCGGCTGTAGCCGCGGTCCTCGCATCAGGCCCATGCCTGGCCCAGCAGCCGGCGTTCGACGCGGCGGCGGTGAAGCTGATTGACCCTTCGGCCCCTCTTCAATTTGGCTCTACGGGCGGACCGGGGACGGCCGATCCTGGCCGGTATCACCTGGCCAGGACGGCGATGGGCCCTCTTCTGACGACAGCCTTCGGCGTTCCCCAGGATCAGATCGTGAATATGCCGGCTTGGGCCGAGGACTTGATGGGGCCGACCCAGTACGAAATCACGGCCGCCATGCCGCCCGAAACCACCAAGGGGCAGTTCCAACTCATGATGCAAAGCCTGCTAGCGGATCGGTTTCATCTGGCGTTCCATCATGAGACGCGCGACTTTCCGGCGTACGAATTGATGGTGGCCCCCGGGGGGCTGAAGATCAAGGAAGTAACGCCCGACCCGAACCCAGCGCCTCCAGGCACGGCGCCGAAGCTTTCTTCTTTGGGCTCGGACGGTTTTCTAAAGCTCCCGCCGGGGCCGAACTCCATGGTCATGATGCGTGGCGAGACGCAACGGATGAAGTTCCAGGAACGAACCATGGCGGAGTTCGTAACGAATTTGGGAACCACGTTGACCCAAGCTTTGGGAACCGATCTCACGCAGAACCCCGGCAGGCCGAGGCCGAGGGTTGTCGATAAGACCGGACTCACCGGGAAATACAGTTTCATTCTTGAATTCAATTGCGTGGGGTGCGGCCGCACGAATGCCTCGATCCGGAACCAAGTCTTTGGCCCGCAGCCGCAAACCGACGCGCCGGCCGCCGCTCCGGGCGATCCCCAAGACACCGGTGGGCTCCCATCTTTCCAGACTGCGCTGGAGAGGCAATTAGGACTGCGGCTGGTGAAAGCCAAGGACGTTCCGCTCGATGTGGTCGTCATTGACCATGTGGACAAGGTCCCTGTGGAGAATTAGCGCTGTGATCGTAAGAGTGAGGTCAAATCCGAAACCGCTCCGCCGAAATCGCCCAAAGGTGAGGCCGGCCGGGAGGCCTGCCCGACTGCGGAGACTTCGTCAGAGGTACTTGGAGGATTCCAATGTGGTTCGCTAACTCCGGATTGTTGTTGAGCAATCTGGCGGCTTACAGCCTGCAAATCGGCCTGGTGGTAGGGATCGCCGGGTTTGCTCCGGCGCTGCTGCGGCTGCGAGCGCCGGGCGCGAAACTGGCTTTTTGGCATGTCCTGCTGTTGGCATGTTTGCTTGCCCCGCTGGCCACGCCGTGGAACAGGCCGGAAATCGCAGTCACGGGAAGCGCTATTTCGGTTGACGCCCGGTCCGGTCAGGCGCCGGCGATTCCTGCCCCGGTCGTGCGGCCAGCTCGATTCTCGCAGAGCGAAATCATTCTTGCGGTGCTCGGCGCCGGCGCGTTGATTCGCCTCATCTGGCTGGCCGTAGGACTGTGGCGGCTCAGGCGCTACCGGCAACGGTCCGAGCCGCTGGTTCCCAAACCTTCGTGGGGAGTCGAAGCCGAGATCCGGCTATCGGCCGAGGTCACAAGCCCCGTCACCTTCGGCTTTCGAAAACCGGTGATTCTGCTGCCGGTGAAGTTTCCCGAAATGGCGGCGGCCACGCGCGATGCCGTTCTCGCGCACGAGTGCCTGCATGTGCGCCGCTATGACTGGCTTTTTACTATCGTCGAGGAGTCGATCCGCGCGGCGTTCTGGTTTCATCCGGCCATCTGGTGGCTTCTCGGCGAAATCCAGTTGGCCCGCGAACAAGCCGTGGACCGCGCCGTGGTCGAGATCACCAGAGGGCGCGAAGAATATGTGGACGCACTTCTGGCCATCGCGGGCGCGAAACCGCGCCTTGATCTGGCCCCGGCTCCGCTGTTCCTTCGCAAACGGCATTTGAAAGCGCGCGTGTTTTCCATTCTGAAGGAGCCTCATATGAGTAAGACTCGATTGTTCTCCGTACTGGCGGCTTCGGTATGCATTCTGGCCGCTTCATGCTGGCTGGTCGCGGGCGTGTTTCCGCTGGCCGCCGCTCCGCAAGTGGTCGCCGATGGTCCGGGCGTGACCGTCGATCTGGGTGGCGCCGCACTGATGCACCGTACCCGCGTGAACTACCCGGCGGACGGGCTGGCGAAAAGAATCGAAGGTTTGGTGGTGGTCCAGACGACGCTCGACGCGGCGGGCAACGTGAGCGATGCGCGCGTGTTGAGCGGCCCGGACGAACTTCGCAAGTCCGCGCTGACCGCGGTTCTGCAATGGCACTTCGCGAAGGATGCAGCCGGGGCGACGAGGATCGTGAACATTACCTTCAAAGCCTCCGATGCGCTTCCACAGGGTGCGGCGGGAGCCACCGGCTACGGCTCGGGCGTGTACCGGGCGGGCGGCGGAGTGACGCCAGGCGGCGCGGCTCAGCCGACAAATGTCGTTGTCACAGGCGGGCAGAACTTCCCGGTGACTACCACGGGCATTCAACCGGACGGCGCCAATCTCTCGATGGCGAATCATCCGGTGACTGCTATCACGGTAACCGGCCTATCGGACTCGGCGCGCGATGAGTTACTGGCGAAGCTGCCTGTTCACGTCGGAGACATTGTGGGGGCTGTTGATCTGATGAATATGATGCGGGTGATGAAAGAGTATGACGAACACCTCACTTACGCCGGTGTGATCGGCCCCAATTCCATGACTATCCGGATCGCCGCGCCCGGTAGTTCGGGTTCGGCCGCGTTGACTTCCCCGGTGGCCGTCTTCCAGCCCGCCCAAACTTTCCTGCCGGATGGCGTGTTCCGTCCCGGAGGCGGAGTCACCGCGCCTACGGTTATTTACAAAGCGGAACCCGCATATTCCGACCAGGCTCGGGCGGCAAGGCTGCAAGGCACTGTCGTTCTCTACGTCATCGTTGGACCCGACGGCGTGGCGCGAAATATCACAGTCCAGAAGGGCGTCGGCATGGGTTTGGACGAGAAAGCCGTCGAAGCCGTTTCACAATGGAAATTCAGTCCCGGAAGGAAGGACGGCCAGCCTGTGCCGGTCGAGGCGTACATTGAAGTGAATTTCAGGCTGCTGGATAATCCGCCGGCGGCGGCGCCACAAGGCGATGTTCGTCGCATTACGGTGGGAGGCTTTGTCGAGCAGGCGAAACTCATCCCCGGAACCAAAGTGGCGCCCGAGTACCCGGCATTGGCCCGGTCGGCGCGCATCCAGGGCCACGTGATTCTGCACGCCGCCATCGGGACCAATGGACAGGTGATAGACCTGACGGCCGTAAGCGGCCACCCCATGCTGATACCCGCTGCGATAGCCGCGGTAAGGCAATGGATGTATCAGCCCACAGTTTTGAATGACTCGCCGGTGGAAGTGGATACGGAGATTGACATAAGTTTCACGCTGCAGGATTAGTGAGGAAACAGGAGAGAATCATGACGAGAATACGAATGCTAAACGTACTGACTTTGTGCATCATGCTGGCGGCTGCATTTCCGCTCGCGGCCCAAGTGACCGACGGACCGGGAGTAACTGTGGACCTCGGCGGCGCCGCGCTGATGCATCGAACGGGAGTGACTTATCCGCAGCCCGCCGCCGCGGGCAAGGTGGAAGGCACGGTCGTCATTGAGGCCACGCTCGACGCCACGGGGAACGTGAGTGACGCGCGCGTGATCGGCGGACCCGTCGAACTTCGCAAGACCGCGCTGACGGCCGTCCTGCAATGGCATTTCGTGAAAGACGCGGCGGGCGCGACTCGCATCGTCAATATTACGTTTAAGGCTCCGCCGGCGTCGGGGACCGCCGCGCCGATTCAAGGGATGTTGACCAGCCTGCCCGCATCCGCGGCGCCGCCCGCCCTCACCGTCGGCTCGATCACGGTGACGGGCCTCCCCGATTCCATTCGCGAACAGTTGCTCTCCAGTCTCCCGGCGCACGAGGGCGACCCGATCGGCGTGGACGGGCTCATGAAACTCAATGCCGCCGTCAGGCAATTCGACGAGCATTTGAGCGTGCGCACCACAAGCGCCAACGGGAAACAGAACATCGAGATCCTGGCGCCGGGCGCGATGTCCGCCGCGCCGGCAGCGCCCGCTTGCTCGCCCATGGACACGTCGAGTTACGCGGGTCAGAAGATCACGGTTGGCGGGAATGTCCAGGCGGCGAAGATCCTCCCGGGCGCGAAAGCTGTGCCGGTTTATCCGCCACTGGCCCGGTCCGCGCGCATCCAGGGCCACGTAGTATTGCAGGCAATCATCGGTCCGGATGGCAGCGTGCTGGATGTGAAAGCGTGCAGCGGACACCCCATGCTTATTCCGGCGGCCATTGATGCCGTCAAGCAGTGGAAATATCAACCGACGATGCTGAACGGCCAATTGGTGGCGGTTGTCACGGAAATCGACGTCAACTTTACGCTCGCGGACTAGCCTCGGGAGGCGGCGCCTCCGCAAATCTAGCCGCGAGCATAGCGTACCCTCTTTTTTTCGCGCGCCCCGAAGCGCACTCAATAGCGAAGCGGGGCGCGCCTTCTTCTCGCTTGCAAATTAAGACTCAACGAAGGAGATCTCCATGATTAAAAGAATGCGCGAACATGCCTTGCACTGGCGGTTGGTTGGGCTTGTCTCAGTGGCATGGCTCGCGGCGACGGCGAGTTTGCTGACCGGCCAGCAATCACCTGTCGCGGAGTCGGGCAAAGCTTCCGATTCTGCCCAGACTACCAAGCCCGACTACCGCTTCGAAGTCGCTTCCATAAGGCCCGCCGACCCAAGCGGCCGCATTGCAGGCCCGCGGGCGCCATCGTCGCCGGGCCGCTTCAAGGAAGAGAACACCACGCTTGTCAGCCTGGCCATGCGAGCCTTCGGATTGAAACAGATATTTCAAATCGAGTTTCAGCCTTGGATGATAACGGAGCGCTTCAGCGTAGAAGCTACGTTTCCAGCGGGCGCGACGAGCGACGACCTCCCCATCATGATCCAGCATCTTTTGGAGGAACGGTTCGGGCTTGTGTTTCACCGTGAGGCGCGGAAGATGCCGGGCTTCGAGATGGTCGCGGCGAAGCCTGGGCCCAAGCTCGCGAAATCCGCGGAGCCGCGGCCCGCTGCCGACCCGGGACCAACCTTTGAGATGAAGAACGGCGTCCCGCAATTCACGAAAAATGCCGGTTCCGGCCAGCTTATGGTCGCAGTGCCAACCCCCACCGCCATGTGGCGGGGCCGCAATGAAACCATGAAGACCCTGGCGGATAAGTTGGCCAGCCAGCTTGGTGCGCCTGTCCTGGACAGAACCGGACTGGAAGGCGAGTTCGATTACGATCTCACCTTCACACCCGAGCCGAAGTCCTTGCCGGCATACATGGTGGTGACCGGGCCGGCGACCGCAATTCCCTCCCAAGAAACGCCCAAGGACGATTTTCTGACAAACCCGTTGCTGCGCAATGCGCTCCAGATCCAGCTCGGCTTGAAGCTGCAGCCAATCAAGGATGTGCCCGCCGAAGTGATCGTGTTGGACAGCGCAAGGAAAGAGCCAACGGCGAACTGACAATGAAACATGAAGTTGCGCTTGTCATAGGACTCCTGGCTGCTAACCGCTTCGGAGCCGCTCAGGCGGCCCGGCCTGCGGATTCCGCGTCCGAATTCGAAGCTGCGACCGTGAAGCCCGCCCAAGGCCAGGCAGGCCCATCGAGATGCGTGGGTGGTCCCGGAACGGCGGACCCCGCTTCGCTCGCCTGCACCAACTACAGCCTTTCGTATTTGGTAATGATGGCCTACAACCTCAAGCCGTTCGAAATTCTCCGGACCGGGCTGGATGAGTACGGAGAGATTCGACGTCTCCGCCAGAATCCCCTCCGGCGCCACCATACGGCAGTTCCGGGCAATGCTCCAGAACATGCTGGCGGACCAGTTTAAGCTAACCTGTCACTCCGAGACCAGGCAGATGCAGATCTACGAGCTAACCGTGGCCAAGGGCGGAACGAAGCTGAAGGAAGTCGCCACCGAGGTCCCGCCCGAAGAGCAAGCCACGCCGTGGAGACCGCCTTTGGCCCCACCTGGCCGAACTCAGGCGGCCAAAGCTGGAAAGCGGGAGAGTATGGCGACGATCGCCGGCTTCATCTCCGGACAGTTGGATCGGCCCGTCATCGACGCCACAGGGTTGAAGGGGATGTACGACTACACGCTGAGGTGGGAGATTGAAGCGTCGGGAGTGGCCGCTGGCCCGGCGGCCCCTTCCGCCTCAGCGGACCCAGCAGGAACTCTACCGGAAAACGGTTCGGAACCGAACATCGTGGACTCCATTCGAGAGCAGCTCGGTCTGAGCCTGGTGCAGAAGCGGGGGCCAGCCAATATCCTGGTGGTGGATCGCGCCGAGCGGCAGCCAATCGGGAACTGACAATTCCACGTTTTGACGCTCGCAGTTATTGAGCGATAGCCTCCGCTCCCTGACGGTCGCGGCTCGGTGCGATGGCGCGCCCCACAAATCTAAGCTCCGCGTCCCGCGTCGCGAAACGGGCTTCAACGGGAGCCTCCGGATGGGCCCTGGTGGGTGGTATAAAGGTGGGCGCATGGCACAGGCGGATTCGCGCGGGGTTCGGGCGGCTCTGCCCTGGGTCTGCGCGTTGTGCATCGTGGCGCCGGCGTGCGCGGCCTGGGGCGCCGACGGGCCTGCGCCAACGCCCGAGGAGCAGGTCCGGTTCATACAAGAGGCGCGCAGAGTCGTGGGCGGGTACGCCGGGTCGCTGCCGGACTTCCTTTGCACGCAAACGGTGAAACGCTACGTCATCGGATTGAACAATGTGCAGAGACCGCAGGACACTCTCACCATCGAGGTTAGCTTCCGGAACGGAAGCGACCACTACGAATTGAGCCAGGTTAACGGCCAGCGGGCGGATCAGGAACTGCTGAGCCAGGGCGGAATGCAATCCCTCGGAGAGTTCGGAAGCAATCTGCTTATCGTGTTCGGTTCCCGCGGCGAGTTCCATTTCGTCAAGTGGACCACGCTCAACAAGCGGCCGGCGGTGGAGTACTCTTACAAGATCGCGCCGGCGGAATCGTCGTACGAGCTGCGCTATTGGGATTCGACTCACAACAAGACGCTGCGAGAGGTGGTCGGCTTGCGCGGAGAGATTGTCCTGGAGCGCGCGACGCATGCCGTGCTCCGGATTCAGTACATCGCCGATGCGGTTCCCGATTCATTCCCCATGCGCGGTTCGAGCACGGTGGAATACGATTACACGAGGCTGGGAGACCGCGTCTATCTGCTGCCGTCCACCGCCGTGGTGCGGACCACGCACGACAGAATCGAAAACCGGAACAATGTGGAGTTCCATTCCTATCGGAAGTTTTCGACGGAATCGCAGTTGACGTTCGGCGAACCACCGCCGCGGCGGTAGCGCCGCCGCTTTTGCATGTAACATGTTAATGATTTGATAGATGGGAGGCGAATCGGAGTTATGAGCATGGAGAATCGCCGCGGTTTCTTGAAGACAGCCGGAACGGCGCTTCTGGCGCCGGCGTTCGTCCGGAACCTGATTTCCGCTCCTCCGAGCGGCAAGCTCCGGCTGGCAGCGTTCGGGGCCGATGGGATGGCCTGGGAGACGCTGGACGCCATCGCCGCTCATGCCAACGTCACGTTGCTGTCGGTGGTGGATGTGGATTCAGCGCGGCTGGAGAAGGTCACGAAGAAATACCCCGAGGCGCGCCGGTACTCCGACTGGCGGAAGATGCTGGATGCCGAAGCGGGCAAGATCGATATCGCCTGCGTGGCCACGCCCGACCACATGCACGCGCCCATCGCCATGACTTGCATGAGGCGGGGCATCCACGTGTACGTGCAGAAGCCGCTCACCCACGATCTTTACGAAACGCGCAAGCTGACCGAATTTGCGCGCAAGAAGAAGCTGGTTACCCAGATGGGCATCCAGCGGCACTCCGCCGCGGAATACAAAACCGCGGCCAAGGCGATCCAGGCCGGCGCCATCGGCAAGGTCAAGGAAGTGCACGCGTGGAGCTACAAGAAATGGGGCGATACGGATCCGGTCCCCGGCCGTACCGATCCCGTGCCCTCCACGCTCGACTGGAATCAGTGGATTGGCGTTGCGCCGATGCATCCGTTCATTGCCGGTTACTACCATCCCAGCGAGTGGCGAAAGCGCGTGGATTTCGGCACGGCCACATTCGGCGATATGGGCTGCCACATCTACGACCCGCCGTTCACCGCGCTCGAACTCACGGCTCCCCTTACTTTGCGGTCGGAAGGCCCCGCGCCGACGCAATTCAATTGGGCGCTCAATTCGGCGATCCACTACATCTTCCCGGGAAATCGTTACACCGATGGCAAGGAGGTGGCCGTCACGTGGTACGACGGCGACCAGAAGCCGCCGAAGGAAGTGATGTCGCTCATTGGGACCCGCCGCGCGCCGCAAGAAGGCTCCATCTTCATAGGGACCGAAGGCTCCATGTTGCTGCCGCACACGGCGTACCCGATCCTTTTGCCGGAGGACAAGTTCAAGGGTTATACAATCACGCGGCTCCCCCTGGACAACCATTACTTTCAGTTCGTGGATGCGGTGCTGGGGAAGGCCAAGACTTCCGCGTCGTTCGATTACTCCGGGCCGCTGACCGAGGCCGTGCTGCTTGGCCCCGTAGCCACGCGTTTCCCGAAGAAGACGCTGATCTGGAACTCCGCTAAACAGAAGTTCACGAATTCGGCCGAAGCCACCAAGTACGTCCGGCGCAAATATCGGAAGGGCTTTAAGGTTTCCGGCTTGAGCTAGGAGCGGGGCGGACCTGGGTGCCCACGGTGTTTGTGGGCCATCGGCCTTGTTTGTGTTTTAGAGCGCAGTCGAAAACCAAGAAGGCAGCGCGGGAGCGCCGCCCCACACGAAACGCGCGTCTTCATCGCCTTCGGCGGGCCGCCGCGGCCCATGGGCACTCCGTGCCCGTCGCGGCGCGGAAACGGCGTGCAATTATTCTCCCGGCGTTGCTTCATTTCTCTATTGACAAACGAAGGTCGTCGTAGTAAAGTCTTCGTAGAATATGCCGAAGACTTCCGATCTCCCGCTTCCCACCGATGCCGAACTGGATCTCCTGACCGTTCTCTGGGAACGCGGCGCTTCGACGGTGCGCGAGGTGCATGAGACCGTCGCGCGCCGCAAGCCTGCGCTGTACACCACGGTACTCAAGACTCTCCAGATCATGGCCGGCAAGGGCCTGGTGCGCCGGAATGAGACCCAGCGCGCGCACGTCTACGCGGCCAGCCGTCCCCAGGAATGGACGCAACGGCAGCTTGCCGGCGATCTGCTCCTGCGGGCCTTCGGAGGCTCCGCGCGGAGCCTGATGATGGGCGCGCTTCGGGCGAGGCGGGCTTCGGGCGAGGAACTGGCCGCCATTCGCAAGCTGCTGGAAGAGTACGAGAAAGGGGACCTATGAGCACGGTTACCGCGCTTGTCCACACGCCGCTCGCGGCGGCTCTCAGTTGGGCGCTCATCCATTTTCTCTGGGAAGGCGCGCTGCTGGCGGGGCTGCTCGCGGCGGCTGTCTATCTGGTGAGGCCGGCGTCCGCGCGCGTGAGATACGCGCTGGCCTGCGCGATTCTAGCCGCCATGCTGGCGGCGTTCTGCGTGACGCTGGCGATCCTTTGGCCTGCGGCGCCCAGCGCGGCGCCTCTCCCACGGATTGACTTCCGGGCGATCCAGTCGTTCCCGGACATTGCGGCGGTTACCGCGAGGCCGTCCCGCTTGCCGTGGCTCGCGCCGTTCTGGATGGCGGGAGTGCTGATCTTCTACGCGCGCGCCGCGGGCGGATGGCTGGCGGTGCAGCGGCTGCGGCGCAGAGCCGCGGAGCCCGCCGCCGAGGAATGGCGGGCGCGGCTCCGGGCGCTCGCGAACCGGCTCGGTTTGGAGCGCGCGGTCGCTCTGCTGGAATCGCATCTGGTCGAGACGCCGGTGGCTATCGGTTTTCTGCGTCCCGCGATCCTCATGCCGGTCGGGCTGCTCTCCGGACTCACCGTGGATCAGGTGGAAGCGATTTTGCTGCACGAACTGGCGCACATACGGCGTTTCGATTATGCGGTGAACTTCCTCCAGACGCTCGTGGAAGGTCTGCTCTTCTATCACCCGGCCGTGTGGTGGGTTTCCTCGGTGGCGCGGGCCGAGCGCGAGCACTGCTGTGACGACGTCGCGGTGGAAACGCGCGGCGATGCGCGCGGGTACGCCGAAGCTCTGGCGGAACTCGAGAACCGGCAGGTCGGCCGGCGCGCCGGCCATGGCCGCGACGGGCGGCAATCTGATGAAGCGAATTCGGCGCTTGATGGAACCGCAGAAGCCGCGCTCCACCGCAGGACTGGCAGCGGCCAGCGTGGCGCTCTTGACCGTACTGGCCGCCGGGCTTTTCGCCTGGACGCCGGCTCCCGCGGCTGCGCGGCCGGCTTCGTTCCAGCCCGATGGCGGTAGCTCCGGCGCCGTGGCACGGCCGTTACTCGCGAAGCCCCTCGGTAGCGCCGCCCAAACGGCTACACTCGCTGGGACGCCCTACCGGAAATGGCTGGACGAGGATGTGGTCTACGTCATTCAGCCCGAAGAGCGCGAAGCGTTCCTGCGGCTTCAAACAGATGACGAGCGCGAGAAATTCATCGAGCAGTTCTGGCTGCGCCGCGATCCGACGCCGGGCACCGTTGAGAACGAGTACAAGGAAGAACACTATCGCCGTATCGCGTATGCGAACGAACACTTCGCGGAGAAGGTGGAAGGCTGGAGGACCGACCGAGGGCACATCTACATCGTTTATGGCCCACCGGATGAAATCGAAGATCATCGGGCCGGCGGCGGGAACGCCAACTATCCGTATCAGCAGTGGCGATACAGGTGGATTGACGGAATAGGCCAGAACGTCATCATCGAGTTCGCGGATACCGACAGGAACGGCGTGTATCGCATGACCATGGACCCGAGCGAGAAGCAGCGACTGCTGCGCGATCAGGGACAGGCCCAGCCACCCAACAGTGGCGACGACCGGCGAAGCCAGTTGCTGGCCGATGCGCACGCGCGGATACAGCAAGCCGAGGCGCAGCTTGCTCAGCTACAAACTTCCTACGCCCCAGACCATCCGAGCGTTTTGCGGGCCGAGACGGACCTCGTATTCCTGTACCGGGCGAGGGCCGAACTGCTGACCGAGGCCCAGGCGCAAGTGGCCGCGGACGGGAGTTTTGACGACCTCGTAGCTCAAGTCCGAGGCCATAACTTGCACAGCGTCAAGTCGCCGGGAGTGGAATTGTTGGACGCTCAGTTCGCGGCTCTGCGCCAGGCCACGGCGCAACCGGCGGCAAGCGCCAGTTCTCTGCCCGGGCTTGACGATCAGATTCGGGCAGCGGAGCAAAACCTTGCTTTGCTGAGGACGCAATACACCGATAGCCACCCAGAGGTGAAGAAGACTCAAGCCCAGCTCGAGGTTTTGCGCGCATTGCGGAACACGGCTGCGATGCAACAGGACATCACCCGCTCCCAGGCGGCGCAAAGCGGGGCGGACGCGGCGGCGCCCAGCGTGCCACCGCAGAACTCGCAGAACACTAATCCGCTGCCGATCAAAGTCGGTGTAAGCCAGGCGCCCATCCCTGGTAGCGCTCAGAAGATGGTAATCGTCTCCATTACAACGGATCCCTCAATTCACGCCCTTGACATTATTGGCCGGATCACAGATTTAGGTCGCCGAAGGGTGGCCGCCTTCGAAGGCACTCAAACCGGTAGCGACAAGTACGAGAAATCCCTGCCACTGGCTCCCGGTGAGTACCGGTTGAATGTGGTAGTCAAAGAGATCGACACAGGCGCGATCGGGATGTACGAGGAGGGCCTCGTCGTGGGCCCGAACGCCGCCGCGCCCTCGGTATCCGACGCCAATGGACACTATATGCAGCTCCGGCCCATGCTGGCCGCCGCCACGCTCGGCGAGCCCTCGGTATCCGACGCCAACAAATACTATATGCAGGGCATGGTTAAGAAGCCGGGGCCCTACAATCTGGGATCGGGCAAGACGATGTTCGAAGCTCTGGCGGAGGCCGGTGGGTTAGTGGGGCCGGCCAACCTGCAGCGTATCCGCATTATCCGCCGCAGCAAAGATGGCAAGAATACGGAGGAGCTCACCTACGACCTGGCAAGCGGTTCCGCGTTCCAATTGGAACCGGGCGACATCGTTGCTGTTCTCCACTAGCAGGCGGCCAAAAAAGAGCGTCTCAAAGCCTAAGATGGGCATTTGCCCATTTTCACATCAATTGGCTGTTTATATTCAACGACTTAGGCATGCCCGGATGGGCATTTGCCCTTCTGAGCTTTGGGCGGGCTTACTTTCCAGCGCCCTGCGAGGGGCCCGACGATGAGGCAGTCTTTCCCGCGGCCAGGGCCAGAAATGGTCACAGCGTAACCCGCTGCCCCGTCCTGCACGAGCGGTAGACGGCGTCCACAATCTCAATCGCTTGCAGCCCTTCTTCGCCTGCCACTAGCGGCTTGCGGCCGTGCGCGATCGCATCCGCGAAATCGCGGAACTGGCGCTCGAACGGCTCGACGGATATGGCCATCGGATCGGAGGCTCCGGACGCCACGCTTGTGGCTACGGGGGCTGGCTCGCCCGAATCGTTTTCCACATCCCATGTGGTGAGCTTGTCGCCCGATATCACGGCGGTTCCTTTGGTCCCGTGAAATTCCGTGCGCTCGGGGTATCCTGGCCAAAAGGCGGTGGCCGCCTGAAGCACGCCCGTGGCTCCGTTTGCATAGCGCACCACGGCGCTCACGACGTCCTCCGACTCGATGCGATGCAGCGCGCCGATTTGCCACATGCCGGAAACCTCGGTCACGGGTCCCGCCATCCAGCGCAACAAGTCGATTTGATGAATAGCCTGGTTCATGAGCGCCCCGCCGCCCTCCGTCTGCCAGCTTCCCTTGATGGGCCGCGAATAATACGCAGCCGATCGGAACCACTTGACGTAGCAATCGGCCTGGAGCAGCTTTCCTAAACGGCCCTCGGCGATGGCCCGGGAAAGAAACAGGCTGGCGTCATCGAAGCGGTGCTGGCTCATCACGCCCAGCGTGATTCCTGCGCGGCGCGCGGTCTCCACCAGCTTGCGCGCGGTCTCGATGCTAGTCGCAATGGGCTTCTGCACCATGATGTTGCGCTTGAGGGCGGCGCAGATTTCGAGCGGCTGAAGCCGGAAATCGGGAAAGGTGCACACGTCCACATAATCGACGCCGGGGTGGCGGCACACCTCTTCGTACGTGGCCAAAAACTCGGCGCCGTGCTCGTCGGCAAAGCGGCGGCCCGCTTCGGGGTTGGCGTCCGTACAAACCGCAAGCTGAAAGCCGATGTTGCGATAGGCGCGCGCGTGCATGCGCGAGATCGCGCCGGTTCCGATCATTCCTACGTTCATGAGGCCATTCTAGCGGTTGGAGGGGGGAGAAAGGAGTCAGGAGCCGGAATGCGGAAGACGGAATACTGAAGGCTGGCGGCTACGCCGCTACTACTCGATCAGGCTCATCTGCCTTGGGTCGGGGGCGGGCTTGAGGTCGGCGGGCTTTTCCAAGTCGTCGTGATTGGGGTCGAACTTGCGGATGAGCTTGTTGAGGTTGAGCGACGCTTCCCAAATGTCCGCCAGCAGGCTGCAGCGCGGGCATCCGCCTCGAATCGCCCCGCGGCCGTCCACCGCCGGGTTGTAGCGTTTGTGCTTCGCGCAACGGCCGTCGAATTTCCTGCTCCTGATCTTCACGCTCGCTCCGAAGCACTTACCTTAGCAGCACGGACGGGCGCGGTACAATCCGAGTGAATGCCGTCGGCGAGGCGCGTCAGATGGGCGAAGCTCCGCGTCACGGTGACTGTCGTCACCGCGGCGGCCATTGTGGCAACGCTGGCGTACCTGCTCACCGCCGGGTTGCTTTTCACGAGAATGGCGACGCTGTACCTCTACATGCCGGACGCGAACGGCCTCGCGGCAGGCTCGCCCGTGCGCGTTCATGGAATCGACGTGGGGAAAGTCGCAACGGTGACGCTCTCGAGATCCAAGCAGCCCGAGCGCACGGTGAAGGCGGCGATGACGATCATTCATGCGCACCTGCGCGAGATCCCATCGGATTCATTCGCCGAGATCGCCACCGACAGCATGGTGGGCGACGTGTTCGTGGATATCACCGGGGGAACGAGCCACGCCACCGCCGCCGACGGCGCCGAGATCGCTTTCAGGGGAGAGCCCGAGTTTCTGAAGAGCATCGATATGGGCGAATTCGAACGGCGTCTGCGGCAAGTGGACGGATCGATCACCGAGATCGAACAAGGCAAGAGCCTGGTGGGACAGCTTGTCGTGGGCGAAAGCTATTACGCCGATCTGCGCAGACGCCTCGGCGATATGGAGCGCGGCTTGAGGGAGGCGCAGGACTCCACCACAGCCGCCGGCAAGCTGATCTACACCGATGCGCTCGACCGCCAGTTGCTGGAGCCGCTCCGCCAACTCGATGACACGCTGGCCGAATGGCAGGCCGGCGAAGGAGCCACCGGCAAGTTCCTGAAGGATAACGCGCAGTACGACGATATGCGCGGCCAGGTCGCCGGCCTTCGAAAGTCTATCGAGCAGATGCGCGGCCAGCCGTGGCTGACCCAGGATGCCGAGTATACGGACTGGAACCACACTCTGGCCACGATCCTCGGCAAGCTTGACGATTTCAATTCCAGCCCGGCCGCAACTTCCTCGGCGATGTACAACGAGCTGAACAGCGCGTTCAAAGACCTCGCCGCATCCTTGAAAGACTTCCACGAGAACCCCAGGAAATATCTCCACGCGAAGGTGTTTTGAAAGGAAGACAGAACTGGGAAGGCTGAATGCCGAAGTCTGAATGCCGAAGGCGGAAGAAAGCCATGGAAGAGTCCCTTTCTTGCGGCTGACGACGGACGGCCGGCGACGATCGACGACTCCGAAACCCTCGCATGATACGATGAGTACTTGTCAGGTCTCGGGCTCCGTGCGACGGGCGGCCGCAAACCCCGCCAGGTCCGGAAGGAAGCAACGGTAGCGGTGCGGTTCGTGCGCCGCGGATCACCCGAGGCCTGGCATTTCGTCCGTTTGTAGACGGAAATCCCCGCCCCATGTACCAGGTCATCGCACGGAAATACCGGCCTCAGACGTTTCAGGACGTAGTCAGCCAGGAACACGTAAAGACCACTCTGGAAAACGCCATTGCGCTGAACCGCATTGCGCACGGCTACATTTTTTCCGGCCAGCGCGGTACCGGCAAGACCACCGTGGCGCGGATTCTCGCGCGATGTCTCAACTGCGTGAACGGGCCGACGGCTACGCCGTGCGGCGAATGCGCGAGCTGCCGCGAGATTACCGCCGGCGGCACGGTGGATCTGATCGAGATCGACGCAGCCTCCAACCGCGGCATCAATGAAATGCGCGAGCTGCGCGAGAACGTCCGCTACCAGCCCGCGCGCGACCGGTACAAGGTCTTCATCGTCGACGAGGCGCATCAGATCACGACGGAGGCTTTCAATGCGTTGCTGAAGACCATTGAAGAGCCGCCGCCCTGGGTGGTGTTCGTACTCTGCACCACGGAAGCGCACAAGATTCCGGCCACTATCGCTTCCCGCTGCCAGCACTTCAGTTTTCGCTCCGTGGATTTCGACGCGCTCGTGGATCGCATGGCATGGATCTGCGGGCAGGAAGGCATCGAGGCCGATCCCGAGGCGCTGGCCGTGCTGGCGCAGTGCGGCGAAGGAAGCGTTCGCGATTCGCTCTCCGCGCTCGATCAGGCGATCGCCTGTTGCGGAAACAAGCTGAGCGCGCCCGAGGTGCGCGGTCTGCTGGGCGTCTTCTCGCTGGAATCGCTGGAACACGTAGCCGAGGCGCTGGCGAGCGGCAATTCCGGGCGCATGTTGGAAGTGGTGGACGATCTGGAGCGCAACGGCCAGAATCTCCAGCACTTCAGCCGCGAGTTGGCGCGCTATTTCCGCAACCTGTTGGTCGCGCGGATCTCCGGCGCCGGGACGCGCCTGATCGCGGCGTCCTCCGCGCAACGCGAGCGGCTCGCCGGGATCGCCGCGAAGTTCTCCGAGGAAGATCTGACGCGCTACCTGCAACTCACGCTCGATCTGTTCCGCGATACGCAATTCTCCTTGCAGCCCCGGTTTCATATGGAGATGGGCCTGGTGCGCCTGGTTCACGCCGGCCGCTTGCTGCCCATCGAGCAAGCGCTGGCGCAACTTGGCGGTTCGGGCGGATCGAGTCCCCAGCCAGGTGGCGTAGGTCCCCGATCGGCGCCGGCGCCGCAGGCCGCCAGCCCAATCGCCAGGCCCGCGGCGGCTCCATCGCCGAGCGCGTCGCCCGCTTCCCCGCCCCAAAAACCGGCAGCCGGCGGCGGCGACCTTCGCTCCCGCTTGCACGCGCGCCTTTCGGAACTGAATCTGGCGCATCTGGCGGACGCGGTCGAGAGCGCGCAACTCACCGTGGCCGGAGGCGAGCTGCGCGTCGCGACGAGCAAGGAGTACCGTCTGTATTTCAACGATCCGGCGCTCGTCAAGGCCGTCCGCGAACTGACGGGCTCGCCGCTGCGGATCAACGTGACGGTCGCGGCGGTGGAGGCGGGTCCGCCGGTCCCCAAGCTCGCCGAGACCTCCGCCGCCGTGGACGCCGCGCGCGACCGCGCTCTCGCCAATCCCGAAGTGCAGCGGTTCCAGGAGTCGTTCCCGGGAAGCACAGTCTATCAGGTCAGAAATCTCAAGGAGTCGTGAAATGCGAGGATTACCCGGCAACATGCAGAACATGATGCGCCAGGCGCAGCAAATGCAGGAGAAGCTGGCGCAGGAGATCGCCCTAGTCCGCGTGGAAGCCTCCGCGGGCGGCGGCATGGTCACCGTAAAGATGGACGGCCAGAAGAACCTGCTTACCGTGAAGATAGATCCCGAGGTGGCGGGCGACGTTGAAATGCTGCAGGATATGATCGTCGCCGCCTGCAATGAGGCCGTAAAGAAGGTCGACGAAGAAGTGGGCCAGAAGACGCGCGGCATGCTGGGCGGCATGGGTCTCCCGCCGGGACTGCTCTAACCATGCCGGATTTCGCCGAACCCCTGACCCGTCTCATCAACGAGTTCAAGCGCCTGCCCGGCATCGGGCAGAAATCCGCGCAGCGCATCGCGTTCCACCTGATGCGCGTCAGCCGCGAAGACGGCGAGCGCCTGGCCGAAGCCATTCGCGACGTCAAAGACAAGCTCGGGCTGTGCGGCGTCTGCAACAACATCTCCGAGGGAGATCTGTGTCCGTTCTGCCGCGACCCGAACCGCGACCCGAAGGTGGTCTGCGTGGTGGAAGAAGCGCACAACATCGCGGGCATCGAGACCACGCGGCAGTTCGAGGGCCGCTACCACGTGCTGCACGGCGCGCTCTCGCCGTTGCGAGGCATCGGCCCGGAATCGCTGAAGATCAAGAGCCTTGTCGAGCGCATCGGCCAAGGCGAGATTCAGGAAGTGATCGTGGCCACAAACCCGACCTCCGAGGGCGAAGCCACGGCTGTCTATCTGGCGCGGCTCCTCAAGCCGCTGGGCGTGAAAGTCACCCGCATCGGCATGGGCATCCCCGTTGGCAGCGATCTGGAATTCGCCGACGAAGTCACCATCTCCAAGGCCATGGAAGGCCGAAGGGAGATGTGAGGCTCGGGAAGCGGTTCCGTATTTGAGCGGGTAGCGCATGGTACGATTATGCTGATGTCAAGAACAGATTTTCGGGCCTTCGGTGTCGTGGATTTCCCACCGAAGAGTGGGCCCGGATTTGTCTACGTATTGTGCTGGGTTTCCGGGGAAGACGAGATCCCTTTTTACGTGGGCGAGACTCAGTCGATTTGGGGACGGCTGAACGACTACTACTGGGCAGATTTCCAAGCTAGTACCGATTTCCGGGCGGGTGAAGTCATTCGGTATCTGAACACCAGGAGTATCCGCGTAGTCGCCAGGTACAGGGTCAGTACTGAGCGTCGGAGTGAGGAGCGTGCAATCATCAAAGAACTACGCGCGGAAGGAAGGCTCCTACTGAACAACCTTCCTGCCTACGACTATCAAACGTCTCACGAGGACCGGCACAGGGCCGAGGTTCAAGAACAAGTCGATCGGATCATCGAGGCAACCGCGCTCAACCGATCAACGCGGGATTAGGACACTACCGTTCCGTCTGTGCTGATATTGTGTAAGAGAATTGGGCATGCCGGAAATCAGCAGATTCTTCGGTATCGTTGTTCAAATGTATTACTCCGATCATGAGCCGCCGCATTTTCATGTGAGGTACGCCGGTCAGAAGGCGCTGATTGCAATAGATTCATTGGCTGTTTTGAGAGGCGGGCTCTCTCCGCGAGCGCTCGGTTTGGTGGCGGAATGGGCGGCGCGCCATCGCTCAGAGTTGTTGGAGGATTGGAACCTGGCACGGGCCGAAGCCCAACTTAAGCCGATTGCACCTTTGGAGTAAAGCATGTTTTGGAGTAAAGCATGTTGAAGGACGTGGTTTTTGCCCAAGCGGTCGGCGATTATCGTTTACATCTTCGCTTCGAGGATGGCGTGGAAGGCGAACTGGATCTTGGGCCGGTTCTCAGTTTTAGGGGCGTTTTCGAGCCGCTGAGGGATCCGAATTACTTCAATCGGGTTCGCGTCGATGCCGATCTCGGTTCAGTGGCTTGGCCGAATGGAGCGGATCTGGATCCGGACGTGCTCTACGCCAGGATCACTGGAGAGCCGGTGATGCCGCTTTACGACGAAGCGGCGGCGGACTAGCGTCCGTCCCGGCGGGAGATGTGAGTCTTCTCGGGGCGCCCAACGCTGCTTCCCTTTGCGCATTGAGCGCCCGCCTTGGCATTGGACATGTGCAGCGCATGTTTGTATGCTGAAAGCATGTCCAAGATGGTACAAATTCGCGACGTCCCCGATCGCGTTCACGGCATCCTTAAAGCCCGCGCCGCCCGCGAGGGCATGAGCCTTTCCGATTTCCTCAGAAAGGAGTTAGAGAAAGTAGCCGAGCTGCCGTCCATGCGGGAATGGCTTGAGTCTACGCGCCAGTTGCGGCCCATCCCGAGCACGAAGAGCTCCGCTCAAATCGTGCGTGAAATGCGCGACGCCCGATGATCGTCCTCGACGCCTCGCTCGTTGTTGAGCTCCTGAGGGGCGGTCCATCGGCCGAGTCCATCAGAGGCGCGTTGGCTGGGCAAGACGAGTTGTTAATCGTTCCGCATCTCCTGGATATCGAGGTCGTAAACGCTCTCAGGAACCTTACGGCTGCCCGGCGGATCGACACGTACCAATGTGGGCGCATACTCGAAGAACTCGCGGCTTTTCCGGCGGAGCGCTGTGCGCACAGGCCTCTGCTCGACAGGATCTGGGAACTGCGACATAACTTCACGGCCTACGACGCCGCATACATCGCGCTTGCGGAAACGACCGGCGCGGTCCTTTATACTTGCGACGAGAAGTTGCGGAGGGGTCATCGCGCGAAAGTCGTAGTATTCTCCTTCGCGCCCGAACTGAGCCCCCCCGCTCACCGAAACTGCTTCTTCACCAGGAAGTCCACTCCGAACACGCCGTTTTCTTCCCGCACCATCCGAACCGTCCACTGGCGGTTCACGTCCCACTGCATGCTGACAATTTGCGGGTTGCTGCTGTTAATGATCGTGATGTAAGTGAACGTAATCGAAGGCGTGACCTGTTGTTCCAGCGTAAGCCGCGCCTGCGGGTTATATTCGACTCCGGGCAAGGTCGGGTCGATGCGCAGGCGGCTCACTCCGAAGAGGCGTTGCAGGCGGCCGAATACCGGGCTGGCGACGGCCTGGCCCAAAAGGGCAGAGGCTCCCAACTGTTGGAAAGAGTTGGGGTCCACGCTCTGCCGCGCCAGCGTCGTAGGGTCGGACAAGGGCGCTTGTCCCGAGGCCAGAAGGGCCACAATCTCGCTGAGTTGAAGCGGCGGGTCGGAACGCGGCGTCACTTTCAGCTTGCCGATTGGCCCGGCCAGGTTCAGCGTCACATCCAGGCCGCGAGCCTTGGTTTCCAGATCCACATCCAAAACCGGATCCACGCTGGACGCGTTGGAAAAAATGAGCGCGCCTTGATTGATGTCGTACCGCGTCCCGTAGAACTGAACCTGTCCCTGAGTGATGTTCACGCGCCCCAATAAAACGGGATTGCTGACGGTTCCACGCAGCCGCAGCGAACTCGCTTGAACGGCCATGTCCTGCGTCAGCGAACTCTGTACGCGGATGTCCGGCGCCGTCTGAATCTGCACGTCAAAACTCAGACCGCCCAGCCAGCCGGTGCGCACCGAAGGCGTCTGAACGGGCTCGGGAGCGCGGTCCAGCACCGACCCTACATCGGTTCCGAGGCTGAGCGCGGAACGGAGAACGGTCACCGCACCGGCGAGTTGGCTGCGTTCGGACGTGCCGGTCAGGTTCAGGTTGCCATCGACAGTGTTGCTCATGCCTTCCGGGAAACGAATGCGCACCCCGTGCGCCGTTGCATAAAGCCGGAACGCGGTGGGCGTGGAGAAACCCATGAAACCCGTGAATTCGATGGGGCCGCCGCCCGTTTCGCCGTGCAGCGTCTCGATGGTGGCGCGGTCGCGATTGAAGAGAATCGCGCCGCTGCAATTGTCCAGGCCGTTGGGAAGCCCGGAAATAGTCAGGGACAGGTTGCGGATTTCCGCGCGCCCGCCAACTTGCGGATCGCCGAACGAACCGCGAACCGTGGCGTTGATGGCGGCCGTGCCCGAAGCGGTGAGGCCTCCCGCCGCCGCGGCAACGGCCGCCAGATCGAGCTGGCCGCCAATGCGGAGATCGAATGGCTGATCGCCATTCGGCAGAACCCTACCGCTAATCGTCAGATCGCCCGCCCGGCCGGCCAGATGAGCGCTCTCGATGCTAACGACCGAATTCGCCATCGTCGCGACCAACGGGCCGTCGTTGCGAAGCGTAAACGGAGATGGCGTGTCAGTCTGCGCCGGGCCTATTTCCAGCGCTCGAATTCGCAGTTCCGCCCTTATCGCGCCGAACTTCAACAGCGGCCCATCGATCCGCACCTCGCCTTCCGCGGACCCCGCGATTGGAGCCGGGCCGCGCGCCTTGGCGGTCGAAAGCCACGCGTACAGATGAGCGAGGTCGTATTTCGAGAACGTAATGCGCGCGCTGCCGGGATAGTCTTCCTCCAGCTTCCATGTCCCTTCGCCGTGAATCTTGGAATCGTCGAGCGATCCCTCCAGTTCCGCGCGAAGCGAGCCATCGCCGGAATCGGCGACGATCCGGAGGTCGCTCAGGCGTTGGTTATTGATCGTCATGCCGCGCGCGTCAACCTGCGCGTGGAGATCGGTAAGTACGGCCGCTCGCTGGCCGGGCCTCGGCGGACGGAACTCCAACGACCCGCGCACGGCTGCTTGCACCGTTCCGGATAGATAGGGGTAGGATTGATGTACGATTTGGAACTGTTCGATAGGCATCGCGCCGCCGGACACATCGAATCGCAGCAAGCCGGTGGAGAAATTGTCCGCCGCGAAACGGTAACTGGCGCCGATTCGCGCCTGCCGCGATCCGGCCGCGATCTGGCCGCTGGTGAGATCCAAGGTCGAATCCGCGTAACGTACCCGAGCCGTAAAGCGGTCGAAGGGTTCGCCGCTGTAAGCGCCCCGTGAGATCTCCAGGCTGGATTCCAATATCGGCCTGGCTACCGTGCCCGCCAGTTGCGCATCCGCCGCCAGGGAGCCGGAAATCGGACCGTCATTCCATCCGGCCAAATCCGCAAGTTCGGGTAATGACGTGGCGTGTACGGTCGCGGTCCCGAAGACCTCGCTCTCCGGGACGGTCGCCCAATCGCGCAGATTGACCGCGGCCTGAAACTGGGCGCGCGCCGCGCCGCGGACCAGCGTGGCGCCATCCATACGAGCGTTCGCGGCGGACGCCGTCACCTCGCCGGATAGAGAATCGAATACGGTTCCCCCGTAGGAGAAGCGCCCGGCGCTCAGGCGGCCGGTAATCCGCGGATCGCCCAGAGCGCCGGCCACCGTTCCATCGAACGAGGCGCCCCCGCCCGCAAGTTTGAAAGGGAACGAGGCCGCGTCCGCGCCGAACGCCGGCAACAATTCGCTTAGGTCGCTGGTTTCCAGCCGGACGCGCAACTTCGCGCCCGGCGGCGCCGGAGACCTCCGTGCGCGAAGCGGGCAAGCTCAGATTCGAGCGGCCCAGATCGAGTACGCCGGCCACCGAGTCCCAGTTCGCGCTGACATGGCCCCGCACCGGCGCATCCTCGGCTACCGGCGTCACGGCAAGATCGAGCGAGGCGCGCAACGCGGACTCGTCGCCCAACTGACCCTCAAGCTTCACCGGGCCGGAAACACGAGCGTCCCAGGGCAGCTTCGCCGAACTGTAAACGGAAACCACGCGAGCGGCCTGGAAGCCCACGATAGAGCCCGTTATGTTGAACCACTTCAGGGAGCCGAGATTCCCTTCCCCTGAAGAACTCGCCGCCCATTGTGGCTACGGCCATGCCCTGAAATTCGATGTCCGGTGGACGGATAATTGCCGCATCGATCTGAATATCGACTGGAATTCGCTTCGACGGGACGCACGTAATCGCCGGAGAGCCTTAGCTTTGTCACGTCGATGCCGTGCGAATCCGGCTGTAATGGCGCCATCCGCCCGAAAGCCGCTCAACAGAACCGATGAATCGCGATATTCCAGATCGTACGCATTCAAGCGGCCACGCAGGGCGAATTGCTCGCCGCCGGACCATGTGACAGTTCCCGCGGACAACACCGTGCCGCGCTCCAGCAGCTTGGTCCGCAGGAAGCGCGCCACATCGCCTTGAGCGGCGCGAATCTGATACTGAAAGGCTCCTTTAGGAGAGGCCAGGTTCTCGATGGCCCCCGACAACTGCACGCGCGTAGCGCCGGTCGCGAGACTCGCGGATTCGATTCGGATGCGATTGCGCTCCAGCGCGAAGCCTAACGCCACATTCATGGCGGTCCGCGCAAAACCGGGAATCCGAAGATCGAGCGGCTCCACGGCCAGTTCTCCACGGTAGCTCGGCCCGGAGCGGTCGAACCCCATGCTCGCTTTCAAATTGCGGCCGGTGGCGGCGAATGGAGCGCTGCCGTGCGATTCGAAATCGATGACGCCATCCTCAACGCTAAAACGGCCAATAGCCAGATCGAGCGCGCTTTGGATTGTGCGAGTGGCGCCGCCACTGCGCTTCGGACCGGGAATGTTGGTCAAGCCGTCGGGGTACACGATCAGGTACACGCGCGGTTGCTTGACCTCCAGGGCCTCCCAAATCACGCGTCTGCGCCACAGCGAGACGATCCTTAGTTCGACGGCTATGGATGCGGCGTGAAACAGCGGCGGCTTGCCCGCGGCTTCGATTCCATGGATCGTGAAGTTGGAAACTTGAGCGCGCCCGCGGCGCCATTCGTACGTGAACGCTCCCGCCTCCACGCGCCCGCCCGTCGCAGTTTCAACGGCGCTCACGATCCGCCGCCTTACCTGACCTCGGAACCACGCGCTGCGAACGACGAACACGCTTCCGATGGCCAGCATGGCGAACAGCCCCACCGCCGAGGCCGCCGTTATCCAGGCGATGCGCTTCCGCGTCACTGGAGGGCCTCCTCGCGGTAGACGATTTCCGTGCGCCTGCGCACGTCCTGGAGCCATGAGTCCATGGCCCGATCGACGCAGGGGACCGGCGAGCGTATCCTCGATGCCGGAGCGAAAACTCTCTAGCGCGGCGGGCCGCCCGGGGTTGGCCAGTTCCGCGGCCGGGCGCACCACTTTCTCGAAGTAGTCCTGAATGTCCTGTTCCTTTACGTACACGCCCGCGCGGAATCGCTCTCCCACAAACTGCAGCAAGCGCCGCTGCCACAGGATCTCGTCCTTCAGGTCCTGCTCGGAAAGCCCGGTAGAGGCCAGGGCTTTTTGATACTCAGCCGGCGGATGCGAAGTTCTCGCGCTGGAACTTCTCGAGGACCGGCCCCACCTCTTCCGCCGCGGGCAGCGGGTAGTGGCCGCTTTCGAGTTCCCGCCGGATGAGCGTCTGTTCCACCATCCGGTCCGCCGTCGCGCGTTTCGAGGCGGGGCTGAAGTCCGGCGGCTTGCCGTTCAGAAAAGCCGTGGCGCGGATCTGGCGGTCCAGTTCGCTGGCCGTAATCACAAGATTCCCGACGGAAACGGCGATGCGGTCGATGGTCTCCGCCCGCAACGCCGCCGTTAGCAGGAGCGTCACGACAATCCGAGTTGGGATCCACCGCGTCAAAACGTCTGTCCGATCGAAACGAAGAACTGAAAATGGCTCACGTTCTGTGTCACGCACTGGTTGGCAACGCCCGGCGCGCACGGGTTCACGCCCGCATTCAGAAGCTCCTGCTGCGTTCCCTTGAAACCGTAGAAATACGGCGGATTGATGCTGTATGCGAAATCCGCGCGAACCGGACCCACCGGCGTCCGGTAGCGCACGCCCAAGCCGACCGCGTGCACCATGTAGTCGAAATCCTCCAGGCCCTTCTGCCTCGTGCGGAACGACATGCTGCCGAGGCTGGAGTAGACGTTTCCCGCGTCATGGAAGACCACGCCGGAAATCGTCTGCCCGAACACTGGAAACCGAAGCTCCAACTGATTGAAGAACAGCGCCGTGCCGCCGAGCGGAAAGCCCGAGCCAGGATCGCGCGGCCCCGCCTGGTACTCCGGAAATCCACGGTCCGTGGAGCCGCCGCCGCCGAAAAAGCGTTCCGCTAAAGGAACCGCATCCAGCACCGGACCGCTGAATTGTATCGGGCGAATCTCGCCGATCTCCAGGCTGCGCGCGAAGACAAGCCTCTTGCCAAGCGGATGATAGGTGGCGTTGCGCACCAGCACGCGGGCGAAATCGGGCTGCGAGCCGAAGATGTGGTCGGCGAAACCCAGGTCCAGGGTATTGTAGACTCCGCGGTGCGGATCGACAGGATCGTCTCGCCGGTCGTGGATTAAGGTGAGCGAGGGCATGCCTACCCGCACGGGCTGGGAAAGCTGGCTGACCAGGTACTCGGACACCTTCAAGTCGCTGACCTCCACTCTCCGGAAGGTGTACCGGTAAAACACGGTCATAGTCTTCGAGAGCTTTTGCGATAACTGCGCCGAGAACTCCGCGCGTTTCGAATTGAATGTCCGGATGTCGCGCGACTCTTCGTAAAGACCGGTAAATGACAGGTTGAGATTCTGCGACCAACCCAGCCGCGGCCATGAGTAGTTGAGTAGCGCGCGCTGATCGAGCGTGGAAACGCGGGCCCGCAGGCTGAGACTGTGCGCCACGCCCCAGAGGTTGTTTCTGGCGGCGTCCAGCGAGACGCGCGGCGAAAAGCCCGTGGCGCCGGCGGGGGCGTCAAGGCAGGTCTCGCAACCCGCGATGCGGCCCAACTGCGCCCCGAGACCGGCCGCGAGCGAGTACCGGCCGGCTTCCTCCATTCCGTAGAGCACGTACTTCGATTCGGTGTCGCCATCGGGATCTTGAATTGCCGCATCCACTTTCGCGAAGACCCCCAGGTCGTACAGTTTGCGTTGAGCGTCCGTGACGGCCCCGGGCGACAGCGGCGCCCCGCGGCCCAGCGCCGTAGAGCGATCCACAAGCCGTTCGCGGGTGGTGTGCGCGCCCGACCTCAGAATGGCCCGCACCACCTGCCCCTGGCCTTCGTGAACGGCGTAGCGCAGGTTGACGCGCCCCGGCTCGGAGGCGGGAGTGAAACTCCATTCGAAGGTCGCGTCGGGGAAGCCGCTTTCGAAGTAGCGCGCGAGAACCGCGTCTCGATCGAGAGCCACGTTGAATTCGCTGAACGGCTGGCCGGGCGCGGCGCTCAAAATCCCGAGGAGATCGGACTGGTTCACTTTCGTCACGCCCTCCAGCTCGAGGTTCTGCACGAAGTACTGCGGCCCTTCCTCTACTTGCAGGAACACGGCCAAATCGCCCTTCTTCCCGAGATAATCGTCGGCCATCCGGTGCGTCACTTTCACGTCCCGGAAGCCGTTGGACTGATACAGGCTCGCGATAGAGGTCTCGTCGTCTTCGAGCATGCTCTCGCTGTACAGGCCGTGCGGGAATTCCAGAAACTTGGCGGTTCGCAACATCATCCGCTCCCGAAGGTCGGCGGTCCGGAAATAGCTGTTGCCGCCGACGCCGATGAACGCAAGCCGGTGCCTCGGACCTAAATTGACCAGAAAATCGACCGAGGCGCGATCGTTTTCGACGCGCTGCTCTTTCACCTGCACCTGCGCCTCGAAGTAGCCTTCCGATTGAAAGTAATCGCGAAGGTTCCGCGCGCCTTCGACGAGCAGGTCGTGATCCACCGCGCGCTCCTCGAAGATCGGCACATACCGCTCCAGCGTCTTCTGGCTGATGCCCGCTCCGACGACGTTGACCTGGATGCGCGGCCCCGGCTCGACGCGAATCGTCGGAACAGCCGTGTGGGTAGCCGAATCGTAATGAATCGCCTCCAGCGTGACCTTCGCTTCGAGGCGCCCCTGGCCGCGGTAGAGACTGTGAACGCCCTCCAGTCCCTGGCTGATGCGCGTCTGTGTCATTGGCTTCCACCGCGCGCTCAGCCAGCGGCGGAAATGGGTCGCATTCAGAATTTTCGAAGAGTCGAGTCTTAGATCTCCCGTGAAAGAGGGAGATGCAAGACGGGCTCGGCGTCCGGTCGAGATCTCGAAGCGGATGTCCACCTGCTGGATAGCACTGTCCGAATCGTAATCGAGTACCGGGTGAACTTCATTCTCGAAAAGACCGTTGCTCGCAAGCAGGCTCTTGAGACCCTCCACCGCCGCCGAGAGCTTGGCTTCGGAGAATGGCGCGCCCAAATCGAGCCGCGATGCGCCTTCCAGTTGAGCCGCGCTCGGCGGGCTGGAGAGTTTGCCCGAGACCGCCACATTCCCGATAAACCAGCGATTCGTGGTCCGGAAAACAACGGCCACGCCCCCGCTATCGGCTGTTGCGTCCGCCTCCAGATCCGCGTAACGGCCGGAGGCGAAGAGCCGCTCGATGGTGGCGCGAACATCCGCGATTTTCAGGGGCTTGCCAGTCTCGACGGCCACGCGAGGACGGAGTTCATCCGGCTCGAGCGGTTGCTCGGCGGGCTGAAAACGCACGCTTGTTACCGTCAGACCCTCGTATTTCTGGTACTGGGCGCAAAGGCGATCCGGCGCCGCCAGCAGGAGGAGTATACAGGGGATATGGACTAAGGCGTGAAACCGCCGCACGAAGTTCATGATAGCGTAAGGACTTCGCCGCAACTCTATGGCCATGCTGGAGATGGACTCCGACGCACGTTTGCGTTACTCGCGGCAGATCCTGTTCGCCGGGATCGGCGAGGCCGGTCAGCAAGCGCTCATCCGGTCTTACGCGGCGATAGTCGGATGCGGCGCGCTGGGGAGTTTCCACGCGGCGGCCCTCGCGCGCGCGGGCGTTGGGCGGCTCGACATTATCGACCGCGATTACGTGGAGCCGAGCAACCTCCAGCGCCAATGGTTGTTCGAAGAATCCGACGCCGATGAGGCGCTGCCCAAGGCCATAGCGGCCCAACGCCGGCTGGCGCGCATCAATTCGCGCGTCGAGGTTCGCGCCATGGTCGCCGATCTGACGCCCTCGAACCTCGACCTGCTCGACGGAGCCGTATTGATCCTCGACGGCACGGACAATTTCGAAACGCGCTACCTGATTAACGACTACGCGGTGAGCCGCGCAAAGCCTTGGATCTATGGCGCGGCCGTAGGCAGTTACGGGCTGGCGATGGCCGTGATCCCCGGCCGCACTCCATGTCTGCGTTGCGTCTATCCCGAGCCGCCCGGCGGCGCTCAACCCACCTGCGAGACAGCCGGAATTCTGAACGTGGCCGCTTCGGCCGTGGCGTCGTTGCAGGTTGCCTCGGCGCTTCAGATTCTCGCGGGGAAAGCCGAGCTGGTCGCTTCGCGCATCACGACCATCGACGTATGGAACGGCGGCGTCCGGCAGATCGATCTCCCCGAACCGTCCGCGGATTGCCCCTGCTGCGGCCGGCGCGAGTTTCCGTACCTGGAGGAATCCGTCCGCGAACCTGCGCGCCTGTGCGGCCGCAACGCCGTTCAAGTGCATGAGCGCCGGGGCCCGTTCGATCTGGCCGAGTTGAAATCGCGCCTGGCGCCGCTCGGCGAAGTGCGCGGCGGAGAGTTCGCGCTCCGCTTCGCGGCCCCGCCGTATGAGATGACGATTTTCCCCGACGGCCGCGCGATCGTCAAAGGGACGAACGATCCGGCCATCGCGCGAAGCCTCTACGCCAAATACATCGGGTAACAACAAGCTCCGAGCCGATGTCACCGCACGTTTCCGTGCCGCGAGTGATTCCGTGCCGCGAGTGATAACGAGCGGAGGGCCGCGGCGCCCGCCTTCGATGATGAAGCCGCGACAAAGTGGGGCCAGGGCTTTTGCCCTGCCGCCGCCATTCTTGGCGGCGTTCCGTAGCGGCCTCAGCGCGCCGGGCCGAAGCGGGCCCATAGGGCGCCCCGGCAGCCCCAAAGGGCTGGCCCCACAAACGCCGCGAGCGCCAACGAGTGCCCATGAGCCACAATGCGAGCCTTTGATGATGAAGCTGCCGATAGCGAAAGCTTGATTCGGCGTGACTCACGGCCGGGTCGGAATGACCCAGTGGAGTGGGCAACAGACCCTCAAGGCCTTTTGTTATCAACGGCCCGCCCCGGCACGGCAATTGCTCTCACTGTGAATGCTTGCTGCGGACACACGCGCCAAGCGGGGGTTCTTTCAGATGGAACCCGTGATTCCGGCAGTGGGCCTTAGACTCAGATCGGATTTGGAGTTGAGTAGCCCCGATTCCGTCTCCCCGGTTGTTTTCAATCCGGGCAAGCGGTTTCACGCGGCAAGCCTGAACGACAAGAATGCTATCGGACAAGTTTCCGGCGGCGGCGCAGAGACGGGGCACGCTGGTACTGACGGTCCCGACGGGCGGCCAGATCGGCACGCTAGTCTTCCGCGCCGATAGCCTAGGCTCCCTGGCCTCCGTGTTGCCGCTCACGAAGTGATCGGAGGCCGCGCCTCCCCCGCGCCAAAATCGCCTTTCTTAACCGGATGATTTCATCCCGATTCCCGCCTCAACCACTCGTTTTCCTCCGAATTCGGCCGATTAGAACAGCAGTAAGCCAAAAGAAGCCAAAGGAGGTTCGGTGAAGAAATCGCATTTAGCCTTGATTCTTGCGGCCGCCCTCGGCGTGGCGGCGGCGTACGGCCAGGACGCCGAAAAGAAACTCACGAAAGCCGAGGCGTTGAGCGCGGCGACCAGTAAGGTCGAGCCGGAGTATCCGGCGCTGGCCAGGCAGTTGAAGATCGCCGGGTCCGTCGAACTGGAAGCGGTGGTCGGAGAGAGCGGGTCGGTGGAAAAGGTCAACATTGTGAGCGGTAACCCGGTCCTGACGAAAGCCGGATTGGAAGCCCTCATGAAATGGAAATTCAAACCTGTAGTCGCGGACGGGAAACCGGTGAAGGCGATTGCTCCGGTGACCTTCGACTTCAAGTAGAACGCAAAGTAGCGCGGACGCGGGAGCTAATCCGATGAGCCTGAGCAGAAGACTCTATTCTTGTTTCGCGGGCATGCTCGCCCTGGTGTTGCTTCTGGGCGCGTGCGCTCTGTTCGTGGCGCGAGATCTAAACGGCAAACTCGATCAGGCGGTCAATGTGACGGGCCGGGGACAATACCTGGCCGGGCAGGCCGACGCGTCGGCGGCGGCCATGGCGAGCTCCGAGCGCGCGGGAGTGCTGGCCGCGGTGTTGGGGGACAAGAGCCACGTGGAAGAAACCGTCCAGGCTTTCCAGACGGCGTCCTCGAACCTTCAGAAATCGCTGTCGGAGCTGGACCGGCTGGCGGAGACGGCGGATACGCGCAGCGAGCTCTCCGCGCTGGAGCAACAGGCGGCGCTGGCGATGCAGGCGCACGAGGAGCAGCAGCGCGCCATGAGCGGGCAGCAGATGGACGCCGCGCTCGATATCTTCGCCAGGAAGATGCAGCCGCAGCTTGCGGAGATTTCCAAGCAGGCCGCCGTTCTGGTGGAACGCGAGACGCGAGAGATGGCTTCGGCCTCGGCGGAGTCCGCAGCCGGCGCGGCGCGGATTGAAACGGTGGTCATCGCTCTGGCGATCGTCGCATTGGCCGCCGGCTGCGTGGTTTTTTGGGCGGTGAAGAACGCGGACCGCGGCTTGAAGGCTCTGGCGGCGCGCATGGACGAAAGCGCGGAACAGGTGGCGGGCGCGGCGGCGCAGGTCTCCGACGCCGGGCAGTCGGTGGCGCAAGGCGCGTCCGAGCAGGCGGCTTCGCTGGAGGAGACCTCGGCGTCCACCGAGGAGATCGCCTCAATCACGCGCAAGAACGCCGATCACTCGCTGCAGATGGCGGGCCTCATGGAGCAGACGCAGGCCGGCGCCGTCGAAGTGGATCAGACGCTCGCGCGGATGACGGAAAAGATGAAAGAAATCGACGCGTCGAGCGGCAAGATCGCGCGCATCATCAAGGTGATCGACGAGATCGCGTTCCAGACCAATATTCTGGCGCTGAACGCCGCGGTGGAGGCGGCGCGCGCCGGCGAGGCCGGGCTAGGCTTCGCGGTGGTGGCCGACGAAGTCCGCAACTTGGCGCAACGGTGCGCGCAGGCGGCTCGGGACACGGCCGCGCTGATCGAGGAATCCATCGAGACCTCGCGGGACGGCAACGCGCGGCTGGATCGGATGGCGGGGGCCGTGCGCGCCATGACGGAGGGCTCGGCGCGGGTGAAGGCGTTGGTGGACCAGGTCAATCTGGGGAGCCAGGAACAGGCCCGCGGCATGGAGCAGATCCAGCGCGCCGTCGTGCAGATGGAGCAGGTGACGCAGAAGAACGCGGCCGGCGCGCAGCAGAGCGCCTCGGCGGGCGCGGAACTAAGTAACTACGCCGGCGGCATGAGGACGCTCGTCAGCGATCTGCGGCAGATGGTGGGCATGGATTAGTAGAAAAGGTACTTGCGCCACTGCGCATCGCTGCGGCCGAGCATGCGAATGAGGTGGCGGCTGGTATGAAGGCTGAAGGGCTTGGGAGGACGGGCTAGTTTCATGCCGGCCTCTTCGGGCGTGCGGCTGCCCTTGCGGTTGTTGCAGAGATGGCAGCACGCCACCAGATTCTCCCAGGCCGATTCGCCGGAGCGGGAGCGGGGCACCACATGGTCGAGCGTGAGCTCGGCCGACGGCAGCGTCCGGTGGCAGTACTGGCAGGTGTAACGGTCGCGCATCAGGATGTTCTTGCGCGAGAGAGCCCGCGTTTGGTGCGGGATGCGGCGGTATTCAAGCAGCCGGATGACGGACGGCAGCCGCATCGACGCGCGCGTCGAATGCACCGACGCGAGAGTCTCCTCCTCGGCCGAGGCCACCCCCTTCAGCACCAGCACTAACGCGCGGCGCGCCGCGCAAATATTGATCGGCTCGTAGCTGGCATTGAGCACGAGAACGGGTCTCTGCATGCGGTCTCCAGGCATCAACCATGCCCTCCCGCGGCCGCAACAGGGCGGCCGGATCCTAGTCGCCGGTCCACTCGGGCCACCGTCGCAACGGCTATCCGCGCTACGCCGGCCTGCCTCAGAGCCGCCGCGCAGGCGGCCGCGGTGGCGCCCGTAGTCAGCACATCGTCCACCAGCAAGACTCGCTTGCCGCGCAATCGCGCCGCCCGCAGGAATCCGCGGTGGCAACGGAAAGCGCCCGAAACGTTCCGCCGCCGGGCCGTGTTGCTGAGGCCGGCTTGAGCGGACGTCGCCCGCATGCGCCGCAAAGCGCGCCAGCAGGGCGCGCCAATCTTGCGCGCAACTTCCCGCGCCAGAAGCTCCGATTGATTGAACCCTCTTTGCCGCCGGCGGCGCCAGTGCAGTGGAACGGGTATCACCGCGTCGAAGGCCTCCTCCCGAGGCAGCGCCGCCCGAAGCAACTCCCCGAGGGGCCGCGCCAGCGTCTTGACTCCGCTGTACTTGAGCAAGTGGATCAATTCCCGCAACGGGCCATCGTACGGACCGTAGCAATAGGCCGAATGGAATCCACGCAAGCCGCTCCGGCACAGCGCACAGCGGCCCTCGAAATCGAGCGGAAAGGAATTCAGGAACGGCGTGCGGCAACTGGAGCAGAAATACTCGGCCTCCAGCGGATGCGTCGAACGCAAACAGCCTTTGCAGACCGGAATGCGGGAGATTTCGGTAAGCGGCCGCCCGCAGAGGCGGCAATCGTCCGGGAAGAATAGGGAAAAAAGGGCGTGGAATAGCGAATGGGAATCTGTGGAACCTGAGCTCGAGATTTCAGCGCGGCCGCGACTCGAGAAGACTCACCCCCGCAAGTGTCCATTATAGCCGAAAGATTCCGATGCTATACTGATCCAGAACGTGCCGTTCCGGAAATCTCACGGGCCCATGGCCCCGAGCGAAGAGGGCCCCGAACAGATTCGAGCGCATCTGGCTGCGGCGCTCTCCTCCCACTATTTCCAACGCGGGGTTCATAAGCGCAAACAGTTCCTCGAATACGTGGTAGACCGCGCGCTGGAACGCGACGCGAAGGCGCTCGAAGAACACGCCATCGGCGAAGTTCTTTTCGGAATCGAACCCTCGTGCCCGTACAGCGAGACGGTGCCGATGGTGGCCCGGCGCGCCAGAGCCAGCCTGAAGCGCTATTACGAAAAAGAAGGCCGGGAGACCACGATCCGCATTGAGATCCCGCTGCGGTCGTACGCGCCCCAGTTCGCCAAGCCCATTCCGGTCGGCCTGCGAACCGCGTTGTGGAGCGCGGCGATCGGGTTGGCGCTCATTGCGTCGATCTTGCTGGTATGGGAAGCGGCCCGTGCGGTCCGGCCCAAGCCGCTGTTTCTCGCGGTCGCGGTTACGCCGTGCAGCAACTTGGGCGGCATGCCGACTTTGGACGGGAACGCCAAGTCGGTCAGCATAGCCTTCGCCAGGAACCTGCGCACATACAAGGCGCTGAGGGTGTCCGCGCCGGAGTGGGTGCCGGGCCTGGAAGGCGCATTTCCCAACTACCCGGTCATCGCCGATCAACTTTCCGTCGACGCGCTGCTGAGGTGCGCAATCTACCCGCTCGATAAAGGCGGATATGGAATCGTCGCGCAACTGGTGGACGGACACAGCAGCCTCAGGCTCTGGTGGGATATGTACCAGACGGACGGCAGCATGGAAGAGCAGGTTGCGGGCGACGTAGCGCTCGCCGTGGCTCGCCAAGCCCGCGTCGCGGACGCTCGCTGACGGTTCGAGAGCCATTCCCGCATCGATTCAAGCGGGCGCCGGTCCCTTGTTTCAGCCTACGCCGCGCGCCGGAACCTCGAACACTTCAGTGGCTGGTGGGCGTGATCAGCCGCAGCAGCGCCTGGTTCCTCGGATCGGCCTTAGCGATGATTCTCAGGTAATCCATCACGTTTCGGCCGTCCGCCGGAAAATCGATCTTTTGATTGCGGCACACAACCGTAAACTTGGTTCCTTCTATGACCAGGAACTCCGGCGGGCCTTTGAAGAATTCGGACATCCCGACATCGATTCCAATCACCTTCCCGGCGAATCGCGGCAGCACGGCGGGAACCACCGTATGCCCGACGATAATGTGCTGCGCCTGTTGAACCTCCAGGACACGATTCACATTCGCGGCCAGCCCCGGCTTGTTTTCGGCTTCCGTGAGCAGGTCCCGATACCAGAGCGGGCCTTCCTCGGTGGTGATGACTCCACTGGAGCGTTTGGACGGATCGTCGATGGCATCGAGCGCGATCCGATTGATCTCTTCTCTCGTATCGTCGGCGTACTTGGGCGGGATGCCGGCGTGCATGAAGACGCAGTCGTTAATCTTGATGATGACCTTCTGTTGCCGGAGCCAGCGCCCGTACTTGCCGGTGGGCGCGAACGCCAGCCGTTGCTCCACCCAACCGAGCGGATGTTTCTCCGCGAAGTCCTTTAGGAACCCGGCTGCGTCCGGAGGATTGCTCCCCTTGGCCGCGGCGTCCTGTCGCGCCGCATCCAGCGCGGCCTTGGCCTCCTCGGCAAGCAGTCTCGGGGAATCCGCAGTCCGGTAAGACGCCCAATCCTCTTTGGACACGTAGCGCAGGTCGCCGATCATGTTCATAACTTCGTGATTGCCGATCAGCGGATGAACCGCTCCGCCCGCTCGCGCTGCCTGCGTCTGGAGCGCCATCACGAGGTCCAATACTTTCCCTGAAGCCGGGCCGCGGTCCACAAGGTCACCATCGAACACCAGGTGCGCCGACCCGCCGCTCCACGCTTTGCTGCCGTTGATCAGGCCGGCCATGTGAAGGACTTCGACAAGCCTGTCGTAATCCCCGTGGATGTCTCCCATCGCCACGATGCGCGAAACGCCGGTGAACGTGTCTTGCGCGGGAGCGGGCGTAACGCTCGCCAGGGCCAGAAGAACGGCGAATATCGGAACGGCGCGGTTCATTGCATCGGATCCCCTCGTGGTGATCGCAAGGACACGGCATTTACACGCATCCCTACCGGGGGTAGTTTATCAGTTTTATTGAAACACGATTGAAACAGTCTTGGCCCCGGAACGCTAATCTGGCGACGGCCTCTCGACGTGGTCTATCACAAGCGTTGATATCGGTCCTCTGCTAGCTTCCAATCTGAGCCCAAGAGCTCTAAGCGAGTCCGTGAGTTCAAAGTTCCTGTCGGGGCTGCATTCCTCCGGAGGGCACGCGTACTTGAAATCGTATGAACCGTTCAGCCCGGTTCGATCCTGCACAGGACTCCCCAGCCACACGCTGAGACGATCCGCCAACTCAGACATCGAAATATTGATGCCCGCCAGACCGTCGCCGGTGAACGTCCCTGGCCGGTTGCCTCCGGCCCAGTGATAAGCGTTCGGATCCTTAGGCTCTCGCAACTTCAACTCGCCTTTGCCTCGTTGCAACAGGTAGACCGTCCCTTCCTTAGTCTCCCAATGGAATCTCAACTGAAACCGGTCCGCCAGCAATGATTGCAGCATCCGGCGCTGCTCTTCATTGGGAGGCGCATCCGGAGAAGAAGGGCTCGCTTTACTCGATTCCGAAGAAGCCGGCGGCTTGGCCTCGATGTCGAAGCCCTCATCGGTGATCCAACGCGGTCCACCAGCGATCTGAAAAGGTTTTATTTCGAACGCGTCGATAATCAGGGCAAACACCGACCAATGGGCTGCCCTGATCCGGCCGCCCGGGTAAGTGAAGAAACCGATGATTCGGCCTTTCGGGTCCGTTGGCTTCACCGTCGCGACTTCAAACGAAGGAAGGCTCTGTGCGAAGCTGGCGGCCGCAAGCCCGTAACTGGCCGCGAGTATCAGAGTGATTCGCATCCCAAAACGTCTCCTTTCGTGAGGCTATCACGCCCCGGCATTGTCAGTGACAAGCTGCTCGTGCAATGACCGCGTGATGGAGTGCTCTTGCGAGAAACCGCTCTCTTACGTTCGCGGCTCCGATCCGAGCCGCGACAGTAATGGAGCGGAGGTTCGCATAAGCACAAAATCATGCGCCAGAGCACTAGTCCTCGCCGGGTAACGCCGCGCTGTCGATAATCAGGGCCTTTGCCCGGGTCTTACGGAGGGTGAACGACAGACCGAGTTGCTCTTTCAGCACTACGCCCCAATCCCTGTTCTTGGAGAGATCGACAGTTATACCGTAGTCGCCAACCAGTCCCGTTGCGTCGAGAACCGGGAGAGGCTCGTATGGGACGGGCGGCGGAGCCCCATCGGAAGGGAAGGCGTGACGAAGGTAGGCAGACACCAAGGATGCGAACTTCGCCAAGCTGCCGTGGAAGGAGAGTATTCCGGGCGGCCGAACCGCTGTCTCCGGATCACCCTGCTGGAACGGATGGAACTGCGGGCCGTATTTGGGGCCGTTTCCTGCGAGAGCGAGGACGTACCCCACGGTGAGCCGCTCCTCGTTGTGGCAGACCAACTGAAATCGCTCCGCGAGCAGCGCCCGAAGCATCAGCCTCTTCTCCTCCGCGGATGCCGGGCGGGGCGCCTTAGCCACCACGTCGAACATTTTGGTGGACGCCCAGGTGGGGCCACCCTCGACGGGAGCGTCGCCCAGATCGTAAGCAAAGGAGATCATCAGTTTCAGGGTCTCCCGCGTAAGAGTGAATAGCTCAGGGTGACCGGCGCTATACGCTGGGGGACGCGACTCAGCGCTGCTGGGCTTAATGCTCGCGACTTCGAACGATAGTGGCGAGCCGGTAGTCTGGCTGAGGCAGGCGGAACCAGCGAGCACGATCAGGCCTGCGATGCGTAGTACTCCTGCCATCTTGGAGGTCCCTTGCGAATAATGACGCATGTCCCGGTCAAAAAGCCGATCGCATACGAATCGCTGCCCCGAGATTTTCCGGGTTCGGCCGCACTGCCTAATTTTCCGACGGCCTCCTCAGGCTGAGGGCATTTCCGAATGAGCCCGTCAGGGCATGAGAAAGTAGCCCAGCGCGTGAGCGCTCGGGAAAGCAACCAAGACCGGGCCAGCCCCGGCAGGGGCGAAAGGACGATCTGCCGTCCCTGCCGGGGCTCATCGATTTGCGGCTCGATCCCAATGGCTGACGCCATGGGCTACTATCTTTCGCTCCTTCCGAGCTTGGTTCCTTGACGGCTCCGCACTTCACTCCAGAGCCCGCGAGAAAAGAGTCGAATCAAGCCGCGCCCAGCGGGAGGCGGCTGCCTACGGCGTCAGCATCACCGGCGCGCGCCAGTAATTGGCTCTCTGCGTGGCCGGGTCCACCACCGTGATCTGGCAATCGTATCTGCCCAGCGGGAGCTTTTGCAGATTCAGATCGAAGGCGATAGGCGCTGTCATCAGTTTCGTCGCTGGCCCTTGCGTTACCTGCAAAGGAGGCGTCTCAAAGGCTTTTGTCTGGCCCCTATAGAACGTGACGTACGCCACCAGCGGCTGCGGATGAGCCTGGCATTCGTCGGTGGACTTCTGCCTCTCGCACTCGTACGCCTGCGAGTAAATGTACATGTCCTTGGACTTGCTGAAGACGCGAGTAACGCTGGGGATCAGCTTTTGATTGTCGTGGACCAGCGGGTTCGCGGCCTGTTCCTTATCCTTGCCCGCGGTAAACAACGCGTCTTTCATATCCACCCGCTGGCTGCTGAGAACCACCGAGCTGAGCGGCACGCGCTTATCTTCCTTGTTCAAGTTCGGAATGACGAACTTGTTGATATAGGTGCCGATCCGGCCCGTTTCCGCGTCGCGCGCCAGAACCTTGATGCCGTAAGTTCCCGGTAGTAGCGTGTAGCCGGTGTCGTACTCGATGGGCAGTTTGACCAGTTGCGCTGCCGTCTCTCCGGTCAGCTTGACGTCCACCTTGTCGCGGATATTCTGGATCGTGCTGCCGTAATCGTCTTTAATTTCGCCGATGAAATCGATGAGTGTATGCTCGGCCCCGCCGCGCTTGGCCAGAGCCAACTCGCTTCCGGGGATCTTCATCACCAGGGGCACGTAGTATTGAGCGCGGTCGATCTGGAAGTAATTCACTTCCATGGCAATGGTCAGATCGGTCATCGGATCTTCCAGCATCAGGGCTTCCTCAAGCTGGCGTTCCTTGTCGGCGGTCGTGTATTTGGAGAAGTCCTTCTGAGCGAAGTAGCCCTGGCGGTAATCGAGCTTGGCCTTGAATTTCCTTCATCTCGATCTTGACGCGGCGGAATTTGCCGTCCATGGCGGTATTCGTGCTGTAGTAACCGATCACGTAGTAGCTCGATAGCGCCTTTTGCGCCTGCACGATCCCCATGGAAAGATCGTTGTAATCGAACATGGCTTTCCCGCCGGTATCCGCGGCCAGCGCGTAAAGCGTATCCTGCGAGCGCTGGAAATTGCCGGCAAACGCCATGGCGGATGCGCCCGTGTACATGCCCATAGCCTCCCGGCGAGCCTCTCGTCGCGTCGCCCATGGGAGCGCTGGCCACCAGGCCGCGGGCATCCACGGGGAAGATATTGACGTTCGCCTTGATGGCCGTATTGAGCGTGGCGCGAAGTTGCGCCTGGTTGTCGATTCCGTTGAGGTTCAGGCCGCTGGCGAAATAAACCATTGCCTTCTTCTCGTTCAGATGCCCCAGCATCTGTAAGGGCGGTTTGCAGAGCCGCCAACTGGCGATCGGTGTTGAAGAGATTGAACTCGCTATCGTCCTGGCCGAACGCGGATCGCCGTGTCGGCCGCGGCCGCGCTGCTATCCGTTTCGTCGAAACCCAGCCCTTCGGTGGGAATCAGGTCATCGATCGCCTTTTGGAGCTTATCGCGATCGTCCGTGAAATCCTGCTCCACCTTTACGGCCGCGCCGTTATAATGCATTACGGCCACCATATCGGCCGCGGTGATTTGCGTCTTGATGAACTTCTGCGCCGCGCGTCAGGGACCGCAGGATGTCCGGAACCTGCATGGCCGTCATGTCGAAGTACAGCACCATCAGACGGCGGTTGTTGTAACGCAAGGTCCCGGCCGGCTCGGGAGCGATCTGGGTTTCCGTGACAGCCGCGGCCGGCCCTCGATGCGGGCGTTGGCCGCGAGCGTCGGGACCGGCTCCGGCGCGGGCGGCTCCGGAGTCATATCGAGCTTCTGGAACTCGCAGATCTTGACGGTCTGCGGCACGTTGTTTTCGGTCACCACGAAATCGCTGGAGCTGAGCCCTTCGATTGGTTTGCCGTTCTTGTCGAGGACGCTGACCGCCTCGATGACCAACTGCGAAGTGGTCTCGAATCTTGGAATGTTCGGCTGCGCCGTTTGAGGCGGCTGCTGCGCCCCGGCGGCCAGGAACCAGCAAAGAACCGCTGACGGACAATCGTTTCATGATTAAGTACCTTAATAGCTCTCAGCTATCGGCTATCCGCCTTCAACAAGAATATCTACACTGAATCCCGCGGTTAGATGCTCTGTATCAGGGCATGTCTTTAGACATGCCGCATGAAGCTGGAATTCTGAGGGCTTTAGCCCCTGGGATTTCAGTTCGTCGGGCCGGATCTGCCGTGCTGCTGCAAGATCGCAGGGGTTAAAACCCATCGGACGGTTCCGTCCGGCACGGCTAAAGCCATGCCCTGATACACCGCATTCCTGTTCAACGCATTGCATTGCAGTGACCCAACTTCCCCAAAGACGAATTCGGAATTCAGGGTTGGCTGAAAGCTGATAGCTGCTAGCTGACAGCTCCATTCAAAACCTCATCCTCATTCCGATTTGCGCCGAGCGCATGGCGTTCGCCCCCGTTGGCAATCCGAACTGGGAGCTTGTCGCGCTGGTAATCTAGCTCCCGAATACCACGTGGTTCAACGGATTGCTGGCGGTAATCGAGACATCCAGGCTCGACCGGTCGCTTACGCGGAAGGTCCGGACCATCGACGCGTTGATCGAGAACTGGTCCGGTCCGGTGATCGAATCCCTTCCGGCATTGCCCCAGAATCCCGTCGTGGGCGGCCCGACAGCCTTCGGATTAAGTCCAGCCCCGCTGGCGCATTGTATAGCGACGCCCCCGTGAAATTGGGCCGCACGGTTCCCAGTACGCCCGTTCCCCCGGCCGCTACGGACGAATAAGTAGGATTCAGCGGCGTCCCGGTCCCGGCGTTAATCGACGTTTGGATGGTCCAGTCCTTGTACATCGCGCCTTTCCAGCCGCCGATGAGCGTCCCGCCACCCAAGCCCATGCCCGTCGTATATTGCAGCGTGAGACTCGCAAGATGGCGCTGGTCGAAACTGGAAAGTGCGCGCTCGGCGCGGGGATCCAGCCAGTTTTGCGCGATAACCGATCCGCCCTGACCTCGCCCTCCTAAAGCTGCGTCGTCGATCGACTTCGAGAACGTGTACTGGAGGGTCGATGTGAAACCGGCGCGCAGACGGCGCCGAAGTTGCAGGCTGGCGGAATTGCGGATGGAATTTCCACCCGCCATCAGGTACTTGAAACCGGAAGGACAGGTTGGGCACGGATTCACCGCTCCCGGAGCGAACGTGTTTGGAAGGATCGTCTGCATTTCGTGCGTGCCTTTGACCCCGGTGTAGGTGGCTATCGCGATCAGCGACCCCGGCAAATCCCGCTGAAGTGGTAAGCTGCCAATTCTGCGCATAGCCCACGCGCATGTTCGGGTCCACGGCGAATGTATTGGGAGTGACTCCGGGCGGAACGTTGAACCCGCTGGCCAGCGTGAGTGGATTGGAAGCGCTGTTAGCCACCTGGAGAGTCTTGGAAAGCGGGTACTGCTGGTACATCGAACTGGCGATGCCCTGATAGGGAGGCTGTTGTAGTAGACGCCGTACCCGGCGCGGACTACGAGCGAGGAAGCCAGGAACGGACGCCACGCAATACCGATGCGCGGCTGGATGGCACGCCGGTCCGCGCTGATCAGCGAAGCCGGATACGTTTGCTTGGTCAGTGAGCCAATGGATTCGTGGCCACCACGGGAGCCACCGCCGTGAATCCGGGAGCGATATCCAGGTTCACCAATCGCCCGTATTTCTCCGCTGATGGGCGACCAGTATTCCCATCGCATCACCGCGTTCAGGTGAGCGATGCGCTGACGCGCCAATCGTCCGTGACGCCGGCGTAAGCGGTGTGGCCCGAAGGTACTTGTCGGCGTTGCCGAACGAGATGGAACTGACGTCGGGGAGCCCCAGCAGGAAATCCGCGAAATCGTAACCCGTGGCTGGAATGGCGGTTCCGTTCAGCAGGCCCTGGGTGGCTGCGCCGGTGAACGTGAACGTGCCGCGCGGATCGGTCTGTGAGAGATAATTGAACTGCTGGCGCAGGAAGTTGCCAACCGCGGTGATATTGTGCGAGCCGTGGCTCCAGGTGAGATTCGGAGTGACGCCGTTAGTCTGATTCCGGGTGTAGGAACTCTGAGCGTCGGAAAGCGAGCCGATGCCGTTCGAAAACTGAAGCGTCGGCGGACCCCAGTTGTTGGGCGTCTGGTCATCGCCGGTGATGCCCGCGTTGCCGGCGATATTCTGGCGAAAGGCGAAAAACGGATCCATGCGGGATGCGTTTCGCGAGTATGTATAAGCCACGCTCAGGAACAGGCGCATGGTGAAACGGTGCGTCCAGTTAAGCATCCCGTTCATACCGGCCCCGTGTGCGGTGTCGAGAAAGCCCAGGATTGACGGGCTATCGGAGCGTGAGTTGCTGTAGCTGAACTGCCCAGAGAGTTGGTCCTTGCGCTTGATGGACTTGCTGACTCGCCCCACAATCTGATCGCCGTGGGTTCCATTGGTCAGCGCCGATTGATAGTTGTACAGCGTGCTGCCGGAGAAGCTCGGATTCGGATAAAGAGGCATCAACAAGCTCGCCTGCTTGCTGATCCGAAGGGCGGGAATCGCGTCTCCGGGGAATGGCTTGTTCGTGGTTGGGTCGTAGACCGTCAGCGCCTGTCCCAACGCGTTGACAGTCTGTGTGAAATCGCCGGTGCGCTGCAAGGCCGTGGGGAAAAGCACGGACTGGGTGTTGGCGGTCCGGTTCCGGGACCACTGATAAGTGATCGTAATATTCGGTCCGTTGCGCTCGATGAGGTGCGGAATCTTCAACGGCCCGCCGAACGTAGCCATGCCCTGCACGATGCTGCGGGGCGGTTTCGGAGTGTCCTGCCCGGTCTGCGAGTACGTGCGCGCATCCCAGATGGAGTTATCCGTCTGCAAACCGAGGTTGCCGCTGTATAGCGACCGCGGCCCCTTGCGGTTGTTGCCGAACGCGGCCGATTGCGCAAACGGCGACGAGGCGCCGTTGTTCACGCTGCCATTGATGAGAAAGCCGTCGGAGGGCGCCTGGCTCGCGTTCCCGTCGGAGAGGCCGCCATTAGAGGGCGCCGGCGCGCTGGAAGCTTCAGTAGCGGCGGACGCATTCACGTCCGTGCGCTGGAATTTGGTGGTGGAAGGCGCGGGTGTGGAAGCCGAAGTCTTCGAATTCGATTTCTTATTAGCGGGCTTAGCGGGCGCTGAAGGCGGCTGCGCGGCGACGATGCTGGGAGTAGCCGCGGCGGCAGGCGCGGGGCCCGCGGGTTGCGAAGCGGCCGGCGGCGGAGCGGGAGACGAAGCGGGAGGCGCCGCCGAGGCCATGATCTGGTCGGCCGAGAGCAGTTTCAGATCAAACTGCGCGCCGGGCGCCGAAGGCGCGACGCCGATCTGCTTTTCCTGCGGCTCGAAGCAGAGCATCTCCACGCGAAGGGTCCACACGCCGTCCGCTAAATCGGGGAATGAGTACAGTCCCTGGCTGTCCGTGATGGCGCTGATTTTCTTTTCGCCCATCGTGGCCGTCACCGCGGCGCCGGGAACCGGCAACCCGCCAAACTGCACCATCCCATGGTGCTCGGACGCCGCGAGCGAGAATGCGATCACGCACAATAGCGCGACAGCGCGGATGGCCGCGAGGCTGCCGGCAAGCCCGCCGCCCGTTCTCCGCTGTCCGCTTTCCGCCTTCCGACTTCCGCCTTCCGTATTCTGCCTTCTGCCTTCTGCCTTCATCAGTTCTCCGTCGGAACTTTTTCCGCGTGATCGATCACCAGGTACTCAAGAGGAGCTTTCCGCGATTCCAACCGAAGGCCAAGCTCCTGAACCGCCGAGAACAGCGAAGGCGCTGGATCCACCTCCGGCGCCGGACCATCGGCGGCGTACGATTGGTGCGCCGGCGGGGCGCCGGCTGCGGCCATTCCCATCTTGATTCCCGCCAGGTCCTCCGCCGCAACCTCAAACTTTACGGAGTAGTTGCCCTTCAATTCAGTCATGTCCACCACGGTTCGGCCTACAAGGTTCGAGAGCGTGTCCGCAAACCGAGCCATGGTCGAGCCGTTCATTTGAAAGGTGGCCTTGCCGGTGGAGGCGTTCATCGAGATACCAAACGCTCCCCGCGGCATGGCGCCCCGCCCGCCCATGGCCGCGCTGCCTCCCGCTCCCGGCGGGGAGGCGGAGGCGGCGCGGAGCCTTGCGTCGATGTGCTCACGGACCCCGGCCGGCCATCGCGCCGGCCATCGCAGCTCCGGCGAGCGCCGGCCGCGGTCCATCACCGGGAGGCGCATCAGGGGCATCCTCGACCTTCTCCATCTTGGGACCACCCTTCCCAACCAATAACGCGTAAATCGCGGTATCCCTGGTCTCCTTGTGCAGCGTCATCTGGAACCGTTCCGCCAGCAGCGCTTGAAGCATGGCCGGAACCTGGGTCTCCGCCACGCCATCGGGAATCTTGGCGAGAATATCGAACCGCTCCGTGTCCAGCCAGGAGGGCCCGGAAATCTGGTTCTGTTTCAGCTTGTACGCTTCCGAAAGGAGGAGCTTGAGATTGACGTTCGTATAAGTGCATCGCTGCTTGTCGCAGCCCACGCCGATCATCATCTTGCCCATGGGCTGGGGATCGGCGGGCTTAACCGACGCCACCTCGAAGGCCGGCGGCGCCGTCTGCGCGAGCGCCAGGGCGGTCCAGGCTAGAAACGGGGCAAATGCTCGTATCGTCATCATTCTAATGGTCTCTTGACGGGAAAACGCAGCCCGCAACCCGGGCGCGGCATACACCCAGCACTTCCATAACGCCGCTGGACCAAAAAGATATGACGAAGATGGGAGCAAAAAGTTTAGTCATTTGGGTAAATCGTCGTTCGTCGTCCGGAACCGTCCTCCGCGAAAGACCGTGGCGCGGGCGTCCACGCACGGGGGCCCTTTGGGCGCGTCGAGCTTCATCTCGACCTGTGGATTCCGGTGAGGCATATACAAACAAACACCGGATTCGCCCTGCCGGAACGATCCTCGTGGGGCGGACGCCACCGTCCGCGGCCGGTCCCCTGACCGGCCTTCGGCCGGAGGCCGACGGGGGCGTCGGCCGCGGACGGGGGCGTCCGCCCCACCCAAGCCCAATTCCGGACTTCCCGCTAATTCTCCACCGGGCTCCGATCCGCGTGGTCCACAATGTAAACTTCAGCCTGCTGCTTCTTTGAATCCAGTCTCAGCCCGAGCTGCGTCTGAATCGCGCTCACAACCATATTCGGAACGTTGACTTCCGCGATGCCGCACGGCGCGTCGCGGCACTTCTCGGGAATATAGTCCCTGAGATCGATTTCAAAATCGTACTTTCCCTTCAGACCGGTCGCATCCACCACCGCGCTGCCCAGCAGCCTCGAAAGCATGCTCGCAAGTTGCTCCATGGTAGTCCGCTGAGCCGATAGCTTCATCATGTTGCCGTCCTGGACGCCTTCGCCTCCTTCCGCCGATTCCTTCAGCTTCGGCCCGTTCCTGGCGACATTCAGCGTGAAAATCGAGAGTTCCTTCGCCTGCTTGTGAAATGCCAAATGAAATCGCTCCGCAAGCAGGGCCTGCAGCATCAGCTTCATCTGGCTTTCGTCAACGGTTCTCCCGGTCTTGGCGGCGATATCGTACCGCTCGCTATTGATCGAGTCCGGTCCGGAGACCTGGCTTTCGTTCAACCCATAGGCCCAACGAATACATGTGCTGAGCCTGACGTTCCGCATGGTGAGGCTGTTCGGCGTATGCTGAACATCCTCCATTCCGCGCCCCGGCCCTTCGTTGATTCCAACCGTATCGACCTTGACCGAAGCCACATCGAACGCCGGCCCCGCCTGCCCGAATGCCATGCCGAGCGTGAAGGCCAAAATACACTGTGCGGTTATCCATCGTTTCATTTTCCAGTCCCCTCTCCTGGCGGCGCCTCCTCCGGAATGGAGAATCGGCCGCGATCCCGTGTATGTCCGAGCGTATCGCCCTCGGACCGCTTTAAGGGACTGACACCACGTTCGATGCGTTTGTTCCCGGATTCAAGAGCATCCTCGCGCATTCAGCCTTCCGCCTTCCGTATTCCGCATTCCTGCATTCAGCCTTCGGTTGACGCCGCGTGGCGCCGGCAATTTTGGCCACGATATCGAACTTGTCCTGATCGAGCGTAGGCGGCCCAAACAGTGATACGCCCGGACGTCGTAGGCGGTTAGCAAAAGCTGCTTGAGCGTGATGTTCTGGCAAGTGACCTGCCCCGCTGGTTGTATTTCCGGCCCGCCCATCGTGCGGTAAAAAGGCAACCCCGCCGGCATGTTGGGCGGCAGATTGGCCGGGTCGGCCGGCTTGATGGAAGCCACCTCAAACGTCATCGGTGCATTCGCGGGCGCCGCGCTTTTAGCGCAACGCAGACCGCGCGAGTAGAATCGCTCGTGGATATCCCATACGATTTGTTAGTACTAATCGGCCAAAGTCAAGCGCTGCGGAAGCGGAAGCCCTTCGCGCCGATCTCTGACAACCTCAGTTCGCCAAGCGGCATCTTCTCAACGTGATCGACCACCAGCATCTCCACTGGCCCTCGGCGTTTTTCGAGCTTGAGTCCGGCTCCGTCTGGATGGCCGAGAAAATCGAAGATGCTCTGCGTCCGGTCGGGGCCGCTTTCGTCCGCGTAACGGAACGCGAAGTAGTACTTCCCATTCAGCCCGGTCTGGTCCCAGACGCATTCGCATTCAGACCGCGTTGCAGATACTCGCAAAATTGCGCCATCGTGACCCCGCGGCCAACGCACAGCGACAACGCCAGGCTCGGGAATGTGACCGACGCACCATCCCCTCCATTTGGGAAGTACCCGTACTCGTCGAACCACGCCGATCCCACTCCGGCAGGGGAGGCGGAGGCTCCGCCTCCGCAGCCTTCTCCAGCCCGAGGGCGGCTCTTGCCGAGGGACAAAGCATATCCATCGACGTCTTCGTCACCATGTGAGAGACCATCTTAAAGCGATCCGCGAGAAGCGAGCGAAGCATCAACCGAATCTGATCTTCCGTGGCGGTCGGCGATGTTGTAGCTTCGACCTGGTAGACGAACTCCGCGTTACTGCCGGGAACGGGGCCCGAAATGCGAAACGGTTGAAAGTGGTAGGCATACTGCACCAGGTACTGCATGTCGGTGGTCCACGTAAACCTCCTCCGGATCGTGTGGGCCGAGTGGCAATCCAGTCCTGGACAACGGCCTTGACGGACGCCGCGTCGAAAGCGAGCGGTTCCGCGGGCGCCTGAGCCTGAACTTTGTTCTGCGGCGCCGCCATTCCAATCGCAAAAGGCGCGCCCACGGCCACGAGCGCCGCGGCAACCAAAAGCATCCTCTTCCCAAAACTTAAGCCCTTTGCGAACCGGTCGCTCATAATGCCCTCGATTCTCTTCCTCAAGTCCGCACCGGTCACGCCTGCCGCGCACTCGAGCGGCGAGGCCACGTAGAACTCACAGACCTTCAGCACGCCCTCCGCGTAGGCTTCAGGCTCGCTCGTCATGTGGACCACAGCTTCGTCGCAGGCGCGCTCCCGTTCCTCCACCAGCCGCCCGCCAAGCCACCACACCAGCGGATGGAACCAGAACAGGGCTTCCACCGCCATGTGGATCGCGGCAGCCAGATTGTCGCGCCGCTGCAGATGGCACAACTCGTGCGCCAGAATCGCCTCCAGTTCGGCGTCGGAGAGACGGTCGCCGATTCCTTCCGGCAGCCACAGCACCGGACGGAAAATGCCGAAGACGCCCGGCTCCATGGGGGCGGATGAGGAGACAAGCTTGGGGCTGGGCAGGTCTTGAGACCCGCCCCACTGGTGGGACAGACGATCGCCTTGCGTCGTCTGTCTCGGCTCACTCCCACGTCTGACAGCCCACATAGAACGATGGCCTGTCCCACCCAGCCGCTCCAATGCTTCCCATACTCGGCCTTCCTGCAAGGGCTTCGCTGTGCGGACTACGGAGCGCAACTGACGCCAGCGGCGGAGCCAATGGAAGAGGATGGCCATGCTGCCGCTCAGCCAGACAGCCAGCAGCAGTGCCGGCCATAGCGAAACGGCGCTGTGCGGCGCCGCGACGTTGGTGGACGGAGTTGCGAAAACGCCATCGGGCATTACGAACGGCTCGGTCATTCTCACCGCGAGCAGGGAGAGTCGCGGCGCCGGGGCGCGCGGAATGAGCCAAGTACCGAGTCGGCTCCCGAGCGTTGCGATCAAGGCGAACGGTACGAGGAACTTTACCGACGCGGCCATCCACAGCCAGTGCCTCACGCGCGCCGAGTTCTTCCGAAATGCCAAAGCAAGCAGCGCCGCGACTGCCGCGAACGCCGTCGATTGCCAGAGGTGATTGCCCGCCTGTCTGCCGAAAATCGCCCAAACATACGCTGCGTACGCCACCATCATGGCCGTTCCTCCTTTCTGGCCAGGGCGCGGAGGGTCTTGCGCGCCTCCTCCACGTCGTCCAACGTGAGTTTGCCCGCGTCGATCAGATGGGCCATCACCGGCTGCGCCCGGCCGCCAAACAGCCGCAATACGTCGTCGATCAGCCGGCTCTGCGCGGCCTCGCGGGTGACCAGCGCTTCGAAAATGTCCGCATTTCCGATCTTACGGGCGCGGCGCACGGCCTTCTTCTTTTCGAGGCGGTAGATGGTGGTTTGAATCGTGGTGTAAGCGGGACGGCCGCGCTCCGGAAACGTCTCCTGAATCTCGCGGATGGCGAGACGCCCGGCGTTCCAGAGGGCCTGCATGATGTGAAGCTCGAGCGGAGTGAATTTCGCGTTGGCCATAAGCAATCTACTATTCCTATAGGCGATCTTACGACCATTACAAGTTACATGCAAGCGTTTTTTGGTGGGGCGGGCCGGGGCGCCCTCTGGGTCCGCCTGCCTTTCGCTTGCAGGCAACCGGCAAATGTCATGGTAGCCGCCGATAAACGCAGATGGACGCAAATCCCGGATTCCGAAGTTGAATTCGGAGGCGTTAAGCCTGCGCGCCAGAAAGTGAAGCGTCGGAACGGGTTGTATCAGGGCATGGCTTCAGCCATGCCGAACGATTGAGAAAAACAAGGGCTTTAGCCCCTGGCTCCGACGCAGCGGCTGAAGCCGTTCTGTTCGTTAGACTTGTACGGCACGCCTAAAGGCATGCCCTGATACGAAGCCTTCCCAACTTCGGGATTCGGGCAATCCACGCCGCGTGCGTTTATCCGCGGGCTGGCCGCTGTGTCGGTTGAGGGGTAAGATGAGGCCCCAAAAACAAACTGCGCAGCCAGAAGGCTACCTCCCCCGAGATTTGCCTCCCTGGCTGCGCAGCAGCCTGGTTTGTTGGACTTCCCCTTTGTAACCCGGCCCGCGGCGCCCGCGCCAGCCCTACGGCCAACGCCCGACGCATTTTCAACAGTTTTTTTGTCGCTCAGCCCGTTAGGTTTAGTGGACTTCAATTGTGGAAAAGTTGCGAATAAAACAGCGGGATGCGAAATCGTTCTCGCTTCCCGCCCCGCGCCGGGTCAGTTTGCGGCTCTCGATTCGGATAGCCGCGTCTCAAAATTCGCGACTTCCCGCTGCAGCGCTTCCGGCAGGCGCTCGCCGAACTTGGCGAAGTACTCCCCGGCAGTACGGGATGACGTACATGGCGCGGCCCGCCATGGATCCGGCGAAGAGCTTGCGGAGCCGTCGCACAGCCAGACGGACTCGGGCTTGGTCAACGCCGCCGTTTCCTTCACCCAGCGCGCCAATTCCGCGTGACAAATCTTCCTTGAAATCGCATCTGCCGCGACGTGACCCACCTTCCCCTCCCCTTAGACCCGTTCGTCTCGGCGGAGACACACCTATCCGCCGATCGGCCCAGAGCGATTAGATGATCCCGATGCCTGCAGCGATGCTTGCCGCGTTCGAACGCAGACGCGCAGCCCGTTGCTTACTATTAGGCGAGCGCCACGTGAACCCCATCCCGAGAACCCGCCCGCGCAGACCCTGGCGATTCGGAATGACGAGGCGAACGTCCCGCGTTCTTCTTCGAGCCTACGATCGACTATCCGGTTGTCTTCAGGCCTCCGGCGACTGCGTTGACCGTGACCAGAAGCGACGGCAGCAGGCGGTCGGCGTCGGCCGTGCGCTCCTCGCGCACCGCGCGGCGCCACTCTCCGAGTAGCGCGATCTGTTCGCGGTGCAGGCGCAGCAAAGCGCCGCGGCGGATCGCGACTGCCCGAACAAGCCTGGGGCGGCGCTCGTCCCAGCCTCCTCCGAACAGCTCGCAGAGCGTCTCAGCCGTGCGACGGTGCTCGTCGAGAATGACGGTCATTACGCGATCGCGGAGGCGGCGGTCTTCGACGAGCGAGGCGTATTCCGCCATGATCCCGAGATCGGCGGCGACCACGCTGAATTCGACGTTGTGCAGAAGATAGGAGAGAAACGGCCAGTCGCGAGCCGCTTCGCAAAGAGGCTTCCAGGCCGTTGGATTAGATTCGCGCACGTTTCGGAACGCGCTGCCTACGCCGAACCATCCGGGTAAGTTGAAACGGGCCTGACTCCAACTGAAGACCCATGGTATGGCGCGAAGATCGTGAATCGTTCGCTTTCCCGTTCGCCGCGAAGGTCGGGAACCGATGTGGCTGGCTTCGATGGCGTCCAGGGGCGTGGCCTGCGAGAAAAACTCGACGAAGCCATCGATATCGATCAGCTTTCGGTACACTTCGCGACTGGAGATCGCCACGGCTTCGAACATCTCTTCGGCCGGGTGGTGGGAACATTCCGGTTCACGCCGCTGAAGCAGCGTCCAGCGCGTCGCTCCCGCCAGTAGACGCTCCAGTTGGGTGGCGGCCGTCAAGCGATTTGCGTATTTCTGGGCGATCACCTCACCCTGTTCAGTCACCCGCATTTCGCCTTGCATGGCGCCACGGCCAAGCGATTCGATAAAGATATGGGTCGGTCCGGCGCCGCGTCCGATGGTGCCGCCCCGGCCATGAAAGAATCGGATTTCGACTCCGGCTTCCGCGGCCACCGCCGCAATACGAATTTGCGCTTTGCGCAGATACCAGTGGCTCGCGAGAATTCCGCCGTCCTTGTTGCTATCGCTGTACCCGATCATGACCTCTTGCAGCGGCCGGCGCCGCCCGTCTCGCTTCCTCAGGTATTCGAGCGTTCGTCCGGTCATGGGGTGGGCAAGAAAATCCGCCACCACCCTGCCGCTGTTCTCGAGGTCCTCGATCGTTTCGAAAAGTGGCGTCACCGGCATCTCACACACCAGCCCTTGCGGCGTGCCGATTACCAGGCCCGCCTCCCGCGCGAGAAGATAGACGTTCAGCAGATCCGACGCGGCGCGAGTGAAACTCACCACGAGCGATCCTACGCCGCGGTGACCGTGCAGCAGGACCCACTCGCGGATGAGCCGGAGAACTCCTACGCTGGCCTCCGCCTCGGGCGGAAGCGCGGCTGTGGCAACCGTGAATGGCCGGGGCGATTCCAGTTCCCGGTCGATGGATGCTCGCTTCCGGTCCTCGCTCCATTCGAGGAACCCGGCTCCATCCAAACCTGCCATCTTGAGAAGTTGCGAGATAGCCACGCTGTGGACGGCGCTGTGCTGCCGGATGTCGAGCGAGGCCAGGTGGAAACCGAACGTGGCTGCGATTCGCTCGAGGGGGGATACTTCCGCCGCGGCGACGCGATGCGCGCCCACCTCATCCAACGTCTCGGCCAGGAAGCGCAGGTCCTCTTCGAGTTCCTTCGCGCGCGCGTACTGGCCCGCACGCGGCGCGCCATCGCCGGGTTTCGGCGTCCGCGCCAGCATGAGATTCACCAAACTACGCCAGGGTTCGCCGGCGTGCCGATCGGCCGTGCGCTCCGTCCGATCGCCCAACATGCCGCGGTAAGCGTCGATTCGCTCGCTCAGCCTCGGCGGCGGCGCCTGAACGAAATCCGCCAGGCTGAGCCTTCCGGCCAAGCCCTCCAGATGCTGCCGGACCATCCCGAGGGCCCCATCGCGGAGGGCTTCGAGCGAGCGGCGCGTCACCTCGGTGGTGATGAACGGGTGTCCATCGCGATCGCCGCCAACCCAACTGCCGAAGCTGAGCCGAGGCTCCGGCGGCGGCTCGGAAGCCGGAAACACCCACCCCCAGGACTGGCGGAAACGCTCGGATACCAACTGAAGCACATCGGGGAAAACGTGGGCCAGATAGTGCAGGGTGTTGCGGACCTCCGATTCCACATCGGGCGGTTCCAGCAGGATTTCGCCCGTCCGCCACAAACGCTCGATGCCGGCCTCGATGCGTTGCCGCAGCGATTCCTGTTCCATCGGCGTCTTACGGGGATTCTCGCGCTCCACCAGCATCAGGTACAGTTCCCGCCGGCGATCGAGTACGGACGCTTTCTTCGCCTCGGTGGGGTGCGCGGTAAGCACCGGCTGAACGTGAATGCTGGGAAGGACGCTCCGCACATCCGAATCGGAGTAACCGGCCTTCTGAAGGAGTTGAAGCTGGTACGGCCACGATCCCGCCTCGCTCGCCGGGCCGCTGACCGTTTCACGCATTCGGCGAACCTGGTTTACCGTGTTCTCCTCAGCCATGTCCAAGAGATGAAATGCCATGGACAGGGCCAGTGTGCCATGCTCCGGGAGCCGCTCACTCACTGAGGGCACACCGGAAAACGCACGCTCGACGAGGCTAGCCAGTTGGTCCTGTCCGGTTGCCGCGAGTACGTCCTGGAAGCCGCCGAGCAAGAAGCGAAAGTCCCTGTCCCACTTCTCTAGCTCCACCTCAAGCAAGTCACGTCCCCGGACCGCGTCGAAAGAATGTTGACCGCCGGGAGCTTCTGCGCTGGATAGGCCCACTTTGGCTATTCTTGCACGGATGGTGCGAGGGTCCTACGCGCCGTTGAGCGGCGGCTGCGCACGAGTCCTGCCTGAGGGCCGATTTGTTCCGCCAGCGGTTGGCCCGATCTACGGAAGCAGAAACGAAATCCTCCCCTGCGGCATCGGACAGGCCGCCCGGCGAACCCCTTGCAGTTTTGTGCGTCGGCTTACTGGAGGACGAAGGCATCCAGGTCCACGAAATAGCCCTGCGATGCGTCGCGCTTGCGGCCCGTCACTTGGACCGAAATGACGTGGCTGCCGGGCGCAAGCCCGCCGAATTTGCGTTCGCTCCGCCATTCGATCTTCGCCGAGTACAAGTCAATTTGCCCGGCTGACGCGCCGTCAATGGAAACTTCGGCGATGCCGCGGTTAAAGGCGCGCGTAAAGACATACGTCACCGACGGCCCTTCGAACGCAAAGCTGACGCTATCGCCCTTGACGTCGGAGTAGCTGATGGTGCGGCCGTACGCTGGCTCGGCGTACGCGCGGTCATGAGTCCATTGGCCGGCGTAGCGCATGGCGCTTTCCGTGTCGTCATGCCAGCCGTGCAGCATGGGGCCCGCGAGAGACGGAGTCGCGCCGGAAGCCGCCCCGCCGGGCGTCGTAGCGCCCTGATCCGAGCATCTCCGGTCCAGCCGCCCCACGTACACGTAATTCAAGCGGAATTCGGGGATCACGCAGGCGTTGAGCAGTTGTGCCAGAGTATCCGGATGAGTAGGGCCGCCCGAATCCGGGTCGCGGGCGATGAAGTACTTCACATTCCACTTCGCGAACAGGCGCAAAAGGCTGTCCACGTCGGGCGCGCGCCGGATCGCATCCGCGGTGTTCATCTGATGCCAGTGGTTCTCGTAGACATCGCCCTGCAAGTCCGCGATGGCGCTATCGCTGGTGAGCAGCACGGGCGCGCCGGGATGGTTCCGGTTCAGGTAGCGCGCGGCGGCTCGCACGGGAGCGGTGTCTTCGAGATAGCGCTCGCGCGCCGTGGCCGAAAACGGCTGCGGCATTCCAAAATCCTTGTGGTAGAAACTGGAGGCCGGCATGAACCAGATATTCAACGCAATAGCGGCCACAAGAAAGGCGACGAGCCCGCCCAGGATCCAGCGATTCCGCGCTCCATACCATCCGAGCGCTCCTCCGAAAGCCGCCGTGATCAGCGGCAGCGTTGGATACACGTAACGCGCGTTCGGTTCCGTGAGCATGACCATCAGGCCGGCGCCGGCGGCCACAAGAGCGGCGCTTCCGGCGACATTTCTCTTACGGATTCCCGCGAGCGCGGCGAGTCCCAACGGAACCACCAGCAGATATTGAAACCCGAACGACCCGTCTTGCCCCTCGTAGTAGCGCGTCGAATGGAACACCAGGTCGGGCAGCGTGCGCCAACTCAGAGACTGCTTGAATCGGCTCTCGACCAGGGTCGCGCCAGGCGGCATCAGTGGGGAGTGAAAACGATTATTCAGGAACGGAAAGAGTGGGTTCCCGGTCTTCAACAAGGCGATGGCGTAAGGAGGAGCCGCCGCCGCGAGGAACAGCGCCGCAGCCAGAAGACAGGCGACCGCTGGAAACGGCCCGAGCGACTTCCATCGCCGCCGCGCTTCCCAGACGGCCACTGGAACGGTGGCGGCGGCGAACGCCACGGAACCGACCTTAACGCTTAGCGCGCTGCCGGCCAATGCCGAAGCGGCGAAGAAGAATCGCCGCTCTCCGGTTTCGCCAAAATGCCACAGGCACGCAACGCTTGCGAAGACCAGGGCCGCCTGGAGATTCTCCACAAACAGCGAGCCGGTGACTAATTGCGCCATCGGCGTGGACAGGAACGCAGCCGCCAACAACAACGACAGGCCTGGACCAAGCCAGCGCCTCGCCGCGCCGTACAGCAGAACGGCCGCCGCCATCAGCATGGCGAAATTGATCAGACGCGCCGCGCCTTCGCCGCCCAACAAATACGCGATGGCGTAACTCAGATCCGCGCCCATGGGCATGACGGCCCATGCGTAGCGGTCCGGCGAGTATGTCAGCGCATGGTGTGCGGCGATATTGGCCGGAACGGCCAAATGCGCAGCGAGCGCGTCATCGCCGTTTTCGGGCGTCAGCGCTATATACCAGTGCATCGCCGCCAGGAACGCGACGAGCGCCAGGGCCAGCCTGGTTCCGCCGTTTCGCATCCGCCGCGAACTCAGCGTGCGCGCCATTCCCGCAACGCCCTTGACGACGCCTCGCCAGCCCATCGCGATGGGGACCGCCAGCGCCGCCAGCCAAACCGCGGGATAATTCACCGGGGCGCGCGCCACCGCGTACATGACGGCCACCCAGACCGCTATGCCGAGTATCGTGGCGCATACGTGCGCGGATAGCGTTTCCCGCTTAGACCCGCCGAGGAGTAGCCAGCCCAGGCAGAAAGCCGAGAGCAGAAAGTACGCCGCGCCGAGAACCGGCACAGGGCCAAGGATGAGTATTGAGAGCGCCGCGGCCGCGCCCAGCATCGCCCCCGCGAAGGCGCGCGGCGCGAAGATCAGTAGCGGAGCCGCAAAGCAGGTGTAGATAGCCGCAAACAGCGCGAATCGCGGAGGCCCGGGATCGTCCCAGATCCGTTGGGCCAGCAAATGCCCGTCCCGGAAATTCGCGACGATCAGCGCCGCGGCTCCGGCGATCAACGCGATCGCCGCCAACTCCGCAACGCCCCAGCGGGCGCGCCGCGTCTCCCCCGCTCCGCGGCCTTCCTCTTCGGATGGCTCTTCTCGCGCCGGCATCAGCTCCGCAATTCCGCCACAATCTCGCCGGCGATGGTGCGCGCGCGTTCCAGGTCGTTAGGGGCAAGGCTGATGGCGCCGACTTTCGCGTGGCCGCCGCCACCGTACCGCTCGCAGATACCGGCCAGGTTGTGCGCCGGCTCGCGCTTCGACCACGGGTTCGAGCCGACGGAGATTTTCGTGCGAAAACTGGATTGGCTCACCGAGACCGTGTACGTGGAATCCGGAAACAGGTAATAAGGAATGAACTTGTTGTAGCCCTCCATGTCGCGGCCCGCCAGATCGAAGAACACCACGCCGTCACACTCGTTGGCGCTGTTCCGAATGACGCCGATGGATTCCAGATGGCGTTCGTACAAGGGCTCGTAAAGCGCCTGAACTTCGGGCTCGGCCACGATTTCATCCAGCGTCCGCCGCTGCATCCAGCGGATCGCCTTCCGCACGATTTCGGATTCTTTCGCGGCCTCCACCACCAAGGTAAGCTTCATGGCCGGGGCGCCCAACTCGACGGCCGTGCGCGCATCCGGATACTGAGCGCCGTCGATCACGATGGACCAGTCGACCAGGTTGTCGAGATCGGGCGCGCGGAAGCCGTAGCGGTCGCGCGCCACGTCGCGGATATACGAAGTGCACGAGCGGTAGGACGGGTCGTAGAGCTTACGGCCGCTGGTATCGCGGCGGTGATGGGCGGCATCCTCCGCGCTCAGAAACGCGCTCTGATGGTGGTCGAACCACCAGGTGAGACGCGGATCGCTGCAATACTTGAAATCGACGATGGCGTTTTCGTCGCCATCGAACAGAGCCGGGTCGAAGTACTGTTCCGCACGGTGCGCCATGCCGGTATAGGCGAACTCCGCATCCGGGTGGAAAGCGCCCGCGATAAAGCGGCTGAAGAAAGCAGCGGAGGCTGCTCCATCGAAACAATGATCGTGATATAAAACGCGAACAAGCATCTGATGTGGGAAAACCTTATAGCTTGACTGATAGCACCGGGAAAATCAACCCGTTTAAACCCGTTTTGCAGAAAAAATTTGCGCGGCGGTTAAAAAGCCGCTGAAATTCGTCGGGAGCGATCCAGCCCGCCCTATTGTGCGGCTTGTCGAACAGGCGTTGCCGCGAAGGAAAGGAACCTCGTTGAGCAGCCGTGTGGGCACTGTGCCCTCCAAAGCTCCTTCGCGGCCAGTCTTGGCATGCTCCCGAATCGACTATCGATGCTAACATATATGTTATTATCAAGTCGTGCTCCAAGTTCGGGAATACATCGACGCCGCCGGACGGAGCCCCTTTGCGAAATGGCTGCGCGCACTCAACGTTCATGCCGCAGCGAAAGTAACGACGGCGCTCGAACGCATTGTGGAAGGCAATCTGTCCAACGTCAAGACGGTCGGTGGCGGCGTTCTCGAATACAAGATTGATTTTGGACCCGGCTACCGCATTTACTTCGGGCGGGACGGCGACCGCCTTGTTATTCTGCTCGCCGGCGGCGTGAAGAAGCGCCAGCAGGAAGACATCCGCCTGGCAAAGGCGAATTGGGAAGATTATCGCAGCAGGAAGGATCGGGAAAGAGTACGATGCCACTAACCAAAGACTTTCGCGAGACGATCCGCGAACGCGCTCAGCGGGAACCGCGATTTAGAAAGGCGCTGCTTCGTGAAGCAATCGAACTCTTGCTATCCGGCGACGAGAAAATGGGCCGCGCCATCTTGCGCAACTATATAAACGCCACCGTCGGCTTTCGGCAGTTGGAGGATGCGACATCCATCCCGGCCAACAGCCTCATGCGGATGTTTGGACCGAGCGGCAACCCTTCGGCCAAGAACTTGTTTGGGGTCCTCGCTCATCTTCAAGCACAGGAAGGCGTGAACTTTGAGCTTCGTCCCCGCCGCAGTTGATGCTCGGCTGCCGGGCCATGGCCACGTGGGGTTTCCGGTTCAATGGATCTTCCGGGCGCGCCCCAAATCATACTCTACGAGAATCCCGTTATGTACTTTGGATTTTCGGCGAGGTCCTCCGGCAGGCCTTTGACCGAACCGGCAAGGTCGCGAGCCACGTCGTAGCACGACGGCGCCCCGGCCCGCGACGGCGTGCTCAGAGCTTTTTCCAGGTTGTCCCGGACGAGCCGCGATTTCGTCACCCGCCTCAGCCTAGCCTCGTTTTCGAGCTGTGCCAGCAGATCGTCGGGCAATCTCAATGAGATCGTCCGCATGGCCGTAGTGTAATACGCGCCGATCTGCCGCGCAATACGCCCTCGGCCCTCGGTTCGAACCTGCCCTGAGGTCGGAGGCCGGCTGGAATCTTCGGTTCTCCGGGTGATCGCGGAAGAATTGCGTGGCTTGTTCAGCGGGCGTTGCCTCGAAGCAAAGGAACCCTGTCTTCTCTCTGAAATCGATCGGATCAGGCTAACCCGTTTTGCCCATCATGGTTTCTGCGCCTCCATGTAGGTCCGTAGCACGGCATTGATCCGCGTCTGATAGCCTTTCTGCTGCCGCAGCCAATCGAGCAGGTCGGTATCCAGCCGGATTGTGATCGTCTGCTTCGCTCTCGGCATTACGACTTTCGCCTGCTTCCAAAAGTCCGCGTCTGTTGGGCGCGCCTCCGGATCGGCCTTGACCGCACTCCTGATGCTTCTGTCGCTCAAGGCGCGCAGGCGTTTCCAATCCGTGGCTCCGCCCTTAGCCGAGGCTTTGCCAGTAGGCTGCTCTTTCATGCCGTTCCGCCCTCCACGCCGAAATGATCCGCCGCTCAGTCTCCGATACATCGGTGTATATCAACGTGATCTCAAGACCGTCTACGACGCCGATTGCGTAGATTTGAGTTTCTTCGTAGCCACACCCGTCATCCACCCTCTCAAGGGTCGGCCCATTGAATATCCGGATAGCATCTCGAAGGCGATCCCGTGACGCGCGACGTTTCCCCGACCCTTTCGTTTGTCCCAGACGTAATTCATCGGATCATATTTACATTTTGTATTGACGCGGCCGTCGGGCGCAAATCGGGCGACCGTATTGCTCCCCTCTAGTTCGGCGCTGCTGCCGCGTCTCCGCCCGCTATGCGGCTCTGCGGCGCGCCAGGCGCGGCAGCGCGGTGAGCGCCGCGCCGTAAACCAGCAAGGAAAGGAACAACGCGGCGGTGCGGTCCTGATGAAGGTCCTCGCCCAGGAGGCGGTACGCGCCCAGCGCCATCAGGGGATAAATCAGGCTGGAAAGTTCCCGGACGTTCCAGCGCGAACCGGCCCACGCAACGCCGGACGCAGCCAATACCAAAACCGTCGTCCGCAGCGTGGCGCAATAGGCGTGGCTGGCGCCCATGCCGAAGACCGCGTGATAGCCCGCCGCCGCGGCATAGGCTCCCACGCCTGCCGTGAGCCAGACCACCGCTGCCGCCAGAAACAATCGGCATACGACGGCTGTTTTCGAGTCGCCGCCCGCCGCGCGCCGGGCCATCGACAGATAGCAGATGGCCGCTGCGATGACGCCCACCACGAGCGGCGCCTGAATGCTCTTCGGAAGGCCCGCGCCCAATATGTAGCCTGCGGCCTGGCGAAACGCGCCAGCGGCGCTCAAGGAAAGCAGCAAATAGACCCCGCCATGGACGTCCAGCGTGATGCGGGCGAAGTGACCTCCGGCCCACACGCAAGCTATGGCCAGCGCGGCCCACAGCGCATCAGCCGCCAGCCCGGATAGCAATATGCGCGTGGCCGCGAGCGCCAGCAGCAAACCGAACGTCGAGTACGTGAGGAAATTGCGGCTGCGGCCACCGCCCTGATCGAGCCGTACGAAAGCCACCGCATAACAAGCTACGGCGCAGGCGAGCGCGATGGCGGCGATGGTCGGGGCTTCTTTGGAGAGCCGCAAGCCGCCGCCGACGCCAATGAGAAACGCCGCCGCGCACTGCGCCGTCTCGAACGCAGTGAAGGTCCGGCCGCGGAGCAGCGTTCGGAAGATGATGCTGGCAAGGTAGACGGCCACCAGGCTGGCCTGCGCCACCAGCAGCCAACCTTGGGGAATGGGAGCCCAAGCCGGAGGAATGCCGCGTTCATTCGTCACCATCCAGGTTGAGAGAAGCACGGACAGATTGGCGGCGGCGGCCGCCAGCCACCTCTCGCTGAGCCAGTGCTCCAGGCAGGCGCAAGTCTCCACCGCGGCGGCCATGGCTAGCAGCACGAACGTGAACGGCAGAGCGTCGTGGGCCGCAACCAGCAGCGCCGTGGCCGTTCCGAGCCCCGCCAGGGTCGCAATGGTGGCTGTGATCAGTAGGTTCTTGCGCCAGGAGATGACCAAGCCGAAGATGGTGAACAGCAGCAGAATGCCGCCCGCCGCCCATGTGCCGACCGCGTGGAATCGCAGCACGGCTTCCCACAGCAGCGGAGAGAGAATCATCACCGAGGTCACGCTCGCCAGAGCGCTCTCTAAACGACGCTCGGCAGGCGTGCGCGCGGCCCACAACAACCACGCCATGGCGTAGAGAAGCCCGATCGCCACCCCCCACCTGGGAGCCATGGAGCCGCCTTCGGTGAGAGCGCGAAGCAGGAAGGCGCCGGCCAGCCCCAACAGGGAACGGCCGATCAGAGGGAAAACCGATTGAGCGCCGAGCCGAGCGGGATCGGGGCTTAGTTCGGGCTGCGCGACAGCGGCGGGCGCCGGCGCCGCGGCCAAGCCCAGGTGTCGCTCGATCAGCGCGACACGCTGTTCCAACTCGCGGAAGGCGCGCGTGAGTTCCTCTCCGCCGGAGTTCTCGACCGCCTCGGGTTGCGGCATGGCCCCCTCCTTCGAACCCGCCCTATCCGTGTGGGGCGGGCAATCTTGCCTGCCGCCGGCTATGAGCCGGTGTCCGGCCTCGCGGAGCTGCGCTCCGTCGCCGCCTTATTGGCAGCGGCAGCCATGATTGGCCGCCCTACTTTCCGGCGCGGCTATCTCTTGACCTGCCTTAATGGATCGTCACCGCCGGTTCAACCAGTTGCCGTTCCGGTTCAGTCCAAGGCGGCAGCAGCTTCACCAAAACTATGAATATGATGAACGGCAGAATCATGAGCGCGATCGCCGCGAACAGCCCTTCCCGAGTGGCCAACTGCACCTTGTACGACGTGTATCCCAGGAAACTCTTCGAGAACAACTGGCCGCCGATCACGACGTTCCATCGCATGGCGAAAATGCCGATCAGCACCAGGCAGCCCACGGTCGCATACATCGCCCGCCGCAAACCTTCAGCGAGCTTCAACACCTGCGTCAGCGCGAGAAGCGTGAGGGGGACCAGCGTGCCCAGGATGATTTGAAGGATGACCTGCGATCCCCATAGCCTCGTGTGAACCATGAAATCCAGGCTGCGGAAGGATTCGTCGGCTTCGTATGTGCGGTGAATCAGATCGAGCATTTCCAGGGTGAAGTCGATGATGAACGTATAGAAAAGGTAGCGCGCGATGGTATCCACGCAACGCATGTCGATGGGCGTCTTGCGGAGCTTCATGGAAGCCATGTAGAGCACCATGACCGCCGCAATTCCCGAGACCATGGCGGAAAACAGGAACACGATCGGCATGAGCGGCGTGCTCCACCAGGGGTTCGCCTTGACCGAGCCGAAAATAAATCCCACGTACCCGTGCAGCAGGAACGCCGACGGGATGCCGATAATGGTGACGATCCACCCGACCTTGTCGTCGATCTTTAGCGCCGCCGGGCTGACGTTATGCGAGCCCAGCGTCAGCGCCTTGTAGATGAGGCCCTTTAGACCGCGGGTCGATTGCGCCAGCCGGACGATATCGGCCCGATACTCCAGCCAGACCTCGACCAGCAGCACTACTGTCAGATACCAGAGATAGACAAACCCGAACATCGCCATGGCGGACGATTTGTGCGGAGTCAGGTACATCTCCAGCGAGCGCTCCGGATGGCCCAGGTGCAGTTGCAGCGGAAGCGGCGCAACCAGAAGGAACGAGAGCGCCGTCAAAAGCGCCAGCCGGTAGGTGGGGCGTACCGCTTCCACCTTGAAAACGCGTTCGAGCGAAGCCAAAATGAAGGCTCCCGCCACCAGCCCGGTTATATACGGGTAAAGAACGATCAGGATGCTCCACTGGAGCTCCACCTCGTTCGGATACATGAAGCCTTCAACGCCGGGTATCATCGCCTCGCTCCTTCAAGTCGACTGAGAAAGGGGTCGGACCGATCTGTCCCCTTGGAAGACTCCCAGTATTTCCGGTGAGCCTTAGCGCAGGGACAGACCCCCTTTTTCAGTGCTATCTTCATCGCACCGAGCCGTCCAGGTTCTCGTAGTAGACCTTGGCGTGAGTCGCCATGTAAGGCTTCAAGACCTGCACCTTGTTCTCGCGCAGGATTCGATGCACCGGATCGTTGGGGTTCTTGAAATCCACCAACAGCCGGGCGCCCGTGGGGCAGTTCTCGCAGCACGCCGTCGTCAGGCCCTGGGTGATGCGGTGATAGCACAAGGTGCACTTGTCGGCGGTATTCGTTTCCGGGTGGAGATACCGGCAGCCGTAAGGGCAGGCCTGGATGCAGTAGCGGCAGCCCAGGCAGTAGTTGGGGTCCACGAGGACCACACCGTCCGGGCTGACGAAAGTCGCGCCCACCGGACAAACCTGGACGCAGGGGGAATCGGCGCAGTGATTGCAAAGCTTGGGAACGTAGAAGCTCTTCACGTCCTGCCGGGTCTCGGGCGGAAAGCCGTCGAAGGCCCCGTTGGGCGATTCCACATGCGGCTGCGCCTCCTCGGGATGGTCCGTCTTGGGAACCTCGTAACGTTCCACCCACGTGCGGAAGAAGCCGGTTGGCACTTTGTTTTCGTTCGAGCAGGCCCGGACGCAGTTGCCGCATCCGATGCATTTGTCGATGTCGATCACCATGCCCCACCAGTGATCGGCCAGCTTGTACGCGTCGGGGGCCGGCTCTGCTCCGATAATCTGCTCGAGCGTGGCTCCGGCGGAGGCTAGGACCAGCAGTTTGCCTCCAGTTTGAAGTAAGTCGCGGCGGCTGATGTTCATCGTCGTTCCTTGGCTCACAAATGCGGATTGTGGGGCTGGTGGCAGGAATTGCAGAGCATCCCGCCGGAATGTTCGGCCGTCGCCACCTGCGGGAAGCCCTTGGGCTTGGCGGCGTCCCGCTCATGGCAGCGCCTGCACAAATTGGCGACATCCGGTAGTTGAGGTTTGTGGGCCGACGGGTCGTCGGCGTTGGCGTGCGCGGCCTGCGGCCCGTGGCAGGCTTCGCAGGCCACGTGCGCGTGCCTGCCTGCCGCGCGGGTCTTGGCCACTTCGTCGTGGCACATCACGCACGTCTCCTGCCCGGCATACGAAATCGGCCGGGCACGGATGACCGCAAGCGAGCCGGCGTCGTAGTGGCCGTACTTACCGAAGGCCTTGGGAATGAATGCCGATCGAATCAGGAGAAACAGCCCGAACGCGGCCAGAAGCACCACGGCCGGCCTGATGAGATGTCCGGCGTCCCGAAATAACTGGCGCAATCTCCCCCCTCCTTGGCGGAACCGATCCCGGAGTCCCGGCGACTAGACACGACGCGCCAAAACTCCCGGTAGGGCGTTGCAAAACAAAGACCATTCGCTCCGGAAGTCTGAAAATGCTGGATTCTAGGCGAGAATTGCTGAAAACCACAACAACGCCCATGACAAAACGCAGCGCTTGTGGGGCATATAACCCAAAGTGGGTGCGGCGGCTGACCGAACAACGACTCGGCCGCGGCATTCGGCCCCACACGTGCTGCATTGCATGATCGTTGAGTCGGGGCGCCTTAAGGGGCGTGTTTGGCGGGCGGATCGCGGGCAGCGTCTGTGCGAATTCGTCACTCTGTGGGCCCGACGGGACGCCGTCCGGCAATTGACAGCCGTGCGGTAAATGCTTGCTATAATTGATGGTTTATTTGCCGAATCCAATACTTCATCTGACCCTACGCATGAAGGTAACCCTCGCTCTGCTTCTCGGGACGGCCGCCGCTTTCGCGTCCGATTTCTATACCGGCCAAGCCGCCAGACTGGTCATTGGACAAACATCATTCACCGTTCAGAACCCCAGTTCGAATGACGTTGTCATAGGCGCCCCCGGCGGCGTCGCATACGCCGGGAACATGCTCTTTGTGGTCGATTCCAACCGGGTCGGCGCCCAACCGAGCAATCACCGCGTCCTGATATATCAGAACCTGTCCAGCCAGGTTCCGGCGCCGGGCGCCGACCTGAACACCTCCCTGACCTGCCCGGCGTGCGTGGGGCAGGCTACCCTTGTGCTGGGTCAGCCGGACTTCAGCACGAACACGATCAATTTGGTTGCTTCGGCCACGAATATGCGCGAGCCCACCGCCGTAGCATCCGATGGCGTTCACCTGGCGGTGGCGGACACGGACCACAACCGGGTTCTGATCTGGAATCACATCCCGACGTACAACGATCAACCGGCCGACGTGGTGGTCGGCCAGCCGGACTTTGTCACCGTCACCGCGACGCTCTCGCCGACAGCCACGACATTGCTCGGTCCCCAGGGCGTGTGGATTTACAACGGGAAGCTTTTCATCGCGGATACTCAAGCCAACCGAGTCCTGATCTATAACCACATCCCGACTACCAATGGCGCGGCGGCCGATCTGGTTCTCGGGCAGCCCAACTTTACGACGTACGCGCAGATTGACATCGCCCAGCAGACCAGTGGCGCGGCGGCCAATAACCTCCTCAATCCCGTGTCCGTGACGACGGACGGGCAGCGCTTGTACGTCGCGGACTTGGGATACAGCCGAGTACTGATCTGGAATACCATTCCGACGACCAACGATGCGCCGGCCGATGTGGCTGTGGGGCAGCCCGACTTGGTCAGCTCCGATTCAAACAACGGTTCCCGAATTGATACCACTGTTAATCCAAACGTGGCCCGCCCGGTGCTTTGCGCCAATACGAACGGCGTCGATTCAAACAGCAACCCCATTTACCCGCTGCGCTGCGCCTACACGCTGAGCCTTCCGCGCTTCGCGCTGGCTGGCGGCGGCCGGCTGTTTATTTCCGACGGCGGCAATGACCGGGTGTTGGTTTACGATCACATCCCCACGGCGAGCGGAGCTGCCCCGGATGCGATCCTGGGCCAGCAGGACTCGATTAACGACTCGCCGTCCTCGAACGCGGATGCGCTGAGGACCCCCATGTCGCTGGCCTGGGACGGCACGAACCTGTACGTAGCCGATCCTTACAACCGGCGCATCATGGTGTACTCGGCGGGAGATGACGCGATCCCGCTAGGAGGCGTGCGCAACGGGGCCAGCTTCTCGATTCACGCCACGGGAACGATCGGCGTCTCGGGTTCGATCAACGATGGCGACGTCATCACCGTCGCTTTCGCCGATCAATCGTCCGACCTGAGCGCGAGCAACTCGACTGATTGCGTGGCGCCCTTGTGCCATCAATACCAGTACACAGTACAGGCTTCGGACTCGCTCCTTTCGGTTCTGGACTCGCTGGTGTCCGCGATCAACACGTCCAATAACGGCGCGGGCGACCCCTACGTTACCTTAAGCTCCGATCACACGATATCCACGATCTACGTCACGGCGAGGGTTGAAGGGCCGAACGGCGACAACGTCGCGATGGGCGTTTATTTATCCACGGGCGCACAGATTTCGGTGAGCACCGGCTCGGGTACGCTCAACGCGGGCGAGGACACTTCCAAGATTGCGCCTGGCTCGCTCGTTACCATCTTCCCGATAACGTCCACCGGTTCGCTGACGCTTGCAGGCTCCGTTAACGCGGGCGACGTAGTGACGGTGAATATAGCCGGCAGCGCTTCCTCGCCGCCGGCGAGCTACTCATATACCGTTCAGTCCACGGATACCATGCTGCTCGTGGCCAACAATCTGACCTACGCGATTAACGGCTCCAATAACGGCGCGGGCGACCCGTACGTGTACGCCACGACGAACAACGCTCTGGATGGGGCTTGGCCCCCTTATACGATATTTCTGACCGCGAATGCCAAGGGGCCTTCCGGAAATGCCGTCACTTATTCCGTCCGAGCCTCCAGTGGGGCGAAGGTGACTGCTGCCGCGGCGGGAGCGACGCTCACCGGTTCCGCCCCGCTGGCGTATGGCACGGCCCAGGCCGATACGACGCAGCAGACGCTGCCGCGGGAGCTGGCCGGGACCAGCGTGTACTTGAACGGGGTCCAAGCCCCGCTTTTGTACGTCTCGCCCGGTCAGATCAACGCGCAAATGCCCTGGGAGGTCTACCAGACCAGCAGCGTCAACGCCCTTATCCGTGCCACGAAGCCGGATGGCACGATCTCCGTAAGCGCCCCGATTGGGGTAGGGATCGTTCCGGCGAACCCGGGCCTTTTCGCTTTCCCGAACACGTCGCCCCCGGTGGCGGTGGCCTATCACGCTTTCAGCCATTCCACGCTTACAATGTCCGTCGATGGCGGCGTGACTGCGGGCGATACCATGCAGCTTACTATCGGACAGCGGATGTACTCCTATGTAGTGCAGGAGGGCGATACCCTGAACACGATCCGCGACACTCTATCGGCTCTGGTGAATGCCTTCGATCCGCAAGTGACCGCCATCAATTCCGTTCAGTATACCCGCATTATTTTCGAGGCGAAGGTCGCCGGGCCGGCCGGTGACGGAATACCGATCAGTGGCAACGACATACCGGCTCCGGTCGTCGGAGGCGGCGCTACCGTGCTCACACAGCTTGCGAGTACCACAACCTGCTGCTCGAATATCGCCGGCGCGCCGGTTACCCCGGCAAACCCTGCCGTTACGGGCGAGATGATCTGGGTTTACGCCACCGGGCTCGGCGTTGACGACAAGTACACGGCATCGACGGCCCCGACGAGCGGGTTCCAGACGGGCGTCCAATACCCGTCGAATGTCCCGCTGACCACTCCGTCGGAATCGGTTTCTTCGTTTATCGGACAAAAGACCGCCAATGTGCTCGAAGCCATTGGCCAGCCTGGCGCCTTCGGCGTATTCCAGGTGCTCCTGCAGGTGTTCGTCTCCCTGCCGGAGGATCCGAACACGCAACTCAACATTGCGCAAGATCTGTTCGTGAGCAACTTCGCTTCGATTCCGGTGGTCAACCCGACGCTTTCCGCCGGTCAATAAAGCCGGGGCGGAAGCGTCCGGCATCTTACCCGGGCAGCCGCTTCCCGCGCGGGCGGCGGCCGCCGCGGCCGGCTATCGTATTTCCAGCCGGTTCCGAACACCGATCCGAGCAAACACGCCATGACACAACGGGCGCGAGATTGCTCTCGCGCCCACGGACGGTCCGATTAAGCTGCGTTCGCCAGCAATTCGTCGAGGCTCTCGCTCTGTTCGGCGTCGAACTCGTGGCGATCGGCGGCTTCCTGGCAGCGGATGCAATACTTAGCCCACGGCAGTGCGTCCAACCGCTTGGGCTTGATCTCCTCGTCGCAGTGCAGGCAGACGCCGTACGATCCATCGGCGATGCGCGCCAGCGCTCCCCGCACGCTACGAAGGAGAGTGGAACCGCGATCCAGATTCCGGATAGCCAGCTCCCGTTCTCCGGCAAGTTGCACTTCGTCGATCGCGTCCGGAGTTTTCTCGATGGCGATGTCGTCCCAGTTCCTCAGGCCCGCGGACAACTCGGCCTTCTTCGCCTCCAGCACCGATCTGTACTTCTCCAAGTTTGTCCTGCTCATTGGTCTTGTCCCTCCCGCGCCAGTCGGCCCTCATCCCTCCGCTGGCGTCTCATCCTCCGCAAGGTAATAGACGATTCGTGCGGCACAAAAAGTTTCATCCGCTCGCCCGGTCCACTGTCTTATCGACGGAATGTTAAGATTCCTGTTGATCCTACGCTCGCTTCATGGTTAACGCTTCTCAATCCCGAATTCAGCATACGTACGCAGCCGCGGCGAGCCTGCTCTTCTTCCTGGCAGGCCAGGCGTTCATTCCGCTTCTCGGCGTCCAAAACGATGAAGCCTACTTCGGAGGGGCTATCTTCCCCCCCTATTCGGACGTCACGCTTCACCACATTGGTCCCATTCGCGTGCCGCTCATGATGATGAGCTACCTGGGCGCGCTGAAAGCCTGGCTGTTTGCTCCGATTTTCGCCGTGTTTGGAACAGGCGTTTGGAGCCTGCGCGAACCGCCGCTAGCGGCTGGAGCCGCCAGCGTCTGGCTATTCTACTTGCTGTTGCGCCGAATTGCCGGCGCGAGAGCCGCAGTCATTGGATGCAGTTTGCTGGCGGCGGATTCCATCTACCTGCTCACCGTGTGTTTCGACTGGGGCCCTGTCGCCTTCCAGCACCTGCTGCTGATCGGCGGAGCGCTTTTGCTGCTTGCATTCTACCAGGAGCAGTCAAGAGCCAAGCTCGCCGGCGGAGCTTTTTTGTGGGGCCTGTGCCTGTGGGATAAGTCCTTGGCAACGTGGATGTTAGGAGGATTCGCCCTGGCTGGATTGGCGGTTCTGCACCGGCAGATTTGGCGTGTGACCAACCGGAAGACGGTGGCTGTTTTTGTGCTGTTCTTCGCGCTCGGAGCGTTGCCGTTGATTGTCTATAACCTGCAGAACGGCTTTGCGACCTTCCACGGACAAAGCTTCGACTCCAGTGAAATTCCGCACAAAGCCCTCGTGCTCGAGCTCACCGCCGACGGCACGGGACTTTTCGACTGGATGATGAACCCGGATTGGAAAACCCCCTCGCCGCACGCGCCCTCGAACCCGCTCGAGAAGGCGAGTTCGGCGATTTCCGCCGCCGTGGGCGGCCAAAGGCGCAATCTTCTGCTTCCGCTGTTCGCACTCGCCCTTTTGCTGGCGCCGTTTTGCCGCGGCGATAGCCTTCGGGCGGTGCTTTTTGGGATCGTCACGCTCGTGGTTGCGTGGCTGCAAATGGCGATAACCGTAAACTGCGGCGGCAGCATTCATCACACGATCCTGTTGTGGCCCCTGCCGGCGCTCATTATCGCCGTCGCGCTTGCGTCAGCGTCACGCCGCCTGGGGCGCGCAGGGAAGCCCGTGCTGGCGCTGGTGATGGCGCTCGCTCTCGGCGCCGCCGGCCTTCAGATCGACGAATACTACCGCCTTGCCTGGAGGAACGGGGGCTCGCAGAACTGGTCGGACGCCATCTTCCGGCTCTCCGATTACATGCGTGGCCTTCCCGCGCAACGGATCTACAGCGTGGACTGGGGAATCACGGACAGCCTTCGCCTGCTGAATCACGGCGCATTGCCGCTGGAGATAGTCTATGACGCCGTCCCGCGAGACGGCAGTCCACCCGATCTGCTTCGCATACGCCTTGCAGCCGGACAACCGGCCGCGGTCTTCATCGCCCACGCGCCGGAGGCCGAGTTTTTTCAGGGAACCAATACGGCGTTTACGGCGGCGGCGCTATCCGCGGGATACCGCAAGGAGACGATAGCGACCATCCCCGACGGTTGGGGCCGTCCGTTCTTTGAGGTCTACCACTTCGTGGGCGGCCTGCAATAACGCAGATCCAGAGGCAGCTTCAACCCTTGATGTCTCGAAACGCCTCCTCGATTTCTTTCTTCGCTTCGGCGGATGGCGGCGTGAGCGGCAGACGCGGAGGGCCGCCGTAGTAGCCGTTCAAATCCATCGCGTATTTCAGGCCGGGGATTCCGTATTTCACGGTTACCAGGCGCGCCGCGTCGCCGATGCGGTTCTGCCAGTCGAGCCCGGCTTCCTCCTCGCGCCGCAGGTGCGCTTCCCAGATGGCGATGCAGGAATACGGCGCCGCATTGGCGTAGGCCAGTACCGCACCCGAAGCGCCCACTCGAAGCGATGGCCACAATGTGGGCGCCGAGCCGACCAGCACCTGAAAGCCGTGCTTCACCGTGCGGATCGTCTGCATCACCTTTTCCAGGCTGCCCGAGCTTTCCTTGATGCCGATCACGTTCGGATGCTCGGAAAGCGCCGCCACGGCTTCCGCCGCGATATCCACGCCCGTGGTCTGCGGCCAGTTGTAGATGATGAGCGGTATCTTCGCCTGGTCCGCCACCGCGCGGTAGAACAACATCTGGGTCTCGGGCCGCAGGCACGCGTTCTTGTAGTAGTGCGGCGTCCGCACCATGGCGACCTTGTAGCCCATCCCGGCCGCCGTATTGGTAAGGGCGACGGTTTCGCGCACGCTCTCGACGCCGCTCCCGGCGATGAGGAGCTTTTCGGGCGCGGCGTATTTCGCCGCCAGTTCCCACATCCGGACTTTTTCGTCGGTGGTGAGCATGACGCTTTCGCCCGTCGAGCCCATCACCACATAGCCGCCGAGCGAGGTCAGGTTCCACTTTTCGATGTTGTGCCGCGCTTTGATCTCGTAAATTTCGCCGTTGTGGTCAAACGGCGTCGCGATCGGTGGGAAAATACCTTGTAGCTTCACCATATTCGATTCCACGATAACAGGCTCGCGGGGTTATGTTCTCTCTTGAGATCGAGTGCGGCGCCGAAGAGCGCGATCTGCTGGTGGCCGAGTTGTGGGAGCACGGAACCGCGGGCATTGTAGAACTGGACCCGCGCCGCGTTCGCGCGTTCTTCGAGGAGAGTTCCGACCGGGTAGCCTTACTCGCGCTGTATCCCGGCTCGCGGATGCGCGTCGAGGAACTGCGCGATTGGGCCGCCCACGCGCGCGATCTCTTTCCGCCTATCGAAGCGGGAAAGCGCTTCTACCTCGCGCCCCCATGGCGCGCCGACCCCGCGCCCGAAGGCCGCTTTCGCATCGTCGTCAATCCTGGCCTGGCCTTCGGCACCGGCGTTCATGAAACCACGCAATTGTGCCTGGAGGGGCTGGAGGAATTTGTCAAGCCCGGTATGACGGTGCTTGACGTGGGGACGGGCTCCGGCATTCTGGCGCGCGCGGCGGAATTGCTGGGCGCGCGAAGGGTCTACGCGTGCGACATAGACGCCGAGGCCGTCGAGCTTGCCGCTGGCATGGCTCCCGCGGCGCATCGATTTGTGGGATCGGTGGACGCCGTGGCGGCGGGAGCGGCGGATATCGTCGTGGCGAACATAAGCCCGGAGGCAATCATCCAGTTGGCCCCAGCGCTCTTACGCGCGCGAAAGCCCGGTGGAGTCCTGTTGGCGAGCGGGTTTGAGCGGCAGGAGATTCCGCTGGTGCAGGAAGCGCTGCCGCTCTCACCTATGTTCCGTGAAAAAGGCAACTGGGCGCTGGGAATTGCCTGAGTGCTCGGGACGGAAAAACTGAGGGCTTGGCTTACCGTGCTATCGCGTACTCGAACGACATCGGGTCGCCCATGCGCCTCGAAGCTTCCAGGATCTCGATGCCTACTACGTTTCCGGACTTGTCGTAGTCGAGGATCACGCCGGGCTTGTCCTCGTCGCTCTCCTCGACGGCAGCATCGCTCAGGAGAATGCTCAGGACATCAACCTCGGGATCGTACCTGACCTTCATTCCGGCCTCCAGTATTTATCGATCTTGCTGGTTCTGTAAGCTGTGACCACCACGGGAGGATACTTGCCGGTCGCGACCACCGCTCTCAACAAGATTATTTTCCCATCAGCAGCGTGAAAAAGCGACTGCAGAACCTCCTTGTCGCCCGGCTGAGGAACACGCTGTTGGGGATGCTGTAGCAATAAATCCAGCCACGCGCGTGGTATCCCACGCCGTACTAACTCCTCTTCCGCGTGCCTGGAAATCAGGAAGTTTGTTGCCATGCGGACGCGACGCCCCGCCCAGTTATCTTATCGCCTTGCGCGGCTCATGGGCTCGCACAAAGCGAAACTGACGGGAGCTTGCGCTGTTCGCAACGCGCCGCGGCCATCCCTCTTCCCGTTACTTCGCCGAATTGAACCTCGCTTCGACTTCCTGCCAGTTCACCACGTTCCACCATGCCGCGATGTAATCCGGACGGCGGTTCTGATACTTCAGGTAGTATGCGTGCTCCCAAACGTCGAGGCCCATTACCGGGAACTTGCCTTCCATGATCGGGCTGTCCTGGTTGGCGGTGGAATAGATGTCGAGCTTTCCGTTCGCGTTCACGAGCCATGCCCAACCCGAACCGAAACGCGTCGTCGCGGCCTGGCCGAATTTCTCCTTGAAATTCTCGAAACTGCCGAAAGCGCCATTGATGGCATCGGCTACATTTCCGGTCGGCGCCCCCCCCGCGGACGGGCCCATTATGGTCCAAAACATCGAGTGGTTGATGTGGCCGCCGCCGTTGTTGCGCACGGCGGTACGGATGGCTTCCGGGACGATCACGCAGTTGTGGGCCAGCAGTTCCTCAATCGTCTTGCCCGCCAGTTCCGGGGCCGAATCCAGAGCCTTGTTCAAGTTGTTGACGTACGCGGCATGATGCTTGCCGTGATGAATCTCCATGGTCATCGTGTCAATGTGCGGCCCGAGCGCGGTAGGCGCGTACGGAAGCGGCGGCAGGGTGAATGACATATTCTCTCGTTTTCTCCTCTGTCAATAGGGATGCTCAACGAGGGGTAAAGGTCGCTGAAAGAGGGTGGGGCAGGATACCGTCCTGCCCCGCGGCCGTCAGGCCGCCGGCCCGCCCGCCCGCTCGAAGGCTTCGGCGATGCGGAACATGGTGGATTCGGCGAAATGGCGAGCGAGAATCTGCATTCCCACCGGCAAACCCTCCGTGGTTCGCCCGCAAGGCACGCTCATGCAGGGGATGCCGGCCAGGCTGCCCGTGATCGTGTAGATATCGGAGAGATACATGGCCAGCGGATCGTCCACCTTTTCACCCAGCTTGAATGCCGGGAACGGCGAAACGGGCGCGATCACGGCGTCCACCCGCTCGAAGGCCTGGGCGAAATCGCGGGCCACCAGCGCACGCACTTTCTGAGCCTTCAGGTAGTACGCGTCGTAATAGCCGGCGCTCAGAACGTACGTGCCGAGCATGATGCGGCGTTTGCATTCCGGTCCGAAGCCTTGGCCGCGCGTATCGCCGTACATCGCCGCCAGCGTGTGCGTGCGCTCCGAACGCGTGGTGTAGCGGACGCCGTCGTAGCGGGCCAGGTTGGAACTCGCCTCCGCCGTCGCGATGATGTAATAGCACGCGATCGCGTACTCGGTATGCGGCAGGCTAATCTCCATGACTTCACAGCCCAGCCGCTTCAGGGTCTCCACGCCCCGCGCAATCAACGCGGCCGTCTCACCCGTGGCGTCTTTCAGGTACTCGCGCGGAAGCCCTAGCTTCAGTCCTTCTACTCGGCCGTCGAGCGCCGCCGCATAATCCGGAACCGGGGCGAGCGCCGACGTCGAATCCCGGTCGTCGCGTCCCGAAATTACGCCGAGCAGAAGCGCCGCATCCTTGACCGTTCGGGCGAACGGGCCGATATGGTCGAGCGAGCTGGCGAACGCCGTCAGCCCATAACGCGAAACGCGCCCGTAGGTAGGCGTCACGCCGACAACGCCGCAGAACGAGGCCGGCTGGCGGATGCTACCTCCGGTATCCGAGCCCAGCGCCAGCGTGGCCGTTCCCTGCGCCACCGCTGCCGCCGAGCCGCCGCTCGATCCGCCCGGAACGCGGTCGAGCGCCACCGGATTCCTTACCGGGCCGAACGCAGAATTCTCGGTCGAAGAGCCCATGGCGAACTCATCGCAGTTCGTCTTGCCGACGATCACGCCGCCGGCGGCCTCCATGCGAATGATCGCCGTGGCATCGTAAGGAGGCACGTAATTCGCTAGCAGCTTCGAACCGCAGGTAGTAATCACGCCTTCGGTAAGGATCACATCCTTGACCGCTACCGGCGCGCCCGCCAGCGCTCCGGGATCTTCGCCGCGCGCAATGCGGTCATCCACCTTCCGGGCCGCGCGCACGGCCCGCTCCGGCGAAAAACGCAGATAGGCGCCGGTCTTGTGGTTATTCGTTTCGGCGAATCGCAGAGCCTCCAAGGTCAGCTCGGTTGCGCTAAAGCTGCGCGCCAGAAGGCCTTGGCGGATCTGGTCGATCGTTAGACAGGCGACATCCATGTGGTTGCTAGTTTGGCAGGCTTGCAGGCCTGTCCCAAAACTCCTGCTTCATTCCCCGCGCTCCAGCGCGTTTCCCTGCGCCGACCCACAGCCCCGGCTTGCGCCGGCTTCGTATCAGGGCACGACTTTAGTCGTGCCGAAGGATTCAGAATCTGATTGGGCTTCAGCCCCTGACACGGCAGCGTTCGGGCGCTGCGGCGGCGCAGCAGGGGCTAAAGCCCATTGATTGTCCGCGGCATGCGGCACGGCTAAAGCCATGCCCTGATTACAATTCCACGGTCGTCCTTCAGATCAAGCACCTCACTTGCGAACATCGAAACTCATGCCAAGCCGACTGGGTCCAAAGCGCTCGCCTCACCGTTCGATAATCGGCGGCGTCTTAAAATATCCGCCGCCCTTTACCGCGGCATTAGCGAGGGCCGCATCGTTGCCGAGCGGCTTCTCGGGATCGTCCGGCCGCAGCTCCGCCTGCCGGTCGAACAGCACCTGCGCCATCGGCTCCACTTGCGACACGTCCACTTCGTTCAGCTTTGCCATGTGCTCCAGAATGCCGTCCAGATCCGCGCGGAACTTCGCCACCTCCGCGTCTTCCAAATGCAGATGCGCCAGTTCCGCCACGTACCGAACTTCCGATTCGCTGATTCTCACGCTAACGCCTTTTTCCGGGAGGCCTTGTAAATCGAACGAAGGACCGGATCCTCGATTTCGGCCGCATCGTCGGCGGCTTGAGCGGGAACGGCGGCCAACGCGCACTTCGGTTCGCGCCGCCGAGGGACCACGCGGAACTCCACGTCGTCCACCAGCCCGCGGCCCATGTTCTTCTCCAACACGGCGAGGATCTGGCCGGTCATTCCGAACAACTGCCTCTGCCAGAGATTGTCTTCCACTTCCACCACAAGGCGCGTTCGCACCAGCCGGACGGCCCGCGTGTGCGCGGCAATTCTCCGCCCCACGCTTTGCGCCCACGCGGAGCAGGCGATGCGTTCCAAATCCATCGTCTCGGCGGGCAGATTCAGCCCGCGCATGAGCTTGCTGGCGCGTTCCATGCCCATGAGATCGCCCCATTGTAGCATCCTGGATTTTCACGACCGCTCGCCGCAAACACGCCCCTGAAACGACAATGAGATACGAGGATCCTCAGCCGGGACCACCGCGAATCGACGCGCGAATTCGCTTCCGGCCCGGTCAAGGATGGTGGGGTTCCTGGGCCGACGACAGGCTCGCGGCGCATACAGGGAGTTTGCCCGGCTCTTTAACCACTTTCGCATCCTTACCACAGAAGGCCTCTAACTTGAGGTCCATAGCTTTCGCGTCCTGCTCGGGCCCCTTGACCTTTTGGGCCGCAATCTGCACGTCGGCGAGCGCCTGGCGGCACTTCTGGTCGCACAGGAGGGCGAACTGTGTCTGCGCTTCCGCCAGGGTCTTCTGCGCCTCCACCAGGGCTTTGTCCGCCAACAGAGACTGAGCCGCTAAGTCAACCGGAATGGCCGGCGGATCGGCTGAGAATGCCGTCGCGGCGAGGAATAGAAACGCTGCGTATCTCATTGCGGAATCGCTCCTAATGCCCAGCGTCGCAGATCCCGAGAGTGAAATGCGTGCAGACGCCGACGGTCACGCCCCGAACACCGCCCAGGACGAATGCCGAGGTAGCCGGGTTTCCCAGGACCACCTGATTGCTCGCCGTGGCCTGAGCGTTGTAGCCGATCACGACCGCGTTGGTCACGTTGTCGAGGCCTGACGTAGCTCCCGAACCAAGAAAAACGGAATTGCTGATCCCGCTCAGCGCCGTCGATGCGTTGTAGCCCGAATGTGCGCCGACGGCGGTATTGTTTTGCCCGGTTGTAATCTGAACCAGAGCGTCGTCTCCAATGCCGGTGTTGGCGGCGCCAGTAGTATCGCTGGTCAATGCGCCCCATCCCACCCCGGTATTTCCGCCGCCGGAGGCATGCTCCACGGCTCCGTAGCCCACGCCGGTGTTGTTGTCGCCCATGCTGTCCATCATCGCGTGAGATCCAACGGCCGTGCCATAGTTGGAGACGGCATACTCCATTGCCACGGCGCCAATCGCGGTGTTCTCGATGCCGCTGGTGTTGGCGAATGCGGCGAATGCGCCCACGGCGGTGTTCGCGTCAGCGACGTCGTTCCACAAAGCTCCAAAGCCTACCGCCACGTTGCCGTTCATGGCCGTACCGGCCGAAAGCGCATTCATGCCGAGCGCGGTGTTTTCGCATCCCGTCACGTCCGAGTACATCGAGTAATAGCCCATCGCCGTGTTGTTATAGCCGGTCTTGTTGAATACCAAGGCCCAGTTCCCCACGGCAACATTCCTGTCACCGTTGTTATTCGCCAGAGCCAACCGCCCGACCGCAACGTTTTGCCCCCCGGTCGTATCGGCATTCAGCGTCTGGGCGCCGACGGCCGTATTCTGCTCGCCGCTTGTGTCGTTCACTAGCGACTGCCAACCCACGGCCGTGTTATGAGTACCGTTGGTGACCGACGTCGCCACACCGAGGCCCACGAAGACGCTCTGCGGAAAAACCACGCCACACGACGTCTGGGCCGGGTCGCAGGTTCCGCAAGACATATTCGCAGGTGGAACTTCACCGGTCAGAGCGTAGAGACCGCACAGAGCCGTCCTCACGCCTGGATCGTCAACTACCACATCGATTGAGGCTGAGTGACTTGTTGTCGTGCTTTCCTTGCTATCGAAGAACACCGCAGTGGCGGGATTCGTGGCCGCCGTGAGCGCAATCCCGTAATCCGCCGCTGGATTCGCGATCCAGCCCTTCACCACGTTCGTGACGTCCACAAGCAGCCATTGGCCCGCTTGGGTTACAGGAGCGGGAGACAGAAAGGCCGAAGTCATGCTGGGCGGGGCGTTGGCCGTCACCGTGCCCTCGGCCCAGGCGCTGGTTATGATCGATACGTCCACCGAACCTGCCACGCCGACACGGTTGACATAGATCCGCAAAGTCGCCCTGGAAACATCGGCAGCCTGGGTCCCTAGGGGCATGGTCGCCATGGAGAATTGCAGGAGTACTGGGCTGTTGCTGGCCAGATTCAGCGTTGGCAGTGCTCCTGAAATTCACCGTCGGCGTCGCCGAGGAAATGAACGTATCCGCGATTACCGGAGCGTCCGCCGCCACTGCTTGCACCGGCGCACAGATGCAAGTAGTCACCGCCGCCGCTCCAAGCATCGCCCACCGATTCCGTCTCATCGCGCTCCTCCTCTTCCGTAAGTCCTCTTCATTGCCAACGCCGCAAGCGCCAGCGCGCAGAGCGGGGCCGCCATCGCAGGCTCGGGGGCGGAGTTGGCGTCGATTTCGAGCGCCCAGTCTCCGCTCCGCTGGTAGCCGCCAACCGTGATAAAGCTTCCGGTCCCGCCCAGAAACTCCGGGCCGGTGAAATCGTTGGATTGTCCCGTTCCCCAGACGAAGCCGTCGGACAGTGTCGGTCCGTTCGGGAGATTATCGTCCTCGGTCAGCGCCACCGTATACGTACCCGCGGGCAGAACCGGCAGACTGATGAACGCATCCCAGCAAAAGCCGGTCGCCGGATCGGGCGTCGTGCATCCTCCCGAAAAACCGCCGTAGTCGAGCGCGAGTAGCGTATCCGCCGGATCGAAGAAGGAGAGTACCGGAGCGAATCCTCCCGCGACGAAGGACCTGGTCGATATCGCGACATCCTGGGACCCGTTCAGAGTGACCGGAATCAATTGAAGGTCGTCGTCGTAGGCGAACGTGCCGGAATACGTTCCGGCCCTAGCGGGTCCCGCCGCCGCGGCGCAGAGACAGATTGCTATGCGTAGCCCACCACAAACCCTTCTTATGAACATTCGGCGCCTCGTTATTCCCAGGGGAGCGCTGCCGGTGTTGCAAGCTCCCGCGCACTCTGCCATCTGGGCTGAATCGGATTTTCGGCTCAGCTTATAATACTCTCGTGAACAGTCAATTTCAAGATTGAAGTGCGCTTCACGAGGATGTTACCACTCGAACTCCCAGGTCCGGAAGCGGTGCTGGTGGGCCGCCATATCCACGCGCTTTCCGCGGAAGCGGACGCCTTCCATTTCCAGACGCGCGCGTTGTTCCAGGCCTGCCTCGTATTTCAGCTTGATCTGGCCTCCGGCGCCGACCACTCTCTGCCACGGAAGCGCGTTCCCTTCCTTGCGCAACAGTTGGGCCACGTGCCGGTGGTAGAGCGGGTAGCCGGCGGCCGCGGCCACTTGCGCGTAGGTGGCCACACGGCCTTTCGGAATCTGGCGAATGGCCTTGCGCATCGCGGCGTCTCTGGACGCGCTCTTGGGCGCGCGCAGCAAGCGGCGCGCGGCCTCCCCTGAGGTCAGTCTTCGCATCGGGCCGCTATGCCTTTATGGCCTTTCGGCGAATAACCATTCCAATTATCGCGGGCGCATGGTTTGTATCAGGGCATGGCTTTAGCCGTGCCGAATAGTTGCATAAAGAATGGGCTTTAGCCCCTGGCTCGCAGCGCTCAGGGGCTAAAGCCCCGACGATTGTCGGCGCTCTGTGGCATGGCTGAAGCCATGCCCTGCCCTGATACAAGGCAAGGGCTGACCGCGCTCCCAAGCTGGCACAGTTACTTTCTGACAGGCCATCAGTCGCACTTTTCGGCCTTCAATGTCTCGTTCTCAATGTGGAGCGCCAGGCAGCCGCCCGTCTTCAGTTGATCGAGCGGGAGACCGTTCCAGTTGAACGTCGCCGGAACCCAGTGCTGCGGAATCGTGACGCGCACCTCGGCCACGGCGCGCGAAATCAGCGTGATCTCCTTTTCCTCCGCGTCAAACTTGCCCTCGACGCGCGCCGAAACCACGTTGGGCTTCTTGGGGGCGATCACTCGCGTATCCACTCGCTGCCGCGCGCCCGCCCGCTGCACCATGATGACGGCATCGCGCGTTTCGGTGACGGCCCGCATCATCTCCTCGAACAGGGCGGCGTTCTCGATCGGCCTGCCGTCGAGCTCGACGATCCGGTCGCCGGCCTTCAAGGGGCCGTCGTACTTCTCGGGCAGGGCGGAAACCAATATGCCCGGTCCGGGGTCGTTCCGTGGATAACTGAATTGCCCCACGTCAAGCATGGAGACCAAAGTGGGCGGGACCAGCGTGGTGGGCAGGACGTCGTTTTTTTCGTTGACATCGAATCGCATCACCTGGATCCAGAAGCACTTCGCAAAGGCAGGCGAGCTGGTCTCGCAGTTGACGGCCGATGGGATCGGGTCGCGTTTGTGCGCCAGGAGCCACTGGGAAGCCGCGCTCGACGTCATCTCCGTGGCTTTGCGCCACTCTACGTTCATGCCCGACTTTTTGAGATTCCCGGCGAGCGATTCGTCGGCGTCGCTCACGCCCGCCCACAGAATGGGAGTGTTTTGGAAATTGCCCGAGAAGATGCGGCCGCTATCGATGGCCGGTTGCGGCGAACCACCCACGGCGATGGCCGCCGTCCAGGCGTCCGGCATCCGCGATACGGCGTAGAACACGGCCGGAGTCGTCGCGGCGTGGCCCGCCAGAAAGATCTGCGCGGGATCGGCGTTCGCGTTCGCAATAGCATCCTGAACGCCCGCGGCCAATGCCTGGACCTGCGCGTCGATTCCCGTGGCGGAGGCAGAGCCTGCCTTAGGGAGGATGATCTGCCAGCCCATATCTTTGGCCCAGTTCCATTGGGCCGCCTCGGACGCATCTAACAATGCAACGGCTGGCGATTTGCCGGATGGAGCGGCCGGCGCGGCGGCCGGTTGCTGCGCAGCCAGCGCTCCGCAGCCGAGCAGGCTAATTGTGCACCAGGCGCGCGTGAATCCGTTTGACCAGCTTCTCGATCTCATCTGTTCTTCTCACAGTCTCCAGGGAAAGAACCATTCCGTTGCTCTCCTCGATCTCGCGCTTGAGCCTTACCGAGAGCAACGCCAGCGCGGTCGCATCCTTCATGTTCTCCTGCTGATCCATCCTGCGCTGGGCTTCGGCGGAATGGAACACGAAGCCTGGCGGACCGGCCCTTCCGCCGCGCCCGCCCGGCGCGGGCGGAGCGACATAATGCGGACCTTCCGGCTCCCCCGGATTCCCGATTTCAGTCCCGTTCGCCGACCCGGAGGAACTCGATTGCCCCGACGAGGAAGGCGTCGTTTGTTGTTGAGACGCACCCGGATCTTGACCGGGGGCCAGTGGCAGCAAAAGCGAAAACACCAGCGCGGCCGCGCCGCGTTCGATACAGACTCGCATGGCGAAACCTGCTGATATGATAGCGAACCGCGGAAGACTGAAGGCTGAATACTGAAGGCAGAATACGGAAGCTGGAATGCCCCGGCTTGGCGCGAGGTAGCGCCCGCCGCCGCACAGACGCCGGGAGACTTCGGTCTTCACCCTTCGGTCTTCAGCATTCAGTATTCACTCTTCGGCCTTCAGTGCCGCGTCTGATGCGCCGACGCTTCCCAGCGTCCTACCAACAGATCGACAAGCGCCAGCCACGCCGTACCGGGGCGCTCCAGCCTTCGGAACTGAGCGATGCAATCGGGCTTGTTCAGCCCCATGCCGGCGAAGGCGAGGAAGTCGAGTCCACTCGTACGGGGCGTGGCGCCCCGTTGCGCGCCTTGATTTCCGGACGCGGCGAGGCCCGCTTCGAAGGCATCCGCGACGGCGCTCAGGCTGGCCCCATCCGCCGCGTGCGTGTTCCAAAGATCGGCTCCGCGGACGGCGGCGATCCGGCAAAACGTGGCCAATCCATCCAGCGCGCTGCCGCCTGGAACTGCCGCTCCGCGGCCTGCCCCTTGGGGAGCCGCGGGCCTCGTCCCGATCTCGCGCGGAATGGCGTGGGCTCTGTAAAACTCGACTGCCGCGCGCTGCGCAACCGCGTCCTCGTTGAACGCGGCCGCGGCGGCCATCTCCGCTGCCCACCATGCGGAAGCGGCGGCGGCCCCGCGACCGCCGGCTTCCGAGGAACCCGCCTGGGCCAGCCACTTCATGTAATCCCCGAACCACTTATGAATGGCGGCCTGTTCTTTGACATCCCAATCGCCGCTCTCCGCCAGGAAAGACATCCCCTGAATGGCGCGTATCAGGGGCCGGGCATCGAGAACTCCCGCGTCCGCCGCGATCGCGTTCGGGCCGGTTCCGCTCTGGGCGTGGCCGAAAGTCGGCTCCATCCGCGTTTTGGGATTCAGGAACCACGTGTCGATCACCACGGCCGCGCGTTGCGCGTAGCGCCTGTCATCCAGTAAGAACGCCGCGGTCCCAAGGCTGAAGACCGCGTCCGACATCTCGCGCAATGCCGTGCGGTTTGCGTCAAACCGCGCCGTTGGAGCGTCGGCCGGAGCGGTCCCCCGGCCGAGCCGCGACGCGCCGGATTGCGGAAACACGGGCTCGCTGTAATAGATGTGAGAGTCGAGGTCCCGACCCACGGGCCGATCCGAAGTCACGGTCCATGGGCCTTCCCTGAGAGCGCGGTCGGCATCCGCCCGCAAGCGCTTGACTGGATCCTGAGTCCACGCCTCGTTGCGCACGATAGCGCTTCGAATCGGATCGGCCTCGCCGACGGAAACCAGCACAGCCGGGATATCCGCCGCCGAAACGGCGGTTGCCGCGGCGATCAGTAATGCGACAACCCTCACGATATGCAATTGTACTGAATGGCACGCCCGCCGGTCGGTCCCCCGCTTACTTGCGGACCAGGAACTTGAATACGGTCGTGCTCTGGAACTGCTGTCCGGGCCGCAGAACGGTGGTCGGGAAAGCCGGGTGATTCGGCGAATCGGGATAATGCTGGGTTTCCAGCGTCAGCGCGGAGCGCTTGATGTAGACCTTGCCGCCCTTGCCTTTCACGGTCCCGTCCAGAAAATTCCCCGTGTAGAACTGTATGCCCGGTTCGGTTGTCGCCACGGTAACCACACGGCCGCTTTCGGGCTCGAACACCTCGGTAACCGCGTGCTGGAGAGTCGGCGGAGCGTTCAAGATCCAGTTGTGATCGTAGCCGCCGGCGAAGACCAGTTGTTCGTCCTTCTGGTCAATGCGCGCGCCGATGGCGGTAGACTTTCGGAAGTCGAATGGCGTTCCCGCGACGTTGCGAAGCTCGCCGGTGGGAATCAGTCCCTTGTCCGTCGGCGTGTAGCGCGACGAATCGATCATGACCTGGTGGCCGAGGACGTCCCCGTTCCCCGCCCCTTTCAGGTTGAAGTAGGAGTGATTCGTCAGGTTGAGCACGGTGGCCTTGTCCGTGGTCGCGGCGTAATCGATGCGCAGCTCGTCGTTATCGGTGAGATGGTAGGTGGTGGTGACTTTCAGGTTGCCGGGATACCCCTCTTCGCCGTCTTTGCTCAGGTAGGTAAGCTCCAGCCCGCCATCCGGCAACTCGCGCGCCGTCCAGACGCAGCGGTCGAATCCGCCCGGGCCGCCATGCAGCGAGTTGCCATTGTTGTTCGGAGCGAGCTTGAACTCCTTGCCATCCAGGGTGAACTTAGCCGCGCCGATGCGATTGGCGTAGCGCCCGATGGTTGCGCCGAAGAAGAGGCCGGTGTGGCTTACATACCCATCCAGCGTGTCGAAGCCGAGGACGATATCATCCATCACGCCCTTTTTGTCCGGCGTCTTCAGCGATACCAGCGTGCCGCCGAAGGTCATGACGCGGGCTTCCATTCCGCTCTTATTCTTGAGCGTGTAGATGTCGATGGCGGAGCCGTTCGGAGCCTTGCCGAATGCGGCCTTCGAAATAGTGGCCGCGCCCGCCGAGGCCGCGCCAATGAATACGACGATTGCAACTGTAAAGCTGCGACGTAAGGTCAAGAACATAGTCTCCACATCCTGGGTTTAGCCCGAATTCCAACACTTGAATCTAGCACCATCGAGGGCCGCCTCGCGGCTCAGGAGCCTTCTTCGGCCGCCACCTCGCCCCGCTCGGCCGGGGGCTCGCCAGGCGCGTGGCCGCGCTCATCCAATAACAGGCGGCGCAGAGTGCGCAAGTCGTTGAGAATGCGGCGGCTCGTCGTGATGTGGACGTCCAGCTTCGCCAGACTGTACGAGACCAGCAGCAGCGCTTCCTTCCGGCGAGTCGCGTTTTCGCTTTCGGCGGTGGCTATCTCGGCTTCCACGTCTCGCCGCGCCTCGGCTAACGCTTCCGCCAGCAGGGCGACGTACTCATGCGACCCCTCGATGGAATCGAACGGAGTCTGCGGCTCTTGACTCACAAGCGCCTTTCCCAACAGGGCAACCCCGGCCTCTGACCCAACGGCTGCCAACCGCTCTATTCTCCCACAATGGCCGCCGCGTAAAAGCCGTTACAAGCGGAACAGAAAGGGAAGCCCCCCGACCCTCGCCAGGCCTCGGCCGACCACAAATGGGGGCAGGTCGGGAGCCTGCCCCGCTCTACACCTCCAAGCTCCCCGGCCGTGCCGCGAGTGGCCACCTTCCCGCGCGGCGCCTTGCAGCGGACCAGGAGCGGGGCGGCACCGCGACATCCTGCCTCTAAACTGGGCTTGTTTTTTTGCGTTCCTTTATTTTCAACAACTTCCTGGGTTTGTTTGGTATCCCCAGGGGGTCCCAAAGGTGCCCCTGCGAGAGCAAGCGCCGCCGCCGGAGGCCGAGCGTTTGGCGCGCGGTATTTGTGGCGCCGACGCGGCAAAGCGGATTTTGTTGCGGTGTCACGGACAAATTCCCCCTCCGGTTCCAGATTACATCACGGGGATCGGAGGCTTTCGGCTAAGGTCAATGCTATCAACGAGAATGGGGCTGGGACTCGATCACGGCCGGGGGGGATCGTTCAACTATTGGGTTTAACAGCCAATAATGAACACTACTTCTTAGGCTATGGCGAACCACCTTGCTCAGGTCAAGGCACGTTTCCACGGGTTGGCGATGGGGGCCTCGCGACTAGCTTGGCGCGTTCCGTAGGGGCCCTCGTGGCCTGGACGGGGGGCGATTGCTGGAAGTACGATGAACGGGCGCCAAAGGCCGCAAAAGGCTAATTCGGCAGCGGGTATCGGAGGAGCGCCAGGGCTATGACGGATAGGGAAAAGGAACAGATCAAGGCGATGATCGATGCGGGCGAACCGCTGCCGCCGAAATGCCGGGCGGTGCTGTTCGCGGAGCCGCACGAAACCGAATTGATCTGGCCGGGCAAGACCTCGGAAGTCACCAGCGTGGTGCTGCCTTTTTAGTCCATCGAGCAAATCGACGAGCCCAGAGCGGAAATGAACGCTCAGATCGGCGGGCTTTTCGATTACGACGCAAAGACAGGCCGCCAGGCCGGGGGCTGGAGCAACAAACTGATCTGGGGCGACAACAAACTGGTGCTTGCTTCACTCAAGAACGGGCCGCTGCGACAAGAAATCGAGAAGGCGGGTGGGCTGAAGCTCGTTTACATCGATCCGCCCTTCGATGTGGGGGCGGATTTCTCAATCGATCTCGAAATTGGGGATGGGGAGACGTTCACGAAAGAGCCAAGCGTCATAGAGGAGTTGGCATACCGGGACACCTGGGGTCGAGGGACAGACTCGTATTATTCCATGATCTTCGAACGTCTTCGTCTTATTCACGACCTGCTTTCAGAGGATGGTTCGATTTACGTTCATTGCGACTGGCGGGTGAACAGTGGGATTCGCCTAATCATGGAAGAGATGTTTGGGAGAGAGCATTTTTTGAATGAAATCGTATGGAAGAGGTCGGATGCAACAGGATGAGATCGGGCTGGTGTCGGAGACTGGCAATCTCTTTCTGAGCAACATTCACAGGGTTTATGAAGGCGACAGCGCGGCGACCTTCGAGGACGACGACACGACAGACTATTTCCTTGGGAAAAAGCCCACGGGAAAGACGACCGACAGCCAGGTCGATCTCAGCGTGATCGTTCGCGACGTGCCGGACCTCGTGATTCTGAACGACGAAGCGCATCACGTCCACGATCCGGGCAGCGCGTGGTTTAAGAGCATTGAGGACATTGCTCTGCGGCTGAGACAGAAGGGGAGCAATCTCTCCGCCCAGTTCGATCTGACGGCCACGCCGAAACACAATAACGGGGCCATCTTCGTGCAGACCGTCAGCGACTACCCGCTGGTGGAAGCCATCCGGCAGGGTGTCGTCAAGACGCCGGTGCTTCCGGATGAGGCTTCCCGCGCCAAGCTGCACGAGCGTAAAAGCGCGAAGTTCACGGAGCAGTATGAAGACTACCTGCATCTGGGCTTTCTGGAGTGGCAGAAAGTCTATGACGAATTCGAAAAGCTCGGACGCAAGGCGGTTCTGTTCGTGATGACCGACGACACCCGGAACTGCGACGAGGTGAAGGAATACCTGGAGTCCCGGTACGCCGAACTGAAAGATGCGGTGCTGGTGATCCACACCAAGAACAACGGTGAGGTTTCCGAAGCCTCCACGGGCAAGAGCAAAGAAGAGCTGGACAAGCTGCGGGCGGCGTCCCGCGTGATTGACAGCCCCGAAAGCCCGTACAAGGCGATTGTTTCGGTGATCGTGTTGCGTGAGGGCTGGGACGTGCAAAACGTCACGTCGATTGTAGGCCTGCGGCCCTACTCCTCGAAAAGCAGGATTCTCCCGGAACAAACCCCGGGACGCGGTCTCCGGCGAATGTTCCGAGGGCAGGACGTGCCGGAAAAGGTAAGTGTGATCGGAACGCAAGCTTTCATGGAGTTCGTCGAGTCCATCAAGGTGGAAGGAGTCGATCTGGAGTATCAGCCGATGGGCGCGGGGACGGGGCCGAAATCGCCGATGGTCGTGGAAGTGGATCGGGAAAACAGCCACAAGGACATCGACCAGCTCGACATCGAAATGCCCGTGCTGGCTCCGCGCATTTACCGGGAGCACAAGAACCTCGAAGGAATCGATGTAGCCAAGCTGGGCAACCAACGGCTTCCGCTGAAGCAGTTCTCGGAGGAACAGCAGCGGGAGATCGTTTTCCGGGATATCGACACCGAAGAGGCCAGCCACACGACCGTGCTAGATTCGGTCTTCGAGCCGAGCTATCAGAACGTGGTCGGATTCTTCGCCCGTAACGTTATGCGAGACCTCCGGCTGGTGGGTGGCTTCGACGTCCTCTTTGGGAAGATGAAAACCTTCGTGAAAACGGAGTTATTCCAACAGGCGGTTGATCTGGCCGATTTAAACGTCCTGCGGAATCTCTCCGAGATTGAGGCGGTGCGGACGATCACGGAGGGATTCAAGAGCGCGATCAACGCGCTGACGGTTCAGGACAGGGGAAGCACTGAAATCCGGGACACGATTAAGCTCAGCAAAACGCGACCGCATCTGGTGAAGGACCAAGCCTTCCTTGTTCCCAAGCGGTCGGTGTTCAACAGAATTGTTGCGGATAACGGGTTCGAACTGAATGTGGCGGCGTTTTTGGACGGCTGCCCGGACATCATCTCGTTCGCCAAGAACTCCCAGAGCACGCAGTTCCGCATGGAGTACCGAAACGCGGACGGGAGCATCGCGAACTACTACCCGGACTTCCTCGTCAAGCGCACCGACACGGAGCTCTGGGTCATCGAAACGAAAGGCAGGGAAGACCTCGACGATCCGCCGAAGTGGGAGCGGCTGCAACAGTGGTGCGCCGATGCCACGGCGCACGATGGCAAGCGGGTGTTTAAGCCGCTCTTCGTACGACAGGAGGACTTCGAGAAATACCAGCCGAAGGACTTTGCTGGGCTGGTGGTTGTGAGCACGTAGATTATCGATTTCCCCCTTCACTGCCATGCGTAACGGCGGCGGCGGGCCGCGGTGGCCGTTCACTCCACGACCGTTCCGCGATAGTTCGCGTTTGGCCCGACCGCCCCGACAGGACTGTGCGTGGGCGGTATACTTCGAGTGGGGACACCGAATGGGCACTCCGAGCTTAACCGACCTTGTCCGATCGCTCACGCAGCAGGAGCAGGACGCCGTGCTTCGGTTCATCGATTACCTGAAGGGACGGGACGCGCCCGCCGGCTCCGAATCGCCGATTCTCCGGGCTGCCGACGAGTTCATCGCCGAACATCCGGATCTCTTGCAGCGCCTCGCCCAGTGACCCGATATCCCACGGTTGACGAGACGGTCGCCGTTCACGCCCGATTGATAGCGCGCTTCGGGGGTGCGGACGGCATACGGGACCACGGCGCCCTGGAGGCGGCCCTAGCTCGACCCCGCAGCGGATATTACGCTGACCTCATTCAGGAAGCGGCCGCGCTCTGGGAAAGCCTCTCTCAGAACCATGCCTTCGTCGACGGAAACAAACGCGCCGCTGTGACCGTGACGGCAGCGTTCTTGCGTGTCAATGGCTATGAACTGGAGTTCGACGATTTCGACGCGTTCTCATTCTTGACAGGCCTCTACGAAACCGGCCGAATGCGGTTCGAAGCACTGGATGGCTGGCTTCGGCAACATGCCAAACGATGACCGCCGCGCGCCGGCACGGAGCGCTCCGAATCGGGCGCGGGAGAGAGACGCCGGGCCTTCGCCGGGGCTCGGTTCATCACAAATTAAGGGCAGGTCGGGAACCTGCCCCACTTCAGACTTCCAAAATCACCGGCATAATCAACGGCCGGCGCGAGGTCTTCTTGACGATGAAGCGCTTCAGGTCGGCGCGGATTTTTTCCTTCATGACGCCCCAGTCGGCGGTCTCTTCGCGGTTGGAAGTCTCGAGCGTCTTCATTACTACCTGGCGCGCCAACTCCATAAAATCCGAGCCGTCTTCCGCCACCGCGAAGCCGCGGCTGACGATTTCGGGCGGGCTTTCCGGACGGCCGGTCTGCCGGTCGATGGCGATGATCGGCAAGACGATTCCGTCTTCCGACAAGTGCTTGCGGTCGCGGATCACCATCTCCTCCACGATGTCGTCCACCGAGCCGGAGTCGATGCACACGCGGCCCACGGGAACTTTGCCCGCTTTGCGCGCGCCTTTGCGGTCGACTTCCAGCACGTCGCCCGATTCCATGATGAAGCTGTCTTCCAGCCCGGCGAAGCGCAGGTGCTCGGCCAGACGCGCGTGCTTGGCGAGCTGCCGGTATTCGCCGTGGATGGGCATGAAGAAGCGCGGGCGCACCAGATTCAGGATGAGCTTCATCTCCTCCACGCTGGCATGGCCGGAAACGTGGAGCGGCGGATTCATCGAACCGTACAGCACGTCGGCGCCGCGCCGTTCCATGTGGTCGATCATCCGGAAGATGGCTTTCTCGTTGCCGGGAATGATGCGCGAGCTGAGAACGACGGTATCGCCGCTCTCCACGGAAACGTGTTTGTGATTGTCGACGGCCGCGCGGGCCAGCGCGGACATCGGCTCGCCCTGCGTGCCGGAAATCAGCGCCGTTACCTGATCCGGCGGGAGCGACAGGTAATCCTGCGGGCGGATCAGAATGCCGTCGGGGATCTCGAGCAAGCCGAGCGAGTGGGCGATTTCCGTAACGGCGGTCATGCTGCGGCCCACCACGGCTACCCGCCGGTTGAACTCGCGCGAAAGATCGAGCACCAATTGAATGCGGTGGATGGAAGAGCTGAAGCAGGAAAACACCACGCGCCGCTGCGCTTTGCCGAAGATCTCCTCCATGCGCGGGCGGACGGCGCGCTCGGACTGCGTGTAGCCCGGCCGGTCCGAGTTCGTGGAATCGGAGAGCAACAGCAGCACGCCGCGCTTGCCGTAGTCCGCGATCGTGTGCAGGTCGAACAGCTCGTTATCCGTGGGCGTCGGGTCCACCTTGTAATCGCCCGTATGGATGACGACGCCGAGCGGGGTCGTGATAGCCAGGGCCACGGCGCTTACGATCGAGTGCGTGACGTGGATGAACTCCACCTGGAACGGGCCCAACTCGATTACCTGCTTGGGCTTGACCGCGATCAGCCGCGGCTCGTGTTCCAACTCGTACTCTTCGAGGCGCCGCTCCACGAGCGCGAGCGTGAAATCGCATCCGTAAACGGGAGCGCCGATTTCGGCCAGGAAATACGGCGCGGAACCGATGTGATCCTCGTGCCCGTGCGTCAGGATCAGCGCGCGGACGTGCTCGCGATTTTCTTTCAGGTAGGTCAGGTCGGGCACGACGACGTCCACGCCCAACAGTTCGGCGTCGGGAAACATCATTCCCGAGTCGATAACGATGATGTCGTCCCCGTAACGGATGGCGGTCATGTTCATGCCGAACTCGCCGAGGCCGCCCAGCGGGATGACTTGCAGTTTCTTGTCGCTCATTCTCTATACACTTCAGGATAGTCTGCGGCGTGCGTGCTTTGCTGGCGCCGGCTGGGAATTCTTTCGCTGGGCGGGCGCCCGGCCCGCTCAACGCCAAGTCTCGTCGTGGCCATCCACTGGAATGCGATACTGGCTGCGAGGGGTGGGTTTGAGCGATTCCTTAGCGCTCGTTGGACTTCTGGTCCTACTGGCTGTCCAGTGGTGGATCTCACGGGCGGTTGTGCGGCATGTTCCGAACAGGCTGGCGCCGCTCGCACGCGCTTGCGCCTGCGTCTTCAGCGCCGCCGTTGCAATAGGTTACCTGCCTATCGTTCCCTCCGTGGGCGGCCATCTGGTGCAATACGGTTCCGCGCCCGCGGCCGTGGCCGCGGCGGCGCTTGCCTACACGCTGGCGGCGTCGATGGCGATCCCCGTCTATTCCGGCGTCCGGGCAATCCAGAAGCGGATCGATGCGCACGCCGATCAAGGCCGCAGGCGTTTTCTCCACGCCGCGGGCGGCCTGGCGATGGCTAGCCCGATTGTCGCTCTGGGATACGGAGCGTTCATCGAACGCACCGACTTCCGGGTCCGGGAGATCGACGTCCCTCTCCCGCAACTGCCGCCGGATCTCGACGGGCTGCGAATCGTCCACCTCAGCGACATTCATCTCGGAGCTTTCCTTTCGGAACGGCAACTGGCCCGCGTCATTGACGCCGCTAACGAACTGCGCGGCCATCTGGCCGCGGTCACCGGCGATTTGATCTCGGTGTACGGCGACCCGCTCGACGCCTGCATACGCCAGATTGCGCGCCTGCGAGCGGACGCCGGGGTATTCGGTTCCATGGGAAACCATGAGCGCTACACGGGCGTGGAGAGCCGGACCGCGAGGACGGCGGCCTCCCTGGGCGTTCCGTTCCTTCGCCGTCAGGCAAAGCGCCTGCGGTTCGGCGCCGCCACGCTGAATCTCGCGGGGGTGGATCATCAGCCCATGGCCGATCGGCCGGCGTACCTGCGCGGGGCTCAATCGTTGATGGCGCACGGCGCGTTCAACATGCTTCTCTCTCACAACCCGGATGTATTCCCCGCCGCCGCGCGCCAGGGATGGGACCTCATGCTTTCCGGCCATACCCACGGGGGCCAGATTTCCGTTGAAATACTCGACCAGAACATCTGCCCCGCCCGGTTCATCACGCCGTACGTGTACGGTCTCTACCGCGCCGGATCTTCGGCCGCGTACGTCACCAGGGGAATCGGATCGATCGGGATTCCGGTGCGCCTCGGGGCGCCGCCGGAAATCTCCCTGCTGCGTTTGAGAAAGGCGTAACGGTCGAGCGTGCGATACCTCATCCTGAGCGACGTACACGGTAATCTCGAAGCCCTCGAAGCCGTAGTGGAGGCCGCCAAGGGCCAGTATGACCGGACCCTATGCTGCGGAGATTTGGTCGGTTATGGCGCGGACCCCAACGCGGTGGTGGAGTGGTTCCGGGCGAACTGTTCCGATATCATCCGCGGCAACCACGACCGCGCCTGCACCGGTCAGGAGGACCTCTCCTGGTTCAACCCGGTGGCCCGCGCCGCGGCTTTATGGACGCAAGCGGAACTGACGCCGGAGAATACGGCCTACATCCGCTCGCTGCCCATGGGCCCGTTGACCATCGAGGATTTTCAAATCGCGCATGGGACCCCGGCGGATGAAGACGCCTACATCATAGATCCCGAAGAAGCCCTGCCGGTGATTGCGTCTCTCGATACCAAACTGCTGTTCTTCGGCCACACGCACATTCAGGGCGCCTACGTCTGGCGCAAAGGGAAGCTCAAACTGCTGGTGGGACCCGGCGGTAAGGCCGGCCGGCACGAGCTCCAGATCGACCCCGATTGGGTGCATCTGGTCAACCCAGGCTCGGTGGGCCAGCCCCGCGACGACGATCCGCGGGCCGCATTCGCCATTTACGACTCGGGGGCGAGAACTGTCATTTACCACCGCGTCCGCTACGACGTCGCGGAGGCGCAGCGCAAAATCCGCGACGCAGGTCTTCCGTCGCTTCTCGCCGACCGCCTTTCGAGCGGAAAGTGATGGCTGCGCTGGTCGTCCGGCGTTGGTCGTCCGGCGTCAGCTTCGTTCCCTACCTTTCCCGATCCGGCCGGGAGGGTGACTCAGTGCCAGATTTTCATCTTCGCAAGCGGGCGCTCGCAAGCGCGGCACAAATACAAGAAACAGCCTGCGGAATTCGCGACTCCAAAAGAGCTTCACTTGCTGCCTCTTGCCATCTGGAGACGATACCGGGTTTTCGTGTGTGGATTGCCCTTCGGCCAAGCCGGCATTCCGTCAACTTCGGGAAGGCAGGTAACCGCGGGATCCGACGAGTGACCGGAGATTCAGTTTCCGGGTTGGGGACGATTTTCTCGGGCTCCGCTCGCAACAGTTCAGGAACACTCGGTGTGTCTCTTGGAGGCCCGTGTGCCTGGGGAAACTCGATAGCGTTCAGCACACGAAGTGAGATCTCTTCCCACGCTCTACTCTCCTGTCCGATCCCCGGCCCCCGTCAGAACCCGAGTCTGATCTGGACTTGCAGCGATCGCGCGCCACCGCTCTGAAGTGACGGCGCGAGGCCGCTTCCGGGGCTGCCGCTGCCCAGCATCAGATTCAGCATGGAGGCCGAGCGGCCGAACTCCGGGCTGCTCAAAAACCGCACGGGGTCGGCGAAATTCGGATGGTTCAGCGCATTGAACGCGTCTAAACGCAGCTCGACGGACTTGCGATCCGCCAGCCGGAACGCGCGCCGCAGAGCCAGGTCGAACTGGAGCATGCCGAACCCCGCGAAGGCGTTACGCCCCAGGCTGCCCTGCTCTCCGGCGGCGACGGTATGAAACGCACCGGAATTCAGAATCCGGCCGCCCGGCGCGGAAGCGTCCGCCAGCCACGCCGGTTGGCCCGGCAGCAGGGTGGGGCGAAACGCATTCGCCAGCGGAATGCCCAGATACTCATCGCTCATCAGCACGCCGATTGGGAAGCCGGTGCGCGCATTGGCGATGCCATCGAGCGCCCATCCATTGAAAGCCTTACGCAGGCCGCGGGAGTGCGTCTGGAACTCGTAGGCGACGGCAGCCGTAAAGGACTGGCGTAAATCGAAATCCGAGGAGCCGCGGTCGCCCGCCAGGCTGGTTCCGGCGCCGGCCCACAAGAGATAAGCGTCGCTCGAATCGTCGTCAATGGAATGAGACCAGACATAGGAGGCCTGCGCTTCGAAGCCGTTCCCCATGCGTCTGCGGTACTGCGCCTCCATGGCTTCGTAACTCGACGAGCCATGATCGGTGGTGAGCGCCACAAGGTCGGAGGGAATGCTCCCCGGGCCGCCCACCTCGCGCCGGATCAGGCGCTGGCCCGCCGAAGCGAGATAGCCGACGGAAACGAGATCGCGCGGAGTGAATGCGCGATCGAGCGATGCGCTCCACTGCTCGATGCGGGGCGGCCGCAGATCGGGCATAAACCCATATCGCAGGCGCGAGGAAAAGGGAGGGTTCAAACTGCTCGTGTAGTCGGTGTTCGCGAGCGGGCCGCTATTGATCAGGTCCGTGGCGATGCTCAAGCTGGAATCGTAGGCCACTCCGAAGCCGGCGCGGAGCACCGTACGGCCATTCCGATCCAGCCGGTACGCCGCGCCGATACGCGGCGCGAGATTGCCCGGGCCGCGGCTCCAAATGGGTGATCGCAGCGCGATCACGGTTTCGGTTGGCGGGTCGTAGAAGTACGCCGAATCGGCGGGAACCGGCGGCGGGTCCAGTTGCCAGCGCACCGAAGCCGTGAGCGTCAGGCGCCGGTTCGCTTGCCATGCGTCTTGGGCCCAGGCTGCGAATTCCGCGGCCCACATGGACGCCCGCACTGCCCCGGATTGCGCCATCCAGAGATTACCGGTGTACTCGGTGGCGCTGACGTTATCGGCGATCAGGCTGACGGTGCCGCCCGCATCGCGGCGCACGAATGTCATGCGGCGATAATCGGCGCCGCCCCGCAAGGTGTGCTTGCCCACGGTCCAGGTAGCCGCGGCCACGGCTTCGAACTGCCGCTGTTTTCGTTCGCCCTCGTCTCCCGCGGTGACCTGTCCGACTCCGCCGATCAACAGCCGCGTCACGTAGTCGCACCCGTTAACCGGTCCGAGGAACCGTTCCGCCAGAGCCTGCAGTCCGCAATCCGGTGAAGATGGATCGCCGGCCGGGACCCATGTAGAGCCGAGGCTCGCCTCCGATTCGTTCACCCGCAGATCGATCACAAGACGAGACGAGGGCCGCACGTTGGCGCCGGCTGTCAGACTCCGGAAACGCAGATCCAGGTGGTTGACCTGCGCGCTCCCAAAATCGTTCGAGGAGCCGGCGTCGTTATATCTGCCGAATAGCGAGGCGCGCGATGTCAGAGCGTGGTCTACGCGCAGCGCGCCCGACTGCAACGAGGAGGGCCGCGTCACCACCCCGTTCCACTCCGCCAAGCCATTCCCCAAGCCGGCCCCATTCGGCGCGGGGAACAGGTTGAGGGCCGGCTGCATCCAGTCCGGGCGCCGCCTGGCGTGACGCCAGCGATGGGACGGCCTGCCGCCACACGTCCGGGCCGCGCAACGCCATGCGCTCGTAACCGGCAAAAAAGAACGTGCGGTTCCGGCGCAGAGGGCCGCCCAGCGATGGCATGAAATTCTGCATCCGGAGCGGTGGCCGCGCCTCGCCGAAGCTGTTCGAAAACCAGTCTTTCGCCGCCAGAGCCTCGTGCCGAAAGCGGTATTCCACCGAGCCGTGGAACTCGTTCGACCCGGAGCGGCTGGTCAACTCAACCACCGCGCCCGGCAACCGCGCCGCATCCGGCGCTTCTTCCACGGAAGCCACCCGCAATTCGCCGATCGCTTCAATAGGAAGCATCGCGTCCATGCTCCCGAATGCGCTCAGGACGGGCAGCGCGCCGCCCGTGACTTGCGCCGGCAGCGCTCCCGCGGAAACGCCGACGTTGGCCGCGATCCCATCCACGCTGAAAGCGTTGGTGTTGGGACGCTGCCCGTTGAGCGTGAACTGTCCGGCCTCGCCGCGCGTCGCGGGGACGATGTTCGTTCCGGGAGCCAGGTTCACCAACGCCAGCACGCCGCGTCCGTTCAGAGGCAGGCGCTCGATCTGTTCCTGCTCTACGTCGGCGCCCAGGGGAGACCGCGCATCGGTGAGTATCGGCGCCGTGCCTTCCACGGTAACGGTCTCTTCGACGGAGCCTACGGGGAGCGTGAAATCGGCGCGGGCGGGCTGGCCGGCTTCGATCCTCACATGGAACCGGACCATGGCGCCGAAACCGTCCTTGCGCACCGTGATCTTATACGATCCCGCTTCGAGCGACCCCACGGCGTAGCCGCCATCGATCTGGGAACGCGCCTCGCGGCGGAAGCCGCTATCTTCGTTCACCAGCGTAACGCCGGCCTCGGGAATTCCCGCTCCGGAGGGATCGAGCACGCGCCCATAGACATAGCCGGCGCTCGGGGCGGACGCAGCGGGAGCGCAAGCCGCGGCGGCGCCAAGACACACCAATAGTGCGGCGATGAGACGCCCAGCGGTCATTACCTCTGCCCTACGTCATCGTACGACAGAAGCAGGCGGCATCGCTCCAGGCCGAGCCTGAGGACGCCCATGGCGTTTGCGAAACGAGAGTACGGATCGCCGGCGGCTTCGGCGGCGCCGCCCCCAGCAGCGCGGCGAGGTTGGTCTCCATGCCATGCGCCGCCATCAACACGGATTCCGCGGCGGGCTGCCAGGACCCTCGCTCCGCGGCGGTTTGCCCGGCGGCCGGAACCGCATATCCCAGGATTGGGCTAACGAAGGAGTCGATGGCGCCGGCTTCCGAGGCCAGCGCGGAGAGATGCTGAGCGGCGAGCCGGTCCAGCAAGGCACGGTCCGCGACGGTCATTTCGCGTTCGGTTTCGGGCGGAAACTCCTGAGCCAATCTCCGCAGCGCGTAGGCGCGAGCCATGGCCGCGTCGCTGTGGTCGAGCAACTGGGATTTCAGGCTCTCGAACTGGGTGCGCCCCCCGAGCCTCTGTTGCAGCAAGCTCGGCCCGGCGGGGGCCGCGGGAGCCGTCGGCGGCGCGGCGCCAACAGCGGCCGCGGGCGCGGCCTCGGGCTCGCTAAACCGCAACGAAACATTCGGTAGAGCGTCCAGCACGGCATGGATCTGCCGCTGGCGCGCGGGCGCGATCCCCACCCCGCTCACGGTCACCTGGCCGCTCCTCCGCTCGATCTCCAGAGGATCGCCCAGATCCGCTCCCACCTGGCGTAGCGCCGCGAACACCTGCAACTCGGCGGCGATCCCCAAGGCGGGCGAAGGCAAAGCGCCCTCCGGGCTCGGCGCGGCCTCGGGCCGTGGCGGCGTCTCCATGTGTGACGGAACGCCGCTCGCGGCCTCGGGCATGGCGCTTGCGGGAGAAGCTGTAAACTCGGCCGGTTCTTCGGTTTCGGTCATTTCCACCCACTCGCTGTTGCGGAACTCGAACCGGCCCGCGGTGGGTTCCAGGTCCGTAACCCGCAACGTGAGAGTGGCGGCGGTCAATTCGCCGTCCGTGGTGGTTGTCCGGATGCGGTACGATTCCTTGCTTCCGGGTTCGGCATCGCCGCGCACCACCTCATCGCGCTTATGCGCCAATCCGTCGCGCCAGGCGCCGAACGACCTCGCGCTGAGCGGATCGTCCCACGGATAATGGGCGGAGCGGAACAGGGCCTCGACCACTCGCGCCCCGCTTTCTTCGCGAGCCTGACCGATGGTTCGCGTGAACTCCATGCCGCCGGTCCGGATACGGACCCGGCGCGAGGCTCGGGGGTGCGCATCGGCCGCGGCAACGGCTTTCCGTATCAAGGTGGCCGCCTCGACCGAAGGCGTCTCGCGCCACCGATAGACCACGGACGCAATCAACGCCAGGGACGCCGCGGCCGCCGCGCTCCAGCGCCATGAGGGCGTTCGCCAGGCGCGGCGCATTCGCGCGGCCACCGTCTCGCGTTCGGTTTCAGCGTCAATCCGTGCGAATCCCGCGGCCAGCGACGGCCAGGATTCGGGCGGGGCCGGCATCGCCGCCTTCCGCGTGCGCCAGTACGCCGCCGCGCTTTCGGCGGTATCCCGGTATTCCGCGACGGCCGACCGGCAGCGCGCGCAACCATCGAGATGCTCTCTGACACGCCGGGTCTTTCGGGCGGACAGTTCCCCATCGAGCGAGCCAAGCAGCTCGCGCGAGCCGGGATGTTTTCGAAGCCAGCCCATCATAAGGCGCTCTTCCGAATCCGAACCATGGCGCGCCGCAAGAACTCGCTCACTGCCGAGGCGCTGATTCCCAAAGCGGCGCCGATCTCCGGATACCGCAGGCCCTCCATGCGCAGGAAAAGACACCTCCGCTGCCGCTCGGAGAGACCCTCAACCGCCTGGTGGAACCGCGTCATTCGCTCGCGCTCCAGCAACTCACGCTCGGGATTCGCCGACCCGGCCGGTAGCCTTTCGGCCGTTCCGGGTTCGAGCGGCGACTCCAATCCTTCCCGCGTCCGGATCTTCAACCCCACGTTGTGGGCCACGCGGAAGACCCAAGCCCGCTCGCTCTCAATCGCTTCGCCCTTGCGCAACGTGGCGTACAGCCTCAGAAATACTTCCTGGGCCGCTTCCTGCGCCCGGGCGGGTCCCAGACCCAGCGTCAGCAAGTAGTGGTAAACGTCGTTGCGCGTTTCCTCGTAGAGCTTGCCGACCCTGGACCTCAAGGCTTCGCCACTCCGCTCGTCCGGCGTCATGCCCGCTTGCTCCCTTCCAGGCGAGGAGAGCGACAGCCTCTACTTTCTAAGGACCCGTGTAAATCGGTTTCCACTACACCGCCGCCAAAATAAAATTCTCCGCGGAAACACCTCAGTGTAGTTGAATGCCCGGCGACAGGGTCTTAGTACTGACGGATTACTGACATGACGGTTCCGAGCGTCTGTGTATCCATAGTCACGTATAACAGCGCCCGGTATATTGCACGCTGCCTGGAAGCGGTTTTTGAGCAGCGTGGTGTTTCCATGGAAGTTGTCGTCGCCGACAACGCTTCCTCCGACCGCACGCGCGAGATCCTGAGCCGTTACGCGGGGCGCATACGTTTGATCCTGAACAGCCGCAACCAAGGCTTCGCGGCGGCTCAGAACCAGGCGATCGAAGCCTCTTCGGCCCCGTGGCTCCTCACGTTGAATGCGGACGTGCTGCATGAAGCCCGGATTCGTCGCTGGCCTCTGGAACGCCGGAGAAGCGGACGCCGCCGCGGGTTCGGTGTGCGGCAAGCTGCTCTCCATCGGAGCGGGCTTCGAACCGCTGGCCGCCAGGCTGATCGACTCCACCGGTCTGTACTTTACTCCCGAAATGCGGCATTTCGACCGCGGCTGGCACGAGCCCGATGGCGATCGCTTTAACCGGCCCGAATATGTTTTCGGCGCCAGCGCGGCCGCGGCGCTGTATCGCCGCGCGATGATCGAGGACATCTCGTATCGGGGCGCTTTCTTCGATCCCGATTTCTTCTCCTACCGCGAAGACGCGGACGTAGCCTGGAGGGCTCAACTGTTCGGCTGGCGCTGCATTTACGCGCCGCACGCCGAGGCGTACCACGTGCGCAGCGTGGTTCCCGGCAGCCGCCGCAACGTGCCGGCCGCCATCAATATGCACTCGGTGAAGAACCGTTTCCTGCTGCGCATCAAGAACGCAGGCCCTGAAGTTCTGCGCCGTTACTGGCTGCCGACGATCCTGCGCGACATGCTGGTAGCGGGCGGATGCGTGCTCCGGGAGCGGCGGTCGCTCGAAGCTTTCTGGCGGCTGGCCCTGTGTTCCGCGAGAGCGCTCGCCTGGCGCCGCGACATCATGACCCGCCGGCGCGCCTCGGACGAAGAAATTGCGGCTTGGTTCTGCGCCCAACCCACGGCCCGCCCGCTGGACCCCTCAATAATGGCGGCTCGCCGTCAGTCCCTGCTGGCGGCGGCTGGGTAAGGCCGGCGAAGCGGAGATATCAATCCAGGTTGCCGCGGGATGCCTGGTTGCGATATCCTAAAAACTCCAGTACTTCGTTAAGGATACGTACCACCCAAGATGGCCAATACCTATTCCGCGCTGAAGCGCATCCGCCAGACTGAACGCCGCACCGAGTACAACCGCAGGAACAAGAGCATTCTGCGCCACCAGATTCGCGCCATGCGGCGCGCGCTGGAAGGCAAAGAGCCCAAAGCCGCGGCCGACTTGCTGCCGCCGACGTTTTCCGTGATCGACCGGTCCGTCAAGCTCGGCGTCATCAAGAAAAACACCGCGGCGCGCTACAAATCGCGCCTTCACTCGTTGCTCAAAGCTCTTCAGAAGTAACGCGGCCCGCGCTCGCCGGCCCGAGCATACGCGCGATTTCCGCGTAGAGCCTGTCGTTCAATTCGGAGCGCTCCGCAACCCGCATACCCTCCGTCGGAATGGGATCTCCCACATGCAGGACCGTCCGTCCCGAACGGACATGAATCGATCCCATCGGCAGCAGCTCGCGCATCCCTTTTAGAGCCAGCGGCGCGGCCGGCACCCCGGCTTTGATCGCGATGTAAGCCGCGCCCTCTTTAAACTCGCGCAGGCCAACCGGCGAGCGCCCGCCTTCCGGAAACAGCAGCACAGAAACGCCTCGCTCGGCGATTAAGCGCGCCCCCTCGCTCATGCTCTTCAAAGACGCGCGCGCGCTGGAACGATCCACCTCCAGATGTCCGGCGCGCCGCAAGTGAGTGCCCAGGAACGGAATGCCGAACAAGCTCTTTTTGGCGAAGAAGCGGAACTGGTGCGGCAGGCTCGCCAGAATGGCCGGAATATCCATGAAGCTGGCGTGATTGGCGACGAAAACGTAAGTCGCGTTCGGATCGAGCTTTTCCAGCCCTTCGACGCTCACGCTGATGAAGCTCACGGCGAGCAGGACCCTGGCCCACACCCGCGCAATCCGGTGCTGGGTCTTGCCGGAGCGGTCGAAGAAGGAGGCGATCAGCGAAAGCGTTCCGAAGAAGACGGTCGCCAGCGCGATCAATGGCGCCGATACAAACAAGCTGCGCAGGAAACTCATCGCTTCGCCGCAATCATAACAGAGGGGCCGCCGCCAATAGCGCGCGCGCTTCAGCCACCAGGAAAAGAGAGCCGGTAACGAACGTCACATCGCATGGCCCAGTTCCGCTCCTGAGCGCTTCCTCGATGGTCGCGGCCATCCGCACATGCGGATGATCGGCAAGAGCCGCCAGCGTGGCGGGTGACACGGCGCGCGCCTGTTTCGGGGCCGTTAGAATCACCTCGGTGGCTCGCGGAAACAGGATGCCCGCCATTTCCTCCACCGCTTTATCGCGCATGGCGCCGTAAATCAGGCGAACCGCCCGTCCGGAATAGAACCGGTCGATATATGCCGCCAGAGCGCGCGCCCCAGCCGGGTTGTGCGCTCCATCGAGAATGATCTCCGGGTCTTCGGACACCCGCTCCAGGCGCCCCGCCCACCGCGCGTTCGCGATGCCCTCTTCAATCGCGGCCTTGGATACGCCCAACTTGTAGAGCGCAACGGCCGCCAGGCGCGCGTTCTCCACCTGGTGATCCCCGGCCAAAGGGCAACGGATATCGAACTTCGCCTCTCCGGACAAACGGAAACGGCTTCCTCGCGCGTCGATGTCCAAATCAGTGACGATCCAATCGGCCGCCGACGCGAGGGGCGCTCCCACGGCGCCGGCCTGGGCCCGCAGAGTCCGCTCGGCTTCCGGACGCTGCGCGGCGACGACCGCCGGGACGCCGGGCTTCAGTATCCCCGCCTTCTCGCCGGCGATGGCCTCCAGGCTGCGCCCTAAAAACGCTTCGTGATCGAAATCGACCGGAGTGATGGCGCACAGCGCCGGCGTCACAATGTTGGTCGCATCGAGCCGTCCGCCTAACCCGACCTCAAGGACAGCCAAGCCGAGCTTTTCTTCGGCGAATATCAGCAGGGCCATGGCCGTGACGGTCTCGAAGTATGTCGCGTGCATGTCGATGCGGCCCGCGATCGACAGCCGTTCCACGGCGTCGTGCACCTGGTTAAAGGCCTCCGTGAAGCGCTCCGCGCTGACCGGGCTGCCATCGATACGGACGCGTTCGGTAGGCTCGCTGAGATGCGGAGAGGTGAAGAGCCCGGTGCGCAAACCGCCGGCGCGCAGGCCCGATTCGACCATCGCGCACGTAGAGCCTTTGCCGTTGGTTCCCGCTACGTGGACGAACCGGCAGCGCTCTTGCGGCCGGTCGAGCCCGTCGAGCACCGTACCAATCCGCTCCAGGCCGAGTTTGGCCGTTTTGATCTCGTTGCCTAGGGCGTAGAGGAACTGAACCGAATCCGGGTAATTCACTTAGCCTACGAAGAAATGAAGCGCCTTGGAGATGTAAGCCTTCAATTCCAGGCGGGGGACCACGGCGTCCAGCATGCCGTGCTTGAGAAGGAACTCGGAGCGCTGGAATCCTTCGGGGAGTTTCTGGCGAATGGTCTGCTCGATGACGCGCGGACCCGCAAACCCGATCAGCGCGCCCGGCTCCGCGATGTTCAAATCGCCCAGCATGGCATAGCTGGCCGTGACGCCGCCGGTGGTCGGGTCCGTAAGCACGCTGATGTAAGGGATGCGAGCTTCATCCAGGCGCATGAGCGCGGAGCAGATTTTGCCCATCTGCATCAGGCTGACGGCCCCTTCCTGCATGCGTGCGCCGCCGGAAGCCGATACGATCACCAGCGGCTGCCTGCGATCGAGGGAGCGCTCGATGGCTCGCGTGATTTTCTCGCCTACCACGCATCCCATGCTTCCGCCGATGAAGCGTATTTCCATGGAGCAGATTTGAATGGGCCGCCCGTCCAGCCTGCCTTCGGCGCCGATGATCGCGTCCTTGAGCGCCGTGGCCGCCTCCATCCCCTTCAAGCGATCCTTGTACGCTTTGCTATCCACGAAACCGAGCGGGTCGGACGATTGCAGCCCGTCGTCGAACGTGGCGAATTCGCCGCCGTCGAGCATCATCTTCAAGCGCAGGGCCGCATCGAGGCGCGAATGCGCGCCGCACTTGGGACAGACGTTCCAGTTTGCCTCCAGATCTTTCTTCCAGATGATCTGGCGGCAGCCTTCGCACTTCTGCCAAAGGCCTTCCGTTCGCACACGGCCTTTGCCCTCGATGCGCTGGACCTTCTCTCCGGACGTTCTATCTCTTTGGAACCAAGACATGCAATAGCTCTTACCTTATCGCGGGTACGGATGGCCCCGCAACGTGGCGAAGGCGCGGTAGATCTGCTCGGCCAGCATCGCCCGGGCCAACTCGTGCGGAAAAGTCATCGCCGAAAGCGACAGAAGCAGTCCCGCGCGCGCGCTCCATCCCGCCGGGAGCCCGTCGTGTCCGCCCACCACGAAAACCAAGTCGCGGCCCTCCATCTCCGCTTTCCCTATCAATCCGGCGAACGCGGCCGAATCGAACTGCCTGCCGGCGGGATCGAGATAGATCTGTTGCGCCGCCGGGTGCTTCTCCCAAGGAGCGAACCGTTCCGGCCGGATCTCGCGCATTTCGGTGGGCGCATACCGCGACGCACGCGCCACGAAATCCGCCGCCACGGCGTTCGTGTGGGCGTCCTTAGGTTTGCCGATGAAGTAGATGTAGAGCTTCATTGGGGGCTAGGCCCCAGGTATTTCCACCTGCTTCGCGGCGCGCCACAGGCGCTCCAGGGCATAGTACTCGCGCGCTCGCGGCGAAAACACGTGCACGAGCATGTCGCCGTAATCCGCCAGCACCCATTCGGCCTGGTTGTAGCCTTCGATATTGGTAGGGAGTTCGCCCGCCTCCTTCTTTAATCGCAGGCCCACCTCGTCGCTGATCGCCTGCACCTGCCTCTGGTTCGCGCCCGTCGCAATCACGAAATAGTCCGCAAAAGACGCGATGCCCGTGAGGTCAAGCACGCGCACGTTCAACGGCTTTCTTGGATTCGGCGGCGCGGACGGCGACAAGCCAGGATGGAATTGCGTTTGACTCTTCCGGTTTGTGAATGGCTTCAGTCCGCTTCAGAATAGGCTCCTGCTCAGTATCGTACTGCGGATTTCGTTACAATGGTGCGTCTACCCGCATGCGATTTTCTCTCAGCACGATCTTTTTGGCGGGCGTTCTCTCTTTGTTCGGGCAGTCCACGGGCGATTCGGGCATCGCGCGCGCGCAAGCCGAGGTCGAGCGGATCGAGGTCCTGGTCAAAGTGGGCGCGGCGGCGCCGGTTCAATTGGAGAAAGCGCGGAACGCTCTCGCGGACGCCGAGGACGAGGCCATCCTGAGCAGGACTCTCTACGGCGATCTCACCGAAGAGCAGGCCGGCGGCATGCTGGCCGCCGCCGACCGCCGTCTGGACCGCCGCCGCCAGGCTTTGGCAGCCGCCGAAAAGCTCGTAAACGCGAGCGCCGCCGGCCCTGCGACCCTGGAGGCGCCGCGCCAGCGGGTTCAGGCCGCTGAAACGGAAAAGGCTCTGGCTCAATCGCGCGCGGACCTCGTGCATGAAATCGCGGACATGGCCCGCGTGGAAGCCGGCGAAGAAAGCTGGCGCGGCCGCGCCACGCTCGCCTCGTCGGGGATCGCGGACCATTACGACGGCGCCGGCGTTTTCACCATGGCGGATCTCGGCGATATCGTACACGCGTACGAAGACCAGTTCCACAAGCCTCTTCCCATCAGCGCCGAAGGCGAGACCGCCACGCACCGCGCATTGGGCTTCGACCACACCGGGCGCGTCGACGTCGCTCTTCAGCCCGATTCGACGGAAGGCCAGTGGCTGCGCGCGTTCCTCATGCTCAAAAAGGTTCCGTTCTACTCGTTCCGTCAGGCCGTGCCCGGCAAGGCCACCGGAGCGCACATCCACATCGGCCCGCTCAGTACCCGCATACCGAGCGGCGGCTGATACAAGGAGAGTCATGACCGATCCCAAACTGCGCGTCCTCATCTCCTCCGATCGAATCAAGGCTCGCATTATGGAGCTTGGCGAGCAGATCTCGCGCGACTATCCGGAGGGCGGCCTGCACATGATCTGCATCCTCAAAGGCGCCAGCTTTTTCATGACCGATCTGGCGCGGGCCATGCATCGGGATGTCACCGTGGACTTCATGGGCATCTCGACTTACGGAAAAGGCAAGAGCACGTCGGGCGAAGTCAAGGTGACCAAGGATCTGGATGCGTCGCTCGAAGACGCCAACGTGCTCGTGGTGGAAGACATCGTGGACAGCGGCATCACCCTGGCGTATCTCATCCACGTTTTGGAACAGCGGAACCCGCGCTCGATCCGCATTGTCGCCCTGCTCGACAAGCCAGACCGGCGGCAGCGGCCCGTGGATGTCGCTTACGTAGGCTTCAAAATCCCCGACGAGTTCGTGGTCGGCTACGGCTTGGACTATGCCGAGCGCTACCGCAATCTCGACGATATCTGCGTGCTCGACGGCGCGCCGGGGGCGTAATCGTTGACCGGGCGCGCTCATTTCAGGATAGGATTGCCTTTTACCGGGTCGCCTTATAGACTATAGGACAGCGTCATGAACCAACTAAATTGCGAGCCGGGAGGTAGCGCCTGTGTGGAATAGACGCAAGGAAGAGGAATCGTTCAAGCCGAGCTTTCCTCCGGCCCCGCCCGCCGCGGCGCCGCCGCCACCACCCGTAGAACCGATCAAGAAGGAGACTAAGCCAGTGTCCAGCACGCCCGTCGGCCGATTCGAGCCGGAAACCCGCGGCGGCCCCACCCATATCGGCAAGGCCGTGAAGATCGTGGGTAATATGTTTAGCAAGGAAGATCTGTACGTGGACGGCGAGGTGGAGGGTTCGATCGAAGCCCTGGAGAACAAGCTCACGATCGGGCCGAATGGCTCCGTCAAAGCCGGCATCAAAGTGCGCGAAGTGGTCGCCATCGGCTCCATTCACGGCAACGTGGAGGCTTCCGAGAAGCTGGAGATCCGCAAGGAAGCCAAGCTCGTGGGCGACATCAAGACTGCCAGAATCATCATCGAGGACGGCGCGTACTTCAAGGGCAGCATCGACATCGTAAAGCCCGAACCGCTCAGGCCGCCGCAGCGGCCCGCTCTGGTTTCGCAGCCGGCGCCTCCGGCGCAACAGGCAATCCCGATCGTTTCGGACAAGCTCTGAGTTCGGGAAACGAGCCCCGCCCATGCCGCTTCCCGGCCCGCTGAAAGCAATCTTCCATGGCCGCTCGCCGGCGGAGGGGGGCGGCGCGCGCGGAGGCTCGTTCCCAAGCCGGAAAGCGGAAATCGCGGAGGACGCGGTCGTGCGTCCCAGCCGCGGCCTGGAGGAATTCTTCGCCCACATTCGGGATGAATCCGGGTTGAACATACTCGATTTAGGCGGAGCCACGCAGCAGAACGTCAGCTTCATCACCGGCCTGGGCCATCGGCTCTACTCCGAGGACTTCATCGAACTCCTGAACGAGACGTTCGGAAACGACCGGGCGGAGCAGGCCAATCCGGGCCGCATCGACTATTTCCTCAAGCACACGCTCGATTACCCGGATGCGCACTTTGACGGAGTCCTGGTCTGGGACGTCCTGGAATACCTGGCGCCTGCGCTTCTTACCGCCGTGGTGGAGAGGTTGCGCCGCATGGTACGTCCCGGCAGCTACATGCTGGCCTTCTTTCACTCGGACGAACGGGTGGAAACCGTCTCGATGTACACGTTCCGGGTGCTCGATGTCAAAACGCTTCAGGTGGCGCCATACGGAACGCACAAGCCCGCGCAGCTTTTCAATAACCGCAGCCTGGAGAAGCTTTTCGGCTGCTTCGCGTCGGTAAAATTCTTCCTGGCCCGCGACCGCCTCCGGGAAGTGGTCGTGAAAGCGTAGGCGGGAACCGCGGCGTTACATCACTTGTACCGGCCTCTGATCCCGTTCCACCGCACCTTCAAGGGGTCGAGAAACGCCAGTACTCCGCGCCACATGCTCACCGTCGTGCCAAGAACATTGTCCCAGCGGACAGGCACTTCGATCGTGCGGTAACCCAACCGCCGGGCGATGAACAACACTTCGACGTCGAATCCGAAGCCATCGAGCAACTGCCGCCGGAACACTTCGCGCACCGCTCCGGTCTCGAAGAGCTTGAAGCCGCATTGCGTATCGTGGAACGGGAGGCCAGTCACCAGCCGCATCGCCAAATTGAAAACGCGGCCCATGTTTTCGCGGAATGCGGACTGGTGAACGCCGATCAGCGAACGGTCCAGGGCGCGAGAACCGATCGCCACGCTCGCGCCGGCGCTTTCGGCGGCGCTCCATAGCTTCTCGATTTCCTCGATCGGCGCCGATAGATCGGCGTCCGTGAACAAGGCCCACTCGCCGCACGCTTCCAGCATTCCGCGCCGCACGGAGTAACCCTTTCCGCGGTTGCCGGGGTTCTCCAGAACGCGCGCGCCGCCCGCGCGGCCGGCTTCCGCCGTGCGGTCGCGCGAGCCGTCGTTCACCAGTATGATTTCGGAAAACTCCCAGCCGGAGCGACCCAGGTAGGCGCGAATTTTCCTGAGCGTCGCGGGCAATCGCCGCTCTTCGTTGAACGCGGGAATGATAATAGAGATAGAGCGGCGCAAAGGAAGAATTATAATAGCTGATTTCCGCTCAAGGAGACCCGGTTGTCCCTCGAAGACGAACTCTTAAAGCAGCGCTTGGAGCGCATTCGCGAAATCGAAGCCGCGGGCTACCGTCCCTACGGCCGGCGATTCGATTTTTCGCATACCATTCCGGAGATTATCGCCGAGTTCGGCCCAAAACCGGCGGAAGCTCTCACGCCCGAGAACCGCGTGCGCGTGGCGGGGCGCGTCATGACCCTGCGCCTCATGGGTAAGGCGGGCTTCGCGCACCTGCAACAGAACGGCGAGCGCCTTCAGATTTACGTGAAGCGGGACGCGGTCCCCGAGCGCGATTTTGCGACCTTCAAGGCCCTGGATATCGGCGACATCATCGGCGTCGAGGGCTACGTATTCCGCACGCGCACCGGCGAGCTGAGCGTGCACGTGGAAAAGGTCGAGTTCCTTTCCAAGACGCTGCTTTCCATGCCCGAGAAATGGCACGGGCTCGAGGACGTGGAGACGCGCTACCGGCAGCGCTACCTGGACCTGATCGCCAATCCCGAGGTGCGCAAGACGTTCGTGACCCGGGCCAGGATCGTCTCGTCGATGCGCCGCCAGCTCGAAGCTCGCGGCTTCGTGGAAGTGGAAACGCCCATGATGCAGCCGCTATACGGCGGCGCCACGGCGCGCCCTTTCGTCACGCATCACAACACGCTCGATATCGATCTCTACCTGCGCATCGCGCCGGAATTGTATTTGAAGCGGCTCATTGTCGGCGGCCTGGAGCGGGTTTACGAAATCAACCGCAATTTCCGCAACGAAGGCCTCTCCACGCACCACAATCCGGAATTCACCATGCTGGAGTTCTACCAGGCGTACGCCGATTACCGCCTGCTGATGGACTTTTCCGAGGAGTTGCTGAGACAGACCGCGATCGACGCCACCGGCTCCGCCGAAGTGGAATACGTGGGCAACAAGCTCGATTTCAGCCGCCTGGAGCGCTACACAATGCGCGAAGCGGTGGTTCGCTTCTGGGAGGGCGATGGCGCGCCATCCATGGAAAATGTCGCCGACCCCGAATGGCTTCTGCGCCACTCCGACCGCTGCTCGGCCGGCGAAGCGCTGGCGGATATTTTCGAGCGGACCGTCGAATCGAAATTGATCCAGCCGACCATCATTTACGATTACCCGGTCGAGACTTCCCCGCTCTCCAAGAACAAGCCCGAAGATCCGGCATTCGTCGAGCGTTTCGAAATCTACGCGGCGGGCATGGAAATCGGCAATGCCTACACCGAGCTGAACGACCCGCAGGAGCAGCGCCGCCGCTTCGAAATGCAGCTTGCCATGCGCGAGCGAGGCGACGAGGAAGCGCACCAGATGGACGAAGACTATGTGCGCGCGCTGGCCTACGGCATGCCGCCCACGGGCGGCGAAGGCATCGGCATCGATCGCCTGACCATGATCCTCACCGGCTCGCGATCCATTCGCGACGTGATTCTGTTCCCGCTGCTGCGGCCGGAGGGCCCCATCGGTCTCGCGGATAAACTGCGGGAGTTGGACGGGAATGCCAAGTAACGCACGCAAGGCGTTATCCGTGGCGCACGCCTTCAGCGTGCCGCGGCGAACTTCAGTTCGACGTCCCGACCGCAAGCTGAAGCTTGCGACGGCACGCTTAAGCGTGCGCCACGTGAAACCGCCGATGGTCAGAATCGTGACAGTGCGCGTCTCGAGACTTTGCTTCGTATCAGGGCACGTCTTTAGACGTGCCACTCCCCGTGACAGTTCATGGGCTTTAGCCCCCGGTTACGAGCAGCGGCTAAAGCCGGACGATTACGAGCGTTTCCCGGCACGACTCAAGTCGTGCCCTGATACAAGGCTTTCTCACTGCTTGAACGGCAGCCGCACGTTGTGGGGCGGCCAATCTTGGCCGCCGCCGGCTGTCAGCCGGCGTAGCCGCCTGAAAGGCGGCTGCGGGCAAGATTCCCCGCCCCACAAGGCATGTCCATGATCTCCCGCTTCGAGCTTTTCGTCGCAGGCCGCTACCTGCGCGCGCGGCGCAAGGAAGCGGTGATCTCCGTCATCACGGCCATTTCCGTTGCCGGCGTGGCCGTGGGCGTCATGGCGCTGGTGATCGCTACCGCCGTCACCAACGGCTTCAGCGCTTCGCTCGAACACAGCCTGCTCGGCGCGATGGCGCACATCGACGTTCTCGAGCGGCAGCCTGGCTACGGCATCGAGAACTGGCGGGAGATGGCCGTCCGGATTCGTAAGGTCCCGCACGTATTAGCGGTCTCCCCTGCCCTGTACGAGCCCGCCCCCGTGATGGGAGGCTCGGAAACCAAGGAGGCGTATCTCAAAGGCATAGAAGTGGGCCCGGAGACCGCCGTCAGCGACGTGCTCCGGCATTTGAAATCCGGCTCGCTCGACCGCCTGCGCGACGCCTCCGCAAATCCTCCCGGCATTATCCTCGGCGCGCGCCTGGCCGAAGATTCCGGCATGATGGTCCCCTCCAACCTCAGCGTCGTAGCGCAGGAACTAACACCGTTAGGCCCCCATGCCGCTATCAGAAGATTCCGCGTTTGCGGCACGTTCGAGACGGGTTTCTTCGATATCGACGATCACTGGGCCTACGTCTCGCTACCCGAATTGCAAAAGGCCTTCGGTCTCGAAGACGTGGTCAACCACCTCGAAATCAAAGTGGACGACCTGAACCGCGCGCCCGAAATCGCCAGGGACGTGGAAGCCGCGGCGGGTCCGCATTATACGACCACCACGTGGATGGAGCAGAATAAGCCGCTGCTGAGCGCCCTGAGCACCGAACGCCTGCTGGCCATCATCGTCATCGGGCTCATCGAACTCGTGGCCGCGCTGAATATTCTCACTACGCTGGTGATGCTGGTCATGGAGAAGTACCGGGACATCGCGGTTCTCATGTCCATGGGCGCGAAGCGCGCCCAAATCCGTCGGATTTTCATGCTGCAAGGCGTTCTGATCGGCGCGGCCGGAAGCGCGATCGGTCTCGCGCTCGCCTACCCGCTCTGCGCGCTGGCCGCGAAATACCACTGGCTGCCGCTCGACGAGACCATCTACGCCCTCAGCTCCGTCCCCTTCGACGCCCATTGGACCGACGGCGTCTGGATCGCCGCTACGGCCATCGCCGTGAGTTTCCTGGCCACCATTTACCCCGCCCGCAGCGCCACCAGAATCGCGCCGGCGGAGGTGCTGCGGTATGAGTAAAACGGCCATCGCGTTGTTATCATAAGTCAATGGAAAGCGCCGCTCCCTCAGTCGATGCCGTTTCCGCGCAGTCCGTCATGGACCTTGAGCGCGAGTACGTCCTTCAGACCTATGCCCGTTATCCGCTTGTGATCGTTCGCGGCAAGGGCTGCCACGTGTATGACTCGGAGGGAAAGCGCTATCTCGATTTCATTTCCGGAATCGGCGTGAACGCTCTCGGCCACGCTCATCCGCGGATCGTCAATGCGATTCGCGAGCAGGCCGGCGTGCTGCTGCACACGTCGAATCTGTACTACAACCCGTTCCAGGGCAAACTGGCGAAGCAGCTCGCGGAGATCACCGGGCTGCAGCGCACGTTCTTCGCCAATACCGGAACAGAAGCCATGGAAGGCGCGCTGAAGATGGCGCGCGCGCATGGCCGCTCCATCCATCCGGAAAAGTACGAGATTGTCGCGCTGGAAAACTCGTTTCACGGACGCACGCTGGGCGCGCTTTCGGTCACCGGCCAACCGAAATACCGCGAGCCGTTCGAGCCGCTCCTGCCTGGCGTGAAATTCGTTCCGTTGAACGACGTCGCCGCGCTCGAAGCCGCTTCGAGCGTGTCGACCGCAGGAATCGTTCTCGAAATGATTCAGGGCGAGGGCGGAATCTACCCGCTTACGCACGAGTTCGTCTCCCGCGCGCGCGAGCTTGCGGACAAGCACAATGCCCTTCTGATCGCCGATGAGATTCAGTGCGGCGTGGGCAGGCCGGGAACGTTTTTTGCGTATCAGCGGTCGCATCCGGTCATCCAGCCGGACGTGGTCACGGCGGCAAAGCCGCTGGCGGCGGGTATTCCGATGGGCGTGATCGTGGCGAACGAAAAAGCCGCGGCCGCCCTCAAGCCTGGAATGCACGGCTCCACGTTCGGCGGCGGAGCGCTGGCCTGCCGCGTGGCGCTGGAGTCGCTCGATATCATCGAAGAGCTTCTGCCCTCCATCCAGCGCGTGGGCGGTTACTTCCACGTGGTGCTGAACGATCTGGCTCGCAAGCATTCGTTCGTGAAGGAAGTCCGCGGCTTCGGCCTGATGCTGGGCGTGGAACTGACCGTTCCGGGCAAGCAGATCGTGATCGACGCCATGGCCGAAGGCCTGCTCATCAACTGCACGCACGATACGGTGCTGCGGTTCCTGCCGCCGTACATCGCCACGGAGCGCGACGTGGACCAGGCCGTGAAAGTCCTGGCGAAGCTGTTTTCGAAGGTGAAATAGGAAGGCCATCGGTGGGGCAGTATCCTGCCCTGCCGGGCGTGCGACATAGAAGTGGAGCTTGGAGGCTCGCTTTGTATCAGGGCACGGCTTGAGCCGTGCCGAAGCGTTTGAAGCCAAAGGCTTTAGCCACTGCGGCTTTCCTGGGTTCGCAGGGGCTGAAGCCCAAGAATTCTTCGCGATTCGACGGCACGGCTAAAGCCATGCCCTGATACAAGGCCAAGAGCAATTCCTTGCGTACCGATACGCTCGGTTTCACGCGAGTTCCTTCGGAATGGAGGGTTTCATCACTCTTGTGTCGCACACCCGCCCCCGGGTGGACTTTCACGTATTTTACGTGTAGGCTGGAAGCGATGGCCGCGGCTAAACAGAACATCACGCTCGCGATCAACAAATCAATCCTGAAGCGGGCTCGCGCCCTCGCCGCCGGCCAGGGACTGAGCGTTAGTTCCTTGCTCGCTCAGCATTTGAAGGAAATGGTCGAGAAGGAATCCGACTATCAGCGGGCCAAATTAAGGGCGTTTGAGCGATTGGATCATCCCTTCGACCTCGGCGGCGCCAGGATAACCGATCGCGAGTCCCTCCATGACCGGCAGAGTCTTCGTTGATTCCAACATCCTGATTTACGCTCACGACGCGGCGGCCGGAGCCAAGCGTCTGCGCGCGGATGTCTTGACTAGGACCTTGTGGAGTGAAAACAGGGGACGATTGAGCACGCAGGTGCTCCAGGAGTTTTACTCTGTTGTCACCCGAAAGATCGGGTCCCCGCTGAGCCCAAGTTTGGCGCGCGAGGTGGTCCGCGACTTTTCTCAATGGGTAACGTCGCTGATCACTCCGGCCACCGTGATTCGGGCATCGGAGATTGGCGAGGCGTGGCAGCTCTCGTTTTGGGACAGCATGATTCTCGCGTCAGCCGAGCAGAGCGGAGCGCACGAACTCTGGACTGAAGACCTGCAGCACGGCGCCGTCATCGCGGGCGTACGGATTGTAAACCCGTTTCTGGAAACCATCGACTAGCGACGGACCCACTGGGCAGGCCGGGAACCTGCCCCACTACAATTGTGAATATATGAGACTTTTGCTCGCGCTGGTCCTCGCCGCCGCCGCCTTCGCCGCGCCCACGTTTCGCGGGGCGAAAGCCCTGGATGACGCCGTCAATCAAGCCATCAAGGATAACCGGCTGCCCGGCGCGGTGGTCATCGTCGGCCACGACGGCCAGGTTGTTTACCGCAAGGCCTACGGCAACCGGGCGTTGGTTCCCAAGCGCGAGGCCATGACGGTGGATACGATTTTCGACTTGGCTTCGCTCACCAAGGTCATCGCTACCACGCCCGCGCTGATGAAGCTGTTCGAGCAGGGCAAGTTCCGGATCGACGACCGGGTTACGGACTACATCCCCGAATTCCAGGGCGGGAAGAGCGATATCACCATCCGCAATCTGCTGACGCATTTTTCCGGCCTCGCTCCCGACGTGAAGCTCGATCCGCCATGGACCGGTTATCAAACCGGAATCAAGCTCGCCTGCACCACCCCCCCGCAAGGGCCGCCGGGAGTGCGCCACGTTTACAGCGATATCAACTTTGAACTGCTCGGCGATCTGGTTCGCCGGCTCAGCGACCAGACCCTCGCGGATTACGCCAAGAGGAACATCTACCAACCGCTCGGCATGACGCACACTACGTTCCTGCCGCCCGCGTCCTGGATTCCCAAGATCGCGCCCACCGAGCGCAACCCCGTGAAAACAGGCGCTCCGCTGCGCGGCGTCGTCCACGACCCCACGGCGCGCTACATGGGCGGAATCGCAGGCCACGCAGGCTTGTTCTCCACCGCCGACGACCTGGCGCGCTTCGCGCAGATGATGCTGAATGGCGGCGCTCTCGGCGGCGCGCGTATCTTCAGCCCCCTCACTGTCCGCAAGTTCACCGAACCCCAAACTCCGCCCGATCAGCCCATTCTGCGCGGCCTCGGCTGGGATATCGACTCGCCCTACTCCAGCAATCGCGGCGAGTTGTTTCCCATCGGTTCCTATGGTCACACCGGCTTTACGGGCACCTCGCTCTGGATCGACCCTTCGACGAAGACTTACGTCATCCTGCTGGCCAACAGCGTCCACCCGGATCAGCGCCCCGCGCTCAACCCGCTGCGCTCCAAGGTAGCCACCATCGCCGCCGCGGCCGTCGGCCTTGAATGGCAAGGCGTGACCGTCACCGGCTACAGCGAACCGGTGGCGGGCCGGGGCCGCGAAGTGGTGCGCAACGCATCGACCAGGACCGGGCTCGATACTCTGGTGGACAACAACTTCGCGCCGTTTCGCGGCAAGCGCATCGGGCTCGTCACCAACCAGACCGGAGTGGACCGGACGGGCCGCCGCAATCTCGATCTGATGAAACAGGCCGGGATTGACGCAGCCGCGCTGTTCTCTCCCGAGCATGGCTTCGGCGGCGTCGAGGACCGCCCCGGCATTCAAGACGCCACGGACACGGCCACCGGCATCAGGATCTACAGCCTCTACGGATCTACTCTCCGGCCCACGCCCGACATGCTCAAGGGCCTGGACGCGCTGGTGTTTGATATCCAGGATGTCGGCGCGCGCTTCTACACCTACGAGACTACGATGGCGTACGCCATGGAAGCCGCCGCGCAGGCCAAGATCCCGTTCTACGTTCTGGACCGCCCCAACCCCATCACCGGGTCGCGCGTGGAGGGCCCGCCGCTCGACGCCGCCAACCGCTCGTTCACAGGCTACTTTGCGGGCGCGCCGGTCCGCCACGGAATGACCATAGGCGAGCTGGCCCGAATGTTCAACGCCGAGAACAAGATTGGCGCCGCGCTGACGGTGATCCAGATGACCGATTGGAACCGCGGCGATTGGTTCGACGCCACGGGCTTGCCCTGGGTCAACCCATCGCCTAACATGCGCAGCCTCGCCGCCGCCACCCTTTACCCCGGCCTCTGCCTTCTGGAATCCGCGCGCGGCTTCTCGGAAGGCCGCGGAACGGATGCGCCGTTTGAGCAGATTGGGGCCGATTACATCGTGGGCCGGGACTTGGCCGCGTATCTCAACCGCCGCCAGATCCCCGGCGTGCGCGTCTACCCAACCAGTTTCACTCCCACGGAATCCGTTTCCCGCGGCGTACGAATCGAAGGCGTGCGATTCGAACTGACGGACCGCAACAGCTTCGATTCCGTGCGCCTCGGTCTGGAAGTCGCGGCGGCGATTGAGAAACTCTATCCCGGAAAAATCGATTTCGACGCGGGCAAGCGCCTCATCGGCAGCGACGACGTCGTAAAACGCTTGAAGGCAGGAGCGGACCCCCGCGCGATCCAGGATAGTTTTCGCGACGGTCTGGCCGCTTTCATGACGATGCGCGAGCGATACCTGATCTACAAATAGCGCGCTGCCCTCAACAAGGCCGGAGAGATCGGCGCTTACCCCCCTGCCGCGTCGTGCTGGCCGGTCCCGCCAAGATCCTCGACCTTGGTTCCGTGGCTATCGATCCGCTGCGGGATGGTGGCGCGCACGTCGATGAGGTCCTCGGTAGCTCCGATCCCCGAGAGCTTCCGGGGAGCATGATTTACTACTTCTTCTTCCAGCAGAACCGGCATAGAACCTCCAGACGGCTTCGATTATGATCCAATGCGCCTGCGCATACAAGGGGGTCGATGAACGACATGGGGCGTCCATGCATGCAACGGATGGGAGACTGGGGTTGGCCGTTGGGCGATGAATTGTTCCGCCGAATTGACCACGGCCACCAGCCGGAGTAGGGTAAGGATATGGAGCTGTCCGTGCAAATACCCGACGATCTCGCGCAGCGCTTGAGTGCGACCGGCGGGGATTTGTCGCGCCGGGCTTTAGAGGCCTTGGTGGCGGAGGAGTACAGGCAGGGCCATCTCACGAAACCCGATCTGCGGCGATTGCTGAGTTTTGAGACCGGCGACCAAATTGACAGTTTTCTCCAGGCGCATGATGTCTGGATGGAATACACCATTGAAGATTTGGAGCGCGAGCGCACCGGCTTGAGGCGTCTTGGCTTCTAATGCGCGTGGTTGTCGCGGATACAAGCCCTATTCGTTACCTGGTTCGGATTGGTCAGATTGACCTCCTGCCACGCTTGTTCGAAAAGATATTTCTTCCGTTGGTGGTAGCGGGAGAACTGCGTCACCCGTCCGCGCCAGTTGCGGTGCGTGATTGGATCGAACAGCCGCCGGAATGGTTGGAAATGTTGCAGGTTGCGGACATCGACGATCCTGCGCTTCGTGCGTTGGACGATGGCGAAAGATCGGCAATTGCTCTCGGCCTCTCCCTCAAGGCGGATCTGATTCTCATCGATGAGCGCAAAGGCGCTGCCGTCGCGTTGAGCAAAGGTTTCGAGGTCGCCGGCACTCTAGGCGTTCTCGATCTCGCCGCTGAGCGAGGGCTGGTCGATTTGGCGGATGCCCTTGATCGTCTTAAGCGCACCAACTTTCGTTATCGGCAGGAACTTTTCGACGTATTGCTGAAGAAGCACGCGGATAAGCGCGGGGACGCTTGAGTTATGAGCGTCGCCGCCCCCGCCGTCCACGAAGCTCGGCGGCGGCCGACAAAGCACAAACACCCCGCCCACGTGCGAGCGCTCCGCTATTTAAGACCAATATATGCGTCACTCGCGGCGCGGCGACGCGAGAGTGAGAAGTTGAAACGGCGATCTATGACCCCAACGCACGCAATGCGATCAGAGATTTCTCCAGCGCGCTCAAACGCACGCGGCGCGAGAACACGTCGAAACCCGAACGCTCGATGCGTTCCAGAAGGCGAGAGTAAATCGCGACTAGCGCGGCGAGCGAAGGACGGCTGCGCGCCGCGACCAGATCCAGCAGCGGACCCGATTCCCGGTAATAGGAGTGAGCCCGGGCAGCTTCAAACGCCATGAGGCTCAGGAACGGCTTGTCGCGCTTCCCCGCCCCGAGAGCTTCCTCCGTAACTCCGAAACGCCGCAAGTCCTCCGCGGGTATGTAGATCCGATCGCGCTCCATGTCCTCACGGATATCGCGCAGAATATTCGTAAGCTGGAACGCGATGCCGCACTTTTCCGCGAGCGGTAAGGCGTCCTTCGACGAGAATCCGAAAATGTGCAAAGCGGCCAGACCGGCCACCGAAGCCACCTGGTAGCAATAGCGATACAGCTCCTCGAAAGTCTCGATCCGGCGCGGTTCCAGATCGGACGCGACGCCCGCGATCATCTCGCCGAGATACTCGTGCGGAATCCGGAAGCGCCCGATGGCGTCAACGAGCGCCGGCCACACGGGATGCGGGCCAATGCGTCCGCGAAGCGCCTCTTCCAATTCCCCGCGCCAGCTTTCGAGCGCCGCGCGGCTGGCGCCCCGCTCGTCGCTCAGGTCGTCCGAATGGCGCATGAACGCGTACACCGCGCACATGGCCAGGCGCTGTTCGCGGCTAAGCAGAACGAACGCGTAATAGAAGTTCCGGGCGCGGTTGCGCGTCACGCCGCGGCAATATTCGTACGAGGCTTCGAGCGAGTCCATCACGCCGCCCGCCGAAAGGCCGCGCGCGCCACGGCGCCTGCCAGCAAGCGCACGCGCTCCAGTTTGGAGACGGCCGGCCGGGCCGCCAGAACGTTATAGTCCATCGCCTCGATCTTCTCCAGCACGCGCATTCCGCCGCGGCTAAAGAGGTCGATATCCACCGAAAGCCGCCGGTCCACCATGCGCGGAAGAGGAAGGCCCTCAAGAAAAAGCTCTCTGGCGCGCGCCACCGCGTCGCGCATCGCCGCGCGGAAGGCGGGTGTGAAGCGTAGAGCGTAAATATCTTCAACCCTGCATCCGTACCGGTCCAGAAGCGCGAGAGGCAGGTAGACGCGGTCCTTCCGGAGATCGACGGCAACGTCCTGCCAGAAATTCGCGAGCTGGAGCGCCGTGCATGTGGCATCCGAGAGGCGCTGGCGCTCCGCGTCGGAATAGCCGCACAGATAAAGCACCAGCCGGCCCACCGGGTTGGCGGAGTAACGGCAATAACCGAACAGATCGTCCCAGTCGCGATAGCGGTTCACGATCTGATCCTGAACGAAGGCGCGGAGCAGATCCTCGAAGGGATCCCTGGGAATTCCAAACCGTTCGACCGTCTCCCGCAAGGCGACAAAAACGGGGTGGGCGGGCCGGCCGTCGTACATGGAAAACAGTTCCGTGCGCCACCATTCGAGCAGGCGGAGGCTTTCGGAGGAGTCGCCGATTTCGTCGCCCAGATCGTCGGCCCATCGGCAGAATGCGTAGACGTTGAAGAAATCCTGATGCAGCCGCTTCGGAAGGAGCCAGCTTACTACGTGAAAGTTTTCGTAACGATGCGTGGCCAGCCAGCGCGTGTAGGCTCTAGCTTCCTCGGGCGAGCGCGGGGTCAGCAGCGCCTCCGAAGACTTTACGAATTCAGCCGGCGGCAGGAACCAATCGGGATGAAAAAAGGGGACAGACACCTTTTCCGCTGCCAGACTTCGCTAGGTTTCCGCGGACTTCACCGGCGGAAAGGGCTGTCTGTCCCCTTTTTTCATGGCAGTCCCTAGGGAAGGATCGCCGTCTTGAGGTGGCCGTTGTGGCTCATCAGGTGCCGCATCACCTGAAGCAGGTTGGACAGCGGCTCCTCGCGGTTCACGAAGAACGACGCCGAAATATCGCCCGCGCAAACCAGGTCGAAGGCCCTCCGAATGGAGGCGGGCGTGTGATGGAACGTCGCCTTGCAGGTAATCTCGGAATAATGCAGCAACGACGTATCCAGCCGGACAGTGGTGTCGCTCGGGCAGCCGCCGAAGAAGTTCACCGTGCCGCCGCGCCGAGCCATGTTCACGGCCCAGTGCCATGTAATCGGCTTGCCTACCGCTTCAATGGCGATATCGACGCCGCGCCCGTTGGCCCACTCGCGCACGATTTCCACCACGTTGGCGTGCTCGTCCGGCGCCGTAAGCACCTCTTCCGCTCCAAGGGCGGCGGCGCGGTCGAGTTGCGTCTTGCGCCGTCCGATAGCCATTACCTTGCACCCGTAGAGCTTGGCAAGCCGGACGAACATCAAGCCGATCGGTCCCAGACCGATGACCGCGATGGAATCGCCGGGCTGCGGCCGTGTTTCCTCTAAACCGCGAACCACACAGGCCAGCGGCTCCACGAGGGCCGCATCCTGGTATCCGACGTGTACCGGGATCCTGTAGGTATTGCGCTCGACGATACGCTCGGGAATACGGATGTATTCGGCGTACGCGCCGTTGTTGAACAGGAGGTCGTCGCAGAGATTCTGCAAGCCTCGCCTGCAGAAGAAACACTCTTCGCATGGCGCCGAATTGGCCGCCACAACCCGGTCTCCGACCGAGAATCGTGAGACTTCGTCACCGACGGCGACGACATCGCCTGCCAGTTCGTGTCCGAATACCGCGGGGGGCACGATCATCCGGGCGTGATAGCCGCGCCGAAATACCTTGACATCGGTCCCACACGTAAGAGCCGCTCTCACTCGGACGAGGATATCCCCGGGCCCGATCGTGGGAACGGCAACCGGCTCTACGAGAAGGTGCTCCTTGCCGTAAAGCACGCCCGCCATCATCTGGCTCTTCACTATGCGCACCTCTGGGGCTGAACGATTATTTTCAACGATTTAGGTCCCGGATGCAATGCCAAATCGATACCTGAACGTATTTTAACAAGAGGTAGCCGGTGGCTAATCAGCTCATCCAGCGGCAACTCGCTCCCAAACACAAGATCGGCCGACTGTTTTTGCAGATCGACCGACGCGCTATAACAGCCGAACAGCGTTCTTTCGCCCACACAAATATCCGCTCCGCATGCCTCAATGCGCTCAGTAGCCGAAGTCTGTGCAAATAACAATATACGCGATCCGGGACGCGAAGCGGTAATGGCCTGATCCACGATCCCGTTCGCCGAGGCGGCCACAATCACCAAATCGGCGCCTCGTCCGCCGGTCAAGCGGCGGACTTCCGCGGCTACATCCACCGTTCCGGGATCCCACGCGAACTCGGCGCCGCAACGGCGGGCGAGATCGAGACGCGGGGCCAGCGTATCCGTGGCCGCCAGTCGCGCACCGGTACGGTGGCAGAGCATGGTGAACATCAGCCCAATCGGCCCTTGGCCAAGTATCACCACGAACTCGTGAGGCTTAGGGTCGCACTCCACGACCGCCTTCAGACACGTGTTCAGCGGCTCGACCAGCGTAGCGCGGTCAAACGGAACGCCATCGGGGATCTTCTCGACGCCACGCTCCACGATCCAATCCATGACGCGTACGTACTGCGCAAAGCCTCCCCCGGCCGGCTCGAAGCCCGCGGTGATCCCCACTCTCTTATATACGGGACACTGGGCGTAGAGTTTCCTCTCACAGTAAAAACAATTCAGGCAGGGAATGTGGTGGAACGCGATGACGCGGTCGCCCGGCTGGTAGCGCGTCACGCCGAGGCCCACGGCCGCCACCACTCCGGCGGTTTCGTGTCCGAAAATCCGCGGTGGAGGCAGAAGATCGTAGGCGATCTTTTTCAGATCTGTGTTGCAAACGCCACAGGCCTCGACCCTGACGAGCAATTCGCCCGGGCCTATCTCGGGCGTCGGCACTTCCTCGACTTCGATCTCCCCCTGGCCACGATACACGGCGGCCTGCATGGTTCGGGGCACGGCTATCGGCTCAATACCTGCAGTCGGCAATAAACTCCCCCAGAGCTAAAGACGCCAATTGGCACCGCTTCCTGAGCCGGATCAGCTCCGGGAATCGGGTCCATGGCCGGCGCATGGCGCACCGCAATAAGGTAATTGTATCGAAGCGGCCGTCCGGACGCAGAGCCGCGTTGAAATCATTGGCAAGATCTTCTTCGGCCAGATCGGTCACGCTCCGGATGCACTGGAACGGCAAGCCGAATGCCTCAGCCCGGCGCGCGACGCCCGCCGCCTCCATTTCCACGGCGATGGCCCCCGTGGCGCGCCAATCGCGCTTCTCCGCCGCGGACTGGGCAACCCGGCCAATGGTGCGGATGGGACCGCTTCGGAATGCAGCGCTGGAAGCCACTGGCCGCGCACGATGCCGCCCATCGAGGGCCCGCACCTCCGTGGCGCCGACAACATCGGCAATCTTCAATCCGGGGTTGACGGCGCCGCAATAACCGAAGCTGATGACCAGATCGGGCCGCCACAGAGGCGCACAGGCGTCCACGGCGGCGGCGGCTTGGATCACGCCGGCTCCATGCGCGGCCAGCAGGAGATCGTTTCCGCCCATGCTGGCTTCGCGCGCGAACCGGAGGGCTATGGAGGAAGCCTTCACGCCGGAGCAGCGCGGCAGAACGCCGCTGAACTCGCGGGCTTCGGAAGCCACCAGAAGCAGTCGCATCAGGCAGCCACTCGATTGCGCCGCCGCTCGAAGCACTCCACCGCGCGCCGGAGCGCGACCTCGGCGGGAGCCGGCTCGTAGCCCAGTTCGCGGCGCGCCTTTTCGTGCGTAACCCACATCTTCTTTCTGGCCATCCGCACTGCGTCCAAAGGCACGCGAGGGGGCCGGCCGGTTACCTCGGCCCACCCGGTGCTGCAAACGCCGGCCAACCAGGCGATCGCATGAGGAATGCGGATACGCGGCTCCGGGAGCCCGGCTATGCGGGCCAGCTTCCCGAAAATCTCCGCCAGGGTCAGGTTCTCCGATCCCAGGATGTATCGTTCGCCCGGTTTGCCGCGCTCGCACGCCAGCAAATGCCCGGCGGCGCAATCACGGGCATCGACAATGTTCAAGCCGGTATCGACAAACGCCGGGCTCCTGCCGCTCAGGAAATCCTCGACCATCTGGCCGGTTGGCGTCGGCTTTAAGTCATGGTCGCCAATTGGCGCGGTTGGGTTCACGATCACTACCGGCAAGCCTTCGCGGGCGAATTCGAGCGCGGCCTGCTCGGCCAGGAATTTGGACTTCTTGTAGTGACCGGCCATGCCGTCGATGGAGACCGGCGTATTCTCGTCGCCCAAGCCGCCCTTGACGAAACCTATGCACCCAACCGTGCTGGTATAGACCACCCGCTCCACGCCCGCATCTCTGGCGGCCTGAAGCATGTTGCGCGTGCCATCCACGTTGGAGCGGTAAAGGTCCGTCGGGTCCTTGGCCCACAGGCGGTAATCCGCCGCCACGTGGAAGACCAGCGAGCATCCGGAAACCGCGCGGTCCAGCGAGGATTTATCCCGCAGGTCTCCTGTGACAAGATCCACGGCAAGCTCTTGCACCTGGCTGCCAGGACGGACCAGCGCGCGCACCGCGTAACCACGCTCGATGAGCGTTCGGGCGACGTGCCAGCCCAGAAATCCGGATGCGCCGGTGACAAGAACGGGTTTCATTCGAAAGGCGAAGTCGGAAATAAAAAGACAGAAGTCAGAATAAGACCATAACTCAGTTCAGCCCGAAATCCGAATTCAAACCGGAGGGGCTGTCCGCGTGGGGCGGCCAATCCCGGCTGCCCCACTCCGGCAACCGGAACGCAACCGTGCCCGGTATCGGCCTTCGGTCTTCGGCCTTCAGATTTCCAGCTTCGGCTACCGTAGCGTCCAGGCCAGCATTTTGAGATTGTCGGACAGGCCGGCGTTAATGCCTAAAGCGGCGGAAGGCTCGAACCCGCAGTGGACCATGCAGTGCTCGCAGCGAGGGTCGTTTCCCGGACCGTAGCTTTCCCACGGAGTCTCGGTCATCAACCCCTCGAAAGTCTTGTGGTGCGCGTCCGTGATCAGGTAGCACGGGCCTTTCCAGCCCTTCACGTTGTAAGTAGGATTGCCCCAGGCCGTGCAGGGGAACTCATGCTCTCCCTTTAGAAAGTCCAGATACAGCGGCGTCTGGCGGACCGGGTACTTCTTCGAGATCCGGTCGAAATCCTTGAACTTCTCGTGGACGTCGTCGCGGGTAAGGAATATCTCGCGGTCGTCCACCGCGGAGTAGCCGTAGGCCGGCGCGATCTGGTGGCCATCCACGTTGAACTGCCTCAGGTACTCGAATAGCTCCTCGATCTCGCGCATGTCCGTTTGTTTGTAAACGGTGGTGTTGGTGCAGACCTGGAACCCGGCGGCCTTGGCGGCCTTGATGCCTTCGACGGCGGCCTTGAAAACGCCCTCGCGTTCCACGCAGATATCGTGCGTCTTTTCCATGCCGTCCAGGTGGACGTTGAAATAGAAACGGCGGTCGGGTTTGAATTCGCCCAGCCGCTTCACGATGTACATTCCATTCGTGCAGAGATAAATATGCCGGTTGCGCTCCAGGATGCCGGTTGTGAGCGGCCCGATTTGCGGGTACATCATCGGCTCGCCGCCGCAGATGGAAACCACCGGCGCGCCGCACTCATCCACCGCGGCGAGACATTCTTCGAGCGGCACGCGCTCGGAAATGGTGGATTCGTACTCGCGGATGCGGCCGCAGCCCGTGCACGTCAGATTGCAGGCGTGCAGCGGCTCCAGCATGAGCACGATGGGGAACCGCTGCCGGATCATCGGATGCGGCTCGCGCTTGGCGCCGGTCTTGGGCGGGAGAATCCGGAAGGGATTCGCGCCATCTTCGGCGTTCGAAGGGTCCTTCTGCCATTCCGGCCGGGGCCGCATCCTGTTGCGGATGATGTAGCCGGCCAGCCCGGCCGTCATTGCGATAGGAAATTTCATAAGTTGCCGTTGTTTCCGGATCCAGCTTTTCGATAAGCGGTGAGAGCCAGCAATGGGAAATAGACCCGGTACAGGTGGTAATTCAGATAAAACACCTTCGGAAAACCGGTCCCCGTGGCCGGGCGTTCCTCCCACTCCCCACTCGGGCGCTGCGATTCCAGCAAGTACTCGATGCCGTTGCGAACGCTCAGGCTGCCGGCATCGCCGCCCGCTATTAATCCCAGGATAGCCCATGCCGTCTGCGAAGGGGTGCTCGGGGCGGGCGTAAACCGTCCGTTATCGTAACTGGCGCAGCTTTCTCCCCAGCCGCCGTCGGCGTTCTGGATCGCACGCAACCACTCCCCGGCGCGCAGGATATGCGCTTCACGGTCGCTTTCTCCGGCCGCGGCCAAGCCGCGCAAAGCGAAACAGGTCCCGTAAATATACGCGACGCCCCACCGGCCCAGCCAGCTTCCATCCGGTTCCTGGTTCCGAACCAGCCATTCGACGCCGCGCCTCGCCGCTTCGCGATTCCGGCCGAGCCCATATGCTCCCAAGGCTTCGAGCGCGCGCCCCGTGATATCGGGGCAAGCCGGATCGAGCATAGCGTTGTGATCGGCGTAGGGAACGTTGTTCAGGAAACGCCAATTGTTATCCGCATCGAAGGCCGCCCATCCGCCATCGGAGCATTGCATGGCGGTCAGCCAGTTCAACCCGCGCTCGATGGGAGCTTCCCAGACGGACCTGACATGCCCGGCCGGTTGCCGGAGCGCCAGAAGAACCATGGCTGTGTCGTCCACGTCGGGGTAGAACTCGTTGCGATACTCGAACGCCCAGCCGGATGGCTCCGTATCGTGCCGCTTGATGGACCAATCGCCCTTGCGGCGGATTTCTTTTCCGAGGAGCCATTTGCGCGCTTGCCCGCACGCCTCGTGGCCGGTTCCAGTTTGTGCGAGGGCATAAAGACCGATAGCGGTATCCCAAATCGGCGAAAAACACGGCTGGAAGAAGAACCGCCGGCCGTCATCGACCATCAGCCGGTCGAATTGGCGAAGCGCCTCGGCGCGCAAGGGATGATCCGGGGCGTAGCCCAGTGCATCCAGCGCCATGACGGAGTACATCATCGGCGGATAGATTGCCCCCAGGCCGTCGGAGGCTTCCAGGCGCTCGATCATCCAGGCCGCGGAGCGGCGAACTGCATAACGCCGGATGCCGGAGGGAGCCGCGCGTTCCCACCATTTTAGAAACCGGTCAATCAGGAGAAAAGCGTTGCGCCACGAGAACGAATTGCGGCCGTGCCGGAGGGCGGGGCTCGAACCGGGGAGCCACAACTCACGCAGATCGAACCCATCCGGCGCCGGCCGGTTCAGGCCGGCCGCCTGGACGATCGAGAGCGAGACCGCAATGGCGCGCGTCCATGCCGAGACCTGATACAGTGCCTGGAACGGCAGGATCGCCAGCTCGGGAGGAATCGTCGGGCAATACTCCCGGGGATACAGGCCGAACAGGCTGAGGTTGATCTTTACGTAACTGTTGGCGGCTTGGATGCCACCCAACTCCAGGATGCGGCCGTGCAATTTCGCCATGCGCGGATCGTCCGGAGCGTAGCCGGCCAGCTTCAGCGCGCAATAGGCTTTCACCGATGCGCTGATCTCCGAAGGCCCATCCACGTATATGTTGAAGCCGCCGTCGGCAAGCTGGCGCTCGAGAATGGAGCGCGCGGCCTTCGCAATCCGGTCGCTCGTCGCCGGCTCCCACCGCCCGCCGGACGCCGGATAGAGCCACAACTGGAACAGAATGTAATCCGATTCAAGCGTGGAGTCGGCCGTCAGCTCCGCGCACCAGTGGCCGTCCGGCTGCTGCATGGCCGCCAGATGCGCCGCGGCCCGCCCGGCGGCGGCGTCCGCCGCCGCATCCAGCGCGGTTCCGGCGTGGGAGGGCGCACTCATCGAATCGAAACCATCAACTCCGAGGGCAGCGAGAACCGCACGTCCTCATCCACCAGCTCGATTTCCTCCACCTGATGAAATCCGCGTTCGCGCAGATAATCGATCAGCTCGTTGACCAGGTGTTCGGGGGCCGAAGCGCCGGCGGTCACGCCGATATTCCTGACGCCCTCCAGCCATCCCGGAGAAACCTCGCCGCGATCGTTCACCAGGTACGACTGAACGCCGGAATTCACGGCCACTTCCACGAGCCGCTTGGAATTTGAGCTGTTCTGCGACCCAACCACGAGCAGCAGGTCGCAGTATTCCGAGATCGCCTTCACGGCCATCTGGCGGTTCTGAGTTGCGTAGCAGATATCCTGCGCCGGAGGCCCTTGCAGGTGCGGAAAACGCTGGCGCAGACGCTCTACGATGTCGCGGGTTTCATCCAGGCTCAAAGTGGTCTGAGTGAGGAAGCGGACGCGCGTAGGATCGGGGAGATCGAGCCTGTCCACGTCGTCGACAGTCTCCACCAGGTAACTGCACTCCGGCACCTCGCCGAGCGTGCCGATCACCTCGTCGTGGTCTCTGTGGCCGATCAGCACGATGCTGTAGCCGTCGCGCGCAAAACGGACGGCTTCCAGGTGGACCTTGGTCACCAGCGGACAGGTGGCGTCGATCACCTGGAGATGGCGTTCGTGCGCCTCGGAACGGACGGAAGGCGCGACTCCGTGGGCGCTGTAGATCGCGCGAGCGCCTTCCGGAACCTCTGCCAGTTCCTCGACGAAAATGGCGCCGGCCTCGCGCAGTTCATCGACCACGTGCTTGTTATGGACAATTTCCTTGCGCACGTATACGGGCGGTCCATAGACGTCCAACGCGATCCGAACCACGTCGATGGCCCTCACCACCCCAGCGCAGAATCCCCTCGGTTTCAGTAAGAAAATCTTCTTTTCAGTCCCGTGATTGGGCTGAAAGGGTTTTAGAGGCATAAGGATATTTTGCGTCCAATTATATCAAGCGAGGCCCCGACCCCGCTTCGAAATTCAGTGAAGGGCAAGGATTTGCGGTTCGGCGGCGGGATGCCAGAGCAACCAGAATTAGGCCGATGAAGCCGATCGGCGGTGTCACCTCAGCCACTGGATTGCATCTCCCATGACGTAGAGGGGAATCGAGTCTCTCAAATCCTATGAGAAAACTACTTCTGCTGGCGCTGGCCGCCCCGTTGCTGGCCCAGGACGCGCTCACACTGCGAGACGCGGTACGCCTGGCGCTGAAGGAGAACCAGGCCATCGCGGCCACCAACGCCGAAGTCAGCGCTTCCGCGGCCCATGTTGACGAAGCCCGCGGAGCCAGGCTGCCCAAGGTGAACTTCTCGGAATCCTGGGCGCGCAGCGATAATCCTGTATTCGTCTTCAGTTCCCTGCTGACCCAGCATCGGTTTGGGCCCGACAACTTCGACATCGGACCGCTGAACCGGCCGGACTCTCTGAACAACTTCCAGTCGCAAATCACGATCGACCAGCCGATCTACGACGCAGGGCAGGCGCGGAACGCGCTGAGGTCCGGCGATCTGTCGCACAAGATGGCGCAAGAGGAGCAGCGGCGCACCGAAATGCAGGTGATCGCGGGAGTGGCCAAGGCGTACTACGGCGTGGCGCTCGCAACGGAGAGCCTGAAGGTGGCGGAACAGGCGCAGAAGTCGGCGGAGGCCGATCTGGCGCGCGCCGAGTCCATACGCGCGGCGGGGATGGCCACGGACGTGGATACGCTGTCCATACGAGTACACCTGGCGGCGGTGATCGAGCAGCGCATCCAGAGGGCGGCCGATCTGGAGGTGGCGAAATCGGCGCTGAACGATTCGCTCGGGCTGCCGCTCGATACGCCGCACGCTCTGGCGACGCCGCTCGCGGCGCTGAATCTCCCGGAAGTGACTCTGGCAGGCCTGGAACAAGATGCGTCCGCGTCGCGTCCCGAGGCCCGCGAGACGCGGCTCCAGGCGGATCTGGCGAAGACTCAGGCCGATGGCGCCCGCGGCGCGCTCCGGCCGCAGGTGGGTTTCCACGGGGCGTTCGAAGCGGATACGCAACAGGTCATCTCTAAGGGCGGGGCGAACTGGCTGGCGTCCATCGCGCTGCGTTGGAACCTGCTGAATGGCGGGTCGGATAAAGCGCGCATCGAGGAAACGCGCCTCGGCATGGAACGCGCGCATGCGGATGAACAGCGGGTGGATTCGGCGGTCCGGCTCCAGGTCCGCGCCGCGTGGGCGAGTTTGCGCGCGGCCGGGCAGCGAATTGAAGTAGCTAAAGCGGCCATGGCCGAAGCCGACGAGAGCTTGAGAATTACGCAGAACCGTTACGAATCCGGCATGAGCAACGTGACGGATTTGCTTCGAAACGAAACGGCCGTGGTAGAGAGCCGCACCCGGTATCTTGCGGCGATTCACGATCAGCGAGTGGCGGCCACCATGTTAGACCTGGCCGCGGGCAGTCTTACGGCCGATTCGGAGGTGTTGCAGTGAGGAAGGCAGCGGCGGGAATGCGGAATGCGGAAGGCGAAAGGCGGAAGGCAGGAGAAAGGAGAAAGGAGAAAGGAGTTTGGCTCGCGCTGGCCGTGCGCCGCCACTCGACCGTGGAGTGCGCCTCTGGCGTGCCATGCCTGCGTCCATGCAGGCATGTCCGCCGAGCACCGCCGGAACGGCGGATGCCGCTTGGAAAAGCGGCATGGCGCGCCGGAGGCGCACTCCACGGGGCGCTGTTGGCGCTGGTAGCGACGGCGGCTCTGGCCGCCTGCGGGGCGAATGAGCCGCAGCGGAAGAGTGTCTCTGTCGGGGCCGCGGTTCCGGTGCAGGCTGTGGCTGTGACCAGCCAGGAATGGCCGGAGGTTTATGAAGCCACCGGGACGGTTCGCGCGCGCACGGCGGCCACCATTTCGAGCAGAGTAATGGCCTACGTGCGCGAGGTTGCCGTGCATGTGGGCGACTCGGTTCGCGAGGGTCAACTCCTCGTGACGCTCGACTCTCAGGACCTCGAGACCAACGTCCGCAAAGCCGAAGCCGCGGAGGCCGAGGTGAAGAGCGCCATCCCCGAAGCGGATAACGGCGTGGCCGCCGCCAAGGCCAATCTGGACCTGGCGCAATCCACCTACAGGCGAATCGCCGAACTCGAATCGAAGAAGTCCGTCACCGACCAGGAATTCGACGAGGCCTCCGCGCGTCTGAAAGGCGCGCAGGCGGCTTATGACATGGCGCGCGCCAGGCGCGGCCAGCTCGATCCAAAACTGGCGCGGGCGCAGCAGGAGGTCCGCGCCGCGAGCATCATGCGCGATTACGCGCGGATTTCGGCGCCGTTCGCGGGAGTTGTGACGGAGAAGCCGGTCGAGCCCGGGAATCTGGCGACTCCGGGCGCGCCGCTTATCACCCTCGAGCGGGAAGGCGACTTTCGGCTGGAGGCTTCCGTGGATGAGACCAAACTGCCCGCCGTGAAGACCGGGGAAAACGTGGAGGTTTCGCTCGACGCCCTGGGCAGCCGGTTCGGCGCGCGCGTATCGGAAATCGTTCCGGCCGTAGATCCGGCCTCGCGTTCCTACACGGTAAAGATCGACCTGCCGGCGGTGGTCAATCTGAAATCGGGTATCTTCGGGCGCGCTTATTTCCCCATGGGCATGCGCAAGGCGCTGACCATTCCGGCGGCCGCGCTCGCCGAGCACGGGCAGTTGCAAACGGTGTTCGTGATCGAAGACGGCGCCGCCAGAGCGCGCCTGGTGACCACCGGCGCGCGCGGGCCGAATGGAGTTGAAGCGCTTTCCGGCGTGAATGAAGGCGAAAAAGTTGATCAGCCCAATTCCCGAAAATCTCGCGGACGGCGCTCGCGTGGAGGTCCGGTAATGGCCACGCGCGCGCTGGGACCGGCCGGGCGGTTCGCCCGGGCGTGGATCTCATCGAAACTCACGCCGCTTATCATCGCCGCGGCGCTGCTGGTCGGCGCCTTCGCCGTGTGGCGTCTGCCGCGCGAGGAGGAACCGCAGATCGTCGTGCCGATGATCGACGTCCTTGTCCAGATGCCCGGCGCGTCGGCGCGCGAAGTGGAAGAGCGCGTCACCAAGCCGATGGAGAAACTGCTCTGGGAGGTCCCTGGAGTTGAATACATCTACTCGACTTCGAGCCCCGGCCGCTCCATGGCTATCGTGCGGTTCTACGTGGGGCAGGACGAGGAGAAGGCCATCGTCCGCTTGAACCAGAAGCTCTATGCGAACTTCGACCTGATTCCTCCCGGCGCCTCCCAGCCGTTGGTGAAGCCGCGCTCGATTGACGACGTGCCGATTCTGGCGCTCACCCTTTCGAGCAAACGCTACGGCGATTTCGAACTGCGGCAGATCGCCTCGCAGGTTCACGACACGATCAAGCAGACGCCGGACGTTTCCGCCGTCACGCTGATCGGCGGGCAGAAGCGCGAGGTTCGAATCGTACTGGATGCGGCGAAGCTGGCCGCCTACAATCTGAGTCCGCTTCAAGTGGCCGGAGCGCTCGGTCTTTCCAACCGCAGGCTGCCATCCGGCCAATTCGACGCCGCCAATCGGGAATACCTCTTGGAGACGGGCGAGTTTCTTACATCGGCCGAGGACGTGCGCAATGTCGTAGCCGGGGTGGCGAACGACAAGCCCGTCTTCGTGCGCGATTTAGCCGAGGCGATCGACGGAGGGGAAGAGCCTTCTCAATATGTCCGCATGGTGCGCGCCGGCACGCGCGAGTTTCTGCCGGCGGTGACCATCGCCATCGCGAAGCGGAAGGGGACCAACGCGGTGGAGGTCGCGGAAAACGTGCTGCAGCGCGTGGAAGGCCTCAAGGGTTCGGTGATTCCCGCCGACGTCCAGGTGGATATCACGCGTAACTACGGCGAAACCGCGGCAGAGAAATCGAATGAGCTGCTGTTCCACATGCTGATCGCGGTGGTTTCGGTAAGTATCCTGATCGCGATCACGCTCGGTTTCCGCGAATCGCTGATTGTATTTGTAGCCATCCCGGTTACGCTGGCTCTGACGCTGGCGGTGTTTTATCTGTATGGCTACACGCTCAACCGGATAACGCTCTTCGCGCTGATCTTCTCCATCGGGATCCTGGTGGACGACGCCATTGTGGTGGTGGAGAACATCGTACGGCACTGGCGGATGCCGGCGAACAGAGGCCGGCCGCCTAATGAAGTAGCCATAGAAGCCGTGGATGAGGTCGGCAATCCGACGATTCTCGCGACGCTGACTGTGGTAGCCGCAATTCTGCCCATGGCGTTCGTCGGCGGCCTGATGGGTCCGTACATGCGGCCGATCCCGATTGGAGCGAGCGCGGCCATCGTGTTCTCGCTTCTGGTGGCGTTCATGGTGACTCCGTGGGCCGCGGTGAGAATCCTGCGCAAAACGGATGCCGGCGATCGCTTAGAGCAAGAGAGCCTGCCCACGCGCATTTACCGGCGCGTCATGGGGAAACTGCTTCACGTCCCCGCGCTCCGTTGGGGTTTCTTACTGGGTGTAGTGGCCTTGTTACTCGGATCGGTTTCCTTGTTCTATTTTCAGTACGTCAAGGTCAAGATGCTGCCGTTCGATAACAAGAGCGAGTTCCAGGTGATTGTGGATATGCCGAATGGAACCACGCTCGAAGAGACCCAGCGCGCCGCCGGCGCGCTCGCGCGGGCCACGCTCGAACAGCCCGAGGTGGTCAACCTACAGACGTACGCCGGAGCGGCGTCGCCATTCAACTTCAACGGGCTGGTACGGCATTACTACCTAAGGCAAGGGTCGAACGTCGCCGACATACAAGTGAACTTACTTTCGAAGGGAGATCGCAAGCTGCAGAGCCACGAAATTGCGAAACAGGTGCGCGACCGCCTGTTGCCGGTAGCCAACCGCTACGGCGCGCGCATCAAAGTGGCGGAAGTGCCGCCCGGTCCGCCGGTGCTCGAAACGCTGGTGGCCGAGGTATACGGCCCGGATTTGAACGAGCGCATCGCCATCGCGCGGCGCATCCGCGATTTGTGGAAGAACACGAATGGCGTAGTGGATGTGGATTGGTATGTAGAGGACGATCAGCCCAAGTACAGGCTTGTCGTCGACAAAGAAAAGGCTGCGCTGAGCGGCGTTTCCGAAAGCGATATTGCGCAAACCCTGGCGATGGCTTCTTCCGGCTATCAAGCCGGCTTGCTCCACGTGGATTCGGCCAAAGAGGACATTCCGCTCACGCTGCGTCTCGCTCGCGCCAGCCGCTCCGACTTGAAGCAACTCGAGGCGCTCAAGGTGATGGGCCGGACGGGAAAGCTGGTGGCGCTGGGCGAATTAGTCCATGCCGAAGAGTCAGTCGAAGACAAGAGCATCTATCACAAGAATCTGCTGCCGGTGACCTATGTGACCGGCGATGTGGCCGGGGCCATGGAAAGCCCCGTGTACGCCATCCTCAGGCTCGGTCCTCGGATGGATAAGTTTCAGGCGCCGGGCGGTTACGCGATCGAGCGGCACATGGCCGCGCTGCCCACGGACTCCGAACACTATTCCATGAAGTGGGATGGCGAGTGGCACATCACTTACGAAGTGTTCCGCGATTTGGGCATTGCGTTCGCGGCGGTGCTGATCCTGATCTACGGGTTGGTGGTCGGGTGGTTCCAATCCTTCATTACGCCCCTGGTCATCATGGCGGCCATTCCTTTTTCGCTGGTTGGCATTCTGCCGGCGCATGGTCTGCTGCACGCGTTCTTCACGGCCACGTCGATGATCGGCTTCATCGCCGGAGCGGGAATCGTGGTGCGCAATTCGATCATCCTGGTGGACTTCATCGAGCTCCGCCTCAAGGAAGGCATGCCGCTGGATGAAGCGGTAATCGACGCGGGCGCGGTGCGCTTCCGTCCCATGATGCTGACCGCGGCCGCGGTGGTTGTGGGCGCGGGAGTGATTCTGTTCGATCCGATCTTTCAGGGTCTGGCCATAGCGCTGATGGCGGGCGAAGTCGCCTCGCTCGCCCTATCGCGCATGACCGTGCCCATCGTGTACTTTGTAGTCAATCGGAGGAGAAGCATCGCATGAATGTCGAACGGTCTTTGCGGTTGGTCGCCGGATTATTCGTGATGGCAAGCCTGGCTTTGGGTTACTGGGTGAGTCCGTACTGGTTCCTGTTCACTGCGTTTGTGGGCCTGAACCTGTTCCAGTCCGGATTCTCCAACTGGTGCCCCATGATGACGTTTCTGCGGAAGCTGGGCGTGAAGGGGTAGGGGCTGGGGGCTGGGGGCTGAAAGCAGAAGACAGAAGGCTGAAAGGTGAATACTGGCGACGGACGACTGACGACGTACGCCTACGAACGACGGACGCCGAGCGACGTACGCCGCCTTCCCCTCAGAGTTCCAGCTTCCCCTGGAACATCATGTCGTCGAGATAGAACGACTGTGTGAAGCTCAGGGCACCGATCTTGGCGTCGAACTCGATGCGGTTGTCGTTCTGGCCGATTTCCTTGGTTCGCGGGAAGAGGTAGACGAATAGGGGCCCACTGGGGCGATCGAGAACATCGACGCTGGCGGGCGCCAGGTCCTTCTTTCCATCGCGCCGGAGGGAGGCTTGCTTTTTGAGCTGCGAGGCGAGGTTCTGGGCGTTCTCGTTGATGAATCGGCTAGGAACGCCGTAGACCGCGATGGCGTAGTATCTGGTCTCGTCCACGGTTGGCGCGTCCACATCCTTCGCTTTCAGTTCCGCATCGCGAATCGGAGCGGCGCTTTCCCAACGCAGGGCCAGTCTGGGCGGCTGATTGGGGTCCTGAGCCGATCCATCATTCGTAGTGCCTGGCTGCTGGCCGCCGGGATACTGCCCGCCAGGGTAGGTCGTGCCGCCAGGGTAAGTAGTACCGCCCGGATAGCCGCCGCCAGGGTAGGTTGTACCGCCTGGGTATCCGCCGCCCGGATTTCCTCCCCCTGGATAGCCCCCTCCCGGATAACCGCCGCCGGGATAGCGGCCGACGCCCCCAATGCCCGGAATGCCGAGAATGCCGCCCAGCCCGCCAAGCCCTCCCGTGCGGCCCGTCTGCCGCTGACCGCGATTGGCGGAGCGGTCTAGGGTTGCCTCGACAGTTTTGGCCCACGGCGAATCGGAAAGAATCAGCCTGGTATCGTCCTCGTTCCAGTCCGCAACCTGTTTGTCTTTCCACGGCTGATCGGCCGCGGCTAAAAGCAAGAGGGACGCGGGGAGAATCAAAATCCGCCGGAGCATAGTATTCCGCCTCACATGATCCACTATCCCAGTAAACGCGCGTGAACGGTGGGCGGTTACACTATTTCACTTTGTCATGTCACTTTATTAATTGCACTTCTCTCACTATGGTGTATACTCTCCCGATAGAGGAGGGGCTTATGTGGCGCACAATCGGGGCTGTGGCGGCAGGGTATGCGGTTATCGGAGTTCTGGTGGTGGTGGCGGATCAGATATTCGCCGCGCTGATTCCAGGCTTCAATTCCATGAAGCTGCCGCCCCTTTATTACTTTTGGGCAAGCTTGTTCACCGACTCGTTGTTCACGATCCTGGGCGGCTATCTCTGCGCACGGATCGCCAGGGGAAAAGCCTGGACGGCGATGCTCGGACTCATGGCGTTTGGTGAGTTGATGGGCGTGGCTTCGGCGGCCATGGAGTGGAGCATTGTGCCGCACTGGTTCAGCCTGGCCCTGATGATTGTTTACCCGCCCATGGTGTGGCTCGGCTACACAATTAGGACTCGCTCAAACTCGGGACAGCTTCAAACGACGTGACGTCGGACCGGTAGTAATTGAACGTCCCTTCGGGCAACTCCCAGGAGGCTTCCAGGCGCCTCGCCACCCGGAAGCCTTCCCATAATTCGAACCCGGAGGCGCGCGCCGACCAAGGCGTCATCACGGACCGGTTACCCGCCGTGCGCGGCCGCTCGGCGCGGCAGGCGATGGGGCGGCCATCCGGCCCGAGTTCAAAATCTACCCAAGCGGCCCGCGGCCCAAGCCGGTCGCGAACTCGCAAGGTAGCTGAACCAGCGGCCTCCCATTCGAGCGACTCGTGATTCGAAGCGACTGGCGCCAGCCAGCATATCGCGCCCAGATAACGTTGGAGTTCTCCAATATCGAACTCCGGCCCCACCAATTTCTTGATCGGAACCAGGCCTCCCAGGCTCACCACCAGGCGGCCATGGCCGTGCTCGTAGGCGTCCGTCACCGAGGTTCGAGTGAACGCGCCCGAGCCGATGCGAGCCTCCCACCGAAACGCGCTCGTTCCCGTGTCGGTGATTTCGACCGCAACGAACGGCATCCAGCGAGCCCCGGGCGATGCACGCATCTGGCCCTTCTGTTTGGTGCGTATGGCTTCCATGACGCGCGCCGAGGCATCGCCGTTAGGAAACAGGAACGACCTGAAGAGATTGAGCAGCATCGGTTCTTCGGAGCTGTGTTGAGATGAAAACTCCATGGCTTCACAAAAGTCGGCGAATCACAATGCTCAGGTCTTGAGCTTCTCCAGACGGTAGCGGCTCAAGTCGTCCCAGAGTCCCGTCAATCTGCACCACCGGGAGACCAGCGCTCGGCCGGCAGGCGTTTTCCAGTCTTCTTCCAGCGCCGCATGGCACTGGGGACCGAGGCCCGTTCGGTCGTGGTGGCAGAAGCGGCACTCCAGGGGCTGAAATGGCGTTGGATGGAGTTCGCAAAGTTTGTCTTTCAGAAACGTGCACCCGCGCGTGGCGTGCTCCTGAAGCGCGAACCCGCCATCGCAGCCCTGGAACGCCGGCGATAACACGCCGAAGGTCCGCTCGGGAGCGACCTCCAGCATCATGCGGCTCGCGTAGCCCGCATCCACGGCGGCCGAGGCCTGCTTAACGGTCCACCAGCCGGGCCGGATGCAGTACTGCAGGCAGACGTCGCACGAGCACGGCTGGGAGGGCGGATACTTCTCGGAAAGCGCCTTCTCGCGCTTCCGTTCGGCTCGGGATGAGGCCACGCGTCTATCTTCTCAAATGGCGTATTCGATTCGAAGCGCGCATGACCGACTATCCTTTAACATGAGGCTGTTTCGGAGGATGATGCCGTGAAACGGATAAGGGCCGTCTTGGCGATTCCCGCCTTCTTATGTTTGCTGACCGGCGCCGCCTGCGCGCAGGATATTGTTTCGAGCGTTTTGTGGGCCGGTACGGCCGTGGAACACAACGCGTCGCTAATCCAAGCGTACACGCTGGCGCGATCGGACCTGGACCGTGCGATCGGAGACCGCAACTGGACCGCCGCTGTAGAGCAGGAGGGGAAGGCGTTTCGTTCCTTGCCTCCGGCCATCGTCATGGATCTCGATGAGACCATCCTCGACAACTCGCCGTACGAGGCGCGGCAGGCGTTGCCGGGCGCGCAGAGCAAGGACGATGCGTGGAAGTCATGGGTGAATGAGGCGCGGGCGGCGGCGCTTCCCGGAGCGCTCCCGTTCGCGGCCTATGCGCATTCCCGCGGGGTGACAGTTTTCTATGTGACCAACCGGGACGCGGATCTCAAGGACGCCACGCGGACCAACTTGCGGCGCGACGGGTTCCCGCTCGACTCGAAGGTAGAGACCCTTTATTGCAGGGGCGAGAAGCCCGACTGGACTTCCGACAAGGGCACGCGGCGGATGGAAATCGCCAAGCGTTACAGAATCCTGCTGCTCTTCGGCGACGATTTCGGCGACTTTGTTTCCGGCGCGGCGGACACGGTGGCGCACCGGAAGGAACTGGCCGCGAAGTATGCGGACCGCTGGGGGACGAAGTGGATCGTCCTGCCGAACGCGATGTACGGTTCCTGGGCGAATTCGTTGACCCTTCCGGTTACCAGCCCGACCGTTCAGCAGCAACGCGAAGCGGCCGAGCGCTATCTGCGGCAGATCGCCGAAGGCCAGCCGGCAGGTCCAAACGCCAGGTAATTCCCGGCAACGCGGCCAATCCGCGCTAGAATGGCCTTTTCCGAAAATTGTCAACCTGAGGTACTATGCGTTCGATTTTCAATAGTTGCGCCATATTAGGCGCTCTGGCACTGGCCGGGCTCTCCGTCATGGGAGCCGGCCAAACCCCAACGCAGTCCAAAGCACCGGCCACCAAGAAGACCGCGGCCGCCAAGAACGCGGCTCCACCCACTTACGGAAACGTGGATGCCATCGGCGAGGATGAGCTGAAGGCGTACGATTATTTCCTGGCCTCCGACCAGATGGAAGGCCGCAATCTGCCGTCGCGCGGATATGACGCCGCGGCGCTTTACGTAGCCAGCCATTTGGCGGAATGGGGCCTCAAGCCCGGCGGCAGCACGACAGGCACGGTTGGTCCGTTACAGCCGTATTTCGTGCCCCTGGAGTTGTTCTTCAATCAACTCGTACCCGAGGAGAGCAAGCTCTCTCTAACCGGTCCGGCGGCCGCGGCGGGCGGCCGTGGCGCGCGCGGGGGCGGCGCGGGGGCTGGAGGCGGTGGGGGCGCGGGGGGCGGCAGAGCCGCCGGCGCCGCCGCGGCGACTCCTGAAGTCCGTACCACGGATTTTGATTACGGCAAGGATTGGGCGGCAGGCGCGGTAGCTGCGGGCGGCGGGTTTGCGTTCGGCGGCGGCGGCGGTGGTGGCGGCCGGGGAGGTAATGCCGTAGAGGCTCTGGATGCTTCCGCCAACCTCGTGTTCGCCGGCAACGGCTACTTCATCAACAAAGGCAACGTCGATCCGTATAAGGGAATCGACGTGAAGGGTAAGATCATCGTGGTGGCCGGACAGCCTCCCGAGCTCGCGGCTCAGCAAGCGGCGGGCGGCGGGCGCGGCGGACGCGCCGGCGGGCGCGGTGCGGGCGCCGCAGCTCCGGATGCGGCGGCGGGCGCGGCTAACGCCGGCGCACAGCCCGCGGCCCGCGGCGGCGCAGGCGGACGCGGCGCGGCGGCTCCCAATCCGCTCGGCCAGGCCTGCGCCGATTTTATGACTCCCGAGCAATACGGCGCGAAGAACGGAGCATTGGGCGTTGTGACGATCGCCAATTTCCAGCAGTTGGCCACCATGTCCAACCCGGCAGGCGCCGCGGGCGGCGGTGGCGGGCGCGCCGGCGCTGCCAGTCTGAACGGCCCGGCGTTTCAGCCGGTGAAATTCCAGACTCCCCCGGCGTGCCCGGCGGTCCCATCGGTCACCGCTGGACTGGCGCTCACCAACGCGATGTTCCAGGGCGAGACGGTAACCGCGCAGCAGGTTTTCTACGGCGCGGGGAATAACACCAAGCTGGATTCCTTCGAGTTCGCCGGCAACAAGAAGCTGAACGTCAAAGTGTCGGTGCACAACCTGAAGAACCATTCCGAGAATGTCGTCGGTATCATCGAGGGCAGCGACCCCGCGTTGAAAAACGAGTATGTGGTCATCAGCGCGCATCTGGACCACATCGGATTCAGCGCTCCCCTGCCCGACGGGCACAACGTGAACAACGGAGCGGACGACGACGGCTCGGGTTCCTCGGGTCTGCTCGGCGTCGCCCATGCTTACGCAGCCGGCGTGGCCAAGGGCATGCGCCCGCGCCGCTCCATCCTCTTCATGTGGATGGGCGGCGAAGAGAAAGGCCTTTGGGGCTCGCAGATATTTCACTCAGTTCCCGCCGTTCGATCTGAAGAACGTAGTGGCGGATCTGAACATGGACATGATCGGTCGCACGAAGGGCCCTGGATTCACGGATTCCGATGCCACGCACGTGCTGGTGGACCCCGGCGAGATTCTGCTGGTGGGGCCGAATATCAGCAGCGACGACCTGGAGAAGACGATCGAGACGGTCAACGGCAATTACCTGAAGATGAAGCTCAATCACTTCTACGACACCACGGCACCCGACGCCACGCACGACAACCTGGGACCGCAACCCAACGGCCAGCGCATCTTCTACCGCAGCGACCACTACAATTTCGCCAAGGTGGGGATTCCGGTTGCATTCTTCACCACCGGACTGCACCCCGACTACCACCGGCCCACGGACACGCCGGAGAAGATCGACTATCACGAGATGCAGATCGTCGTGAAGACGATGGGCGCGGTAGGCTGGCAGTTGTGCAACCAGGACGGACGGCCGAAGCTGAACGAGAAACTGCCCGACCAACTGATTCAGGACATGAAGACCGCGCAATCGCAGGGCTGGGGTAAGATCACTCCCGTGCCCCCGCCGTTGCCGGGAATGCCTTACTAGTATATCGTTTCATTAAAGACTTTCCTGATTGACCTGGGCCAGAGCGTCGAATTTTCTCCAACGGTGGACGACCGGAGCGGCGTTGATCTCCGCGATCCCCTGGATGATTCGTTGGCGGAGTTCAGCCCAGGATTGAACGCGGATGTGCCGCAGGAAGGTCCTCGCCATTTTGCCGAACAAGGTTTCGACGATATTGAGCCACGATCCATGCTTCGGTGTCAGGACATACTGGAAGCGATTCGGGCGTGTGGCCAGGTAGGCCCGCGTCTCTTTTGAGATGTGCGCCGAGTGGTTGTCGAGGACCAGTCGAAGCGTGCAGTCGGCGGGGTACCAGGTGTCCAGATCTTTCAGCAGGCCGATGAACTCGCGACTGCGATGCCGCCGCTCGACGCGGGCGGTTACATGACCGTCGTGCAGATCCAGAGCCGCCAGGATCGAACAAGTACCCAGGCGTTTGTATTCATGATCGCGGCCAACGGTTGGATATTTGCCAGCAACGGGCGGCAGGTCCGGAGTGGTATTGGCGAGAGCTTGTAATCCGGGTTTCTCGTCTACTGAGACCGTGATGACGCTAGGGGTTGCGTCTCCGGCGCGCGCTTCATTTTGAAGCGCAACGTCCTGATAAACCAACAGGATATCTTTCATTTTGGCCTCAAACTCGGGGTCGCGCTTTTCCAGATAATACTGGACTCGTTCCGGGTGCAAAGGCTGGGCGGCGAGAATCCGATGTACCGTGGCTTTGGCTGCTTTCGTCAGCGATGGGTGCCCGGCCTGTGCGGCGTGCTGGCGCACATGCCGGGCCAGCAGGCTTCGCGTCCATAGTTCGGCGGCGTAACCGTGCTCCTTCGGTTTGGAACAAGCCAAATGCACGACCCACGCTTTCGCCTCCTCGGTAATCACGGGAGCATGTGGACGGTGCCAGGTGTCCTTAAGGGCGGCTGAAGCCCCCATGGCGAGCGCCTTGTCCACCCATTTCCGCACGCTGGGACGCGTCGTCTTCAACGCCCCTGCAATCCCCGTGATCGACTCGCCCGCCTCAAAGCGGCACAAGATTTGGGCGCGCTGCACCTCCCGCGCAGGGGCGCCCCGTGAATGGCTCAATCGCGCCAGTTCCTCTTTCTGTTCAGGAGTCAGGATCAGTTTGGGCCGTCCAGATTTACCCGCCATGATTCAGTATAGCGGCAAACAAATCTAAACGGAAATGTTTTATTGAAACGCTATACTAGTTCAGTGCGGCGCAATTCCCGCACATTATGATTACAGCCTGCAAAACGGGGACAGGCTCGAATTTCGCGCCTTTTGCGAAACTTCGCGCCTGTCCCCGCTTTGCCCTTGCCCGAATCTTACTGTCCATTATTGTCTCCGCACTACACTAGCGGGGACCGGGAGTCGGGGTTTGGGGCTAGGGAAAACACAATCGGAACGCAACGCCGCTCTCCCCAACCCCTAGCCCCCAACCCCCAGCCCCCAATCTCCAGTTACACTAAAGCCATGCTGCCGGCGGGGTTGACGCATCGCGTTGCGGCCATTGTGGGACCGCGCGGCTATCTGGACCGTCCCGAGGATCTCGCGCTCTACGAATACGATGGCAGCGTCGATACGGCTCGGCCCGATATCGTCGTGTTCCCGCGTACCACGGCGCAGGTATCCGCGCTGGTCAAACTTGCCGCCGAGTTCAAAATCCCTTTCCTGGGCCGTGGCGCCGGGACCGGGCTTTCGGGAGGGTCTATACCGCGCGAAGGCGGCATGGTCGTAGCCTTCGCCCGGATGAACCGCATTCTCGAAACCGATCTGGATAATGAAAGGGCGGTGGTCGAGCCCGGCGTGGTCAATCTGGATATCACTGCGGCGGTCGAAGCCGATGGATGCTTCTTCGCGCCCGATCCATCGAGCCAAAAGGCCTGCACCATCGGCGGGAATGTCGCCGAGAACGCCGGAGGGCCGCACACCCTCGCCCACGGCGTCACCACCAATCACGTGCTCGGGCTCGAACTGGTGATGCCGGACGGCAGCGTGGTGGAAACCGGCGGCAAGGAACCGGACCTTCCCGGATACGATCTGACGGGCCTGCTGACCGGCTCCGAAGGCGTCATGGCGCTGGTGACCAAGGCTGTGGTCCGGCTGATGCGCAAGGCCGAAGCGGTGCGGACGGCTCTCGCCATCTACGAATCCAACGAAGACGCCGGGCGGACCGTAGCCGAAATCACCGCCCGCGGCATCACGCCCGTGGCGCTGGAGATGCTCGATGGCGTTCTGCTCCGCATCATCGAGGAGGCTACCCACGCCGGATACCCGATGGACGCCGGAGCCGTGCTGCTGATTGAAGTCGAGGGGCTGAAGGAAGCCGTCGAGGAGCAGGAAAAGCAAATCCGCGAAGCGTGCATGGCTTGCGGCGCGCGCGAATTCCGCGTTGCAAATTCCGCCGAGCAGCGCGACTTGCTCTGGCAGGGCCGCAAGGGAGCGTTCGGCGCCATCGGGCGCGTGGGCAGAAACCTCTACGTGCAGGATGGGGTGGTACCGCGCACCAAAATCGCCCCCACGCTGCGCTTCATCTCGGAAGTGGCCCAGCGCACGGGCTTGACGATCAGCAACATCTTCCACGCGGGCGACGGCAACATGCACCCGCTGATCCTGTTCGAAGCGCGCAAGCCCGGCGACCTGGAACTCGCGCGCAAGGCCAGCGAAGAAATCCTCGAGTACTGCATTGAAGCCGGCGGCTCCATCACCGGCGAGCACGGCGTCGGCATGGAAAAGAACGAGATGATGTCCAAGATGTTCACCCAGGACACGCTCGATATGATCCGCGCGCTCAAGGATTTATTCGACCCAACCGGCCGTCTGAACCCCGGCAAGCTACTCCCCCTAGGCCGTGGCTGCATGGAAATCCGCCGGACGCAAGCCGACGCGGTGAGTTAGGGTTCGCCTTCAGGGCGCCACCGGCCGAGTTTCCGTTTCCGTGCCGCTGGGGTATCAGGCACGGAAACACTCAGCACGGGAACGAGGGAGCGGATAGCGGACGGCGGATAGCGGAAAGCCCTACCCCCTCCGCCGCATCTCCGCGCGCGCTTCGTCTTCAGCCGTCCGGGCCCGGTCGGCCTCTCGCTTGTCGTGCAGTTTCTTGCCCTTGGCCACGGCCACCTCGCACTTGATGCGGCCCTTTTTCAGGTAGATCCGCGTGGGGATGAGCGCTAAACCCTTCTCGCGCGACTGCCCCAGCAGCTTGTCGATCTCCTTGCGGTGCAGCAGCAGCTTGCGGTCGCGCACGGGGGGGTGATTTTCGCGGTTGCCGTGCGAGTACTGGCCAATGTGCGCGTTCACCAGCCAAGCCTCGTTGGCGATGATCGCTGCGTAGGCGTCCACGAGCTGGATCTTGCCGTCCTTGGCCGCCTTGACCTCGGTCCCCGTCAGGACCATCCCCGCTTCGAACCGGTCCATCAGGAAGTAGTTGTGGCGGGCCTGCCGGTTTTCGCTCAGGATTCTATCGGATGTCTCGCGGCCGGCCACTTTTTGCCCTCAACGCCTGGAAGTCCCGCAGCGTCAATGCGTTTAGATGCCCCTAGACGGCGGAATCGGACTTCATCTTAGCACGGCGGGTCCGCCAAGCCGGGAGACGACGTAATTATGTTCCGTTTCAATCGCTTAGCCGCGGCGGCCCTGACTGCCGCGCTGCTTGTAGGCCTGCAGGGGTTTGCCGCCCCCCGGAAGGTAAACGTTAACAAGGAGTTCGCGCAGGGTCTGGCAGCCGAAGATCAGAAGGATTGGGATAAGGCGCTGGCGGCGTATGAAAAGGCGCTGGCCGCGAGTCCCTCCGACATGCAGTACCAGATCGCCGTCCAGCGGGCGCGCTTCCAGGCGGGACAGGCGCACGTCGATAAGGGCCTGAAATTGCGCGCGCAGGGGCAGCTCGACGAATCGATGTTGGAGTTTCAACGGGCCTTCACCATCAACCCTGGCTCCGCGGTCGCCGTGCAGGAAATCCGCAACACCGGCGAGATGATCCAGCGCGAAAAGGACAGAGTGGCGCAGACGGGGAAGGAATCCACGCCGGAGGAGCGTGCGCTCACTCCGCTTCAATCCTTGCGGAAAGACCGGGAACAGCAGCTCAACCGCATTCTGGGGCCACCCGTGCTGAAGCCCACCAACGCGGTGCGCAACGTGGTCATCAAGAGCAACCAGCCGCGGCTGCTGTTCGAGAGCCTCGGAAAATACGCGGGCATCAACGTATTGTGGGATCCAGCCTTCCAGTCCAACGTGACGCTGCGGAATCCGTCCGTGGATTTTCAGGATTGCACCATCGAAGAAGCGTTCGATTACCTGGGGTTGCTCACGAATTCGTATTGGAAGCCTGTTTCCACCAATACGATCTTCGTGACTGGAAACGACCGCAACAACCGCGTGAACAACGCGGACCAGGTGGTGCAAGTGTTCTATCTCTCGAACGTTCAGCAGAACACGGAACTTCAGGAGATCATGAACGCCGCCCGCATGATGTCCGGCATCCAGCAGGTGATGGCCATCACCGGACAAAACGCGTTTCTGGCGCGCGGCGAGCCGGACCAGATTGCGCTGATCGAGAAAGTCCTCCGCGATCTAGACCGTCCCAAGGCCGAGGTGGTTGTGGATATCGTGGTGATGTCTACGGATACCGATCACAGCCGCCAATTGGCCGCGGCGCTTTCCCCGACCGGCATCAACATTCCCGCGAATTTCACGCCCCGTAGCGGGCTGCAAGTCGTGACCAACGCGAACACCACGGGAACTACCACTACGAACTCGACGACCACAACCGGGACCACCACGACGACGGGTTCGACAGCCACTGGAACCGCCATACCCCTGTCGAACCTCGGGCATCTCAGGACTTCGGATTTCTCCACGACCCTGCCTGGGGCGTTGCTCCAGGCCGTAATGAGCGACACCAAGGTCAACGTGCTCCAACAGCCCCAGGTGCGTACCGTGGATAACGTGGAAGCGGACCTGTCCGTCGGAGAGCTGATCCCCTACGCGACGGGTAGTTACGGAACGGGACTGGCCGCGGGCGTTTCCACGGTGAGCCCGCTGGTGAGCACGCAGTTTCAACAGCAATCCGTGGGCGTCATCGTGAAGCTTACGCCGCGGGTTCATGACAACGGCGAGATTTCCATTCACGTGGAGCTGGAAGTATCCAGCCAGAGCGGAACGGTGAGTTTGGGCGGGCTCAACGAACCGATCATCGCCAAAGACTCCATCAAGCACGACGTGCGATTGAAGGAAGGCGAAGTGAGCCTCATCGGCGGGCTTCTCAAGGTTCAAGACACCAGGACCGTGACCGGCACGCCCGGCCTTTCCAAAATACCGTTGCTCGGGAAGCTCTTCCAGGGCCAAAGCACCGATCACGAGGTGAGCGAGTTGATGATCGCGCTGGTTCCTCACATCGTGCGCAATCCGGAATTCACGCCGCTCAACCTGCGCGCCATCGAAGTAGGCCCTACAAACGCCACGAAGCTGAACTACGCGCGGAACCCCGAAGAGGAAGAAGAGCGGAAGAAGGCGCCCTCGGCGCCCATCGAGATCACTCCCGGCAACGCGAACACGCCGGGCGCAGCGGCCGCGCCGCCGGTCCCTGGACCGGCTTCATCGCCGTTTTCTCCGCCGGGGCCGGGCGCTGCGCCTGCCGGAATGGTGCCGCCGGCGCTCCAGCAATTGCTGCGGCCGGGAGCGGCTTCCGCGCTTCCCGGATCCACCGCGCCAGGGCCGCCGGCCTCAAGCGCCGTCTCGCACTTCGCGCCCGCAATGGTCGAAACGGCGGTCAATGGAACATTCACGGTGGCCTTGGTATTGGATGGAGGGACGGACGTCGTCAACGCCGGCCCCATTCAACTTCAGTACAGTCCAAAGCTGCTGAGCATCACGGACATTTCTCCCGGGGACCTGTTCAGCCGGGACGGCCAGCAGCCCATGTTCGCGCGCGCGATCCAGAACGACCAGGGCGTTGCCGTGATCCAGACGCTGGGCCGGCCGGCTGGGGCCGCTGGCGTCACAGGGTCCGGTACTCTGCTTCTGGTGAGGTTCCAGGCCCTAGCCGCGGGAACCACCAATGTAGGCGCCTTGAACGTGACGGCGCGGAACTCGCAGGGCTTCGCAGTCGGAGCGTCGAGCCCGCAATTGGCGGTGACGATAAAGTGAGAGGGAAGGAGTCAGGAGTCAGGAGTCAGGAGCCAGAAGGATGACACCGCGTACCGCCATTCAGGCATCGGGCTCCAAAAGCGATGAGCAGCCAACAACGAGCACGCCGCTTATGACGATGGATGGCTTTATTCTGGCTCCTGGCTTCTGGCTTCTGGCTCCCGCTTTATGACCCGTCCCACCCAACGCGGCATGACGCTCGTGGAGTTGATCGTGGCGTTCACGATCCTCCTGGTGCTCTCCAGCATGGCCGTGCCGCTGGCGCGAGCCAAAGTCCGCGCGGAACGCGAGCGGAGCCTGCGCGCCGCGCTGGACGACATGCGCTACGCCATCGACCGGTACCACGACTGCGCGCTGGCCAACTACTTCGGCCCAATCAAGACTGGATCGGATGGATATCCGGAGTCTCTTCAAATTCTTGTGGAAGGCGCGACCATGAACAACGCCGACGCCACCAAGATGCGTTTCTTGAGGCGAGTCCCCATAGACCCGTTCACGGGAAAGGCCGAGTGGGGGATGCGGAGCGATCAGGACGATCCCAAGTCCACAAGCTGGGGCGGCCAGAACGTGTTCGATGTCTACAGCAAAACCACCGAGAAAGGATCCGATGGCACGCCCTACGCCCAGTGGTAGCGCGCAGGCGCGGCCTCGGCGACGCCAGCGCGGATTCACCTTCGTCGAGCTGATGGTGGTGATCACCATCATCGTGGTCCTCATCTCGATGGCCATTCCGATCTACAGCAACACCATCCGAAGATCCAAAGAGGCCGTGCTCCATCAGAACCTGCAAACATTGCGCTCGGTAATCGATAATTACACCTACGACAAGATGAAGGCTCCGCAGCAGTTGCAGGATCTGGTATCGGAAGGCTATCTGCGCGCGATCCCCGTGGACCCCATGACCCGCTCCAACCAGAGCTGGAAGGTCATCCTCGAAGACACCGACCAGAGCGTCGATCAAAGCCAGCCCGGAATCTTCGACGTCAAGAGCGGCTCGGACAAAACCGCCCTCGATGGCACCCCGTACTCGGACTGGTGACCCGCGCCATAAACCGTGGCGCGCGCTTCCAGCGTGCCGTCTCGACATTCATGTCGAGATGTCCGGAATCGGACTGCTACGGAAATTGGCTTTTGACCCGAAATCCGAAATCGAGTTGGCCCGTTTCTCCTGATAGAATGAAGCTTATCCACACCCTGGGGAGGAATCACCCAAGTTGAATACTGCAATCCTGGCCTTGGAAGACGGCACGGTCTTCGAAGGCAGGAGTTTTGGCGCGCCCGCCGAACGCTCCGGCGAGGTAGTATTCAATACCGCTCTCACCGGCTATCAGGAAGTTTTCACCGACCCTTCCTATTCCGGACAGATTGTCATCCTCACAAACCCGCAAATCGGGAACTACGGGACCAGCGCGAGCGATAACGAATCGGCCCGGCCGTACATCGAAGGCCTGGTGGTGCGGGAGTTCTCGCCGATGGCGAGCAACTGGCGGTCGGACGCCGAGGCAAGTTCCTTCCTGGGCCGCAACGGCATTCCGATTGTCTCCGGCTTGGACACTCGCGCCTTGGTGCGCCACCTGCGCACCCGCGGCGTGATGCGTGGCGTGCTCTCGGCCACCGGAGGCGGGAGCCCTCTTGGCGTGGCTGCGCTGGTCGAGAAAGCCCGTTCTATCCCGACCATGGCCGGTTTGGATTTGGCTAGCCGGGTCAGCACCCCCAAGGCGTATGAATGGAATCAGCCTGTGGAGGCCTGCTCACCATCGGAACCGGTCCCCGCTCCTCCCGAGCCACGACTTCATGTAGTAGCTTATGATTTTGGAATTAAGCTTAACATTCTGCGCCGCTTGCGACAGGTTGGCTGCCGCATCACCGTGGTCCCCGCTCTGACCTCGGCGGAAGACGTGCTCGCGCTCAAACCGGACGGCGTATTCCTATCGAACGGACCGGGCGATCCGGAACCCCTGCGGACCCAGGTGGAGAATATCCGGAAGCTAATCGGCAGGAAGCCGGTTTTCGGAATCTGTCTGGGACATCAATTACTAGGCTTGGCGGTGGGCGGAAAGACCTACAAGCTGAAGTTCGGGCATCGCGGCGCGAACCATCCGGTGCGCAACGAGCTGAACAAGCGTGTCGAGATCACCTCGCACAACCACGGTTTCGCCGTGGACCCCGATTCGCTCGACCTCAATTCGATTGAGATCACCCACGTCAACCTGAACGACCAGACGCTCGAGGGCTTCCGCCATCGCAACTACCCCGCGTTCTGCGTGCAATATCACCCCGAAGCGGCCCCAGGTCCACACGATTCGCACTACTTGTTCGACGACTTCGTAAAGCTCATGGTGGGGCAGGCCTCCAGGCCTGCCTTCTTGGAGCGGTAATGCCCAGACGCGACGATCTCCACCGAATCCTCATCGTCGGCAGCGGCCCTATTGTCATTGGGCAGGCTTGCGAGTTCGACTACTCCGGTACGCAGGCCGCCAAGGCCCTGCGAGCCGACGGCTTTGAAGTCATCCTGGTCAATTCCAATCCGGCCACTATCATGACGGACCCGGAATTGGCCGACAAGACCTACGTCGAACCGCTCACCACCACCTACCTGGAAGAGATCGTCAAGCGTGAACGGCCCGACGCGCTGCTTTCCACCGTAGGCGGCCAGACCGGCCTGAATCTCGCCGTGGAGCTTGCCGAGAAGGGCATCCTGGAAGCATACGGCGTGGAACTCATCGGCGCGCGTCTGGAAGCCATCAAGAAGGCCGAAGACCGGCTCCTGTTCAAGGACGCCATGCGGAAGATCGGCCTCGAGACGCCGCAATCGCAGCTTGTCAACAGCATCAAGGCCGGGGAGGAGTTCGCCGCGCGCATCGGATATCCGGTGATCCTCAGGCCGAGCTTCACGCTGGGCGGCACGGGCGGCGGCATCGCCTACAACCAGGAAGATCTGCTCGAGATCCTGGAGCGCGGCTTGGCGCTTTCGCCGGTCCACGAGGTCCTGGCCGAAGAGAGCGTGCTCGGTTGGAAAGAGTACGAGTTGGAAGTGATGCGGGACCTGGCCGACAACTGCATCATCGTTTGCCCCATCGAAAACTTCGACCCCATGGGCGTGCACACCGGCGACTCCATCACCGTGGCGCCGGCCCAGACCCTAACCGACCGCGAATACCAGATGATGCGCGACGGCGCCATTCGCTGCCTGCGCGAAATCGGCGTGGATACGGGCGGCTCCAACGTGCAGTTCGCCATCGATCCGAAAACCGGGCGGATGGTCATCATCGAGATGAACCCGCGCGTTTCGCGCAGCTCCGCGCTGGCTTCCAAGGCCACCGGATTCCCCATCGCGAAGATCGCGGCCAAGCTGGCGGTCGGCTACCGGCTCGACGAGATTCGCAACGATATCACGCGCAAGACGCCGGCGTGCTTTGAGCCGACTATCGATTACGTCGTGGTGAAAATCCCTAAATGGGCCTTCGAGAAATTCCCCGGAGCGGAGCCCGTGCTGGGTACGCAGATGAAATCGGTCGGCGAAGTGATGGCCATCGGCCGCACGTTCAAGGAAGCGCTCTCGAAGGGCATCCGCAGCCTCGAAACGGGAAAGGCATTCGGCTCGGAGAACTTCGACAAGGCTCTCATCACGCAGAAGCTCATCACTCCTACGCCGGAACGCCTTGGGTACGTGCGTTTTGCCATCGCGAGCGGAATGCCGCTTGCAGAAATCCAAGAGCTGACGGCGATTGACCCCTGGTTCCTCGGTCAGCTCAAGGAACTTTCCGATTTTGAAAAAGAAGTGGGGCGGGCCTCCCGGCCTGCCTGCGCTGACAGCAAGGCCCTCGAACCGAGCCGCGACCGTAAGGGAGCGGAGGCCTCCGAACCGCCCCGCGACCCTCAGGGAGCGGAGGCATCCGCCCCGCCCCGCGACCGTCAGGGAGTGTCCCATGAGCCGCAGCCGCCCACCACAGGTAATGAAGACGCCGGGTCTGTGTGGGGCGGCCAATCTTGGCTGCGTACCGGCATTCCTGCCGGTACACCTGGGTGCCCTCTGGGCACAGGCCGGCTCGGTCGCGACCTCGACGGAGCGGTCCTGCCCGCCCATGTCACCGCCGATCTCCTCCGCCGCGCGAAGCGCTATGGCATCTCCGACGTCCAACTCGCCAAAACCTGGGGAACCACCGAGATCGAGGTCCGCAACCGGCGCAAGGAACTGGGCGTCAAGGCCGTCTTCAGCCGCGTGGACACCTGCGCGGCCGAGTTCGAAAGCTTCACACCGTACCTCTATTCCAATTACGAAAGTTCCTGCGAAGCCGATCCGGGCACGCGCAAAAAGGTCATGATTCTGGGCAGCGGGCCGAACCGCATCGGCCAGGGAATCGAATTCGATTACTGCTGCTGCCATGCGTCGTTCGCCCTTCAGGCGATGGGCGTCGAGTCGATCATGGTCAACTGCAACCCGGAGACCGTCTCGACCGATTACGACACCAGCGACCGCCTCTACTTCGAACCGCTGACGCTGGAGCACGTGCTGAACATTTGCGATACCGAGAAGCCCGATGGCGTAATCGTTCAGTTCGGCGGCCAGACGCCGCTCAACCTGGCTCTGCCGCTCAAGCGTAACGGCGTTCCGATCATCGGCACGGACCCATCCAACATCGATCTGGCCGAAGACCGCAAGCTGTTCGGGAAGCTTCTCGACGAGTTGCAGATTCCCTGCCCCGCCAACGGCGCCGCCACCAGCGTGGAAGAAGCCTGCGAGATCGCGCGCCGCATCGGATACCCGGTGCTGGTGCGGCCTAGCTACGTGCTGGGCGGGCGGGCCATGGTAATCGCCTACGACGAGGATAGCGTGCGCCGCTATATGCGCGAAGCGGTAACGTTCTCGCAGGAGCGTCCCGTGCTGGTGGATCGCTTCCTCGAAGACGCCACGGAAGTGGACGTGGATGCGCTCGGCGATGGCGATGACGTGCTCATCGCCGGCATCATGGAGCACATCGAGGAAGCCGGCGTGCATTCGGGCGACAGCTCCTGCGTTCTGCCGCCGCAATCGCTCGCGCCGCAGACCATTCGAACCATTGAAGACTACACCGTGCGCCTGGCGAAGGCGCTGCAGGTGATCGGCCTGATGAACGTGCAGTACGCCATTCAGAGCGGAACGGTCTATGTGCTGGAAGTGAATCCGCGGGCCTCCCGCACGGTCCGTACGTGAGCAAGGCGGCGGGCGTTCCGCTGGCCAGGGTTGCGGTCCGGCTGATGATGGGTCAGAAGCTGAAGGACTGCACGGACCTCACCGGCGGCATGGTCACCGGCACGCTGAGCGCGCCTCAGCACTTCGTAAAATCACCCGTGTTCCCATTCAGCAAGTTCCCCGGAGTGGACCCGGCATTGGGGCCCGAGATGCGCTCCACCGGAGAAGTGATGGGCGTAGGCATCAACTTCGGCGAAGCGTTCCTCAAAGCTCAGATCTCCGCCGGCGTCACGCTGCCCGAGAAGGGCACCGTGTTCATCAGCGTCAACGACCGCCAGAGAGCCGATGCCGTCGATATCGGTCACAGGTTCAGTGAGCTTGGCTTCAACCTGGTAGCCACGCGCGGCACCGCCGCCGCATTGCGCGCGGCGGGCCTCGCGTGCAAGACCGTGCTGAAGGTCAACGAAGGCCGTCCGAACGTAGTGGATTTGCTGAAGGCCGGTTCGATTCAGTTGGCCATCTACACGACCACCGGCGCGCCGGCATTCAACGACGAAAAAGCGATCCGCCGCAGCGCCGTCATGTACCGCGTCCCCTGCATCACCACCATGAGCGGAGCGAGAGCCGCCGCCGACGCAGTATCCGCCCGCCGCCGCGACCCCATCCGCGTCTGGAGCCTTCAAGAAATCCACGCCCCCAAGCCCGCGACGGCGTGACATCGAGTATCGTAGATCGGCTATATTCACAACCAGGGCCTAAGGCAATAGCAGCCGGAGTCTCTGAACGTGCTCAAAATCGCGCCGGTTGTTTGTCGCCAGCGGCGCGTCGAGAGCCAATGCAGTTGCCGCGATCCATGCGTCTTGCGGACTCAATGCGCGGCCCGCCGCCCGTGCATCGGCGCGAATCCGCGCCCAAACCGTGCACAAGTCGTTGTCTGCGTAAACCAACTGAAATCGCTGCATGAATTGCTCGAGGAGAACGCGCCGGCGACCGCCCCAGCCCGCCGAAATCGCGCCCATGCGCAATTCCGCAACCGTCATGAATGACAGAATCAACTCGGACCCGCGCAAGGCGTCGGCGAATTGCGGCGCCAAGGAATGCCAATTGAAGATGTAGGAGGCTACGTCGGTGTTGACGACAATCTGGCTCATTCAGCCTGGGATTCTTCGGCCGCTTGGCGGCGGTCCGCGTAGACTGCCGCTACAAAGCGCTCCGTCTCCTGGTCCGGCGCCGGGTTCGACGCTCCGCAAAAGATCCTCGAACGAAAAAGGCTGCGGCCCGACGACAGCCGGCCTGTAGCCCGTGTTCAACAGATCTTGGACCTCGTCGTTCATTGCGCCGCTCCTGAAGCCAGTATAACGCTCCGGTCCGTTGGGGCTCATGCTAAAGTTCGTAGACCGAATAAAAATAGCCCACGGCGCAAGCCGTCGGGAACACCGTCCTCTGTCTTGGAACAGCCCCTTTCAGGGGCGTAAGAGCATCACCCCCACAATTCCCCAGCGTCGAATTCCAACCCGTGTTTCTTCAACAGGGTGACAAACTCCTCTTGAAATGAGATCTTGCGGTGATGTTCCTGCTGGGAAGCGATGTACTTCCGCACGTCCTCCCGCCTGGAGCCGCTCACGGTGAACGCGCTGTACCCGGACTGCCACCCGAACCGCCTGCGCTCCGGGAACTGCTCGTGTACCCAACGGGAAGAATTGGTCTTCAGCACTCGCAACACAACGGCGATCGAAACCGTGGCCGCGACCGATAGAAGCAGGTGCACATGATCCGCCGGCCCATTGATGATCAGCGGAGCCACTTTCAGATCCCTGGGGATTCCCCCCATGAAACGGTCTCGAAGGCCGGTTTCAGTGTTTGGCATTCCATACGACCAGACAAAGAACTGATCCTAGTCGCCCAAAACTGAAAAACCCGGCGGAAGCGCTGCTCCCGCCGGGCCGTGTCGATCGGGTTTGACCCTGTAATTGTAACTTCTTGGTCCCCTTCTGGTCGGGGTTTCTAACAGTTCAAGCCACCGCTCCCTGACGGTCGCGGCTCGGAATCGACAATTCCACTATATCACTGGATCGTGGCCTTTTTGATGGAGTCCAGGCGCGGAAAGTTCTCCACCAGGTAATCGTTTCCCTGCGTCGCCATCTTCGCCGGGTCGGGGCCGGCCCCGCGCGGCGGCATATCGCCGTAGAGGAAGTACAGGCGGTCGGCCACGTCCATACCCGAAACCACTTCACCTATGGGCGCGAAGCCCTGTTTATCGAGGCTCGGATGATCCTCCAGGTTAATGAACAGTTGCGTGGTGCGAGTATGCGGTCCGGCTGCGGCGAAGCTCACCGCGCCTCTCGCGTTCGTATGCTTCACGGCGTCGTCCGGAATCACGGCGCTGGCCCACAAGCGGTTCGTTTCCGGATCGGCGGCGATTCCCCACTGCGCAACGTAATCTCGCACCACGCGATAGAACCGCGCGCCATCGAAGAAGCCGCTCCGCACCAGCGAGTAGAACTGATCCACACCCGCCGGCGCCCAATCTTTGTGCGCCTCAATGACGATGTCGCCCTTAGATGTCGCCAGCGTCACGCGAAACACGGCAGGAGCAATCTTAGGGAGTTCCGGCTGCGCCGCGGCGGGCGCTTTTTTCTCAGGCGGCGCCGAGCAGCCAGCGAGGCTCAGGCACACGGCCGCGCACACGGCGAAATCCCGCATCGAAAACATGGAACTCCAGTATGGCACGCTCACTGGCGCGCGCTTCCAGCTTGCCGTCTCGACATTCATGTCGAGATTCTTGGAATCGGACAGTTACTGAGATTGGCCCCGATGTGACTCGCATTGGACGGCTCTCCACCCCACGCTTCCGCGCCCGGCCAAAAGCCCGGTCACCGCTGTTTTTATTTCCCGTAAAGCCCGTATTTTCAATTCATCATACGGGTCTCGGCCAGGTGAGCGGCGCCCGATCCCAGCCAGTTGAGTGGTATAAGAAAAGCGGATGGAACCGCATGATCATCCCCGATCCGCTCCCGGCGGGCCGAATCATGGCGAAAAAAAGACGAATTGTGCGCGCGTGCACAAAAAAACTCGCGTAAGCCTTTTCTTTGCAACAAAACGTACCCCAAAATCCGTGCACGTTTGCACAAATTAGGCTGATCGCCGCTCCAGAGTAGGGTTGGTTCTCCCCTCGCCGTTGTGTCCCGCGGGGCCTTCCGCTTGGCCGCTTACGACGCCTTGGTGCGTCCACGCTCGAAGTTACGGAGAAACGCCGCCATCATGCGGTCGTGCAGGCCCGTATGATCCCGCAGCCAACCCCGGAAAAAGTCCAGCATCTCGGGCATGGCCGCCGTATCGCCTTCGGCCACGCGCCCGGCAAACCCCTTGACCCGTTTCCGGACCGCGTCGTGCTGCCGCTTGTGCCACTCGTAGCCGGGATATTCGGAGGTACGCATCATGCGTTCCTCGCCCGTCAGATGAGCGTTCAACCTGTAAAGCAGCACTTGGAGCGCCGCCTGTGCCTGCTCGGTTAGCGCGCCTTCCGCGATGGTCTGGCGCAGTTCCGCCACGGCCTCGTGGATTACCTTGTGTTCCGCATCAAGCTTCGGGATGTACACGGAATGCAAGGCCCTACGCTTAATCGGCGCCATCGATCTCTCCTGCTTACGTCCAACATTCTAGCGTATTTCGGAGTTCAAGCGCCAAATAGGCGAATTCCTTGCCGCTCGGTTTAGCCACCGCGTTCCGGCTTTTTGCAGGCGGCGAACGTTCAGGAACCCGGCCGCCCGAAGCCTACGCCACCGGCGCTTCTTCCGGCTTCGGCAACTTGCGCTTGTATTTGCAGTCGTCCTTCGGGCACTGCAGGAGCGGACCGGCTTTGAGCCACTTTTCTATGAGGTACGCTCCGCCGCACTCCGGGCACTTCTCCGCGATCGGCTTGCCCCACGCAACAAATTTGCAATCGGGGTAACGGTTGCAGCCGTAGAACGTCCTGCCGCGGCGCGAACGCCGTTCCACCACTTCGCCTTCGGTGCATTCCGGGCACTTCACGCCGATGGTCTTCTGCTTGACATACTTGCAGGCCGGATAGTTGCCGCAAGCCGTAAACTCGCCGAACCGGCCGCTCTTCAGCACCATGCCGCCGCCGCATTGCGGGCACTTTTCGTCGAGCGGCTTATCGGCGGCTTTCTGCGGGCCGCCTATGGCTTTGGTGGTCTTGCATTCGGGGTATCCCGTGCAGGCGTGGAAACTGCCGAAGCGGCCCTTCTTGAGCGTCATGGGGCGGCCGCAGTTCTCGCAATACTCCTCGGCGCCCTGTTCGGCCAGATCGGCCTTATCGACGTCGGGCAGGTCCACGGTGAGGTCGCGCGTGTAGGGCACTCGGGATAGCCCGTGCATGCGATGAAGCTGCCATGCTTGCCCCACTTGATTACCAGCGGCTTGCCGCACTTCTCGCAGATCAAGTCGGTGGGTTTCTCCATCCGCTTGATATCGGTCATGTGCTCTTCGGCGTGCTTCAGGTCCCGTTCGAACTTCGTGTAGAACTCGGCCATCGAAGCGCGCCAGTCAATCTTGCCCTCTTCGATTTCGTCGAGCTCTTCCTCCATCCGCGCCGTGTAGGTAACGTCGAAGATATCGTCGAAGCTTTCGAGCAGCAGGTCGATCACCACCATGCCCAATTCGGTGGGATGGAAGCGGCCGCCGTCCTTCTTGACGTACTCGCGTTCCAGAATGGTGGAAAGGATGGATGCGTAAGTCGATGGACGGCCGATGCCGTCGGCTTCGAGCGTCTTCACCAGCGTCGCTTCGTTGTATCGCGGAGGCGGCTCCGTAAAGTGCTGTTCGGGACTGAGCGCGCGCAGGCGCAGCGCCTCGCCCTCGGTGACAACGGGCAGACGGTGCTTCAGCTCCTCGTCTTCTTCGTCGGTCTGGTCCTTGCCTTCCTGATAAACCTTGAGGTAGCCTTCGAATTTCAGACGTCGAGCCCGTGGCGCGGAACATGTAATCGGCGCCGCTCTTGCCCCGCGCCGCCACGTCGATGGTGGTCTGATCGAAGAGCGCGGGCATCATCTGCGAAGCTACAAAGCGCATCCAGATCAGGCGATACAGCTTCATCTCGTCTTCCGCCAGGTACTTTTCCACCTCATCCGGAGTGAAGGCCATCGATGTGGGGCGGATGGCTTCGTGCGCATCCTGCGCGTCCTTCTTGGACTTGTAGAATGTTGGGAGTCGCGGGAGGAAGTCGCGGCCGTAGCGCTCGGTGATGATCTGGCGAACTTCCTCGAGCGCGTCGTGCGAAACGCGCGTCGAATCCGTGCGCATGTATGTGATTAGGCCGACGGAGCCTTCCTTGCCCGCCTCCACGCCTTCGTACAGCTTCTGCGCCAGCATCATGGTGCGCTTTACGCTGAAGCGCAGCTTGCGCGAAGCCTCCTGCTGCAGCGTCGAGGTGATGAACGGCGCAACCGGGTTCCGGCGCTTCTCGCGCGTTCCCACGGATCGCACGGCGTAGTCCGCGCCTTCCAGTTCCGCGAGAATTCCGTCGGCCGCTTCCTGGGAAGCGACCTCCGCGTTCTGGTCGTTCACCTTGGCGAGCCGCGCCGTAATATGAGGCGGCTTCTTCGCCGCGAGATCGGCGTCGATGGTCCAGTACTCGCGCGCCACGAATGCGCGGATTTCCCGCTCGCGCTCGACAATCAAACGAAGCGCGATCGTCTGCACGCGCCCCGCGGAAAGCCCGCGCCGCACCTTGTCCCATAGCAGCGGCGAAATCTTGTATCCCACCAGACGGTCCAGCACGCGGCGCGCCTGTTGCGCTTCCACCAGACGAAGATCCACCTGGCCGGGCGTCTTGAAAGCCTTCTCAATCGCCTTCTTGGTGATCTCGTTGAACATCACGCGGTATACGCGCGGTCCTTTGTTTCCGTTGCCTAGTTCCTCTTGCAGGTGAAAACAGATCGCCTCGCCTTCGCGGTCAGGGTCAGCCGCCAGGTAGATCTCGTCCACCTTCTTGGCGGCCTGCCTCAACTCGCCGATGAGTTTCTTCTTGCCTTCGATGATTTCGTAACGCGGCTTGAAGCCGTTTTCGACATCGACGGCCAGATCCTTCTTCGGCAGATCCTTGATGTGCCCCAGCGACGCCTTGACGACGAATTGATTGCCGAGATACTTCTTGATGGTTTTCGCCTTTGCGGGCGACTCCACGATTACTAGAGCCTTTGCCATAGGAAACGATGCGGACTGCGGCGCCAGGCCACGACTGCGCCCCGACGCTCGCTTTTCGGCGCGATGATTGCCCCTACCCTGAAAACCCTACCACACTTTTACGAAGTTCTTCCCCGGGAGCTGCTTTACCAAGCCTAGCATTTCCAATTCGAACAGCGCAGCGATCATCTCGCTGGCCGATACATCTTCCACCTTTTCAAGCAGTTCGTCGAGGTGCGTGGAAGCATCCACCTGAAGCAACTGAAGCGCGCGCCGCGCCGCTTCACCCAGCTCCGCCTAGTGCATCGGACGCCGGCGCGGAGCCGGAGGTCTCGCCGGACTCCAACCCCAGGCGCTTCTTGCCCTCTTCGATTAGATGCCGGCGGGATTCGGCCGGAAGCTCGGCGACCACGTCGTTCCAATCCTGCACCAGCTTCGCGCCCTGCTTGATGAGCAGGTTGGGTCCCCAACTGGCTTTCGACGTAATGTTGCCGGGGACGGCGAAGACTTCCCTGCCTTGGTCCATTGCCAGCTTGGCCGTGATGGCCGATCCGCTGTACTGCGCGCCCTCCACGACCAGGACGCCCACGCTGAGCCCGCTGATGATGCGGTTGCGGATGGGGAAGTTCTGCGGGAATGCCGTGGCTCCCATGGGAAACTCCGAGACGATGAGTCCCTTGGCCACAATATCGGCCGCGAGCTTGCGATTCTCCGAGGGATAAATCGTGTCAACCCCCGAGCCGAAAACCGCGACCGTGAAGCCGCCGGCCGATAAGGCGCCTTTGTGCGCCGCGCTATCCACCCCGCGCGCCATGCCGCTGACGATGGTGAGCCCGGCGTGCGCGAGATCGGCCGAGAGCCGCTCGCTGACGGCGAGGCCATACGGCGTCGGCCGCCGCGTTCCCACAACTCCCACGGCGATGGAGGAGAGCAAGTCCACACGGCCCCGCGCGAAAAGCACAACGGGCGGATCGAAGATCTCGCGCAAGAGCTGCGGGTAACGCGGATCGCCGAAGGTCACCAGTTCGGCGCCGGCTTCCAGCATCTTTTCCTGCTGCGCCGCCGCATCTTCGAATGCCACGCCGCTCACGATGGATTGCGCCACGGCGCCGCTCACACCGGCGGCTTCGAGTTCCGTTCTCGACGAGCGAAAGATGGTCTGCGGCGTGCGGAAACGCTGGAGTAGCTTACCCGCGGTGCGCGTGCCCAGCCCATGGACCATGCGGAGGGCGATCCAGTACAACTCCTCTTCGCGACTCAAAACGGGGGATGCCATCGGATTCGGGGGTTACGCTCAATACCGTAACAGCCGCCGCGGGCAACGCGCAAGCAGGACTGTGGAATGCGCCTCCGGCGCGCCATGCCGGCGGGGCCCCTCTGGGCCAGACGGCATTCAAGGGGTCGGACCAATCCGCCCCCGCATTTTGGCGGGCGGATCAGACGGCATTCAAGGGGTCAGACCAATCCGCCCCCGCATTTTGGCGGGCGGATCAGACGGCATTCAAGGGGTCGGACCAATCCGCCCCCGCATTTTGGCGGGCGGATCAGACGGCATTCAAGGGGTCAGACCAATCCGCCCCCGCATTTTGGCGGGCGGATCTGTCTGACCCCGCTCTCGAACGTCGACACGGATGTCAACGTGGCAAGCCGGAGATTCGCACACGCTTCTGTTCCTGCATGGGAAAATGAGCGTTCATGCCTACCGTCGCCCGTTCGGCATCCAGCATTCCGTGTTCGCGCATTCGGGAATTGGCGGAGATCGCCATGCGCATGGATGGCGTGCTGCGCCTGTATTTCGGCGAGTCCAATGTTCCGACGCCGGAGTACATCAAGCAAGCGGCCATTCGCGCCATGCATGGGGGCTACACCTTCTACACTGAGAACGCCGGCCTGCCTTCCCTGCGGCGCGCAATTGCGAAGCATTACGAGCGTATTCACGGCGTCGAGATCGATCCCGAGCGCCGGATTGTGGTGACGGCCTCCGGCGTTCAGGCGCTGAACATGGGCATCCGGTGCGCCCTTGATCCGGGCGATGAAGCTTTGGTCCTGACGCCCGCATGGCCGAATGGCGGCGCGAGCGTGCAGATGGCCAATGCAAAATTGCTAGACATTCCGCATCCCTTGCGCGACGGGCGTTACCGCGTGGATTTCGAAGCGCTCGAAGCCGCGGTTACGCCGCGCACGCGGCTCCTGGTTTACACGTCGCCATCGAATCCGCTCGGCTGGGTCGCGACTGTCGAACGAACAAAAAGGCCTGCTGGAATTCGCGCGCCGCCACGGGCTGTGGCTGTTGGCGGATGAAGTCTACGACCGGCTTTATTACGCAGGCGCGAAGCTCGGAGTGCCCGCGCCTTCGATTCTTCAACTCACTCACCCGGACGACGCCATCATCGTGATCCAATCGTTTTCAAAAAGCTACTGCATGACGGGCTGGCGCGTTGGCTGGCTGATTGCGCGCTCGGATCTGGCGGCGACGGCGACGCGTCTGAACGAGTTCGTCATCTCGCACGCACCGAGCTTCGCGCAGAAGGCCGGAGAAACCGCGCTTGCCGAAGGCGAGACTGAGTTGCTAGGCATGCTCGAACGGCTGCGGCGCAACCGCGATTTCTGCCTGGAGGTTCTGCGTGGAATCCGCGGCGTCACCACGCCCGCGCCCGATGGCGCCTTCTATTTGTTTCCGCGCATCCATGGCTTGACCGATTCGTTCGCCTTCTGCCGCCGATTGCTGGAGGAACACCGAGTCGGCCTCGCACCCGGCTGCGCTTTTGGCGAAAGCGGCGAAGGCTCCGTGCGCATTTGCTACGCCGCCGAAAGCGCCATCCTGGAACCGGCCATGGAGCGTCTGGCGAAGTTCACGAGCGCGGGAGCATAGCGTTTTCGGTTGGTGCGGCCGAGAGGACTTGAACCTCCACCCACTCTCGTGGACCAGATCCTAAGTCTGGCGCGTCTGCCAATTTCGCCACGACCGCACAGTGGAGCGGGTCTCCAGACCTGCTCATCCAAGATTATAGCTTGCGCCCGCATCGGGCCTTCGGCGGGCCACTGATAGCCTTCTCTGGCAGGCGCTACAATACCGCTTCGGAGGGAACCATCGTGGAAGAAGAGGTCATCCGGCCCACGGCGAAGTTCATCAAGGCCGGCGCGATTGTATCCGCGGTTGCAATTCTCGCGCTCGAGATTCTGTATTTGAACCATCGAAACGCCGGGCCGGCCTGGATGATGATCGTCCCGCCGCTGATCCTGTTGTGGCCGGCGAGCCGCTGGCTGCGGCGCCGGTTCACCACCGTCACCATTGTGAACGGCCGGTTGCGCTATGAGACCGGCATTGCAGGCCGTTCCACGCGCACGATTCAGCTCGCCAAGATCCAGGACGTTCGCGTCGATCAGCGCATCGCGCAGCGCATGTTCGACGTGGGAGACTTATCTATCGAAACCGCGGGCGAGGCCAGCCGCCTCACTCTTCACAACATCGATCGCCCGCAATCGCTCGCGGACAAGCTGATGGACTTGGCACAGCAGGGATCGCCGCACCTCTGAAGCCGGGCAGTCGCTCGTCGTTCGACGGACGCCGCCTTACCCTTCGCCCTTCTTGCGGATCTTGATATCCAGGCGCTTGATCTTCTGGTTCAGCGTGGAAAGCGGGACGTGCAGGCTCTCGGCCGCGTCCGTCTGACTCCAGTTCGAGCGTTCGAGGCGTTCGGCGATGATGCGCCGCTCGTAGTCGTTGACGATTTCGAATAGCGACGCGTCGGCGCCGAGCGGGTCCGCGTCGGAGCGCTTGAGCCGCACGCCGTTCGCTTGCAGCAAGGCCTCGGGAAGCACGTCGAGCGGGACCACCTGCTCGGTCGCCAGCACCACCGCGCGCTCCACGACGTTCTCGAGTTCGCGGACGTTGCCCGGCCAGGCGTGCTCCATGAGGATCTGCATCGCTTCGGGCGAAAAACTCAGCGTCGACCGGCCCGAGGAGTCCAGGAACTTGCCGTTCTCCCGGCAGTAGTGATTGAAGAAGTGCTGCGCGAGAAGCGGAATATCCTCCCTGCGCTCGCGCAACGCAGGCAGAGCGATTTTGATGACATCCAGGCGATAGTAGAGGTCCTCGCGGAACTTGCCTTCCTTCACAAGCTGGAAGAGGTCCGCGTTGGTGGCCGCGAGGATGCGAACGTCCACCTTGATGGGGTCGGTGGAACCGAGCGGCGTAAATTCCTTTTCCTGGATTACCCGAAGCAGCTTGATCTGCGTTTCGGGGCCGAGCGTGCCCACCTCGTCGAAGAAAATGGTCCCCTTGTCGGCCACTTCGAAATAGCCCTTCTTCGAATTCACGGCGCTGGTAAACGCGCCGCGAACATGGCCGAAGAGCGTCGACTCCAGCAGGTCCGGCGGGAGAGATCCGCTGTTGACGGCCACGAACAATTGGCCGGCGCGCGGCGAGTTGGCGTGGATGGCCTTGGCCACCAGTTCCTTGCCGGTCCCGGTCTCGCCGCCGATCAGAATTGTGGACCGCGCCGTCGACACCTGGCCCACCAGATCCAGCAGGCGCACCATCCGTTCGCTCTTGCCGATGATGTTCGGAAAGCTGTAGCGCTCCACCAGCGCGCGCTTCAGGTGGACATTCTCCCACTCCAGGCGCCGCCGCGCGATCATGCGATCGATTTCGATCAGCAGCTTTTCGTTGTCCCAGGGTTTCGAGAAATAATCGTTGGCGCCCAGCTTCAGCGCATCCACCGCGGCCTCGACGCTCCCAAACGCCGTGATCATGAAAATCGGCGTCTCGCGATCGCGCTGGCGGACGTCGCCCAATACGTCCATCCCGGAGCGGTCCGGCATCATGAGGTCCAGCAGGACGAGGTCGTATCCGCGCTCGCCGAGTTTTTGCAGCCCCTCGACGCCGCCCTGCGCAAGATCGACGGCGTAACCCTCGGCGGTCAGCAGGTCGAACAGACCTTCGCGGATAGCGGGCTCGTCGTCGATGACCAGGACGCTGCCTTTGGCGGCTGCGGGAGCGATCGCATCAAGCGGCATGAAGCGGCTGCCTCTCAATCGAAGATTGCGCGGCGGCGGATGGCGTTGGGGCGCGCCGGTTCTTAGCCAGCGGCAGCTCGATGTGGAACACGGCGCCTCCGGACTTCCGGTTGAACGCCTCGATGGAGCCATCGTGTTCCTGAATGATTCCGTACGATACGGAGAGCCCAAGGCCCGTGCCTTTCCTCGCCGTCTTGGTGGTGAAGAACGGATCGTATATGCGGTGCAGATGTTCCGGCGCGATTCCGCGGCCCGTGTCCGAAATCTCGACTTTCACGCGGGCGTCTTCCGCCCAGGTCCGCACTTCCAACGTCCCTCCGCCCGGCATGGCGTCGCGGGCGTTGAGGAACAGGTTGAGGAATACCTGCTGTAGCTTGCCGGCGTTGCCCTCGACCGGCGGCAGGGCGGAATCCAGCGACTGTACGACCTGAATGCCGGACTTCTGAAGCTGATGCTCCAGGAGCGAAAGCGTCTCCTGGACGACGCGGTTCAGCCCCAGTTCGCCAAACGCGGTGGCCGACGCGCGCGAGAAATTTAAAAGCGAGTTCACAATCTCGCTCGCCCTGAAAGTCTGCTTGGCGATCTTTTCGAGGATGACCGATTTCTGCGAGTCGTCGGCCACCTGCTTGGCGAGCATTTGGGCGTACGTCGAAATAACCGCCAGCGGCGTGTTCACCTCGTGCGCGACGCCGGCCGCCAGCAAGCCGATGCTGGAGAGCCTGTCCGCCTGCACCAGACGCTGCTCGAGTTCCGCGCGATCCGTCACATCGTCGAAAATGATCAACCGGCCGATGCGCTCGCGGTCCTTGGAAACCAGCGGGGCGATGGCGATATTCAACGTCGCTTCGCGGCCCTTTCCGGCGCCATTTCCGTTACCGCCCGCGGCCGGAGCGGTGAGAAGGAACTTATAGATGTGATGAATCCCGGATTCGCCGCGCACCTGGTCGAACTGATCCGTCAGATCCGCCGGAAACAGCTCCGCCAGGCGGCTGCCGACGGCCCGCTCCCGCGTGACGCCGGTCAGGCGTTCGATCTGCGAGTTCCAGCTCTCAACGCGGTCCTCCAGGTCCGCCGCCAGAATGCCTACGTTGATGGATTCGACGATGTTCTCGCTGAACTCCTTCAACCGCTCAAACTCCTCCACCTTGCGTTGCAGCGACCGGTACAGCGCCGCGTTTTCTATGGCGATGCCGACGTAACCCGCGAGCGTCGCCAGCAGTTCCACGTCTTCGCTCGAAAGGTAGTCGCCGTCGGTGGTCCTGCTGAGTCCGATATAAGCTACGGCGCGGCCGTGCGCCGTGCAGGGCAGGTAGTAAGTGAGGTCCAATTCGGATATCGTCCGGCGGATGGAGTTCGCCCAGGACCGCGAAACCGCATCGAGCTGGCGCCGGGTGCGCTCGAAGAACAGGTAGGGTTCCTTCCGCTCCCAGGAAAGGAAGCCCAGATCCAGCCCCTCGCCATCGGGCGACACCAGGCGCGGGTTCGCGCCCATGGCGCGATGCAGATAGAACTCACGGCCCTCCGGCGTTTCGGCGGCAAGGAAGAACGCCAAATGCCGGATGGAGAGCGTCCCAAGCAAGCGCTCACCCACCGAGCCGAGCATGGCATCCAGGTCCGTTTCCGAGCTCAGTTCCCTGGCGAACTCCACCAGCGTGCGGCGGTAATCGTAGCGGTCGCGGTAGAAGTGCCGGTCCAGGCGTTCCTGAATCCAGTTGCGGATCGGCTGGAACAGGAAGGCGGCGACCAGCATCACCGTCATGGTGCCAGCCAAGCCAAGGTCCTTGAAATACTTCTGCACCTGGGAGCCGAGCAGCAGCACGATGCCGTAGAATCCGGCAAGCACGCACAGCGTGGCCAGCGTATAGGCGTATCCGCGGCGGAACAGAATATCCACGTCCATCAAACGGTAGCGAACGATAGCGTACGCCAGAGTGAGCGGAACGAGCGCCAGCGTAAGCACCGAGAGCTTCATGTACTCGGTGGGCATGAATCCGAACGCATAAGGCACGGCGTAAAGCGCGGCGAACGGCAAAGCGCCCGTCAGGGAGCCGTTACGAAGCCACTTAAGCTGCCGCCGCACGATCGGGTCTTCGGCTCTTGAGGTGTTCCCAATTGAATACCAGCCCGCCTGCAATGTACGGCGCCGTCGCAAACAGTATCCAAACGCGGTCGATGAGCCACTGGGTTTCGACGGGCGACATGGCGAGTTTCAGCATGCCCGAGGAGAGCGCCAGGTACGCGGCGAAGAGAAGCGCGGCGGGAGCGTAGAGCAGCGCCACCCCTGCCCGCGTCCCAAACCACTTTCGCGGCTCGGGGAAGGTAAAGCTGAAATGCAGAAAGATGGCGGGAGCCAGGACGCCGGCCGCCACGTTGCCGTAGTAAATCAGCTTATCGAATACGTTCAGCTTGCCCGTGTAATGAAAACACAGGAACACAAACGAAGCCAGGCACAGGATGTAGAAATGCCGCGCCTTTTGCGCGCTGCCCCGCCGGAAATAAACAAAAAGGCCAATCGCCAGGTAGGCCGCGCCGATCAGATAGGCGTACCAGATAGCCCGGTCGGGAGCCGCTTCCCCAATGCAGCACCCAGGGAACGACGAATTCCCTTCCGTTCCGGCTCAGATGGTAGGTGGCCTGCTTCCACGTACCAATACCGGCCAGGACTTGGGCTACGTTCACGGCTTTGTGGATCTGGAGGCCATCAATCGATTTCACACGGTCGCCGGCGTGAATGCCGGCGGTGGCCGACCCGCTCGGCGACTTGACGTACAACGCCACAACGCCGGAGCCTCGATCCACCCAAACGACTCCGTCATCCGGCAGGCGGAACCTGCGCTGTTCCCCAAAATTGATCGCGGCGGCGGCGATAGCGGCCAGGGTGATAATGGTGAGAATCGCCGTCGAGAGCTGGAAGCGCAGTTCCTGGAGCATGGGCTAGCCGTGTCCATCCTGGACACGAATCCGACTCACCCCCTTTGCACGTTAATTGCCGAAACTTTCCGGCGCCGCTGTCTAAATCGTACCCTGTTTTTCTTACAGTTACAAAAAACCGAAAACCATTCCTCCGCATTTCGGGAGGCATTCACTATGCCGAAGTGTATCCGGGAGTATCCCGTTGGACACAGGCTGGCGCGCATTTCTCACACTGCGGCCGGCCGCAGCGGTGTGTAACAGGGCACGACTGAAGTCGTGCCCTGTTACAAAGCAATCGCTCCGATCTTCATCCTTGCGTATGAAGGCTTTCTTCATAATGGGGCTGCTAGAGGACCAAGCGGATCGGCGCTCGCAAGCGGGCGCCCGTTTTACGGAGCTCCCGTGAGAATTGCGGGCGAGCCGCTTCGGGCCTGGATCGGCCCGGACGGTGCGCGAATCTAACGAAAACCGGTTTGTCCGCCGATCATCTCACCTGAATAGGTTGAGTAGTACTTGGTACGTATGGACGGGGCGCCGGACGTGACGAATGCTGTAAACTGGGTAAACGAAAGGCCCTAAAGGGCAAACGTGTCGAACTCTGCCCGCCGCCGCAGCCTGGTGGCGATAGGCGGCGGGTGTTTGCGCGGCCGAAACCATGCGAAAAGTCCTGTTCTTTCTGATGGCTGTCCTCGCGCTGGCCATGGCTCCGGGGTGCGCCGGCCTCCGCGCCAAGCTGCACGCCGGCGCGAACAAGCAAGGAGCCAGCCAGGACGTAGGCGAATCCGGACCGTATCCGTTCGATACGACGGAGTACGTACTGGGCGTGAATGACGTGATCGAAATCGATGTTTTTCCGCCCGAGAACCAGTACAAGGGACCGTTAATCGTCGGGCCGGACGGTAAGATCTCACTGCCCCACGTGGGTGAGATCGTAGCCGCCGAAAAAACCAGAGAGGGGTTGGCCAAGGATATCGCCGAGAAGTTAACCAAGGCAGGAGTGCTGGATCCGGAAGTGACCGTGCGCCTCCAGGAATCGAAGAGCAAGAGGTTCTACATCCAAGGACAGGTGAGAGGCCCGGGAGAAAAACCCTGGATCATGCCCATCCGCGTGCAGGAGGCGCTGGTCCAGGCGGGAGGTTTTCAAGACTTCGCGGATACCAAGCATATTATTATCAATCGCGACAACGGAAAGAAGATCCTGCACTTCAACTACAACGAGGTGATCAAGGGCAAGCACATGGAACAGAACGTTTGGGTGGAGCCGGGCGACATGATCGTCGTCAAATAGGAAAGGAGGCGCCTTATGGCAATGATAAACGCTCCAGGCGGAGGGATGACCCAAGGGCAAGCTACGCTTGCCGTCACCCGCCGTCCGATGGATATCGACGATTACACGGACCTGCTCCGAAGACACCGCTCGTGGATCGTCGGGCCCACCTTCGCCGGGTTCGTGATCGCCGTAGTGGCTGCCTTCATGTGGCCGGATACGTTTACGTCCAAGGCCACCATGCGCATCAAGCCACCGACCGTTCCGGAACAGATCGCCGGCAACGCCACCATCATGGGAGTGAGCGATCAACTGATGGGGCTGAAAACACTGATTCTCAGCCGCGGCAACCTATCGTCGATTATCACCAATCCGAAATTCAATCTGTACCCTAAGTTGCGCACCCAGATGACGCTCGAAGACGCCATCGAGAAGATGACCAAAGACGTCAAGATCGATCCGATCAACGTGTCCGATGCCCTTGCGACGCGGCACGTGCCGACAGCCTTTCAGGTGCAGTTCTCGTACCCCGATAAATACATTGCGCAGAAAGTGGTCACGGAACTGCTTGGGGAAGTCACTTCGCAGAACATCCAGATTCAGTCCGACGCGGCGCGGAACACTTCCAGCTTCGTCCAGTCCGAGTTGGATTCGGTCAAGACGCAGATGGACGATCTGAACGATCAGATGGCGAAGTTCAAAATCGACAACGCCGGAAGACTGCCCGAGCAGGCCATTCAGAACGGCCAGAAGGAAGCCCAACTGGAGGCCCGCAGCCAAGGCTTTACCGACAGCCTGGCGCACCTTGCCGAGCAACGGAACAGACTCTTCGTCGATAAATCGCGGCAGACGGAGATGATGAACCTGGTGGCCCAGTCATCGGACGAAAGCGCCCCTCAGGCCGCCCTCAAGAACCAGGAGTTAGTCCAGATTGAAGGGGAGATTCACAAGTGGGATATGGAGATCGCCGGGATGCGCCAGCAATACTCGGATGATTGGCCCGATGTGAAGCGGGCCAAATCGCAATTGGATGTACTGACGAAGCGGCGCGACGATTTGCTGGCCAAGCAAAGCGAGGCTGACGCGGCCGGCGCGAAAAACTCTCCTCAGAAACAACCGGGCCGCAGCCTGGGCCTACAGGCCAACCTCCAACAGATGCAGGGCCAGATCGAGTCGGTACGACGCCGAAATCCAGAATATCAACGTGGAGATCCAGAACGCGAACCGGGAGAAGGCGGACATCGATCAGCAGCTCAAGGAATTGAAGGCCAAGATGGATGCGGCTCCCGAGGTCGAACGCCAATACCAGGCGCTGAACCAGAGCCTGATTCTGGTCACCACCCGGTACAACGAACTCAAGAAGGAGGAGGGACAAACGCAGACCACCGCGAACCTGGAGGAGCGGGGGCTGGGCGAAATGCTGGAGATGGTGGACCCGGCAAACCTGCCTCAGAATCCTTCGGATCCGAATCGATACGCCATAACGGGAGCGGGGCTGGCTCTGGGCTTGATGTTGGGGCTGGGTTTGGCCGGCGCCAGAGAGGCCAAAGACACATCGCTCAAGAACCTCAAGGACGTGCGCGCCTATACGAACCTCCCCGTGCTCACCAGCATTCCGCTGCTGGAAAGCGCGCTGCTCGTCCGGCGCAGAAGGCGTTTGGCGTGGCTGGGATGGTCATCGGCTGTCGTGCTGGGCGTGCTCGCCATGGCGCTGGCGGTCTTCTATTACTACACGCCTCACGCCACGCAGTAGGCGGGTTGGAACGGGGTTAGCGCACTGGAGAAGAAATGAGTCGAGTATACGACGCTTTACGGCGAGCCGACGAGGGCGGGGAAAATCCGCAGCCGCCGCAGCCGCCGGCCGGAGAGGAACGCGTGCGCGTGCCGGAGATTGTGGACGAATCCATCGCGGTACGTCCCAATCTGCACTACGGCATGCTCCAGGAGATTCAATCGGTTCCCTACGACCCGGCGCCGGAAGCTCACCTTCTCGATCTCAACAACCCGCATGAAACGCCGGCCGAGGAATTTCGGACTCTCCGCACGCGGCTGAATCACCTTCAAACGCTGCAGCCGTTGCACACCCTGATTTGCACCAGCGCGTCTCCGGCGGAAGGAAAGACTTTCTCCACGGTCAATTTTGCGATCTCTCAGGCGCAGCTTTCCGAACAGCTTGTTCTGCTCGCCGACTTCGATCTGCGCCGCCCCGCGATTCACGATATGTTCCAGGTGTCCCGGGCGCCGGGCCTGTCGGACTACCTCACGGGCGCGTGCCGGTTTCAGGATGCGGTTCGCCGGATCGAGGGCATCAACCTCTATCTGATGACCGCCGGCTCGCCGGTCAAGAACCCGCTCGAATTACTGAACACGCGCCAGGCCAGGGCGCTCTTCGAGGAGCTGCCGCGGTATTTCAACTGGTCCATTTTCGATTCGCCGCCGTTGCTGTTCTCCGCGGACGCCAACCTTCTGGCGACCATGGCCGATGGCTTGATTCTAGTGGTGAAGATCGGCTCGACGACGTTCGATAACATCACGCGCGCGATGCAATCGCTGTGCGAAAACAACGTACTCGGAATCGTCGCCAACGGCGCGCGCGCGGCCGAGCTGTACAGCAAGTACACCTACTATTACTCGAAGGTGGAATAGGAAGCCGGAGCGCGGCCTGGGCGCGCCGCGGGTTGAATCGAAGGGACTACCCTGCGTGGGCGGCGGGCTCCGGGGCGGCCAGCAACTCCGGGATTTCGATCGATACGCGGGTTCCCTCGCCCGGGCGGCTGTCGATCCACATCCTGTACTCTTTTCCGTAAAGCACTTTGAGACGCTCGTTTACGTTGCTCACGCCGATGCCGCGGTCGAGCAGCGTGGCCAGCTTGGATTCGGGGATGCCGACTCCATCGTCTTCCACCTCAACCCGGACGCGTCCATCCGCGCGCCGGGCGCGGATGCGGATTGCGCCGCCCTCCACCTTGCTGCTCAGGCCGTGGCTTGATCGAGTTCTCCACCAGCGGCTGAAGCATCATGCTCGGCACCAGCATGTCCAGCGTATCCTCGGCGATATCTTTTTCGAACCGCAGCTTGTCTCCGAAGCGGACCAACTCGATCGAAAGGTAGTCCTCGATAAAGGCTCAGCTCCTCGCGCAGCGGGCTGAAGTTCTCGTGCTTGCGCAGCAGCCGCCGCAACACCTTGCGAGAGCTTCACCACCATGACGCGCGCCTGCTGCGGATTCGTGCGGATCAGCGACGGAACCGAGTTCAGCGTGTTGAACAGGAAGTGCGGATTGATCTGGCTGGTCAGCGCCGCCAGGCGCGCTTCCACCAGCAAGCCGCTCCTGCTCCTCGAGCTTCTTCTCGTTGCGCGTGCTGTTCCAGATCTTCATGGGAATCGCCACCGCGAAGAGCGTAGTAGACGTACATAGCCGCGATGGCCAGGCAGATGCGGCTGAAGCATGTCATCCTTGCGGGCCGTGAGCGAAAAAACTCCCGTTGGGTAGAAGGATCTCAGTGTCTCGCGCAGGAATTCGGCGAACAGGATGGCGGCGAAGAGCACCAGTTGGAACGCCGTGCGGCGCGGGTGCAGACGCTCCTTGAAGAACCGGTAGATGTTCAGGTCGAAGTACGGGGAGAAGCGCCAGATGTCCTCCGGGATCGGGCGCGCCATCGCGCACCAGCCCTCCGAGCACGCCGATGCCGGCCAAAAGCGGCATGGTCAGCAACTCCCAGTGGAACATCGCCGGGATCGAGATGGCCGACTCCGGTGCACAACCCGGTCACATAGCCGCCCAGGAGCCCCGCCAGCAGGCTGCCCTCCAGCCCGAGATCCGCTCCGTCGAGGTTCCGGCTCACTACGCGGGCGGCGACGCTTGCTCCGAAAACGACGCCCAGCCAGAGCGCCAACGAGATTCGCTGGGAGAGCGAACGGCGCTCCTGCATGAGCGCGCTCTTGAAACGGTTGGAGCGGGCGAGGACGCTAGCGATGGAGGCCGAGGCGGCCAGCTTCACCAGCAGCGATACCAGGTATCTCTCATGCATCGAGCCCTGGAAACCATTATAATAAAAGGATTAAGGCGTCCCGAAACTTTCCATGGATACCCCGTTCCCTGGCGATGTCACCAAGATCGCCGAGGCCGATTTCCCGACCCAGTTCGGCCATTTTCGAGTTTACGGATTCGAAGGCCGGAGCAATGGCAACGTGGATGAAGCTATCGCGCTGGTCATGGGAGACATACTGTCCGACCCCGCCCCACTGGTTCGAATTCACTCCCAGTGCCTCACCGGCGATGTGTTTCACAGCCTGAGGTGCGATTGCCGGGCGCAGCTTGAGATCGCGCTGGCCTCCATCGCGAAGGAGGGCCGGGGTCTGCTGGTTTACGAACTGCAGGAGGGCCGCGGCATCGGTCTTCTCAACAAGCTCCGCGCCTACCAATTGCAGGACCAGGGCGCCGACACCGTGGAAGCGAACCAGCAGCTCGGCTTCGCGCCGGACCTCCGAAGTTACGATCTGCCGGCCGCGGTGTTACGCTCCTTCGGACTTCGATCGGTGCGTCTGCTTTCCAACAATCCCGAAAAGGTGAGCGCGCTGGAGCGCGCCGGGGTCGAGGTCGCCGAGCGCGTCCCCTGCCTGGCGGAGGTACTCGACACCCGCGAGGCTTATCTCCGGACTAAGAAAGAAAAGATGGGGCACCTGCTGGAAGACGTTTGACCGGCAGGCTCGGCGCGTTAAAAAGTTACCGCGCCGTCACAGGACCAAGCTCCGAAGGTGCGAAAGAAGGCGGCCCGTGGCGCCAGCTATTTGAATCGAGCCGCCACCGAGGACGCCTGGAGCGCGCGGAATAACGTTATCCGCGCCCTCCGGGGGCTCTCGCGTCACCCGGTCATCTCGGAAACCGGCTGCGCCAGGGTGCTTTCCCGCCCGCCTGAGGGAAATCGGAGGAAACTCTTGAGTTTCACTTGGTTATACCGTTCTTCCGGTACTCCGCTGGACCCCGTCACGTGATCTCGCGAGCCCGATCTCGCGCGGTCGGGACGGCGCTTGTTAAGATCGGAGAATCGGTTCCCGGTTCCGTTCCCCCGATCCTTCGGAGCATTTGCCCGCGCTGACGGGCCTGCGGTTCTTTCTGGCGTTGTGGGTCATCCTGCATCACCTCACCGGCAAGGGACAATCGCTTGAGGCCGCGGCTCTTCAATTGCCGTCAGGGCTGTATTCACTGATCCGCTACGGATACATGGCCGTGGCCACGTTTTTTGTTCTCTCCGGATTTGTGCTGGCGCGGAGCTACGAGAAAACCAGATGGGACCGCGCAAGTCTGATCCGTTACGGCGTGGGGCGCTTCGCGCGGGTATATCCGGTTTATCTGCTGAGCCTGGCTGCGATTATGCCGTTCGTCCTCGCGGACCGCACGCCGCACAAGAGCGTTTACGCGGGCGCTTACGCGTTACTGTTGCAGGGCTGGCTTGGGCCGATCCCGGTGTACTGGAACACGCCGGCTTGGTCGCTGTCTTGCGAGATCTTTTTCTATCTGGCATTCCCGGCGCTGGCGGCGCTGTTGCGGAACGTGGCCTGGCGCGGCGCGCTGATGGCAGCCGGCGGCGCGTGCGTGCTGACGCGCGTCGCTTTCCTGCTGGGGCTGCCGGACGAGATCAAACCGCTGGTGCATTTGTCGGACTTCCTCATGGGGATCGCGGCCGCGCGGATCTACGACCTTCTGATTCGGGGCCGCAAGCCGTCCGGCGCGTGGCTTTACGCACCCGGGCTTTTGCTGGGAGCGGCGCTATTGGCGTATCCGGGCGCGCTGCCGAAAGGCGTCGATCTGGGCACCGCCCTGCGGCCCGTGAACGCCATTGCATTGATAGGGCTGGGGCTGGGGGGCGGCCCGGTGGCGCGCGCGCTATCGTCTCGCGTGGCGGTTTATCTGGGCAAATCGAGCTACGCGATGTACATCCTGCACATACCGATTCTGTGGTGGTATCGCCGGTGGTATCACGATTTCTCGCCGGCAATCTATGTGGCGGCGGTGATCGCCATCTCGGCTCTGGTGTACGGAGCGTTCGAAGCGCCCGTAAATCGCTGGATTAGAAAACGGCTCACGCGCCCGCGGACGGCCGGGTAGCAAAGCGCTGAGCGTGCTTCGCGCCCGTATGGCACGGAAATGCCAACGAGCCCCCTACGCGAGACCCCGACCGGGATTTTCCAGTTACCCTGGTAGATTCTTTGGGGGCCCTCAATCGCGAGCTTTCTCTAGTTACGAGAGGTGGAGAGAATGGCGACAGGTCACCGTGACCGTGAGCGCTCCAGACGCCGGAAGAAACCCGGCAAGGCAAATCGGACGAATATGAAAACCAGAATCGATCTTGCACTAACGCTCGCGCTCACTCGGACGAATATGAAAACCAGAATCGATCTTGCACTAACGCTTGCGCTCACGCTGATTGGCGCCACGTTGACGATGCCTGCGCAGGCCGCGGCGGCTCCGCCACGGCCACAGGGTCCGTGTGACATCTATGGCGCGGCGGGCACTCCGTGCCTGGCCGCGCACAGCACGACGCGCGCGCTGTATGCCGCCTACAACGGGCCGCTCTACCAACTCAAGCGCGAGTCGGACGGTGAGACGCTGGACATCGGCGTTGGCAAGCCCGTCGATTTGCCGGTTCCGGATGCGGGCGGATACGCCGACGCAGCCAGGCAGGACGCCTTCTGCGCCCGCACCATCTGCGTCGTCAACCTCATCTACGACCAATCCGGCAACGGCAATCACCTCCGCCAAAGCCCTCCAGGACCGTCATTTCCCGGCCCGGCCAAGGGCGCATTCGACGCCCAACCGATCGCGGACATGGCGCCCATTACGATCGGCGGCCACAAAGCCTACGGCGTCTTCATCATGCCGGGCATGGGCTTCCGCAATACCGATGCCAGGGGACTTGCGATCAACGACGAACCCGAGGGCATCTACTACGTAGTAGACGGAACGCACTACGATAGCGGCTGCTGCTTCGACTACGGCAACGCCTCGACCAACGGCCGGGCCGTGGGCACGGGCACCATGGAAACTACCTACTTCGGCACGTCCACGGCATGGGGCAGCGGCAGCGGCCCCGGCCCGTGGATCATGTCCGATATGGAGGCCGGCCTGTTTTCCGGATACAACGCGAAACAGAACACCGCCGATCCGACCATCGATTCCTGGCGGTTCGTGACCGCCGTCGTCGATGGCGGCGGCGGCAATAAGTGGGATCTCCGCGGCGGCAATGCGCAGAAGGGCGGACTGACCACCTTTTACAGCGGCGTTCGCCCAGGCTCGCAGACCAACAACGCGTATTTCCCGATGCACAAGCAGGGAGCCATCCTTCTGGGAACGGGAGGCGATAACGGCAACGGTTCGTCCGGCACTTTCTACGAAGGCGTCATGACTGCCGGGTATCCCACGGAGGCCACCACCGATGCCGTGCAGGCCAACATCGTGGCCGCACGGTACGACGTGCAGCGCGTGAGCCTGTCGCGAGTCGCCGAATTCACGCCGCGCTCGACGCAGGAAGTCACTGAGACTTTCACGAACACTACCGGGGCGCCTGCTGCGGGTGTAAAGTTGAGCCTCTCATTGCCCGTCGGGTGGAGCGCTGTGGCAGCGAAGACGTTTACCGACCCGGTCGCGCCAGGGGCCAGCATTTCCGCAACCTTCAAAGTCACTTCGCCGGCGACAACCGGCGCGGGTATTTTAACGGCCAAGGCGGAGTGGACGAACCCGGCCGTGCGCCAGACCCAATCCGAGACAACTGCGGCGAGAGTGCGGAACGCGCCCGCGGTCAAGATCAACGAAGTACGGTTCAGCGCCGGAGCCAACTCCACCAACCAGTTCATCGAGCTTTACAACGCTGGCTCTAGCGCCGTCGAGATCGGCAACTGGAGCCTGGTCAATACACAGAGTCAGTGGGCTCCCGTCAAGCTGGCGGCCATCCCGGCGGGGACGAAGCTCGCGGCGGGCGGCTTCTACCTGCTCGGTCTCGCCAACTCGGGGCTGGCTGCCCCGGCGCGCGCGGGCGATAGCGTCATCAACGTGAGGAGCACGGCGGGCTTCGAACCCGGCCAGAACATCGAGATCGAAGGCGAGACGCGCACAATCGCAAGCGCCGGCACGGCGGCCACGGCCATGACGACGCTCTTCATTCCCGTGTCCACGTGGCCGTGGATCGCGATTCCCTCCGGATCGACCAACCTGCCTGTCACCAACGCGACTGGCTTCGAGGTGGGCCGGAAGATCGGCATCGATATTGGCGGCAATTACGAGGAAGCCACGGTCACCGCTGTCGGCAAGGCGGCCACGCAAACGACGCTCGCGGCGGCAGCGGCCGCCGGCGCAACCAACATCAAAGTCGCAGCCGACGCCAACATGGCGGCCGGTGACACGCTGACCATTGGAACCGGCGCGCGCAAGGAACTCGTCAAAGTCGCATCCGTAGGCTCCGCGGGCGCGAACGGCGCGGGCGTCGAACTGGCCGCCGCGCTCAAATTCGATCACGCTTCCGGCATTGACGCGACCGACGTAGGAACCGGGATTAGCTTCTCGCCAGCCACGAAGTTCGCGCACGCGAGCGGCGACGCGGTCGAGGCGCTGGGCAACGGCATCTCGCTTGACCGTCCGCTGGCCAACAGCCACGCGTACGGCGCGGCCGTGGTCAATGCCTTGGCCGCGACGGCGGGTTACCAGGGTCCTCCGGCGCCGAATCAGTGGTTCGGCGGTGCGCTCTCCGCAAGAGCCGGCTCGATCGCGCTGATGGACGCGAGCGGCGCGGTGGTTGTCGACGCCATGGTTTACGGATCCCAACAAAGCAACTCAAGCGCGAACGGGACTATCGCCAGCCCCGAGCTTGCCACGCTGGCCGGTGACCAAGGCAAAGGCGGATGCATTGCGGTCATACCGGCTGGCGCTGGCGGCTTCGGAGGAAGGGGTGGTCCGGCCGACGCGGCCAACAGGAGTTTGGGCCGCTTCCCGGACGGCCGCGATACCGGCAGCCTATGCACCGATTTCCAGACACAGACGGCCACCAGTCTTGCCGCCGCTTCAGCCGCCGGCTCCAACAATGTCAAAGTCACTGCCGTGGCGGGCTTCGGCGACGGCCAGACGGTGACGATTGATGCGGGCGCGAACGCCGAGACAGCCGTTATCGCGACGGTTGGCACGGCCGGCGCCACCACGGTGGGAACAGCCACCACCACGGGCGCGACTGTGATCCCTGTTACCGGCGGAATGGGATTCACCGCTGGTCAGACCATCATCATTGACACCGGTGCAAACCAGGAGACAGCGGTTGTCGTCTCAGCCACCGGCGGCGGCAGAGGAGGCCGAGGCGGCCCTGCGCCCGGCGCGTCAATCACCGTCGCAGGGCCACTCAAGCTTCGCGCATGCAGTCGGCGCGCAGGTCTCCGGTACTGGCATCACGCTCACCGGTGCATTGACAAAAGCGCATGACAGCGGGGCGCAGGTAGCCGGTAGCGTTCCGACGCCCGGCGCCCCCAACAAGTATTACGCGGCGGGCCGGTAGAGCGACCATCGGCACCGCAGACGGGGGTAGACCAGCGGGATATCGTCTTCGCCCGTTCTTTGTTGCAAGTGGTCCGAAGCCGTAATGACAGGCATTATCGGAACGGGTCCGAGCATCCAGGCGGCGCCCGTGGAGTGAGCCTCGGGCTTGCCAAGTCGGCCTTCCTGCCGACGTGTATACTAATAGTCCGCGCGGCCTAGCAACGTTTTAGCGGGCGCCGCGATAGATCCTCCTATTCTCGCTGTGACTGGGCTTCGCCAACTTTTGAAACAAGCGTTGGATTGCGACGTCGCAGGGCGCGCTTGGCTTCAGCGTCTGCGCCCGCGCCTCTTCGTTTCGGTCTTTAGCGTGACGATCTTCGACGCAGCGGCCGTAATGCGGATCCCCCAATCGCTTTCATAGGGCCACGACTCATGGCATATCACTGAATGGCTGATCAACTACTCCGGCGGCTTTGTGAGGCGGGGACTCCCCGGCCAAGCTATCTTGGGGCTCTCGTTGCGGCTTCATCTTCCAGCCAATGCGTTGGCGGTGACGGCGAGTTACGCAGTATTCTTGTGTCTCATAGCATTCTTTCTGAGGGAATCGCACGGCAGGCTCCATGCAATCGTGATCACGTCTCCGATCTTGCTGGGAATGCCTGTGTACAACGGTTATATCGTTAGGAAGGATTCTCTCGGGCTGTTGGCTTTGATCCTGTGTCTGTACATTGACCGGAGCAAACTGCCCCGTATCGCAAGAGACGCGCTGGTCGATATCGTCGCCATAGCCGCGGTTCTGTCGCATGAGTCCTTTGTCTTCTTTGGCCTTCCCGTTCTTGTTGCGATGCGGATATTGCGTAGTTCCAGGGATGGGGCTGAGTGGTGGCGGAGTGGCGCATCGGCTGTGGCTTCGTTCCTTCCCGTATTGATCGCGATTGGACTGGTCTCGATATTTCATGGCAATGAAGCGACCGCAATCGCTATCAACGCGTCGTTGCTGGATGTCTGGCGGCACATCGAACCCGAAGGGTGCTGTTTCGATGTGCCCGGCGGCGAGATAGCCGGGCTCGGGTGGACTTTCAGATACGGACTTTCGTTGAGTAGAAGCGTGTTGTCCGATTCTTCGTCGGGATTTATCTACGTACCGCTGGCGTGGCTTGTTACCGTTGGGCTTTGCTTTGTATATCTCGTTGCGCTTTTTCAGCCGGAGCGGAACGCCGATCTTAGCGACGAGGCCAAGTCCGGCGCCGACGCTGATGGCAGGACGCGGCTTGCCGTGATACTCATATTCCAGTTTGCTATGATATGCCCCCTGTGGGTGCTTGGCCTCGACTTCGGAAGATGGATCTTCCTTTGGGCTACATCCTCGTGCGCCATCGCTTTTATTGGGACGGGATGGGAAACCGCCGCCATTCGCCGCACTGAGCGGAAGTTGATCGGCGTTGTCGGAGCGGTGAGCGTCGCGCCGAGGGAGTGGCATCTGCTGTTTTTCGGTATTCCGGCCTGCTGCTGGAGCGTTGGTGAATTCCTAAGCCGTAGTCCGATTGGCTTTGCTATTAACGGGGCTCTTGAATTCGCCTCTCGTCATCATCTGAAATGATGACGAGAGCCTTCGCACGAAAGAACGAGAGGGTTCGGTAATCGACGGAACGGAAAGAACGGAAAGGGGACCGACGCATTTCTTCCGGATCTTGACGCGGCGCCTCCAATTTCGCTACTCCCAAAGCCGGCGGGCCAATGTTCATCGATCTTTTGCGACGTTGCGCTGCGCATCCTGTACACCCTTCCAGAGTTCTCCTCGGTGAGCCGGGCTCGCGTTTTGCAGCGCGTCTTGACGGGTTGCGAACGCCGATTGAAACGTCATGTATGTGTTCGCGTCAGATGTCTCTCCGTTCGGTGCTAGAATGATGCCTCTCAGGAGCCCTGGCCGGCGCCGGTGCGAGCCGCGGAACGACAGTTGCTCGGTGTGAGGAGGTCATCATGAGGCTTACCAATTCGGTCTTTGGATTCGCATCGGCGTTTTGTTGCTTTTTAGCCGCCGGCGGCGTCGCTCTCGCGGCGAACGGCCCGCAGTTGCCGGGCGGCGTTCTGAGCTTGAACCAGGGCTGGCGGTTCTACCGCGTCGATAACCCGGTTGCGCAAGAAGCCTTCGGTTCGCGGGAGTTTTCGGACCTCCGCTGGGAGCGGGTCAATGCCCCGCACTCGGTCCGGCTGGAGCAGGAGAACGCCAGCGGCATGAGGAACTTTCAGGGCGTCGCGTGGTATCGCCGCCACTTCACCGCGGATGAAAGCTGGCGCGGGAAGAAGATCTTCGTAGAGTTCGAAGCGGCTATGCAGGTGGCCGACGTATGGTTTAACGGTAAGAAGATACTGACCCATTACGGCGGCTACCAGCCTTTCACCATCGACCTTACCGACGCCGTGCAGTACGCCAAGGCCGATAACGTAATCGCCCTGCGCCTGGATAACTCCGATAATCCCGACGTGCCGCCCGGCAAGCCGCAAGACCAATTGGATTTCACTTACATGGGCGGCCTCTACCGCAACGTCTGGATGTATGTCACCGATAAGTTGCATGTGACCGATGCGGTTTACGCCAACAAAGTCGCCGGCGGCGGAATCTTCGTAACTTATCCGCGAGTGAGCGCGGATGCGGCGCAGGTCGATGTCAAAGTGGAGGTCAAGAACGAATACGCGGCGACGCGGACTTGCACCGTGAAGAACACCCTCCTGGACGCGCAACAGCGCCAAGTGGCGCAGTTCTCCGGAACGGCCGAGTTGAAGCCCGCATCCGATGGGACTGTCGCCGGCTCGATGGAAGTGCGGAATCCCCAGCTTTGGCATCCTTACCACCCGAACCTGTACACGCTGGTCACGGAAGTGTACGACGGAGAGCGCCTCGCGGACAAGCGCGCCACGCGGATCGGCATCCGCACTATTAAGTTTGACGCGAACGGTTTGTTCATTAACGGGGAAAGGCTCGTGGCCGCGGGCGTGAACCGTCACCAGGACTATGTCTATGTGGGCAACGCTCTGCCCGACTCCGGCCAGTACCGCGACATCAAGAAACTCCGCGAAGCCGGCGCCCTCTCCCTACGCTGCCATTACCCGTTCAGCCCCGCCATGATGGACGCCGCCGACGAGCTGGGCATGCTGGTGATCGTCTCCAATCCGGGCTGGCAGTGGTTCAAGCCGGGAGTGTTCGTCGAGAGGGCCTATCAGGACGCGCGGGAGATGGTGCGGCGCGACCGCAATCACCCTTCCGTCGTTCTCTGGGAACCGATTCTGAACGAGACCGGCTACACCGAGGAGTTCGCCAATACGGTCTACAAGATTGTGCATGAGGAATACCCCGGCGACCAGTGCTACGCAGCCTCCGATGGAGGCCGGCCGGGTTCGGCGCAGTTCGACGTGACGTACGGCGGCGGGCGGGGCGGCGGCGCAACGCCCAAACCGGTTTGGACGCGCGAGTGGGGCGACGCCGTGGACAACTGGGACGACCAGAACGGTCCGTACCGCATCCGGCGGGACTGGGGCGAGCCGGCCATGCTACGGCAAGTACAAGGCCATCTGCGCGGCATGGAGAGGCAGTATTCCATCGCGAACAGCGCCGGATCCGGGCTATGGGCGGGCATCGACGCGCAACGCGGCTACAATCCCTCCCCGTTCCAGGGCGGTTTCCTGGACTTGTTCCGGATTCCGAAATTCGACTACTATTTGTTCGCCAGTCAGCGGCCTCCCGCGATTCACGTTCCGGGACTGGACGACGGCCCGATGGTCTTCATTGCGAATTATTGGATGCCGGGCTCGGCGACGGACGTGCTGGTGTTTAGTAACTGCGAGCAGGTTCGCCTGACCCAGGATGGCAAGGAGATTGGCGTGCAGGAGCCCGATAAGTCGTCGAAGCTGCCGCACCCGCCGATTACATTTGCGGGCCTGCGTTACTCGATGGGGCGCTACCAGCAGGGCGCTACATTCGACAACGGCCAGCCGGCCACGCGGAAATGGCTGCCCGGCGAACTCAAGGCCGAGGGCCTCATCGGCGGAAAGGTGGCTGCGACTTACACGATTCGGACCGCCGGCAAGGAAGCTCGGCTCACTCTCGAGGCGGATGAAAGCGGCCGGGCCCTGACGGCCGATGGCTCGGATTTCGTGCCGGTCCGCGCCTGCATACGCGACGCGAGCGGCACGCTCGTTCCCTATGGCGACGATCACGTGAAGTTCACCGTGACGGGGGAAGGCGCGGCGATCGGCGACGAATCCAACTTCGCCAACCCCATGCGGGCGGAGTCGGGGATAGCGACGGCGCTGATACGCTCGACCCTCAAAGCGGGGACCATCACCGTAACCGCCACGGCGGCCGGACTCAAGCCGGCCACGCTGACGATGCAGTCTCAGCCGCTCAAGACCGAGGTTGTTCCCGGCGCAAAGTAGGAGCGCAAGGCCCGGGCGAACCGGGAGGCGTTGGCAAAAATGATGGTTCCACGGCGAGGCGCAAGAACAAGGAACCTGATTCTTATGAAAGGTCATCAGCCTGGTCGGCGAGCGGCAAGGCGCGCCGCATCGACTCAAAAGGTCTACCGGCATTCCGGATCTCCCTCGCCCGGAGGCGAACCGCCAGATCAAGAGTTCGCAGCGACGAATCCGTTCTTCTCGAGGCTGTTCTTTCTGACCTGCGTGGCGCTTATCGCGGTCTGCGTCATGGTCTACGCACCGGTGGGCCACTTCGGATTCCTGCCGTCGTGGGACGATCCGGATTACGTTACCGACAACCCCCACGTTGCGCAGGGACTGACTTGGCAGGGCGCGGCCTGGGCTTTCACGTTAACGGATGCAGCCAACTGGCATCCGCTTACCTGGTTGTCGCACATGCTCGACGTACAGCTATACGGAATGAACGCCGGGCCTCAGCACGTTACGAACCTGATTCTTCATATTTTCGACACGCTGCTGCTATTCGGATTGCTTTTGCGAGTCACGGGAAAGACGGGCCGAAGCGCCTTCGTCGCCGCGCTGTTCGCTCTCCATCCGCTGCATGTGGAATCCGTGGCCTGGATTTCGGAACGCAAGGACGTTCTGAGCGCGTTCTTCTTGCTGCTAACCATGTGGGCCTACGCCGCCTACGCCAGGAGGCCCAGGCTGACGCGCTACCTGCTGGTAGTTCTGCTGTTCGCGGCGGGCCTGATGGCGAAGCCGATGCTCGTGACGCTGCCATTCGTACTCCTCCTCCTGGACTTCTGGCCGTTGCAGCGTATCCAGTTTGGGGGGGCGGGCGGACTCCGCAAGCTGAAGCCCGTACTGTTTCGATTGCTCGGGGAGAAACTTCCTCTATTAGCTCTCGCCATCGGGTCCAGCATCGTTACCCTGGCGGCTCACCGGAGTGGAGGCGCAGTCGCCGCGCTGGAAAAGCTGCCGCTGGTTCCGCGGCTAACGAACGCGGCGGCCTCTTATCTGGCGTACTTCGAGAAGATGCTCTGGCCTGTAGGGCTGTCGGCGTTCTATCCGTTCAGGACTTCAACGCTGGTTCTGCGGACATCGCTGGGAGCCGCGTTTCTGGCCGGCGTCACGTGGCTAGCGGTTCGCGCCGGCCGGCGCCACGGCTATCTCCCGGTGGGCTGGCTGTGGTACGTGGTGACGCTGATTCCCGTGATCGGTCTGGTCCAGGTCGGAGATCAGTCCATGGCCGACCGCTATACCTATATCCCGCTTATCGGACTATTCCTCATCGCCGCCTGGGGCGCGCCGGAGCTTGCGGCTCGCTGGCAGTTCGGCAGGCGGGCGCTTCCGGCCGCGGCCGTATGCGTGCTTGTGGCGTGCGTGGCGCTTTCGCGAGCCCAGGTCCAGTATTGGCGCGATGACGGCGCGCTGTGGCAGCACGCGCTGGACGTTACCGAAGACAATCCCCTCGCCCAGAGCAACGTCGGCGGTGTTCTCATGACGCAAGGCAGGGTTGACGAGGCTGTCCCGCATTTCCTCGAAGCCATTCGTATCCGGCCCAACTTCGCGATGGCTTGGTACAACCTGGGTCTGGCCGCGATGTTCAAGGGCGAAGTTGACGAGGCCATACGATATTACGGCGAAGCCCTGCGGAACCATCCCGACCTACCGCAAGCCCAGATCGACATGGGAATGGCCTTGATGTGGAAGGGAAACCTCGATGAGGCTGCCTGGCACGTCGGCGAGGCTATTCGGATGAAGCCCCGTCTCGCGGTCGCCCACTCCGGCATGGGACGTGTGCTGGCAGCGCAGGGCCGGCTCGATGAAGCGATTGGACAGTTTTCGGAGTCTCTGGGCATCAAACCGGAGGACGCCGACACGCATAACGATTTGGGCGTCGCTCTTGCTCGGCAGGGGAAGATGGATGAGGCTGCCCACCAATTCACCGAGGCCTTGCGCCTCAAGCCCGATTTCCCCGATGCCGGCGCGAACCTGAGGCGGGCGCTGGCCACGCGACCGAAGACCGGTCACTAGCCTGCAATTCTCGCAGCCGTTTTTCGCGAGGCGCGTGAGAAAGCCGTGGGGGGCGCCCCTGGGCCAAGCGCAACAACGTAGACGCGGCCTTATCGCACGCCGCAATCGAGTAAATGCCCTCGCTGTTCTGCTGTCTCGTTGGATTGGGCTTGCTTCGGGGGTGGTCTATTATTGCTCCGCCGTTTATACTGCAATTGGGGCGGTCGAACCGGTTCGCCCCACCCCAAGATACCGGCGCCGTGAGTTGGGACAATGAATCGTTACCGCGTAATTCGTCTCTCCTCGTTCCTGTTTCTCGCTTCCGCCGCTTCGGCGCAGTGGGACGACGGCCTGCTCAGGCCTTACGTAATGAACCACCGGGCGGCCAAAGACTCTCCGGCCGGCCTTTTCTTCCTGCACGACGCCCCGGCCGGCAAGGACGGCTTCATCCGCGTTCAGAACGGCCACTTCGTGAAGCCGGATGGAAAGCGTATCCGCTTCTGGGGCGTTCATCTCACGGATTGGAGCCCGGGCTCGATTGAACTCCCTCCCAAAGAGGATACGCCCATGTGGGCTCGCACCCTCGCCCGCTACGGCGTCAACATAGTCCGCCTGCATTTCGTGGACAAGTGGGCTCCCACCGGCATCACCGACGGCAGCAAGAACGATACCCGTTCCTTTGAACCGACCCAACTCGACCGGCTGGACTTCCTGGTTTCCGAACTCAAGAAGAACGGCATCTACATGGACCTGAATCTGAATGTCGGCCGCGCCTATAAAGAAGGCGACGGCGTTCCCGATGCCGCACGCTTGCAATGGGCCAAGAGTCTTACGCTTTACGACAAGCGATTGATCGAGCTGGAGAAGGAGTACGCCCACAACATCCTCACGCACCTTAACCCCTACACCAAGACCGAATATCGCAATGAGCCGGCCATTGCCATCGTTGAGATTCTGAATGAGAACGGCATTGGTCAAGGCTACAATCCGCCGACGAAATTCTACGCGGACGAACTCGATGGCATCTACAACGCGTGGCTCAAGCGAAACCTCACGCCCGACCAGTTGCGGAAACTCCGCCAGGAGGCCGGCGTCCAGGGCGACGCCCCCGTTCCGCGCCTGGCCGGCAATGCGCGAGCCACTGCGCCGAAGGACCGGTACGAGACCGAAGTCCGGTTCTTCATGAACGTCGAGGATACGTTCTATCAGGACATGAAGGGTTTTCTTCGTGGTCTGGGCGTCAGGCAGCCCATCATTGGGACCGCCGACCACGGACACAGCGGCCAACCGTGGACGATGCTGACCAGCCTCTCCAAGCTGGACATCCTGGACGGCCATATTTATTGGAATCAGTACGTCGGCGTCGGCAACGTTCCGATGGTCAACGATCCTCTGCACTCCACCGTGGTTCAGCTCGCGCGCACGCCCTTCACCGGAAAACCCTACACGGTGAGCGAGACCAACATTCCCTTCCCGAACGAGTACAACAGCGAGGGAATCCCAATCATGGCCGCGTACGCGGGCTTCCAGGATTGGGACATGGTGGTTCAGTACACCTTCGAACCCAAGAAAGACCCGGAGTGGAAACCGTACGTTGGCGATGCATGGGATATCTCGCTCGACCCGATTCGCATGACCGAGTTGGCCGCTGGAGCGCTGATGTTCCAACAGTTCGATGTCAAGCCCGCGCGTCAGGTCGTAGAGCGAACGTATTCCAGAGAACAGGTGTCGAGCGCGGGGCTGCTCCCCTCCGGCCTTCGAAGTACCGCGGGCGCGCCGCCGAGCGAACAGCCTTGGTTCACGCCAGGTTTCCCGCTGGCGCTCCCCCTCGAGCACGGCGTCCGGATCAAGTCGCTCGACGGCCCGCCCACGGCGCACTACACGGCCTCCGGGGCCAATCCGATCGTCTCGGACACGAGGGAGCTGATCTGGTATACCTCGGACTCAAACACCGGGCTGGTCACCGTGGAGACAGACCGCGCTCAGGCCCTGATCGGCTTCATCAAGGCGAATAAGAAAGCGGTCAGGAATCTCGGCGCCGACATCACGAACAACTTCGCGACTATCATTCTGACCTCGATGGACAGCAAGCCGCTGGCGAGCTCCGCCAAGATGCTGCTCAACACGGCCTCCCGTATGTCCAATACCGAGCAGAAATGGGACGCTACCCGCACCAGGACCACGAGTCAAGGGCACTCGCCGACCCTGATCGAGCCAGTCGCCGGGACAATTGTTCTGCGCAACCTCACGGGCGCGAAGTCCGTGACAGCGGCGGCTCTGGATGGATCGGGCAGCCCGATCGGCGCGCCCATTCAGGCTAAGAAGACCGCCGATGGATGGGCGTTGCCGGTGGGCGATCCACCCACACCCTGGTATGTTGTCACCGTATGGAGAAAATAACCCGAAATCTACGGGGCATTAGTTAGACTCCGCTCCCTTACGGTCGCGGCTCGGTGAGAAGGCGAGCGCATCATACCGAGCCGCGACCGTAAGGGAGCGGAGGTGGCTGGTAAGGAGGTATTTATGAGCAATCCTAATGAATCGATGAGCCGCCGCAGCCTTCTGGGCCGGGCGTTGGGAACCGCGGCGCTGCTATCGGCGCTCGATTCCGAAGGCCAGGTAGCCGCACAGACGCCTGCTGCGCCGGCCCGCATCCGCGAGGCGTTCGACTTCGGCTGGAAGTTCACCCGCGGCGACGCGCCCGGCGCCGAGCAGCCGGAGTTCGCCGATGCCGCATGGCGCAGCCTCGACCTTCCTCACGATTGGAGCATCGAAGGGCCGTTCAGCCCGAGTGAGCCGAGCGGCGGCGCCGGCGGCAACGCGCCCACCGGTATCGGCTGGTACCGCAAGCGCTTCCGCGTCCCGGCGTCGTACACGGGCCGCAAGATTTTTGTCGAGTTCGACGGCGTCTACATGAACGGCGAAGTCTGGATCAACGGACACTATCTCGCCAAGCGCCCGTTCGGCTATATCAGCTTTGCCTACGACGTCACGCCGCACATGAATCTGAACGGCGAGAATGTGGTGGCCGTGAAGGTGGACAATTCCCGGCAACCCAGCTCGCGGTGGTATTCCGGCTCCGGCATTTACCGGCACACCTGGCTCGTGGCGGTCAACCCGGTGCACGTCGCTCAGTGGGGAACCTTTGTGACCACGCCGCGCGTGACGAAGGACGCCGCCAGCGTCAACGTCAAGACGAGGGTTCGGAACGAAGGGATAGCTGCTGCGGTCTGTACGCTGGTTAGCGCAATCGTGGATCGGGATGGCAAGGCGGTCCAGTCGCACGAGGCCTCTCAATCGATCAGCCCCAACGACGAATACGAGTTCGCTCAGCAGTTGGCTATGGATAAGCCCAACCTGTGGGGCGTGGGCGCGCCCTATCTCTACAAACTGCGCAGCACAGTGCGCGCGGGCCAACAAGTGTTGGATGAGTACGAGACGCCCTTCGGCATCCGCGAAGCCCTGTTCGACGCCGACAAGGGATTTCTACTCAACGGAGAACACGTCAAGCTGAACGGCGTCTGCCTGCACCACGACGCCGGCTCGGTGGGGGCCGCGGTTCCGGAGCGCGTTTGGGAACGGCGCTTCGAAGTCCTGCGCGAGATGGGTTGCAATGCCATTCGCACGAGCCATAATCCGCCGGCGCCGGAGTTTCTGGACCTGTGCGACCGCATGGGGTTCCTGGTAATGGACGAGTCGTTCGACGAATGGAAAGCAGGCAAGGGCCAGGTTCGAGGGAACGGATACTCGCTGTACTTCGACGAATGGCACGAGCGTGACGTGGTGGACTTCGTCCGCCGGGACCGCAACCATCCTTCCGTCGTCTTGTGGAGCTGTGGCAACGAAATCCCAGACCAACTCTCGGAGCACGGGGTGGATATCCTGCGCAACCTGATGAGCATTTTTCACCGCGAAGACCCCACGCGCCTCGTGACCGCCGCTTGCGACAACATCGCCGCCGAGCCTAGGGCAACTCCTGTGGAGTTCCTGAATCTGCTGGACGTGGTGGGCTACAACTATGTGGATCGCTGGCGCGAGCGCAAAGAGTTGTATTACAGCGTCGATAAGCAGGCGCATCCGAACTGGCGCATGATCGGGACGGAAAGCAGCGGCATGGGCGGGCCGCGCGGCGCTTACCAAGGGACGTTTCCCGCGGCGCCGGGACAGGCTGGGGGGGCTGCCGTGCCCGCTCCGCCAGCGGTAGCGCCGGCCGCCGGGCAGGTTCGCGGCGCAGCGCCGGGCGGCGTACCGGGGGCACCGGGAGGCGGACGTGGGGGTGGAGGTTTTGGCGGGCTTGGCGGAGGCTTTGGCCGTGGCTTCCGAGGGCTGGACACCGAGCTGCTATGGAAGTTCGTTGGCTCGCACGACTACGTTGCGGGCGACTTCATGTGGACCGGCATCGACTATCTGGGCGAGTCCGGAGGGACGAGCCACGGCGCCACCTCCGGCTGCATCGATAGCTGCGGTTTTCCGAAGGACGGTTTTTACTTCTACCAGAGCGTGTGGACCCAGAAGCCCATGCTGCACCTGTTTCCGCACTGGAACTGGAAGGGCCACGAGGGTCAGTTCCTGACCGTGAGCTGTTACACCAATTGCGACAGCGTCGAGCTGTTTGTGAACGGCAAATCGGTGGGGACTAAGGGCTACGCTTTCCCGCGCTACGGCATGACTGGCCGTTACGGCCAAAACGGGCCGCAAGCGATGAACGGGCCCCGCACCACATCCGATCTTCATCTGTCCTGGGATCTCCCCTATGAGCCGGGCACGCTCCGCGCGGTGGGAAAGAAGACCGGCCAGCCGGACGTCGTGGCGGAGATCCAGACCACGGGCGAACCGGCCGCGGTGGAGTTGTCGGTGGACCGCGACACGATCCGCGCGGACAGGCGCGACGTGGCGCACGTCACCGTTAAGGTGGTGGATGCCCAGGGAAGAATGCATCCCGACGCGGACAACGAAATCGCGTTTGAAATTCAGGGCGAGGGCAAACTCATTGGCGTGGACAACGGCGACATGTCCGACCAGGAGGATTACAAAGGGAAGCGGAAGAAGGCCTCCCATGGCATGTGCCTGGCGATCGTGCAATCGGCCGGCAGCCCGGGCCAGATTCGAATCGCAGCGAGTTCACCTGGCCTGAAGCCCGCCAGCATCTCGATAACGACCAAGGCCTGAGAAGCGAGCAATTCTCGAACAATTCCCATCTTCATTCGGTACCGAAGAGCTATTTATTCATCCGTAATCACTCATCCGCCGGCGGCCGTTGCGCGGCGGACAGAGGGGTGCGCAAGGGCGTACCCCTTGCGCGATTGTGAGCGCTCGAAGAATCGAGGCAATCCCGGACCGGGCGGGCTCGCGGCGGCAAAGAGGGCCCGAATCGGCCTATACTTGGGGCGTTACCGGAAATGGAGATTCAGGATGAAGTCGGTATGGAGCATCTGCGCACTCGCGTCGCTGCTGGCTTCGGCCGCCGCCGCGCAATCATCCGATGGATGGAAGCTGGTCTGGTCCGACGAATTCGATAAAGACGGCCCGCCCGATCCGGCCAAATGGAGCTACGAGAACGGTTTCGTACGGAACAACGAACTGCAGTGGTATCAGCCTGAGAATGCCTGGTGCGAAAAGGGACTGCTGATTATCGAAGGAAGGCGGGAACAGAAGAAGAACCCGAACTTCCAAGCCGGCAGCACGAACTGGAAGACCGGCCGCGAACTCGCCGAGTACACGTCGGCGAGCATCAATACCCGCGGCAAAGCAAGCTGGAAGTATGGCCGTTTCGAGATGCGCGCGCGCATCGATACGCGGGCGGGGCTTTGGCCGGCGTTCTGGACCTTGGGTGTGGCGGGGAGTTGGCCGAGTAACGGGGAGGTCGATATCATGGAGTACTACCGCGACACGCTGCTGGCCAACTTAATTTGGGCGGGCCAGACTCCGGGCCGAACGGCCTCGTTCACGAGGCGGAAGCCGATAGCGTCGTTCGCGGACCCGCACTGGTCGTCCAATTTCCACATTTGGCGCATGGACTGGGACGAGAACCGGATCGTGATTACGGTGGATGGAGAGGTCCTGAACGACTCGGACCTGAACCAGGCGGCCAACCCGGATGGCAGCAACGGCTACCGGCAAGCGCAATATATCCTGCTGAACCTGGCTATCGGCGGCGATGCGGGCGGCGACCCCTCAGCTACCAGCTTCCCGGCGCGGTTCGAAGTAGACTACGTGAGGGTCTATCAGAAGCCCTAGCGGGGAAACTGAAGAAACTGCTCGAATCGCCGCGACCGGGCTGAGCCCCGTCCATCGCGGAGCCGGACGGGCGTCGGGTTGGGGAGCGGAACAGAACGCCCGCGCGGACATCCACGAGCGGAGAGACTTTGGCCTCTCCTCGGATCCTCTGCGAAGAAGATCGTGACGCGTCACCGGGGGGCCAGGCTCTTCGGACTCGACGTCTGCGCGCGGGGTTTTCGGTGGTGGCGCCCTACCCGGCCGGTTTATCGGAGGGCAGAGCCGCCTGACAGAAGGAGGGCGAAGAGCAAGGTGATGCCGATTGTGGCGGCGATACCCACGAGAATCGCGGCGGTCCGGAGTGCTACGCGGCCCACGAATCTGCCGATCACTGCCGTGTTGTCGCGGAATCCATCCGCGCGTTCGATACCTTTGAGCAGATTGCCGTAAGTCGGGGAGTCGGGGAACACGAGAGAAAGAAGCGAACGTGGCATTCGAGTCTCCCGAAAGGGGCGCGGCGAAATTAGTCGCCAGGCTGGTGTGTACCCTTCGGCTTCGGTTCTAATGTATCAAAAAATAGGTCCGATTTCAAATTTTAAAAGATTTCAAACAATTAGAAATACGCATAAGATCGGACCGCCGGTTCGCGGCCTCCGCGCCCTCACGGAGGGCCCTCTGTGCCCGGCTCGGTGCGATGGCGCCCGGTATTAGGCGAGGCCGGCTAATCGGCCGGACTCCGGCACAGAAGCGGGCCCGGCAAGCTGAAGTGAGAGCCGGTATCCGGAGTGGGTCGGTTCTGGTGAAATCGCGGGCTTGCGTTCGGCGGCGTTAAAACGGATAATCAGGCCTAGTGTAGTTGTTAAACGCGAAACAAGGAAGGTTCCGACATGGCGATACGCCGCTGCGCGATTCAGATCATTCTGGCGTGTCTCGTTCCGCTCGCCAGTTCCTTTGGAGCCGATATCAAGCTCCTGAAGGCCGTCTCCGACCATTTCGAGGTCTATACCACCGACAACGAGGCCGCCGCCAAAGCTATCCTGGAGCAGTTCGAGCCGGTGCGCTCGTACCTGCTGAAGGCGACGGGCTCCACAGACCCGGCCGCGGAGCCGATACGTCTCTTCGATTTTAAGTCCGGAGGCGACTTCGGGACATACAAGCCCAAGGGCGCGGGAGATATCGCTGCATTCTCAAGGAAAGCCGGAGACCGAGTCGCCATCGTCGTGTCGGGCTTCAAGCAAGAGGCGCAAGAGGCTGCGATGCGGGAGTATGTCACGCTGGTGCTGAATCACTCGGCGCCGAAGCTGCCCTATTGGCTCAAACTGGGCTTCACGGAATTGTACTGCACGCTGCGGGTCGATCCGGGAGGCGGAGCGCTGACGCTTGGCTCGGCGCCCTTCCGCTCGTACCGCGCCACGGGGGCTCCGGACCTGAACATGTCCGTGCTGATGTCGCTCAAGGGCGGGGCGACATCGGACAGCGCGCAGACCGTTTTCGACTCTCAGGGGACGAATCAGGCAGGGGGAACCGGCGGGCCGGGCAGTTCTTCTTCCACACGGTCGAGCGTGTTTGGAGCGCAGGATGGTCAGGGCATGGTGGCTGCCGGGCTGGTGCAGGACTACCCGCTGGTCGCCTTTCAGTTGATCCACATGCTGATGTTCGATAAACGGTACGGGCCGCAGTTTGGGGCGTTCGTGAGCGCGCTGGCTGGAGGGGCCGAATCCGTGGCGACGCTAGGCAGTATCTACAACCAATCGCTGCTCGGGCTCGGCAAAGACCTGGAATTGCACATGAAAATGCCGCTCGCCCTGGTGCACCCCAAGATCCAACTGGAGAGACCAGTCGCGCCCCAGATGACACAGCTTTCGGCCGCCGATTCGGCATCGCTGCTGGCGGAGTTGAAGGCGGCGCGATAACGAACCAGCCTGCCGGGCAGGCTATCCGTCTCAAGCGTGGTCCCATCACGCGCTTGTGCACGTTTGCACAATTTTATCGAGTGATTTATTGCAAATAAAGGGGATAGCAATATTATTCTGTGCACGCGCGCACAAACGCCCTCTTCGCCGTCGAATGACGCCGCGGGAGTTTGTTGAAACAGATCATCCCCTACCTGATTCTTAACGATGGGCGAGCCCGGCGGGCGCACCCGTTGGAAGCGCGCGGCGGGTTGGGGAGCCGGGATTCGCAGGAACGAGTTAATCGTCCGAGCGGTCGGGAATGCTTTCGGGGACGGGCTGCTGGCGTAAGAGCAACGATCCCGCGAGGACGGCGCTCGCCAGCAGCGCAACCCTCAGGTACACGGCGACGTGCATTCGCGGGTCTCCCAGAATCTGCCGGAGCAGGCCGAAACTCGCGCTCGTAGCGCACAACGCGAAGTAAAGCTTCTCCTCGCGCCCGGCATACGCAAGCAGGATGACTAGCACCGCAGTGACCACGAGATAGATGCCTGCTATGGCCCATGCGCCGGGCGGGGAGGCGATACCGAGCGGCCGCACCAGCGTTCGCGAGAGCAAGATGGCCAGCAGTAAAAATGCCACCGTATGCACCAAGGCCACGACGAGACGCTTGCGCGTGGTGAGTATTACGAATGCCCTCATCCGAAAGAACAGTATAACGGACGATCGGGAGACTATGAACGCTCTCGACCGCCTCAGGTATTCGAGTTGCCCACATTGGCGCTGGAGAGCGTCTGCATGATGATGCTCATGGGATCGAGCGAGTCCGATTGAGAGCTGGACGTGGACTGACTGGCTAACAGATCCATCAGTGATTGGCTGCTACTCGAACTGCCCGAACTTGCAGAACCGCCGTGGCCGTGGTGGTGATGATGGCCGGCGCCGGCAGCCTGGGCCAAGTCCTGGATGTTGGGAAGCTGGCCGCTCTTGGAGGCGCTCGAGAAATCGTTACTCAGTTCCGTGAGCTGATTTGCCGCCGTGGTATTGCCATCCGCCTGAGCGGTTTTGGCCGCGCTTTGGAGATTGGTTGCGATTTGCCCCGTGACCTGCGCGTACTGCGTCGGATTGTTCTGCTGGAGTTGCTGGAGCGTATTCAGCATCTGGGCGAATGGCGATAACGAGCCGCTATCCGGCTGCTGGGACAACAAGGTGGAACCGATGTTGTTTGTGGTGGTGGAGGAGCTCGAACCGCAGAGCCCGCCCGTCTCGATCACGTTATTGAAGATCGATTGAAGAAAGGCGCTAGACAGACCGCTGATTGCATTGGTACACATGCCCCTCACGCTAGCGTTTTTGGCGCCAATCCGACTGCGAGGTTAAGCGCTTGAAACGACAAGGGCTTGCAGATGGCAGACCCGTCAAGGTTTTGGCGCTACGGCAGTTTCTTGCCACGCCTTGCCGAGCAATTGGACCGCGGGCCTTTGGACAGCGTGGCCGTCTCCTGTTACCGTGAATGTTCAGCCGGATTCGCGGCGGGGACCTACGCCCGTAACCGGCATCCTAGGAGGAACGATGCGAGCACTGCGATTGGTAACAGTTTTGATTTTTGGAGCGGCGGCGCTGTTCTCCGAAAATGGGCGGGACGCCTGGCTGAGGTATGCGCCTTTGGGCGACGCCGCGGCACGGCCGTATCGGACTGCGGTCCCGGCCTCGATTGTCACCTTAGGCGACGCTCCAACATTGCAGAGCGCGCGCCAGGAAGTGGAGCGCGGCGTCCACGGGATGCTCGGGGTTTCCCTGCGCGAAGAGACCCGCGTGCCGGCGGCGGGCGCGATTGTAGTGGGGACTCTGGAGCAAGTGCGGCAGGCCTTCCCACAGGCCGGATTGAGCGCGACCATCGCCGACTGACGGCTACTGGCTCAAAACGGTTCGCGTGGGAGACGCGCGGTCGCTGGTGATCGCCGGACCCAATGCACGGGGCGCACTCTACGGCGCGTTCGAGTTTCTGCGGAAGATTTCGCTGGGCGAACCGGTTGCGAATTTGGACGAGAAACAGGCGCCGTACGCGCCGGTCCGCTGGGTCAACCAGTGGGACAACCTGGATGGATCCATCGAGCGCGGCTACGGCGGGCGGTCGATCTTCTGGGAAGGCAGCAAGGCGCGGACGGATTTGAGCCGGGTGGGCGAATACGGCCGGCTGCTGGCGTCGCTGGGTATTAATGGATGTGACATCAGCAACGTGAACGCCAACGTTCTGCTGATGTCGCCGGACATGATGCCGGATCTCGCGCGCATCGCGGCGGCCTTCCGGCCGTGGGGCGTGCAGGTGGCCATCTCCGTGGATTTCTCGAGCCCGCAAAAAGTCGGAAAGCTGGATACGTTCGATCCCTTGGACCCGCACGTCATCGAGTTCTGGAAATCCAAGGCCGACGAACTGTATCGCGCCGTTCCGGATTTGGGCGGGTTTGTGTTGAAGGCGGATTCAGAGGGGCGAATAGGGCCCTCGGCTTACAAACGAACGCACGCGGACGCCGCCAATGTGGTGGCGCGCGCGCTCAAGCCGCATGGCGGGATCTTCTTCTATCGCGGCTTCGTTTACAACAACCACATGGATTGGAACGATCCGAAGAACGACCGCGGCCGCGCGGCCTGGGATAATTTCCACGATCTCGACGGCCAGTTCGACGACAACGTTCTAATTCAAATCAAGAACGGACCGATCGACTTTCAGGTCCGCGAACCGGCGTCGCCTTTGTTCGCGGCGCTCGAAAAAACCAATCAGGCCATCGAGCTACAAGTCACCCAGGAGTACTTCGGACAGGCCCGCCATACGGTGTTCCTGGTCCCCTACTGGAAAGCCACGCTCGATTTCGACATGCGCGCGCACAATCAGGCCACTCCGGTGAAAGCGCTGGTGGCCGGCAAAGTGTTCCACCGGCCGCTGGGCGGGTTTGTCGGAGTGGCGAACGTTGGGCTGGACGACAACTGGATGGACAACCATCTCTCGCAGGCCAACCTCTACGGCTTCGGGCGGCTGGCGTGGAACCCGGACCTGAGTTCGAACGCCATTGTAGACGAGTGGATCAAGCAGACTTTCGGGGCCAATCCAAAAGTAATGAAGACCATCGAAGACATCCAACTGACTTCGTGGCGCACGTACGAGAATTACACCGGACCGATGGGGTTACAGACGCTGACCGATATTACCGGCAACCACTACGGCGTCAAGGTGGAAGCGTCCGAGGGGAACGGCTGGGGCCAGTGGCACCGGGCGGACGGTCAAGGCGTAGGCATGGACCGCACGGTGGCCACGGGGACCGGTTTCATCGGCCAGTATCCGCCGGCGGTGGCGCGCATGTACGAATCGCTCGAAACATGCCCGGACGATATCCTGCTCTTCATGCACCATGTGCCGTACACGTACAAACTGCATGACGGAAAGACCGTCATCCAGTACATCTACGATTCGCACTACGCGGGCGCGGAAGCCGTAGACCAGTACGTGACTGACTGGCGGGGGCTTCAGGGGCAGATCGACGACGACCGGTACAAGGCCGTTCTGGCTCAGCTTGAGTATCAAGCCGGGCAAGCGGTGGTGTGGCGCGACGCGGTGAACACCTGGTTCCACACGGCTTCGAAGATTGCGGACGCGCAGGGACGCGTGGGGAACTACGCGGGACGCTATGAGGCGGAGGCCATGAAGCTGGAGGGTTACGCCACGGTCGATGTGACTCCGGCGGAAGACGCATCGGGCGGAAAAGCGATTCGCTGCCCCGGCGCGCCATGCACGGCGATACTTGCATTCAGTGGCGCGGCGGGAACCTACACGCTGCGGATCCAGTATTTCGATCTGAACAGCGGAGTGGCGCACTATAGGGCCCTCATAGGAAGCAAAGTGATTGACGAGTGGGCGGCGGACGATCGCGTGCCTTCGGCGCGGATCGATTCCTCGACATCGGCGAGGCGCACCATCAAAGGGTTGGCGCTCAAGCCCGGCGATGAGATCAGGATCGAAGGGACGCCGGACCGCGGCGACGTGGCGGCGCTGGACTACATTGAGGTGGTTCCCGAGAGGAAGTGAGTGGGAGGTTGGGCAGGCGGAAGCGCGCAATGCCACCTAGAATACCTATACCGTGGCTTCTTTTGTGCTATCGGTTCCAAGAATCTCGGCACGAATGCCGAGACGGCAGCCATGAATGGCCGCGCCACGGGCGTGGCGCGGACCTGTGGTCTGCCGCGTCGAGATTCATCTCGACGATCGGGGCATCTCAACAGACCTGGCGCCCAATGTTGCGGTTGCTGGAAGTGGCTTCATTTGAGTGGCATCGGGCGGAAACGCCGGTCCCACTTTGAGTTCGGGGCTCGGTTTGGCCGGTCGAGGGCGGCTTGGCAAGCCGCCGCAGGATATCATCCTGCCCCACGCCAGTAGGGGAGCGCAATGAAATTCGCCGTACTCGGATTGGGGTTCATGGGGAGCACGCACCTGCGCGCGCTACGCGCGATTCCGGGCGTGGAGATTCGGGCCGTGTGCAGCCTGGACGAGCGCGCGCTGACGGGCGACCTTTCCGCCATTCAGGGCAATATCGGCGGGCCCGGCGAGCGCCTGGATTTTTCGATTGTCCGGACCTATCGGGAACCCGGCCCGGCGCTGAGCGGCGCCGATATCGACGCGGTCGATATTTGCCTGCCTACACGTCTGCACGCCGAGACCGCCATCCAGGCTCTGCGCGCGGGCAAGCACACGCTGGTGGAAAAGCCCATGGCGTTGGACGGAGCCTCCGCGGACCGCATGATTGCGGAGGCCGACGCGGCGGGCCGTCTCTTGATGACGGCACAGGTTCTTCGTTTCATGCCGCCCTATCTGGCGTTGCGGCGGTCGGTCCAAAACGGCGCGCTAGGCGCGCCTTGCGCGGCGATTTTTCGGCGGCGGTGCGCGGCTCCGGCATGGGGCGGATGGCTGCTCGACCCCGCGCAGAGCGGCGGTGGCGTATTCGACCTGCTGATTCACGACGTGGATTTCTGTCTGCATCTTTTCGGCAAGCCCGAGGCGGCGCTGGCGACGGGGCATGAGGAACTGGGCTCGGGGATCGATTGCGTAACGGCTCAGTTGTTCTACCCGGGCTTCGCCGCGACGATTACGGGCGGTTGGCATCATCCGAAAGCGTATCCGTTTTCGGCCGAGTTCACGGTTGTGATGGAGGGCGGAACGGTGGAGTGGAGCACGGCGGGAACTGCGCCCACGCTTTACGGTAAAGATGGGAGCAGCCAGGAGCTGGCGATGGAGGGCGGCGACGGTTACGCGGCCGAAGTCGCGTACTTTGTGGAATGCTGCCGGGCGGGGCGTCCATCGGCGATGTGCCCAGCGAAGGAATCGGCCGATGCGGTCAAACTGATGCGTGTGATTCTGGAAGCTCGTGAGCGGAAGGGAGAGAAGATCCGATGCGACCTGTAAGGCCTCTGGAGCCCGGAGCGATGTTCTGGGCCGTGCGGGACGATCTGGCCGAGATCAAATCGCTCGGCATCGAATGCGGACAGCTTGGCATCGGCGGCGACTATGCGATGACGGCCGCGGCGGCGGCCGAGTGGCGCGCCGCGTTGGAGCGCGAGAACTTCACGCTGGTGACGGTGTTTGCGGCCTACAACGGCGAGAGCTACGCGGACATTCCGACGGTCGCCCGGACGGTCGGATTCGTTCCGCCGGCGACGCGCGCGGAGCGTGAACAACGAACCTTGGAGCTGAGCGACTTCGCCTCGGCCGTGGGCGCCCGAAGCATCGCGACGCATATCGGCTGCGTGCCCGACGACGCGGAGCATCCCGACTACGTAGCCGTACTGGAGATGGTGCGGCGCATCTGCCTGCGCGCCGCCATGAACGGTCAGACGTTCGCGCTGGAAACGGGGCAGGAACGCGCGGACGTGCTGCTGGATTTCTTCCAGCGCGTGGACCGGCCCAATCTGCGGATCAACTTCGACCCGGCGAACATGATCCTGTACGGAACCGGCGATCCCATCGAAGCGCTACGGATGCTGGCGCCTCACGTGGCATCGGTTCATTGCAAGGATGGCGACTGGCCGCCGAAGGGAGTTCCCGGCGCGCTGGGCACGGAGAGGCCGTTGGGCCAGGGTTCCGTGGGCATCGAACGGTTCGTAAGCGCGCTCAAGGAAATCGGCTTCGAGAGTTCGTTGAACGTGGAGCGGGAGGCCGAGAATCAGCAGGAGCGGATCGGCGATATGCGCGAGGCGGTGAAGCTGCTGCGGCGGTTGGCGGCGTAGCGGTAGGCATGCTTGGCGCCCGGACGCGCCTGCCCCACCTTAAACTGCTCTCACTTCCCTTCCGGGTTGCCTTTCTCGATAAAATTCTTGAGCCGCGTGACTTGCTCGGTTAAGACAGTATCTACGGGGCCAGCGTACGTGTTCATTCCGGCCGGCAGATAGCCGCCGACGGCGTAGGCGACCAGCAGTTCCGTGCCGTTGCCTTTAGGCGTAAGCTGAAAACCCATGACGCCGGTTGCGGCCACGGGCTGCAAGGGGCCGAGCGCGCCGCTCAACACGAGGGCTTTTCCGGGTGAAAAGTTGATCACTTCCATGTGCCGAACCGCGCCGCCGTTGGGAAGCCTCTCACAGAAACAGCCCATGGGCTTCTCCTCGATGCTCAAGTTCTTCGCATCTCCCGAAAAGGTGTGGGCCGGACTCCACCACTCTCCAATCCGGAACAGACGCCGGTAGACTTCAGCCGGGGCGGCCTGGATCGTCACGGTTACCTTGACGGTAAAGCCGGCTGCGGAAGAATCCGTGACTTCAGGAAACGCGCAGGCCGGCAAGAGCGCAACCAGTGCGGCGGCGATACAAAAAGTGTGCTTCATGGTTCCCTCGTGGTGGAGTCGACTGGTTTACGCAGATACGGAACACGCCCAGGTCTGTCGGGGACCGGTTGTGGGCACCTCACTCTTCATTGTGGTCGCGGGGCGTATCCCAAGCATGTATCTAATAACGGTATCATTATTAGGTATCGTATGGCAAGTACAAAACGCATCTAACGCGTTTAGTTTTATCGTGTTAGTATTATCATGTGCCGAGGGAATACGAGCGAACACATCCGTGGATCACCTTTAGGGCTCCAGCGCTACAAAGGGCAGGCCAGAAGCTCTGGGTGATGCTCGGGGAATGCCAATCGAAGTCTGAACACATCGCGGGTGCCCCTCTTGACCCCGAGATTGCCAAGCGGGTTCACCTGGTATATTTGGCAAAAGGGATTAGGGGAACGGCGGCGATTGAAGGCAATACCTTATCCGAAGAGGAGATCCAACAGCAAATCGAAGGCCGTCTGACGCTTCCCCCGTCACGTGAGTATCTCGCACAAGAAGTGGAAAACATCATCAATGCGCTGAAGGAGGTCTCAAGGGCGGCGATAGCGGGAAACCCTCCTCCGCTTTCCCGAGCAACCATTCAGAACTTCAATGCGATTCTATTGAGAAGTCTGGATCTCGAAAAGGGCGTAGCCCCCGGCGAGATACGGAAGAACGTCGTTGGAGTGTTGAGGTATCGCGGCGCTCCACCGGAGGATTGCGAATATTTGGTTGACCGGCTCTGCGAATGGTTGAACGGGCCGGACTTTGAGTGCCCTCCTGAACTGCGTGTCGCTTTCGCTGTCATAAAGGCGATCATCTGCCATCTTTACCTCGCCTGGATTCACCCTTTCGGCGACGGTAACGGCCGCACTGCGCGGCTGCTGGAATTCGACATACTTTTTTCGGCGGGAATGCCGACTCCCGTCGCGCATCTGTTGAGCAACCACTACAACCTGACGAGGACGGAGTATTACCGGCAACTTGAATACGCCAGCGAATCTGGTGGCGACATCCTGCGGTTTATCAATTATGCAGTTCAGGGACTGCTCGACGGACTGCGGGAGCAGTTGGTAGTAATCCAGGGATCGCAGCTCGACAAGATTTGGCAGAACTACGTCTATGAGGCTTTCGGAAACACGGTGAGCGCCGCGCGGATCAGGCGCCGGCTGCTGGTGCTTGAATTATCGAAAATGTCCAAACCTGTTCGCTTTTCCAAGCTGACATCCATCAGCCACGCTATAGAGATTGCCTATGGAGGCGCATCAAGACTGAAGCTAAATCGGGATCTTAACGCACTTCGGAAGATGGAACTGATCGCGCGGGGCCGAGAGGGTACGCGGGCCAACAAGGAAATGATTATGGCATTTCTGCCAAAGCGAGCCAAGACCCCACCTCTCACAATCAGAGATCTGGACGAAGAAGGCAAGAATCCTAGCGTTTCAGCTTGAGCTTTCAATCGACGCACCCTAGGGCAACACCTTGAGGCCGCGCGGCGGCGAACGGGAATGGTTGGCCCACGATATACTGAATCTACCGGCGCACTTCCGTGCAAGATTCCATTCGGATCCGTGGAGCGCGGGTCCACAATCTCAAGAACATCTCGCTCGATATTCCGCACAACGAACTGACCGTGATTACGGGCGTTTCGGGGTCGGGCAAATCTTCGCTCGCATTCGACACCATTTACGCCGAGGGGCAACGGCGATACGTCGAGTCGCTTTCCGCGTACGCGCGGCAGTTCCTGGAGCGCATGGAGAAGCCGGAGATCGACGAAATCGACGGCATCGCGCCGGCGGTGGCCATTCGGCAGAAATCGGCGGGACGGAATCCCCGTTCGACGGTTGCGACGTCCACCGAGTGCTACGACTTTCTGCGGCTGCTGTTTGCGCGCGTGGGACGGACGATCTGCCCGCAGTGCAACGTCGAGGTGCGGCTGGACAACGTGGACGAGGCCGCGGCGCGTTTGCTGGCGCTGCCGGAGGGTTCGCGGTGGTATGTGCTGTTTCCGTGCGGCGGGCAGACGGCCCAAGGGCCATTGGCGGGCGGATGCGCCTGCCCCACCAAGCCCGACAAGCCACACAAAACGACGGCCAGTTCTAATGCTCTGCCTGCGTCTCAGGCGCTGCGCGACCGGCTGTTCGATCTGCGGAAGAAGGGTTTTACGAGACTCTACCAGGGTGGGAGGGTCTTCGAATTCTCGACGCCGGAATCGCTGCTCGAAATCGATTTCTCGCAGCCTGTATTCGTGCTGGTGGACCGCATCGCCATGGCGGCGGACCTGCGGCAGAGGCTGGTGGATTCGCTCGAAATCTGCTATCGCGAGGCGGGCGAGGCAATCTTCGAGAGCGCGTCGGAACTGGCTCCCGCGGAGCCGGGCAGGTCGGGAACCTGCCCCACGCGGCTGCGCTTCAACGAGAAGTTTCAGTGCAAGACGTGCGGGATGGAATTCGCGGAGCCGGACCCCGTTTTGTTTAGCTTCAATTCTCCGGCCGGAGCCTGTCCGCGTTGCCAGGGCTTCGGGAACACAATCGATTTCGACATGGACCGCGTGATCCCGGACCGGTCGCTTTCGCTCGAAGACGGAGCCGTGGAGCCGTGGACCAAGCCGAAGTACCGTTCCTGGCTGGGCAATTTCAGGAAAGCGGGACGCGGCGGCGTCCGCATGAATACGCCGTTCCGCGAATTGACCGCGGAGGAGCGCGAGACCGCGTTCGCCTTTATCCGGCGGTTTTTCGATTACCTGGAGACGAAGAAATACAAGTTGCATGTGCGCGTGTTCCTAAGCCGCTATCGCGGATACGCGCAATGCCCCGAATGCCGGGGAGCGCGGTTGCGCAAGGAAGCGCTCTACGTGATGGTGGGCGGTAAGAGCCTGGCGGATGTGGTACGCATGAATATCGCCGAGGCCTGCGGGTTCTTCGGAACGCTCCTGTTGAAACCCGAGGAGAGCGCCATTGCGGAGAAGGTGCTGCTGGAGATCCGGCAGCGGCTCAAGTTTCTCAACGACGTAGGGCTGGACTACCTGACGCTGGACCGGTTGTCCGCGACACTATCGGGCGGCGAGGCGCAACGCATACAGCTTGCCACTTGCCTCGGCTCGCGCCTGGTGGGAGCCTGCTATGTGCTGGACGAGCCTTCCATCGGATTGCATCCGCGAGACACGGGCCGGCTCATTCGCATACTGGAAGAACTGCGCGATCTGGGAAACACGATCATTGTCGTGGAACACGACCCGGACCTGATGCGGGCGGCCGGGCACATCGTGGACCTTGGGCCGGGCGCGGGGGAATATGGCGGAAACGTGGTCTTCGCCGGCCCGCTGAGCCAGTTGCTGGCGGACGGCAACGCGTCGCTTACGTCCCGTTACTTGCGCGGCGAGTCGCGCGTCTCCGGCCGCACGCCGCAGGGGACGGCGCGGCAGGCAAAGGCGAAGACGCTGCGCTTCGCCGGCGCCTCGGTACACAACCTGAAGGACATCGACGTCGAGATTCCACTGGGAATGATGGTGGCGGTGACGGGGGTATCCGGCTCGGGAAAGTCCACGCTGGTTCACGACGTTATTTTCCGTTCACTCGAAGCGCTGCACCGGACGGCGGCCGCCGAAGACAGGGACGCGGAACTGGACGAAGGCGGCACGCGCATCGCCTGCCGGAAGGTCGAGGGAGCCGAGCGGATCACCAGCGCGGTGATGGTGGATCAATCGCCGATCGGGCGTACCCCGCGCTCGAACCCGGTGACGTACATCAAGGCCTTCGACATCATCCGATCGCTCTACGCCTCCACGCGGGAGGCGCAACGGCGCGGCTACACGCCAGGACACTTTTCGTTTAACGTTCCGGGCGGCCGCTGCGAAACCTGCCAGGGGGATGGTACCGTGACGGTGGAGATGCAGTTCCTGGCGGACGTGGAACTGCTCTGCGAGGAGTGCAAGGGCGCGCGGTACAAGAGCGCGGTTCTGGAAGTCCGGTACAACGGGCTCAATATACATGAGGCGCTCCAGCTTACGGTTCGCGAGGCTATCGGTTTCTTCCACGAGACGCCGCGCCTGACGAACAGGCTTAAGGTGCTGGACGAGGTTGGCCTAGGGTATCTGCGGCTGGGCCAATCGGCCACCACGCTTTCCGGGGGCGAAGCGCAGAGGGTCAAACTGGCGGCGCACCTGGCGATGGCAAGCTGCCAGGGCACGCTGTTCATTCTGGACGAACCGACGACGGGACTGCACTTTGACGATATCGCCAAACTGCTGGCGGCGCTTCAGCGCCTGATCGAGAACGGCGGGAGCGTGCTGGTGATCGAGCACAACCTGGACGTGATACGCGCGGCGGATTGGGTGATCGATCTTGGCCCGGAAGGCGGAGACGCGGGCGGGCACGTGGTGGCGGCGGGGCCGCCGGCCGCAATCGCGTCGGCGAAGACATCGCACACAGGCCGGTTTCTGCGGCGTGACGCTGCAGCTAGCTGAGGCCCGGCAAAACGCCGGCAGCGCCGCCGGCGCAGCGCGCGCAGCGCCGGGGCGTAGAATCAAAGTGGAGACCCCCTCATGCGATCCTATCTTTTTCTTGCCTTATTGCCAGCCGCGCTCTGGGCGGCCGCGCCAGCCCTCAAGATCGAGAACACGGTCATCAGCCAGATGGAAGGCGGCGACCCCGACCCAGCCGGCTACGAGCACATCGGCGGCGAGACCGTCTTCTTCTGGTGCAATGTCTCCGGGTTTACGAAGGACTCGGACAACAAGGTTCACCTGAGCTATTCGATTCAGGCCACGGATGCCAAAGGCGCGGGCCTGGCGGAAGCCACGAAAAGCGAAGTCCTGGAAGAGATCCTGCCTCAGGACAAAGATTGGATGCCGAAGCTCACGGCTGAGATCCAGCTTCCGCCGCTGCTCATTCCAGGCGATTACAAGATCGTGGTCAAGATTCAGGACGTGTTGGCGGAAGGAACCGTGGAATCGTCCGTGCCGTTTCGCGTCCGCGGGCACCTGGTAAGCGCGAGCGATACGCTTTCCGTGCGCAATTTCGGCTTCTACCGGAAAGAGGAAGACACGCAGGCGATGGATCGCGCGCTGTACCACAACGGATCTCCGCTCGTCGTGAAATTCGATATCACGGGATACAAGTACGGAGCGAACAACAAGATTGACGTCAGCTACGTATTCTCCATTCTGGGAGCGGACAACCGGGTGCTTTATAAACAGCCGGACGCCGATGTAGAGCAGAGCCGGGTACAGGCCGAATCCTTTTACCCGCAGCCCTACGTGCCGGAGTTCATGTCGCTTGAATTACAGAAGGTCGCCCCCGGAGCGTACACGGTTCTGATCCAGGCCCGTGACGGCGTCGGAAAGCAGACGGCCGAAGCCCGGCGGCCCTTCTCGGTGGAGTAACCCGGACGGTCAGGCAATGGCGGCTTGGGGAACCAGCGCCGCCATCTCATCGACCGTGAGGATCTCGTAGAGCGTCGGGTCCGACATGATGCGGGCCACCAGCGCGGCGTGCATGCCGTGCCCCGCACGCTCGGCTACCACGTGGCCGAGAAGCGGGCGGCCCAGGAGCGCCAGGTCGCCGATGAGGTCCAGCGCTTTGTGACGGCAACACTCATCGGGCATGCGCAACCCCTCGGGATTCATGACGCCATCGCGCGTAAAACACACGCCGCTCGCGAGCGACGCCCCGCGTATCAATCCCATGTTGCGCATCTGGTCCAGCTCGTATTCGAACCCGAATGTCCGCGCGGGAGCGATTTCCGAGGCGTAGCGTTCGGGCGTGACCTCCATCTCGAGCGACTGGCTGCCGACCATGGGGTGCGGAAAATCAATGTCGCAGGTGAGCCGGAACGAGTCGCAGGGCAGGATCGAAATGCGTTTGCCATTGCCCTCGACGGTGACCGGGCGGCGGATGCGCAGATACCGGCGGCGGCGGCGATACTGGCGGATGCCGGCCTCGAAGAGAAGTTCCACGAAGGGCTGGCCGCTGCCATCCAGGATGGGCACTTCCAGGTTGTCGATTCCGATGATGACGTTGTCAATGCCCATCGAGTAGAGGACGCTGAGCAGATGCTCCGTGGTGGAGATCAGTACGCCCTGGCGCATCAGGCTGGTGGCGTAGCTGACGCGTGCGACGTGGCGCCAACTGGCGGGGATTTGGAAGTTCTCCAGGTCGGTGCGCTCGAAAACGATCCCCGTACCCGCCGGGGCCGGGGCGATCCGAATCCGAACCGGCACTCCGCTATGAAGGCCGACGCCCGAAGTCTCCACCGTCCGCTGCACGGTGGCTTCATATCGCACGACGAGTCTCCAGGTTAGCCCAGTTCGCTATCGCCATCGGTAACATCATTCTAACTCATTGGGCTGCAATAAGTTTCGAGGATTGTGGTGTGTCCTCCAAGACACATCGCACGATCAATATGTGGCTCTTTTGCAACAATCAAAAAGACGAATGACTCCTCTTTTTAGATGCTTGAATCCTCTGAACCGGCGGGCCCGGAATGGCGTAGTCTATGTGAAGACCGGACTCGAAATGAAATTCATATTGTGGTGCATCCTGCTCTTGCTGTGCTGGCCGCTGGCTTTGGCCGCACTGGTGCTTTACCCGATTGTGTGGCTGCTCCTGCTGCCGTTCAGGATCGTGGGGATCGTGGTGGATGGAGCGCTTGAGCTTGTGTGGGCGATTGTGACGCTGCCGGCCCGGCTGCTGCGGGCGCTGTGACGCGCTGAGAGCCTCCGCCCGCTGGGGCTGCACGAGTCCTCTCGTGACGCCTGGAAAGCGGCGTTAAACACCCGGCCATCCCAGATTCTTCGCTCGATTCCAGGCCTGACTCCCGGTGAAACCGGACTATGCCAAATCGACATAGGTAGGCTGTCGCCAGCTTTCCCTGTCACACCACCGTACGTACGGGTCCGTATACGGCGGTTCGGCGGGTTGAGCTATCGGCCGCCAGTCAATCTCGGAATCCCGAGCGAGTCGAAGTACGCATTGGGCAGCGCGAAATGAAGCCCGGGCGAGTCCGCCAGCCTCCACGGACCATGGGCGCTCCCCGCTGTTTGGGCGGCGAGATCTTTGCCCACACCCCGTTTCCGCAGTTCGGCAAACCGCACCGTGCCCCGCTTCCACTGCTTCCAGATCGCAGACCGAAGCCTGCGCCGGAACCACTTCTCAAGATTTTCCAACACCGAGGGCGTTTGGCATCTCCCGAAATAGCCGATCCAGCCCCGAAGGTACCGGGCCAGTTCCTCAGCCATCCTCTCGATGCTCACGCCTCGCGTCCGGCTCGTCAGCTCCCGGACCTTCGCTTTGAACCGGAGTACCGCTTTGGGCGCGATCCGCCGTTTGGGTTCCCGATTCGCCGTGAAACTGAAGCCCAGAAACTTTCGCTCCCATGGCCGTGCCACCGCACTCTTCTGCTGGTTCACCTTAAGCTTGAGCTTCGTCGTGATGAATCGCGTGATGCTCGCCATCACTCGCTCCCCTGCCCGCCGGCTGCGAACGTAAATGTTGCTATCGTCCGCGTACCGCGCGAGCCGGAGGCCTCTCCGCTCCAACTCCCGGTCGAACTCGTCGAGCACGATATTACTGAGCAAGGGCGACAACGGTCCGCCTTGCGGCGTCCCCTCATCCACCGGACTCACCAACCCGCTTTCCATAACCCCAGCCGTGAGGAACGCCCGGATCAACTTCAGCATTCGCTTGTCGCTGATCCGCTCGGCGATCCTGGCCATCAGTTTGTCATGCGAAACCCGATCGAAGAATTTCTCCAAGTCGAGATCTACGCACCAGCGATATCCCGCGGCTATATACTGCTGTGCCGCATTTACCGCCTGATGTGCCGACCGCCCAGGGCGAAACCCGTAGCTGTGGTTGGAAAATGTCCGGTCCCACCTGCCTTGCAGAACCTGCATCACCGCTTGCTGGATGAATCGATCCAGCACCGTGGGGATGCCAAGCTTTCGCATCCCTCCGTCCGGCTTCGGGATCTCCACCCGCTTCACCGGTTGCGGCGCATATGTCCCGCTCAACAACTGTTCCCGGATTGCTGGCCAGCGCTGTTTCAGGCATCCCGGAAGCTCGTGGACTGTCATACCGTCCACGCCGGGACTCCCTTTGTTGGCCTTGACTCGTGCCAATGCCTGCTTGCAGTTTTCCCGCTCGCAGACTTCTTCCATCAACTGTTCGCCAATGGCCGGGCTTTCCGCCCTGCGCTTCACCGCAAGCGATTCGGTCCCTTCCTGGGCAGCCTTTAGGGCTTCACCCGTATCCTCTGCCAGGAAGGCCAGCACCATCTGGTTATTCTGCCGCTTGTCACCCACGAGTCGCGCCGCTTACTCGCCGCCCCCATCAACCCCTTGCGGGGACCGTTTGGGCCTTCATCCGTTGCCGGACTACTACGCCCGCTGCTGACTTCTGCCGCCCGGTCAGGATGGATCGCTCCACCCTCAGTCCCGATTCCGGGACCAGCAGCAGATCTCCCGAGGTAAGCTCAACCGCCTTCCGCACGCAACCGCCGGATTTACAACCAGTGCCTTTGATGGATATGGGCTTCGCTGTCATTAGCCAGTTCGCCCGGCACCGTATGCCTCAGATCCGGTTCTTGTACATCGGCTCGTACGTTTGCTCCACGCTTCCTTTAGACCCCGCCTCGCGGCGACGCCCTTGCGCTTCGCTACTACTTCACCTCCATCAGGTTGTAGAGGGGACTTTCACCCCAGAGCTGTCAAACATGCTCGGCATACTAAAATGAGCCGCGCCGCGGCTGCCGGCCCGGCGCGGCCCAGTCCGCAACAAGTGCGGACCCAGCGGGGAGCTAGATCGCCAAGCGCATTTCCAGCGCCTGGGGCACGACTAGAGCGGGTTGCGCCGCCCGCGTGCCTTGCGTGCGGAACTCGTACCGTTCAATTGCTACAGCGGCCCCCGTTTCGCTACTGCGAACGATGCACCCATAGATCATGAGCTTCATGGGGCACCGGTCGTTCAGCAGGACGGGCCAATTCATTGACAGTTCCACCGGCATCCCGGTAGCCAGCATGTTTGGCGTGCTGAACCACACGCCGCTGCTGCTCATGTTCGTCGTCTTGCCCGTGCCGCTCTCCGCGATCTGCCGGCCGAACAGCATCTTATAGCGGACTTCCTGGTCCAACAGGAACCGGCGCTTAATTCGCCTTTCAAAACGGGGCTCGGTAAAGGGGATGGCGGGGATCTGGGTCACTGGGCTTTCCTCCACGAGTCAGCCTATCGCTTTGTGCGTTCGCGCACAATACCACTTTGGTTATTCTGGCCGCGCTAACGGCGCTCCGGGGAGTTCCCGAGTGCATGGTGCGGCCAGACATGATTTTGACACACGCTTGGGAGGGGCGCGGCGATGGCTCCTGGCTTTTGATTGCCCTCACATGAGGTTGTTTTAATCCTCTGATTACCCATATGTGTGGTTAGCCTGAAAACCCTGTGCAGTTTTACGACAACAAGGTCAAAAAAACTTCTACTTCCAATGGACAAGAAGGTCCAAAACTGCTACACTCAGATCAATACAGACAGCATCCCTGGCGGCGAGTCCCCTCCCGCCGCCAACCCCTCTGAGTGCAGGCCCCGAGATACCCAACTCGGGGCCTTTTACTTTTCGGCCCCCTCGAAGAATCGCGCCGCCTGGCTTACGCGGGTGGAGCTCCCCGAACTCCGCTACAGACTCCTTGGGGCACAAGCGGACATCCGGACCTGGAATACAGATTGGCGCCGCTGTGGAACGCAGCCGCGATCACACGCGTGCGGCTGGGGCGGAGGGTAACATCGACTCCGGTGTTTGCCCGCCCCAATCTTCCCGCACCATGAAGCGGCGCGAAGAAACCACGGACTCTAACAAGGATCGCAGCGATCTCATTTGAGCGCGTCAAGAAGGCCGCCGGACACGAAAAAAAGTTAAAGAAAATCCTGGACAAAGAGGTCCGATTCTGCTATTCTCAGATCAATACAGACAGCATCCCTGGCGGCGAGTCCCCTCCCGCCGCCAACTCTCTGAGTGCGGGCCCCGAGATACCCAGCTCGGGGCCTTTTCTATTTGGTAACCATCCCATCGCGGTTAGCGGCCCGGCAGACCAGCTTGCACAGCTCCGCCTGGAGAATCGCCCATGCGCGAGCGGCGCGTAAAGCTTGAACCCAAACGAAACAGCGGATCATTCCACTGTTACGTGCGTGCCTTTGGTTTCTTCGTGCGACAGATGCGCGATGCGATCGTCCAGCAGGGCCCGCAGGCCTTTCAGGAACTCTATGCGGGCGTTGCGAAAGTGGCCCTGGCCGGCCTCCGAAAAGCGCCGCTCGATCATCGGCAAAACGGCGCAGAAGAAGCAGCCGGATTGAGGGGCTGCGGCGTCCGCGGCGCCGGCTGTGGTTGTCTTCTCTTCCTCCATATCAACTCTCCTTCATTTCCACGGTGAGCACCCGATTCTCCAATCGAGCGCGCGAGGGGATCAAACCCGCCATGGACGTCGGCAGGCCGATGTGACGGCGTAGCGTGCCGATCTCCACGACCAACTCGTCGCCCTTCTTGAACAGACCGACTTCGCCTTTAGCGGCGAACGGAAGCTTGAGGCGGACTTCGTAATGCTCGTCCACTTTAGAGAAAGCGTAGGGAGCCTCGGTCGACAGCACGGCCGCGGGGTCTTCGCCTGGAGCGTACAGCGCACGTGCGAGCTCCTCCAGCCGTTCCCGGCCGAGCACTTCATGCGTGAACAACGGAGCGCGCTTCACGGGGGCGGGCGAGAAGTACGCTTCGATTTCCTCCAGCAGGCGGGCCTGCGATTTGTGCCAGCCTTCAAACCAGGCGTCGGTCACATCCGCCGGGAGCACGCGATTCACAATGATGCAATCGACGGTAAGCCCGTGCAGCGTGAAGTAGACGTAGGCGCGCTGCGTTTCGCGAAGCACCATGCGTTCGGGATTGGTGACCAGACGAACGCTGGTGATGCGCGGGTCCTCCAACAGCTCGCCGACGCCGCCCAGCTTCTCGAACAGGTCCTGCACATTCGCGAAGTACTTGTCCGGCGGCAGTTCGACCGGTGAGACGCGATTCGCGATGGGCCGGACCGCCTTCAATATGCCGCGCTGGTAGGGGAAGATGTGCTTCATGTACCATTCCAGCGTGGTCGGCATGCTGACGAAGCGCATGGATTCGGCGGTGGGCGCGCAGTCGAGCACGATCACGTCGTAGCGCCGCTCGCGGCGGAACTGGTTGACCCACATCATGGCGCTCAGCTCTTCCATGCCCGGCAGGATGGCGAGCTCTTCGGCTTCCACGTCGCTGATTCCGGTGGTGCGCAGAACGGAGGTCACGTACGAGGAAATCTCCCGCCAGTGGCGCTTGATCTCCTTTTGAATATTGACCTCGAGGATCTCCAGACGCTCGACGATGGGAAACGGGTCGCCGGTCCTGCCGTCGAAGAGGTCGGTTTCCAGGTCGAAGGAATCGGCAAGGCTGTGAGCGGGATCGACGCTCATCACGAGCGTGCGGTAGCCCAGGCGCGCGAGATGCAACCCGGTGGCAGCGGCAAGACTGGTCTTTCCAACGCCCCCTTTTCCACTGAACAAGAGGATGCGGAACATGATTCGATCTTATCAGGGGCCTGCGCGAAAGCGTGCAGATAAATGGCGTTCTCAAATTTCAGGCCCGGCGCGCCGATAAGGACACTATGTTCGAATGGAAAGAAGAATACAGTCTCAATACTCCGCAAATCGATAACCAGCACAAGACGCTTTTCCGTCTAGCCGAGGAAATGCACGCCGCAATGGCGCAAGGTAAGGGCAAAGAGGTTATGGGGGCCACGCTGGCCAGGCTGGTGCAGTACACAGCCGAACACTTCGCCACCGAAGAGCGGCTGATGCGGATCACCAAGTATCCGATGTTCGAGGCGCACCTGGCCGAGCACAGAGCGCTGACGAAGCAAGCCGGAGAACTGCTCGGAGAATTCAAGGCTGGGAGGACGCCGATAACGGTAGAGGTGCTTCACTTCCTGCGGAACTGGCTCGATCGCCACATCAAAGGGTGGGACCTAAAATTCGGCGCGTACTACGTCAAGCGCTCGGCGGCGTGAGCCCGGATCTGGCTCTACGCCAGCCCGAACATCCGGTGGTATTTGAGAGGCAACCGAGTCCGCTGCATCTCCAGGTTGACGAAGATGTGCCGGGTCGATCCCGTCGCAAGGATACGGTTGTCCTCTGCCATACGCATCTCATAGGCGAAGACAGCCATGCGCGGGTCCGCCTTCTCAATCCAGGTCTTCACAATCACTTCATCGTCGAAACGCGCGGAAGACCGGTAACGGCAGGACGCTTCGGCCACGGCCAGCAGGATTCCGTCTTCGTTTTCCATATCGCGGTAATTGAAGCCCAGCTCCTTGCACAGCGCCACGCGGCCAACTTCCATCCAGACGAGGTAGTTCGAGTAGTAGACCACGCCCATGCGGTCAGTCTCGGCATAGCGCACGCGCAGGCGGGTTTCGGAGAAGGTAGTCATGCGAAAGAGCATTGTAGCGTGGGGCCTGTGGCCGAATCGAATCCGGGAGACTGAAGCCGGAAGTCATCTGGCAAGGTGTTACTATGACTCGGAAAAAGGAATCGCGTGAGCCATTTCTTCATATCCCGCGCCGGCGAGGACCGTGATGTGGCACTCTGGATCGCCGGCACACTCCAGGCCGCTGGCCACACGATCACAATTCAGGACCTGGACTTCAAGTCCGGCAGCTTTGTCCTGCACATGGAAACCGCTCTGGAGACTGCGAACCTTCTGGTCGCGGTCCTCTCTCCGCACTATCTGGCAAAGGAAATGACACGCCGGGAGCTCCGCTCCGCGATCGCCGACGGGCTTCCGATCATTCCGGTGCGAGTGGCGCCGTGCGAGCTCCCGCATCCAATCAAGGACATCATTTTCGTCGACTTCGTGGGCAAAGATGACGAGCGGCGACGGCAAGCGCTGCTCAATGCATTGAGCACCGGTCCCCGGACACAACCCGTAACTGGAGCGGGCAGCGCGCCGGGCCCCCCGGTCATCCGCACGCTTACCCGCAAGCTCCCTACAGTTGACCCTCATGTCTTTGGCCGTGACGCGCAGGTGGAGTGGATCGAAACGGCTTGGAACGATCCGCACACGAACTTTGTGCAGATCATTGCGCCGGGCGGGACTGGGAAGACGGCGCTGATGAGTAAGTGGTACAAGCGGCATCTTGAAGACGCTACGATCTTCGGCTGGTCGTTTTACAGCCAGGGCACGCGCGAGAAAAGCCAGACTTCGGCCGACCCGTTCTTCGCGGAGGCCCTCGCCTTCTTCGGCCTATCCGTTCCGACCACCGAATCCATTTACGACAAGGCCGATGCACTCGTCAATCACCTGCGCGAGGAACGCGTGCTGCTGATTCTGGATGGCATCGAGCCACTCCAGGACACCGAAGGCAACATCCGCGATCTGTCTCTGCGAGCGCTCGTCCAGGAATTGGCCGCCCGCAATGCGGGACTGGTTCTGTGCACTACTCGCATGCGGTTGAGCGATGTTCCCGACGAGCCGCCGCACGCGCTATCGCTCGATCTCGAGAACCTGGACCCCGCCGATGGCGGGCACTACTTGAAGCACCTCGGCGTGATGGGCGAAGACGATGAGCTGCGCGCGGCATCCGAAGCCTACGGCAACCACGCCATGGCGCTTACGCTGCTCGGGACGTACCTGGTCACGTTTTGCGATGCGGACGTGCGCCGGCGGACGGACATTCGCGAGTTGGAGGTAGAGGACACCAAAGCGGGACGACATGCGCGCAAGGTGATGGCGAGCTACGCGCGCATGTACAAAGGCCAGCCCGAGCTTGATATTCTCCGGGCGCTGGGCTACTTCGACCGGCCGGCCGAGCCGGAGGCACTGAAGCTTGTGATGCCCGCGATCGAGGATCGCAAGTATCGCGCGGCGTTGAAGCAGCTCCGCGACGCTCGTCTTATTCTGACAACTGACTCCACAGAGCCACTCGATTGCCACCCGCTGATCCGCGAGCACTTCGCGGCAGAGGCCACCCGCGAAGGCCATGCGCGACTCTACGAGCACTACAAGGAGAAGGCCCCTTACCGGCCCGATACGCTTGAGGAGATGACGCCGCTCTTCCACGCCGTCTACCACGGCTGCCAGGCCGGCAAACACCTACCGGCGCTCTTCGATCTCTACTATCAGCGCATTCTCCACGGCGAGGAATTTTATCTTTGGCGGAACCTTGGCGCGTTCGGAACCGACCTCTCGTTGCTGGCCAGCTTCTTCGAGACCCTGTGGACTCGACCAGTCGCTACGCTCTCGCCGGATGGCCAGGCGTCGGTGATCGCCGAGGCCGGGATCTCACTGCGTGCCCTTGGCCGGCTGGCAGATGCCGTCAAGCCGATGCTGGCCGCAGCCGAGGCCTTCGAGCAGGCGGCGGATTGGAAAAGCGCAGCCCAGGGCTACATCAACTTGAGCCAGCTCCACCTTACCTTAGGTAACATCAAGCAAGCTATTGCTGCGGCCAGCAAATCGGTCGAACTCGCCGAGCGCAGCGGAGGCTGGCGCCATAGGGTGGTGAGCCGAAGCACACTAGCCGACGCCCTCAATCAATCTTGTGCTTGTGACCCCGCAGAGGCTTTGCTTCTCTTCGCGGAGGGGGAGCGGATTCAGGCGGAAAGCGAACCCGACCACCCGATCCTCCACTCATTCCGAGGCTACAGGTACTGCGACTTACTCCTCGATCAAGGCCAGAGTGTGGAAGTACTACGCAGGGCTTCCCAAACCCTTCGCTGGGCCGAAGCACAGCGGCACCTCCTCTCGGTTGGCCTTGACCACCTTTCGCTCGGCCGTGCCCGCCTCTCTGGCTCCGCCGAGGCTAATTACCACCTCGACCAAGCGGTCGATTTCCTGCGCCGCTCGGGACGACTCGACGACCTTCCGCGCGCTCTGCTCGCCCGCGGCACGCCTCACGACCTCGACGAAGCCTTCCGCATTGCCTCCCGCTCCGGCATGAGGCTCTACCTCGCCGACTACCACCTCATCTCCGCCCGCCAAGCCCTCGCGGCCAACGACCAAGCCAAAGCCCGCGATCACCTCGCGAAGGCCGAAGCCCTGATCAACGAAACCGGCTACCACCGCCGCGACCCCGAAGTAGCCGCCCTCCGCGCGCAGTTGCTGTAGCCTGTCTGGTTTTGCAGTGTTCATCGGGCACTCCGCTCCCTAACGGTCGCGGCTCGGCTAGCGGCATACAGCCCCCCTGGCCGAGCCGCGAGCGTAAGCGAGCGGAGGGCTGCCGACTACTACTCCCGTAGCTCAAAAACAGCCATGGGTTCGCCCTGCTCTCGGACCACGTATTCAATCGCCGCCGACACATGGCTCGGTTTCCACAGCCATCGCGTGCTGCCGTGACGCGCCCATCTTTTCCGGTCTGGCCCATCGAGCCCCGCCTGGTTCAGTCGGCGGCTGGAATATGCCTTACATGTACTCATCACTTTGTCCGGCAAGGGCTTCGGCGCTCACAACAACGTGTACGTGAGTCCTGCGAACATGTGCGGCCAGCAGGGTCCAGCCACGCTGCGTGCACACTTCACGGATCGCGGCCAGAACGACGTCACGACGGGTTGAGTTCAGCTCATACGCCGGCTGATCCATTCTCTCCTGGCCGGCTTTGACCCATCCGGGATTTGGGTCAATGACGGGCGTTCGAGGCGCATTGTGTATACGGTTGACCGAGCCCTGGTCGCTGCCGTGGAGGCGATGGCCATAGCAACTGAAGGTAATGAGGTAGGTCATAGGGTATGGTAGCTGGCTACGGGAATCGTTCGGGCCTCCGCTCCCTTACGGTCGCGGCTCGGAACGGTGGCCTCCGCTCCCTCACGGTCGCGGCTCGGTGAGCGGCTCGGTGAGCGGCTCGGTGAGCGGCTCGGTCAGGGCTCCGCTCGGTCGCTCGCGGCTACCAGGATGATCCGCACGTCCATCACGTTCGTGCCCGTTGGGCCGGTGATGACTAGGTCGTTCAGGGATTCGAAGTAGTGATAGGAGTCGTTGTCGTTGAGATGGCGGCGGGCATTGGGGTTGCGCGCGAGCGTATCGCCATCGGCTACGGCGCCAGCGGCGTTGGTGGGGCCGTCGATGCCATCGGTGCCGGCCGAGAAGACCAGCACGCCGTCCAAGCCGGCGATATCGAGCGCGGCGGCCAGTGCGAATTCCTGGTTGCGTCCACCCTCGCCCGAACCGTGGACCGTGACCGTGGTCTCGCCGCCGGTTATGACGCAGGCGGGAGGGTGGACCGGCTGGCCGGAACGGGCGATCTCCTTGGCGATGGCCGCGTGCATGCGCGCAATCTCGCGCGTTTCGCCCTCCACTTCGCTCGCCAGCACGAGCGTCCGGTAGCCGAGCTCTCGCGCGCGTTTGGCCGCGGCGCGCAAAGCCAGCCTGTTGCTTCCGATCAACGTGTTCCGCACCCTGGCGAAGATCGGGTCACCGGGCTTGGGAGTATCGGGAATCTCGCCCAGGCTCGCGCGCGCGAACCGTTCGCTAATGGCCTCCGGGACCTGGTCCATCAGACGGTATTTGTACAACACCTCGGCGGCATCCGCGAATGTCGACGCGTCGGGCGCGGCCGGGCCGGAACCGATGATATCGATGGCGTCGCCGATCACATCGGAGACCAGCAGCGCTTCCACCGCCGCCGGCGCGGCGAGACGCGCCAACTGGCCGCCTTTGATGTCCGAGATGTGTTTGCGGAGCTTGTTGATTTCGCGAATGTCCGCGCCGCAGGCCAGGAGCAGGCGGGTAACGAATTGCTTTTCGGCTAACGAGATGGGCGCGGCAGGCAGCGGCATCAGCGCGGAAGCGCCGCCGGAAATCAGGCAAATCACCAGGTCGTCCTTGCCCGCCGACTCGGCGATTTGGGCGATGCGCCGGGCGCCTTCGACGCCTCGCTCGTCGGGAACGGGATGACCGCACTCATGCAGCTCGATGCGGCGCAGCTTCACCGATTGGCCGGGGTTGGTGTTGATGCTGCCGGCGGCGATGCGTTTTCCCAGGACGCGCTCGGCGGCGCGGGCCATGGACGCCGCGGCCTTCCCCGCCCCGACCACGTACACGTCGCGGAACTTCGAGACGTCGATTCCCTCCAGATGCCGCACTACGGCGGCGGAAGGATCGGAAGCCGCCAGGGCGGCCTTGAAGATGGAAAGGGCGTGCCCGCGAAGGCGCCGCGCAACGGGAACCTTCTTCGAACTCTCAGGCTTGGTTGGCGTCCGGCCCATACGCTATTCCTCGATCATCGGGTGCGACAGGATGGCTTCAATGGCCACCGCCGGATCGTCCGCCGCCGAGGACACGCGAATGTCGGCCAGCGCGTAAATAGCGAGCCGCCGTTCGAACAGCGCGCGAAACGCCGAGGTATCGGCCGCCAGCGGCCGTACGGGATCGCGAGCCGCGCGGCGCTCGGCGACTTCGAGCGGGCAATCCAGCCACACGGTGACGCCGTTGGAGCCAAGCGCTTCCCGGTTCTCCGGCCCGCAAAACGCGCCGCCGCCCAGGGCGACCACGGCTGGCCGGCCGCGCTCCACCCAACCCACGTGGCAGCGGATCATCTCCGCTTCGATCCTGCGAAACTCCGGCTCTCCGCGGGCCGCGAATATCTCGGCGATGGTGGCGCATTCGGCGCGTTCGATTTCGCTATCGATATCGAAAAAGCTCCAACCCAACCGGTGCGCGAGAGCGCGGCCAACGGTGGACTTTCCGGAGCCCATGAAGCCAACCAGGTAGATTCCGGGAGTGCGCTTGAGCTTGAGATTCATGCCGTACCGTTGAGCCGCGCCATGACGGCTTCCACGCGAGCCGGAAACAAGCGCGCCAGAGCTACGAAAACCCAGCCGATACGCGGCGTCAGCACCGTGCGCGCATCGCGCTCCAGGCCGCGCCGGATGTCCGCCGCGCAGTGGGCGGGAGTGATCACGAAACGCCGCGAACGAACGACAGTTTCGGGCGGCGCGCCGGCGCGGGCATTTTCCTGGAAGTTGGTGGCGACATATCCGGGACAGACCAGCATGGTATGAATGCGATCGCGCCGCAGTTCCACCCGCATGGCTTCGGTGACTGCGCCTACGGCGAACTTCGTGGCGCTGTACAACGGGCTCCACGGCAGAGGGATCTTGCCCCCGATGGAACCGATGTTCACGATCGCCCCGCCGCCCCGCTCCCGCATGTGCGGGGCGACAAGCCGAACCATCCCAAGCAGGGCAAAGTAGTTCAACTCCATGAGCCGCCGCGCTTCCTCGATCGGCGCCGACCATGACGGAAGATACGAGCCAACACCCGCGTTGTTGACGAGCACGTCGATGGAGCCAAATTGTTCGATGGTTCTCCCGACAGCCGTTCGCCGCGTGGTCTCGGCCGTCAGATCGCCGGCGACGACGACGGCCCCGGGGCACGCGGCCGCGGCGCGTCTCAAGCCCTCTTCATTCCGCGCGGTCAGAGCGAGCTTCGCGCCGTAGCGAGCGAACTCGGCCGCACAGGCGGCGCCGATTCCTTCCGAAGCGCCGGTAATGAGGACGACCTTGCCATCCAGCCGCATGCTTGGAGCGCGGCCTTTATCCCCGCGCGCGACGGCCGGCAACGCCGGCCATGAGCCGGGACAGAGCGGCCATTGCTGGATAATGGTAGCATGTCTGCGCCTCGCGGCTGTTCGCCGCGCAGTTGAATCCTGGCGCGATTCCCGTTCCGAGCCATGCGCTGGTCCCTGCTCATCGACGCCGACGACACGCTGTGGGAGAACAATGTCTATTTCGAACGCGCGTTCGAGGAATTCACGGTGTTTCTGGATCACTCCACGCTCACGCCCGCCGAAGTGAGAGCGCTGCTGGACGAGATTGAGATCGTCAACAACCGTATCCACGGCTATGGGTCGCTCAATTTCGCGCGCAATTTGCGGCAGTGTTACGAGCATCTCGCGGAGCGCGAGATCCGAGCGGAGGACCTGGAGAAGGTGATGGGTTTCGCCGAGCGCATCCTGGAGCAGCCCGTCGAAGTCATCGAAGGGGTTCCGGAAACGCTGGAGCATCTTTCGGCGCGGCACGAACTGACTCTCTTTACAAAGGGGCGCCAAGAGGAGCAGCGGCTCAAAATCGACCGTTCGGGGCTGGGAGCGTATTTCACCCACACCGCCATCGTCAAGGAAAAGGACGCGGAGGCATACACAAAGCTGATGCAAGAACGCGGACTCGCGCCCGGGAATTGCTGGATGATCGGCAACAGCCCTAAGTCTGACATCAATCCGGCGCTTGAAGCCGGGCTAAACGCCGTGTTCGTCCCCCACGCGCGCACCTGGACGCTGGAGAGGCAGGAGATTCGCGGCGGCCACGGCCAGTTAATCGTGGTGGAGCGTTTTGCGGATTTGCGGAATTACTTCTGACGGCGGGCGGCGAGCGCCGGATTTCAAATCAGGCGCGGTCGCCGTATGAATCAAGAGAGGCTGATGCGCGGTTCCGGCAGAGCCGGCCGCTGGAGCGCGAGGCGTGACTCTGACTTTCCAACTCGACGGTGAGCAACCGGATCAGCCCCCGTAAAAGCTCACGCTGAGTTCGCAATTCAGTAAGGAGAAGCGCTTGGGCGTCCCGGCCGGGAGACGCCCAAGCGCGGCAGACAGCCGATTCCACGCGTGAAACCGTATTCCGGGCCCGCGAAAACCCCTCCCGCAGGGGGTCCTGCGTCGTTTCCATGGACGCGTTCCAAACCTTCAGGCGAACGCTTCCTGTCCGCCGTAGACCTGCATCGTGTATCCGGTATCGCCGGGCATCCACCATACAGCCAGCGTCTGCCCGCCTTCCAGCCGCACCCCCAGAGGATGAATGGTCTCGACGCTCGCGCCCGCATTGGTGTAGAAGGCCCGGCCGGAGACGCAATTCCAGCGAACAGTTTCCGCGTCGCCATTGCCTCGAGCCCGGCGGGTCGCGGCGGAAAGCGCCGCCAACCAGATGGGAGCCGGACTCTCGACCGAGCGGGATCTCGCCGGCGACGATTCGGCCGGACTCGAATGCATCCGGTAGCTCTCAGTCGCCGCCGACTGGGAGTACTGTCCGCGACGGCCCGCGCTGATAGTGGAAGTCAACCGCCGTGCGCCGCTCATGCTGTTACCAGATAGACTCATCATTTCTCCCCAATGCGTTTTGTGCGTTCGTCCGCTTTGATTTAATGTCCCTATTACTTCCCGGGGGCTACCAATTCCCAAACCCGTTCCCTTTATTCATGAGGCGATACCAACATGCCCAGAACAAATCCAGTTCTCCCGCTCCCAGTCCCTGGCCGATTGGAATCGCCTGGGTAAGGGCGGTCTGAGCCTGATCCTCATTCGTGTTCGACTTGATATCCACGAGCAGCGCGGCGCCACCCGAAACGAACGGCGCGGCGAAAGACGTTCCCCATCCCGCGGCGTACAGGTTTCCGGGGAACGTAGTGATAATGGCTTCGCCGGGCGCGGCCAGATCCACATCGCTGCCGTAATCGGAAAAAGAGCTTCGAGCCATCGAATTATTGGTCGAGCCCACGCCGAGAATGCCGTAGGCAGCCGGGTACACGGTGACGTTCTTGCCATCGTTGCCGACCGACGCGACGCAAATCACTCCTTTGGACACTGCGTAAGCGATGGCATTCGCCAATTCCGTCGAGGGCTGCGTCGAGCTGAAACTCATACTGATCACGTCGGCGTTTCCCTGGTTGACCGCCCAGTAGATCCCCGCCACGACTGTCGAAAGCGTGGAAGTTCCACTGCCGCTGAATACCTTCACTGGCAGGATCTTCGCCGTCGGCGCCACTAAGTGAACGATTCCGGCGACCATAGTGCCATGGCCGAACGCCGCGCCCAGTGCCTTGAGCTTGGCGTCCAGGTTCGCCGTCGTGGATTGATCGAGAATCGCCGTCGTGGACTGATCGAGAATCGCCGTCGTGGATTGATTCAACTGGAGCGTGTCGGTATCGCCAGAAATCGAGGCATCCGTGTCCGTGCCGTCCATGAAGTCGAGAATCGCGGTCGTAGACTGATCCACTTGATAAGCGTCGGTCATCTCGGACCCGCCCGCCTGGCCGCGCGTGAAATCGTAGCCGGTAAGCAGCGAGCTCTTCAGCACGGGATTCTTCGGATCGACGCCCGTATCGAGAATTGCGACTACTCCCGCGCCCGTCGCGAGCTGACGGGCGGTGGAAAGCTGAACCACCGAACCTGCCGGTTGATTCACGTAGGAGTTAAGAGCCAAAGTTCCGTAAAAGTTGACCGCCGCAGGCTTGCCCAGTGACAGCGCCTGGGAAGCGCCCAGCGACGAGGTCGAATTGATCTCCGGAAGCCAGACTTGCGTGTCGGTCTCAACGTTCTTTACGTCCGGGTCGGACATCAACTCCCTGGGGTCTCGCCCAGCGGGCATCCGCACCTGGAACAGGTCTTGGGAAACAGTATTGAGCACCGCGAGGCCGTGCCGGCTCGCGACCGCGCCGATCTTCGAGGAGGGAGTACGCAGAAGGTAGGTGTCGCCGGCAATGGCCCAGCTTGCCAGGGCCGCCAGCAGCAACACGAATTTGATCATCGTTTTCTTCGACATAATAATAGACACTCCGAATCAGTTACCCCTCACCGGCTTCCTCCGTCGCGTCCCGGCGGCGGTTTGCGGGCGCCCAGCCCTGCCGCCATCCTGAGACGCAATTCTCCGCAATGGAGCCACAATGCGCCTCGAACCGCCATCCAGCTCAATGCAGAGCTCGAGCTGGCCCTGCTGATCGTATTCCATTTGAAACTCGCCGAATTGGTTGCTGAGCGTTTCGGCCACCGTACGTTTCCCGGCACGCAGACAGACCGGGATGTTTTCCATCGTCCGGTCCGGCGAAACATGGCTCGACACCTGACCGGTCAAAGTTGCCCGCGAGGAGCGCAGGTCCGGATCGACGCGCAAATCCACCGAGCAATCTCCGGCGCGATACATCGCCTGCCAGCCCACCTGCCAGCTAGCGCGAAGTCCGGCCGGGATGGGAACCAGGAAGCTGTCGTAAACCAACTCGACCGGAACGAGAAGAGCCCGTTTCCATCTCTGCCGCGGACGCGCCGGAAAGATTGCCATTGCGGCGCGGGCCGCGCTTTCCGGAACGAGTTGATCCCGCATGACAGCCGCAACACTAGCCAGCTTTTCGCAAAAATCAGATACAGTTTGGCAATCCGTGCAGCCAGCATCCAGGTGGGCCATCATTTCAGCCCGTTCGGTGAGCGTCGCGACACGCCGCGCCAAATCAACCCAGTGCCGTACCCCGTAATGCTTCATATCGAGAGCTTTCCGGCGATTCTGGAAACTATGCCATTCATCAAAATCGCCATTCTGGTAATAAGGGGCCAGACGTCGGCGAATCGATATAGCCCGCCGCACGAAATATGGATCAAATCTGTACGGGTAGTACCAGGACCCGAGATTAGATACCTTAACGTAACCCTAGGGTTCTTACCTGAGGCCTACGCTGAGGGGACTCCTCCGGAATGAGACACCTTCTCCGTGAATCAGCGTAAAATGTTGAAAATGTGGGATTTATAACTTCGAACCGTTCGTACTACTCAACCAGGCTTCAAAGGAGCGCCGGTAAAGGATGATGCCTTGCCGCGAGTACCTCAGATAGCCCTGCCGGCGGAACTGGTTCATGTAATGGGTGACGATCTCGCGGGACGTCCCCACGTACTGAGCCAACAATTCGTGGGTGAACGGAGCCATGCGAACCGCGCCTTCCTCTTCCGGCAGGCCCAGGCGCTCGGAGAAACGGATCAGCGAGCGCGCCAATCGCCTGGCGATGTTGTCTACCGAGAAGCTCTCAATGCGGTGCGTGAACTCGATGGTTCGTTGAACAAGAATCTGAAGGAGCGCGATGGCGAGCCGAGGACGACGGAAGATGATTTCCTCGATCTCGGAGGCGGTCCAAGTCATCAGCTTGGTGTTCTCCAAGGCCGTGGCCTGCTCCGAACGCCGGGGCAGGTCGAGGAAAGCCGACTCGCCGAAAAACTCGTCCGATTGGTAAATGTCCACCACGACCTGGTTGCCGTCATGCGCCGGTCTGGAGACTTTCACTTTTCCGTCTATGATCAGGAAGATGGCGGACGAAGGCTGGTCCTCGCCGTAGATCAACTGACCCTTCCGGTATTCCGCGATGCGGGAACACGGAAGATATGCCAGGGGATCCTCCAGCGCAATCCGGTTCGTTCCCGCGTTGCCCGGCGTCATTAATGTCTCCGACAAGCCCCCAATCCCAATCGTCCCAAGCCGGCTGCCGCCGAGCGTCAGCCCCAGTATTCGATCACTCGGCGATCCCATCGCGCCTTATCGGCGCTTTTTCATAGTCTAATACCACTATGCAGGAGACGTACAGAGTAAACCCTTGCGTTCCGCAAAAGTTGCGGGTTCGAGTCAAACCTTCCGAGCATCGCCAAAGGCCCGTAGAATCAAGCTCCCGAGCGATTCGGCCGTTCGAGCGGCCACAAGACGCCGGACCGAAAGAACTGTGGAGCTAGCCGTAAGATGCTTTCGGGAGCGAGGATGCAACGCTCTTGAAGCCCAGCGCATTGGGGACACCGGGCATCCGCCAACAGCCTAGAATAGCTATAGGCTTCCATGGCCACACAAGCGAGACAGAACACAGGAACCGGGCTGCTTCGCCAACTCGGTTTTTTCAGCGCGACGGCGTTCGTGATCTCCAATATGGTGGGCGCGGGCATTTTCGGCACCACCGGTTATATGGCGGGCGATTTGGGCGGGGCCGGCGTAATTCTGGCTTGCTGGGTGGCGGGCGCTCTGTTCGCCATTGCGGGGGCGCTCAGCTACTCCGAGTTGGGCATCAATTACCCCAGCTCCGGCGGCGAGTACGTTTATCTGACCCACGCGTTCGGGCCGGAGTGGGGATTCATGACCGGATGGGTTTCCTTCTTCGCGGGATTCTCCGCGCCCATCGCCGCTTCGGCGCTGGTCTTCTCGGACTATCTCGGGCACTTCTTTCCGGGACTCAAGATTGCCAACGCGATGACCATCGGTTCCGGAGCTTTCTCCCTGCGGCTGGGGACCGGGCAACTGGTGGCGTCGGCTCTGATCGCCGGCTTCACGATCTTGAATTGCTTCGGCCTGGCGCGCACGGCCAAGGTGCAGAATGTTCTCACTTCCACGAAGCTGATCGTGCTGGTCGTCTTTCTGGCGGCCGGGTTTGCGGCGGGCAACGGAAGCTGGAGCCACTTCTCGCAACACGCGGTACGGACTTCATCCGTAAGCCTGCCGTCGCAGTTCTTCCTGAGCCTGCTGTGGGTCATGTTCGCTTACAGCGGCTGGAACGCGGCCACCTATGTGGCCGAAGAGGTGCGCAAGCCGGAACGCACGCTTCCGCTGGCGCTGGCGGCGGGAGCGGGCATCGTCGCCGCGCTATACCTGGCGCTCAACGCGATCTACATTTACGCGACGCCGCTGGAGAAGATGAAGGGCGTTACGGCGGTCGGCGAGCTTTCCGCGACGAATCTTTTCGGTCCCGGAGTGGCGGGCGTCTTCTCGGCGTTGATGGCTTTGTGCATCGTCTCGACGGTGAGCGCGGAGGTCGCCATCGGCCCGCGAGTCTATTACGCGATGGCTAAGAACAAGGCGTTCTTCCCCGCGGCCGCGAACGTGCACCCGAAGTGGCACACGCCGGTGGTCGCGATTCTGAGCCAGGGACTGTGCGCGATGGTCATGACGCTCACTTCCTTCCGCGAACTGCTGACGTACATCGGAATGAGCCTGACGCTGTTCACGGCGTTATCGGTGGGCTCGGTGTTCGTTTTCCGCCGGACGCGGCCCGACTGGCAGCGGCTGCGGGCGGTCGAACTTCTGCTACCCGCTGATACCGGCCGCGTACGTCCTGGTCGGCGCGGCTATGATGATCTACGGCGTAATTCAAGCGCCCGTGGCATCGATTGGGGCCTTCGCCACGGTGGGCGCCGGAGCGCTGGTCTATCACTTCCTGCTACGGCCCGAGCGCGAAGCATAAGGTCAGCGCGCGAATGCGGCTTACGCCGTCATGCCCAGGATCAACTGCTCCATGACGATCCGGTCGTCGGGGTTCTTGTCGCGCAGGCCACGGTCGGCTTCGAAAAGCAGAACGAGCGCGCGCTCAAGCTGAGGCTTGCGGAATGCGGAGGCGGTCTGGAATACCTGTTCCGCGCGGGAGCCCCAAATCTGCATGCCCATGCGCGAGAAGTGCCCTTGCACCTGCTGCGCGCTTCCGAGCCCCGCTTCGCGCGCGGCCAGAGCCATTCTAAATTGCGTCGAAAGGAACGCCACGGCCAGCGGCAGATACTCGCCTTCGCGCGTCAGCGTATCGAGGATTTCGAGAGCGCGGGAGCGGTCGCGGCGCCCCAGGGCGTTCACCAAGGCGAAGACCGTGGTGGCGCGGGCTTCGGGCGCCAAGGCTGCGACATCATCCGCGGATAACGGACGCTCCCGCGCATAAAGCGAAAGCTTCTCGATCTCGATGGCGATGCGGGCCACGTCCGCGCCCAGCGCCTCGACAAGCAGGTCCAACGCTTCGGCGTCGATCCGCAAACCGGCGCGCCGCGCCAGCGCATCGGCCTCCGAGCGCGCGTCCCGATACGAGTGGCGGCGCAGTTCGACTACTTCGGGAACGGCATCGTAAAACTTGCGGACGCGCTCGATTTTGCGTTTGTCGTCGCCCTCGAAGTCATATCGCGCCGCCTCGAAAACCACGGTCACGCCTGGGGTGGGATCTTTCGCGTAGGCCAGCAATGCCGAAGGGTCGCCAGTGCCCTCCGATTCTTCGGCTTCCTCGCTGGCGCGGCCTCTGGGCAACGCGGCCTCGGCGTTGAGCGCCCAAATGAGCCGCTCGGATGCGAACAGCGAAAGCGAGCGGGCATCCTCCAATAAAGATGGGAGGGGCGATTCGGTCAGGTCGTATTGCGTCACGCCGCTATCGGGGAACGCGGCGGTCAGCGCGTCCTTAATGCGCCGGCGCGAATAGGCTTCGGGGCCGAGCAGCAGAACCGTTGGAGGAGCGCCTTTCTTTATGCGCGACAGGAATTGAACCGCAGTCATGCCCGAGCCGCCTTCAGAATTTCTCCAGGATCGATGTCACCACGTCCCGGGCCACGTCGCGGCTCAGCCGGCGGGCCGCCGTGCTATTTTCGTCGAAATACTGCTTCGGGTCGAGCGCAACCTGGTATCGCTCGCGGAAGTGAACGCCCTTGCTGGAGAATAATGCCGCGCCGGTCCGGCGATCGGTCAGAACGATGTTGATGACCGCTTCCACCTGGACCGCGGTGGCGCGGCCGGAGACCGGATCGGAAATGGTGGGGTACGCGCCCATGGTAACGACTGCGCCATCCAGGACGGCATCGGCCTGCTTCGGGTCGGCGACGATGGTATAGTTCGTTCGCTCGTGGAATTCGCGGGTGATATCCTCCGGAAGCAGGCGCCCCAGCGCGTAAGACATGGTAGCGTTGCCGAACGGAGGAATGGCGATGGTCTTCACCGCCTTGGGGATGGCGTCCGCGCGGCCGGCGAGGTGATATCCGCAAGAGGATAGGAGCGCGGCGGCCACCACCGCAAGAACGCGCGAGGCGCGGACCGGCGCGTTCCCAACAGTCGTCTCAAGAGCCGAAGATCCCCGCAAAAGCTTGCAGTTCCGGCTCATGCCAGTCGCCTCGCGGCTGCGACGGCGTTATCGGCCAGGAGGCGCAGATTGTCCGTCACAATCCAGAACCACCCGGCAGCGGGATTATTGCGATCCGCGGAAACGGCGCCAACCGCAACGCCTCGCTCGCCGGCCTGACCCAGATTCGTCGGAGGATCGTGCTCCGTTCCGCGCGCGTCGATCCACTCGCCGTCCAAAGCCTTCAGCAACTCCTCCGTTCCCGGACGCCGCTCGAATTCCACCCACGCGGAAAACGCGTAGCCGTGAAACACCGGCGCCTGAATCACGCGCAAGGACGGCATGGGAGCGCCCGCTCCTTCGCCGGGTCTCGCCAGGAGGGAGGCAAGATGGCGCTCGATGCGCAGTTCGGCGGATTCCAGCGACGCCGGAGCATCGTCTCCGTAACGGGCAAGAAGATTAAAGCCAAGCTGCGCGTCGAAGACTTTCTTGGGGACGTTCTTGAAAGAGAAGAGGCTGACCGCCTGCTCCTGCAGTTCCTCCACCCCGGCGCTTCCCTGCTCGCTGGCGGGCGCCAGAACCTGAACCACGCTGCGGCGAATGACGAACCGCGCATTCAGCTTGCGGAAGAACAGCGCCAGCGCGATCGCCGCGGGATGCGCGACTGCCCGGACGGAACTTGCGGCTTCCGGCTCCGCATCGATCACTGGGGCGCACAGACGCGCGTCCGGCCGCTCTTCGACCACGTGCGTGAGGTCGATGAGAGCGGCGTCGGGCTCCCGTTCCCAGAGATCGAGCGCCCTGTGGCTGGAATCCTCGGAGCCCGCAAGGAACACCGCATCCACGCCGTCGAACGCCGAAGCGTTCAGGCCGACCACCAACGCAGCCTCGTCTCCGACGCGCGTCAGCAAACCGGCGCTTCCGTCTTCGGAGGCGATCAAGCGAAGATCGATTTCGGGAGCCGACGAAGCGACGACGTCCCTGATCTCCCGGCCGAGCAGCGTCTCGCTCCCGACCAGCGCGATCTTCACTCTCTCAGGCAACTGGAGCGGCCTCCCGGCGGGCGCGCGCGGCGCGAACGCGCCGGCGGATCGATCCGGCGACGCGAGTCAGAATGCCGCTGCCGACATATAGGACGGCGAGCGCCAGCAATACGACGCGCGCCCAGGCCCAAGTCGCGTAGAAGAACGCCGCCGCCGCAATCAAAACGAGAAAGGTGCGCGGCTGGTTGAGGTTCACGGCCTTGAAGCTGTGATACCTCCACGTGCTGACCATCAGAAACGACAACAGCCCAATCATGGCCAGCCAGGCAACCGCGAGCGGCCACCAAGCGATGGGCTGGCCGCCGGCGGCGTACACGGCGGCGGCCACCATGCCCGCCGCCGCCGGAATTGGCAGGCCCACGAAGTACTTGCGGTCGGGACGGCCCGGATTCTTGGGGATGGGATTTTTCTGTACGTTGAATCGCGCCAGCCGCGCCGCGCCGCACAAAAGAAAAAGAAACGCCACGAAATATCCGGCTGTCGAAAGCTGGGCACGCAGCGAAGGCGCAAGCGAAGAATCCACAAACTGCACGCCCCACAGGAAAGCCAGCAGAGCGGGCGCGATTCCGAAACTGATCACGTCGGCCAGCGAGTCCATTTCCTTTCCGAACTCGCTCACGGTATTGGTCATGCGAGCGATGCGGCCGTCGAGACCGTCGAGCAAAACCGCCACTCCGATCACCACCGCCGCCCGCGAAAAATGACTGGCGGCCGACGGATTGCCCGTCGCCGCGGCCATGGCGCCGTTCAGCGAACGCAGAATCGAGATGTACCCGAGGAAGATGTTCCCGGCCGTAAAGAGAGAGGGCAGCACGTAGGCAGCCCGCCGCGGCCTGCGGTCCGGCGAGCGCGGATCGATCAGCTTGTCTCGGAGTCCCATTTCGCTCAGCTTCGCTCCGAGGCGTGCGCGGAGGCGCTCGCGGCCAGCGTGGCGTGTTCGGCCAGGCGCGCGATCACGCTGGAACCCGCCCGGACGCGCTCGCCCATCCGCACCGAGACTTCCCACTCGGGGCCGAAGATCACGTCCACGCGCGAACCGAATTTGATGAGACCTACGCGGTCGCCCACGCCGACCCAGTCGCCGGGCTTCTTGCGGAAGACCACGCGGCGCGCGATCAATCCGGCGATCTGCTTGAACACGACGGTAGTTCCTTCGCCTTCCACCGCCACGATGTTCTGCTCGTTCTGGAGAGAGCTTTCCTCGCGGCTGGCCACATGAAAGCGCCCCGGCTGGTAGCGAACGCTGGCGATGCGCCCGCCAATGGGCGCGCGGTTCACGTGAACGTCGAAGATATTCAAAAACACGCTCACTCGCGTTTGTTCGCCCGGCTCGGGTTTGATGGCGACCACTTTTCCGTCCGCCGGGGAAACCGCCACCGGCCCGGCGGGCGCCGTTCGCTCCGGATCGCGGAAGAAATACAAGCAAAACGCCGCGAGGACCCACAGCGGCGCGGCGAACCACGCTCCCGCCAGCCAGGTGATCAATCCGCCCGCGGCGGCAAGCGCGGCCGCGTAATAGATTCCGTCTCTTTCGATTCTCAAATTAACATTTTCCCACCTTTATGTGACGGGATGAGGGACGCGCGTGGGAATTGCGCGCACGCCGGCCGCCTGGTAGCGGGGCGCCCTCCCGATCCGATACGGAAATGTCGCGCGGCGTTACGGCGGCGCTACGACGCGCTGAAGTGCTTTCGGAGAACCAGGGCCACCGTGCCGCGCAGGCGGGCCATGCCGTCGTCACCGGCGGGTTCGACGCGCGCGACGGCGCCGCCGGGAAAAGCTTGCGCGCGGACTTCCGCTTCGATTATGGGCCCGAACAGATTCCATGCCCGCGTGAGGTCGCCGACCACGATGATCCTCTCGGGAGCGAGACCGGCGACGATTACGCGCATCCCGCGGCCCAGGTATTGAGCCATCGTCTCGAGGGATTTCACTGCCCGAGCGTCACCATGGCTCGCGCGTCCCAGCAGGTCCGGAAAGCTCAGTCCAGCCGCGGACTGGGCGCCGGATTCCTGGTAATATCTCAGCGCGGCCCGATTCGAGGCATATACTTCCCAGCAGCCGCGGCTTCCGCACCCGCACAAAGGCCCCTTCGGGTCCAACGGCACGTGCCCAAACTCACCTGCCATGCCCGTCAGGCCGCGAACCAGTTGCCCGTTAGTCCACACGCCCGCTCCGATGCCTTCGGAGACCGTGATCACGACGAGGTCCCGCTCCTGCGCGTGATCGAACCAGACAGCCGCAAGCACGCAGGCATTGGCGGCGTTCTCCAGTTCCACCTCCAGGCCCGTCGCATCCGCAATCAGGCCGCGAATATCGAACTCGCGCCACTTCAGGTTTGGGGCGAATATCAGACGGCCAAGGGCCGGATTGAAACGCCCCGGGAGGCTGACGCCAATTCCTTCGATCTTCTTGCCCTTGGCACCGCGCCCGATCCTCTGGATGCTCCGGATCAGTTCTTCCACCGCTACCTTCGGATCCGACGGCGTGGCCAAAACCTCTTGCGCCGTGAACTTGCCGTTCACATCGGCGAGCGCCACGGTGGTTTGGACGGGACGAACGTCCACGCCTATGATGACGCGGTCGTTATTCAACCGGAGGTAAGTGGGGCGCCGGCCGCGCGGAAGCCGCCCGGTGGGACCTTCGAGCACCCAGTCCTCGCGAATGAGTTGCTCGACAATCAGCGAGATAGTGCTTCGCTGCAAACCGCATAGACGCGCAAGGTCCGCTCGCGAAATAGGCTGGCGCGTGCGAATCAGATTCAGGACAACGCTTCGATTGATGTCCCGAACGATTTCGCTGGAGGCGACGCGCATGAGCTTGGCTTCCGCCGGAGTGTTTTGCAGAAGCCGTAGTGTACCTCAACCCGCCGCGCGGGGTCGGCCGGCTGTCACATATCAGTTGCCAGTAAGCCCGGCTTGTCTCTTCCGTGGCTGCGCGTGCGAGAGGCCAATGGTCCACGGCATTAAAAACATCCATTAACCGTCCGATTCCTCATTTCCAGGTGCGCCGGTGGAGTGAGCTTTCAGCTTGCCACGCCGGCTTTCCTGCCGGCGTGCGGCGCCGGATGCCCGCAAGAATGCGGGCATGGCAGGCTGGAAGCACACTCCACAGCGCGCGGGTTTAAGTCCCCACCCCGGACGCCAGGAATCCGCCGTTGACGGCGATGCATTGGCCGGTCAGATAGCTTGCGCCGTCGGAGGCCAACAAGACGGCAGCGCCGATCAGTTCTTCCAATTTGCCGAAGCGCTTCATGGGAGTGCGCATGAGCAATTCCTGCCCCCGCGGCGTGCCGCTGACCAGGGCGCTGTTCAAGGCCGTGGGAATCACTCCCGGAGCTATCGCGTTCACGCAGATGCCGTCGCAGGCCCACTCGCACGCCAGGCTGCGCGTCAGCGAAAGCAACGCGCTTTTGGCGGCGCAATAGGCCGCCACCTCGTGAAACGCCACATAGGAGCCGAGCGAAGCGATATTGATGATGCGTCCGTGGCCGCTCGCCTTGAGCGGCTCGTAAAATGCCTGGCACGCGCGCAACGCGCCGGTAAGATCCGTATCGATCAAGCGCGTCCATCCGCCTTCATGGATGGTGGCCGTGGAATCCTTGACCGTATAGCCGGCGGCGTTGACGAGGATGTCCACGTGGCCGAAGTGCGCCAGCGCCGCGTCACGAAGGACATCGAGCGAACGGCGGTCCGTAACGTCGGATGTCTGGCACAGCGTGCGCCGGCCCGTGGCTTCAATATCCTTGCATGCCGATTCGACGTGCCGCTTGCGGCGGCCCGAGGGAACCACATCGGCGCCATGTTCGGCCAGGCCGATGGCGATGGCGCGGCCAATCCCCGAGGTCGCGCCCACTACCACGGCGACGCGGTCAGTCAGATCCAAGCAATTCGGCATCTTGATCAATAAGGAATCGTCACCGGACGGTCATCCGCGGGATCGGCCCAGCGGTCGTTCGGAACCAGCGGCGTCCATCCCGGCCGACCCGGGTCCCGATCGTATGGATATCCGCCCAGGCGACAGTACAGCTCGTTGTACTCGCGAAGCTTCTCACGATTGAGGGTTACGCCTAAGCCGGGCTTCTCGGGAACGCGGATCGCGCCGCCCTCGTACCGCATCAGGCCGCCCTCGATGATGTCATCTTTCAGATGGTGATAGTGCGCGTCGGCCGCGAAGGTCAGATTGGGAAGCGCGGCGCCCAGATGCAGCATAGTGGCCAGTTGAATCCCCAGCTCACCGGAAGAATGGACGGCCACGCCAAGTTGAAACGTCTCGCAAACGGCCGCCGCTTTCACGCACGCGCGAATGCCGCCCCAGAAGGTCGTGTCGAGCAGAATCACATCCACGGCCGTATCGAGAACGTTGGCGGAGAGTTGCTCGAAATTCACCACGACGGTGTTGGTGGCGAGAGGGACGCGGGTGAGTTGCCTCACGCGGCGCATGCCGTTCAGACCGAAGACCGGGTCTTCCAGATAATCGTTGCGCAAGTCCTCGATCGCGTGCGAAAAGCGAATCCCCTGTTCGGCGCTCCAAACCCCGTTCGGATCGAAGCGATACGAATCCTCCGGAAACGCGGCCGCGAGCGCGCGATAGGCATCGAGTTCGTACTCCGGTGGAAACACGCCGCCCTTCAGCTTGTGGGAAGTGAAACCGAAGCGCCGTTTGAGTTCTCGCGCGTGGGCTACCAGTTGATCCGCCGTCCGAACCTCTCCCTGACCCGTGCGCGGATCGGGATACCGGAAAAAACAATACGAGGCAAAACGCACCTTGTCTCTCAGGCGTCCGCCGAGGATGTCGCACACCGGCGCGCCCCAGGCCTGTCCCAGGATGTCCAGGCAAGCGAACTCCAGCGCCGCCAGAATCTGGGTGCGGTTGTTGTATAGCGACGCGGTCGGGTTCGCAATCAGAAAGCGCATCTCCTCGAGGCGGGCCGGATCGCGCCCCACCAGGTAAGCGCGCATGGCGCGAATGGTGGCTTCCGCCGATTCGCCGCCACCGCCCATCTCGCCGAGACCAATCAGGCCGTTATCGGTTTCGACCTCTACGATGGTGCGGACGAAGCGCCCCCAATGGCATCCGTTAGCGTGGCGCAGCGGAGCTTCCAGAGGAACGGTGACGGTTGTGGCGCGGATATCTGCGATTTTCACTACAACGCGCCCTTCGGCGCCGGAGCGGCGGCGGGCGTCTGCGCGAGAACATGGCGATAGCTCTCGGGCGGCCCCAAGTAACTCGGCTTTAGACCTCCCATGTCTACGACGAGCTTTTGCAGAGCCACCCCCGGATCCACCATCCACACTTTTAATGTGTGATAGCCGGGCTTGTCTATGGTGTGCTTGGTTTTGACGGTGCGCGCGCTGTTCTTCACGGATTCTTCCCAATCGCGGTTCCGGTCTCCGGCAACGTATGTCTGCGGGACGATTTCGGCGACTTGAGGCGCTTCGCCGTCGATGGAAAGCGCGATCCGCAAGCCCCGCGCCGGATCGAAATTTAACGACGGCGAGAGGATTGTGTTGACGGTAGCCTGCCCCGATTCGAAGACGTACATCTTGTATTCGAGCGCCGGAGAACCGGCCGGCGGCGTTACGCTCTTAGCCGTCACGGGGAGGATCGTCATGCCGGAAAGCGTCCTGCCCAAGTCCGGAACGTTGACCCAACGGGCGGTGGAATCGGTTTTCTTCGAGTAGTGGGCGGCCTCGATGGATAGGTAACCATCCGCTTCCACGAAGCCATCGAGCGTAGTCCGCGTCACTTCCGCGGGATTGAACGCCGCGACCTTCACTTCGACCGCGTCGCCCGCCCCGGCGATCTTCACCGAGCCATCCGCCGAGCCCTTCGGCGCCTTGGTCCAATCCACGCTGACCCAGATCCGGTGTTCGGCCTCAACCTCACCTTTCGCTTCACTGACGACGAGCCAAGGCTGATTTGCGGTGGCCGTGAAATCAAACGCTGCCTTGCCTTTGTTAAACACGTCGACGTACCGCTTGGGGCGGTTGAGTGAATCGATCTTCGGGAGCGCGGGCGCCGGCGCGGCGCCGGGCCATGCGTCCGAGGAGCCCTCGATCGCGACGCCCATCTTGGCGGCGTCCTGAAGCTGCACCTCGGTGGTGCGTGGCGCAATGTTCCGCGGCGGCTCCTGCCAGTTGGTGTAGCCGATGTGGGTCTGATCCATCATGTGGCTCCACTTGCCGGCGGCCAGATCGCGATTGTAGACCGTCGTCAGATCGGCGTCGGCCTGGAACAAAGCTTTCACGCGCGCCGCCATATCGTTTGCGCTCGCGCGGCCCTGCGCGGCGTAAAGCTTATTCTTCGCCGCGGCGATATAGATCTCGTTCACCTGGTAACAAGCTTTCGTCGGGAACAGAACCAACTGGAAAAAGGCGTCTTTCCGATCCGCCGGGATGATTTTGTAAAGGCTCTCCGCTCTGTCCGTAATGGCCTTCCAATCGGCCAGCACAGTATCGGCTTCCCGATAATCCGTCAAGCTGAAGTTCGCGGAATCGAGCAGCTCCGGCTTGCGGCGGCCATTGTATTTTGCGTACTTCGCCATAATATCCGCAATGTCCGCGGCGTGCGCGGGACCGAACTCCCGCTCGGCCCACATACGCGTGAACTCCCCGATCTTATCCTGCGTCCAGCGCTGCGGATTCCACGCGTAGCTCAGGAAGAATTCGATGGGGAATTCCATGGGCTTTAAGTCGCCCACGTTCACGATCCAGATGCGGCTGGCATCGTACTGCAGCGCCAGGTTCATTTGTTCCCACACTTTGGGGATGGGGTTCGTATTGAGCCACTTATAATTGCGCGGGCCGCCGACGTAATCGAAGTGATAGTAAATTCCCGCTCCGCCGCTTCGCTTCCGTTCGTCGGCGGTGGGTAAGCGGCGGATATCGCCCCAATTGTCGTCGCACCACAGCAGGGTCACGTCATCGGGAACGCGCATGCCCTTGTCGTAATAGTCCTGAACTTCTTTGTAGAGCGCCCACATTTTCGGAGCGTTGGAGAGCCCGGCCTTGTCGAGTATTTCGCGCTGATCCGCCACCACCTTCTCGAGCAGCCGTATATTAGCCTGCATGTCATTCGCGCCGGCCATGGGCATGTCGCCGTCTCCGCGCATGCCGATGGTCACAATGCTTTCGAAAGCCTTGTTGCGAGCGATGCCTTCCTCCCAGAACGAGCGCAAACGATCTGCGTTGGTGAGGTAATTCCACGGCGTCCCTCCGCCGTGCCGCGTCCATTCCTTCTGCGCGCGGATCATCGGCTCGTGATGCGAAGTTCCCATGACCACGCCAAACTCGTCGGCTTGCTTCGCGTTCAGCGGGTCGTCCTCGTTGAATGCGTTGTTCCACATGGCCGGCCACATGTAGTTGCCCTTGAGCCGCAGGATCAGCTCGAAGACCTTCGCGTAGAACTCGTGGCCCATGTTGACCACATCGCCGGGCCGGTTGGGGTTGTTGCTCACCGGCGCCATGCCGAACTTTTCCTTGACCCAGCCGCTCAGCGCCGGCGATTCGTCGTTCAGGAAGATTCCCCGATACTTCACAGCCGGCTCGCCCTGCGCGAATTTGCCGGCCTTTACGAATAGGGCGTCCTTATGAACCACGGGCACGTCCGCCCACCAGTACCAGGGCGAGACGCCAATCTCCTCGGATAGATCGTAGATCCCGAAAATGGTTCCGCGCTTATCGCTTCCTGCGATCACGAGAGCGCTCGCGACGCCGGGAAGCGGCTGGCTGACCACTTGCAGAAAGAACGATTCCCACTTCCCTTTGATTCCCGAAAGGTCGATCTTCCTGCTCTGCGCCAGGCGGTCGAGGATGGCGCTCTTCCCCACGGTGCCGATGATGATCGCGACGGATCCCATGCCCTTGTCATCTTTCGCCAGGGCGGGCTTCAATCCAGTGACCCGCTCGATATCGGCCTGTAAATCTCCCGCCGCGCGGGCCACGCCGGGCCAGTCGTTCGAATCGACGTAGATGGCCGCGGCTGTTTTGTTCTGCGCGACGGCAAAACTGCCCGCCGATGGGCTGGACTCGACGTAGCGCGTCTGCCCGATGGCGAACGCATTAGCCGAGAGCGCCAAAAGGCAAAGAATTCCAAGGATGAAACGATATATGCGACTCATTGAAGTACCCTTTCCTAGATGGCGCCTCGAAACTCGCGAGCCGCCTCTACCAGCGCCATCACGTTCTCTTTCGGCATGCCGGGACTCGCTCCACCGCCAACCGAGAGAATCAATCCCTCGCCCTTCGTCTTCGCGAGGATCGCCCGCGCCGAGTCGCGCACCATCTCCGGCGTGCCGCGCACACCCACTTCCAGCGGGGGGACGTTCCCCATCAAGCAGATCCGGCCATTGGTCTTCTCACGCAATTGCACAGCGTCGATCTTGTGACTCCAGTTCAAGACATCGAATCCCGTCGCCGCGAGCTCTCCCATGAACGGCCGGATATTGGCGTCGTTGTGGTAGACCTTCACCCAACCCGGCGGGAACGCGTCGCAGATCCGCTTCAGATACGGCGCCGCGAACTCCTTGTAAGACGGGCCCGAGAGGAAGCCGACGATATCGTCCAGAACCAGGATGCCCTCAACCGTGTCGCCCGCCGCCTCGGCCTGCGCGCTCAGCCAATCGATCACAGTCCTTGTAGTCAGTTCGAGGAGTTTATGTACACCGGCCGGATTCTCCACTGTGTCCATCATGAATTCCGATACGCCGCGCATGAACGCGGCCAGGCAGAGCGGCCCGCGAGCCGCCACCACGGGGACGATGTAGCCCGCATCTAAAATGCGCCTGCGCTGCTTGCGGTAAAGATGCAACGCGAAGGGCATGAGTCCGTCAGTCTGTGGATTGGCGGGCGTCAGCCGCTCGGCATCCTCGATCCGGGTTAGCAGCGGCGACTGCCCTGGGGGCTGGTCGGGCCAGAAATGGATTCGGCAACCATAAGCCGAGGGTTCGATAGCCATCCCATATTCCACCCACCATGATGGGAGCGGGATGACCTCCGGGAATTCTTTCGCAAACCGCAAGTTGGCATGGAACCACATTTCGGGATCCAGGTAATAGTCCAAATGGCTAATGCCGAAAAAGCCCGGAATCCAGGGGCTATCGATGATGAGCGCAAGGGGCATCGCCGCCCCCGGCTCCTGCTTAGCCGCCGACTTAAAAATGCGCCATTGCTCGGGAAGCATGAAGTATTTGGGCCGTCACCGGTCCCCAGCCTAGCATCTGGACCCATTCGCACGCCGCCTTGGCGACCCGAATGTCGGTCGGCAACCGCACCCGACCTTTGGAGGGAGCATGTATTCCCCTGAGCCCATATGGCAACCGGAGACCAATTCGAATTAGTTTCCGTATCGAACTATTTAACGGGATTACCAGTGTAACTCCATCCGAGCCGCTATGATGGTGCATGGCGCCCGGAGTTTCAGACGGCCGGGCGCCCAGGACCTTACGACTCGCTCTCCAAGACGCATCGCGGTTATGAGACGATCCGCCAGTCCCTCCCGAGCAATTCCCGATCCTCCAGTCCCAGTTGTCCCGGAGACGCCAGACTTCGATTCTCCGGCTCTGTTCTGCAATCGCGAACTCAGCCTGCTGGCCTTTCAGCGGCGCGTTCTGGAGGAAGCCTGGGATCGCGGCAACCCCTTGCTCGAGCGCGTAAACTTCCTCTCGATTCTCAGCTCGAACCTCAATGAGTTCTTCATGGTCCGCGTCGCGGTGCTCAAACAGCGTCTCGCGGCGGGACGCCTGGAAACCTCGCTGGACGGCCTCGATGGTCCCGAGTTGCTGGACGCCATCGCCGAGGAAGTGGCCAGCATCGAAGACTTCGCCTACCAGTGCCTGCGCGAAGAACTGCTGCCCGCGCTGGAGGACCGCGGCGTCCGCATCCTCGACTATGAATCGCTTGCGCGCCGCGAGAAAGAGATCGCGGAGGCGTACTTTCACGACACGGTGTTTCCGGTATTGACGCCGCTGGCGGTCGATCCGGCCCGGCCGTTTCCCCACATTTCAAATTTGAGTCTGAATTTGGCCGTGGTGGTGCGCGGAGCCGGCGGCGAACGGCATTTCGCAAGACTGAAAGTTCCGTCCATCCTGCCGCAACTCGCTCCGCTGGGCAACCCGCGGGCGCGCGGAGGCGCGAAGTTCGTTTGGCTCGAGCAACTGATTGCCGCGAATCTGCCGTCGCTGTTCCGCGGCATGGAGATTGTCGAGGCCCATCCCTTCCACGTCACCCGCGACGCCGAGGTGGCCATCAAGGAAGTGGAAAGCGACGACCTGCTGGAAACCATCGAGGAAGCCGTGTGGCGGCGCCGGTTCCGCGCCGTGGTGCGGCTGCAGGTGGGCGCCGATATTCCCGAGCACGTGCTGAAGATTCTGACTGGGAACCTGCGTACTCCCGCGCTAGACGTTTATCGCGCGGCCGGGCCGCTCGATCTCAGCCGTTTGCGCGAGTTGCATGCGCTGGACAGGCCGGATCTCAAGTATCGCGTCTTTGCTCCGCGCATCTCGCCGGAGATGAGTTCGAATCCCAAAGGAAGTATTTTCGAGATCATCCGGCGAGAGGACGTATTGCTGCACCATCCGTTCGAGTCCTTTCAGCCGGTGGTGGAGTTCATCAAGCGGGCGGCGCTCGATCCCGAAGCGCTGGCCATCAAGATGACGCTTTACCGGGTGGGCCGCAGTTCTCCCATCGTCAAGGCGCTGCTTACCGCCGCGGAAGAAGGCAAGCAGGTTTCCGTGCTGGTGGAATTGAAGGCCCGGTTCGACGAGGAGAGCAACATCGAGTGGGCGCGCTCGCTGGAGCGCGAGGGCGTGCACGTCGTCTACGGTCTGGTTGGCTTGAAGGTGCACTCGAAGATCGCCATGGTGGTCCGCCGCGAAGGAAAGGTGATTCGCCGTTACGTACATCTGGGTACGGGTAATTACAACCCCGCCACGGCTCGTCTCTATACGGATCTGAGCCTGTTTACCTGCGACGAGGAAATCGGAGCCGACGCCAGCGAACTGTTCAACCGTCTGACCGGCTACGCCGTGGAACAGCCCCTCCACAAGCTGCTGGTGGCCCCCGACAACATAGCGTCGGAACTGGAGCGGATGATTCGCCGTGAAATCTCCTTCGCGCGGAAGGGCGAGCCGGCGCGTCTCATTTTCAAAACCAACGCATTGGAAGATCCCGCGATCATCAAACTGCTCTACGAGGCTTCTCAGGCGGGCGTGAAGATCGATCTGTTGGTGCGCGGGATTTGTTGCCTCCGGCCGGCCCTGCCGGGAGTGAGTTCCAACATACGCGTGACGAGCATCGTAGGCCGGTTCCTCGAGCACAGCCGCATCTTCTATTTCCGGAACGGCGGCCGGGAAGAAATCTACGCGGGCAGCGCGGACCTGATGCCGCGAAATTTGCATCGCAGGGTCGAGATTCTGTTCCCGGTGAAAAGCCCAGCCCTGCTTCGGCGCTTGCGCGATGAAGTGCTCGGCGGCTATCTGGCCGATACCATGAACGCTCGCCACATGCAGCCCGATGGGACGTACGAATGGACGCCGCGCTCGGCTAACCCTTCGGCGGAGAACTCTCAAGCCCGGTTCATCTCGCAGTACGGGCCGGTTGCAATTGCGCGAAGCGATAAACAGCACGCGGACGATTGACACCCGCGACAAACCGCCTGGCCGAGGACAATACTGTTCACTTTACGCCGTGGCGCGGGCTGTCAAGCCTGCAGAGCCGAGATTCATCTCGGCTTTTCTTTCGGCGCAACGCCTAAGTAAACAGCAGTGGGGCTAGGGAATTCCCGTTCAGATCCGGCGGGCCTTATTGTACGGCCATCGCTGCGTCCAAGGCCAGATAGCGGTCTCGCTGTTCGGGCTCGGCTTTGGACGTCGCGTCGATGCGCATTTTCATGTAGTTGTTGTCCGGACGATAGGCCGGCCAATCAGGCAGACCTTGACCATTGGGGTTTCCCGTCTTGATGAAGTTCACAAAGTAAGCCTGCATGACTCTGGATACTTCGTAGTCGGCCGGCGCCCAAGCGTAGCGTTTGTCGAGATCGAGATTGCCCATGGCGTACTGGATCTCGGCGGAGTGCGCCGCTCCCGGAGGAGCCGGAGGCTGGGGCGTACCGCGCCCGGGGCCGGCGGCCGCATTTCCGCCGCGGCCGGCGCCGTTCCCTCCCCTGCCGGCTGCCGGCGCCGTTTGAGCCGGCTGCCCGGGCATCCCGAGATACGCCGGACGCACGCGGGCATAGAGATACCGATAGACTGGCTTTCCGCCGGTCTTCATCTGAAGTTCCGTCCATTTCCAGGTCCCGTAGGCGATGAAGCGCGCACTAGCCAGATGCGCGGCCGCTTCGTATACTTGCTCCGTAGTCGTCGCCGCGTAGGCTTTCACGACGGGCTCGGCCTTATCTCCGTAGAACCGTCTGATCGCGGCCGCGAGAGTCTCGGGCGTAGGATCTCCGCCGCCCAGCACCGAGCGCGCCCCCTGCTCTTCCGTATTCGACCCCGCCAGCAGCGGGACCTTGGACTGCTCACCGGCTTCAAAAACCGCGGGCAGCGTCTTTTGCAGGAAATAGCCATCCATGGTCGTGCTGAAGCGAACGCCCTGAGCCTTGGCGACGGCGTCCTGAATCTGTTGCGCCGTCATCTTGCGGAGCGCCGCGAGATCGCTGGCCCCCGCGGCGGCCGCGAACTTCACGCCGTTCTGTTCGCATTCGGCCAGCGGCGCGGGCGGCATGGTGGCGATCATGGCGCCGCTTTCGCCGATGGCGCCGGCTATCAAGTTCTTGGAGAGCGGCGAAGCCATCAGCGCACTTACCGAAATAGAGCCGGCCGACTCACCGGCGATCGTGACGCGCTTGGGATCGCCGCCAAAGGCAGCGATGTTTTTCTGCACCCACTGAAGCGCGGCCACCTGATCGAGCAATCCGTAATTGCCGGCGGCGTGGTGGGGCGACTCTTTGGTCAGCTCCGGATGCACGAAGAAGCCGAAAATGTTGGTGCGGTAGTTAATGGACACGGCGACCATGCCCTTGCTCGCCATGTTTCCGCCGTCGTAGCGCGGCTCCGAGCCATCGCCATTCGCGAAACCGCCGCCGAAAATGTATAGGAGGACGGGAAGCTTTTCCCTGCCCGTTTTGGCCGAAGTCCAGACGTTGAGGTAGAGGCAGTCCTCGTTAAATTCCTTGGCGCGAATCCAGTAGTCCCCGCCGCCAAGCCGCTGCATGCAGGCGGGACCGAAATCATCGGCCTTGCGAACGCCGGTCCAGTTCTTCGGCGGCATGGGCTCCCGCCAACGCAGGTCGCCAACCGGCGGCTGCGCGAACGGAATGCCCTTGAAGCTACGCACGCCGGCTTGTGGAGGCGTGGTGGATTCAAGTGTCCCATTGGCGATCTTGACGCGATCCGCGGAGAACGCCGGCAGGATCGCAACGGCGCAAACGACGAAAATCGGAAATAGCAAACGCATAGGAGTCCTCGGTGTTTTCTCGACAAAACAGCTTAGCGCAGCGCGGCGTTGAGGTTTTGGCCCTCCTCCGTGCGCGTTACGCCGGCCGGATCACGCCTTTCCGCACCAGCACGTTGCCGTACAGTCGGGTCTCGGCCGTGGCGACGACGGCGAAAGCGGCTTTGGCGCGATCATAGAAGGCAAATCGCTCGACCTTGGCGACCGATACCGCCTTCTTTTCCGCCGCAACGCCAACCGCCTGAAAGTCCCTGTAGGTGTCGGGTATTGAATTGGGGTCGTCAACGACCTCCATCACGGTAAGCGGCGCTTCCACAAACTCGTCGAGCGGCACAAGTCCCAGAACCGCTTCGAGAACCGCCGGCGCGGACGCGTTGATTCGGACCAGCCTCCGCGCCATCGTCACAGCCGGGAAGTTGGCGTCAACGATCGCCAGTTCGTCGCCGTGCCCCATCTCCGCCAGGATGCCAAGCAAATCGGGGCTCAACAATGGATGAATTCCTTTGAGCACAATACCTCCTTAAACCTGAATCCCGAAGTTGGGAAGGCGTTGTATCAGGGCATGCCTTTAGGCGTGCCGTCCATCGCAAACAAACAGAACGGCTTTAGCCGCTGCCCCAGAGCCAGGGGCTAAAGCCCTCGTCTCTCTTGATCTTTCGGCATGCCTAAAGGCAAGCCCCGATACAACCCGTTCCAGCGATTCACTTCCTGGCGCGCAGGCTGAACACCGTCGGATTCAACTTCGGGATTAAATATGTCCGAAGACGGTATTATAGACGCGTTCTGCCTGGGACGGCTCGCTGGGCCGGCAGCCACTACTGCAACACCGGCAAAGTCCGATAGTCGTCGGGCACATATAATGAACCCTCGGTGACGCCTTCCGGGGAGAGCTTTCGAAGGCGCTGTTCCAGTTCGCCTTTCGAAATTCGTCCCGCCAACGCATCCTCGAAGGCCCTGCTTACGCCGACTGTCTGCGCCGCGGACTCGTGTGCGAACTCCAGACGGAAGTGGCGGATTCCGGCCTCAAGCCACATCTCAAGATGCGCGGCGGCATGTTGCGCTTCCGCGCCGAAGACCGTGTTGCGGCAGCCCACGTCGGCCAGCACCGGATGCGCGCGGCCCGCGGCGTCGCGCAGCGCCACACGGTGTTCCTCGCAGGGCCGGCCGCAATCGCGATAGCTCGTGCCCGTCGAAAGGAAGCGGCAGAAGACGCAGTGCTCCGTGTGGAACACGGGAATATGCTGATAGGCCACGGCCTCGAACCGGTTCGCTCCGGCGCCGCGGGCCAGCTCCGTCACTTGCGCGGCATTCAGGTCGGCGGTGGGCGTGAGCATTGCCAGGCCCAGGCTTAGCAGTTCCGCGGCCGTGAGAAGATTCGCCGCGTTGAGGCTGAAGTCTCCGATCAGCGGCTGATGCGGCTTCTCCTTCAGAGCATGAAGCAGACCCGTGGACCGCACCAGAATCGGACAGCCGCAGCTCAGCAGAAAGTCTGTGATTCGCTCCTCGCCGGGCTTGAGTATGCGCGGGCTGGCGACGCGAGCAGAGAGGCCCGCCGAGCGGACTCGCTCCAGCGATGGCTTGAGGTTATAGAGGTCGAGGAAATCGAGCGTGATGCTGGCGGGCCGGGCGTCCAGGGCGGCGTCGAGTTGCTCAGCCGTACGAACTAATAGGTGCAGGTGAGTCGCGCCGGCGCGTGGCGCGGGCGCTGGCTGTCTGGCGAATCTCTCGAACGATTCCAGTTCGGCCTGCGGATCGTTGACCGTCATGCGCGGGGCGGCTGTTTGCTTCGCGATCAATTCCGCCACCGCGCGCCGGCGCAGTTCGTTGAGCATCGAACTGGCAGCGAACGGCGCGCCTTCGGCATCCAGTTCCACGCCGCTCAGACGATAGGGCGTGCCGCCGAGACGGCCCAATTGAGCGGCGAGATACTCAGTCGTCAGCGGTTTCTCACGGGCGGTGCCGAGCGGGCTCCTCGAGCGCGCAATCACAGTGACGGCGCCCACGGTCCACTCGGTTTCCAGCGGCGCGCCCTCGCGAGCTCTCGCACGGATTCTTACCGGCTGGCGGCTGATGGGCGCCGCGGGTTCGATGTACGGCCTCGCAGCTTTCGCGATCTCCGGACTGTGCGTGCGCCAGACCAGATCTCCTCGGCGAATCCGCGAGAAGTCCAGAACGTCATTGCCGAATCGCGCTTCCAGGTTGGCCCCGCGCGCCTCCACCTGGAACACGCGGCCGCCTTCCTCCGGTTCTTCGGGGCTGCGCCAATCGGCGGCGTCAAACACAACTCCATCGCCGGGCTTCAGTGGCGCCAGCCGGTTCGTATCGGCGGGTTTCAGGATTACGCTGTCACCGGTGACCTGTTCCACGCGGCCGATCAACACGCCGCGATGGCGCGGCGCCCGGCCCGTCACCACCGCTTGATGATTGGTCCCCTGAATAAAGAACGGGCCGAGCCCGCGCGAAGTAGACCTGCTCAAGCTGAAGCTCGGTCAGAGGGTCGGTCGAGGCCAGCCCTTTTGCCGCGCTGTCCACGGCCTCGCGGTAGGCGCGCGTCGTGAGAGCCACATAGTCCGCGTCTTTGTAGCGTCCCTCAATCTTCAGCGCCGCGATGCCTATCTCAACGATTTCCGGGATCTGCTTCAGGGCGTAAAGATCGCCCGGCGAAAGCAGGTAGCGAGCATCGCCGAGCGGCATGAGGCGTCCATCGACCAGCATTTCATACGGCAACCGGCAGCTTTGGGCGCACTGGCCGCGATTGGCGCTTCGCCCTCCCCAAGCCTCGGAAGAAAAGCACTGGCCGGAGTAGGACACGCACAAAGCGCCGTGCACGAAGATTTCGAGCTCGCAATCCACGGCGGCGCGGACGGCCCGGACCTCGTCGATCGAAAGCTCGCGCGCGAGCGTCACCCGCGAAACGCCGAACTGCTGCGCGAGGCGGACGCCATCCGCGCTGGAGACGCTCATCTGCGTGCTGCCGTGCAGCTCCAGAGCGGGCGCGATCCGCCGCGCGAGTCTGGCGATTCCAATGTCCTGAACGATAATGGCGTCCGCGCCGGCTTCGGCTATGGCCGCGAGCGCGCGGGCGGCCTCTCCCAGTTCGTGATCGAAAACCAGGGTGTTGAAGGTGACGTAGCCCCGCACGCCCCGGCCGTGCAGCGTTCGCATAATCTCGGGCAATTCGCCCAGAGAAAACCCCACCTTGGCGCGCGCCGTAAAGTGCTTGAGCCCGAAATAGACGGCGTCCGCGCCGGCTTCGACCGCGGCTCGTAGCTGCGGCCAATAACCCGCCGGACTCATGATTTCAGGCAGACGGCGGCTACCCATGGGAGTGTGATTTCAGCGTAGCACCGCCGAAGTTTTCCGCGCTCCCGGCGGCGTGCCGGTGGGCGACGAAGCCGCCGCAGCCAAACGTGGCGCGCGCTTCAGCGTGCTGCGGTGAACTTCAGTTCGCCGTCTGGACCGTAGGCTGAAGCCCACGGCGGCGCGCTGAAGCGCACGCCACACGGCAGGCGTGACCGACCTCCGGAATCTCCGCAAGCTGCGGAGAATTCGGAGAGATGTAATACGCTGTGGTAGGCTTTCCAGAAGGCGGGGGGAATTAGCAGTGCCAGAGAACAAGACTCAGCAAACCAAAGCCAGCGTCGCGACGTTTGTCGAAGCCATTCCAGATGACGCCAAACGCGCCGACGCGAAATCGCTGCTCAAACTGATGCAGGCCGCAACCGGCGAGAAGCCGCAAATGTGGGGGCCGGCCATCATCGGCTTCGGCAGCCGTCATTATAAATACGAAAGCGGCCGCGAGGGCGATATGCCGATGGTCGCGTTTTCCCCGCGCAAAGCCGCCATCGTCTTATATAGTTTGCTGGCGCCGGCCGATTCCGCCGCCCAGCTTGCGAAACTGGGCCAGCACACCACCGGTAAAGGCTGCCTCTACATCAAGAAGTTGTCCGACATCGACCAGGCGGTTCTGAAGACGATGGTGGCCGAGTCATTCAAAGCGATGCGCGCGGAACACAAAAGGTGATGAGCCGAAGTCCCCGCTAAAGCCGGTGAATCCGCTTCAGTCCCGGCCAGTTCTCGAAGTCTGCGTCGAAGCTGAGAATGGATCGGATCCCGTGACGCTCCATGACCGCGATGTGAACCGCATCGCGAGCCGAAAGACGTGGATGTCCCTGGGTAATCTCGCCGGCCCGCAGAACATCCCGCTTCTCGATGGGCAATACCTCATCCGCCGCACCAAGAAGAACTCCGAAGGCGGGCTCAATCGCCTCGCGTCTCCCGATTGCGGCATAGCGGTGCAGGATTTCCTGTAACACCTCGGCGTCCGTGACGAGGCGTTCCCCCGCCGCGGCCAGCCGCTCCAGCAATAGCTGCGCATCGGTCTTGTGCGGATGCGGCGCGCCGACAAGGTACATCGGGACGTTCGAATCGATAAAGATCATCCGAGGTAGCCTCGCTCGATCTCGTCGTTCATTTGGCCGATTTCCGCGGTGGGGAACGCGAATTCCGCGCCGCGACGGATGGCCGCCAGCTTCGACTCGACGCCCTTCCCCGGCTTACTGTTGCGGGCGTCCCGGAGGTTTCGGCGGACCCACTCGCCGAGGCTTACGCCCTCAGCCCGCGCAGAGCGCTGGATTTCGGCCATTTCCCGGTCGGGCATCAGCACTTGCAGTCGTTTGCTCATAACTTGAGTATACTGTACTCATCGGCTGAGTAGCCCTGCGCCCGCGCGCAGACCGGTATGCCCGCGCCACTGGGCTACAATCTTCCCATGCTTGTCCTGGCTTCCCAATCGCCGCGGCGCGCAGAGATTCTTCGCCAGGCCGGCATCCCGTTTGTGGTTCGCACGGCTCCGGTGGACGAGACTCCCCTGCCCGGCGAGTCGCCGGAAGATTGCGTGCAGCGGTTAGCCGAAGCGAAGGCGCTGGCAGTCCCGGCCGAACCCGACGAAATCGTCCTCGGCGCGGACACGACGGTGGTGTTGGGCTCCGAAATGTTGGGCAAACCTGCCGATGCCGAAGACGCGCGGCGCATGATCGCGGCGCTGGCTGGGCGAAGTCACGCAGTTCTAACGGGTATTTGCCTGCGCCAAGGCGCGCGGACAGTGCGCGATTTCGCCAGTACCCGCGTTTGGTTCGCGCCCATTGCCGGGTTTGAGATTTCGGAGTACGCCTCCAGCCCCGAGCCGCTCGACAAGGCGGGAGCCTACGCCATCCAGGGCCTTGCATCCAAGTACATCGAGAAGATCGAAGGCTGCTACTTCAACGTGGTCGGCCTTCCGGTCGCCTTGCTCTACCGCCATCTGCGGGCATTCGATTCACTCCAGCGCGGCTGACTCTCGCGCGTCAGCGCTCGCTCCGCACGTCATTTCGCGTCCATTTCGCAATGGAGGCAGGCGTGCATGTAGATTTTATCGACAAAAGGGTCCTATAATTTAGTTTAAGCAGGTGAATACAGCAACCAAGGAGGGGGAGTTGACCGACTCATCCACCGCCATACGTCCGCAAGTAACCATTGACGGAAACGAAGCAGCCGCATACGTAGCTCATAAAACCAATGAAGTCATAGCCATTTATCCCATTACGCCCTCGTCGAATATGGGCGAGTGGGCGGACCAGTGGTCCGCCGAAGGCAAACCTAATATCTGGGGCACGGTGCCCACCGTGATTGAAATGCAGAGCGAGGGCGGCGCCGCCGGCGCCATCCACGGCGCTTTGCAGGCCGGGTCGTTGGCCACGACGTTCACCGCGTCGCAGGGCCTGCTGCTCATGATCCCCAACATGTTCAAGATCGCCGGCGAGTTGACCTCGACGGTCTTCCACATCGCGGCGCGCGCTCTGGCTACTCACGCGCTTTCGATCTTCGGCGATCACAGCGACGTGATGTCCACCCGCTCGACGGGATGGGCCATGCTGGCGTCGAACTCCGTGCAGGAAGTCATGGATTTCGCGCTGATCTCGCAAGCCGCCACGCTGGAATCGCGCATACCGTTCCTGCATTTCTTCGACGGCTTCCGCACTTCCCACGAAGTCTCCAAGATCGAGCAATTGCAGGTGGACGATCTGCGCGCCATGATCGACATGGATCTGGTGGCCGCGCACCGCGCCCGCGCGCTGAATCCCGAAAAACCCGTTCTCCGCGGAACGGCGCAGAACCCCGATGTGTTCTTCCAGTCGCGCGAGACCGCGAATCCGTTCTATCTGGCCACCCCGACCATCGTGCAGAACGTAATGGATAAGTTCGCCGGCGTAGTGGGCCGAAGCTACCACCTGTTCGACTACGTGGGCGCGCCGGACGCCGAGCGCATGATCGTCATGATGGGCTCGGGCGCCGATGTGGCGCACGAGACGGTGGAAGCGCTCGTGGACGCGGGCGAGAAAGTTGGATTGTTGAAGGTCCGCTTGTTCCGGCCGTTCTCGATTGAGGATTTTGTGGCGGCCATCCCGGCTTCCGTTAAATCCATCGCCGTGCTGGACCGCACGAAGGAACCCGGCGGGACGGGCGAGCCTCTCTATGGCGACGTGATCACGGCTTTCGCCGAGATGGGCGTTTCCAAGAAGGTTATCGGCGGCCGCTACGGCCTCGGCTCGAAGGATTTCACGCCCGCCATGGCGAAGGGCGTTTTCGACGAATTGAAGAAGGCGTCACCCAAGAACCACTTCACCATTGGAATCAAAGACGACGTTACTCATACGAGCCTGGACTACGATCCAACCTACTCCACCGAATCGAACGACGTGGTGCGCGCCCTGTTCTTCGGCCTCGGAGCCGATGGCACGGTGGGCGCCAACAAGAACTCGGTGAAGATCATCGGCGAGGAAACCGATAATTACGCCCAAGGCTACTTCGTTTACGACTCGAAGAAATCCGGCACCATCACCACTTCGCACCTACGGTTCGGCCCCAAGCGCCTGCGTTCCAGTTACCTGGTAAACAAGGCCAGCTTCGTGGCCTGCCACCAGTTTTCGTTCCTCGAACGGATCGACATGCTGAAGAGCGCGGAGAACGGCGCTACGTTCCTGCTGAACAGCCCTTACGGCCCGGATGAAATCTGGGATAAGCTGCCGCTCACGGTTCAGAAGGAGATCATCCAGAAGAAGCTGAAGTTCTACGTCATCAACGGCTATGAAGTGGCGAAAGCGGCCGGGATGGGCGAGCGCATCAACACCATCATGCAGACCTGCTTCTTCGCCATCAGCGGCGTGCTGCCGCGCGAAGAGGCCATCGCCAGCATCAAGCACTCCATCGAGAAAACCTACGGGAAGCGCGGCGAAAGCGTGGTCAAGAAGAACTTCGCCGCCGTGGACGCGGCCCTCGATCACATGCACGAAGTAAAGGTCCCAGACCAAGTCACGGCGACCTTCGACATTCGCCCGCCGGTGCCTGCCGCGGCTCCCGAGTTCCAGCACAAGGTCACGGCTCTGATCGTGGCCGGCGAAGGCGACGACCTCCCCGTGAGCGCCATGCCCATCGACGGCACGTACCCCACGGCCACCGCGCAATGGGAGAAGCGCAACATCGCGCTCGATATCCCGGTTTGGGATGAGGAGCTTTGCATCCAGTGCGGCAAGTGCGTGCTGGTTTGCCCGCACGCTTCCATCCGCGCCAAGGTCTACGAATCCGATCTGCTGAAGGGCGCGCCTGCTACCTTCAAGGCGGTTCCCGCGCGCTGGAAGGACCAGACGCACAAGAAGTACACCCTTCAAATCGCTCCCGAAGATTGCACCGGCTGCACGTTGTGCGTGCAGTTCTGCCCGGTGAAGAGCAAGAGCGAAGTGAAGCGCCGCGCCATCAATATGGCTCCGCAGCTTCCGCTGCGCGAGCCGGAAGCGGCCAATTGGGATTTCTTCCTGAATATCCCCGATAACGACCGCACGACTCTGTCGCTCTCCCAGGTGAAGGATACGCAGTTGCTGCGGCCGCTGTTCGAGTTCTCCGGCGCCTGCTCGGGTTGCGGCGAGACGCCTTATGTGAAGCTCATGACGCAGCTATTCGGCGACCGCGCGCTCATCGGCAACGCCACGGGCTGCTCCTCGATTTACGGCGGCAACCTGCCCACGACTCCGTACTGCGTCGATTCCAACGGGCGCGGGCCGACGTGGTCCAATTCCCTGTTCGAAGACAACGCCGAGTTCAGCCTCGGGATGCGCCTCGCCGCCGACGCGCAGAATCAGTACGCCAAGGAACTGGTGGTGCGGCTGGCGGACGTTCTGGGCGACGAACTTGTCCAGGGGCTCATCAACGCCGATCAGAAGAACGAGCAGGGCCTCTTCGATCAGCGCGAGCGGGTCAAGATCCTCAAGCAGAAGATCGCCGGCCTGAAGACGGCCGAAGCGCGCGATCTGAGGGACTTGGCCGATGCGCTCGTCAAGAAGAGCATCTGGGCCTTCGGAGGCGACGGTTGGGCCTACGACATCGGCTACGGCGGGCTCGATCACGTTCTGGCATCCGGGAAAGACATCAATGTCCTGGTGCTCGATACGGAGGTCTATTCCAACACCGGCGGCCAGGCATCCAAGGCCACGCCGCGCGGAGCCGTTGCCAAGTTCGCGGCAGGCGGCGAACCGAACCGCAAGAAGGACCTGGCCATGATGGCGGTCACTTACGGAAGCGTGTACGTCGCCAGGGTGGCCATGGGTTCGAGCGACATGCACACCGTGAAGTCGTTCCTTGAAGCCGACGCATTCCACGGGCCGTCTCTCATCATCGCCTACAGCCACTGCATCGCGCACGGGTTCGATCTTTCCTACGGCATGGAGCAGCAGAAGGCCGCCGTCAATTCCGGTTACTGGCCGTTATTCCGTTACAACCCGGACCTGGCCGCTCAGGGTAAGAATCCGTTCCAGCTCGATTCCAAGCCGGCGACGATACCGCTCAAGGATTACGTCTATAACGAAACCCGCTACACCATGCTGGTCAAGAGCAATCCCGAGCACGCCAAGGTATTGCTCGAGCAGGCTCAGCAGGACGTGGTTGAACGCTGGAAGATGTACGACTACCTGGCCCACATGCCGGTGAACGGAGGAGAGAAGAAATGATCGACCTGAGCAAAACTATTGATCTTTCCACGACGTACCTGGGACTGAAGCTGAAGAACCCGCTGGTGGTTTCGGCTTCGCCGATGTGCCAGGACGTGGGCAACGTGCGCCGGATGGAGGATTCGGGCGCGTCCGCCGTGGTGCTGCATTCGCTGTTTGAAGAGCAGATCGAAGTGGAAAGCGAAGAACTCGATCGCTTCCTTACCGAAAGCGCCGATCACGGGGCCGAATCCGTCACTCACTTCCCCGAGCTGCTTTACCCGGTGACCATTCCGGACGCCTATCTGAAGCACATTCAGGAATGCAAGAAGGCGGTGAAGATCCCCGTCATCGCCAGCTTGAACGGCGCTACTCCCGGCGGTTGGATCGATTTTGCCAAGAAGATGGAACAGGCCGGCGCGGACGCGCTTGAACTGAACATCTTTTACATTCCGGTTGACCCGGCCATGAGCGGCGAGAGCGTCGAGAAGCGCTACACGGACCTGGTGACCGCCGTGAAGGCCGCGATCAAGATTCCGGTGGCCGTGAAGCTCGGGCCGTATTTCAGCTCGCCGGCGAACATGGCCAAGAAGCTCGACGCGGCCGGCGCCGACGGACTGGTCCTCTTCAACCGCTTCTATCAGCCGGATTACGATCTGGAAGCGCTGGAAGTGGTTCCCAACCTGATCCTCAGCAACTCGCACGAGCTGTTGCTGCGCCTGCACTGGATCGCGGTGCTCTACGGCCAGGTAAAGGCCGATCTCGCGCTAACCGGCGGCGCTCACACAGCGACCGACGTGGTGAAGTCCATGATGGCCGGCGCCAAGGTGGCCATGATGACTTCGGCATTACTGAAGCGCGGCATCGGCTACCTGGATACGGTGGCCACCGAGCTTCTGGTGTGGATGGGCGAGCACGAGTACGACTCCATCCGCCAGATGCAAGGCAGCATGAGCCGCAACAGCGTGCCGCAACCGCAGGCGTTCGAGCGGGCGAATTACCTCAAGGTGCTCAGCTCGTACGCGATGCGGTAGTAAGACAGTGGGGCAGGTTCCCGACCTGCCCCAAATTTCCGGCCTGCTTCGCAGGCAGGGCAGGTCGGGAACCTGCCCCACCGACACTGCGTTCACTGAATAGGGGACTCAGTTGGCGCACGCCGCGTTTCCCACAGCCCAGGAAAAGCATCAGCGCCTCCTCGATCGCATCCATTTCGGCTATTGTCAGAAATCCGGATACGCCCCGGATTCTGCGCTTATCAATGGACCGCAGTTGGTCTGTCAATGCAAAAGATCTCTTCCTGAGACCGCTCCGCCCTGGCGATAGAGCCGGGTATAGCAGACCCTCGCCAGGTGTGCCGGTGATTGGAACAACGCAAACCAACGGGAATCGCTGTTCCACAATCACCTCCGGATCGCTCACCAACACGCACGGTCTGATGCCGCGCTGCTCGTGCCCGACCGTCGGGTCGAGATCCACTACCACAACCGAGCCCCGCTTGAGATTCATTTGCGCGGTCCGGACCAACCCTTGCCCGGAACCCATCGGACCGGTCTTACAGCCTTAAGATCCACCAGTTCGCCAACGTCTTCATCAGGCAGGGAGGCCGCCCAGTTTTCAAATCCCTCTTCAGCAAGGCCAATGGACTCCGGGTGAGGATTCCTCAGGGACTTCCGAAGTTCGGATCGCCGGCGGCTCGTAAGCTCTTTACGTACCGCGTCCGCGACGAATTTGCTTCGATTCTTCTCACGCCGGTCGATGTCCTTAACCAGATCGTCCGGCAGGGTGACGGTCACGCGCTCAAAGGCTGGCATTCATACTCCCAGTATGATCATACTCCGAAAGCTGAGTGCCTTGCAGGCAAAGATAGAGGCCTGCCGCGCCGGGACCGTTACGCTGCCGCCTGGGCGGTCTTCTCAGCGTCCGCAACAATCAGGTTCACGGCGATACCATGCTGTGTATGCGGAGCCCGGAGGAAGCATTTGCAGCGTACTATGCGGCCATGCCCGACGAGGAACTCCTTCGAATTGCCGCAAATCGAGAATCACTTGTCCCTGTTGCTCGGGCTGTCGTTGCCGCTGAACTTGCCAAAAGGGAAAGGCGAGGGCTCGCTGTTCCGGCACCGAAGAACGACGCGCCGGGAGATGCCCTTGCCGCCGAACCTGCCAATAGGGAGGGGCGGGGCCCCGCCGTTTCGGCACCAAGAAACGAAGCGCTAGGGTTGGGTCGGTGGTGGCCGGCGATTTCTGACGAGAAATCAGCAAGGAAAGCTGGTGTGGTTGGCGCGCAGTGCGGATTTTTCGTTGCCGGTGCGACGGGTGTACTCGCAATCATTTCGATTTTTGTCCCGCTGCGATTCGTCGGGCCGTCCTCGTTAGCAGACGCGCTGCTTTTTGCGTTCCTTGGCTTCATGGTCCACCGGAAAACTTCGAGAATTGCGGCTGTGGCTGCCCTCGTAATGTTTGTTGCTGACCGAATCTACGCAGGGGTTGAGGATGGTCTTAGCGCAGCGGTTGGGGTGCTGGCACTAATCCTTGTGCTGGGATTCATTGCAGGCGTTCGGGGGACCTTCGCCTATCACGCCTACCGGAAAGGCCAGTTAGAAATTGCCGGCGCAGCGTGACTTTCGGTATGCCTGACTACTCGAAGGAACTGCAAGGGATCGTCAATGCCCTCAACCGGCCGTCGTGGCCCGTTTGGCTGGTTGCACTTTTCTCAGCGTTCCTCGGATTCGTGGGCGGCGTTGCCATAGAGAGTGTGAAGTTGTGGGTCCACGGCTGGTTTCAGCGGCGCAAGATGCGGCTAGCCCTGTATCGTGAACTCGCAAGCATGATCTTCCAGGTAGACAATTTTGTGAACGGTCCCGATTCGGAGGTATGCAAACAGCAATCCGACCCGTTGGCTTGGCAGCAGGCCCAGTTGAGCAAGCTTCTGTCTTTCCGGGGGGAGGAGTATTGCCTCCAGAATCCAGAGATCTATATGGAACTGCCGGAGCGCTTTGCTGGCGACGGGCTCTATCCACGTTTTCACAGCATCCTAAACGACCCGCCTTGCGCCATGAATCTAAACACCCAAAGGGTGCTTAGAACATTTGCCATCTACGTCCACGATCGGATACTTAGGCCCACGTACTTTAGGAAAGTCCTCGGCCGGAACATGGCCCGTGACCTATTGCGCATCGCTGATGACGTGCACAGACAGTACGGGAAATTTGTCCGGGGCGGCTGACGCGAAGTGAATGAAAATGTGCGCCCGGCGGCGATTGGAACGTCTTCGCGTCCTAGCCACAGGCTAGCCCTAACGACTCCCGTCAAATCTGCAGCACCCTACGCCGCCACATGGAGCCCTGACCCACCTGCGAGTTGGGCCCGGCCCTTAGGTCAAGGTAGCTGTGATCGTGATGGTCGGCTTACGTTGGTGCCTTTGAAACCTTACGCCCTCGCCGCGTCAACCTTTTCCGCGTCCACACCCAACTCGGCCATCGCGGCCACGGCCTTGGCGGCATCGAACTTGCCCTCGCGAGCCAGGCGCGATAGCGCCGCCGCCGCAATGGACTCCGCGTTCACTTCGAAGTGGCGGCGCAGATATTCGCGATTATCGCTGCGCCCGAAACCGTCCGTGCCGAGCGACGTCATGCGGCCGGGAAGCCATGGCGCCACCTGATCGGCGACTACCTTCATGTAATCCGTCGCCGCGACGATCGGCCCTTCGGCGCCGCCGATTGCCTGGACGATGTACGGAATGCGCGGCGCCTGGTCCGGATGCAGGCGATTCCATCGCTCCGCGGCCAGCGCGTCGCGCCTCAGCTCGTTGTAGCTCGTGACGCTCCACACATCCGCCGCCACGCCGTAACGGTCGGCCAGAATGCTTTGCGCGCGCAGCGCTTCGTTCAGGATCGGGCCGCTGCCGAAGAGCTGCGCTACGGCTTTGCCCTCCGGCGCCGCCTGATAGCGGTAGATGCCTTTTAGAATGCCGTCCGGGTCCAGGCCGACAGGCATGGCGGGCATCGGATAGTTTTCGTTGTAGAGAGTCAGGTAGTAGAAACGGTCTTCCTGCTCCTGGTACATACGGCGAATGCCATCCTGCACGATCACGGCAATCTCGTACGCATAAGCAGGGTCGTACGCCGCGCAGGTAGGCACTGTGCTCGCCAGCACCAGGCTATGGCCGTCCTGATGTTGGAGTCCTTCGCCGGCGAGAGTTGTGCGCCCCGCCGTTCCGCCGCACAGGAATCCTTTGCCGCGCGCATCGGCGAACGCCCAAATCAGATCGCCCACTCGCTGGAACCCAAACATGGAGTAGTAAATGAAAAACGGAATCATCTCCACGTTGTAGTTCGAGTACGCCAGTCCCGCCGCGGTAAAGGAAGCCATGCTGCCGGCTTCGGTGATTCCTTCTTCGAGGATCTGCCCGTCCGCCGATTCCTTGTAGTACAGGAACATTTCGGCATCGTGCGGGCGATAAAGCTGCCCCTGGCTGGCATAGATTCCGAACTGGCGGAACAGCGACTCCATGCCGAACGTGCGCGCTTCATCCGGGATGATCGGGACGACGCGCTTGCCGAGTTCCGGGTGTTTCAGCAGCAGCGTCAGCACGCGCACCAATGCCATGGTGCTCGAAACCTCGCGGCCCGCCGAGCCTTCCAGCGACTCCTTGAAATAGTCGACCGGCGGCGCGACGATCGCGCTTGGAGGAACGCTACGCGTGGGCATGAACCCGCCCAACTGGCGGCGGCGCTCGCGCAGATAGGACATTTCCGGCGAATCCTGTGGGGGCCGGTAGAAAGCCGCGTTCCGGGCCGCTTCCTCGGGAATGGGAATTTCGAAGCGCGAGCGGAAATGCGCGATCTCTTCCTCGTTCAGCTTTTTCTGCTGATGGGTGATGTTGCGGCCTTCGCCCGCTTCGCCCATGCCGTAGCCCTTGATGGTCTGCGCCAGGATGACCGTCGGCCCCCCTTCGGATTCATAGGCGGTCTTGTACGCGTTGAACACCTTCGTGGGATCGTGCCCGCCCCGGCGCAGGCGGTACAGGTCTTCGTCGCTCAGGTGAGAGACGAGGTCGAGCAATTCCGGATAACGGCCGAAGAAATTCTTGCGAATGTAGGCGCCGTCCTTGGTGATGTAGGTCTGCATTTCGCCGTCCACCACCTCGCCCATGCGCTTTTCCAGCAGTCCCGTGGAGTCGCGGGCCAGCAGCGCGTCCCAGTCCGTTCCCCAGATCACCTTGATGACGTTCCAGCCCGCGCCGCGGAAGGCGGCTTCGAATTCCTGCACCACTTTTCCGTTGCCGCGCACCGGGCCGTCGAGCCGTTGCAAGTTGCAGTTGACGACGAAGATCAGGTTGTCCAGCTTCTCGCGCGAAGCCAGCGTCAGCGAACCCATCGATTCGGGCTCGTCCATTTCGCCATCGCCCAGAAACGCCCAGACCTTCCGCGGCGTCCGCGGAATCAGGCCGCGGTGTTCCATATACCGCATGAAGCGCGCCTGGTAGATGGCGTTGATGGGACCGAGCCCCATGGAGACGGTCGGGAATTTCCAGAAATCGGGCATCAACCACGGGTGCGGATACGACGATAAACCGGGCTCTTCTCTCAACTCGTGCCGGAAATTCTCGAGGCTCCGCTCGGGAAGCCGGCCTTCCAGAAACGCGCGCGCGTAGACGCCCGGAGAGGCGTGGCCCTGGAAGTAAACCAGATCGCCCGGCTGATCGCCGTACGCCGCGCGGAAGAAGTGATTAAAGCCTACTTCCAGCAGAGTGGCGAGAGATGCGTACGTGGAAATGTGGCCGCCGATCCCGGCGTCGTGCTTGTTCTGCCGCACCACCATCGCCATGGCGTTCCAGCGGATCAGGCTCTTGATGCGGCGTTCCATCGCGCGGTCGCCGGGGTACGGCGCTTCGGCTTCGGGGCGTATGGTATTGACGTAGGGCGTATTCAGTTGGACAGGCAGCTCGGCCCCCGCCGTAGTGGCTCGCGCCATGAGGCGTTCGAGCAGGTAAACCGCGCGGTCCGGGCCGGCGTCCTCGAGTACCTGGTCGAGCGCCTCCACCCATTCGGCGGTTTCACGCGGATCGAAGTCTACTACTCTCTGGTTGAGTTTCTGGTGCATGATTGATTTCATTATACTTTCCGCTGGCCGCTCCCCTTCCGTGAGTAAAATAAGGTCATGGTCAGACCAGAGCACGTTCTCGAATCATGGAAGAGCGTCCGCGAAGAAACCGTCGCGGCCGTAGAGGAATTCCCCGAGCAGGATCTCGATTTCCGCATCACGCCGGAGGTGATGAAGTTCCGCGATATCGCGCGCCACATCGCCACGGCGGGCGAAGCCCTGACCGGCATGTTGCTGGCGGGCGAAACGGATCTCACCAGCGGCCCGGGCTTTCGCGAAAAAATGGCGTCGCACACCACGCCGATCGCTCCCGAGGCAGGGACAGCCGACCTGGCCGCGGCGCTTCGCGACACCATGGCGCGGCGCGCGGCCGAACTCGGGCAGCGCGACGAGGCTTTCTGGGCGGGCATCGTCACCCGCATGGACGGCGCAAAGCTCACCCGCCTGGAGATGGTCCAGTACATCAAGGAGCATGAACTTACCCATCGCGCGCAGTTGTTCGTGTGCTTGCGGCTTAAGGGCATGGTACCGTCAACCACTCGCAAACGGCTCGCCCGGCAGGCAGCCAAATAGGGTCTTGCAAAAGCCGCCCACTATCGTATAACAGTATTAGTTCGGGAGGAATTGCCTATGCTCAAGTGTCCGGAATGTGACGGCCCCATCGACGTGGACGAAGAGGAACTGGACGAGGGCGACTCGCTGAGCTGTGACGAGTGCGGAGCCGACCTTCAGGTGATCGGGGTCGATCCCGTGGAGCTCGAATCGGTGGACGAGCTCGACGAAGAAGAAGAGGATGACGACTTCCTCGACGACGAAGAAGAATCCGAAGAAGACGACGACTGGAAGTAGCCGGCGTCTTTTGGTATGCGGCGCCAAAGGGCGCGTATTCGAAATTCTGGATGGAGCAAGATGAGCAGAATTCTGGCAGTGGTTCTGGCGGCCGTGTTGATGTGTTCGGCAGTAGCCGTGGCGCAGGAGAAGGATAAGGCAGGGAGGCCGACCCGCAGCGTCGAGGGGGCGGTGACTTCGCCGGACGGCCAGACGGTGGTCGGCGCCGTCGTATTCCTCAAGAACATGAAGACGCTCCAGGTAATGTCTTTCATCACGAAGGAGGGTGGAGTCTACACGTTTCGCGGGCTCAATCCCGAGATCGATTACGAACTACGGGCCGAATCGCACGGTATCTCGAGTCCCACTCACAACCTGAGCTCCTTCGATACCCGTAAGCGCGCGGTCGTCAATCTCAAGCTCGAAAAGAAATAACCAACCGGCACAGGAGGTTTTGGCCGGCAGGTACAGTCGCGCCGTTTGGCGCCCGCAACGGTTAGCCTCCATCCTCTCGATCCAGGCTTCCGCCCGCTGTTATCCTGTTTTCATGCTAAGAAGGTCGCTGGTTCTTGTTTTCTTGCCCCTCCTGCTCGTCGCGCAGGAGAAGATCGATAGCGCCGCGAACACCCGCATCCGCCAGGAAGAGGCGGATCATTCGCAGGTCATGCAGACTCTCCACATGCTGACGGACCGTTACGGCCCGCGGCTGGCTGGATCGCCGAATCATGAGGCCGCCGCCAAATGGGCTGCCGCTACGCTGACGAGTTGGGGATTGAAGAACGCGGCTCTGGAGCCGTGGGATTTCGGGCATCCCGGCTGGAGCAATGAACGGGCATCCGGCTTCATGCTCGCGCCGGTTAAAGAGAACCTCAAGTTCGAAGTGCTTTCCTGGACGCCCTCCACCAAGGGCACGGTGACCGGATCCGCCATTCAATTGATCCTGCCGCAGGGGCCGGAGGTCACACCAACCGCCGATCAAAACGCGGCGGGGGCTGGGCGCGCTGGCGGCGGAGGACCCGGCGGGCCGGGCGGACGCGGGCCGCAGCGCTTGGGCCCAACCAAGGAAGAGCTAACCGCCTGGATGAACGAGAACCAGGCCAAGGTGGCCGGCAAGATGGTGCTGATCGGGAAGGCCGCGGTTGTGCCTGTGAACTTCAATCCGCCGGCCATGCGAAGCGACGACGCGCAACTCAAGGCGCGCTTCGACCCGAACAACGCCAATGCCAACGCCGGCCGAGGCGGGCGCGGCGGCGGGCGCGGGCCCGCCGACCCGACCCGGCCACAGCGAATCAGGTGGGAGAGCTGGTCGATCAATGGTTGCTTTCGAGCGGCGCTTTGGTCCGCTTGAACGACGCGGGGATGACGCACGGCGAGATCCGCGCATTCAATAACCGGACCTTTGACATCGCGAAGGCCCCGCCGACGGCCGTGATGCGCAACGAGGACTACGGGCGCATCGAGAGGCTGCTGGCCGATGGCGAAGACGTGCGGCTGGAGTTCAACATCGTCAACAACACCTATCCGGAAGGCAAGACCTCATACAACGTGGTGGCCGAGATTCCCGGAACGGATAAGGCCGACGAAGTGGTGATGCTGGGGGGCCACCTGGATTCCTGGCACGCCGCTACCGGCGCGACCGATAACGCTACCGGCTGTACGGTGATGATGGAAGCGGTACGCTTGCTCCAGGTGTTGGGCCTCAAGCCGCGGCGAACCGTGCGCATCGCTCTGTGGTCGGCGGAGGAAGAGGGTCTGCTTGGGAGCGCGGCTTACGTGAAGCGGCACTTTGGATCGTTCGAACTCCCAAGCCCGATTTCACGAAACTCCAGGCCTATTTCAACGTGGACGACGGCACCGGCCGCCTTCGCGGCGCCGGCATCTTTGGGCCGCCGGAAGCCGCCGCCGTGTTGCGCGCCGCTCTGGCGCCGTTCGAGGACATGGGCGTGGTGGGAGCGGCTCCCTCGCGCAGCCGCGCTTCCGGCAGTACCGATACCGTTCGTTCGCCGAGGCCGGGCTGGCCGGAGTGAACATGCAGCAGGACCCCATCGAGTACAACAGCGTCACCTGGCACACGAATCTCGACACGTACGAACGCGCCGTGCCGGAGGACCTCAAACAGGCCGCCACGGTGATTGCCGCCGAAGTGTGGCACCTGGCCAATCGCGATCAGCCGATGCCCAGGTTCACCAAGGACGATTTCCCGCCGCCGACCGCCGCCACGCCCGCGGCGCCCGCTCCGGCGGCGGCAGCGCCACCACCGCCTGCCGGCGGCCGGTATTGAATCTCGGATGATTCCGCGCGGCCTCAATCCGAGCCGCGACAGTAATGGAGCGGAGGCTCGAACTATGGCAACTCCGGTATGGAACAGGGGAGCCTCCGAAGCCAGGTGTTTGCCTACCTGATTCTGGGCGCTGCATACGCCTTTGCGGCGGTGGCGCAACCGGGACCGATGCAGGCGTATCTGATCTCGCGCGCCGCCACTTACGGGTGGCGGCGCATGATCCCGGCGGCGATTGCGCCGCTCCTCAGCGACGGCCCAATCATTACGGTGACGCTCGTTGTGTTGACGCGCCTGCCCGCGTGGTTCACTCTTTGGCTGCGCGTAGCCGGCGGGGCGTTCGTTCTCTATCTGGCGTGGGGCGCGCTGCAGGCATGGCGGAAATGGACTCCCCTGGCCGCGCCAGCGCCCGTTTCCGCCCAAGGCAGCATCCTTCAGGCGACGCTGGTAAATCTACTGAACCCGAATCCGTGGCTAAGCTGGAGCCTGGTGCTGGGTCCGTTGCTGGTCAAAGCGTGGCGGGAAGCCCCCGCGCGGGGCATTGCGGTGCTGGTGGGTTTCTACAGCGTGATGATCGCAGGCACCGCCGCGACCATCGTGATTTTCGGCATGGCGAAGAAACTAGGACCGGGCTTCAGCCGTGCTGTGGCGGGCATTTCCGCGGTAGCGTTAGCAGGCTTCGGCGCGTACCTGCTTTGCACCGCTCGGTGAGCGTCCCCAAGAGCCTCAAGCTTTGTCCCTCGGCGCAGCGGGGTACGCCTCTTACCGTGCCGCGACTGGAAGGAGCGGTTAGCCGGGCGGGGACCGTTCTGCAACGCCCTCCGCGCAATACCGCGGACGTGATCCGGCGCACGTGACTGGGCGGCGAGGTCCGCGGTAGCTTCGGACTCCGGCTGACCGCTCTCGAAGACGCGGCGTTTGTGGGGCCAGCCCTTTGGGGCTGCCGCCGCATTTCTGTGCGGCGTTCCGCGGTTGACAGCAGCACGCCGCGCAGAAGCGCGGCGGCAGGGCAAAAGCCCTGGCCCCACTTTGCCGCGTCTTCATTACCTTTGGCGGGCCGCCGCGGCCCATGGGCACTCCCTGTCGGTCGCGGCACGGAAACGGAGCGGAGAAGGCTGGGATTGGCGCGTCCAACCCATGAAGGCGCGCAAGTCGCTGCCGGTTTCTACCGCCCGTAACAGCACCGCCCTCGCGGCAATTCCGGGGCTCACAGGCAAAATGCCTGCGGCGCATCTTAGCGGCCTGCGTGCGCGCTCGACTCGCCCTCTACGGCTCCCGGCGAAGCGCTGGTGAGAAACATGGGTCCCAAGTCGTCCGTAACATACGACTTGAGGGCAACGAAGACGGCATCGCCCTTGATTGAGACGGTTCCAGAAGCCCGATCCACTACGGCGTCCTCTGCACTAACCACCCAGTTCGGCAGGCGGAGCCTGGCATTGCCATGAAGCGTGAGCGTTTCGCCGTCCCGGCGAATCCCATCCGCTTCAAATCTGGATACGTCCAAGGGGTCCCCGACGTACTCGGCCACAGGCCGCGCCAGCGACGCACGTGCGCCGCCGCGAGTTCGAAACTGCCACTCGCCAGCGAGGTAATCCAATTCCTCTCCATGAATATCCAATCCTCCAGTGCGAAACGCGACGTTTCCGCGATAGTGCGTCACCCCGCCGTCCTTGCGAATCTCGGTTGCGCTGATCCGCCTGGGACTGATCGCCACCGGCCTGGGCAACTGCGCGACGGCGGCAAGCGCCGCCAGCAGAGACACAAAGAGTAGCCTTCTCATCCGCAGTCCCCTCCACTCAGACTCTATTGTAGAAGACGCCGCCGAACCCGGCGTTGTGACGGAAGCATTGCGCGGATCGACGGGAGCTCGACGATTTTTTCCCCGGCGGCAAGACACTCGGCGATTCGGGCCCATGCCCGCTCGACCGACGCCGGCAGCTCTCGCCGCAGGCAACTCCCCACCCGCACCCAAACCAACCGAAGTGTGGCTCCCGGTCTGGCCGAGAGGTGGAAGAAATCCTCGTCCTTGCCTACCGACACGACGGAGCGCCGCTCGCACCAGGCGCAAATCTCGACGTCGGGAGCTTGAGCGAGATTGATATCCAAGACGTGGCCACATTCGAGACCGCTGGCCGATAGCGCCCTCGTAAGAGCCGCCGGGAGATGGTTGTCGACGAGGAATCTCAAGAGGCCCGCAGAATCGCAGGATCCGCCTGACGGGCGGCGTAATCAATCGCGGCAAGGACGTCTTCTCGCTCGAGAAACTCGTAATCTGCCAGGATTTCATCAATTGAAGCGCCCGCGCCAGGGATTTCGAGGATGCCGGTCACCCGAATGCTATACCCGCGGATGCACGGGCGTCCGCCGCACTTCCCTGCTTCAACCGTGATTCGCTTCAAGCGTTCGTTGCTCACGTCATGCCGCCCCGCGCGACAAAGAGAGCTTAGCAAAGGCCGTCCCGTGACAGAATAGTGGCTTGACTCCCTCCGTTGAGGTTGTCCGCCCGGTCTCTGCCGCGCGTACACGCACTATCTCCGGTCGCTGACGTACTTGTGGAGAACGCTTGCGATCAGGGTTTGGTAGGGAAGCCCCTCTTCCACAGCCTTCAGTTTGACCATCTCAAGATCGGCGGAAGACAGGCGGATATTTATGCGCGCATCCTTGAGCATGTAGCGCGTGGCGGCCCTGACTGCGGTCCGCTTCGCCGCCTTCTGGTCTTTGACCGGCCTGAACTCGCCGCGTTCGTAAGCGTCGATCAGCCTTTTATCTTCGTCATCCTCAGAGACGCGTCTTTTCATTCGGCCCTTCCCTTAGCGCGTTTCCGGGTAGCCTTGCGGCTCGGGTATACAGTCTTGAGAAACAGCCCTCGGCCCTCCCGGATACGGGCACTACATAAACATAGCCATCGACATCCACTTCGTACAAGAATTGGTTCGGATATCTCGTTCTGTCGGGGTGATCGAGGCACACTAATGAGTTTCCCGCCCTCGATCAGAGCAATGATCCGCTCGAAGCCGATCCCTCGCTCCCTGATGAGCCAGGCGTTCTTTACGGGATCGAAGGCATAATCCAGATCTTCCAAGATCCAGCGTATGACGTTGTGTGCCTATTGTCAACACGAGCCCGCCCGCTGCGCGCTGCGCCCAACCGAAAAAAGCGGACCGGGCGTGCGGATGGAAAACGATTGTTCTTCGTCATCCGCCATTATCCTCGGTGCGCGCCAGCGGGCTACGCCAAACGATGGACTTTCCAACTCGGGACGGGCGCGCCGAGACGGGTCCTAGAATCGCGACCGCCGCATGACAGAATAGTGGCTTGACTCCCTCCGTTGAGATTGTCCGCCCAGTATCGGCCGCGCGCGCGAGCGTGGTTGTGTTCGATTTCGATGGCAGCCTCTCGCTGATCCGCACGGGATGGTTGCGGATCATCGTCCAGATGATGGTGAAGACGCTGTCGGACCTCCGCACGGGCGAAACCGAGGAACAACTGCGGACGATCGTCGAGGATTTCATCTGGCGGCTCACCGGGCAAGACACCATTTACCAGATCATGGAGCTGGCGGCGCAGGTTGAAAACCGCGGCGGCGCGCCGGTCGATTCACTGGCCTACAAAGAGCGCTATCTGGAGCGGCTGAACCGCATCGCCGACGGACGCAGGGAGGAACTGCGGCGGGGCGAGTGCGCGCCCGACAAATATCTGGTCCCCGGTTCGCGCGCGATGCTGGAGACGTTGCGGGCGCGCGGTCTCCGGATGTATCTGGCCAGCGGCACGGACGACGCTGAACTCAAGGCCGAGGCCGCGCTGCTCGATATCGCGCGCTACTTCGATGGCGTCCACGGAGCGCTGGAAGGGTCCGGAAGCTTCTCCAAGCGCGCCCTGCTGGAGCGGCTGCTGGCCGAGCCTGGGATGAGCGGCGGGCAATTGCTGGGCTTCGGCGACGGGCACGTGGAAATCGAAGAGGTCAAGCGCGCCGGCGGCGTGACGGTGGGCGTGGCCAGCGATGAGCCGGAATGCCAGGAAGTGAGCCAGTGGAAGCGGCAGCGGCTCATCGCCGCGGGGTCGGATTACATTGTGGGAAACTATCTCTGCCGCGAAGATCTGGTGCGGGCGCTGTTTTTGTGAGCGGGCCGGCGGGCAGGCGAACGAGAAAGGAGTTGGAAGTCGAGAGCTTTCCGAAGTGGGGTGGGCACTCCTGCCCGCAGTCGCCTTTCAGGCGACTACGCCTGCTGAGCGCCGGCGGCGGCCGGGATTGGCCGCCCCACTTGACTGAGTTTTGGACATCACAGCATCATGAGCGGTTCGCGATACGAGATATTCGACCGGTCCAGGCTGGCGGTGAAGCCGCTCGGCGAACGGGCGCATTTGCTCGACCTGGATAACTGGATGAAGCTTGATGACGCCGCCCCGCCCTTCGAGCATCCCGACCTGCCCGCCGTTGCGGAACGGTCTGCGGCAGGCTCGCGAACGCGGCGCGGCGCGCATTCTGATGATGGGCGCGCACGTTTTGCGCGCGGGAGTCAGCCGCTACATCATCGATTGGTTGGAGCGCGGCGTGGTCACGCACGTGGCCATGAACGGGGCCGTAGCGATTCACGATTACGAGCTGGCTCGCATCGGCGCCACCACGGAGAGCGTGGAAGAGTACATCCGCACAGGCGAATTCGGGTTGTGGCGCGAAACCGGCGAACTGAACGAATGGACTTCGGAAGCCGCCGACATCGCTCTCGGGCTGGGTGAGAACGTGGGACGGCGGATCGAGGCCGGCGAGTTCCCTCACAAGGATCTCTCCATTCTTGCCGCTGCTTATCGGGCGGGCGTACCAGCCACGGTTCACGTGGGCATCGGTTACGACATCGTCCACGAGCACCCGAATTGCGACGGCGCGGCCGTTGGCGCGGCCAGCTACCGGGACTTCCTGATCTTCGCGCGATCGGTGGAACGCCTGGAAGGCGGCGTCCTGCTCAACTTCGGCTCGGCCGTGATGGGACCGGAGGTTTACCTGAAGGCGCTCGCGATGGCGCGCAACGTCGCGCGGCAGGAGGGCCGCGAGATCCGCAAGTTCGCAACAGCCGTTTTCGATCTGGTTCCGATTCGCGGCGATTTCCGCAAAGAACTGCCCAAGACCGATCCGGGCTATTACTTTCGGCCGCATAAGACGATTCTGGTCCGCACGGTGGCCGACGGCGGCGAGAGCTTCTATTTCCGTGGAGACCACCGCGCCACTCTCCCGGCGCTGTGGCGGGCGCTTCAGCCATGACAGTTCGCGAGACACTCTCCGAATTCGGAAGCTCCGCGCTTTGGTGGTTGGCGATATCTGCCTGGACCGCTGGTGCCGCTATGACCCGGCGTTGGCCGATGCGTCCCGCGAGACCGGCATTCCCCGCATCGCCGTAATCTCGACGGAGGTCACTCCCGGCGGCGGGCGGAACGGTGGCGAACAATCTTGCGGCGTCTGGGCGCCGGCAAAGTCGCCGTGCTCGGGATGCTCGGGCGCGATGGCTTCGGCCATGAACTCGAACGCGCGCTCGATGAGCGCGGGATATCCACGGAACTGCTCGTGCGCGGCGACATCCCGACATTCACCTACACCAAGCTGCTGAATTGCTGGACCGGAGAGGAGGATCTGCCGCGCGTCGACTGGATCTACCCACGCGGAGCCCCGCCGGAGTTGGAGCGCGAGATGATTGCCCGTCTGGAGCGCGCAGCTCCGGACTTCGACCTGATCCTGATCTCCGATCAGGCCGAGACCAACTGGGGCGGCGTGGTTACGCCCCTCATGCGGAATGCCTTGGCGCGTCTGGCCGGCGAACTGCCGGATACGATCTTCTGGGCGGACTCGCGGCTTCGCGCGTCCGAATTCAGGCGCGTCATCCTCAAGGTGAACCGCGAGGAGGCTGAATCGGCCTCGATGCGGGAATTAGGCCGGGTGGATTTCGCGGCGCTCCGCGAGGGCGTCGAGGCTCCGTTCCTGGCAATCACCGCGGGCGGGGAAGGCGCGCTGATTGTCACGCCGCGCGGCGAGGAATGGGCGTGGGCGCGGGAAATCGCACGGCCGGTGGACATTTGCGGGGCTGGCGATAGCTTCTCCGCCGGAGCGGCGCTGGCGCTCGGAGCGGGCGCCGATCCGCTGGCGGCAGCGCATTTCGGCAACCTGGTGGCCTCTATCACCATCATGAAAAAGGGAACCGGCGCTGCTTCTCCGGCCGAAGTCCTGGCGCGCGCCAAGGAAGGATAGAATGCCCGAGCACTCGATCATTGTCATCGCCGACCCCGCCACGCCTCAGCTCGCCATGCTGGAGAGCTTGCCGCCAGGAGCCTCGCTTACCGTGGGCAGCGCGCCGGAGGCGTTCGGGCGCGCGGTGGACGAAGCGGACGTGATCCTGAATTGGGCGCTCAACAACGCGACGCTGCGCGAGATTTTCGGAAAGTGCGGGCGCGTCCGGTGGGTGCATACGCGCGCGGCCGGGCTGGATAACATGCTCTTCCCGGAACTGGTGGAAGGCCCGGCGACGCTGACCAACGGCAGTGGCGTGTTCAGCCAGTCGCTCGGCGAGTTCGCGCTCGCCGCGATTCTGTATTTCGCCAAGGACTTCCGCCGTATGGTCCGCAATCAGATGGCGGGCGTGTGGGAACCCTTCGACGTCGAGGAGATCTCCGGACAGACGGCGACCATTATTGGCTACGGCGATATCGGCCGCGCGGCGGCGTCGAGGGCTCGCGCCATGGGGATGCGCGTGCTGGCGGTCAAGCGCCGTCCGCCGGCGGCTGGCTCGGATGATCTGGCCCACGAAATCCTGGGCCGGAGAGGCGCATGGAAATGATCTTCGCGCTCGGATTACATTGTGGTGGCGGCGCCGCTGACGGCGGAGACGCGCGGGCTCGTTGGCGTTGCCGAGCTAGCCGCGATGAAGCCGACGGCCGTGGTCATCAACGTGGGCCGCGGCCCAGTGATCGACGAAGCGGCTCTGATTCACGCTCTCGAGAACGGGCGCATTCGCGGCGCGGCGCTGGACGTATTCGACCGCGAGCCGCTGCCCGATGGCCACCCGTTTTACAGACTTGAAAACGTGCTGCTCTCGCCGCATTGCGCCGACCATACTCCCACGTGGACGGATGACGCCATGCGTTTCTTCCTGGCGCAGTTCGAGCGTTACCGCAAAGGCGAGCCGCTGCTGAGCGTGGTGGAGAAGCGGCTGGGGTATTGAGCGTTCCCGGAGAACGGCGGCAAGTCCTTGCTTCTATAGACACGGAGGGATCACGGTCCTCCGACGTCCGCGATGGATCCGGAAAGCGTCGTCATTTCCCTTCCGTTTCCGTGCCGCGACTGAAATGAGTGCCGAGCGTGGATCCTTCTACAAACTCCTCCGCGCGACGCTGTGGACCTGATCCGGGGTTTTCAGGGGCGGAGAGATCCGGGGTATCTTCGGGCTCCAGCCGGCCGCTCCCTATGGTCGCGGCACGGAAAGAAGCGTGTCCCGAAGCGCTGACGGACAGGACCAGACGTTTCTGGAGAGGTAAAAGGCAACCGCTCTGAGAACTCGGAATCCGGAGCGTCAGGGCATTACCGGGCAGTAGCTGTTGCGCGAGCGCACCTGCGCGCCGCCGCGCGAGACCCGCACGCGCAACTCATGGCAGCCCGCTTTGGCGTCTACCAGAGGCGCGAAGGCGACCGTGTAGTACTCACCGTGCACCGCGGCGATCTTGCGCAGCCCGGAGACCAGGTCGTTGGAACCGCGGATGACGAACCCACCAGTTTCCGCGGCGAGCGAATCAAGCGCCTGCCGGGCGCCCATTCCGCTGTCGCCCGTCTTCGCTCCGTCCATGTCGAAAGGGTCCTGGCCTTGCGCGCCGGCTCGGTTTTGAAAGGCCGCAAGGCTCGAGACCGGCTGGAGGGCGAATGCCACTCCCATGCGCCGCAGCAGGCCCGCCCACAAGCCGCCGGGCGGGCCGGTAAGCCCTGCCTGGCCCGCGTTGAGGCCGCGCACGTCCACCGGGTATATGGCCACATCCGCCTGGTTGCAGGCACGGACGGCCGCGTTGAACTGGTTCAACGCTTGTTCGGGAACGGAGAATCCGCCAGTGAGTAGGACCAGCGCTTTGCGGCCCGGAATCGAGCTCATGGTCCTCGCCAGCGCGGCTACGTCGTAGAGGAAGGCGCTCATCGTTTGATCTTGGACGGAGGCGCTGGCGCCGCCCGCGAGGGCGCTGCCGGCACGGCCCGACACGCCCGTATTCACCATGGTTGACGCCGCCGAAGCACTGGGACCAGAAGCCGACTGGGCAGAATCGGCCGCAAGAGCCGATTGGGCCGCCGGCGGCGTCACACTTCCGATCGCCTTCCTCATCTGCTCGGCATCGGACGTGAAGTTCTGAATGACGCTCATTCCGCCGGTGTACACGGCCACGGCCAGCGCAAGGTCGCCTTTCCGATCGTTCACAAACTCGGAGAGCGCCGCCTTGATTTGTTTCTGGCGAGTCGCACCCGTAGTCGTGTTGTCGAACAGGACGAGCACGTAATTCCTGTTTTCCGTCTGCAAGGGCGCCGCGGCGGATTGGAGCGAAGCGCTGGTCACTGGCCGCTCCTTGTTGTCCTCCCATACGCGGAAATCCTTCGCGGTGAGATCGCGAAGGTAGTTGCCCTGCTTATCCGTGACGATGGTTTCCACCGTGACCACGGGCGCTTGCGCGCTGGCCATCGTCTGGCGGCTGTTTTGCGCTCCGGCCAAAGCGGCCAGGAGCATCACTGCTATCGAACCCGCGCCTCGCAATTGCATTGGGGGCTCCCTTCTGAAACCTCGGCGGCGGCGATGCGCGCCTCCCCGAGCTTGGATTTCCATTTTGGCTCGCGGTCTGCGGCGGCCTTATCGCCGGCCGCCCGTTGCCGATCCTCCGAATGAAACGAGGATTTCCGTCTTGCCATCCTCGTCAGAATCGATTATAGGGCCAAGCGCCTTCACGGAAGCCGTTTTTCTTCTTTCATTCATCCCGAACGGCTCCAGCGGACTAGGAGGGGGACGACCTTGGCTCCTCGGTGTAGATATAAACCTGGACAGCCGACGGCGCTTACAACTCCGCATCCAGAAGCGCGCGCATCTTGCGGTAGTGGCTGCCGGGCCAGTAGACACGGCCACAGCCTGGGCAAAGCCGAAACTCGTCATGAGCGGCCGCGGCGCGCGGCGGTTCGACGATATCGCTCGGCTTGCCAGCGCCGGTCACCGCCCGCTAGAATGCTCGCTTGCTTACTCGAAGTCAACGCTGGATACTCGCGCTGCTGGTCGTCTCGGCGTTTCTGAACTATATCGACCGCTCGAATCTCTCGGTGGGGGCCGTCAGCATCCAGCGGGATCTCGGCCTTTCCTACAGCCGGCTCGGGAAGCTGCAATCCGCGTTTTTCTGGACCTACGCCGCCATGCAGCTTTCTTTCGCTGGCAGGCTGGCTGGCGGACCGCCCCGCGGTGAGTTGGATTCTGGCCGCCGGTTTCATGATCTGGTCCGGCGCCACGGCCGGAGCCGGATTGGCGACGGCTTTCGGTTCGTTTTTCGCGCTGCGACTGCTGCTGGGCGCGGGCGAATCGATCGCCTATCCATGCTACTCGCGGATACTCGCGACTTTTCCCGAGCAGCGCCGCGGGGTGGCCAATTCCCTGATCGACGCCGGCACGAGAACCGGCCCGGCGCTAGGCACGCTGCTGGGCGGGCTGGCCATAGCGCGCTTCGGTTGGCGAGCGATCTTCGTCGCTTTGGGCGTCGCCAGCTTTCTGTGGCTGGTCCCGTGGCTGCGCTGGATGCCGCGCGCCGCAGCCGCGGCCGAGCCCGCTGCGCGGGGCGACCGTGCTCCGGGACTCTTGGCCATCCTCGGCCAAAGATCGGCGTGGTTCACTTCTCTCGGGTTGTTCTGCGGCAATTATTTGTGGTATTTCCTGGTCACCTGGCTTCCGCACTATCTCGAAGGGGAACGCGGCTTCCCCAAAGCGAAGATGGCCGTGGCCGGATCGGCCGTCTATTTCGCCGTCGCCCTTTCATCCGTGGTCTGCGGCTGGCTTTCGGACCGGTGGATCGAGCGGGGTGGATCGCCGACGCGAGTGCGCAGGACGTTCACCGGGTTGGGCCTCGCGCTCGCCACGGTGATGGTTCCTGTCGCTGCCGTTCGCAGCGACCGGATGGCGCTCGCTCTCCTCCTGCTGGCCGGCGCGGCAACCGGTTCCTGGAGTTCCAACGTTTGGGCGATCACGCAGACTCTCGCCGGTCCGCTGGCGGCTGGGAAGTGGACCAGCATCCAGAACGGCCTTGGGAATCTGGCGGGCATAGCCGCTCCCTGGTTCACCGGCTGGGTAGTGGAGCGGACCGGGAGCTTCTACGTCGCGTTCCTGGTTGCGGCGGGGGTGGCGCTGGCGGGCGGCGCGACTTATGCGTTCGGCATTCAGCGCGTGGAACAGGTCACGTTCGCACGGCGAGGCGGAAGCGGCGCGGCGCACTGATCCGGCCGGCCATTTCGGTATCGATTCCAAGGATACCCGCCGCTAAACAGAACATCATAAGTAATTGCGCATCCGCTCCCGGACGGTCGCGGCTAGGAACCGGCGCCGTGCCGAGCCGCGCGCGTAAGCAAGCGGTGGTAGCGCAGGCAATGAGGTCGCCCGGTTGATTAGAACCCGAGGTCTTTCTTGGCGGAGGCTTGCAGAGAGGAGCCTTCCCTCATGAAAGTGTACGGGTTGATGGCGACTCCGCCGTGGTGTACTTCGTAGTGCAGGTGCGGCGCCGTGACCCGGCCCGACGTTCCCACGGCGCCGATCTCTTCGCCGCGGTGGACTTCCTGGCCGACCTGGACGAAAATCCTGGAGAGGTGCGCGTAGAACGTCTCGTAGCCGCCGCCGTGGGTGACGATAATCAGCCTTCCGAAACCGCCGATCGTGGGACCGGCTTCTTCCACGATTCCATCCGCCGTCACTTGAACGGGTGTGCCCGTCGGCGCGCCGAGATCGACGCCTTTATGGAATTCGCTCGATCCCTCGGACGAGAACGGATTCAGCCGCGCCCCGTACGGACTCAGCAGTCTGCCTTCCAGCGGCCACGATGCCGGCTTGGAGAACGTAGCCTGGAACCTCCGCGCTTGGCGGTGTTTCAGGGCCATGAGGTCCGCGCTTCGCAGGAAGTTGTAATCCTGAAGGCTTTCGGTAAACGAGGGAACCAGCGTTCCTTCGCCGGAAATACTCGGCGGACCTTCCAGCTTCTGCTTGATGCCGTACGCAACGGAGACTTCTTCGGCGTACGTTTCGAGAGTGGCTAGCTGACGGTCGGTTTCGGAGACCTTCTTCTGCAGGTTCTGGTAAGAGATCCGGAGGTTCTCGGCATCCTTACGAAGAGCGTTGTAGTTGGCCACTTTCCAGGCCATGCGGGCGTAACTCGCTACGAAGCCAAACAGGGAAAAACAGCCGAGGAACGCCAGCGCAAGGATTGCGTAAACTGCTTGATGGGGGATATGAATGCGGCGGAGCCGGCCACGAAGAGAATGGGCCAGCACAACCACAAAATATTCTTGCTTCATAGTCTTCTCGACCGGGTCCGTACAACCGAAGCGCTAATACAAAATCCGCGCGGGCCCGGGGGGCTACTTGGCGGAGAATTGGCGACATAAAGAATGTAACAGCATGACGGCTTCATGTCAAGTTTTTAATCTTCTTGCAAGTTATTGAAAAAGCTGGTATTATCTGCATTTCGTGGCTGACCGGATCCCTGGCTCGTTCTTCCTCCGGAACCTCATCGAGCGGCGCGCGTTACTCGGCCAACTCGTTCGCCGCGATTTCGAGCAGCGCTTTGTCGGCTCGGCGATGGGCTGGATTTGGGGGCTGATCCACCCGCTGGTGTTATTGGCAAGCTGGACGTTTGTTTTCGGAACCCTCCTCGGCACGACAATCCCCGGCGTGACCAACTACCCGCTCTATCTGTTTGCCGGTATGCTTCCGTGGCTGTTGTTTAGCGAAACGGTTCAACGTTCGTCCAGCAGTCTGATCGAGCACGCGAACCTGATCACCAAGACGGTCTTTCCGGCCGAGATCGTGCCGCTCTCGGTGTTCCTTTCCACGCTGGTGAGTCACGCGCTGGCGCTCATCCTGCTGGTGGCGGCGGCCGGGATCTGGCTCAACCAGATCAGCGTCTTCCTGTTCCTCCTGCCTATCTACGTTTTTGTGATCGGGCTGATGGCGGTAGGCATGGGCTGGATCGTAGCCAGCCTGAACCTCTTCGTGCGCGACACGGCCCAAGTCGTTAGCGTCATCCTGACGTTCTGGTTTTGGCTCACCCCCATTTTCGTCGACGAGGGCCGCTACAGGAAACGAGCGTGGGCAGGCTATCTGCTGGACGCCAACCCCATCGCTTACATTGTGCGCGCCTACCGGGCCATGCTGACCGGGACGGGGCCGCCCAACCCTGTCGATCTCGTCATAGCCGCGGCCTTCGGCGCCGCCATGTTCGTGATCGGCGGCCTGTTCTTCCGCCACATGAAGCGCGGATTCGCGGACGTGCTGTAGAAGGCTGTCCGCTATCCGCTTTCAGCTATCCGCCGTACACGCTTGGATTCAGCGCAGGGGGCAAGGCATCGTCGAGCCGCCGCAGGCCGCCGGCCTTTGCCGATAGCGGACAGCCTATCCTGCCACCGATGCCTCACGGAGGAACCTGGCCGATTCCTCCGGGGGCGTCGGGTTGATGTAGAAGCCCGTGCCCCATTCGAAGCCGGCTACTTTCGTCAGCCTCGGAATGATCTCGATGTGCCAGTGGTAGTGGGGAAGCGCGGGATCTTGAATCGGCGCGGTGTGGAAGACGAAGTTGTAGGCGGGATGCTCCAGCGCGCGGTCGATGCGCCGCAGGGTCGACCGCAGGACTCGCGCCAAATCAACCAGCGTCGGCGCGTCGGCATCCTCGAAGTGCGACTCATGACGCTTCGGGAGAATCCAGGTTTCGAAGGGAAACCGGGGCGCGTACGGCTCCAGCGAAACGAAGCGATCCGTCTCCATCACCAGCCTTACGCCGGCTTTGGCCTCCTCGCGTGCGATATCGCAGAAGATGCAGCGCTCCTTCAGGTCGTAAAACAGTTTCGCGCCGTCCACTTCCTCCTTTACGCGCTTGGGAATCACGGGCAACGCAATCAACTGCGAATGCGGATGCTCGAGCGAGGCGCCGGCCGCTTCGCCGTAATTCCGGAACAACAGGATGTAACGGAAACGGCCATCGCGTTTCAAATCGTTCACGCGGTCCTTGAACGCCCACATCAACTCTTCCACCTGCCGCTCGGTCAAGTCGCCGAAGGTGGCCGTGTGCTGCGGCGTTTCGACGATCACCTCGTGCGCGCCGACGCCGTTCATCTTGTCGTACATGCCTTCGCCCTGGCGGTTCAGCTCGCCCTCAATGCCCAGCACGGGGAATTTGTTGGGGACCACGCGCACTCGCCAGCCGGGCTCGTCGCGGCCGCCGCTATCCCGATAGGCCAGAATTTCCGGGGGAGTCTTGTGCTCGTTTCCGGAATCGAAAGGGCAGATTCGCGCCGCGGCGGGCGGAACCGACTGCCTCATAAAATCGCCAGGGCGTTTGGCGCGGTCGGTGGCGATGATGACCCATCTTCCAGTTACCGGATCCTTGCGAAGCTCAGGCACGCGGTCGAGGTCCTCCGTCGGAAAGAGAAGATTATAGCTTGCGGAGAATCGCGGCTATCGCCACGCGTCGGGAATCCATTCGATGCGCGGCGTCTTCTCCAGCAGGACGCTGATAATGTCGAAGCGCGTGTGCGCCCACTCCACGCCCGCGCGGCGGGCGAAATCGCGAGCGGCGCGCCGGATATGTTCGCGCTTCTCGCCGTCCACGGCGCGGTCGGGGGTTCCGAATTCCGCGGACGCGCGCGTCTTGACTTCCACGAAGACGAGCGTTTCCTTCTGCCACGCCACCAGATCGATTTCCTCGCCCCCGGCCGGCGGCCGGTAGTTACGCGCTACCACGATGCACCCCCGCCGCCGCAAGAATCGGTGCGCCAGATCCTCGCCGATGCGCCCGCTGTCGCCGCGCAGCGCGCGTCTGCGCAGAACGCCCCGCGGCGCGATAAAGCAGATTCAGCATGTATGCAGCCGGACTATTTGAGGACCTCGAATTCGAACTCCAACGCTTTTCCGCGGATCACATAGCACAGGTAATACTCCCAGAACCGGCGAAAGCGGCGCGAGTGGTTGACCAGAAACTCGAAGCCCAGCCACCTCCAAAATGAAAGTAGCTTGACGCGAACGGAAATCTCACGAAACTTCGCCGCCGAGTAATACCCGAAGCCGCCGTGGTCTTCCCCGAAGTAGCGGAAGCTGAAACTGTTGAGGTGCTGCTTGTGAGTGGGATCGCAGAAGGAGCTGAAATCGGTGTAATGCGGCGTCTCGATGCGCACGGTCCCGCCGGCGCGCGTCAATCGGTGGAACTCCTGCATGGCTCCTATCACGTCGCTCAAATGTTCGATGACGTGGATGGCGGTTACGCGGTCGAACGCATTCGAAGCGAACGGATAGGGGAAGCGGTCCAGGTCCGCGAGCGCGTCGGCGCGGCTGGCCGGGTTCCGGTCGATGCCGATGGCGCCCGGCTGTTTTCGCACCCCGCAGCCTACGTCGAGAATTCGCATCTCATCCGCTCCATCGCCGCTGGACGCGAATTTGCGTCCCGTCCCCGCTTACACACGCGCATGGGCGCGCTCCGGAGAACCAGCAGGATACCACCTTAGAGCGGCGTCCGGACGCGGCCGTAATCCGTCCGTAAGGCTTTTTCACCGCGGAGCCGCGGAGGGCGCGGAGACGACACGGAGGAAATGAAAATATTCGCTCTCTGCGGCCTCCGCTCGCTCCGCGCTGCCACTCGATACCGCTCGGGGCCATCGAGCGAATCGCGAGACGCCTCGCCGCCTGCCGGGTGAATAGCTGAGGAAGCCGAGTTCGCAGAGCGATTAGCCTCCTCCGCGGATTCTCCGCGCTCTCCGCGCCTTCGCGGTTAGCCAGAGAACTCTACCAGGGCGGTTTTTGACGGATTGCGTACGCAGAGAGCGTGGGGATTGAAAGGCCAGAAGCATTTCGAACAAGATTTATATGTTTCAAGAACGCCAATCACAAATGGATTGAATTTCTATTGGGCTTTGAAATCAGCTTCTTAGCCGGGACCCGCCGGCCCTATCGCACAACCCATGCTGTAGTGTGGAATCGGATAGGAACTGGCGTTCGACAGCCCAGCCTTTTCAATCGACTATGTTCACCGACCCGATCATCATCATCATCGGTGGCGGACCCCGAAAAGCCTGACTTGCCCCGGCAAGCAGGCCATCGCGTTATCCCCAAACGCGCTTCTTTAATCACCCCAATAGGGGTGGCCAATTCTAAGGCGAATACTGATAGAATCCCTTAGGGGTATCCCGCAGCGCGGGATACCCCTAAGAATTGACGCCAGTGTTTCCTGAGCAAGGGTTGGAGCGCAAGTGAAATCCTTTGTCGCGTTCGGGGCCTGCCTGCTGATCTTCCCTGCAGTTCTGGAACAAGGCACGTTGCGCGACCTGCTCATCCGCCAACTGGATGAGGCTGGCGCCCCGTTCTTCCAAGGGCGCTACCAGGCGGCTCTCGATCGGTTCGAGGCCGTTCGCGCGGCGGCCACCAGAGCGCGCGACTGGAAACTGGCCGGGCGTGCGGAAACCGACGCCGCAAGTTGCCTGTTCGGCCTCCGGCAATACCAAAAAGCGCTTCGAGGATTTCTCGACGCCCGCAAACTGGCCATATCTTCCCAAGACTTCAAGAACGTCGCCGTACTGGACGCCGACATCGCCTCACTCCACATGGAGATGAAGGAGTACGACTCCGCGGCGGCCTCCCTGGAGGCGGCTCTCGGCAACCTGTCGGCTAACGACCGCAACCAACAGGAACCCCGTTACCGGCTGCTTCTCGGCGGCGTCCGCCTAAGGCAGAATCGCGTCGTGGAAGCCATGGCCCAATTCCGCGAGGCCGCCGAAGATGCGGACCGGATCGGCGACGCAGACCTGTACGCTACAGCCTGGAGCCGCATCGGTTACGAGTTACTGACTCGAAACCGCCCCGCCGACGCCGAGCCTGCGCTGCTCGAAGCCTATCGCGTTCGCAAGCTGAACCATCTCCGGCTGATTGACTCCTACCAGAACCTCGGAACGCTACGCTTCGAGCAAGGCGACTTCGTATCGGCCTCTTATCTGCTGGACCGCGCCGTGCAACTGGCGCAGCGGCCGGGCGGCTCCGATCCCGATTGGGAACTTTACGAGACTCGCGGGCGATTGCGCCTGGCGCAGAACCGCTTGAGCGATGCGCTCGGAGATCTGCGAATCGCCGTCCGGCTGGCAAGCGCGTGGCGCCGGTCGGCTCCATCCGAAGACGCGGTCCGCGTGGCAGCCGAAGGCAGGATTGCACAGGCCTACGCCGCCCTGGTGGCTGCCGGCAACCGATTGTACATGCAAACGGGCGATCCGGCGTTGCTTCGGGAGACCTACGAGGCCGCGGAAGAAAACCGCGCATCGAGCCTCCGCGCCCTGGTCCATGAAAGCAGGGGCGCGAAGCTCATTCCCGCCCGCCTACTGGGAAGCGCTGCTCCGCTTTCAGCGCGCCGAAGCGGAAGCCGTTCGTTCGCCGGGCGTCGCGGCGGAAGATCGCGCCAGTGAAGCCCGGGCCGAACTGGAGCGCATCGAAGCGGCCTCGCTGGCGGACGCTCCCTCCGAGCCCCCTCGGGTGAGGCTGGAAGACGTCCAATCCGCGCTCGGTCCGGATGACGCTCTGCTGAGTTTCCAGTTGGATAACGCCGCTTCCTGGCTCTGGGCGCTCGACCGCGGCGGCCTGGCGCTGTATCGCCTTGCGCCGAAAGCATCCATTGAGGGTCAGGCTTTAGCGTTCGCGAGAGCGGTGAAGGAACGCGCCCCCGGTTCCGCGGCAGCGGGCGCGACGCTCTATCGGAACCTGTTTGGACAGCTCCCCACCCACTACCTGAAACGCTCCCGATGGCTCGTGGCCCCTGACGGGGCGCTCTTCGAGACGCCGCTCGCCGCCCTCGCCACCACGTCCGGCGCTCACCCCGCCTATCTGATCGAAAGCCACATTGTAGAAATCACTCCCGGATCCGGCGCGCTGATCGACGCGGCGTCCAGGCAGGCTTCCGTCGCGCGATCCGGCCTGTTTCTGGGCATTGGCGATCCCATCTACAACAGCGCCGATCCGCGCTGGCAGGGCCGCCGCGGCGCACCGAAGGTTGCGCATGGGCTGTTCGCGGCTCCCGCGAGCCAGTTCGTTGCGTTTCTGCCGCGATTGCCGGCCAGCGCAGAAGAATTGGAGGCTTGCTCCAGGGCGTGGGGAGGCGCAAACTCCCTGCTGGAAGGCGGCGGCGCCGCGCGTCACGAAGTCGTCGCGGCGCTGGACCGCAATCCGGAGGTCATCCATTTCGCCACTCATGTTCTCACTGCCGGCGCGGCGTCGGCGGAGGGATCCATCGCTCTCGGCCTGGGGGCCGACGGCCAGATGGAGTCCCTCACGCCGCTCGATATCGTCCGGAGGCGCACATCGGCGGAGGTAGTTGTATTGAGCGGGTGCCATTCCGCGGAGGGCGACGCGCTGCCGGGAACCGGATTGATGGGGTTGACGCGTGCGTGGCTGGGAGCGGGGGCACGGGCCGTCGTGGCGACTCGCTGGCCGACTCCCGACGAAAACGGAAGCCTCTTCGCCGCCATGTACCGCGCGCTGCGCGCCGATATCGCGGCTGGCCGTCATCCCGATGCCGCCGGCGCTCTCCGCGCCTCCCAACTCCAGATGGCGCGCTCCGGAGACTGGCGAGCCGACCCGAGCTACTGGGCTGCATATTTCGCCGCGGGCGGGACTCCATGAGCGAAGCCCAACGGGACATCTCCACCGCGGAAGACATGGCGGAACAGTCCTGGGTACAGGTGGTTTCGCGCATCCGCGCGGGAGATCCCGCCGGCATGGAGGAGTTGTACCGCGTTTTTTCCAGCGGAGTCCGCTTTTATATATACCGTCAGCTCGGCTCGCAGGACCTGGACGACAAGCTTCACGACATTTTCCTCATGATTGCCCAATCGATACGCGACGGCGACCTCCGCGAGCCGGATCGCCTGATGGGCTACGTTCGAACCGTGGTCCGCCGGCAAGTGGCGGAGTATATTAAGGATGCAGTCCGCACGCGGCGAACCTATGTCGCCGCGGAGGCGGGCTTGGGCGTCTCCGCCGCCGAACCCGATCCCGAACGCCGCGCCATCGATCGGGAGAACATGGAACTGGCCTACCGGGTCCTCAACGGCGTGGCCAAGCGCGACCGGGAAGTGCTCATTCGTTTCTATCTTCAGGAACAGTCCGCAACCGAAATCTGCCGCGACATGGACCTCACCGAGACCCAGTTCCGGCTCATTAAGTCCCGCGCCAAGACTCGATTCGGGGAACTAGGCAAGAGCCGCCTGCGCATCGTCGCGGACGGCCGCCGCTGACAAGTCACCGCGCCCCGGCGCCTTGCTAAGCCGTAAAACATTCGAACAAGCGCAGGCGAAACCGCCCGCGCCACCTCGGAGCGCCCGTGTCTCGGCGGTGGGGCAGGCGCTTCCGCCTGCCTCGCCCGCTTGCGGGCGTTATCTTCGCCTTCTTACGCGAGGGATTATCGTGAAACAGTTTTGAAAGGCTTTGTATCAGTCCCCGGATGAAGGAAGCCCTCAACAAGGATGAAAATCGGAGCGATTGCCTTGTAACAGGCACGACCTTTAGTCGCGCCGATTCAGCGCTCCTCCACCGCTGGGCCGAGGCGCGCGGCGCCAATGGCAGACAGGCACTTTCGAGAGCCCCCCATGCTCCCTCGCCCACGCGTCACGTAATATCCGACCCCGCGACCGTCCCCAGGATCGGATTGTCGATGTTGACCACCAGCCCTGGAGCGGCGTACTCCGGCGTCGAGCGCAATTTCTGCCAGTCCGGATCGGCTTGGAACGCAGCCCATCCCTTCTCGCGGGCAGCCAGGCTGTCATAAGCCAGCATGTAGGTAATATGAGGCAGGTTGGCGCCCGCTATCGCTTCCGCAAAGAAGATGGGATCGCAACCGTTCTTGCGGAAGATGCCGATTTCTCCGTCGCCGAACATCTTGATCTTCTCCCGCAGGGTTGCTTCGTTCAGCGATCGGTACGTGCGCATCTCGAAGACGCGCGAAACGCGCGGCGCGTCGGCGGGCCTCACCGAAATGGACGGAAAGAAATCGAAGGCCCGCAACAGCCAGCTTTCCATGCTCATGAATCCCGCATCGGCGCTGGAGTTGTAATCGGCCAGGCCTTTCTGATACGCGGCGTCGTCGGCCAGCCTTTCGCGCATGGTCTGATACGCCGCCAGCGACGGGAAGCTCGTCAGGCAAAGAATGAAAGGCGTATCGGGCGCGACAACTGCGTTGAAGAGCCCGATGGGGCCTGCCCCCGCGCGCTGGGCGGCGGGCTTGTACGCGCCGGTCAGGTACGCGGTCGTACGCCGCGTTTGATCCGCGCGGTCCTGGCGCAGCCGGTAGTAGCGCAGATCGTAATAATTGGAACTTCTTGCTGGGGCCGTCTGGGCCGCGCCCAGAGACCGCGCCGCGTATGCGGCGAGTGAACCGGTAAGCAGGGATCGTCGAGTCATCACTGCGCCCGAGTTTACCAAAATTTACATACCCTCTTTAAGGTGCGTGGTATGCTTCTAGCTAGACAGAGGCGCCTGGGCGAATGCCTTCCACGGTCCCATACCCCGCCCAATCGGCGGCTGTGGTAACTCCGAGGGGCAAAGTGCACGTCTTCTTACAGATCGGGGCTGGTCCAGTCTTCCATGTTTGAGTTTCTGTTCAAGTACCCTGCCAGCGTGTTCCAGAAGGGCCGGTTTGTCTTCCTGACCCCTTGGCCCGTATGGGCGATGATCGTCCTGATTCTGGCCACCGCCGGTCTCCTGTTCTGGCACGTTCGCCGCAACCACGGAATGCTCACGGGCGCGCGTCCCTACGGCGTTTGGGCGCTCCAGACGGCGCTCGTTGCCTTGATCCTGTTCCTGGTCTGGCATCCGGCCCTCAGCGTCGCCGTTCTCAAGCCCCAACAGAATGTGGTGGCCGTGCTTGTCGATAATTCCCGCAGCATGGGAATCGCCGACGCCGCTGGCTCCCGCGAGGCCGCGGCCAAGGCTCTGCTGGATAGCGGCGTGCTGAAGACGCTCGCCGATCGCTTCCAGGTGCGCCTCTACGAGTTCGGCAAGGACGAAACTCGCATCCCGAACTCCGCCGATATCAAGCCGGATGCCGCGGCGACCCGCATCGGAGATGCGCTCGATCAGTTGCTCGCCGAATCCTCCTCGCTTCCGCTGGGCGCCGTAGTGCTGCTCAGCGACGGAGCGGATAACACCGGCGGCGTCAGCCTCGACACCATTTCCGCCATCCGGCGCCAGCGCATTCCCATTCACACCATCGGATTCGGCCGTGAGCGGCCCGATCGCGATGTGGAAGTCACCGACGTCGTCGTGCCTTCGCACGCCCTTCCGCAATCGAAACTCACCGCGGTTCTCTCGCTGGTCAGCTACGGATACTCCGGTTCCAAGGCTCGCCTCTCGGTGAAAGAAGGCGCCAAGGTTCTGGCCTCCAAGCAGATCGATCTGAGGAACGATGGCGTGGTTCAGAGCGAATCCCTCGTCTTCGATTGCGGCTCCGTGGGGCCCAAGACGCTTACCATCGGCGTGGACCCCATTGCCGGCGAGGAAAACGCCGCCAACAATCAGGTGGCTCGCGTCATCAACGTCGAGAATCGCAAGCCGCGCATCCTCTATATAGAGGGTGAGCCGCGCTGGGAGTATAAGTTCATACGCCGCGCGCTGGACGATTACGAGGCAATCGAGCTCGCCAGCATGGTGCGCACCACGCAGAACAAGATCTATCGTCAGTTGCCTCCCAGTATGGGGGAGAAGGATCTGGTGGATGGTTTCCCTTCCAAGGCCGAGGAGTTGTTCGCCTACCAGGGAATCATCATCGGCACGGTGGAAGCCGGTTACTTTACTCCAACGCAGCAGGCGCTGATTCAGGAATTCGTTCGACCGCCGCGGCGGCGGCGTTCTTTTCCTCGGCGGACGCGCCAGCCTGACTGAAGGCGGTTACCAGAACACCCCCTTGGCCGATCTCATTCCCGCGACCCTTCCAGCGGCGAAGGGGACATTCCATAGGGATTTCTCCTCCGTCCAGTTGACTCCGGCCGGAGCGCAGAGCATTCTCTGCCGCTTGGATGACGACCCCCAGGCCAACGCCGCGCACTGGCAGAGGATGCCGCAGTTGGCCGACTATCAGGAAGCCGGCGATCCCAAGCCGGGCGCCACCGTGCTGCTCAATGTGATTCCCACGGGCAAGCGGCCCTTGCCATTGTTGATCGTCGAAAACTACGGCCGCGGCCGCACGGCGCTCTTCGCCACGGGCGGAAGCTGGCGCTGGAAGATGTGGACCGACCACGCCGATAAAACGCATCCCGCCTTCTGGCAGCAGATGTTCCGCTACCTGGTGACCGACACTCCGTCGCAGATCACGGCCACTCCGTCGAGTCCGATCATCTCCGACTCCCAGCGCGTTCAGATCGCCGTGCAAGTACGCGACAAGGAATTCAAGCCCGCCAACAACGCTCAGGTGCAGGCGCGGTTCATGGGCCCGGAAGGATCTTCGGCCACCGTTTCGCTTTCGCCCAAGCCGCTGGAGGAAGGCGTCTACTCCGGCGAGTGGACCGCCGAGAAACCGGGCACATACGTCGCGGAAGTTCTGGCCGGCCGCGAACAGGACTCGTTCGGAAGCAGCGTGATTACGTTCCGCCGGGAAGACGGCGTAGCCGAGAATTTTCATACGTCCCAGAACCGCGAGTTGCTGGAGAAACTGTCCCAGCAGACCGGAGGCCGATACTACAAGCCGGCCGAAGCGTCCAAGCTGGGTGAGGAGATCTCCTATTCGGAGGCCGGCATCACTACGCGCGAGACCCGCGACTTATGGAACATGCCCATCGTCTTCCTGCTGGCGCTAGCCATCCCGGCATGCGAATGGCTCCTGCGCAGAAACTGGGGTGTAGTATGACGACGCGCTTCAATGTGGGGCGGCCAATCGTGGCCGCCGCCGCGCTTCTGCGCGGCGCGCTAAGTCCCCAGCCTTTCTCTCCGTCCGCAAGGCGCAAGCCGCGTACATCCGCCATCCTGAGCGCCGCCGGTCTTATGCTGGCCGCCGCCCTCTGCGCCCCCGCCACCACGTTTTACGTCACCATATCCGGCCTCGGCGGCGAACCCGACTACGATCAGCGCTTCAAGATGTGGGCCGAAGACATCGATTCCAGCCTCAAGAAGGCCGGCGGCGATATCAACGTCGTAACCATGGAGGCTCCCACGAAGGCGCAAATCCAGACGCGCTTCAATCAGCTTGCCGGAGATGTGAAGGCTGGCGACGCGTTCGTGCTGATGCTGATCGGCCACGGAACTTTCGATAACGTCGATTACAAATTCAACATTCCCGGCCCCGATATCACCGGAGCCGAGTTGGCCGCCTTGCTCGACCGCATTCCCGCCACGCGCCAGCTTGTCGTGAATATGACGAGCTGTAGCGGCGGCTCCATTGCGGCTCTGCGCAAATCCACGCGCGTCGTCATCGCCGCCACCAAGACCGGCACGGAGAAGAACGCCACGTCTTTCGCGCGCTACTGGGCCGAGGCCTTGCGCGATCCCGGCGGCGGATACCGATAAGAACGAAGCCGTCTCCGCGCTCGAAGCGTTTCACTTCGCGCAGCGCAAGACCTCCGATTTCTACGATTCCCAAAAACGCCTGGCCACCGAGCACTCGGTACTTGAAGACACCGGCAAAGGCGATGGCGAACGCGCGCCATCGGCGGAGAATGGCGAAGGCAAGCTGGCCGGAGCGTTCACCGTCATCCGTCTCGGCGCCAACGCCGCCGCCGCGCGCGATCCTGCCAAGCGCGCGCTCCTCGATCGAAAAGAAGAGATTGAACAGGCGATCGACAAATTGAAGTACGAGAAGGCGGGCATGACCGCCGATCAGTACAAGAAGCAGCTTGCGCAGTTGCTGCTCGATTTGGCCCGCACGCAGGAGGCTCTCGAGAAGTGACCCGCGCCGCCAGGAGTGTGGTGGACAACCCGGATGGCACAGCCCGTCGCGGGCAAGCCAAAGGCTTGCGCCACCCCGTGGCGCGGCCATTCATGGCTGCCGTCTCGGCATTCGTGCCGAGATTCTTGGAATCGATTAGTTGGGGAAAAACCCGCTATTTAAGTGGCATTGGCAGCTTCCGCCCGCCAAGCCGCGCAGCAAAGTGGGGCAGGCGCTTTCGCCTGCCAAGCCCTTTATTACTAGCGCTCACCTTCGCGGCCGCCACTCTCTCCGCCCAACCACGCCCCCAACCAACCGCCAGGCCCGCTCAGCCGCCACAGCAGTCATCCGCCGCCCCCTCCCCAACTCTCGATCAGGCCGAAGCCTATGTCAAAGCTCGGGATTGGGATAACGCCAACGTCGCTTTTCGCGCTCTGGTCGACAAGAACTCCAAGAACGCCCTATATAAGGTCCGCTGGGGCCGTCTCTATCTGACTCCCGGCGCCAACGGCAATCCCGCCGATGCCAAAGACCTCTTCACCGAAGCTCTGGAAATCGACGAGCATTGCGCCCCCGCTTACCTTGGGCTGGCTCTGCTTGCCGAAGAGGGTTTTGAAGGAAAGGCGGCGGAGCTTGCCGCCGAAGCTCTGAAGAACGATCCCAAGCTCGTCGAAGCTCAGGAACTGCTCGCGCGCCTGGCGCTCGAAGACAACGACAACGCCAAGGCCGCCGCCGAGGCGCGCAAAGCGCTTCAGCTCGACCCCGACTCCGTCCAGGCCAAAGCCATCCTGGCTTCTATCGACTGGTTGGACGACAAGAAAGACACTCCATGGGATCCGCGCGACGCCCGCGGTTATGAAACCGCCGGACATTTCTTCGTGATGAACCGCCGCTACGACGAAGGCATCGCCTTTTATCGCAAGGCGCTCGATCTCGATCCGCAACTCTTCGGCGCGCGCTCCCAACTCGGCATCAACCTCATGCGCGTGGGGCGGGAGGACGAGGCCTACAAACAGCTCGAGACTTGTTTCAACAACAACTTCCGCGACGAAGCCAACTCCAACTCGCTCAAGCTGCTCGACCTGCTGAAGAAATTCACGACCGTCGGCGACAGCGCGGTCGTTCTGAGGATGGACAAGAAAGAGTCCGATCTGCTCGCCCCGTATTTCCAGGCGGAGATGCACCGCATTCGGGACACGTACGACAAGAAGTACGGCATCAAGATCGATGGCCCGATTCAAGTGGAGGTCTATCCGAACCACGACGATTTCGCCGTGCGCACTCTCGGCATGCCTGGGCTCGGCGCGCTCGGCGTAACGTTCGTCCATTCCATCGCCATGGATAGCCCGTCGGGCCGCCCGCCCGGCCAGTTTCATTGGGCCTCCACGCTGTGGCATGAAATGAGCCACGTCTACACCATCGCCCTGACCAACTCGCACATCCCGCGGTGGTTCACGGAAGGCATCGCGGTCCACGAAGAGACCGCCGTTTCGCCCGAATGGGGAGACCGGCTATCGCCGGATGTCATCCAGTACGTCAAGGAAAAGAAATTGCTGCCCATCGCCGAGCTGGATCGCGGGTTCGTTCATCCGCAGAGTCCCATCCAGGTGGGCGTGAGTTACTATCAGGCCGGCAAGGTCTGCGACTACATCACGGAGAAGTTCGGCTGGCCCGCTATCCTCGCTATGCTCCACGATTTCGCGGCCAACGAAGAAACCCCCGCGGTGATTCGAAAAGAACTGAAGATCGAGCCGGAAGAGTTCGACAAACGCTTCCTCGCTTATATCGACGACCAGACCAAAGACACCGTCGAGCGCTTCACGGCTTGGCGCGACGGCATGAAAAAGGTCGCCGCGGCGGTCCAAGCCAAGGACTACGACGCCGCCATCAAGGAAGGCCTGGCCATCCGCGATTTCTATTCCGATTATGTGGAGACCGGCAGCGATTACGAACTTCTCGCGGGCGCCTATTTGGAAAAAGAGGACAAAGCCTCCGCCATGACCCAACTGGATCGCTACGTTCACGTCGGCGGGCGCGATCCGGTTCTGCTGAAGCGCCAGGCTCAATTACTCGCCGATAGCGGAAAGAAGAAGGAAGCCGCGGAAGTTCTGGATCGCCTGAATTTCATTTACCCGTTGGATAACGAAGCGCATCACAGCCTCGGAATGCTTTGGGTCGAGCAGGGCAACGTAGCCGGCGCGATCCGCGAATTCGCCGCCGTCGTGGCGCACAATCCCATCGATCCGGCCGAGGCGCACTATCAGCTCGCGAACGCGTTCTACCTGAATCACCAATCGGACAAGGCCGAGGACGAAGTGCTGGCCTCGCTCGAAGCCGCGCCCGCCTATCGGCCCGCGCAAAAGCTGCTGCTCGAACTCAACGCCAAGCAATGAGCCCCACCACGAAGAAATGAGAAGATAACCGACATGTCGACTACCGTGACGCCGCAATTGGATCCCGAAACCCTTAAGGCGCGCATCGAGCGCTTTCGCCAGGTGCAATCCGGCATCGTGACGCAAGTGCGCCGCGTGATCGTGGGTCAGGAAGAAGTACTGGAGCAGGTCATGATCGGCCTGTTCGTGGGCGGGCACTGCCTCATCACCGGTCTGCCCGGCACCGCGAAGACGCTGCTGGTCCGCACCTTGTCGCAAACGCTCGGCCTCATCTTCAAGCGCATCCAGTTCACGCCCGACCTGATGCCCAGCGATATCACCGGCACGGACATCATCGAAGAGGACCAGGCCACCGGCCGCCGTTCGTGGACCTTCGTGCAGGGCCCGCTCTTCACCAATGTCCTGCTGGCCGACGAGATCAACCGCACGCCGCCCAAAACGCAGAGCGCGTTGCTCGAAGCCATGCAGGAACTGGCTTGCACCGTGCGCGGCCACAACTACAAGCTGCCGCTGCCGTTCTTCGTGCTGGCCACGCAGAACCCCATCGAGTTGGAAGGCACCTACCCGCTGCCCGAAGCCCAGTTGGATCGCTTCCTGTTCAACACGGTGCTCGACTACCTCACCGCGGACGAAGAGATGCAGGTGATCGATCTGACTACCACCACGCACGTGGCGCAAGCCGATCCGGTCACCAACGCCGAGGAGATTTTGGATTTCCAGCAGTTGGTGCGCATGGTGCCCATTGCCGAAAGCGTCGCCCGCCACGCCGTCGATATGGTGAGAGTCACGCGCCCCGGAGACGCCGGGGCCCCCGACGTGGTCAAGAAATACGTCAACTACGGCGGCAGCGTCCGCGCCGCCCAATTCCTCGTCCTGGCCGCCAAGGCCCGCGCGCTGATGCGCGGCCGCTACCACGTGTCGTACGAAGATATCCGCGCGCTGTACATCCCGGTCCTGCGGCACAGAATCCTCTTGAACTTCCACGCCGAATCCGACCGCCTGAAACAAGACGACATCCTCAAGCAAGTCCTGGACTGGAAGCCGGCCCCGCGGGAGTAGCGCGCCCCCCTCATTTCACCGCGGAGACGCGGAGACGCAGAGGTAAAGAGACATTAAAGGATTCTTCAGATTATGGCGCAAATAGCGAATGTCGAGCGCGCAGAGCAAGCGGAGGAACGCACTGCTTCGCGCCCGGCATCGTTAAATGGCGTCACCGAGAGAATAATCGGCGCTGCCATCGAGGTTCATCGGGAACTCGGGCCCGGGCTCATGGAGTCGGTCTATGAGCAGTGCTTGTGTTATGAATTGACCCGGCTCCGTCTCAAGTTCCAGCGGCAGGTGTCCCTGCCGGTTTCCTATAAGGGCGTGAAACTCGATTGCGGCTTCAGAATGGATCTACTGGTTGAGGATTCGGTGGTTTTGGAGTTGAAGACTGTAGACCGCCTCCTGCCGGTACACACCGCTCAACTGCTGACTTACTTGAAGCTCTCCCGCCTTTCAGTCGGATTGTTGCTCAATTTCAATGAGCCAGTTATGCGAAGAGGCATCAAGCGGGTCGTGAACCATTTCGCGGAGACTCGGGAAGAGACCCAGAACTCGGCTTCCTCTGCGCCGAACCCGGAGGAAGAGTTCGGAACTCCCCAAACCGGAATACCTCAAGAAACTCAGCGTCTCCGCGTCTCCGCGGTGAATCCCCCGGCGCCTCCCCCCTACAAGGAGCCCATCTAATGCTCCAACGTTTTCTCGATCCCGACACTCTCGCCTCCATCTCCGGCCTCGACCTGGTCGCCAAGACCGTCGTCGATGGCTTCGTCGCCGGTCTGCACCGCTCGCCCGACTTCGGCTTCTCCCAGGAGTTCGCCGAGTACCGCGCCTACACGCCCGGCGACGATCTGCGGCACGTCGATTGGAACGTCTTCGCGCGCACCGAACGCGCCTACCTGAAGCGCTATCGCGGCGAAACCAACTCGCAGTTGCTCGTGCTCTTGGATACGTCCGCGTCCATGGCCTATGGTTCCCAGCCGGTACACAAGCTGGACTACGCGCGATTCGTCGCGGCGTCTCTGTGCTACCTGGCGAACGTGCAGCGCGATGCGGCCGGCATCATCGTCTTCGATGAAGACGTGGTCAACTACGTCGCGCCCTCCACGCGCCAGGGCCAGCTTTTCCGGCTGCTCCACGCCATCGAGAAAGCCGAGCCGGGAACGCGCACCGATTATCTAAAGCCGTTCATTCATTTCCGGAACTACCTGCACCGCCGCGGAATCGTGGTCGTGCTTTCCGACTTTTACGCGGAGCCCGATCACATCGTGGACACCATCGAGCCGCTGCGCCAGCACGGCAATGAGGTCGTGCTTTTCCACGTGCTCGACCCGCAGGAGATCGCGCCGCGCTTCCGCGATCCCGTGCTGCTGGTGGATATGGAAGACAATACCTCCACCATCGAGGTCTCCCCGGAATACGCCAGGCACGAATACCGCCGCAAGATCGCATCGCACGTGGAGACCCTCCGTGACAAGGCCAAGTCCGCGGGCCTCGATTATTTTCTGATGAACACTTCCCGGCCCCTCGACGAGGGCCTCCGCGAATATCTGGCCATCCGGCAGGGGAGGATGTAAATGGGTTTTCTCGCGCCGTGGTTTCTCGCCGGATTGGCCGCCGTGGGCTTGCCCGTGTGGCTCCATCTGCTCAAGAAGCATCGCTCCACTCCGCAGCCCTTCAGCTCGCTGATGTTCTTCGAGCAGCATATTCAAAGCTCCATCAAGCACCGCCGCCTGCGCTATCTGATTCTCTTCGCCATGCGCACTTTGCTCTTCATCCTGCTCGCGCTGGCTTTCTCGGGCCCTTACGTCCTCCAGAAGATTCTCCCCGTCAAGCGTTCCGGAGAAGTGGCGCTGGTCGCCGTGGACAACTCGCTGAGCATGAGAACCGGCGACCGTCTCGCGGAGGCCAAGCGCCAGGCCAAATCGTTCGTGTCCGGTCTGCATCCCGGCCAGCGCGCGCAAATCATGGCCTTCGGTTTCCGCATGCAGGTGATGAGCGAGTTGACCGACGATCCCGCCGCGCTCGGCGCCGCCATCGACTCCATCGACCCTTCCGACGCGCGCACCTCCTTCGCCGAGCTCGTTCGCGCCGCCCGCTCCATGAACCGCTCTTTGAAGGTCCCGGTCACCGTCCATCTTTACTCCGACCTGCAAGAGTCCGGCATGCCGTCCAACTTCAACGACGTGCGCCTCAACGAGGATATCCGTTTGGAGCCCCACGCCGTCGGCAAGCAGGAGCCTAATTTCGCAGTGGAGAACGTGGTGGCGCCGCGCCGCGTCTTCGACAGCAACAAGTATCGCGTGCTCGCCACCGTTGCCGGCTACGGGACTAAGAAGGCGCAGCGCTCCGTTTCGCTCTGGCTCAACGGGCGCGTCATCGAGTCCAAGTCCCTTGAGGTGCCCGAAAACGGCCGCGCTTCGGTCGAGTTCCTTTCCATGGAAGTCCCCCACGGCCAGAACCGCGGCGAGGTTCGCATCGATTCGGCCGACTCGCTCCCCGACGACGATCGGTTCTATTTCTCCACCGAGCGCGCCGATTCGCGCGACGCTCTCTTCCTGGCGCCGGCCGGAGAGACGCGCTCGCTCGAATACTTCAAGCCGGCCCTGGATGCCTCCGGCAAGTCCGCCTTCCGCATGGAGGCGGCTTCTCCGGAGCAGGCCGCCAACGTCTCCCCGTCGCGCTACGCGTTCGTCGTGCTCAGCGACTCCGGTCCGCTGCCGGCCACCCTCGAGAACGAGCTGCGCAACTACGTGCGCAACGGCGGCTCGGTGTTCGTCGCGCTCGGCGGGAATGCGGCTGCCATGGCCACCGTCCCCGTTTCCGGCGCGCGCATTGAAGAATCGCGCTACTACGGCCGTGAAGGCGACCGCTTCCAAACCGTCTCCTGGCTCGATTCCTCCCACCCGGCCATCCTCGAAAACAATCGCTGGGAAGGCGTGAAGTTCACCCGCGCCATCCGGGTGAACCCCGGCGACGCCCGCGTCATCGGTAAACTCTCGGACGGGACGCCCCTCTTGCTCGATGAGCAATTGGGCCAGGGCCACATCGTCGTTTTCGCCTCCACCCTCGACAACGTGTCGAACGACTTCCCCGTGCACGCATCCTTCGTGCCCTTCATCGAGCAGGTCTCTTCCTACCTCGGTCACTTCGAGGGCGGCGCTTCGAGCGTCGCGGTGGATTCCTACGCCGAGCTGCGCGAATCGAAGGCGGCCGGCGCGGCAGTCGAGGTGTTCGGTCCCAAGGGCGAAAAGGTTTTGTCGCTGGAAGAAGCCACCAAGGCGGAGAACGTTCAGTTCACTAAGGCCGGCTATTACGAAATCCACCGCGCCAGCGGCCAGTCCGTCGTCGCCGTGAATGCGGATCGTCACGAATCCGATCTCAAGCCGGTTTCCCAGGAAACACTCTCGTTGTGGCAGAATACATCGCAGGGGGCTACCGGCGCGGAGGGGACCACCGAATCCGGCCAGAAAACCGTTCCCGTTTGGTGGTACATCGTTATTGCGGCGCTGGTCCTGGCGCTGGCTGAGTCGTTGTTCGGCAACAAGTATCTCTCGGTGAACAAAGAGGCGGTATGAACACTCTGGATCGCGTCACCCAATATTTGGCTGCGTTGGAGAGAAGGCTGCGCTGGCTCGCGTTTACGCGCGGCGCGGCCGTCACCGCTGCCGCGGCCCTCGTCCTCACCATCCTGGCTGTTCTGGCGATCAACCATTACGCGTTCCAGGATTCGAGCGTCGTGGGCGCTCGGGTCTTCCTTTTCCTCGGGTTGGCGTTTGCCCTGGCGGTCGCGCTCATAGCGCCCGTCATCCGCCTGAACCGCCGCGCCGCCGCCCGCGCGGCCGAGCGCAAATACCCGCGCTTCGAGGAACGCTTGGTCACGCTCAGCGAGCGCATGGAGCAGACTCCCGACGATCCCTTCCTGCATTTGCTCGCCGATGACACCCTGAAGGTGGCCGCCGATGCCGCTCCCGAAGGCGTGGCCGGTACGGGTTTGATCTTCGGGCTGTCCACCGCCGCCCTCGCGGCCGTCGGCCTCCTGGCTTGGCTGGGAGTCTCCGGCCCCGGCTATATCGGCTACGGCACGGCCCTTTTGTGGGGCGGACCGCCCAAAGCCCAAACGCAGCCGTTCTATGACATTTCGGTCGAGCCCGGCAACAGGACCGTCCGCAAACACGCCAACCTCGTGGTCCAGGCGCAGTTAAAAGGCTTCACCGCCGCCAAGGTACGCCTCTTCGCCAAGTACGCCAGCTCTTCCGCCTGGGAACAGGCCGAAATGGGCGGCGAGCCGGGCGGCGGCGCGGGCTACCAGTTCCTGATCGCGGGCATTCCGGAGTCCCTCGATTATTACGTAGAGGCCAATGGCGTTCGCTCCAAGTCGTTCAAGCTGAACGTGGTGGATTTGCCCTCGGTAAAGAACATCAAGGTCACCTATCACTTCCCGTCCTGGGCCGGCATGAAGGACGCCGTCGAGAACCCCGGCGGCGATTTGCGCGCCGTCGAAGGGACCACGGCCGATGTGGCCGTCTCCACCGATAAGCCGCTGGCCCATGGAACGCTGCTTCTCGATGACGGCTCCAAGCTTTCCTTGCGCTCCGATCCCGATGGCACTCTGGTGGCCAGCGTGCCGATCCAGAAGGATGGCATGTACCACGTGGCCGCCGCCGAATCCGGCGAAGACGTGCGGCTCACCGAAGATTACTTCATTGAAGCCATCAAGGACAATCCGCCGGACGTGAAGATCACCCGCCCCGGCAAGGATTATCACGCTTCGCCCATCGAGGAAGTGGCCGTCCAGGTGGATGCCAAGGACGATTTCGGCCTCCGCGCCGTCGAGCTTCACTATTCCGTCAACGCCGGCCCGGAGAAAACCATCTCCCTCCTCTCGGATAAGAACGTAAAGAGCGCCTCCGGCACGGCCACGCTTTCGCTCGAGGATTTCAAGGCGCAGCCCGGCGACCTGGTCAGCATCTACGCCGCGGCCAAGGACGCCCGCAGCACCACCAACACGGACATGTTCTTCATCCAGGCCGACCCGTTCGAGCGCAACTACTCTCAGTCGCAGCAGGAAGGCGGCGGTGGAGGAGGCGGTGGCGGCGGCGACCAGAATCAGAATCAGGATCAGGAGATCTCGCAGCGCCAGAAGGAAATCATCACCGCTACCTGGAATCAGTTGAAGGGCGGCGCGAATCGCAAGGACTCGAGTGAGAACGCGACGTTCCTGTCCCAGGTGCAGTCGAAGCTTCGCGATCAGGCCAAGTCTCTTGCGGATCGCATGCAGGCCCGGGAATTGGACACGGCCGGCGATGCCTTTAAGACTTTCGTCGATTCCATGAACAAGGCCGCCGATGCCATGGGGCCGGCCTCCGACAAGCTGAAATCCGCCAGTTGGCATGACGCGCTCTCCCCCGAGCAGCAGGCGCTCCAGTACATCCTGAAGGCGGAAGCCACGCGGCGCGACATTGAAGTCGCCTTCGGCCGTCAGGGCGGCGGCGGTGGTGGCGGAGGCGGTGGCGGCGGCAATAGCGCCACGCGCGATTTGCAGGGCCTGTTCGATCTCGAACTCGATACCGAAAAGAACCAGTACGAAAACAGCCGCCAGAATTCCGCTTCGTCTTCGTCCAATCAGCGGCAGCAGCAGATCGATGACGCCATGCAAAAGCTCGAGCAGCTTGCGCGCCGGCAGCAGGAACTGGCCGATCAGCAGCGCCGCGGCCAGCAGACTCCCGAGCAGCGCTGGCAGCAGGAGCAATTGCGCCGCGAGGCGGAACAGCTTCGCCAGCAGCTTCAGCAGTTGTCCCGCGACCAGGGCGGCCAGCTTAGCCGCAACCAGCAGGGTCAACAGGGACAGCAGGGTCAGCAGGGACAACAAGGCCAACAGGGCCAGCAAGGTCAGCAGGGCCAGCAAGGGCAACAAGGCCAGCAGGGACAACAAGGCCAGCAGGCCGGTCAGCAGGGGCGCATGGGGCAGATGGGCCAGATGGGCGGCATGTCCAACGCTGGCCAGCAGCAGCTTGAGCGTACGCTTCAGCAACTCCAGCAGGCTGAGGAAGCCATGCGCCAGGCCAATTCGCAACAGGCGGCCGGGACTCCCAACCAGGCCGATTCGCAGCGCGCCGCCGCCAGCCTTCAGGAAGGCATGACGCGCGCTTGAGTCCTTGCGCGGCCAACAGACCGGAGACCAGGTGGGCGATCTGGCCCGTCAGGCCTCCGATCTGGCTCAGCGCCAGCAGCAGTTCGAACAGGATCTGAAGCGCACCCTGGCCTCCCAGAACGGAAGGCCGTTGCCGCAGCAGCAGGCCAATCAGCTCGCCACCCAGAAAGACGGCGAGCTTCAGGATCTGAAGCAGCTCGAGCAGAACATGCAGACCGCCGCGCGCGATCTCATGAGCACCCAGCGTCAGACTTCCACCGCCGTCCGCGAGGCTCTGGCCGAGGTCCAGCAGGCGGATCTCGAGCGCGACATGCAGCGCAACGCGGGCTTCATCCGCGGCGGCAATGCCGAGTATGCGCAGGTGTCCGAGATGAACAGCACGGAAGAACTGAACGACCTGCGCGACCGCCTGGGCGCCATCCAGCGCTCCATGTCCGCAAACGCCGCCGCTGGCAAGCCCAACGACGATACCCAGGCCATGCAGCAGGCCTTGGCGCAGGTCGAGCAGCTCCGGCAGCAGTTGCAGCAAATGCAGGATATGGCGAGAGGCCGCCAGCAGGGGCAAATGGGCCCCCTAGGCCAGCGCAACGGCGCACAGCAACTCCAGCGCGGCCAACAAGGTCAGCCAGGGCAACAAGGCCAGCAAGGACAGCAAGGGCAACAGGGCCAACAAGGCCAGCAGGGACAACAAGGTCAGCAAGGTCAGCAGGGACAGCAAGGTCAACAAGGCCAACAGGGTCAGCAGGGACAGCAGGGCGGACAGCAAGGTGGCCAGCAGGGTGGACGCCAGGGCGGCCAGCCCGGCCAGCAGGGTGGCCAGCAGCAGGGCGGCAATGGCGGATACGCCCGGAACGGCGCTTACGGCGGGAATAACTACGTGGGCGGTCCGGTCAATGGCGGCATCTACGACAACGGCTACATCGGCGCGGTCCGGCCGTTCGACCCCAACTTCGTACGCGACTACTCGACCACGGTTCAGACGCTTACCAACTTGCAGGGCCGCCTTCCGGACGACCCCAACATGGCGCGCGATCTCCAGAACCTGGTGCGCGATATGCGCCGGCTCGATCCGCAGGCCTACGTCAACGATCCGCTGCTAGCCGAGCGCATCAATGCAGCCGTGGTAGCCGGCATCGAGCAGGTCGAAATGCAGCTCCGCCGCAAAGTGGAAGACGGCGGCGACAAGGGCCCCGGCAGCGTCCGCAGTTCCGCGAGCGAAACCGTGCCGCAAGGCTACTCCGAAGACGTAGCGAAGTATTTCCGCGAGCTAAGCAAAACCAAGAAGTAGCCAGTGGGGCAGGTCTCCAGACCTGCCCGGCGCTGGAAGCAGGCGGAGGCGTGCACCCAGCCGTTGGGCAACCCCGGGGTTGCCGTCACGATCCGTGGCGCACGCTTCCAGCGTGCCGTCTCGACATTCATGTCGAGATGCTTGGAATTGGGCCGGCACGGAGCCGGCCCCCCAGTCCTGAAATCCGAAGTTGGATGGTTCGTATCAGCCCCCTTTAAGAAGGACGCCTTCATCCGAAAGGATGAAAATGGGCACGGTTGCTCCCCTGTTTCCGAAGTGGGGCAGCCCATCTTGGCGTAGAGGCATTCCTGCCGGTACACCTGGGTGCCCTCTGGGCAAAGGCCGGCTTGGATACGTCGTCGAGAGAGTGGGCAAAGCGTAAACTACGGACCGAGGCTTCTTACGCAGTCCGCTGCCGCTTGCGCCGAAGGCCTATCAGCGCCAGCGCCATAACCGCCAAAAGAAACGAAGCCGGCTCCGGAGCCGTGGTGTCCACCGAAATGTTGTCGATCCCGAAGTCGTTCCCGTTGGGGTCGAGGTTGAAGTCGTGCAGGATTAACGAGGCCGAAGTATTGCTCCCGGAGTTCCAGGAGAAACTGAACTGCTGCCATCCGTAACTTGAATAGCCATTGCCGGCCTCGGATACCGGCGTACCCAGCAACGAGCCATCGATCTCCGGTTGAATGATGGCCGCATATGGGGTGGCGGAGCCATGAACGTCCGCCAATGCGAAGCTGACGGTGTAATCGGTGTTCGGATCGACCGCAAAACTCGGGCTGATGTAAAACTGGTCCTGACCCGCGGTGATAGAACACGCCGGACAGTTGTAGCCGTATGTTCCCTCGAAGAGGAAGTAACCGGTTCCGCTCGCGTCTTGCGGAATGGCCGTCCCGAACAAGCCGCTCCAAACCGACGGAGAGTTCGTCGTCTGGATGATGTACCCATTAGCCCTGCTCTGATCCGTCCAGTACGGGTCGTTGACCGTATAGGTAGCCGAACCCGAATCGAAACTCTCGCTGAAGACCGTGCCCGCCCGGCCGGGCGAGACGGCGCACAGTCCGACTGCTACACAAGTGAACAGCGCCATGCTGGAGAATCGTTTGCTTGCGGATTTCACATCGCCTCCATAACTAGCGCCGGCGTCATTCCACTCCGCGCTATTCTGCACAAGTATCCCACGCGGACGTTGGGGGAATCCATGAGAATTCCGGTCTACGCGCCTCAAATCCGACCTAGCGATACCATGGCTAAATCCATAACGATCTAGTACTTACGGTCCACTCACCCTGATCCGTCCGCTGGCCGGAGACGGTGTCCTGGGGATCTCCCAATACCACGGTCACTGCACCGCTAGAAAAATTCTAACCCATTGATTTGTAACCACATGCCTATGGCTCCATGCGGCGTTCGCCCTGCGTTTCCACCCGCCGCCGTGATATAGAGAAGTCAGGGGGAGCGTTCTCTGTATTTCCCCCGTGCCCAGTGGCCGAAACGGGCATTTGTGCACGCGTGCACGGGAAAAAGTCCATAAACCTTTTGGAATCAACAAAGGCGCCTCGAAAATCCGTGCAGGTTTGCACAAAACTTCAAGTAGTGCTGAAACTCTTATGGGATCGTCCGCCTCATTGGCGCCGGACTCCGTAAGGCGGTGCGGCATATCCGCCGTTGACGAGCTGTGGGCTGGCGCCTCGCCCACGCCGATCCGGCCCGCGGACGATCCCGAGGCGATTGGGGCCGTGCAGGAACTGCTGGCTGGGCACGGCGGTTCCGATCTACCCGGCCCCCTATCGCCCTCCTACGGTCTGTTTGGCCCCATGACCACGGCCGCTCTCGCCAGGTTCCAGGCGGGGCGCACGGCTTGCCCGTACAGCCCCTTGTGGATCGCGAGACGATCCACCGCCTTGTCTTGGATTCTGCCCCGGATCCGCGCGCCGGCCGCGCTTACATCGGCTTGGCGCTCGGCTTCCCCCCGTCACCGCTCCTCAAAATGCTCTCGCTGGTTTCCCAAATGGAAGGGCTCGGCCGCTTCGCCGTTCTGAACCTGAACACCGATGGCGCAGGCCTTTCCTTCGGCGTCATCCAGTGGGCGCAGCGCCCCGGCCGCCTGGGCGAAATCCTAGAGGCCTTCAAAGCCGCCGATGCAGCGCAGTTCAGCGCCATTTTCGGCGCTGGAGATTCCTCCGCCGCAGCCCGCCTGCTAGCTCATGTCGGCAAGCGGAACGGCGGAGTCGATAGCGCCGGCCGCTCCATCGACCCGGTCTTCGAGCTCACATCCGAGCCTTGGCCGTCACGCTTCCGCCAGGCGGCGCTCTCGCCCGTATTCCAATCCGCGCAAATCCAAACTGCGCTCGCCGCATTCACTCAATCGCTTACGCTGATCCGCGCGAATGTACCCGAGGTCCGCACCGGGCGCGGCGTCGCATTCCTGCTGGATGTGGCCAATCAGTTTGGAGACGCGGGCGTGAGCCGCTTGTGCGCGAAATCTCGCGGCCCCGGCGAGTCCGGCCTGATTCACGCAGTTGCGGACGCCACGGTCGCCGCAGTGCCGGAAGGCCTCAAGACCGGCGTGCGGGCCCGCCGCGACGCTTTCCTAACCACCCGCTGGCTTTCGGACGCCCCATTCCAGGCATAGCGAAGCCCGGAGTGGGGCAGGCGCTTCCGCCTGCCTCGCGCCGAAGGCGCGCTCCATCGCAACGCCCATCCGCGCTACTACCCCACAAACTCCATCACCGCTCTGCTGAACTCCGCCGGCCGTTCCAAATTCGAAAGATGCGCCGTAGGCAGCAGAACCGTCCGCGCCCCGGGAATCGCTCTGGCCAGCCTTTCCCCATGGCCCTCCCATGGCGTGGAAAAATCCCGCTCGCCTCCAATCACCAGCGTGGGCGTACGAATGGAGCCGAGCAAGCCCGTCTGGTCCATGTCTCTCACCGCCGCGCAGCAACCCGCGTATCCCAGCGGATCGGTCGTCAGTATGGTGCGCCGCACGGTCGCCGCGGCCGGGGCGCCCTCGGCCAGCGTTTCCGGCGTGAAGAAGCGTCCCAGGATCGCATCCACCACGGCCGCCATCCCTTCGGAAAGCACCGTCCGCCGGCGCTCTTCCATCCTGGCCGGCTCCGCCATTTTCGGCGAAGTGTTCGCCAGAATGAGATGCGTGAGCCGGCCGCCCGCGTGAGCGCCCAGCCACTGCCCGATCATCCCTCCCAGCGACAATCCGCAGAAGGCGAATCGCTCGATCCCCAAACCATCCGCCAGCGCCAGAAATTCTAAAGCCAGGCCTTCAATCGAGTACTCGCCCGCCGGCGCGTCCGACGCTCCGTGCCCTCGCAAATCGTAACGCAAGACCTGGAAACGCGGCAGCAGAGCCTGCGCCTGCGCGTCCCATTGCCCGTGGTCTACGCCCAAAGAGTGCGCGAAGACCACCACGGGCAAATCCTCGCGGCCCTCCAGTCGGTAGTAAGTCTTCACGCTTCCGGCTTTAGAAAACGGCACGCCCCAATCCTCCACGCACGCGATCTCTCGCTGTCCCTGCCATTGTCCCACCGCTCCCATCCCGATCCAACCCATCACGCTACGTCAGGCCGCCAAGCGAACTTTAGTATCATGAACTTGAGTGTTTGAGAGGCAAGCTTCGGCGGCCCCTGCGGCCGGTGTTTCGTCCTTGACCGCCGCGCGTCTGGCCGAGTTGGCCGGCGCTCTGGAAAGCGCCATTCGCGGGAAAGCGGAGGTGGTTCAGCTCTCTCTGGTTTGCCTGCTGGCGCGCGGGCATCTTCTTATCGAAGACGTTCCTGGCGTCGGCAAGACCACCCTCGCTCAGGCTCTCGCCCGCGCGGTTTCCTGCACGTTCCATCGCCTGCAATTCACCAGCGACATGCTTCCCACAGACGTGCTCGGCGTCACCATCTACAACGTGCGCTCGGAAGCCTTCGAGTTCAAGCCGGGGCCGATCTTCAGCAATTTCCTGCTCGCCGACGAAATCAACCGCACTACGCCTAAGACACAGTCGGCGCTTCTGGAAGCCATGAACGAAGCGCAAGTGACCATCGACGGCCGTTCCCATCCGCTGCCGCTTCCGTTCATGGTGATCGCCACGCAGAACCCGGTGGAGCACCATGGAACGTACCCGCTTCCGGAGTCCCAGCTCGATCGATTCCTGTTGCGTCTTCGCGTGGGTTACCCGGACCCGGTCAGCGAGCGCGAGATTATCCGCCACGCCGGCCGCGCGCTGCCGGCGCCCACCGAGACGGGGCTTTCCGCCGGCGACGTCCTGGGTTTCCAGGAAGCCGTGGAAAGCGTCACCGTCGAAGACGCGCTCGTCGACTACATGCTGGCCATCGTGGAAAAGACGCGCTCGCACGATTCTCTCGCGCTCGGCGTAAGTCCGCGCGCCGCCCAGGCGCTCTATCGCGCCACTCAAGCGTTGGCTCTGCTCGAAGGACGGGAGTATGCCATCCCCGACGATGTCAAGCGTCTGGCCGTGCCCGTCTTCGCGCACCGCGTGGTCATCGACACGCGGACCACGCTCGCCCCGCGCCGCATCGACGCCGGCGAGCGCATCATCGAAGAAATCCTCAGTCAGGTGGAAGTTCCTCTGTAAGCCGCTCAATTTATGAAGACCGCCATTGTCGGCTTGCCCCGCGTGGGCAAGACCTCCTTATTCGCGATCCTGACCGGCGCCCATTCGGAGACTCGCATCGGTTCCACCGCGGCGCGCGCCGGAATCGCCAAAGTTCCCGATAAGCGCCTCGACGAGCTCGCGCGCGTATTCGAGCCCGGCAAAGTCGTCCATGCCACCGTGGAGTACGTCGATATGCCGGCCATCTCCGCGGAGGCTCTGCGCGACCCCAGTTACGTGGCCAGCCTCCGCGTTGTGGACGCTTTCGCCCACGTTCTGCGCGTGTTCGAAGACGAAACCATTTCGCACGAGAAGGGTTCCGTTGCGCCGCTGCGCGATCTCGAAGATATCGAAATAGAGCTTGTGCTCAGCGACATTATGGTGATCGAGAAGCGCCTGGAGCGTCTGGAAAAGGACCGCAAAAAAATCAAGAACCCCGAACTGGACCGCGAGTTCGAAGTCCTCCAGGTGTGCAAAGCGGCCCTCGATCGGAACCGTCCCTTGCGGCAGCTCGAATTCTCGCCCGACGACGAAAAGCGCGTGCGCGGCTTCCAGTTCCTTTCGCAGAAGCCCATCCTGTATGCGCTCAACCTCGGGGAAAACGAAGCCGGCCGTCTTCACGAGCGCGAACGGGAGTATCGCGACGGTCCGCTTGCGGGCCGCCGGAACACGGCCGTCACGGCCATCTGCGGAAAAATCGAAGCCGAGCTCGCCGAGCTTCCACCCGAAGAACAGGCCGAGTACCTGGCGAGTTACGGCCTGAAGGAATCGGGCCTCGAGCGGCTCATCTCCGCCACGTACGAGTTACTCGGTCTCACCAGTTTCCTCACCGCCGGAGAAGACGAAGTGCGGGCGTGGACCATTCCCGCGCACTCCAACGCCGTGAAGGCCGCGGGCGCGATTCACTCCGATTTCGAGAAGAAGTTCATCCGCGCCGAAGTGGTCAATTGGCAGACGCTGGTGGATCTGGGCGGCTACGTCGGCGCCAAAGAAAAAGGCCTCCTGCGCCTCGAAGGCAAAGAGTACATCGTCAAAGACGGCGACGTGCTTGTGATCCGGCACGGTTAACGTCCGCGGAACGATCGGCGAGCTTGCGCTGGGCCTCCGCGCTGCGATAATCCCGATCCCCCGGCGGCGGGCCGAAGGCATCCTCCGGCCGCAGGCCCCGCAGAGCTTCGATCCGCTTCCGCGCCGGCGCGTCGATGGGATTCGCTGGGGGGAAGTTTCCGAACCGCGCGGCATTGGCGCGCCGAATTTCGCTCGGCCAGTTGCTCGTCGGCGTTCATGCGGTCGATGGAGGCCTGATCGCCCTGCACGGTCTCGCCGGGCATGTGGTCCCACAGCCACTTGGCCGCCGTCCCCACGAAGCTGACCTCGATGACCAGCCCTTCCTGGAACGTCCGCTTGAGTTCGGCCCATTTCGTTTCAAGCTCCGCGACCTTGGTCTGGTATGCAGTGAAGCGCGCGATATCGCCGTCGGTCGGTCCGAAGCCCTGCTCCTGCGCGATCCTCAGATTCTCGGTGAGTTCCATCATCACCGGGATTGCTTCCACGCCGGACGCTTTGAATAGATCCAGGGCGGCCTTATTGCGATCCCAGGTCGCTCGGCAGGGCGTCCAACCCCGCCGCGACCTGCTTTAACACCTGGGACGTGGAGACAGACCCGTCGCGCACGCCGGCCAGATCGACGCCGAACTTCTGGAGCCACACGCGAGCCTTCTCGCCCGCCTTGCCGAATCGTCCTCGATGGCCTGGGTCAGGCCGCGCATCATGCGCTCGAAGATGGTGACGTCCTGGCCGGCTGCCTTGGCCGCGAAGCCGAACTGCCCGACTTCCTTTGCGGTGAGTCCGGTGCGGAGTTCGGCGTCCTTCACCATCACGCCGTACTCGCCCAGACTCTTCGCAGCCTCCCATCCGGCGACAGCGAAGGCGGTGAGCGCGGTCGCGCCGACGCCCAGCGCCGTGCCCACAGGGCCCAGCGTTGCGAACAGCCCCGTGGCCGCATCCTTCGAAGCGTTCAGCGGATCGCGGACGAAGCTTTCGATGTTGCGGCCGAGCGCCTGAAAACTGCCGCCCGACTCACCGCTCTCGACGTCGATCATCTTGGCGTAAGCAGCGGCGACGCGGTCGGTGGGACCCTGCTCGTCGCCGAGCTTCTTAATGAGCCGGTCGCGGTCCGCGATGAGGCGGTCCACGCCGGTTTTTCCGTAAGCGGCAGCGTGTTTCTCGATGGACTGGGTGAGCCGCTCCATGGAGGACCGGGAGCGGTCGTTCATCTTGAGCAGCATGTCTCCCATGCGCTCCAGCGGCTTCGGCATCCGGTCGCCCGCGCCGACGGTTCCCTTTTCCCATCCCTCGACGGCAGTATTCGCCTGCTTGATGGCCGCGAGGACGGAACGGGGATCGACGTCGAGAACTATGGATTCTTGGTCCATCGGTTGGCGTTTAGTTGAAGGTTTTCAACGAAGTACCGAACAACCGTAATTCAGTCGAACTACGGCAAGACTTTCTATTCCACGCAGTGGGCAACCCGGGCACCATGATCTGCACGGAGCCCGAGAATGATGACCCCTGTCGCCGCGGTCACGATGTGTGGTAGCATCTTCGGCTCACAGGGCTCTGCGCAAGGCCAGCGTCAGCAGCCGCTATTGCGCAGGCCCGATTTGGTAACTCTGTCGGACTACGTGTCCGGTGGAGATATGGAAAAACACATGCCGATAGGCCCGCGATGTTTCGTGATAATGCCCTTCTCAGTAAGGCAGGATGACCTCCAGAGATACCTCAACGACGCCAACCACTGGCATCAGGTGTATGAGGGTTTGATAGTGCCCGGCGTATCAAAAGCGGGATTGAACTGTGAGAGAGATGACGAGGAAACATCATCCAGGTTAATCGTAGAGAACATCTGGAGGAAGATCGAAACTGCTGATCTAGTCCTGTGTGATCTGTCGAGCTGGAATCCGAATGTTCTGTTGGAATTGGGTTGGGCACTTCGAGCCGACAAGCGTTTCGTTCTGGTCAAGGACGATCTGACGCCATTTGCGTTTGACCTGAATCAGTTTTTCACATTCACGTACTCCCACCAGCTTCAGCCAAAAACTCTTCGGACACAGATAGGAGAACTCGCTACTGTTGTCGCGGGAACAATGAAGGATGCACTGAAACGTTATTCGATTGCATCCAAACTTGCTATCTCAAGATCTGCAACCGAAGAATCAGCAAAAGGCAACGTTGAGGTACGCCTGCTGGAACAGGTGCTGTCCGAGGTAAGGTCGCTGAAGTCTCAGGGTGAGACGCCAGGGGCGGACCACCCTGACCGCGGTCCATTTGTTTGCCCAACCGAGGTTCAAATTTACTGGCATGACACAGGCCTCGACTTAAGTGCTGCCTGGAGCCTCCGAGCCTATTTGGAGAGCGAGGGCATCTCCTGCAAGATTAACCCTCATCGAGACAGCGCCTCTCCGGATTCGGTCTTCATAGGCGCTCTCGTTGGAGCCAGAGAGGCCCGGATTGTCCTTGAGCGGGTGCCGTATGACATTCGATTCCTGTTCCGACCGGATTACCCAGAGGGCGAAGGCGGCAGCGAGTCAGGCCTGCGCATTGGAATTGGCTACATGTCAACGCACTACAAGGATGGACGCGGCAAACGCTCGATTCCAGTGGCTGTAAACAAGGACGACCTGGCTCGGCTCACAAAACCGGGGCTCTCAAACACTGCCTTCCAAATGGTACTGCGCGAGCTGGCTCTGCAGAAAGAACAAAACGCCGCACGCGAATGAAGCGTCCAGTGGGGTCGGCGGGACGCGAAGCGGTCATAAGGACACTGGTCCCGCAGGCTCTGGATCAGCACTATCTGGCGCGACGCGCAAGGCCGCCGCAGGCAGCATCCTAGCGCGAGGCTCAGCCTGACTTACGCCGCCCTCGCGACCCGCACCACCCGCGCCCTCCTGAGAATCGCCAGCACGATGGCCCGCAACGCCAGCCGGTCCTTCGGCGACACGCCAAACTGCTTCTCCCGCAAGTTGTTCACGTGCGCGATCCGATCCGCGTTCGAATCGACAAAGCCGATCGTGACGCGGTTTTCGCTGGCCGCCTTCGCCTTCAGCGACCGCATGGTCCGGCCCGTCCAGAACCAATCCCGGAACGGCTGCAAGCCGCGTGCGACCTTGTAATCCGGATAGCCACGCTTCCCGTTGCGCCCCGGCTTCAACGGCTTCGCCGGCGCATCCTCGGCATTCAGCCCTTTGCCGATGCGCGCCGCGATGGAGTCCCGTACAACGTTCCCGATCGCCAGCATGTCCTCGGCAGTGAACGGGCCGAGCACCTACCCCGCCACATCGTGCGGCGCCGTGGAGCGCGCCTCCGGCGCTCGATGCCGGCAGGTTGCCGGCGTGGCGGCCCTGGACGCCCGCTTTACAACCCGTGGAATAACCGTCATTCCGCTGGCCGCAGTGCGCTAGCCGCCTTCGTCGCCCGCCGCTTCCGCCTCGGCCTCGTCGCTCTCCCCGGGCGGCAAGGCTTTGACCGCGCTCTCCGCCGGTTCTTCCACCTTCTTCAATTTGCGCTGGATGACCCTGGTCTTCGTGAGGCCGTCCTCCACCGTGTTGTTGGCCTCCTGGAGCTTCTTCTGGACCTTTGCCAGAATATCGGCGTACTTGCTGAACTCGGTCTTCACCGCGCCGAGCACCTGCCACACTTCGCTCGACCGTTTCTGAATCGCGAGCGTCCGGAATCCCATCTGCAGACTGTTCAAAATCGCCGCGAGCGTCGTCGGGCCCGCAACCGTCACGCGATGGTCCCGCTGGAGCGCTTCAATAAGACCGGGCCGGCGCAGGATTTCGGCGTATAGGCCCTCGGTCGGCAGATACATCAATGCGAAGTCAGTGGTCAGAGGAGGGGCAACGTACTTCTGCGCGATCTCTTTGGCCTCCTGGCGCACTCTGTTCTCAAGCTGGCGCGAAGATTCCTCGACGGCCGCCGCGTCCGCCCGATCCACCGCGTCCAGCAGCCGCTCGTAATCTTCCTTCGGAAACTTCGCGTCAATCGGCAGCCAGACGGGCTCTCCGGATTCGCCGCCCGGCAAGCGAATCGCGAACTCCACTCGCTCGCTGGTCCCCGTGGTCGCGACGTTCGTGCCGTATTGATCCGGAGTGAGCATCTGCTCGAGCAACATGCCGAGCTGAACTTCGCCCCACGACCCGCGCGTGCGGACGTTCGTCAATACCTTCTTGAGATCGCCCACGCCCGCCGCGAGACTCTGCATTTCGCCGAGCCCGCGGTGTACCTGGTCCAGCCGCTCGCTGACCACCTTGAAAGACTCGCCCAGCCGCTGTTCGAGCGTGGTCTGAAGTTGCTCGTCCACCGTGCGCCGAATCTGTTCGAGCTTCTGCGCATTCTCGTCCTGCAAGCTTTTCAGCCGCTGCTCGACCGTCCCACGAACGCCTTCGAGCCTCTGGTCCGTAGCCGCCGTGAGGCCCTTCAGCCTCTCCTCCAGCGTCCGGCTCAACTCGCCGAGTTGCTGGCCGAATAATTCCAATTGACTCTTCTGCGCCGCGGACATCGCGCCGATCTCGCCGCGAAGCCCCTCGCCGAGCGTGCGGCTCAGTTCGCCCAGTTGCTTGCCGAACAGTTCCAGTTGGCTCTGCTGCGCAGCGGACATCGCGCCGATTTCGCCACGGAGCCCATCGCCGAGCGTCGCAACGGTTCCCTGAACGGACTGCCGAAGCTCGTTTGCGCCGCGCGCTGCCTCTTCACGATTTCTTCCTATTTCATCCCGTACGCTTCGCTCCATCCGCTCCTGCCCCCGCTCAATGGACTCCATTCGTGCATTCAGCGGCGTAGGATCAAATCCAGCGTTCTTAGTCCTCCGCAAGACCGTGAACTGCAGCGCGAGAATAACTGCGCCCAAGAGAAGCACCGCGATCGGAAGAACTGTTTCCATTCCCATCCCTTCCACTCAACACTGCCGCACCGCTGCACGAAAAGCAATCCTGCCGCGCCGGCTGTCAAGCCGGCGTCTCCTCCTGAGGCGCCGGGGCCTCGGCGCCGCCGGGCGCGATGCTACTCTGCGCTAGCCCCATTTTCCGCAAATAGATGGCCGCCAGCGCCAGGCACACAATCGGGGTCACAATCGACGCTTCCGGTCCGAAGGTTCCTCCCGTCAAAAGGTCCGGCCCGTGCAACGAGCCCCTCACCAATCCGGCGTATTCCGGGTAGCCGGAGACGGCAGTTCCAAAAACAGGACCTTCGGCGAAATTCCAGCCGGCGTGGATGCCGATAGGCAACCAGAGCGAGCCGCTCGCGGCGTAGGCGGCGCCGAGCAAGACGCCGGCTTCTATGGCGATGGCGACGGAACTCCAGACGCCGGCTCCGGCGTTGTTATAGTGCGCGAAGCCGAAAATCGCCGACGATAGGGCAAGTGCAGTCCATTTACCGCCCAAGCCCGCTACAAGGCGAAACAGAAAACCGCGGAAGAAGACTTCTTCGGAGACCGCTCCAGCAAGCGCGGAAAGCAACGCTCCCGCAAGCGGAGCCCACGTACCCCACCCGGCCGGACGATACGAGCCGCTGATCCATAGCACTCCCATCACGCAGGAAATCAGGGCCACGCCCAGCGCGAGGCCCGCTCCCAGTCCATCCGCCAGATCCCTCAGCCGCACGTCTTCCGCTCGCCGCCTTTCGATCCAGCGCGACCCAGCCCAGTACAGCGCGAGGAGCGCTGCGGCCATAACCACGGCGGCTACGCCCCCATCACTGTGGCGCCCCACCCTTGCGTATAGCCAGCGGGCCACCACCATTAATGCCGCCAGGTTAACCATCCCCAACCCGAACCGCTTCAGCTTTTGCCGCATAAAGAGCAAATGGTACTCACTAGCGCGGTTCGGCGCAGGCGCGCCCCGCCGAAGGGCCTCGCGGGCGAAGCGTCGCTCCCCCGAAGCGGTAGCAGCGCAGTACAATCCGGTTCTGGAGGTTCACGTGATCACGAGCAGACCCTCACTCCTCGCAACTGTTCTGTTGTTGGCCCCGCTCCCCGCCCTCGCCCAAACCGGCCAGGCCACATTGAAATCACCTAACGGCGATCTCGAAATCGCCATCGCCACTGTGAGTGGACCGAACGTGCAGGCGGCCGGCGGCCAGCTTGCGTACCGCGTCGTCTTCCGCGGCAAGCCGGTCATGGATTGGTCCAACCTCGGATTGATTCTGGAGAACTCGCCCGTGCTCGGCTCCGCGGTCCGCATCGAATCCTCGCAGCCATCCAACCACGATGAGACGTGGCACGCGGTCGCAGGCAAGGCCAATTCGATTCGCGATCACTATAATGCCCTCACCGTCGCAACCGCGGAGACGGCCGCGCCCAACCGCCGCATCAACATCGAAGCGCGCGCCTATGACGATGGCATCGCCTTCCGCTACGCCGTGCCGAGCCAGCCGGGCCTCGCCGAGTTACGCGTCGTCAACGAAGCCACTCAGTTCCGCTTCTCGAAGGACGCCACCACGTGGTCGCTCATCCTGAGCGATTTCCAAACCTCGAGCGAAGACGACTATCACGAGCTGACCATCGAAGGCCTGCATCGCGATTATCTGATCGGTTTGCCTGTGCTGCTCGAAGTGCCGGGCGTGGCGTGGGTTGGGCTGACGGAAGCCAACATCGACGATTGGGCGGGCTTGTTCGTTCACGGAACCGGCCAGCAGAACCAGAACGTGCTCGTGTCGCGCCTGGCTCCGCGCGTGGAAGACGCCACCGCGCCGCACATTCCGTGGCCTCTCGACGCGAAGGCTGAAGCGTCCATGCTTTCGGTGATTAAGCCTGCGCCAGGCAATTCGCCCTGGCGCGTGCTGATGATCGCGGACGAACCGGGGCGCCTCGTCGAATCGAACATGGTGGTCAATTTGAACCCGCCGCCCGCGTTCGATACGTCATGGGTCAAACCCGGAAAAACAGCTTGGGATTGGTGGTCCGGCGGCCTGGTGCGGGGCGCTCGCGGCGGCATGAACACCGATTCGATGAAGTACTACATCGACTTCGCCTCGCGCATGGGTTTCCCCTACATGCTGATCGACGCAGGCTGGGCGGGCCGAACTGCCGGCGGCCGCGGCGCGAATGGCTCCGGTACGGACCTCACTACAACCAATCCCAACATCGATATGCCCGGGCTGGTGGACTACGCCAAATCGAAAAACGTGCGCCTTTGGTTGTGGTCGCATTGGACGGACATGAACCGCCAGGTGGACCAGGCCTTCCCGCTGTTTGAGAAGTGGGGCATCGCCGGCGTGAAGATCGACTTCATGGACCGCGCCGACCAATGGATGGTCAACTGGTACCGTACCATCGCGAAGAAGGCCGCCGACCATCATTTGATGCTCGACTATCACGGCGCTTTCAAGCCCGACGGACTGCGCCGCACCTATCCCAACGTGCTGACGCGCGAGGGCGTGATGGGGGCCGAATACAACCGGTGGAGCGCGCGCGAAACGCCGGTCCACAACACCACGCTGCCCTTCACGCGCATGTTAGCGGGCCCGATGGATTACACTCCCGGCGGCTTCGATAACGTCACCAGGGAAGAGTTCGTCGCTCGCGGTTCCGGCCCCATGGTGATGGGCACGCGCGCTCACCAGACGGCGCTCTTCGTGGTTTTCGAGAGCCCGTTCCAGATGGTCGCCGACCACCCCGCGGCCTACGATGGCCAGAAAGAGACCGAGTTCCTGAAGGCCGTTCCCGCCACTTGGGATGAGACGCGCGTCATCAACGGCCGCCCCGCGCGGTTCATCACCGTGGCGCGCCGCGGCGGGCAGGAATGGTACGTGGGCAGCGTCACCAACTGGGACCCGCGGGAACTCGATCTGCCGCTCGCGTTCCTTGGCTCCGGTTCGTACAACGCCGAGATTTACGCCGACGGTCCCAACGCCGCGAAAGACCCGAAAGACAGCGTGATGACCCGCCAGCGCGTGGACGCGAAGACCACCCTGAAGCTGAAACTCGGCCCCGGCGGAGGCTGCGCCATCCGCCTGACGCCCGCGCGCTAGAGAACTCCGGGTAGAATAGCCACAGCGGGCGAACCGCGCATTCGACTCCACGTTTCCACCGATTCATCGTCATCTTTCTTAGAACCTGTGGAAACCGTATTGACTTGGCCCATGGGCGAGGTAATGGAATCCGGCCTGGACCTCCGGGAACGGCAGGACCGCTTTGTTTCCGAGCACTTACGGCGGATCTTCGTCCAGATTTACCGGATTGTGGGCAACGTGGCCGACGCCCAGGATCTTACCCAGGAGGCCTTCATCAAGGCGCTTCAGCGGCAGGATCAGCTTCGCGACGAGGCCAAAGCGGCGCACTGGCTTTCGAGGATTGCCACCAATACGGCCATCGACTTTCAGCGCCGCAGCGGCAGGGCCGTGTTTTGCGAATTGCCGGAGACCTCCCGAAGCAACGAGGAAAGTCCGGAGGAGGCGGTTCTCCGGAGCGAACAGAAGGATTACCTGGAAGACGGACTCCGTCTCTTGAGCCCCCGCGAACGGGCGGCGCTTCTGTTGCGCGATATGGAAGGTCTTCCGGCGGAAGAGGTGGCCAGCCGGCTGGGATGTTCCAAGGCCACCGTGCGGTCGCACATAGCCAATGCCCGCACCAAGTTTCGCAAGTATATGAAGGGTAGAAAGCGGTAGGACGATGAAGCATCCGGATCAAGCGGCGCTGGCATTGCACGCGGGCGGCGACCTGGGACCGCTCGCCGCGTGGCGAATCCGGCGCCATCTGGCAAATTGCGGGCAATGCCGCGCGGAGCTCGCGGAATTCGAAGCTGCGCGCTCGGCTCTGCCGGGGCTTGCGGAGATCCCTGGCCTTGCCTGGAACCGCTTGGCGGCCGAGATGAAAGCCAACATCCGCGTCGGCCTCGCGGCCGGCGAATGTGTAGCCGCGGGCGCGCGGCCGGAGCGGGTTCCGGCGTTCTTCTCCGGCGCCCGCGCCGCGCTGGCCTTTGCGAGCGTCATCGTGCTGGTGGCGACGGGAGTGATCCTCCAGCAGCGTCCCGCTCCGCCCAACGAAGCGGGGAACACGGCCGGCGTGGAGTTTCAATCGACTCCCAACGGAGTTCAGGTTCGCGAGGGCGGTTCCTCGCTACGGCTGCTCCACTCGGGCTCCGAGGCCAAGGACGTCACCTACATGCCGGGCGCGCAGGGCGCCATGAGGGCCAGTTACGTGGATTCCGAAACGAACTACGTGACGGTAGCGACCGTTTATGCGAATTAGACCATCGCTGGTTGCCCATTCTCGGCTTGCTCGCGGCGGCGCCGCTTCTGGCGCAGGATGTGCCGCTACCCGGCGGCTCGATCAACATCGAGTTTCCAAGCGACTCACCCGTGGTGTTGCAGGCCAGCACTCTGACGGATCAGTCGCGCGCGGCGGCGCGGGGAGCCGCGATGGTGATCGACGTGCGCGTTTCCATGACGCTGCGGAACGTCGGCCAGCGCGCGATCTCGGGAGTGACTCTTCGCGTGGTGACGCAGGAAGCCGCGCTGGGCGGCAAAGGATCGGTGGCGTATCCAAGCCTGCACGTGGCGCCGGGCGAGACGTTTCCGGCCCGCATCGAGATGCAGTTGATGCGGCCCACGCAGGCGGTAACGAATAAGCTCGTGAAGGTCAGCCTGGATGGCGTCCTCTTTCAGGATCTGACGTTCTACGGCGAGGACCGGCTGAACTCGCGGCGAACCATGACCGCGTGGGAGATGGAAGCCGAACGCGACCGCGCGCATTTCAAGCGCGTGCTGGCGCAAGCCGGCGCAGACGGGCTGAGGACCGCGATGGTGGAAAGCCTCGCACGCCAAGCCGGGCGGCCGCGCTTGGATGTGCGCGTGACGCGAGGCGGTCCCGCGGTAACATCCGCCGCCGCGCCGGCGCCTTTGGGCGACCTGGTGAAGTTCGCGTTCCTGCGAATTCCGGATTCGCCCGTGACGCCCACTAACGGCGAGGCGCGCGTCTCCGGCAACGAAGCCAGCGAGCCGCGGATCGAAGTGCGGAACGCCTCGAACCGCGTCATCAAGTACGTCGAGCTCGGGTGCCTGCTGAAGGATCGGGCGGGGCAGGAGTATATGGCCGCTTCCCTGCCCGCCTCCGGCCCCGACCTGATGTTGCGCCCCGGCCAAAGCGCGCGCGTGTTGCAGGATACGGCGCTGGTGTTCTCGCGCGACGGACACCCGGTGAACGTACAGAGCATATCGAGCTTCGTGAGCCAGGTGGAATTCTCCGACGGACAAGTGTGGGTTCCGACCCGCCAGAGTCTCCAGGACGCCTCCCTGCTCGGTCTGCTAGCGCCCTCGACGGAAGAACAACGCCTGACGGATATCTACCGCAAGAAGGGCCTGCCGGCGCTGGTGGAAGAGCTGAAGAAGTATTAGGGCATGCCGGACTTACACATCGTCCAAGCTGGCGTGAAGAACGGTGATAAGAAGTGGTTGGAGCGGGCCGCGCAGAAGGGCTCCGTCAGCACACCGACTTGGGTGACGCCGAGGTCGGCTGCCATAGGAGACGAGGTGGTGTTCTATGTCGGCGGCTTTGGGTTTTTCGCCACCGGCGGCATTCTGTCGAGTCCGAGGCCCAGGGCCGACTGGCCGAGACGGCATGGAACGGCGATTGGCTCCATACTGCTCATCGAGCCCCCCATCTCCTTGGCCTCAATTCAGAGGCGCCTGCCAACCCTGAAATGGGCGAACTATCCACGGAGCATCCACACGCCAGACCCCAGCGTCGCCCATCGCATCAGAGAATTCATCCGAAGTCGGAGGACAAAGGGCATTCCCGTTTCAGATCTCGCCGAAAAGACACTGAAACCTGCCAGTCTCGCCGAACTTAGAGCAGTGGCTCTGATGTCCATGGGTAAGTCCGTCGCCCCCCAGGCGCGTCAGGCCATCATTCGAGCCCGGTCATGGGCAATTCGCTTCTATGTGCTGAAGCGTGCCAATAGGCATTGCGAAGGTTGCCGATCTGGGGCACCGTTTGTAACGCCGGACGGCTCGCCCTTTCATGAAGCTCACCACATAGACCGGTTGGCGGATGACGGCCCCGATCACCCCAGAAAAGCCGTCGCTCTCTGTCCAAATTGCCACCGTAAAGTTCATTATGGTCGGGATGGAAAGGCGTTCAACCAAAAGCTCCAAGAACGAGTGGCCGCCATAGAGGCCTTGCCGGTGCGCTGAACTCAATGAACAAAGCGCCGGAAAAGACTGAGCCTGTGAGCATTGGGGATCTCTGCCAGTAGAAGACAGTGACGATGCCCGCGGGCATGTGGGGCAGGTTGGTAACCTGCGGCGGGTTGGCAACCCGCCTTCGGACGTGCGCACAGGATCGAAGAACGCCGGTTACCAACCGGCGGCAGGATGCCAACCTGCCCGACGGAGTCAGTGCATCGCCACTCTGTTCCGCGAGGCTAAGCAATGCACCCGGCTTCCGCGACCTCGATGAATTCGCGTCCAATCCGCGGATGTGAGAGCCTTGGTACGAGCGCATCCAGTGAAAGCTACCATACTCCTCTGCTTGGCTTCTTTTCTTCTCTGCTCCGGACTCCGCCTTCGCGCAATCGGCGGAGAAGGAGGCTGCCGCGGTCCTCGAAGTTGGCGGAGCGGCTTCGTGGAATGTCAAAGACTGGGGACGGAGCTTCGGCCCCACGGTCGCCGTTGAGGTTACGCCTATCGAGAAGTGGTTGGAACTCGAAGGGGGCGTAACGCGGAGTTTTGGCCCTCACTCGGCGGAATGGGACACCGACCTTCTGTTCAAGAAGCCTTGGACGCTCTCCGAAAAGGCGGAGTTTATGTTGGGCGCCGGGCCGGCCTGGGTTCATTCGAGGGAGTCCGGCGTAACCACGAACTCCTTTGCCGCTGAAATAGCACTTGATTTTATGTTCTGGCCCTCCAGGAAACACCGATTCGGCTGGTATCTCGAACCAGGCTACGAGCACGGCTTCGGGCGTGGGCGCGAGCGTTCCATCGGAGTGAGCGGCGGCCTGCTGATTGCGATTCCGTAGCTCCCCTTCCCACTCGCTGTGTGAGCGGCTTACAGAGGCTCGCATGTCGCGGCCCCGCTCCGCGACCGCCGGGCCTCCGCTCCCTTACGGTCGCGGCTCGGCTCGGGGCCGCGTGATACTTCGCGGGTATCCGTAGCGGGCCTGGCAAAATGCCGCGCGACCTCGATCAGTCCGCGTTTCACACCTCTCCGGCCGCCGAACGGATTACTGGGCCTGGGGTGATGCTGCGCGCCCCCAAGCCGAGCCGCGACCGTAAGGGAGCGGAGGCCGGAGTTCACGCGGCCTTGCCCAATCTTTGGCGAGTCTCGGCCGATCCCGGCGGAATGCTCCGGCAAGGGAGACGCCTTCATTTTTGGCCGCGCCCCTCTCTCGCTTGACTGGCTCCACGCCAGACGTTAGCCTGCGATTAGGACCGCGGCGTCCGTATATTGGGTCTTCTCATACCTCGCATTCTTGTATTCTTCCGGACGCCGGCGGCCCTAGGGAGGTCTTTCTTGATCGTTCTTTTATTCGGCCCGCCCGGATGCGGGAAGGGCACGCAGGCCGTGTTCGTCGCCAGACGTTTCGGCATTCCGGCCATCTCCACGGGAGAGATGTTCCGCGCCGCCGTCAAGGCCGGCACGGAACTGGGCAAGATGGCGGCGGCCATCATGGCCTCGGGAGGGCTTGTTCCCGACGAGGTCACCAACGGCATCGTGGCCGAGCGCATCGCGGAGCCCGATTGCGCCGCGGGCTTCCTGCTGGATGGTTATCCTCGCACCGTGCCTCAGGCTCAACACTTTTCCGGGATTCTGCGGCAAAGTGGCTTGCCTGCACCCATCGTCATTCACCTCGATGTCCCCGACGAGGAACTGGTAAGCCGCCTCACCGCGCGGCGTCAGTGCCCGGTCTGCAAGGCGATCTACAACGTCATCGGGCAGCCTCCGCGCGTCGAAGGCCGCTGCGATAACGACGGCGCCGAATTGATTACGCGCGTTGACGACCAGGAAGCGACTATCCGCGAACGTCTGCGCGCTTACGAGCAACTGACCGGCCCCATCCTCGGATGGTATGGCGAAGCGGCGGTCCGTAAGATCGACGGCGCCATCGGCATGGATAACGTCCGTCAGGCCATCGAGCGGATCATTCTCGAATCGGCGGCCTCCGCGGTGAACGCCTGACGCGGCCCACACGGGCGCGTGCGCGGGGCCGGGTAGCCGCGATATACTCCGTTGTTGGCTCTCGAAGCGCTATAACTTCCAGGAAGCGGTTCGGCATGTCATCGGTTCGCAGGCGCTCAATCCGGGTATCGGTTCTGGCCGCGATCGGAGTTCTTGCGGCTAGCGGCCCCGTCGCGCGCGCTCAAGAGGTTTATATTCGCGGCAAGGTGGTCATGGAGGACGGCTCGCCGCCGCCGAAAGCCGTCGCCATTTACCGCGTATGCCCCAGCAGGCTGGCCGTCTGGGTGGCCGGGACCAACAAAGCGGGCGAATTCTCCTGGTACGATCCGTTAAGCCTGGGCTGGGGCCGCCAGGATTGCGTCTGGAAGGCCGTTCTTACCGGTTACGTTGCAAACGAGATCGATTACGATACTCTCCAGAAGCACAGCATTCTGCCCAATTTGGTCCTGCATTCGGACGACGATTCATTGCCGGCGGGAGCGGGCCCACGCTGGCAGAGGGCGCAGCAGGCTATTCAGGCGAAAGACTGGCCGGCCGCCGAGCGCGAGTTGCGCTCGCTGGTGACGGAGTTTCCGAAGAGCGCCGTGGTGTTGTCTTCCCTTGGCGCGACGCTTCAAGCCCAAAGAAGAACCGACGCGGCGCGCGAAGCCTTTCAGCAAGCCATCAAGAACGGCCCCGGCTACGTCTCCTCTTACCATTTGCTGGCGAATCTCGAACTGGATGCCGGGAACTACGAGGCCGCCGAGAAAGCCGCCGCCGCCGGGACGCGCGCGGACTCCCGCAATCGTCTGCCGGCCCTTTACCTCGACCTGGCGGAAGCCCGCTACAACCTGGGATCGGATGACGCCGAGCAGGCCGCCCGCAAGGCAATCGGCAACGACAAGAAGCACGAGATGCCGGAAGCGGAATATGTGCTGGGACTGATTCTGGACGCGGGGAAGGATTACCGGTCGGCGGCGCTTCATTTTCGAAAATACCTGGAACTGGCCCCAAACGGAGCGGACGCGCCCCAGGCGCGCTTGCGGGCGGACGCTCTGGAAGAGATGACCCGGCGAGGCGAGACGGGAGCCGCAGTTGCCGCAGCGGGCGCCGGAGACCGCTCCATGGCCGGAAAGGACGATATCGCCGTTCCGGGAGGGCTCAAAGCGCTGGCGGCGATCGCCGGGCTGACCGGCGCGCCATCGGAGGCCGATTTCTTCCAGGAGTACGCGCGGCGCATCGCGCAACACGCCGCGGACGGCGGCAGCCGGGAGGCCCGGGTTCTGGCGGAGAACATTCGCACCTACCTCACCGTGGCCACCGAGCTTTCGTCGATGGCCGCATCGGCAGGGGGACGCCTCACGCTTTCGCTGGACACGCCGGCCAACCGCGAAAAGGCCTCGCGCGTATTGAAGCTGCTCGGCTGGAGGATCGGCAAACGCGAAGGCGAGGACTATATCGAACCGGCGGACGAGGAGTCCGACGCGCCCCGGCAGCTCGTAGGCTCCGCGCTCGATATCGACGAGCTCGAAATGGCTAAAGCGCTATCGACGGGCGGAACCTACCGGTTCGAGATACGGCCGGGCCGGGCCTCGTTTAGCGGAATGCCGGTTTGGCGGGGCATTCTCGGAGGAATTCAACCCGGCGCATTCCTGGAAGCGCTCGCGCGGAACCCACGCGCCGCCGGAGCTTACGGCGCGCTGGCGTCGGCGGGTCCATCGGTGACCGAAGGGATGGCCGCCGCGATCGGCCTAGCCGCGCTGGTCAACCGCTACGGCGACGCGCTGCGCCTCTACGGAGATTCATTCCGCGTGGAGGGTGGACGCGCCGAGACGCCGGGCGGCCCCGCGGCGGACGATGCGTGGACCGAACTCGCCGGAGTAACCCCGCGGAACCCCGCGGCGTTCTTTCCGGCTCTTCTGCAAAGGGATCAAGGGAAACTGGCGGCCTTCTATTTCGCGGTGTGGAGCGGCGACGAGGTCCACCGGAGATACATCACCGCCTCCGCCGCCCGCGCGGGCCTGTACTACAAATGGTTCAAAACACCGGACGACTTTCGGCCCCTCGCCGGGGAGACGGGACCGCGCTGGAGGCAGGATCTGTTTCGCGACCTGCCGCTCGATGGCGACGGACGCATTCACTTCCCCGGCGGCCGCGGCGCGTGGACGAATTCGGCGTCGGATGACGACACGGCGCTCCTGGGCCTGGCCACGCTTCAGGCGCTTCCCCCCGTTGCCGCTTTGGAAGCGAAGCGCGGACGGCCGCTGGACGAAGGCTCCGCCCGCCTGCTTTCCCAGCGGTACTCCTCCTGGCGTTATCTGTTCCCGTATTTCGAGAAGCTGCCCGCGTTGAACCCGGCGGATTTCGAGGCGCTCGCGGCGTTCGAAAAGTCGGCGGCCGCGCGGCCCGTCGATATCCGGAGGGCGGTGTTGGGAGAGTGGCACTCGCTGGTGAAGCTCGCCGAACTGGGGAGAGCGGCGGGATCGCTTGACGACCGCGCGGCGGCGCGCGCTTTTCACCGCGCGTGCGAGGCGGCGTCCGCGCCCGATCACGCGGCCCAGGCTTTAGCCGCGCTGCGCGAAATGACCGGAAACGACGGCGATCCGGATGCCGCCGTAACTTCGCGCCTGCTGCGGCTCGACGACGATCGCAAGGCGGCCTTCGACTTCATCCGCGACTCGCAAAAAGCGCCGCGCCTGTCGGCGGCGGTATCGCACGGAGCGGAGACGGCGGCGGCGCTCCTCGGGGTGGTTTACGGCGCGCTGCTCGAACCGGATACGCTGCTGCTATCCGAAGACCCGCACCTTCTATCCCGGCACGAGTTCCTGGGCGGCCGGGGCGCGGTGATGTTCCCGCCCAGCACGGCGGAGCTGATCGACGAACCGTCGGGATCGTATCTCCAGGGCGGCTTCATGACTTTTGAAGCCGTGGCGGCAAGCCTGGCGCGCGGCGCGGCTCTGCCCGCATCCCAGGAACCGGCCGCGGCGGCGGTTGTCGCTGCGGCCGTGGCCTCTCCCAGCGCACCACGCGCGGCGCCGGCCCGCAGGCCCGCGGCGGACCCGCTCGCGGAGGCTTATTTCCGGGCCGATGCGCGCCTGGTCGAGGTGTACGCCACGGTGACGGAAGGCAGCCACTACATCGACGATCTCGATCGCGCGGATATCACCGTGCTCGACAACGGAAAGCCCGTTTCGACGAAGGCCTTCGAGAGTTGCACATCGCCCGTGTCCGTGGCGCTGCTGCTCGACGTCACCGGCAGCATGAGAACGGCGCTACCGGCGCTCAAAAGCTCCGCGATCCGCCTGATCGACGAATTGCGGTCCATCGATTCCGTGGCTGTCTACAGCTTTAACCGCGAAGTCTATGAGCTGCAGCCGTTCACCCGCAATAAGGACGCCGCCAGGCGCGCGGTGTTGGGCGTGCGCGCGATCGGAGTCACGGGGCTGAACGACGCTCTGGTACGGGTGACGCGCGATGTCACCGCCAGAAGCGGCAAGAAGATCATCGTGGTCTTCACCGACGGCGCCGACAACGCCAGCGGCCTCAGCTCCGATGTGGCGATTCGCCGGGCCAAGGAAGCCGGAGTGCCCATTTACACCATCGCCCACGGCGAAGCGTTGACGTTGGCGGAGCTGTTGATCAATCTACAGACTCTCGCGACGTCCACCGGCGGGCTTTCGTTCGCCATCCGCGATCCTTCCGGCATTGCCGGGGTATTCCAGCGCGTCTCCGACGACATCACGCACGGGTATCTGCTCGCGTTCCAGCCGGAGGGAAAGAACGATCATTCGTGGCACAAGATCGAGATCGTCCTGAAACAGAACCAGTTCCGCAAGGTCCGCGCGCGAGAAGGTTACTACCTGGACTGAGCGGGCGCCGGACCCGGCGCTCAAAGAAGCCGGCAGTTCGGACCGGGCGTGCGACATAGAACTGGAGCCTGGAGGCTTGCTTTGTATCAGGGCACGGCTTGAGCCGTGCCGCAGCATTCAAAGTCAAAGCCTTTAGCCACTGGGGTTTTCCAGGGTTCGCAGGGGCTGAAGCCCTCACGTTTGTTTACGCTCTGCGGCACGGCTAAAGCCATGCCCTGATACAATCCATGCGCTCCGAAATTGCAATGGTTATTTCCTAACAGGCGCTACGGAAGTTTCTCCGGCGGCCTGATCTGCTGCCAGCCTTCGCCGCTCAGCGACTCCAGAAAGGCCGTGATATAAGCCTTGGCGGGCGCGTCGAGGAAAAACTGCGCGATGCGCGAATCCAGGGATGGGCCCGGCTGCCCGCCTTTGCGGTAGAACTCCAGTGTTTCGTCGAGCGTCTTGAAGCGCGCGTCATGCATGTAGGGGCCCGTGCGAGCCACTTCGCGCAGCGTGGGAACTTTGAACTTGCCGTCGTCGCGGCGCTTGCCGGAGATCTCGCCGAGGCCCATGTCGGCGGGCTTCCGGTCCGGACCGATCCCAAGGCCGGCGAATTTCTCGTTGGTGAAATTGAAGCCGCTGTGACACTCGTTGCATTCTCCGGCGCGCTCGAAGATGCGCAGGCCGCGGATGGCGTTGTCACTCAGCGCCCGTTTGTCGCCGGCCTGGTAGCGGTCGTACGGCGAATTGCCGGAGAGAATGGTGCGTTCGAAGGATGCGATGGCTTTGGCGATGCGGTCGAAGGTGACCTGCGAATCGCCGAACGCGCTAGTGAACATGGGCGCGTAGCCCGCGACACTAGCGACGGCTCCGGCGGCGGCTTCGGGGGAAGAGCCCATTTCATCCACGGCAGTGACCGGTCCGAGAATCTGCGCTTCGAGGGTTGGGGCGCGGCCGTCGTAGAACTGGCTCTGGCCGTAGGCGCGGTTGACGAGCGTCGGCGCGCGTCTTCGCAACGGCTTGCCGGTAACTCCGACCGGCGGCGGGTTGCCACCGGCGAATGCGTGCTCCGGAGGATGGCAGGAGGCGCATGAGACGCTTCCATCCTTGGACAATCGCGAGTCGAAAAACAGGTAGCGGCCGAGTTCGACTCGCCGCGGCGAATAAGGGTTGCCGGCGGGCCAGGGAACGGGCGGCAAGCCCAATGGTGGCTTTGGGGGCGTGGCCGTCTGCGCCGCCAATTGGCATAGCGCGGCGATACCCGAAACGCCAAACGGCAAGACGCGGCCCGTCGCCATCCCCTTGCATGATGACAAAGCCTGCGAAAATGCGCAAACACGCCGATGAGACCTATGTGAAGTCCAAGAGGAAGGCCGCACGTGCGCTCCTCTTTGCTAGTCTGGCTTGGCTGGCCAGTCCGTGCCGGGCGGTCCAACTGAGTTTCCGCCATTACGGACAGGCCGAGGGCCTCGGCAACCTGGCCGTTCTTTCGATTGCTCAGGATTCCGAGGGCTTCCTCTGGGCCGGCACGGAGGGCGGCCTGTACCGCTACGACGGAACCAGTTTCCGCCTCATGGGCGCGGCTGAGGGCCTTCCCTGCGTCGCGGAGGTCCATTCCTTGCATGTCGCCGCCGATGGCGCGCTATGGGTGAACACCTGTTCCCGCGTCTTCCGCTTCGATGGCCGGCGTTTCAGCGGCGCAAAAGGCGTTTCGGAAATGATGGCCGGGGCGCAAGCGTTCGCCGATAGCCCAAGCGGCGGCGTGCTGGTGGGGGCGCGTGAAGGCCTGTTCCAACTGTATGGCGCGAGCGAGGCCTCCGCGCCGGCGGCCGCCCCATACCGAGCCGGCGGCGCCCGGCCGCGCGGACTGTTCCGCGAGGGAACGCAGCTTTGGTACGGCTGCGGCGATCGCCTGTGCATGGAGGAACTGGGACGAGTCACAGAATTCGGCGAGGATTCCGGGGTTCCGTCCGATGTATGGAACGGAATCGGCCGCACTCCCGATGGGACTGTCTGGATTCGAAGTTCGACCCGGCTCCGCCGGAAAGCCCCTGGGGCCGCCCGTTTCGTTCCCCTAGAGTTCGACATCGCCCCAAGCATGTACTGGGGCGCGCTTACCGTTGCGAACAATGGCAGAGTGCTGGTTCCGACGGATCGCGGCTTGGCTGTCTACAGGGAGGGCCGATGGAGCGTGATCGGCCCATCCTCCGGCCTCCGTTCGCCGCTTGTGACTTCCGCACTGGTGGACCGCGACGGCTCGCTATGGGTGGGAATGGCCGGCGGCGGCCTGGCGCGCTGCCTGGGTTGGAACGAATGGGAAAGCTGGACCGAAGCGCAGGGCTTGCCCTCCAACCTCGTCTGGAGCATCCTGCGGGACCGGAGAGGATCGCTATGGGTGGGGACAAGCGGCGGCATCACACGCCTGTCTGGGCCGTTGCCGCTTAGAACCTGGACCATCAAGGACGGCCTGGGAGGCGAGGGCGTCCGCTGGATCGGTGAAACGCAGGACGGCGCGATCTGGGTGATCGCCAAGCCCGGGGGACTATCGCGCATCGACTCCGGGACCGGCGTTGTCCAGCTTGTGGGAACCGGCAGCGGCCTAGATCGTGCGAACCCGGAGCGAGGCTTTGTTGACCGCGCCGGCCGCCTGTGGATCGCGGCGAGCGCGGGATTGTTCCGGGACGATTCTCCAGCCTCCTCCACCCGATTCGAAAAGGTGAACCCGACTGGGGTTCTGCCGGAAGGGGCCTGGTGGGCCGGCGAGGATGCGAGTGGAGCCGTTTACGCCACGGGCCAAGATGGATTCTGGAGGCTCGGCTCGACCGGATGGCGGCGCTACGGAAAGACCGAGGGACTGATCGGCGCGGATCCCTATGTCGCGGCCTTCGCTCCCAACGGCTCGGTCTGGCTGCGTCACCGGTTTGAAGGCGGCATTGAAAGCCTGGAATTCAAAGGGGATCGACTGGTCCGCGCCACCCCGATCGAGCGGGCCGGCTCCGATTCGGCGGACCTCACCGACTTTCACGGTTTCGACGCACAGGGCGGGTTTTGGCGCGGAACCCCTGGCGGAGTCTTCGTCCTTCGCAACGGAACATGGACGCAGTACACGACCGAAGACGGTCTGGTTTGGAACGACTGCAATGGTGAAGCCTTTTGGGCCGATTCGGATGGCAGCGTGTGGTTCGGCACGAGTGGCGGCCTGTCCCATTTCCACGCGCTCCAGGCCCCCTCGTTGCCACGTAAGGCCGACCCGATCGTCAGCTCAATCCAGATTTTCAAGCGGCCTCGCTCGGTGCGCATTGCGTTCTCCACGCTCGATTTCCGCTACGAGCAGGAGGCCGCGTTCGAGTATCGACTGGATGATGGAGGGTGGGCCGCCACGGCCGAGCGTTCGGTTTCCATCGCCGGGATCTCGCCGGGCGGCCATCGCGTGGAAATCCGCTCTGCGCGTTCGCAACGGCCCATGGTCACAAGCCGCCGCGGTCGCGGACTTCCACGTCGAGGCGTTTTGGTGGGAATCCTGGTGGTTTCGCGGCTTCGCACTCCTGGCCGCCGCTTTATCGCTGGCGGGGTGCGTTCGTTGGCGGCAGAGCAAGCTGGAGCAGCGCAACGCACACCTGGAGCGCGCCGTGCGCCGGCGTACGGCCGAACTCGAGGCCGAGCGCGCTAAGGTCCTCGAGGAGAAACGGCGCGCCGACGCCGCCAGCGAAGCCAAAGGACGGTTCCTGGCGACGATGAGCCATGAGATCCGCACGCCGCTAAACGGCATCCTGGGCCTGAGCGCGGCGCTTGCGGAGACCGAGGATCGCGGCGAGATGCGGGAGACCGTTCACCTGATTCGCTCGTCGGGCGATGCGTTGCTTCGGGTGATCAACGATGTTCTGGATTTCTCGAAGATGGAGGCCGCCCGTCTCGAATTGGAGGCGGCTGGGTTCCAATTCCGCCACTGTCTCCAGGAGTCCGTCGGGTTGTTCCGGGCGAGCGCCGCCGCCAAAGGAATCGGCCTCGTGGTTTCGCTTGACCGGGATCTGCCGTGTTGGGTGAATGGCGACGCGGTTCGCTTGCGTCAGGTGATCACGAACCTGGTTTCGAATGCGCTCAAATTCACGGCCGCGGGCGAAATCACGGTCTCTGTGGAGCTGGCGTCGGAGGATGAGGCTTCCCACGAAGTGAGAATCGAGGTTCGCGACACCGGCATCGGCATACCGGAAGAACGCAGGGCCGCGCTCTTCGCGCCGTTTAGTCAGGCCGACTCCTCCATCAGCCGCCGGTATGGAGGTACGGGCCTCGGCCTGGCTATTTCCAAGAGCCTTGTCGAGCTGATGGGAGGCACGATTGGAGTCCGGTCTCAACCGGGCGTTGGCTCGACCTTTTACTTCACCGTCCGGCTGGGCCGGCAGATGCCCTTGGCCGACGGGCATACCGTCGAATCCGGATCGGCGCGCCCTCTGCGTGTTCTCCTTGCCGAAGACAACCCGATTAATCGGCAAGTGGTGGTAAAGCTGTTGCAGCGCCTGGGCCAAGAAGCGGACGTGGCCCCGGATGGAAGAGAGGCTGTATCGGCCGCCTTGAATAACGATTACGACCTGGTTCTCATGGACGTGGAGATGCCGGAAATGGATGGCATCGCGGCCACGAAGGAAATCCGCGCCCGTCTCGCCTCCGGCCGGCAGCCCTTCATCTGCGGTCTGAGCGCTCACGCGACTGAAGGATTCCGGCAGTTGTGCCGCGAAGAGGGCATGGACACCTATCTGCCGAAGCCCTTTGCATTCGAGCAGCTACAGGAAGTGCTCGGCGAGGCGCGGCGCCGCGGGACCTTCGCCGGTCCCGGAACGGCCGCCGAATCCGAATCGGTGGTCCATTCATCGTGACGCCGGATTAACAATTACTCGGCGCGCCGTGGAGTGGGCGTCCACGCCTGCCACGCAGGCTTTCCTGCCGGCATCCGGAGCCGGACGCCGGCTCGGCCGGAGGGCGCCTGTTCGAGAGATACTGGCCAGGCTCGGCGCACTATACTATGCGATGGAGTGTCCCCGATGGAACAAGCCGACAATCAACCTCTGCGCCGAACGCTGCTCAAGGCCGGCGCAGGACTGGTAGGCGGGATGGCCCTTGGCTCGGGCCAGAAGGCGGACGGCCAACCGGCGCCCCGCAGGCCCAACCTGGTGTTCATGACCACCGACGGGCACCGGCCCGACGCTTTGAGCCTGAACGGGAACCGAATCCTCCGCACCCCGAACTTCGACCGGATCGGCCGCGAGGGCGTGCAGTTCCGCAATTCCTTTTGCACCAACGCTCTGTGTCTCCCATCGCGCGCCACGGCGCTCACCGGCCTGCATTCGCACAATACCGGGTGCATCGACAACGGAAACCGCGAGATTCTTCCCGATACGCCTCTCTTCACGGACCTGCTGCGCGACGCGGGCTATGAGGTCGGGTTGTTCGGCAAAGCGCATGTCGGGAGGCTTGGATATCGAAATTGGGACTACTACTTCGGTTATCCGGGTGCGTCCACGGACTATTATTGGCCCGTGATCACCGAAGGCTCTCACGGGAATCTCTCCCGGCCACAAACCTACGACGGGTACGTCGAAGACGTCGTCATGGGAAAGGCCATCGACTGGGTGAAACAGAAACGCGATAAACCGTTCTGCCTGATTCTCTGGTTTCAATCTCCGCACGCGCCGTTCTTCCGGGCGCGGCGGCATCTCGATCTCTACAACGGCGTGACGATTCCGAAGCCGGCCACGTTCGACGACGACTTGAGGGGCTATCCCGGCAAGCCCCGCGCGTTCGCCGAAGCCGACGACATGATCGGAACCTATGTGCGGGACTCCAAAACGTCGGCGAACTGCGCGCGCTCACTGGAAGAGACCATCAAGGATTACTACGCCGGCATTGTGGCGGCCGACGAAAACGCCGGCAAGTTATTCCAGACGATCGCGGACCTCGGACAACTCGACGACACAGCGATTCTGTTTTCGTCCGATCACGGATTCTTCCTAGGCGAGTGGCGCAAGTACGACAAGCGCTTCATGCACGAACCCTCCATTCGAGTTCCCATGCTGGTGCGCTACCCGCGCATGATTCGCGCCGGTTCGACCTCCGATCGGATGGTCTTGAATCTCGACCTCGCGCCGACGTTTCTCGAACTGGCGGGGGTCAAAGTTCCGGACCACATGCAGGGAAGCAGTCTGGTTCCTCTGTTCCGAGGAGAAAGGCCCCATTCGTGGCGCGAGGACTGGCTGTACGAATATTACGAGTATCCCGGACCGCACAACGTCCGCAAACATCGCGGCGTGCGCACCAGCCGCTACAAATACATTCACTATTACGAACAGCCGGAGGAATTCGAGGTCTACGATCTGCAAACGGACCCGGGAGAGCTTCACAACCTGCATGGCGACGCGCGGTACGCTTCGTTAACGGCCGATCTGCGGCAGCGTCTGGAGAGGCTCCGCAAAGAGACCCATGACGTATGAGCTGACTCTGTACGCCAGCGACTTGGGCGGGGGCGACGTAAGCTGTCTCGGCGCCAGGCGCGTGCAGAACGGAAGCGCCGAAGGGGGCTGGTGTAAAGAGGTTGGCTAATCCCGCCGATAAGTGTGGCATGGAGCGTCGCTCGGAACCTCGTAGTATGTGCGCGGACATGCTGGATGTCCATTGGCGCGATGCTAATGGAAAACCGCACATTATGCCCGCGGTGCTTGAAGAGATATCCCATTCCGGGGCGTGCCTCCAGTTAGAGCGCCCCTTGCCGGTGGGATCCGAGGTGCGCTGGGACTGCCCCGGCCAGAGCTTCTCCGGTTGCGTTCGATACTGCACGTACCGAGAGATCGGCTACTACGTCGGCATCCAGTTCAACGCCGAAGCGAAGTGGTCGCGGCAAGCCTACTCGCCGCAACACTTGCTGGAATTGGACAAATTGCTGAAGTAGTCCGGGCGGACGGACATTTCGTTCAGGAGATTTCAGCCAAGCTCCGCGACGAAGACGCGCGACCCGGCGGGGCGAGGAACAGTCCCGCCCGGTTCCCCCGAGGGTTGCTGAATTCCGAGGTTGGCCGTCGGTGGGGCGGACCCCCTGGTCCGCGGCCGACGCCCTCGTCGGCCTACGGCCGAAGGCCGGTCAGGGGACCGGCCGCGGACGAGGGGGGCCCGCCCCACTTGGACTACTCTGGCGGGGCAAATGCAACTTTCATTTGTATGTGCGCCACAAAGGTCCTACTTCATTGAGTGCGACCTCGAAATTCAGGCTAATGGTAGGACAGCGGGCGTTGGAGCTGTGAATCGCAGCTCGATTCTATACCAAGGAGCCAGTCTGAAACTTCTCGACTTCACGCTATCTGATTGATCTCGTTACGAACATTTGATATGCGCTCTTTTGGATTGGACCCGTTGAACGCCGCCCCAGGGGGTGGACTCGAACTCTTTGTCCTACCAGAATCCCCAAAGCGAATCGGCGCCGACCCACTATGCGTGCCAACTTCCGTATGGGATACGATGCACCCAAAAAGCTCCCGATCAGCTCCTGCAAGGGCGTCTCAGTCCTAATCCACGGCAGGCAAGAATCCCGGCTCTTTCCGAGTCGCGCGTACGCCTGGAACCGCACTTCTCCGGAATGGGGACGGTACGCTCAAGCGGAAGGCTGAAGGTGTCCACTTTCCGCACGGCGGGGTCAAAGGAAAGGAATCTCAATGGACCTATCCCCCGATGCTTACCGGCTCATGCCATGCCCTCACGTTTGCGCCTCCGATCAAGACACGGGGAGGACGACCGCGAGGTGTTAACGTAGCGTTCTGTCGAGGTATTTCGTCTTGGCATCGCCGCGACGCTGCCTAGCCCAAGCCGGTAGGAGCGCCGCGCTCGACCTTCGCGCCTTGGTGTGGACATAAGAGCCGGGAGGCCTCCATGCACACTCTTCGCTTTTCGCTATGCCAGATAATCTTCTGTGGGATGGCCATCTCGCAGGTTAATCGCGACTACCTGGTTCGGCCGTTCGCCGGTGGAGCATTGCCCGACGGCATTCCGGGCCTCTCGGCCGACCTGGACCCGTTTGGACTCGCCGCCGATTCCGCGGGCAACGTGTATATCGCTCCCCTCGACATGGCCGCGGTGTTCCGCCTCGATTCGAGCGGGACCCTGACTCGAGTGGCCGGCACCGGGGTCGTAGGATTCCGGGGCGATGGTGGGCCGGCGCGAGAGGCCGAACTGTCGGACGAGGACTCGCTCGCGGTGGGACCGGACGGCGCATTATATATATCCGAGTTCCGGAATAACAGAATCCGCAAGGTCGCCGGCGGGGTCATTACCACGGTTGCTGGGGGCGGATCCATTTCGGGTGACGGAGTTCCGGCGACATCGGCTATACTCTTTACGCCTGGCGGCGTGGCCGTGGATTCCAGCGGCAATCTCTATTTCGCGGAGCGTCAAGAGAACCGTGTCCGGCGGGCCTCGGATGGATTCATCACCACGATCCCCGGGGGACCGGCAACGCGGGGTTTAGCGGCGACGGAGGGCCGGCGGCCGCCGCGCAGCTTAACTATCCGATGGGAGTTGCGGTTGCGCCAGCGGAGTCGTTTACGTCGCGGACACCCAAAACAACCGGATTCGAGCTATCTCCGGCGGCGTGATTACTACCGTCGCCGGGGGCGGCACGCGCGGCTACACCGGGGATAACGGGCCGGCGGCGAAAGCCCAACTGAATCTGGGAGTGCTGTGCAATATTGCTACCGACCCCACGGGATCGCTCTACATCGTGGATTGGTTGGGCGGTCGCAAAGATCTCGAACGGCGTTATTACGACGGTCGCGGGTTCGCCGAATTCGGGTGTTCCGGTGGGAAGCACGCCTGCTCTTGAGTTCCCGCTTGGCACTCCAACCGGCGTGGCAGTAGACTCATCCGGCGAGTTCGACGTCGCCGGCAGCGGCTGGAATGGGATCCATGGAGCAAGTGACATCGTCAGCGTCGTCAATGGACAAGCCACCGCAATCGCGGATGGCGGCTCCAATATCGGCGACGGAGGCCCCGCCACCGCCGGACAATTATTCGGTCCCGACGGCATCGCCATCGATCGCTCCGGAG
>CAWAOP010000055.1:0-10788 GCA_963783505.1 Terriglobia bacterium | reverse complement strand
AGTACAACGGCGGCTGGGCGAAGGCCGAGCAGCCCGCGCCGTTGCAGGCATCCACGTTCCACAGGTACTGCTTGCCCGCGCTCAGATGGCTGGTGGTGAAGCTTGTCGTTCCGACCGTGGAATCCTCGACGAACGCGCCGCTGGCGGCATCCTTCACCGCCACTTCATAGGAGGTCGCGCCGCTCGATGCGCTCCAACTCAGCGTCACCGTGACGCTGGCCATCGTCGGCCCCGGGCTGCTGGCCGTCCCCGGAGTGAGATTCGTCGGCGTTGCCGGCTTACTCGCTGGCGTCTGGAAGTACAACGGCGGCTGGGCGAAGGCCGAGCAGCCCGCGCCGTTGCAGGCATCCACATTCCACAGGTACTGCTTGCCCGCGCTCAGATGGCTGGTGGTGAAGCTCGTCGTTCCGATCGTGGAATCCTCGACGAACGCGCCGCTGGCGGCATCCTTCACCGCCACTTCATAGGAGGTCGCGCCGCTCGATGCGCTCCAACTCAGCGTCACCGTGACGCTGGCCATCGTCGGCCCCGGGCTGCTGGCCGTCCCCGGACTGAGGTTGGTCGGAACCGCTGGAATGGCCATCGCCGCTGGCGTCTGGAAGTACAACGGCGGCTGGGCGAAGGCCGAGCAGCCCGCGCCGTTGCAGGCATCCACATTCCACAGGTACTGCTTGCCCGCGCTCAGATGGCTGGTGGTGAAGCTCGTCGTTCCGATCGTGGAATCCTCGACGAACGCGCCGCTGGCGGCATCCTTCACCGCCACTTCATAGGAGGTCGCGCCGCTCGATGCGCTCCAACTCAACGTCACCGTGACGCTGGCCATCGTCGGCCCCGGGCTGCTGGCCGTCCCCGGACTGAGGTTGGTCGGAACCGCTGGAATGGCCATCGCCGCTGGCGTCTGGAAGTACAACGGCGGCTGGGCGAAGGCCGAGCAGCCCGCGCCGTTGCAGGCATCCACATTCCACAGGTACTGCTTGCCCGCGCTCAAATGGCTGGTGGTGAAGCTCGTCGTTCCGATCGTGGAATCCTCGACGAACGCGCCGCTGGCGGCATCCTTCACCGCCACTTCATAGGAGGTCGCGCCGCTCGATGCGCTCCAACTCAGCGTCACCGTGACGCTGGCCATCGTCGGCCCCGGGCTGCTGGCCGTCCCCGGAGTGAGATTCGTCGGCGTTGCCGGCTTACTCGCTGGCGTCTGGAAGTACAACGGCGGCTGGGCGAAGGCCGAGCAGCCCGCGCCGTTGCAGGCATCCACATTCCACAGGTACTGCTTGCCCGCGCTCAGATGGCTGGTGGTGAAGCTCGTCGTTCCGATCGTGGAATCCTCGACGAACGCGCCGCTGGCGGCATCCTTCACCGCCACTTCATAGGAGGTCGCGCCGCTCGATGCGCTCCAACTCAGCGTCACCGTGACGCTGGCCATCGTCGGCCCCGGGCTGCTGGCCGTCCCCGGACTGAGGTTGGTCGGAACCGCTGGAATGGCCATCGCCGCTGGCGTCTGGAAGTACAACGGCGGCTGGGCGAAGGCCGAGCAGCCCGCGCCGTTGCAGGCATCCACATTCCACAGGTACTGCTTGCCCGCGCTCAGATGGCTGGTGGTGAAGCTCGTCGTTCCGATCGTGGAATCCTCGACGAACGCGCCGCTGGCGGCATCCTTCACCGCCACTTCATAGGAGGTCGCGCCGCTCGATGCGCTCCAACTCAACGTCACCGTGACGCTGGCCATCGTCGGCCCCGGGCTGCTGGCCGTCCCCGGACTGAGGTTGGTCGGAACCGCTGGAATGGCCATCGCCGCTGGCGTCTGGAAGTACAACGGCGGCTGGGCGAAGGCCGAGCAGCCCGCGCCGTTGCAGGCATCCACATTCCACAGGTACTGCTTGCCCGCGCTCAAATGGCTGGTGGTGAAGCTCGTCGTTCCGATCGTGGAATCCTCGACGAACGCGCCGCTGGCGGCATCCTTCACCGCCACTTCATAGGAGGTCGCGCCGCTCGATGCGCTCCAACTCAGCGTCACCGTGACGCTGGCCATCGTCGGCCCCGGGCTGCTGGCCGTCCCCGGAGTGAGATTCGTCGGCGTTGCCGGCTTACTCGCTGGCGTCTGGAAGTACAACGGCGGCTGGGCGAAGGCCGAGCAGCCCGCGCCGTTGCAGGCATCCACATTCCACAGGTACTGCTTGCCCGCGCTCAGATGGCTGGTGGTGAAGCTCGTCGTTCCGATCGTGGAATCCTCGACGAACGCGCCGCTGGCGGCATCCTTCACCGCCACTTCATAGGAGGTCGCGCCGCTCGATGCGCTCCAACTCAGCGTCACCGTGACGCTGGCCATCGTCGGCCCCGGGCTGCTGGCCGTCCCCGGACTGAGGTTGGTCGGAACCGCTGGAATGGCCATCGCCGCTGGCGTCTGGAAGTACAACGGCGGCTGGGCGAAGGCCGAGCAGCCCGCGCCGTTGCAGGCATCCACGTTCCACAGGTACTGCTTGCCCGCGCTCAAATGGCTGGTGGTGAAGCTCGTCGTTCCGACCGTGGAATCCTCGACGAACGCGCCGCTGGCGGCATCCTTCACCGCCACTTCATAGGAGGTCGCGCCGCTCGATGCGCTCCAACTCAGCGTCACCGTGACGCTGGCCATCGTCGGCCCCGGGCTGCTGGCCGTCCCCGGACTGAGGTTGGTCGGAACCGCTGGAATGGCCATCGCCGCTGGCGTCTGGAAGTACAACGGCGGCTGGGCGAAGGCCGAGCAGCCCGCGCCGTTGCAGGCATCCACATTCCACAGGTACTGCTTGCCCGCGCTCAGATGGCTGGTGGTGAAGCTCGTCGTTCCGATCGTGGAATCCTCGACGAACGCGCCGCTGGCGGCATCCTTCACCGCCACTTCATAGGAGGTCGCGCCGCTCGATGCGCTCCAACTCAGCGTCACCGTGACGCTGGCCATCGTCGGCCCCGGGCTGCTGGCCGTCCCCGGAGTGAGATTCGTCGGCGTTGCCGGCTTACTCGCTGGCGTCTGGAAGTACAACGGCGGCTGGGCGAAGGCCGAGCAGCCCGCGCCGTTGCAGGCATCCACATTCCACAGGTACTGCTTGCCCGCGCTCAGATGGCTGGTGGTGAAGCTCGTCGTTCCGATCGTGGAATCCTCGACGAACGCGCCGCTGGCGGCATCCTTCACCGCCACTTCATAGGAGGTCGCGCCGCTCGATGCGCTCCAACTCAGCGTCACCGTGACGCTGGCCATCGTCGGCCCCGGGCTGCTGGCCGTCCCCGGACTGAGATTCGTCGGCGTCGCCGGCGCCGCAACCAACAGGGTGCCTGAAAGGAAGACAATTGAAATGACCGCGCCGAGAAAGTTGGAGCTGCGGACCATCGACCCGGTGGCGTCCTGCTTTGGCGAGCGGCGAGAGCCCATCACGCACCTCCGAAAGACTGTCGCAACGCACAATTGTGATCCGGCCCGAACCCTTCGCTCGGCACACGCAACCTCCGCCAGCTACTGTTTAAGGGTCTGAAACTCCTTGTGAGTCGAGTATAGCGCGGTGCTGGGTTGAGCGCGGGCGGCGTAGGTTGAAACTGACGCCGCGCGGGCTGCGTAGATTAAAACGGTTGGAGCTGCGGTCTGGGCGCCGTGACGGGAGGGCACCGACCGCGCGTGCGGCCATCATCGCGCAGGCAGGCCGTGAATATCGCATCGTCCGCGAGCGACTTGCGGGCCCTTTTTCCTCCGCGGGGAATCGGTGAGGTCTTCCTGACTGATGATCGGCAACCGCGCGGGTGTCTGGGCCAAAAAGCCATCTCCCGCGTTGCTACCGGCCCGGCTCCGCTCATGCTCGCCGCCCGCCTCTACCACCGGGAGTACCCCGCGCCCAAGTGCCGAAAGGCCCCCTTAAGTCCGTCCTTTTCAGCGCCTAAAATGGTCTTCCAGTGCCTGCGGGACCTCGCCGGGTGCATGTCGCCATATTTCCGTTCACAACACGGAAACTAATGAAACAAAACCATTTAACCCCATAGCGCTTTTCCTCGTCTGCTATCCTGGAGATGGGCGGAGCAAGCTGCTGCCCCACGTTCCGTACCCTGTTCCCACTTTCGAAGCCTGAAGCTCTTTTTTTGCCACGTTCTTGCAACTCCCGGCTTCCGGCTCCCGTTTTCGGGCCTCCTGGCCCAAAGGATACTCACATGCCGTCATTGAAACGCATACTCGCGTCGCGCGCCAACGGCGCAAAGTCTCGCGGCCCGGTCACACCCGAGGGCAAGCGCCGGGTCTCAAGCAACGCGGTTCGCCACGGACTGCTGGCCCGCGCCATTGTTCTTGAAGACGAATCCTCGGAAGGCTTTCGCGCCCTCTTCGATCAACACCTCGAACGCCTTCAGCCCGCCGACGGCGTCGAGCTTGGGATGATCGAGGAGATGGCTGCGTCGTACTGGCGCCTCCGCCGCGCCTGGGCCATCGAAACTTGCCTGATGGACCAAGCCATAGCTCAGGAGGGCTCCGCCGAACCGCTCGACCGCATAACCGGCGCATTCCGTTCGCTTACCGGCTCGGGCTCGCTCGCCTTGCTGCACCGCTACGAGACCCGCCTCCACTCCATGTACCAGCGCGCGCTCCGCAACTTGCTGCTTCTTCGCGCCGTCAGCGCCGCTCCGGGCGGCGCGGCGCCCGCCTTCCCGCCGCCGCTCGAAGCCACGGCCGTCGCGCCGGAACAAACGGATTCGGTCCCCCCGGGGGATGCCAAACAAACCCGGCAAGTCGCTGAAAACCCTGCTCCACCCGTAGAAAATCCAGCCCCGCGCGCGGCGGCTGATCCAAAGATTCCGGCATCCGCGCCGCCGCCGGATCGCCTCCGGGTGCGCCGCCCCTCTCTCCGCCCCCTGTGCATCGCTCGCGACCCGGGGATTCCGATGAAAACGGACAACCGCCTCCCTCTCACCCTTGGTAGTCGGGGTCTTTCGGCTCGCTCGGGCCCGCCGCGCGGGAGTGTGGCTGGTAGCCGGCACCGGGACTGCGCCGCGATCCGTGAACCGCCCGCAGCCACGGCATCTCGTCCGTCGCGCGCGCGGACGGCGCCTGGTCAACCGGACTCACTACAGAGTGTCCACGGGCCGCGGCGGCCCACCAGAGGTATTGAAGATGCCCGGTCTGAGTGGGGCGGACATTCTTGTCTGCCGCTGGCTTTCAGCCGGCGTACCGGCCGGAGGCCGGCTAGGTTGCGATTTCGAGAGAGTGGACCGCGGTTGCAGTCACTCTCAGCTCCAGGTATTGTCGCTGGAGGTGTTATTGTTCCACTGGTCCGTCGGATCGAACCATCCTTCGCCTTGCATCATGTGCTTCTTGCAGGCTTCTTCGTTCAGCGTAAGGCCCAGGCCGGGTTTCTCGGTTGGCGTAATGTAGCCGCGGTTGACGATCGGCTTATCGATGCCGTCCACCAGGTCGCCCCAGTAGGGAGTATCCACGGCGTGATTCTCGAGAACCAGGAAGTTCTCCGTAGCTAGAGCGACGTGTGCGCAAGCCATCGCGCCGATGGGTGAGTGAGCGCAGTGCAAGGCCATGGGAACGTCGAATTCCTGGGCCATGTCGCCGATGCGCTTGGTTTCGAGAATGCCGCCGGAAGTCAACAAATCCGGGTGGATAATGTCCACGGCGTGTTCGCGGCAGAGGACCTCGAACGGCTGATGCAGGTAGATATCCTCGCCGGTGCAGATGGGGATATCCACGGAATCACAGATCTTCTTGAGGTTTTCGGTTTCCTGCCATGGGATGGTGTCTTCCATCCAGGAGATGTTCAGCTTGGTAAGCGCCTTACCCACGCGGATGACGCTGTTGGTGCTGAGGGGGCCGAGGTGATCCATGGAAAGCGGGACCGTCATGCCCAGGACTTCGCGGATCTGTCCGACGAAATCAACGACACCCGCGAGGCCTTTCTCCGTGATCTCGGTGGCCATGAACTGATGCTCCATATGCAGTCCGGCGTACTGTTGTTGAATGCCGGCCGGAGAAGTCGCCTCGCCCGGCGCCCGGGTCACGTTCAGATCCATCTTGAGCCAGGTGAAGCCCGCCGTCACGCGGTCCTTTAGCCGCTGGCCGAATACCTTGGGGTCGTCCGACTCGGTGGTGTCGCAGTAAATGCGCGCGCGGTCGCGGAACTTGCCCCCGATCATCTGGTACACGGGTACGTTATACGCTTTCCCAGCCAGATCCCACAAGGCCACTTCGATTCCGGAGACGCCGCCTCCCGCGCGGCCCGTGTTTCCGAACTGCTTGATTTTGCGGAAGATCCTGTCTACGTTACAGGGGTTCATTCCCATGATCCGGCTCTTCAACTCCAGCGCGTAGTTCTTGTGGGCGCCATCGCGCACTTCTCCCAGGCCGTAAATACCCTGGTTCGTGTCGATGCGGATGATGGGGGAGTTCATGGGGACCTGCCTCAGCCACGCAATCCGAATGTCCGTGATTCGCAGGTCCGACGGTTTCGAGTTGGTGTTGACGTTCTGCGGGTACGCTTCCAGGTCGATGCCGGACCACAATCCGGCTCCGAGCGCGCCCATCCCGGCGCGCTTGAAAAACGTGCGGCGGCCCTGCTTCTTCGTATCGAGAGACATGTGAACCCCTTTCATCCGGAGAGCGCAAAACCTCCGGATCATCAAACGATACAATACGGATCGTTTTCACACAAGCGGGGAGAGGCGGGAGTTAGGGAGCCAGCTTGCGCGCGCGTTCGAAATCGTCCTTGAGCTTCGAGGCGATTTTGTCGGCTACGTCGGCGCTGGCGCCGTGGAACTTCGCGCCGAGGCTTTCCTGGGTGGTGGACCAGATGACGTCTCCATCCTTGTTCACCAGGCGGACCGAGGCAATCGCTTCGTGGCGCCGTTCCGAAGAGCGGTCTGTATCCCCTTCGCCAAGACCCACGCCGACGGATTGCCCACGCGAGTTGTTCGTGGTCCTTCCCGTTCCGACGTTGGCCCGGACATTAACGTTGTCCGAAGAGGAGTGCTCCTCGCTGAAGACGAGGTCTTCCGCCGCCCCGCGAAGAACCACATCGGCGTGTTCCTCGGTTTCGGTGATCACAAAGAGGTTCGAGGCCGCCAGCGCGCTGATGACGATATCGCGCATCTGCGCCGCGGTTTCCCCGCCTGTCAGCCGATCCACATAGACCCGGTGGATGGTGAGGAGCTGCTTCAGTCCGGCCGACTCGACGGGACCGGGTCCGGCCGCGGTCTGCGCCACGCACAACAGGGCCGCCGATCCCACCAGCAAGCCTGCGAGCATTCCCCGGAACATGCGCCTTCTCTGGTCCATGATCTAGCCGTTTCCGGAAGCGCGGGCCGCTTCGTCCTGGTATTCGACGCGGCGGCCCGTTCGCGCCTCCAGGCCGCTGAGCACGGCGCGTATGCAGTCTTTCTCCACGCGCACGACGAGAACTTGCTGGTGATCGTCGCCGTCCACGTAGCCGAGCGTCACGAAGTGTTTGCGCTCCTTGCTGAGCAAAAGGACGGGAGAAATCATCACCGCGGCAAGGTAACGCCGGCTCACGTTTTGCCCGTACTCGAGGAGATCGATCTTGCGGTAGGGAATCTGGAACTCCTTGCCGCGACAGAAAATGGAAAGCGTCTCGGCGCCGGTGAGGTCGATGCCAATAGACGATTTGACGGCGCATCCGGGGATCGCGCCGCCCAGCAATTCCGCTTTGGAGCCCCGCTCGGCCGCGCTGGACTGAACGGCAAAGGCGAAGCCTGCCAAGGCCGTCAGGCATAGACGTGGACTCATCTCGGTATTTACTTTAGTCGGCGGATCGGACTGGAGTTCTCAATTTTTTTTGCGAGCGTGGGCGGAATCGCCAATCCCACACTTGGGCGCGCGGCTTCCGGCGGTTTCAGGCGTCTCACGGCTCCGTGCGTGCTACGATGGCCATTTCGAACTCCTGGAAGCCTTGGCATCATAGCGCATGGCGCTCAACTACAGCCGGAGGCCGCTCGATCGTATCCCTTGCTGAACGCTATTATCCGCGAGAAATTGCGAAATGCCGCGCGCGACCTGCGCCGATTGCCCGACGCGCTGGAGTTGGTCTGGAGCGCGGGAAAACACTGGACGCTTCTGTGGGCCGGGCTGCTCGTGGTGAGGGGTTGCTCCCGGTAGGCACCGTGTACCTGAGCCGCCCCATGGTGAACAACGCTCTGGCCGCCATCAGGTCCGGGGCGCCTGGGAGAGCGTGCGGCCGGCGGTGGTCACCGCGTTGGCCCTGGCGGCCATAGCGGCGCTCTCCGAGATTCTGCGCGGCCTCATGAGTTGGCTCCGCACTCAGCAGTCCGAACTGGCGCAAGACTATATCAACGGCCTGATCCACCATAAGTCGGCGGAGGTGGACCTTGCGTTTTACGATTCAGCCGATTCTTCGACCGGTTGCACCGGGCGCGCGGCGAGGCCGCCTACCGCCCCGTGCAATTGCTGGAAACGCATGAGCGGGTTGCTGCAAAACGGGGTCACGCTGATTGCCATGCTAGGGGTGATCGCTCAATTCGGTGTCTGGCTGCCCCTTGCCCGCTGGCCAGCACGTTCCCGGCGCTCTGGGTGGCCTTGCGGCAGACGGCCCGCCAACATGCGTGGTACCTCCGCGCGACCGAGGACGAGCGCCGGGCCTGGTACTTCAGTTGGCTCCTGACAAGCGGCGAAACGGCCGCCGAACTGCGGCTCTTCAATCTCGGCGGCCGGTTTCAGGGGGCCTACGAGGAACTTCGCTCGCGCCTGCGTACCGGAAAACTGAAGCTGGCCAGGCAACAGGCCTCCGGCGAATTCGCCGCCGGAGCGACGGCTGTTTTGATGAGCGCCGGATCCATGGCCTGGATGGGCTGGAGGGCGATCCGGGGCTTGATCAGCCCGGGGGACGTGGCGCTATTCTATCAAGCGCTTCAGCAGGGTCTGGGCCTGATGCGATCGCTGCTATCGAACCTCGGGCAACTTTACTACAACAGCCTGTTCATCGGGAACCTCTTCGAGTTTCTCGCCTTGAGCCCTTCGGTGGTCAGCCCACAAAACCCGCTGCCGGCGCCTCGGAGCTGGTCGAGAACATCCGGTTCGAAGGTGTGACGTTCCGCTACCCCGGCGCCCGGAGAACGGCCCTCCGCGATTTCAGCCTGGTGATACCGGCTGGAAAGATTGTGTGCTTCGTCGGGCCGAACGGGGCGGGAAGAGCACCTTTCTGAACTTCTCTGCCGGTTCTACGACCCGGAAGAGGGCCGCGTCCTCCTGGATGGCGTGGATGTGCGCGATCTGGATCTGGGCGAATTACGGCGGTGCATCACGGTTCTGTTCCAGGAGCCGGTACGGTACAACGCCAAAGCCGCCGAGAACATCGGCCTTGGCGACGTGTCCAGGAGCCTCGCGGATGTGGTGGCGGCGGCTAAGTCGGCAGGGGCGGACGAAATCGTGTCGCGGCTGCCCTTGGGCTACGAAACGTTTCTCGGGAAGACGTTCGTCGAGGGAGTCGAACTCTCGACGGGCGAGTGGCAGCGGGTCGCGCTGGCGCGGGCGTTTCTGCGCGCCGCGCCGATCCTGATTCTGGACGAACCGACCAGCGCCATGGACCCCTGGGCGGAAGCCGAGTGGTTCGACCGGCTCCGGACGCTCGCACTCGGCCGCACGGTGATCCTGGTAACGCACCGTCTTACGACGGCTATGAGAGCCGATGGGATCTATGTGTTGCGCGACGGGACCGTGGTGGAATCGGGATCGCACGAGAGGCTTCTCGGCCTCGGCGGACTCTACGCGCTTTCCTGGGAGCGTCAGGCGGCGGGGCTTTAAGCCCGCCGCGTATGTTAGGATAGTGGCGCTTTCCGAATGACGGACATTCATTCACATATCGTTTGGGACGTTGACGACGGCTCTCCCAGCATTGAAGTAAGCCTGGAGATGCTCAAGATCGCCCGCGAGAGCGGCACGACGGACATCGTCGCCACTCCGCACATGAACGCGCAGTTTAGCTTCCAGCCCGATCTGGTGCGGGAGAGGATCAAGGAGTTGACCGCCGCCTCGGGGGGAAACCCGAGGATTCACTACGGCTGCGAGTTCCACCTGAGCGTCAACAATCTCGATTTACTGACGGCCAACCCAAAGACTTACACCATCAACAGTAAGCAGTACTTACTGCTAGAGTGTCCGGACAACCACGTCGGCAAGCACGCCGAAACGATCCTCGGGCAGCTTCTCGATTCGGGAATTATCCCGATCATCGCTCATCCCGAGCGCGTGCCGGTTTTGCAGCGCGACCCCGACCGCCTGGCGCGTTGGGTAGATCTGGGCTGTCTGACACAGGTCACGGCTCTTTCGATCATCGGTATTTTCGGACGGACGGCTGCGTCGGCGAGCGAAAAGTTTCTCAGCCGGGGTCTGGCACACGTCATTGCCAGCGACGCGCACGATCCAAGCTACCGCCATACCCGCCTGGCCGAGGCGTACGCGGTGGTTCAGGATAAGCATGGCGAGGAGATGGCTGAGAGTCTGTTTCAACACAACCCCAGATGCGTGGTAGAGGGATTCGCGGTTGCGGGTGGACGCCAGATCTTCGAGTCGCAGAAACCCCGCAAGTGGTGGAATTTCTGGAAAACCGGCTCCGAAATCGAGTAATATCGAGTAGGCTATAACGAAACGGCCCGGGAGTCGCGCGCGAGGTGAGTCGGTGATTTGTCCGAAATGCAAAGAAAACCGGGCGCATCGATCGCACCGCAAGGGCCTCCGACAGTATATCGGCGGTTGGTTCGCCTTCTATCCCTATCGCTGTCATGCGTGCGAGCACCGTTTCTTGCGGTTCC
>CAWAOP010000054.1:0-88734 GCA_963783505.1 Terriglobia bacterium | reverse complement strand
AAAGTTGGGAGCGGAGGTCTCTCCATCAACCGTCGGAATCCGCCCGGCCGGGTCTTTAGTCGAACGCGTCGAGGTTAGAGTTGATGCGGGTCTTGAGAACCATCGGGTCCGGATCGAAGCGGTACTGGGCCGGGAGAGGTAACAGGGCGCGGATATCGTTGAACGATTTCGAATCGCCGGGATCGGAGGAGTCGAGCCCGAGCCAATCCGCCAACAGCACGGCGACGGCGACCAGGTCCTGCAACTCGAACGGATTCTGCCTCGGACTGGCATGGTGCGTCGCGGCAGCGGTTTGGACGGACTCAGGCAACGCCCACCGGACGGCCAGCCAGCGCCCCACTTCGCAGTGATCGAAGCCGAATAACTGGCGTTCCAAGTCCAGTATGTCCGCGCCGTTGGCCGGTTTCGACGCCAAGTCACTGTACTGCGCGGGGAAAGCCGCCAGAAGACCGAATCTCCCAATATCATGCAGGAGCGCCGCCGTGTAGCAGGTTCCGTCGCCTTCTCCGGCCCGCGAACATGCCGCCGAGAGGTCATCGGCCAGTAAGGCGCACGCAAGGCTCCGGCGCCAGAGGTCTCGAAGCAGATCCAGGCGTACGCCCGTTTGGAAATAGGCGCGCATCGAGTAAGCCAGCACGAAGCGCTTGACTTCCTCGAAGCCCATGAGCATCAAGGCGCGCTGGACGCTTTCGACTTCCGATTGAAGTCCATATATGGGCGAGTTCACGATGCGCAGCAAGCCGGATGCCAGCGCGGCGTCCGAGCACACGAAGTCCGATATCTGACGGACACCGGCGTCTGTATGGGACAGAGCGCGCAACACCTTGGTGGCAACGGCCGGGAACTGAGGCAGGCGTTCCAGGGCTTCGAACTCTGCTTGCGCGGCAATCATCGGTGTGGCCCCCGCAGTACATATCGGCGGGTAACGGCGCAGCGATAGGGTCAAGCGGCGGGATCGGAAGCCGCCACCATCACGGCCTCGCGATCACAGAGATTCCGGCCGCCAGGCGCTGGCTCAGCCGCACAGTGTCGTCGCGACCGCCTATGCGGACAAGCACCGAAGCGCCACGGGCTCCCGCCTCGACCAGGATTCCCACTCCCGGCTTCACGCCCAAACGCCCCATTTCGCGCAACGCCGAGGCGTCCCGATCCGATACGCTGCTGACCACAGCCGGCACGCCACAAGCCCATTTGGACAACGGCGCCTCCTGCCGTGGCGGAAGCGCTCCGCTACGTTCCGGGATTAGATGACCGTGCGGGTCGGTCTCCGGATCTCCCAACTTCAACGCGATGCGCTCTTCCAATCGCTCGGAGATGAAATGTTCCAGCCGCTCCGCGTCGTCGTGAACCTCGTCCCAGGAGTAATCCAGAAAATCGTGAAGGAAACGCTCCAGCAGGCGATGGTGGCGGAGCACTTCCAGTGCGCGCTTCTTACCCCTGGGAGTGAGACGCACGCCGTGATGCTTTTCGTATTTCACGCAGGACGGTTTCTGCGACGCCAGCTTTTGGAGCATTCCGGTGACCGACGCGGCGCGGACGCCGAGATGCTGAGCGAGGGCGTTGCCGCTCACGCGCTCCTCTTGCGGGCCGCCCAGTTCCAGGATGGCCTTCAGGTAATCGTCCACCGATTCGGTATTTACCTGTGTGCGAGTTTTTGGCATCGCTAAATTCCAGGCTACTCTTGCCGGCGGCTGCGCGCAATCGGCGGTCGGTTTTGCGCTTGACGCGAGCGGCCGGTATTTTCTATAATTTAGGTATGCCTAAATTAGAGCGCTGGGTACGCCTGTTGCAATCCGTGGTCTTTCTGGCCTGCGCGTTCGGGGCGCGCATTCCGGCCCTGGCTCAAGGCGAGACCACCAGCGCCATCGTCGGCGCGGTCGCCGATCCCGCCGGGGCCGCGATTCCCGACGCATCGGTGACCGCCACGAATATCGAAAACGGTCTCACGCGATCCGTCAAAACGGATGAGTCCGGGCGGTTCAGTTTTCCGCAACTCAAGCCCGGCCTATACGCGGTGAAAGTCGAGGCGGACCGCTTTGAAGCGCAGCGGCATAACTCCGTGGCTGCCGGACTGGGCCAGAAACAAACGGTCGATTTCAAGCTCAAGCTGGCTTCCCTTAGCCAAAGCGTCGAGGTGGTGGACCGAGCGGCGTCTGATCAACCCGGAGAATGCCAATACCTCGACGACCCTGACGGCGAAGGCCATCGAGAACCTCCCGGATCCGGGCGGCGACATGACCTATCCGTTGCAATTCGCCGCCGGCGCTCTGATGAACACGGCCGGCAGCGGCAACGATTTCGTCGGCGGCACGAACGGTTATGGCAACGTGCAGTTCAACGGCCTGCCGTCGCTCTCGAACGGCTACATCGTCGACGGCCTGGAGACCAACGACCCCCTGACCAACCTGAACAGCGGCCTTTCGACGAACCTGGTGTTGGGCTTGAATTCGATTGCGGAGGTGACCGTCAACACGGTTTCCTATGCGGTCGATCAAGGCAGATACGGCGCTTCTCAGGTGAATTACGTCACGAAATCCGGAACCAACCAGTTTCACGGAAACCTATACGAGCTGTGGGACGGGTCGAAGTTCAGCGCGGCGGATTTCTTTACCAACGCCACGCCGGGCAACCATAAGCCGCGCGCGACGGTGAATCACTTCGGTGGCAGTTTGGGAGGCCCGATCGGCCGCAACAAGCTGTTCTTCTTTTTCGATTCCGAATGGGTGCGGATCGCGCTGCCCATCGTCACAGCAACCACCGTGCCCACACCGGCGTTTCAGAGCTACGTCCTGCGGCAGTTGCCGCTCGGCGGCGTGGATTCCATCACCGGATCGGTTTACAAACCCGCGCCGCAGCTCGCGCCGTTCTACCAGAAGATGTTTTCGCTGTATGGCAACACGGCGGGGACGCCGCTCACGGTCCTCGGCTGCCCATTCGACAGCGACGGAAGCGCCGCGGGCGGAAGCCCACCCAACGGCAACGGCTGCGCAAACCGTCAGAGCGTTTCGCATTCGAGCGACGACCACGAGCAGGTGCAGACGGCCCGCGTGGATTACAACATCGACGCGAAGAACATGATCTGGTCCCGTTTTCAGTCCGATACGGGATTGCAGGCCGCCTATACCGATCCGATCAATCCGATCTTCGACGCGATCTCGCCGCAGCCGCTGTACTCCTTCGCGGCCGGCCACACGCACGTGTTCTCCGGGAATCTGGTGAACTATTTCAACCCTGCGTTCTCGTGGTATGAAAGCCTGTTCGGCCCGGCCGATTTGCACCAAACTCTGGCGGCATTCCCCATCGTTTTCGAAGGCAGCGGCGCCAATGCTCCGTTCACCCCGCTGGGAGGGCTCGATAACACCTGGGTGCAGGGGCGGCGCGCAAGCCGCTTCTTCATCAACGACAACCTGGCATGGACGGCCGGAGAGCACGAGTTCCGCTTCGGCACGAACAACCGCATTTTGCGGCTGAACGATTACGATTTCGGCGAGGGCACGGTCCCCACCGTCACCTACGCCACCTTGCCGCAGTACATCTACGGCGTCGCATCGACGGCTTCGGAGACGTTTCCGCTGGCGAATTCGCAGCCGTTCAACTTCCTCAATCTGGATTTCTACGCGCAAGACACCTGGAAGCTCACGCGGACACTGACCTGGACCTTCGGCATCCGCGACACGTACAATTCCAATCCGCTAAACCCGCATGACGCCGTGGCGCGCCTCGCCGGTTCGTTCGCTTCCATTTCCCACGATGTGAATCAGCCGCTGAACCGGGCGATTCAAACCGAGCAGGGGACTGTTTTCGCCGCGACGCCCGCGGCAATCCTCCAGCCCAGAACCGCCCTTGCGTGGCAGGCGGCGCCGAATACGGTGCTGCGGACGGGCTTCGGCCTGTTCAGCGATATCCTTCCGGGTAGCGTGGCCAACCTGGTGGGAACCAACCCTCCGTACTCGAATACTTTTCAGGGCGGACTGCTGGGCACGGTGGGCGGAATGGCCATCGCCCCCGGCGCGCCGAACAGCGCCCTCGATGCCGCGGCGGCGGCCAATCGACAATTCATCCAGGGCTTCGCGCAGAGCGAGCTCTCCTGCGCCTCGCCCCTGGCGAATCGCAATGCCTGTCTTCCGCCGATTGCCATCACCGCCGTCCCGGATGGCACGCTCCATGCGCCTTACTTCATGCAGTGGAGCTTCGCGCTTGAACACCAGCTCGGCAATGCGGCCAATCTGCGGGCTCAGTACGTGGGCACGCGCGCAGTCGATCAACCCTATGAGACGCAGGCCAACGGGTATCAGACGGTCTGCCAGGGCTGCTTCGCGCCGTTCCCTTACGGGCAGCCGCTCGATCCGCGTTTCGGGGCGGTCACGCAACTGAACACAGGAGCGAATAGCCACTACAACGGACTTCAGTTGACGGCGGAAAAGCGAATGGCCCACGGCTTGGAAGTCCAGGTCAACTACACGTTCAGCCGCTGCATGGACACGGTTTCGAACGGCGGGTTCCTGCCTTTCGCGGCGGGCGCCATTCTCTCGCCGCTGCCGGGCGAGTTGGGCCGCCAATACGGCCCCTGCGATTACGACGTGCGCCACAACTTCACCGCCCAGTACGTTTATCAGTTGCCGGTCAAGTTCCGGAATCGCCTGCTGGCCGGGGCGTTCGACGGATGGCAGGTATCCGGAACCGTGTTCTTTCATAGCGGCCTGCCATTTTCGGTCCTGAGCGCGGCCTACTCCGCCAATGGAAACGGCATCGTGCAGGGCGGCGGCCCGCAATACGCCAGCGTTGTTTCCGGCGTGCCGCTGTACGAACATAATCCCATTCCCGGCATCACGCAGGCGGGGACGATCCAGTGGCTCAATCCCGATGCATTTGTTTCGTCGGTCAACCCGAGCACCGGCGCGTGTAATGGCGGAGATAACGCGCGGAATTGCCAATTCGGCAATCTCGGCCGGAACGCGCTGCGTGGTCCGAATTTCTTCTGGAGCGACCTGTATCTGACCAAGTGGTTTCGATTGAGCGAGCGCATGAAGCTGCGCGTCGAAGGCCAGTTCTTCAACGTGTTCAACCACCCGAATTTCGGCCTTCCGGTGGTGGTAAATGCCGGAATTCCGGGAAAGCCATCCACCCAGACGGGATTCGGAGCGCTCAGCTACCCGACTTCGCCGCCGACGGGGCTATTGGGCGTCGGGTTGGGCGGCGACAGCTCGCCGCGAATGATCGCGTTTCAGGCCAGGGTGGAATTCTGAGGCGGCTTCAACAGCGGCGCCTAGAGCTCCCGCCGACCGTTTTCGATCGTCGGGAATGGCGCCGGTTAACCGGACGGTCGGGCGCTGAGCACAGTCACAGGTCTTTTGGCTGAAGACCGGTCCTTTTTGAAATCTTGGCAAGGATCGCGGGGCCAAGTTCCTCCGGGTCGTGGAACGAGAACGGATAGTCGGGCCATCCGTCTTTTTTCATGATTTTATGAGATCCCACCGTACGGTCGTGACGCCATCCGATCCGCCGTAAGGCGGCGAATACGCGGCGCGCCTTCGCCGCGGGCCAAGAACTCATGCGGCAATCGCGAACACGGCTTCAGCCGAATCGGGAGGCAACTCGCCATGAGCGATCCGGTCCTGGACTATCTCCCGCGCGGCAGACTGCGCCCGTTGAATCGCATCCTGCTTTGAGTCGCCGTACAGGAGAATATTCAACTCCAGTACCTCCGCGATCCAACGACCATCGAGTTCGCGATCAAGCTCAATAGTGAGCTCCATAGGCACAGCTTAGCACGCACACCTGGTTGTATACCCAGCCGCTGCGCGCGGTCTTTCGCCCCTGCCGGGGCTGTTGGGAGCGTGCTCAGTTCCCAGCGCTCGCGAGTCTGTGAAGAAATGCCCCAAAAACCATTTTTGCCTCGTCGTGTTTGCAGCGACTTACCTTGTGGAAAATCGGCGAATCTGGAATTTTTTCACAGACTCTCGCGCGCTGGGCTATTCTCTTACGCCCGTGCGCCGGGATAAACCGGCATGAAGTAGAGAATGCAAGAGTCTCACAAGAAATGCAAAGTCTCACAAGAAAGGAGTAGCGATCCATCTTGACCTCGGGTCCTGCGCGGCCCGCCGTGAGGCGGGAAGTGAAGCGTAGACAGAGGCATTAGTGGGCCGGGTATCGAGCTGCGAAAAGATAATTCAGGGTGCCGACCCTGTGGGCGTATGGGGAAGGCCACATCGTGGCAGGCGATAAACGCGAGCCTGTGACGGACCCTGCGTAGTCATAGACCCCGCGCACGCTAAGAAACTTCATGCGCGAGAACCGGGAGACCTCCGCATCGCCTGAGAGCACGGCAGGCCGGCCAGAGAAGGCGATCAGCCGCACGTCTGGCGCGCACGGTGTGGAGGAGTCGGACTGCGCCGTAGTACCCGTGAACCAGCCGAACAAAGGAGAACCAGCAGGGATGGGTTCGACGGCGGAGGTTGGGGAGGGAAGGGCGCAGGCCGAGGAGAACATCGGCCAGGACCGCACGCCACCGGCACAGGACGGGAGAAGTCGCGTGTCTCAGGGACTGGCGGGTGTGCGTCAAGCAGCTAAGGAGAAGAAGGAGGAACGATTCACCACGCTGCTGCACCATCTGACGCCCGCGCTGCTGCGGGAAAGCTTCTACGTTCTGAAGCGGGAAGCCGCGCCGGGAGTGGACGGAGTGCGATGGAAGGAGTACGAGGAAGGGCTGGAGGGTCGCCTGACGGACCTGCACAGCCGCATTCACCGGGGCGCCTATCGGGCGCAGCCATCCCGGAGAGTGTACATACCGAAAGCCGACGGGCGGTTGCGACCGTTGGGGGTCGCGGCGCTGGAGGACAAGATCGTTCAACAGGCCGTGGTCGCCATTCTCAATCAGATTTACGAGAACGACTTTGTGGGATTCTCGTACGGGTTCCGGCCGGGGCGCAGCCAGCATCAAGCGCTGGACGCATTGATGGTCGGACTCACACGGCGGCGGGTGAATTGGGTGCTGGACTTGGACATTCGGGGGTTCTTCGACAACATGGACCACGGATGGACGATGAAGTTCGTCGAGCACCGGGTGGCCGATCCGAGGGTGCTCCGCCTGATCCGGAAATGGCTGAAGGCGGGAGTGTCCGAGGATGGGGAGTGGTCTGAGAGCAAGGTAGGCACGCCGCAAGGGGCCGTGATATCGCCCCTGCTGGCCAACATCTACCTGCATTACGCCTTCGATCTGTGGGTGCAGGCATGGCGGAAGAAGCGGGCGCGGGGCGAGATAATCGTCCTACGCTACGCCGACGACGCCGTGCTGGGCTTCGAGCATCGGGCGGAAGCCGAGCGGTTCCGGAAAGAGTTGGAGGAACGGCTGGCGAAGTTCGGGCTGGAACTGCACCCGGAGAAAACGCGACTGATCGAGTTCGGGAGGTTTGCCATCTCGAATCGACGGGAGCGGGGAAAAGGCAAGCCGGAGACGTTCGACTTCCTGGGGTTCACGCATATCTGCGGGAAGGCCAGAAATGGCAAAAGCTTTATTGTCCGGCGGAAGACGGCGGCGAAGAAGATGCGGGCCAAGCTCCAAGCCATCAAGGGGGAGCTGCGGAACCGCATGCACGAACCGCTGCGAAGCACGGGCAAATGGCTGCAATCGGTCGTCCGCGGCTACTATCAGTACCACGCAGTGCCGGGAAATATTCCGACCCTGGCAGCGTTTCGACAGCGGATTACGCGGATCTGGCGGCACGTCCTGTGCCGCCGGAGCCAACGGCATCCGCCCAGTTGGGAGCGGCTGGGAAGGTTATTCGCCCGGTGGCTGCCCCAGCCACAGGTTCTCCATCCGTATCCCCATGATCGGTTTGACGCCAAATATCCGAGGCAAGAGCCGTATGCGTTAAATGCGCTCGTACGGATCTGTGCGGGGGGCGGTCAGCGATGATCGTCCCTACCGCGACTCCGGGCTGGGTTTCCGGTAAGCCAGGTTCCCGGAAAACGAGATCGCATGGTGATCCCGCATCCACTCGGCGGTATCGCGCCCGATTCCCACTTGTGGCTCGAATGGGCCCGAAGTGTCTATCGCGGTTCCGAGATTGGGCTATCGGAAGGTGGCGGAACCGCCGCCCGGCGGGCGCGGGTTTTCGGTAGACCCATTTGAGCGACTTAATTGCTCGGCATCGATAAGCTCACCGTGTACCCCTTCAGCGGCTTGTCGTCCCCATCGAGGAACCGAGCGCAGAAGTCCGTGGCTCCGCCGCCGTTGATCACCGCGGCGCGGACTACGTTCGGGCCCTTCTTCAGCGTGATGCGCTTGGAGACGCGCGTCGTCAATCACGGTCTGGCGATCAAGGAACAGGCTCGCAACCTCTTCGCCGTTCACCCACCATACCGACGCCGCGTTCGAGCCCACCGCCAATCGCACGTTGGGCGCATCCTGCGCGCAGTTCACTACGGTGACCGTCCAGAACAGCACGTTCGAGGTCTCCTTGTTCAGCGCCCACGCGAAGTGATAGAGATTCACGTTGTACAGCTTCGTGTCCACCGCGTGCCACGTGAGTTCCTTGCCGTCCACCGTCACTTTGTCTCCGTCCTTCGGAATCACGGTGAATTGATTGGGAAAGTACTCCTTCTTCACGCCCGCGCGAACGGCGTTCTCCGTGAGGCTGTTGAATGGAATCGGTTCCAGGAGCATCCAGCGCGGGATGAAGCCTTGGGCGTCCGGCAGCTTGGTTGGCGTGGCGGGCTTCGTGAGGGTGGGCGCGGGTCCGCGAGCCGCTGGAGCGGCGGCGGCGTTCGCCTGAGCGGGCGCGGCGCCACGCCCTTGGGTTGGAACCGCGGGCGCGGGATTCGTTTGAGCGGCAGGCGAAGCGCCGCGGGCCGGGTTGGCTTGCGCAGCGGCAATAGTGACAAAGGCCATGCCGGCCAAGGCTGTGGACGCAAATAGGATGAGGCGGCGGAGAGTAGTCATAGAAGGCCTTCTTCGAAGTTCTCGATCTTTGTTGGTAGTCATTAGAATCCGTTTCTGGTCCATGCGTTTTCAGGAACCGGCGGACCTTGCCTCGCGGCTCATTTACGCACCTCGTTTACGCTGAGCGTAATCTCCTTCAGCGGCTTATCCTCCGCATCCAGAAACCGCGCGCACATATTGCTAAGCCCAGGCGAGTTGATCACGGCGCAACGCAGGATGTTCGGCCCCTTATTGAGCGTGAGGCGCTTGGATACGCCATCATTCACCAGCATGTGACGGTCGCCATAAAGGTCGATCACTTCCTTGCCGTTCAGCCACCAGATTGAGGCCGAATTGGAGCCGACCGACAGGCGTGCATCGCGTATCTCCCGCGGGCAGTTCACGATGGTCACAGCCCAGTAGACGGCGTTCAGAGCCGGCTTTCCCCGGTCGTAGGCAAAATGGTACAGGTTGACGTTGTACCCGCTCGCGTCCACTGCGTGCCACACGAGTTCGGCGTTATCGACAGTCACTTTGTCGCCATCCCGCGGAACCACGGTGAACTGGTCGGGAAAGTACTCCTTCTTCAAAGCCGCCTGCACGAAACTGTCGGTCAATTGCTGGTTGCTGCGAACCTGCACGCGAATCGGATCGAGAAGCAGCCAGCGCTGGATGTAACCGTTCGGATCGGGGGCCCTGGCCGCCGAAACAGGCCGAGTCAGAGGACGTTCCTGAACAGGCTCGGCGGCGGCGGCGGCGCCGGCCGCCAAAAGCGCCGGCACGGCCAATACTGCAAGCGGCGGCATCTGGTATCGGCTGAGCGCTTTCATGTGCGACCCTTCGCGTAGGTCTCGGCCTTGCCTGTCTTTCCTTTCTTCCGTCTCCGATCGAGCGCGATTACGGCGTCTTAAGCAGCCAGTGCTGTTTGTCGCTCGCCGGGTCGAACTTCTCCAGCGTCGCGAAGCTGTCGCCGATGGCCGAAATCGCCATGCGGCTCCTTGGAATTGGGAACGGCCTTCGGCATGATGCGGTAAGAGCCGTCGGCAAGCTGGTCGATCCGCCAGAGCTGTTCCGGCGCGCCGGTGAACTCGGGCAGCACCACCAGTTCGGCGTCTTCCGTGGCTGCCAGCGCACGGTTCGTGCCCGCAATGGTGATTTTGAAATACGGCGAGCCCGGATAACCGCCGGCGTTCGGAGCCGGCGCGAATCGCCCACTTCTGCTGGGCCTGGCACAGGTAGATCGCCCATGCGACGTATCGATCTTCCCCGACGGGCCAGTTAGCGGATACCTCCGCGACGCTCTGATCCGGAACCGGGGCGCCCGTGCCGCCGAACATTCCTCCGCCCCCACCGCCGCGTCCGGCGGGCGCGCCGCCTTGAGGAGCCGCGCCGGGAGCGCCCGGAGCGCGTCCGCCGGCCTGAGGCGCCGCAGCCGCCGCTCCGGCTGGCGCTCCGCGGGGCTCCACCTTGCGGCGCTCGCGCCTGGAGCGCCTCCAGGTCCACGCCCGCCGCCGGGCCCGCCAAACCCCGCGCCACGACCGCCACCGCCGCCGCGGCGCCCGCCGCCCACCGGCGAGCCCTCTACCGCCAGCTCAAGCGCGGTGCCCGTGCGCGGGGATTCGATTTCATAAGTGCCTTCCTTGGCGTTCTCGCCGGCCACCGGCCAGCCGTCCTTCCACATGCAGCGGACGGATATCGAGCACGCTGGCGCCGCCCTTATCCAGTCGGCTTCCCAGTGCATGGAGAACTTCTGCACGCCCTGACCCAGGTCCAGCAGGCCGAAATGGCCGGCGCCGACCGTGCGGCCGCCCGAGCCGATAAGCTGCTTGCCGCCGCCCTGATCATGTCGACGCCCATGTTGTCGATGAACGGGCCGGTGACTTTCCGCGAGCGGCCCATGCGGATGTTGTAACCGGAGTCCGTACCGCGGCAGCAACTGCCATGCGTGGCCAGCAGGTAGTAGTAGCCATCGTGATAGATCATGTCCGAGGCTTCGCAGTTGATGGCCACGTCGAGTGGCTTGACGGCGGGGTTGAGCCGCATTCCCGTCTTGGGGTCGAGCTGCACCAGCCGGATGTAGCCGAAATAAGAACCGTAGGTGAGCCACATGGTTCCGTTGGTGGGATCGAGAAACGCGCCTGGATCGATGCCATTGCAGTCTTCAACGCCGTTGGTGGAAACCACGAGGCCGCCCTGTTCCCATTTGTAGTCGGGGGAATCCGGGTCGAGGCTCTTGCTCCAAATCATGTTGATCTCGGCATGGGGCTGCCCCCCGGGGTTGCTGGCAATGTACATGTAGTAGCGGTCGCCGATGTGAATCACGTCGGGGGCCATGCCGCTGCGCGAGGCCCGCGTCCCAGCGCGCCAAGTCCAGCCATCGTCGGAGACAAGCGGCGTTCCGCCTGTCCCCCAAACGTAGAACTTGCCGTCGCATTGAACGACGGTGGAGGGATCGTGAATGCCGAACTGGCCGTCCAGCGCCAAGGCAAGCGAGGCCAGCGCCAGAACTGTCGCTAAAAGGAAGTATCTCATCGGGGGTTTCCTCTTTCGGATCTTGAGAATGCTCAGTATACATCCATTAGCATTCAGAGGATCCGACGACCAATTCCTTTGGGTGTGCGACGCGGCGCCGTGAATCACTGGGCCGGCTCAGCGTCGCTTCCCCGAAATTCCAGACCAACGCGCGCGGGATGACTGAGTGCGCCGGACCCCGCCCAGCCGATTCCATCCTAAACCGGCAGTACCGAATAGTACGTCTGGTCCTTAACGGGTGTCAGTCCCCTTGCTCGGAGAATTCGCGAGTTGTCTCTTGAAGCTATACTTTAGTTATGGTCGCAAACAAAGTAGACACCGAGTTGCTGCAGGCAGCCTTACTGGGCTATCGCCAGCAAATCGCTCAGATTGAAGCCAAGATGGCCGAACTCCAGGAGAAGCTAACGGGTCAGCCGGCAGTCGCTCAGGCCCCCGCGGCGGAAGGAGGGAAACGGGTTTTGAGCGCCGCCGCGCGCCGGCGCATGGCTCTGGCGCAGAAACGTCGATGGGCCGCGGTTCGCAAGGCAGCCGGACCCGTATCACCGGCCGCCGCACCGCAATCCGCTCCCAAGTCCCAATCCGCTCCCAAGAAGCGCCGGATCAGCGCCGAAGGCCGCCGCCGGATCATCGAGGCTACCAAGAAGCGTTGGGCTGAGTATCGGGCGAAGCAGGCCGCTGCCGCCAAGAAGGCGTAGGCGTAAGGCTCCCGAACGCGGGCGGTGGTCGCCCGCCACGCGTTCCGAACTGGTACAGTTGCTGCTTGGGCAAGAACCAGAGCCTGCCGATCAAGGGAGCGGTAGTGTATCCGCTCCGAGGAGTCCAGTCACAGGCTATAGGTATGTATTGATGCGCCGTGGGGCAATCCTGACGGTGGCGGGTGGATTTTGTCTGGTTGGCGCGCTTTCCGCATTTCAGGCGCGGTTTCGCGAGTACCCAGGCGTCGAGTACCGCCTCGGCGCCGATCCCTTTGCCGCCCGACTGGCAAGAGAAAAGCGAATGGACGTTCGCTCGCCTCATGTACCCGCCAGCGCCTGGAATGCGCGGCGGCATGGGCGCGGGCTTCGGGTTCCGGGCAGGCGGCGGATTGTGGACCGAAGGGAACTCGATCTGGACGCAAGATTACCCGCGCGCCGACCGGCATTTCGTACAAGCCGTCCGCAGGCTGACGCGCATTCATGTGCGTTCCGTCGAACAACCCGTGAACCTCGACGAGGGCGAAGTGTACGATTGGCCGTGGCTCTATGCCGTGCAAACAGGCCACTGGCAGTTGACCGACTCGCAAGCGAAATCGCTACGCGAGTTCCTGCTGCGCGGCGGCTTCTTCATGTGCGACGATTTCTGGGGCGACGCCGAGTGGGCGGTGTTCATGGCCAGCATGAAGAAGGTCTTTCCGGAGAGGGAGGTTGTGGAGTTTCAGAACGGAGACCCCATCTTCCACACGGTCTACGACCTGGACGACCGGTATCAGGTGGCCAGCCAAGGATCCGTTGCGCGGGGCCGCAGTTGGAAATGTTCGCCCTGCCCCGACAAGTGGATGGGTATCCTCGACGAACGCGGGCGGGTAGTCGTGGCAATCACCTATCAATCCGATGTCGGCGACTCCTGGGAGTGGGCCGACTCGCCAACTTATCCGGAACACTACGCCGCTCTCGGCATACGGATTGGCGTGAATTATGTGACCTACGCCATGACTCATTGAGGATTTGAAGGATGAAGGGGACGCCGTGCGTAAGCTGGCTTTCGCGTGCATGGCGGTGGTGTGCGCTCCTCTGGCTACCGATAGCGCGTCGAACCTCATCGACGACCCTTCCTTTGAGATCACCCAGAAGCCGGATCAGTTCGGATTCGTGTTCGCCAAGTGGTCCGGATGGAACTACGAGGGGGACTGCAAGTTCGAGGTGGGCCAGGTGGCGCGCACGGGCAATGCCTCCGGCATGCTTTCGTGCGCATCCCCAGGCAAGATCCGCATCGCACAGACGCATGACCTGACGCCCGGAAGGTACGCCATCACCGCCTACATCCGCGGCATGGAGATCGGAATCGGAAGTTACAACAACGATACCGAGTTCATGTTTAACGGGAAGTATTTTCCGTTAAAGAAGAACGGGACGTTCGGCTGGACGCGGCTGACCTACGTCGCGGATCTTCCCGAGCCGGCCAAGACAGGGCCGTCGTTCGGGCTGTGGGGGCCGGGGTTATTGTGGATCGACGACGTTGCCATGGAGCGCGTGGGCGGCGACGTTCCTCTCACACCGGCTCCGGAGTTGGGTAACGAGGAAGCGCCCATCGCGCCGCCCGGCCCCCTGGGGAATGGAGCCGTGCGTTGCCCCCGTTGCGCGTACCGCAACATGCCGGAGTGGAAGAAGTGTTACGCCTGCGGTACGGCCCTCGAAACGCCGCGGACTGCCGTCACCGGACCGCCGGTCAAACCGATCGCGTCGTTCGAAAATGGCAGCCCCTTCGAGGGCGGAGCCGTGGTTTCGGAGCACGCGACCGATGGGACCAAGTCGCTGCGAATCGACAAGGGCTACGCGGCTATGTACACGCCGCAAGACTGGTCCGGCTACGACTTTTTGAAGATCGACACGTACACCGACGCGCCGAGCGGACTGCCGATCATCATCGAGATCCAGGATAAGGAGACCAAGGAGTATTGGACGCGCGTCAACTACGATGCGCTGGCGGCGCCGGGCGCGAGCACGCTGATCCTGCCCTTGAAGTCGCTCTACGTGGGCGAGAAAAGCCGCCCGGGCCGGAACCTGATTCTGGACGGGATCACCCGTCTGGTGGTCGCCTTGGACTCGCCCAACGGACCCTTGTTCATCGACAATGTGCGCGTGGAGCGCGACGTCACGCCGAAAGCGTTTTTTAACGGGTTATACGCCTTCGCCTTCGCACCGGGCGGCAGTTCGGTGATGGATGGCTTCACCGCGATTACGCCTTCCACGGCGTACAGCGCCGGCCGCGGCTATGGCCTGAAAAACGCCAAGACATGGCGGGCCTTCGATGCGCTCCAGCCGGACCCGTTGTATCAGCGGTTCATCTGCATCGAGTCCGGAGGCCTGGCAGTGGATGTTCCCAACGGCGACTATCGGGTGTTCGTAAATCTCGACGCGCCGGGGGGCTATTGGGGCGAGAACCAGATCTACCGGGAGCGATCCATTCTGGCGCAAGGCAAGAGAGCGTTTTCCGAGAGGATGGACTTGCAGGCTTTCCGAAAGAAGTATTTCCACTTTTGGGATACCGAGGACCTGCCCATCGACGATGTTTTCGATAAGTACGGCCGGGTTCACTTTTCGGAAAAGACCTTCGACGTTTCGGTGACCGGCGGCCAGCTTTTTCTGGACTTCCAAGGACAGGAATGGGCCAACGCGGTGTCCACGGTGATTTTCTACTCCGTGGCGAAGGCCGCCGAGGGCGCGAAATTCCTGGATTGGGTGAAGGAGCGCCGGCGTTTCTATTTCGACAACGCGTTCAAACGAGTGTTGCCGCAGCCGACGGGCGATCCGATTCAACCCGAGGCGCAAGGGGCGCAACGCGGCTATCTGGTGTATCAACGCGATCTGATGGGGAACCTCGCGTACAATGCCGCTCCGATGCGATCCGAACTGGGAAAGCCGCTCGCGGGAGATGCGTTCGCGGGCGAGGACGCCCCGGTCATTGTGGGCGTTTACCCTCTCAAGGAACTCGGCCGAAGCGAGATCTCCGTCACGGATTTGACAGGCCCGCAGGGCGTGATTCCGGCGGCCAGCATCGACATAGGTTACGTCTCCAACCGCATCACGCGAGTCACCTTGGATGGCGCTGTTTATACCATTTCCCCGCGTCTGGTGCTCCCGCTGACTTCCGTGGCGATGCCCAAAGACACGGCGCGCTTCTTCTACCTCAACGTCCGCACGCCCGCGGGGGCCAGTCCCGGCGTCTACAAGGGACAGGTGCGCTTCACGCCACAGACGGGGGAGGCCACATCGGCGCCGCTCCAGTTCACCGTGCGGAGAGGCGCGCTCGACCCGATGGATATTCCGGCCGGACCTTTTGGCGGCTCCATTGCGCTGCCCTGGTTTAGCGACGACCCGGCCACTACCGCCTTCACCGCGAGCGTGTCCGCCAAGAGCTTGCGCCTGCTGCGCGAACGCGGCTTTACGATGTTCTCGGGCGTCCCGCGCATTGATTATCTAGGCTTCGCCGGCGGCAAGCCCAACCTGGACTTTCGCTACGGCGACCGCGAGATGCAGCAGGCTAAAGACCTGGGATTCCTGGCGGTGATCTCGTACGGCTCGGGCATCGCACGGACTCGACGATTACTATCAGGACGCCGCCAAGATGCAAGAGGCCGGCTTCAAGGATTACAGCGAGTTCGTAAAGGCGGTTTATACGACCGTTCAGTATCACGCTCAGGCGAGAGGGTGGCTGCCGGTGTACTGGAACCTGGGAGACGAACCGGGCGGCGATAACCTGAAGAAGTCTATCGAGAACGCCGGCGCATACACCGCTGCGTTTCCGAAAGGCCCGCCGTTCTTTACGGTTCCCACCAGTCTCGAACGGGGACATGCCTCCGCCGAGGACCCTTACTTCATCCTTGCCCGTACCCTGAGCATCGCCACTCTAAACCAGTTCGACGAGGCCGGCGTCAACCTGCTCCACGAGCGCGGCGGCGAATGGGCTTTCTATAACAGCGCCAGCCGCTGGACTTTCGGCGACTTCCTGTACAAGGCCGCGAAGAGCTCAACCTGAAATTCCGCGTGGCCTGGCACTGGAACATTACTGCAGGCGATCCTTTCTATGCGCTGGATAGCCGTGAGGACGATTATGCCTGGGCGCTGGCCTCGCCGGACGGTCAGTTGATCCCCACGGTGGAATTCGCCCGCATAGCCGCGGGTTTGGACGACTACCGCCATCTGCTAACCTTGGCCCGTCTCGCGAAAACCAAAGCCGGGTTCGGCGGCGGCCCAGTCGGCTGAAGCTCTGATCCGGAAGCGCATGGGCTCCTTCCACCTAGGCGATAGAGACCACGACAAGCTATTCGGCGTTCAGGATTGGGCTGCGTTTCGCGAGCAGGTGGCGGCGGCAATCGAAGCGTTGCAGTGAGAGGTTAGCGGCTACGGCTTCCCAGCCCGGTAGGGCTCTTTGGACTCGTACTGCGCGACTCTGCGATGGATGGCGGCCGCAAGGTAGGGTTGGTTTTCCTTCGCGGCCTGAGCTTCCGCGCGGCGCGCGGTCAGGGCGGCGTTTTCGAATTGCTGCTTCTCCGCATAAGCGGCGGCCAGCGCGTCGAGCGCCGTAGCGTCGTTTCCCCTGGTGAGCTGAACGGCCCGTCCGGCAAGCGATTCTGCCTGGTCGCCGTCGCGGAACTTCGCCTCGGGACACGTGGCCAGCGCCCATGCCGCCTGGCTGAGCGCCACCGGGTTGTTGGGCGCGAGTTCGCTCGCCTTCAGAAGGTCCGGAACGCTTTCGGCGAACTCGCCGCGAGCGAACAGGACGACGCCCAGGTTGACATACGCCTCCGCATCGCTCGGGTCGAGTTCAAGGCCTTTGCGCCATAACTCGATCGCTTCGTCGAGCTGGCGCCTGCCGTTCAGAATCGACGCCATGCCCGAATAGGCGCGCGCCAGTTTCGGATCGGCGTCAATGGCCTTGCGCAGTTCCGCGAGAGCGTCATCGAAGCGGCCCTGCGAAGCCAGCGCGTTGCCCAGGTCGACATGCGCCGGCGCGAATTTCGGATCGAGCTGGACCGCCTTTTGAAACTGCGAGACGGCTTGGTCCGCGCGGCCTCCCTCGAGCAATACGGCGCCCAACTTGTCATACAACTCGGCTGTGGGCGCCGTCTCGATCGCTTTGCGGAGCTTCAGATCCTCGGCCGTGCGGACTTCGGCGGAAGCTTCGTCGCGGCGACCCGCTAGAAGCAGCGCCATGCCCAGGTTTTCGTGCGCGAGCGGATCGTCGGGCTTGGTTTCGAGGACCCTGCGCCACTCCGCGGCCGCATCCGCATAGCTGCCCGATTTCTGGAGGTAAGCGGCGCGATCGAAGAAACGGTAGTAATCGATGGCCGCGCCGCCAATGCTAACCAGGCCATCCGGAGGAATGTTTACGAACTCGGGAATGTTTACGGCGCGGTTCGAGGCGGTGGCGTTCTCGACGAGGATAGCCGGGCTGTCGTTGCCGTCCGCATCGATGTGCGTCAGGTACAACTGCGTGTACGGCGAACGCCTCTTGGAGGAAAAGGCAAGCCAGCGCGCATTGGGCGAAAAACTGTGCCACGAGTTCATGGGGGACGCGTTCGAGTTCAGCCGGCGCGCCACGCCGCCCGATGCGGGAACGATATAGAGCTGGCTATCGGGCCGTATCAACATGCCGTTGCGGGCGCGGACGTAGACGAGCCAGCGGCCGTCGGGCGAGATCTTGGGAAACGAGTTGCTCATGCCGTCGTCCGACGCCCCGCGGATGGGCTCGGCTACTCCGCCCTGTCCGTCGTTGAACGGAATGCGATAGAGGTCGTACTGAATCTGGGTTTCGTTGGAGTCGTTGGCGAACTTCGCCATGGGGACGCCCGGCGTTAAGGGTCCCGTGCAGCCGCCCTGGCGAAAACCAGGTACTTTCCGTCTGGGCTCCAAACGCCTCCCATCTGCACGAATCGGGGATCGTCCGCGCCCGGCAGCGGCTCGAGCTTGCGCGTGGAGCGGTTGTACCACATGAGAACGCCGCGCGTGGGGTAGAACACCTGCAGGAACCGGTAGTCCAAGAAGTTTTGAACGTAGTAGTTGCTGGTGTTAGCCGTGCCCTGCGGGTCGATGGTGGTCACCACGTACTTGCCGTCGGGCGAAACCTGCGACATGAAGCCGACGCGCATGGAACTGGCGAGCCGGCCGGCCTCGCCGCTCCACTGAATCACGTTCTCGTTGCCGATGGATGTCTCGCGCTCGAGCGGCGTAAGGCTGTACTGCCCTTTGTTGTTCTGAACCCCATCCAAATCCATGCCCAGCGTTTTGCCATCGAGCGAAAACGAATGGCAATTGGCGCAGACCGGCATGCGGCTCAGGACGACGCGGCTCTCGCGCTGGCCGATATCGCGCAGCCGCCACTTGATGAGGCGGACGGCCTCGGAGGGAATCGGCTTGATCACCCCCTCCTCGGTTTCCGTGGGCATCAGCGGGACGTCGCGATAGAAGATGGGAGCGCCTACCGGGTCGTTTGATGTGGCGATAGTCACGCCGCCGGTGGAGACGGCATGAGACATCCTGGCATCCGTGAAACCGGCGATCGCCACCGTGGCGGCTGCCGCGCGGGAGTGCAGCTTGATGGCTTTCCACTGCGTTTCGTCCGGCATCCAGGCGCGCTGCTGCGCCTGCTGGGGCGTGAGTTTGGGAGGCTCGTTGGTCTTGGCGACGGCGTCCTGATCCATCGGGCCGATACGCAGGCGAGGACCCGGTGAAGAGTAACTAAGCGAGGGAGCCCCATCCGCAAACGACACGACAATGCGCCACGCGACGGCGTTCTTCACCGGATCGCGCCACAAGAAAACGGGCGCGGAGATATCGGGAGGAAAAATCGAGCCATTCTCCGGATAGTCGATGACTATGGGCTGGCACGCCGGACACAGCGAGCCCGTTTGCCCGGATGTGCCGGAGGGACCCTCCCACAGCATAGCGGCGACAGCAATCGCCCCAAGGACTCGCGAACCCACTGCTCTTAGTTTACGCCCGATGGGGAAGGCCGTCGTTCAAGTCAAGCTGGTTCGAGAAGCGCAATCGGGGAAGCGCGGATGATTGACGGATGTCCAGGGGATGACTCTGGGCGCGGGTGGAGGTCCGGTCGTATAGTACTTCGATCGGGTCTGAAGACCGTTGTGCCCTTGAATATCGGGCCTTGCACCCAGCATACTGGGTAGAGCGGTCGCATACGCGGGATGACGCTTCGAAAGCACCTCTGGGGAATCTTCATTGCGGCGGGAATGGCGTTGTTCCTGTCCGCGCCGGCATGGGGCATCGTCATCACCAACCTTCCTGCGTCTCCCGGGACCGATCCATATTCCGCACTGGTGGTTTACGGGCAGCCCATTGACGGTGTGAATCTGAGCGGCGTGGTTGAGGTGAGCAGCAGCATCGGCGGGTGCACGGGCTCGTTGCTCCTGGACGGCTCGTCCATCCTCACCGCGGGGCATTGCGTGACCTCTATGTACGGAGCGGCGCTGGCCTCGAACATCACGGTTACGTTCATGGCGCCGGGCGGAGTGGCGGATTCCGTGTCCGTCGCAAGCGTCTCCGTAGACCCCGGATACACCGGAAATTCGACTCAAGGAAACGACTTGGCGGTACTACATTTGAGCAGCCCGGCGCCCGGGTTCGCCACCGGCTACGCACTGTACAACGGTACGCCAACCACGGCTCTCGACCTGCTGGCGGGTTACGGCGTCAGCGGGAACGGGCTCACGGGGGCGAACGGAACCTATGGAAACCTCCAGGCAGGCGAAAATCAGTACGTGGTAAACGGTTCCTACTTTGGGTGGTCCTCGCAGTTGCTGGTTGGAGAATTTCTACGAACCGGGAGTGACGTCTACAAACGCCCTCTGCCCGAAGGACTGGGACACGCAGTCTCAGAGCTGCGCTGACCCGAATCCCTATAGCGGCTACGACGAGGTCGATATTTCGCACGGAGATTCCGGAGGGCCGAGTTTCTACGACGGCGAACTGATCGGCGTGCACGACCTTGGCATTTGCTTCGGCTCCAGCAGTTGCGACGAACCTCCGGCGGTCAATGCCTCGAACAATTCCTTCTTCGGCGATCTGTTCGGGGACGTCAGCGTTCCGGCGAATGCTACCTGGATCCAGGCGCAGGAAACAACCCCGGAGCCGCTGTCGTTCCTTCTGGTGGCCCTGGGCCTGGGAGGGTTGGCGTGGCGGCGCCGGCGCGTCACGACGCGAGCCACAAGGACACGCATGTCCGGAAAGCTCTGAGCCGCCGCCCCGTCGCGCATGGAAACGGTGCGGAACGGGGAAACGCATCTCTTCCGCCGGGCATCATACAATTACATAGGCGATCCGTATGATTCCCCACATTTCGCGGCGCAAGCTGCTTTCCGCATTCACGATGCTCCCGGCGGCGCGAATCCTGCGCGCCCAACAGGCCACGGGCGCCCCGCCCCAGACTTCGAATCCGCAACCGACCGTGGCGCCCGCGGCGGGACAGCCCACGTTCGCCACCAATGTGAACCTGGTCAACCTGTTTGCGACGGTGCGCGAACACAACGGCAAGATCGTCAAGGGACTGACGAAAGACGATTTCATTCTGGAAGAAGAGAGCCAGCGTCAAACCATCAAGTTCTTCTCGCAGGAATCCGACCTTCCGCTCACGCTGGGTCTGTTGGTGGACACGAGCCAGAGCCAGCGCAACCTGCTGAACACCGAGCGCAATGCCAGCCTAAAATTCTTCGACCAGATTCTGCGGGAGGATCGCGATCAGGCGTTCGTGATCCACTTCGATTTCGAGGTTGAGCTGTTGCAGGATTTGACCCCATCGCGAGAAAAGCTGGAGAAAGCTCTGGATTTGCTCAAGGTTGGGGAGCCGCCCGCGCAGCAGGGTCAGGGGCAAGGCCAGGGGCAGGGTCAAGGACAGGGACAAGGCGGAAATTCCGGCGGTGGGTACCCAGGCGGAGGCTATCCAGGTGGAGGCTACCCCGGAGGCGGCGGATATCCCCAGGGAAGAGGACAAGGCGGCCGGGGGCGGTCGCAGGGCGGCACGGACTTGTACGACGCCATCCTGCTGGCGGGCGACGAGCTGATGCGCAAGCAAACGGGCCGGAAGGCGCTGATCCTGCTCACGGACGGCGTGGATACGGGCAGCAAGTCGACGCTTTACCAGGCGATCACTTCGGCGCAAAAGGCGGACACGCTGGTCTATTCCATCCTCTTTGCCGACTCGAGCGCATACCCATCGAATGCCGTGCCCATGGGCCGTGGCGGAATGGGAAGGCGCGGAAGCCGTATGCCGATGCCCATGCCGGGAGGAGGAGGGGGCGGGGGCGGGAACCTCGCGGACGGCAAGAAGGTGTTGCAGCAGATTTCGAACGAGACCGGCGGGCGGTTCTTCGAGGTAGGCCGATTGCACCTGCCGATCGACAAGATCTACGCCGCGATTGAAGAGGACCTGCGCAACCAGTACAGCATTGGATATACTCCCGACCAACCGGGCGAAGCCGGGAGTTACCGGCACATCCACCTGGCTACCAGGAAGAAGCAAGTCGTACATACGCGCGAGGGTTACTACGCGAATTCGCCATCGGCGCCCGCCCCGGGCGCGGATTCCTCGCGGCAGTAGGCGCGCGATCCTGGCGCCGGGCGGGCGAAAACGCATCCATGAGTAGCGCACGCGAAACAAGCGGCAAAGCCGCTTTGTTTTGGATCGATCTCGATCTCCGGCTGGCGGATAATCCTGCGCTGGAGCGGGCGGCCGCGCGTGGCGGAGCCGTCATCCCCGTGTTCGTGTGGTCCCCGGAAGACGATGCGCCATGGCCTTTGGGGGCGGCCTCGCGGTGGTGGCTGCATCAGTCGCTGTGTGAGCTGGACGCGGCGTTGAACCGGCACGGATCGAGGCTCATCGTCCGGAAAGGACCCACGGCGGAATCGCTGGTCCGTCTGGCTTCGGAAACGGGAGCCGCTTCGGTTCACTGGAACCGCCGCTATGAGCCCGCGGCCATGGCCAAAGAGCGAGAAGTGAAGCGCCGGCTCGAAGATCGGGGGATCGCCGCCGAATCATGCCCTGGCAATCTACTGTTCGAACCGGGCGCCATTCTGAACGCAAGCGGGAAGCCGTTCCAGGTATTCACGGCTTTCTGGCGGGCGTGCCTGGCAATGCCGGATGCGCCCGAGCTTGTGGAAGCGACCGCGCGTCTCGAAAATCCGGCGGCTTGGCCACGATCTCTATCGATCGCCGGCCTGCAACTGGAGCCCAAAGTGGACTGGGCCGGAGGGATGAGGGACACGTGGACGCCGGGCGAGAATGGCGCGCGAGCGAGGCTGAAGGCGTTTCTGGAGTCCGCGGTTGAGCGATACCCGACGGAACGGGACCGGCCGGATCGCGAGGGCGTGTCGGGCTTATCGCCCCATCTTCATTTCGGGGAGATCGCGGCGCGAAGCGTCTGGCGAGCGGCTCACCGGATCTGGATGGCGGGCGGCCGGCTGGCGCAAGGGGCCGAGGCGTTTCTCAGGCAAATCGCGTGGCGCGAGTTCTCGCACCATCTGCTGTTCCACTTCCCCCATACCGAGCGTGAGCCCCTGCGCGTGGAGTTCCGCGGCTTCCCTTGGCGTATGGATGCGAACGCGTTAAAGGCCTGGACGCGCGGCCAGACCGGCTATCCGTTGGTGGACGCCGGGATGCGCGAGCTATGGCGCTCCGGCTGGATGCACAACCGCGTGCGGATGAACGCGGCCTCTTTCCTGGTGAAGCACTTGCTGCTTCCGTGGCAGGAGGGCGCGGCGTGGTTCTGGGACACGCTGGTGGACGCCGGCCTTGCGAACAACACGATGGGGTGGCAGTGGACCGCGGGCTGCGGCGCGGATGCGGCGCCTTACTTCCGCATCTTCAATCCCGTCCTTCAGGGAGAGAAGTTCGACCCCGAAGGAAGCTATGTGCGGCGTTGGGTTCCGGAACTCGCGAAGCTCCCCAACGCCTTCATCCATCGGCCATGGGAAGCGCCGCCGCTCGTGCTTTCCGAAGCCGGCGTCCAACTTGGGAAGACGTACCCCAAGCCGATTGTGGATCGCGATTTTGCGCGCAAGCGAGCGTTGGCGGCCATGGCAAGCATGAGGGCCGGCGAGATATGCATCAATCGTCTATACTGATGCATATGAGGACTACGCTCAACCTGGATGATGAACTCGTGCGCGAAGCGCGCGAGGCTACCGGCATCCAGGAAAAGACGGCGTTGATCCACGCAGCTCTGCGGGAGCTGACCGCAAGGGAAGCCGCGCGCCGGCTGGCCGCGCTCGGCGGCGCCATGCCGGAAGCGCGCGCGGGGCGTCGCCGGCGGGCGCCCGCGCGATGACGCTGGCGGATACCTCGATCTGGATCGGCCATTTCCGCCGCGACAACCCTGCGTTAAGGCAACTGCTGGCCGACGGATTAGTGGCCATGCACCCATTCGTGCTCGGGGAACTCGCCTGCGGCAATCTCAAGAATCGGGCCGCGACGCTTGCCGACCTGCGACGGCTCCCGCTTGCGCCGTTGGCCGCGGAGCGCGAGGTTTCCCACCTGATCGAGACCCGGCGATTGTGGGGCGCCGGCTTGGGCTGGGTGGACCTGCACCTCCTCGCATCCGCACTGATTGGGAAATGGGAGCTGCTTACCTTGGACCGCGCGCTGGAGTCCGCCGCCACCGCCCTGGGCATCGCGGGTTCCCGGTAAGGAGCAACGGCTCGCTGCAATACTGGTCGCTTTGGCTTGTGCGGCGGCAGAATAGCCGAGATGAATTTCGGCTCTAAAGGCTTGACAGCCCGCGCCACGGCGCTAAGTGAACGGTATTGCGGCTAGCCGGTCTGCTTACTCACGCTGCCTGGTTTACTTTGTCCCGCTTCCTCTTGGCCGCGAACAGCAGGCCGGCCAGCCCCGCGCCGCCGAGAAGGAAGGAACCGGGTTCGGGAGCTACATCGGACACAGCTACGCCTTGGAGGGCGGCGTTGCCCGTCCCGTCTCCGGAACCGTCGTAGGAGAGCGTCAGACTGACATCCAGCGTCTGATTGGGAGAATCCGCCGCGAACTCGATCGCCGTTACGTACGGCGTGTTGCCGTTGCAGCAGTAATTCACCGGCCCGAGATTCAATGTTATTGGGGAGGCGCTCGAATCCGATAGCGACGCCGTAACCTGCGCGGTCCCGTAGTTCACCGTGCTGTAGAGCAACAGTTCTTCCAGCGTGGTTCCCGCGGCTACCGTGAATGAAAAACCCTCCCCAACGGCTTGCTGGGATGACCCGTTATAACCTGATTCGAGTTGAATTCCGCTTGCGACGTTTGAGGCCGAAGCCGTGGGCGAACCGTTTGACCAACTGAACAGGGCCTCGTTGTAGCTCCCAAACTGGCCCAAGCCACGTAAGGGGGAACCATTGCTGTAATCCGTGAGATTGCTGATGCCGCTGCCGCCCGACATGGAATTCGTGGGCGCGAGCGACGTGCTGATTCCTTGCCCCCAGATCGCCCAGTCCACATTCCCAAGCGCGCTGAGATCCGCGCTTGAGCTATCTGTCAACGGTGAAACCGAGCCGCTAAGCGTGCCCGCGCGACCGGCGTTGGGCAGCGCTAGAGCCAGCGCGAACCCCAGAATGGCAAAACCAGACAACGCTCTCCTCGTGTGTTGCATCGTGTTTCTCCCAGGCAGGAAAAGTGTAGTTCCCCACCCATCTGCGCCGACGGCATCGTACAGCGGATTAGGAGAAGTATAACAATCTAGTGCGCGAGTTTCGACACGTCAGTCCTGAAGAATCGGCTAATAAGTTGCAATAAACTCCATTTCCGTACTGCATGTACTGTGGGTTTTCTCAACAGAACAGAACTAACTTTCTAGGACGTTCCCTACTTCACGCCGGACATGAGTCTGACCGTCGGCTTGATAAGAATCACCAGCGCTATGCAGGCTAAGAACGCTACCGCGGCCACAATGCCGAACAGTGTCGGCAGCGAGACCGATTCGTAGAGGGATGCCACTCGGGCGCCGAGATAATTGCCGTTGGCGATGCTGACGAACCAGAGGCCCATCATCATGCCGGCCAGGCGCGTGGGGGCCAGTTTGGTCATGGCGCTCAGTCCGACAGGGCTGATGCAAAGCTCGCCGATCGTGTGGAATAGATACGTCGCCACGAGCCACCACGGCGAGACCATTCCCATGCTCGCGGCGGGGACCAGAATGGCGAAGCCCAGGCCGCCGCACAGCAGCCCCCAGGCGAACTTAGCGGGGCTCGATGGCTCGCGCCTCGCCAGCTTCAGCCAGAGCCACGCGAAACACGGCGCGAGGATCACGATAAACAGGGGCTGAACGGACTGAAACCAGGAAGCCGGGAACGGCTGAAAGGAATGGAACCAGCTAGCCGGGAACGGTCCGAAGGCCGGAATGTAGCGGTTCGTATGGCGGTCGCCGAACAGATTAAGGGATGAACCGGCCTGCTCGAACGCGGACCAAAATACGGAAGCGGCAATGAATAGAACGAGAACCGCGGCGGAGCGTTTTCGCTCGATGGCCGACCATCCCTTGCCCCACAACAGCCACGAGAAAATGGAAACGCTGATCAGCAGCAGGGCCACGCCCAACACGTCGGAGATGGTCTCGGCCGTAATCTCCATGCGGGTCATGGTTGCGTAAGCGGTCACGGCGAGGAACAGCCCGAGAGCCGACAAAGCGGAAATGGCGGCTCGCCGCTTCAGCGTGCGCGCCTCCTCCGGAGTTCCGGCGCCGCCCGGATGCAATCCCGCGTCACCCAGATGCCGGCTGCCGGCGAGGTACTGAATCACGCCGGCCGCCATGCAGACTCCGGCCAAGCCGAAGCCAAGACGCCAACTGACTCGTTCTCCCACCCAGCCGCACGCCAGCGGAGAGATGAGCGCGCCCAGGTTGATGCCCATGTAGAAAATGGAGAAGCCCGCGTCGCGGCGCGGATCGCCCTGCGCGTAAAGCTGGCCCACAATCGTGCTCACGTTCGGTTTCAGCAACCCGGTCCCCAGGACCAGAACGGCCAGACCGAAATAGAAGCCCGCCGTGCTGTGCGCCATGAGAAAGAACTGGCCGCCGGAAATCAGAATGCCGCCGTAGAGCACCGCGCGGCGCTGGCCGGTGATCTTATCCGCCACCCAACCGCCGGGCAGGCTCAAGAGGTACACCATGGCGGTGTACATGCCGTACACGGCTCCCGCCTTGGCCACGGGGAAGCCCAACCCGCCGTGCTCCACGCCCGCGGTCATGAAGAGGATCAGGAGCGCCCGCATCCCGTAATAGCTGAACCGCTCCCACATTTCGGTGAAGAACAGCGTGGCCAACCCGCGCGGATGTCCGAAGAAGCTCTTGTCGGAGTGAGCCGGGCCGGTAGCGGAAGTCGGAACCGCGCGAGACGCCATAAGGAAGAGGATAGCGAAAAAGCGGTGAAGCTATCGGCTTCGGGTGGGATGGGAGAAGGGAGAATTCACGAGGGCGGCCTCCCGGCCTGCCTGGCGCGGAAGCTGCGCTTCGCGCGCCCGGCAGGTCTGGATACCTGCCCCACTGGGGCTACACGCGGACGGCTCGAATCGTGCGAATAGTACGCGCCGGGCGCGCCGCCCCGCGCGTCCGAACCGCGTTCTCGATCGTCACCGTGATGGGCATTTCTTTCTTGTTGCGAACCACCGTGACCGTGACCGTCGAGTTCGTCATACTATGCAGCTTGCTCGTGATGTCGGCGGGCGCCTTCACCGAGGTATCGCCGACTTTCACCACCACGTCGCCGGCTTTGATGCCCGCCTTTTCCGCCGCCGAGTCCTTGACCACCGACTTAACCAGAACCCCTTCTTTCACGCCCAGGAATTCGGCGAATTGAGCTTCCTGTCCTACCGGTTCGCCTTCAATGCCCAGAAGGGCGGTCCGGGTGTTCATCACCATTCTCGGAATATCGATCTGAGGCATGGTGGGCATCGTAAACGTATAGTTGTTCGGCGCGCCATAGCTGTACGCGCTGGCCTCCGATTTCTGCGTCTCGATGGTGGCCGTGATCGTCTCGTTCTTTCCATTGCGCCAGACGACGATCTTCACCTGCCGGTCGGCGGGCGTTTCGTGTACGAGGCGCGTGAGTTGCTCAATGCCCTGCACGGCCTGGCCGTTGTATTCGAGCACTACGTCGTGCTCCTTGATTCCGGCTTTCGCCGCGGGGCTGTTCTCCGTAACGCTGGTCACTTCCGCGCCGCGTTCTTCTTTCATGTTGAGCGCCTTGGCGCGTTCGGCGTTCACCTCCTGGACGCCGATTCCCAGGTAGGTCGTCTGGGCTCCGGACGTAAACAACTGCCGCAGCGTTCCAGCGTTCGAAAAGGGGCTCGCCGGAGGCGCGGGGGGCGCGGGCGGCGCGGGTTGCGGGTTCTGCGCCCATGCGGAGGCGCACGCCAGAATCCCCAATGCAAATGCAAGTTTCATAGAAACCTCTCTTCCCTCTGCCTTCACTTTCGTTTGATGAAGATCGTTCCGCTCGAAGCTGAAATGCGCAACACCGGTCCGCCGCCGTTCACCGCTCCTTGAGCTATCACCCTCGTGCCTATCACGCGCACCGGAATCTGTGGAAAGTCCGAGACGATGCGCCGCGCCGAGTCGGCCATTGCGTTTTCAGCTTGGATCGTCACACCAACGTTAGACGGGATCATCACCGTGATGTCACCATTTCCGCTGGAAAGAAATGATTCCGCAAAACGGCCGCCGACCAGCGACGCCAGGATGTTGCCCATGGCCGTTGCCACGCGCATCGACCCGTAGACCGATCCGAGCTCTACGTAGCCCGAGCCCGTGTCGCACATTACGCTCGCGGCCGATCCCACGCGTACCGGGCCCGCGGCGTTGCGCGTAATTACCATTCCGCGCGCATCGCCCACCCAGATCTGCCCGCCGCCGCTGGTCGCCGTCACCTGACCGGCGGCATGCTCCACGCGCACCGCGCCGGCGCCCGTCTCCGCGTACACCGAAGCTCCCGCGTTGCCCACTACGATATCGCCGCCCATCGTTTGCAGCACGGCTTCCCCATTGACTGACGCGACGTTGACAGGGCCAACGCCCGTGATGACACGCAGCGCGCCGCCCACCGCGCCTGCGCGGACGAAGCCGCCTCCGGTCCGCAGACCGCAGTCTCCCGCAATCCGATCCACGGCGATCGGCCCGCCGCCGGATTCGATATCGAGCGAACCGTCCACGCCACGCGCTTCCACGGCGCCATCGAAAGTGTAGATGGATGCCGCGCTGAGCTTGGGAGCGTGAACATCGAGGCTCGAAGCCAGCGGGCCCATGGGAACCGCCAGAACGGACCAATCGCCTTGCGAGAACATCCGCACGGTGTATTGTTCCAGCAAGCGGCGCGCGTCGCCCTCATTCCTGGCCCACACGGAAACGGTTGCGGTGTAAGTCAGATCCTTGGACGACCCTGCCTCCAGGGTCACCGGGCCGCTTGCGTTCACCCTGAGGCGCGCGCCGACGGGGTAGGAGCCGGTCAGGCTCAGCACACATCGGCCGCTCCGGCAGTTCACCGTTGACTGGGCAAAGGAGCAAAGCGCACAGACCGCCGCCAGAAGAATCGCCCTCGCCGCTTTGTGTCCGAGCCCGATCATGTTTCTAGTTGCGCCATCCAAATAACCGAAAGAACCTGCTCGCCCGAGCCTCATTGCCGGGGGCTAAAGCCCTCGGATGCTCCCGTTTACGGCACGACTAAAGTCGTGCCCTGTTACAAAGCCTCAGAACGTCCCTACCGACGCGTTCATGTCCTTCAGCGCTTTCGCGAACTTCGACCGGACATAATCGTTCGGCTCGCGCTGCACCACGTCCTGAAACATGCCGACCATGGAATCCGTCCGGTTTTGCAACATCCAGTCGGCCACCTGGCTGCGCACGACGCTGCTGCCGTCGCGGGCCATAGCGCCGGTGATAGCGCCCATGATGCGAGGATCGGCCGCGAGCGGGCGAAGGCCTTCCAGAGCCTTCAAGCGAACGTCTTCCAAAGGGTCGTTCTCAAAAGCGTTCAGCAAAGCCTCGCGCGCCTCGCCGGACGTTGCGCGGTCCTTGAGCAGACCCACCGACTCGACGCGCACGGCGGCATTGTCCTCGCGCGAAGCGGCCACGAGCAGCTTTTGAATATTCGCGTCCTCCGGCCTCCCGGCGACTTGCCGGCGCCGTGTTTCGTCGTAGGTGATCTTCACGCCGCCGGAGGCATCGGGCTCGACCGAGCGGACCGCCGCGTAGACCTCGGGATTCGATTCGGGAGTCGCTCCGGGGATTCCCGGCATGAGCCTTCCGGCAATGAACCCGAGTGCGAGCAGCGCCATGGCGCCCACCGGAATGCGTACGCGGCCAAGGCCACCGAAGGCGGCCGCCACGGACCCGAACAGCGCTGCCCATTTCCCTTCCCGCGGCCTGTGATCGGCAAGCCGAATCGCCGCCGCCAAATCCGCACGGCACTCGTCGAGCAACTCCGCCGAGGGCTCGATCCTGCGCACCTCCAGCGCCGACGCAAGCTTCCGCTGGCGTTCGAGCTCGCGTGCGCAGCCCGCGCATCCGGCGATATGCGCCTCGAGCGCCGACGCATCCCCGGCGGGCAACTCGCCGTAATAATGAAGCGGAATCAGCTTCACGACCGAATCGCAGTTCATACAAACTCTCCCAATGCCGAACGCATTTTCTGCGTGGCCCGGAACAGACAGTTCTTGGCAGCCTCTTCGCTGGCGCCCAGGATCTCTCCGATATTCCTCAAGCGCAGACCCTGATAATGACGCAACTCGAAAACCATCCGCTCGCGCGGGGTCAACTCGCCCAAGGCGCGGTCGATCCGGGATTTCAACTCCCGGTTCCACAGGTTGCGCTCCGGGTTGGCGGCGGGGCCTTCCTCTTCGTAAGAATCCAGCCGGTCCAGCACGCCCTCCGAAGTCTCCACCACCGCCGGCTCCTCTTTGCGGACCTTGCGCTTGCGCAGATGGTCCAGGCAGACGTTGGTCACGATCCGGTGCAGCCACGTGCTGAAGCTGCAGTCGAACCGGAACGAGGCCAAACTGCGATAGACCCTGAGGAACGCCTCTTGATACGCATCGCGGGCGTCCTCAGGCGTCTGGAGCAAGTTCAGGGCTAGCCGGAGCACGCTGCGGTCGTGCAGGCGCACCAGTTCTTCGAACGCGGCGTGGTTTCCCGCCTGCGCCGCGCGGATGAGCGAATCTACTTCCGGGTTGACTGGGGCGCTTGCCGTCCGGGCTGCGTCCGGGACCATAAACCCTGCTATCTCAGCGGTCCTTCCGATGCCTGCCTCTCCACCTGTCTAACCCTACTGACGCGCCTGTTGCCATTTTGTCACGCCGGGTTCAAAAGCGTCCGTTCGGACTCGCGCACCAAGACAAGCGCCAAACTGCACACAGGCATGGGTCAAATTCCCCTCAACCACTTGTAATGTATGCTAAAAAAAGGCGCTTTGGGGGCGAATCGTTGAGAAATTCCACAAGAAAGTTTGGAGCCCAGCTTGCTCGTCACCGGGCATCCCCAAACAGCGCAATACCTAGGAGGAACCTTGCAGATGGGCGACCAAACCCTTACCATCACCGATAATCGCACCCAACAAACGTATACCGTACCCATTCAGGACGGCACGATCCGCGCCGTGGACCTGCGGCAGATTAAGACCGGCCCTAGCGATTTCGGGCTGATGACGTACGACCCGGCGTTCATGAACACGTCGTCGTGCAAGAGTGCGGTCACCTATCTGGATGGCGATAGCGGCATCCTGCGATACCGGGGCTACCCGATCGAGCAGCTTGCCGAAAACTGCACGTTCCTCGAAGTCGCGTTCCTTCTCTTGAACGGGGAGCTTCCCACCGAGACTGAATTGGCCGCCTGGAACCGCGAGATCGAGAAGCACCTGCTGATTCCGGAAAACATGAAGAAGCTGCTGGAGGCCTTCCATTACGATGCCCATCCGATGGGCGCGCTGATGACGATGGTGGCCGCGCTTTCGACCTTCTATCCGGAGTCGCGGAACATCGGCGATGCGGCGGTGCGCCGCCGCCAGATCGTGCGGCTGATCGCCAAGATGCCCACCCTGGCCGCCTATGCTTATCGGCATCGGCTGGGCCTGCCTTATGTCTACCCCGATCCCGAGCTCGGCTACACGCGCAATTACATGAACATGCTTTGGCGGCGCCTGGAACCGAAATATGTAGCTAATGCTACCCTGGCCCGCGCTCTTGAAGTGCTGCTTCATCCTGCACGCCGATCACGAACAGAATTGCAGCACCAGCACCATGCGCGTGGTGGGCAGCTCGCAGGCCGATCCCTACGCCGCGACCACCGCGGCCATCGGGGCCCTTTGGGGCCCACTGCATGGCGGGGCCAACGAAGAAGTGCTGCGCATGCTGGAGGAGATCGGATCGAAGGACAACATCCCGGGCTTCGTGGCGCACGTGAAAGAAGGCAAGCGCAAGCTGATGGGCTTCGGCCACCGCGTGTATAAGAACTACGATCCTCGCGCGCGCATCATCAAGCGGGTGGCTGAGGAAGTGTTCGAGGTGACCGGCCGCAATCCGAAAATCGATATCGCCATCGAACTCGAAAAGATCGCGCTTTCCGACGAGTACTTCATCAAGCGCAAACTGTATCCGAACGTGGACTTCTATTCGGGCATCATCTATCAGGCCATGGGATTCACGCCGGAGCAGTTCACCGTGCTATTCGGCATACCGCGCACTGTCGGCTGGCTGGCGCAATGGCAGGAGATGATCACCGACTCCGAGCAGAAGATCGCCCGCCCGCGCCAGGTTTATATTGGGCGCGACCAGCGCGATTACGTGCCCATTGAAGAACGCGGCAAGCCCGCCATGAGCGCGGCGTAAGGCGAACGGCAAGATTCGAGACCGAAACGTCGAGAAGAATCTCGACGCGGCAGGCCGGAGGCCCGCGCCACGCTCCGTGGCGCGGCCAGTCCTGGCTGCCGTCTCGGCATTCGTGCCGAGATTCTTGAATTCAATACCGGAGGAGAAAACCTGTAACTGAAGTCGCATTGCGCGGAGCGTGCGCCACGGTGCGGGCCTGTATGTTATTGATCTCTCGTTGCTACAAGGCGCTACACTTGGGGCATGTCCCCTCATCAGATCGGCGCAGGGCGGCCGCGGTCCTCGCTGGCGGCCAAGATCGCTATTGCTATCGCGGCGATCATACTCCTGTTCGGGTTTCGCTACCTCGCTTCCTACGCTATTGAAATCGCCTGGTGGAAGGAACTCGGCCAATTCCGGACGTGGCTGAGTCTCCTGTTTTATAGCGTCGCGCCCGTGGCCGGAGCCACGCTCCTGGCATTCGCGGTGTTATGGATCACCCATGCGCGCGCTTTGAAACTCGCGGGAACCGGCCTTGGGGAGCACCGCATCTACGCGAAGCTCTCCGCAATCGTCCTCCTGCTGATCGGCTACATGATCGCCGCGGCTTCCATCGATACATGGACTGTGGTCAAATTCGCCGGCTCGCGAGGGTTGCCGGCCACGGCCACCGCCTGGCACGACGCGGTTTTTGGAAAGCCGCTTTCTTTTTACCTATTTGATTTGCCGTTTTATGGCATGTTGCGCGGTTACGTTCTGGCGTTGGCCATCTGCTCGATCCTCTTGTACTGGCTTGCCGCGAGGGCCTGGCAACTCAAGACGGACGCGGTGGACTGGCAGCTCCGATTCAAGGATCCGGATGGCCACGGAAGGCCGGAGATCAACGCCGCTATGTTCCGCTTGCAGGGCGGGCTCGAGTCGAAGTTCCTTCGCGGCGCGGCCGTCGTCCTGCTGGCGGCCTTCGCCTGCCAGTTCTTCCTGGGCCGCTACGAGATGGTCTACAACGAGCACGGCTCGTTCCTGGTCGGCATCGACTGGGTGGATCTCAACGTCGGATTGCCGCTGCAATGGCTCTTGATTTTCGCCTGCATCGCGGCCGCGGCTTTTGTCTGGATGCGGCGGTGGATACTGGCTGCGAGCATGGCGCTGGCGCTGCTGATTTCGTGGGTCGTACCACTCGCCGTGAGCTCGTTGTACGTGCGGCCCAATGAGATCTCGCTCCAGCGGCCGTACATCGAAACGCACATTCACGCCACGCGCAGCGCGTTCGCCATCGAGAAAAGCGTCCGCGAAGTGGAGTTTCAGGCGCAGCCGGACGCTCCGATCGACGTAAACCAGCACAAGGCGCTGTTCGATAACGTGAGGCTGTGGGATTTCCGCCCGTTCCACGACACCATCACGCAACGCCAGGCATTGCGCACCTATTACACGTTCCACGATAGCGACCTCGACCGGTATACCATCGACGGGCAGTACAAGCAGGTTCTGCTGGCCCCGCGCGAGTTGGATATCAGCCAGCTTTCCGAGGCCCGGGCCAACTGGATCAACCCGGCGTTCATTTACACCCACGGCTACGGGCTGGTTCTATCGGAAGTAAGCAAAATGACGGAAGACGGCTTGCCCGTCCTGACCATCTACGACGCGCCTCCCGTAATCAAGACTCCCAGCCTCAAGCTGACGCGCCCGGAGATTTACTACGGCGAAGTGACGCACGAGCCTGTTTTCGTGAACACCGCGCAGGAGGAATTCGATTACCCATCGGGCGCCGAGAACAAGCACACGCGCTATTCGGGCACGGGCGGCATTCCCATATCGTCCTTCTTCATGCGGTTCGCCGCCGCCATGCGCGAAGGCGAGCCCAACATCATGCTGACGGAGTACCTTACCCCGAATAGCCGCATGATGATCCGGCGAAAAGTGACTGACCGCGTTCAGGAGCTGGCGGGTTTTCTCTCATGGGATTCCGATCCCTATCTCGTCATCACGAATGAGGGCCGGCTCGTGTGGATGATCGATGGGTATACGACCTCGGATGCGCACCCCTATTCGCGCGCCATTAGCGTGGAGGGCCTGGGAACCATCAATTACATCCGCAACGCAGTCAAAGCCACAGTGGACGCTTACACCGGCGAAACGCGCATGTACATCTTCGCGCCGGACGACCCGATCATCAACGCCTACCAGAACTTGTTCCCGGACCTGTTCCATCCCGCTTCCGAAATGCCGCCCGACCTGCGGGCCCACGCCCGCTATCCGGAGACTCTGTTCCGCGTGCAGGCGGAGATCTACCGCACGTATCACATGCTCGATCCGCAGTCTTTTTACAACAAGGAAGATGTTTGGGATTTGGCTCTGAACGCCAGCGGCCAGGAAAGCGGCTCTACGCCTGTCACGCCGACTTACGCAATGGCGGCGATCCCCGGCGAGGAGAAGCCCGAGTTCCTCGTTCTGATTCCGTTCACTCCTCGCAGCAAGAATAACCTCATCGGGTTGATGGCGGCGCGATGCGACGGCGAACACCTGGGCGAGCTTGTCGTCTTGCAGCTCTCCAAGCAGCAATTGATTCCGGGACCGATGAACATCTCGGCTTCCATCAATCAGGAGCAGAACATCTCGAAGGACCTGACGCTGTGGAATCAGCAGGGTTCGCACGTGCTGCGCGGCCAGATTCTCGTTCTCCCCGTGGGGAACACCTTCCTGTACGTCGAGCCGATCTATATACAGGCCACGGAAGGCTCCATGCCGCAATTGAAGAAGATCGTGCTGGCTACGGGCAACCGGCTGATCTACGCGGATTCCTACGACGAAGCGGTGGCTCAGCTTACGGGCGGGGTGGTCTCGAAGGCCGCGCCTTCGCCGGTCGGCGCGGCCGCTGCAAGCGGAGCGCCGGTAACCGCGGTTCCATCGGCCGACCCACGCGTCCAGCGCATTCGCGAGCACATGCGGAAGCGCTACCGCGACCTCGCGTCGCAGGGAAAATGGTCGGAAGCCGGCAAGGAACTGGAAGCGATCGAGCAGGAGATCAAGCAGTAGGGCGGAAGGGGATCAAAGAATCTCGGCACGACTGCCGAGACGGCAGCCAGGACTGGCTGCGCCACTTGGGTGGCGCAAGCATTTGGCTTGCCGCGTCGAGAGTCATCTCGACGTTTCGGTTTCGAAGACCGCAACCCCGGCTGTTACTCTGAGGATCTATGACCACGGTTGAAATCCGGTTCCGTCTGGCGCGGCCGCTGGATGCGACTATGTACGCCGGGCTGGCGGACGTTCACGCGATCTACGGCATCAAGGCAGTAAATGTTGCCCCCGCGCAGGAGAGCCTGACAGTCGAGTATGACGCCACGCGGCTGCAGCCGGCGGATGTGGAATCTGCGTTGGGGCGCGCAGGTATCCCCATCGCGCCGGTTGTGGCGTAGCTACTCGTATCGCAGGGCGTCGAGAGGGTCGACGCGCGCGGCGCGGCGGGCGGGGACATAGCCGGCTGCGAATGAGGCTACGCCAAGCGCGCAGAGGGCCGCCGCCACAACCACGGGGTCGTTGGGTTTCACGCCGAAGAGCTGGCTTTCGGCAAAGCGCGTCAATGCGAGCGCGGCTGGCGTCCCTATTACGACGCCGATCGCCAGGATGAGCAGCAGTTCCTTCATCACCATTGTCCGGATCCGGCCCGGGGCCGCGCCCAAGGCCATGCGGATGCCGATCTCACGCGTTCGCCGAGCCACGCTGTGAGCCATCACTCCGTACAATCCGAGCATCGCCAGCGCCGTGGCCAGCGCTGCGAAGGCGGAGGCAAGCTGGAGCAGGATGCGGTCGTCCCAGGTGCTCAATTCAACTTGCTCTCGAAGCGTGCGGAGGTTCTCCACCGGAAGCGTGGAATCGAGCGCCTCCATCGTTTTGCGAACCTGCGGGACAATGCTTTTCGGCGGCACGCCGCAGCGCAGATAGAAGTCCAGCGAACCAGTGCTCTTCTGCTGGCGCCAGGGAATGTAGTAGACGCGGGGCTGCTTCTCGCGGACCGCGGCGTAGTGACTGTTCCTGACTACACCGATGATTTCGGTATCTGGAACCACCTTGCCAGTGCCGGTAGTGAATCGCTTGCCGACGGGGCTGGCCCCTCCGAAGAAGTATCTGACAAACTCCTCGTTGACGATGGCGACCTTCGCCCCCGGGGCGTTGTCGCGCTCGTCGAAATCCCTGCCGGTCATCAGCGGGATGCCGAGCGAGCTGAAGTAGCCGGGGCCGATTTCATTCATGTACGAATTGGTGTCCACACCGGGACCGCCGGGGAAGCCCTCCACCGTGAGGGTGCTCATCCATGTGTCGCCGCCTAAAGCGGTAACGGTGGATTCGCCCAGCCCGGTGACGCCCGGAATGGCGAGAAGCGCCGTGTGGGCGCGTTCGAACAACTGGCGGCTTTGTTCCGGGTTCGATCCGTTCATCCCCGGTGAAAAGGTGCACATGACCACGTTATCCGTCCTCATGCCGACGTTGACGCGCATGAGGTTCACCAGGCTCTTCAAGAAGAGGCCCGTCGGGATCAGCAGAAGAGTGGCCAGGGCGACCTGTGCGCACACCAGGGCGCGCCGCACCCGGGCGGGTCCCACGGCGGACGAGGCGTGCCCGGACTCCTGATTCAACGCCCCGGCGGGAGCGCGCCGCGCCGCGTCCCAAGCGGGGTATAAACCGAACAAGAGCCCCGTGCCACGGCAAGGCCGATGGAATACAGAAGCATGGGCCAGTCGAGCCGGGCCGTGAGGAAATCGACGGGCGCTCCTTGCCCCGCCAGTCATGGAGAGGAGCAGCTTGAGTGTCGCTCCGCTCATCGCCATCCCAGTACTCCCCCGCCCGCCGCAAGCAGAATCGCCTCGGTCAAAGACTGCCCCATGATCTGGCCACGCCCGGCGCCCAGCGCGGTGCGGATGGCGATCTCTTTTCGGCGTTCGGCCGAGCGCGCCAGCAACAGGTTGGCTGCGTTGGCCATGGCGATCAGCAGGACCATCGCAGTTGTCACCATGAGAATGATCAGGGGCGTCTTCCCTTCATCGCGGATCGAGCTGTGACCCTGGCGGCCGTCGGCCAGCGCCAGACGCGATTCGCGGAGGTGGCGTACGTAATTCGCGTCGGCGCCGGTGGCGGACTGGAGTTGTTCGTCCACCAGGGCCGCGTAAGTCGGATTCAGCGCCGCCGAGGCTTGCTGGAGCGAGACACCCTGCTTCAGCCGCCCGATCATGTAGAGCCAGTACTCGTTGTAGTTCTCCTGCCCTTTCCAGCCGGGCTCCAGCGCGGTCTTCAAGGAGAGCGGAAGAAAAAGATCCGGCTGTTTGCCAAGGGTCGTGCCCCGGAACCCTTCGGGCGTTACCCCAACCACTGTGAAGATGCGGCCGTTGATCCGGACCGGTTGGTTCAGCGCGTCGGCGCGCGCTCCCATCTTGTCGCGCCAATAGTAGAAGGACGCCACGACGACCGGGTTGCCGCCGCCTTCGAGATCGTCGGAGGCGGTGAGGATTCGTCCCATGGCGGGACGCACTTCGAGCACGCTGAAATAGCCGCCGGAGACGAGCAGGATCGACGCGCTGGCGGTGTGGCCGCCGAGGCTTACGTTGGTCTCGTCGTCGCGGAATGCCGCCGCACCCGTCAGGCCCTCAGGGCGCTTTTCGAACTCGCGAAAAGCGCGGTAGCTGAAGATGTAATCCGCGCCGCCGGATTCGTTCATGGAGACGCTGCCCGATTTGGGCGCGCCGGGAGTGGTAAATAGAGCCAGTCCGGCGGGCCTCGGGACCGGAAGCGAGGCGAGCAGGACTTGGTTCAGAAGCGAATAGATGGCGGTATTCGCGCCAATTCCCAATCCGAGAGAGACCACCACGGCGAGGCTGACTAGCGGGGCCTTAGACAAGCTGCGAAGAGCAAACTTGATACGGGGCATTACGCAGTATTATACGCGTCAGAGTGGAATCGGGTTGTGGACGGTGTTTCCAGCCTTGGCGCATTACTTCTTGATAAACAGCGAAACCGCCATGGCAAAGCCCACGCCGATCACGATTCGGCGAACCGCCGTCCGGCCGATCTTTCGGGCCACGCCCGCCATGCCGTAGCCGCCGGCGATTGCGGCGACGGCCATGATGGCCGCGTAACGCCAGTTGACCATTTTGGCCACGATGAAGTACACCGCGGCGATTCCGTTCACGCTTCCGCCAAGCACCACCTTCAGGCTGTTCATTTCGTGGATGTCGTGCAGCCCCATGATGCTCAGCGCCGCCAGCATCAGGATGCCGATGCCGGCCCCGAAATAGCCGCCGTAAAGCCCGACCAGGAACTGAAAGAACATCGCCCCGGCGAACCACCGCCTGGATTCATGGCGAGGCCCCTCCGCCGTGCCCAGTTTTCGCTGTATCGGCTCCTGCGCCATGAACAGAAGCGTGGCAAATAGGATCAGGAACGGCACCAACCGGTCAAATATGGCGGGTGGGGTGAACTTGAGCAGGATAGCTCCCGCCAACCCTCCCACAAGGCTGGGGATGATCAGAGCCCGGAACCTCGGTTCGGCCGCCGCCAGGTGCCGCCTATAGCCCCACGCGCTGCCCACCGTGCCGGGCCAGATTCCGACCGTGCTGGTGGCGTTGGCGGCCACGGAGGGTAAGCCAAGCCAGATCAGCGCCGGGAACGAGACGAGCGTCCCACCGCCGGCTACCGAGTTGATAGCGGCTGCTACAAACGAAGCGACAAAGGCCACGGCGGCCCGTGTGAGATCCATAACAATTCGGGGACAGGCTACGAAACCCCGAAAAACCCGAGAAATCCGCCGGTTAATTCCGACTAGTTCCATAATATGGCACGATTGGCACGCATCGTGGCTGGCGCAAGGGGGGCGCCGATACGCTAGACTCGTTAGCGGAGAATCGCGTTGAAATTCGTCACTTTTGAAAAAGACGGCCGGCCGGAGCCCGGCGCTTTGATCGACGGCCGGGTGGTCGGCATCCGCGGAGCCGGTTTCGATTGCATCGTTTCGCTGATCGCCGCCGGGCAGGAGGGACTGGTCCGCGCGAGCAAATACGTCCACGGCGCCGAAGGCGTGGACGTTGAAAGCGTCCGGCTGCTGGCGCCCATTCTGCGGCCTCCCAAGATCGTCTGCATCGGGCTGAACTACCGGGCTCACGCCGCCGAGTCCAACTCGCCCATTCCGTCCGTTCCCACCGTTTTCGCCAAATTTCCCACGGCGGTGAACGCGCACAAGCAGCCCATCGTGCTGCCCAGGAACTCCACCCAGCCGGACTACGAGGCCGAATTGGCCGTCGTGATCGGCCGCGGCGGCCGCCACATCGCCGAGGCGAACTGGCGGGACCACATATTCGGCTATACGCCCTTCAATGACGTGAGCGCGCGCGATTTTCAACGGGCCACCACGCAGTGGATCATGGGCAAGACCTTCGATACGTTCGCTCCATTCGGGCCGGCCATCACCACGGCGGATGAAATACCGGACCCGAACGCTCTCGATATTTCGCTCACGTTGAATGGCGAGACCATGCAGAGCTCGAATACGCGCGACATGATCTTCCCCATTCCGGCGATCATCGCGCACCTTTCGAGCGTGTTCACGCTGGAGCCGGGAGACATCATCGCTACCGGGACGCCGCAAGGAGTCGGGTTCGCGCGCAAGCCGCCGCGCTGGCTCAAGCCGGGCGATGTGGCCGTGGTGCGCATCGAAGGGCTGGGCGAGCTGGTGAATCCGGTAGTGGCGGAAGAGTAGGGCCGCCTGCCTCGTCCACCAACGCTCGCGCCGCGCTCCCGGCGCTCGATGCCGGCAAGAAAGCCGGCATGGCAGGCGTGGACGCCCACTCCACGGCCCACAGGATAGTCATTCATCCGCTCGCCGCACCATACTACTCGCTTTTCGCACGCAATCTAAAACGTTTTCCGCCGTCGATGTTTTCTTCAAACCCGCACCCAAACGCCACGGAATTGTAACGGGTGCGGCTTCATCCTGGTGGCATGAAAGCGCTTCTTGCGCCCGGGATGAACCGATGAATTCACGGGTATCGCCGTTCTGGAGGGAACCGGAAGCAATCGCGGGTTTCCAGACCGCCGTCAGCTTGCACGGACACACCATGCACTCGGAGGAGTGCCTGTGGTTTCTGCCGCGGCAGCTTCGCGGCGTGCCGGTGATCGAGCAAATCGTGCGAGCGTACGAGCGCGGCCCGGCGCCGGGAGTGGATTTCTCGCGAGCGCATTGGACGCCCCCGCTCACGCCCGCTTCCGCGCTCAATCTGGAGCGGGAACAGATCGCCGGGCTGGGGCTCCATCCGATAGTCTCATTGACCGACCACGACAACATCGAAGCCGGGATCGGCCTGCTGGTATCCGCCGGCCCGCGAGAGGCTCCGATATCGGTCGAGTGGACAGTGCCGTACCGGCGGTCGATCTTTCACCTCGGAATCCACAACCTGCCTCCGTCCCGCGCGCGCCAATGGATGCGAGACTTGGCGGCGTTCACCGCGTCGCCCAACGAATTGACGCTCGCGGGGATGCTGGCTGCGCTCGGTGAATCGCGGGACACGCTCATCGTGCTCAACCATCCGTTCTGGCTCGAGGAAGGCGTGGAGGAATCGGACCATGCCCCGGCGCTCGGCCTTCTTCTAGCCCGCTGCCGCGAGCGCATCCACGCGATCGAACTGAACGGCACGCGGCGCTGGAAAGAGAATCTGGCCGCCATCGACTTGGCGAAGGCGTGGGGCCTGCCGATCGTTTCCGGGGGCGATCGTCATGCCTGCGAGCCATCGGCATGCCTGAATCTGACTCGCGCCGCGACGTTTTCGGAATTCGCAGGCGAAATCAGGGAAGGGCAAAGCTCAATTGTGTTGATGCCGCAGTATCGCGAACCGATGCCGGCGCGCCTGATGGAAGCCTGTTGGGAAATTCTGCGGCCGTATCCCGAATACCCCGGGCGCGTGAGGTGGACGGACCGGATCTTTTACCGCGGCGGCGATGGCATTGTGCGAAAGCTCTCGGAGATTTGGAGCGAAGGCGAGCCGCCGATCATCAAACCCGTAAGCGCCACGCTCCAACTGTTCGGCAATACCGGCGTTCGCCAGGCGCTTCGATACTGGCTATCGCGGCGGACGGAGGTTCAGCAGTGAAACAGACCGTCAGAAAGCTGGCTCGGGCCGCGGAAGAACTCTCGACCACGCAAATCGCGGCGATTGTCGCCGTCGGAATGGTGTTGGGGGCCTTTCCGATGGTGGGTTGCCCGACTATCCTCTGCGCTCTCGCGGCCGTCGCGCTGCGGTTGAATCTCCCTGCGATTCAGTTGGTGAATCAACTGGCGACTCCAGTGCAACTGGCCCTGGCTTTGCCGTTTGCGCGATTGGGCGCTTGGATTGTGAAGGCTCCGCACGGTTTCTGCGGCATCTTCGCGCAGGCCATCGCGGGCTGGCTGTGCATCGGAGTTCCGGCTGGAGTCGCGCTATACGTGACACTGGTCTGGGTGATTGGGCGCAGCCGGCGAAGACTCATTCCCGCCGTCGCTACTGCCTGAGCCGGCGGAAGCGTTCCTCTTCCGAATATCCGTCTTCATCGGCGCTTCTTGCCTTCTTCACGAACTCGTAACCGCGCCCATGCACCCGCCGGCTGGTGCAAGCACGGCTCCGCTCATCGTTATCCCTCGGCTTCCGCCGTGATTTATGCTGTTAGCTGCCATATTGGGCCGGTTGGCCTGCAGGAGGCTTTATGAGCTTGAAGATATCCCGAAGAAACGCGATGCAATTGGCGGGAGCGGCGGCTTTTTCACCGGCGGCGCAGCCGGGCTACGCGGCGGCCGCCCGGCAATGGCCGATTGTCGAGGGTCCGGATACGCCGAAGATTTGTCTTTCATCAGGGGATGGAGGCGGTCCGCTGCCCGCGCAGGCGCAGGCCGCGCCGGCAAGCGCTGGACGCGGTGGCGGAGGCGGAGGTTACGGAGGCTTCCTCGCCCCGAAGCCCGAACCGGCCCCGGCGGCGCCGGCAGGCCGCGGCGGGTTCGGCGGCGGTAACCCGTCCGCAAGTTATCAGCGCATCAAGCAGCTTGGCGTGACGCATCTGCTGGGCGTCGGCGTAGGCGGCTCGCCATGGACGGAAGAGAACGTCCGCCGCGTGGTTCAAACCGCCAAGGACGCCGGCCTGGTGGCCTACAACGCAATGATCAACATCCCTAATAGCGTCATCTATGGGCGGGATCAGCGCGCGAAGGACATGGAACCGGTCATCGCCTCCATCGAGGCCGCGGGCAAGGGCGGGCTGCAGGTGGTGGAGTACAACTTCTACGCGCACCGCATCATCGAGGGCTATTACGAAGGAGTCGGGCGGGCGAACGCGGGCTACACGGAGTTCGACTTCGATCTGGAAGTGCTCGTAGGCGACAACGGACAGGTTGTCGGTCCGATTTATCGCGACGAAAACGGCAAGATCACGCCGGAGACGCTGGCGCAATTTCCGAACGCGAAGCGTATGAAATTGCGCGACCTTCCGCCGCTCGCCAATGAGGGCGCGCACAAACTGGATGAGATATGGGCCAACATCACATACTTCCTGAAGGCGGCGGTTCCGGCGGCCGAAAAGGCGGGCGTCCGCCTGGCGCTGCACCCCAACGATCCTCCCGCGCCCATCAGCCGTGGCTCGGAGCAGATCATGGGGAAGGTGGACGGATGGAAGCATCTCATTACCATCGTCAACAGCCCGGCTAACGGAATCACCTTCGATTGCGGCGTAACCACGGAGATGGGTTCGAACGCGGTCGAGGTGGCGGATTATTTCGCCAGCCGCAAGCGCATCAACCACGTCCACTATCGCAACGTGCATGTGGTGAAGCCGTACGAACGCTACACCGAGTTGTTCATTGACGCGGGCCAGTGCGACATGTTCGGCGTGATGAAGGCGCTCATTCGGAATAAATATACCGGCACGATCTACCCCGAGCATCCGCGGGCGTTGGATTACGACAGAGACCGCGTAGCGCCCGGAGGCCGCATAGGCGGCTACCCCGGCGGCGGCGGATACACGGGAATTACATTCAGCGTGGCGTATACCAGGGCGATGATGCAGGCGGCGCTGGAGACGGTGTAAGCGGCAGACCACACACGGCGATTGTCTGTACCGCTCGATTCGGATGCTACTGTAGTGCGGCGCAATTACTGCCCATTATGACTACACGCTGCAAAACGGGGACAGGCTCGAATTTCGCGCCTTTTGCGAGACTTCGTGCCTGTCCCCGCTTTGCCCATACGCGAATCTTACTTTCCGCTATCTGCGACCCACTGCGCTATCGCCTTCACCTTCTCAGCAATTCCGGAAACTGAACTTCAAGCTGCTTGAGCTTCGGCAGGTCGTTGTAAACCACGTAGGGATAGTCCGGGTTCCGGTCAATGAAGTGCTGGTGGTACTCTTCGGCCGGGTAAAACGCCGGCAGCGGGTTGACCTGGGTGATGATCGGAAACCGGAAGACCTTGGCTTTCGTGAGCTGCTGGATGTAGGCTTCGGCCACTTTCTTTTGAGCTTCGTTGGCATACCAGATCGCGGAGCGGTATTGCGTCCCGGAGTCCGGGCCTTGCCGATTGAGCTCGGTAGGGTCGTGAGCCACGGCGAAGAACACCTGAAGCAGCTTGCCATAGGAGATCTTCGACGGGTTGTACATGACCTGGACGGATTCGGCGTGGCCGGTATCGCCTTCGCTGACCATCTCGTAATGCGCCGTTCCGGCTTTGCCGCCGGCGAAACCGGAAGTTACGCCCAGTACTCCGCCAAGCCGCTCGAATATCGCTTCCATTCCCCAGAAGCAGCCGCCGGAGAACACAGCGGGCGCGGCAGGTTGATTGGGTGAAGCCGGAATATCGATCGCCGGCGCGGGAAATGCGGCCCCGGCCAAATTGGCGGCGGCCGCGGCGAATAAAGGCAGAGTAATACCGAAGCTCATTTTCCCCTCCTGATAGGACGACGCAGCAAAAGGCGGTGAGGATTCAGGAAACGGAATGGGACGCCGCGGTCAGGCCCTTGGCAGTGAGTGGAGCGCGATCTCCGGCATAGGGAAATCCTTGGCGTTGTCGGTAATGAGTGTGAGACCGTTGTGGATGGCCACCGCGGCGATGATGGCGTCGGCGATGTTCGGAGTCCGGCCTTTGCGGGAGTACGTTCGTTTGAGTTCACCGGCCAGACGGGCGGCTTGGGGGGCGATGGGGAAGTGCTGGAGACTGGCAAAAAGCTCTTCGGTGGCTGCCTCTTCATTCGGCCGCGTTCCCGCGTAGACTTCGGTGATGTTGATTGGACAGCAGGCCAGCGTATGGCCGGACCGAAGCAGACCCAGAAGCTGCGCCGGCCGGGCGCGCCTGTCGTTGAGAACGTCAAGGATGACGGAGGTGTCGAGCAGGAACGTGGCCATACCTAACGCGGGGTCCGCTTCCGAAGCCGGGAATCGTACTCGCCGCGGAGCCGCTTAACCCAGGCCGCCGCGCCCCTTTGGAGTTCGGGATGGTCGCTGGCCTTCCACGCACCGGCGGCCGATTCGAGAGCCTTGATTTGCCGGAGGCGCAGGATCTCCTTTTCAGCCGCCTGGGCCAGAAAAGAGCTGCGGCCCCGCTTGCCTACCATGGAATCGATTTCGGCGGCAAGGCGGCTGGGAATGACAATGTGCGTCCGTTTGGCGGCGAGAGGCATCGGCGATTGCTCCGTACATTAACATTATAGGCCCACAGGCTTATTAACAGCCTTTGGGACTTAAGGCCCGCTTCAGTTCGCCGACGGCTTTTCGGCGCGGTTGACCACGATGACTTCGATGGGCGCTTTCTCGGGGACCAGCTTCAATCCGAGTTGCTCCTGAAGGGCGGTGAAGATCGACGGGCCGGCCGGGGCGGGAGCCGGCGCGCTGGGCGCTTCGGCGGCACCCAGGTTGGCGGGCGCCCGCGGAGTCAGGTCGCGCGAAAACTCCAGGTGGATGTCATAGCGGCCCGTGAGGCCGGTCTTGTTGACGATGGGCCGGTCCACATCATTCGCGATCTCTCGCCCGGCAAGCTCGGCCATTGTTGTGCCCGGCAGATCGCCGGTAAAGACACCATTCCTCACACGGAATTGACCGATGCCACAGAACTTGGGCGGAGTCCCGCCTGACTGCATCTGCTTCGGCAGATTGTCCAGATCAATCGGAGTGCAACTGCCCTCCTTCGTGGGTTGCAGTTTGCTCGCGTCCTTCATCAGAGTGAGCGCGTAGACCGGTTTGTCGCGGGCTTCCTTGTGGACCTTGAGTTGGAACCGGTCCTCGAGGAGCGTTTGAAGCATGGGGCCAATGGTGGTGGCGGCTCCAGCCGGGCCTTCGGCTTTGGCTTCGATGTCCCAGTGGTCTGATTCGAGCCAGGGCGGCCCGCCGACAATGTCGAGGATCTTCGCCTTCAGCGTCCCGCCCTCAAAAGCGCCATAGGCTATCTGGATGAGATCGTGGAGCGAGTCGCAGGAGAGGACGAGTCTGCCCGGCGACGGGCCTTCGTTTCCGGCTTTGTTTCGGCAGTCGCCACTGGGCTTGACGGAAGCGACTTCGAATTCGGGGCGAGGAGCCGGGGTTTGCGGTTGGCTTTGAGCGAAAACCAGAGACCCTGCGATTGCGAGCGCGGTCGGAAGTGCGTAGCATCGGGGCATTTGAGCCTCCTTGGATAAAAGAGTAGCGCATCCGGAATGCGGGGGCTTGGGGGGGCTTGGGCGGCGCTTTGTCCGCAAGCGCACAGACGCCGGCCGGAACGCCGGCGGCAGGGCCAAAGCCCCGGCCCCACCGGGCGCCGCATAATGAAACATCAGGGTATGAAGGTCGAAACCGAAGGCGTTACGCTGCATCTGGCTCATCCGGATGAAATCGGCGTTCAGTGGGTGGGGCAGGATGAACTCATGCGCCAGCTTCTGGCGGCGTGGATGGTGGTGAACGATCAGGATCTTCCCATGAATCCGCGCCTGCTCGGAAAGCCGGGCGTGGGAAAGACTACGCTGGCGTACGCGGCGGCGCGCCGCATGGGGCGCGATGCGTACATCCTCCAGGCCACCATGGATACGCGGCCCGAGGACCTGCTGGTCACGCCCGTGATTGAAGGCGAAGGCAGCTTGCGTTATGTCGCGTCGCCTCTCGTGACCGCCATGATTCGCGGCGGCGTGGCGATTCTGGACGAAGGCAACCGAATGAGCGAGAAGAGCTGGGCGAGTCTTGCGCCGCTGCTCGATAACCGTCGCTATGTCGAGTCCATCGTGGCAGGCATCAAGATCAAGGCGCACCCGCAATTCCGGCTGGTGGCCACAATGAACGACGACGCCTCCACATTCGAGCTGCCCGAGTACATCCATTCGCGTCTTCAGCCGCAGATCTTCATCGACTTTCCGGAGCGCGACGAGGAAATGCACATCCTGCGCGAAAATCTCCCGTTCGCGGAGGACCGCATTCTTACCTACGTGACGGACTTTCTCCAGGTGGCGCACGCCGCCGACGAGCGCTATACGGTGCGCGACGGCATCAACGTGGCTCGATACGCCATCAAGCTGAAGAGCCTGGCTACGGCCAGAACGCACGAAACCGAGGCGCTTGAAATCGCCGTCGTGCAGGTGCTGGGAGAGGAAGCGCTGCGTTATGTCCGAAGAGGAAAGCCTTCCGCCGCCTGACGCCGCAAGCCTGATTCGCGGCCGGTTCACCTACTTTCCCGTAGCGCCGGGGCGGATGGAATTCGCCCTCGAAACACGGCAGGCGATTCTGCGCGCGCGGCCCAACGTAATCGCGCTCGAACTGCCTGTGGCGCTCCAACCGGCGTGGATGCGGGCCGTGGAGCGGCTGCCGCAAATGTCCGCCATCTTTTATCCGGAGGCGGGGGCGGACGAAGAAGCCGTATACGTGCTCGTCGAGCCGGCCGATCCGTTTACCGAGGCGATCCGCACGGGGCTTGAAGTGGGAGCGGAAATCGTTTTCGCGGAGCCGGCGGCGGGCACGCGGCCTCATCTCGAGGATGCGTACCCGGACCCGTATGCCCTGCGGCTAATTGGTCTGGACCGGTACGTCGAGGCGTACCGCGTGTATCCGCAGCCGCGTACGGAGGAGATCGACCGGCACGCCGCGGGAATCGCCTGGAAACTTCAGGGGACGGACCCGCTGGCGCGCGTGTTCGTGGTGGTCTCGCTCAATCTGCTGGACCCCTTGCTGGATGCGATGGAAGAGCCGCGGGCGCAACCGATGGCGCGTTCGCGCATCCCAGGTATCGAGTTGCTGAACCCTCACCCGGACTCGCTGGCCGAAATCACCGTGGATTATCCGGCGCTCGAATGGCGGTATGAGAATTTCCGCGCGGAGATGGCCGATCCGAAGCGGATCGATCGCCGCCACGCGCAGTTGGCCGTCCTGCGCGAGGCCGAAAAAGCCTACGAAGCTTCCACGGGCGAACGCATGGCGCACTGGCAGCGGCGCCTCTTGGCGCGCTACACGCGCAACCTGGCGCTGGCGGGGAACGATCTGATCGCGGGGCTCTACGATCTGGCCGTAGCGGCGCGCGGCGTCGCCGACGATAACTACGCCTGGGAAGTTTGGGAGACGGCGGGCAAATATCCGCCGCAACAGACCGAGTCCGATTTGCCGACCGTGCGCATTTCGGGCGACGAAATGTGGCGCGATACGCGCCGCATCCGGCTGCGTCGCAGACTGCCGAGCGCGAAGCGGCGTCTGCGGCCGTTCGGGCTGAAGCCGCGCAAGAAAGAAAAGTACGCCGGTGAATGGGCCAGCCAGTTGAACGGAACGGGCATCTGTTCGTATCCGCCCGAGGACCTGGTGATCGAGGACTACGGGCGCTACCTGAAGAAGAAGGGCAAGAGCATTCTCTCCGAAGAGCGGGTGCGCGTGGAGCCGTTCACCACGTCGATTCTGGATGGCATCGATATGCGCGAGACCATCCGCAACTGGCACGAAGGCAGAATCTATGTGCGGCAATTCCAGAAAATTCAGGGCGAAGTGGGCGCGGTGGTGGTGATCTTCGACGAAGACCGCGACAACCGCTACTCGTACATGACCACGTGGCTGGGCGAGAGCCGGAACGAATCGGACATGGCTTTCTATTCCACGTTTCCATTCGACAATCTGGTAGGGCCGGGCATCGGGCGCGCGGAATATGGCGGGCTCTTGATGACGCTGCCGCCGCGGCGCATGTACGACGTGTGGCAGGACCCGGATTACGAGTACGCCGAATCGAAATCCGAGCGCCTGCTGCTGGCGGCACTGGATTATTCCGTGGAGCGGCACGTCGTCTATGTCGCCGCAAAGCCGCCGCGCACAATCTTCAAGAGCATCGCATCCAGGCTAGGGAGAACGATTGTGTATATTCCGATCGGCCAGCTTTCGCCCACGTCGCTGAAGAAAATCCGCGTAGCGCACGTGCTGGATGGGTATGACAAGCGGGAAATTGCGAAGGATTACGTGAGGTGAGCGCGTCGCGCCGCGCGATCCTGAGCCGCGCCGTTACCGTGCCGCGAGCGCAAGCGAGCGGTCGGGCGAATGGCGAAGTTTTTGACAGGCCATTCGCGCGAGACAGCCATCTGGATTGGCGAGCGCGGGCCGCCAGATTTCAGTTTTTTCAGCGGGCATCGGCGCGGCCTCAGCCCCCACCCGACCGCTCGCTTGCGCTCGCGGCACGGTAACCGAAGCGCCACGGAAACGGGCCGATGTCAGGCCACGCATAGCGAATCGCCCGCCCCGCTCACGTTAAAATCGAATCATCCCGATGCCGGCAGAGGTCCGCATAGCTAGCGCGCGCAAGTTCTTCACGCCGTACGGCGCGCTGGCCAAATGGCACCCGAATTACGAGTACCGCTCGGGGCAGGTGGAGATGGCGGAGGCCGTCGAATCCGCGCTGGCCGAAAAGCGACACTTGATTGTCGAGGCCGGCACGGGCACGGGTAAGACGCTGGCCTACCTGGTTCCCGCGTTGCTTTCGGGCAAGCGCATCATCGTCTCCACGGGCACGAAGAACCTTCAGGAGCAGCTTTTCTTCAAGGACGTTCCGTTTCTTCAAAAACATTTTCCGCGGCCGCTGCGCGTTTGCTACATGAAGGGACGGAACAACTACGCCTGCCGGCAGAAAATCTATGACGCGCAGAAGGAGCCCGTGCTGGCCGGCCTTGAAGAAGTAGCCGATTTCCAGATTATTCGCGACTGGGAAAAGACCACCGAATTTGGCGACCGCGCCGAAATCAAGAAACTTCCCGAAGCCAGCACGGCGTGGAACAAGATCGACGCGCGCAGCGATTTGTGCGCCGGGCAGAAGTGCCCAAGCATTCGAAAGTGTTTCCTCACTCTCATGCGCCAGCGCGCGGCCGAAAGCGACGTTATCATCGTCAATCACCACCTGTTCTTCGCCGACCTCGCTCTCAAAGACGAAGACCACGAAGGCGGCGTCCTGCCGGAATACCACGCCATCGTCTTCGACGAAGCGCACGACATCGAAGACGTTGCCGGCCAGTATTTCGGCGTGAGCGTCAGCAATTACCAATTCCACGAGTTGGGGCGCGATATCTCGGCCGTCGCGCGCGCCAAGAAGTTCGGCGCGCCGGAACTGGATCGCATTCTGGAGCGGCTCGACGAGCTGACCCTCCAGTTCTTCGCGCTGTTCGGCGGGAACGATCGCCGCGCCGCTTTCCAGGGGCGCGACGGGTTCCGCGAAAATAATTCCGAAATTTACTCCGACGTTCTGGCGGGGCTCGATCTGGTTGTCTCGCACCTGAAGGCGATGCAGAATCCGCCCGAGGAGGTCTTTCCGCTTGTGGGCCGCGCGGAGGAACTGCGGCGCAAGCTGCGTTTCGTGCTCGAATCCGACGACGAAGAATACGTGTACTGGGTGGAAACGCGCGGGCGCGGCTGCTTTCTGCAGGCCACGCCTATCAACGTCTCCTCGATTCTCTCCGAGCGGCTGTTCAACCGTGTGGATACCGTGGTGCTCACCTCCGCGACCCTTGCCGTCGCCGGGACGTTCGAGTACCTCGAGCGGAGGCTGGGCGCGAGAGGCGCGCGAAATCTGATCGTCGGAGGGCACTTCGACTACCACCGGCAGGCGCTGCTTTACGTTCCGGAGCATTTGCCCGAGCCGCGCAGTCTCGCATTCACGAAAGCCGCGGCCGAAGAGGTGATCAAGATCCTGCGGGCCAGCCGCGGGCGCGCGTTCGTTCTGTTCACCAGCTATCAGCAGATGCGCGCCATCCACGACATCGCGTCGTTTGAAATCGAATATCCGACGCTGCTCCAGGGCACGGGTCCGAGGAGCGCTTTGCTGGAGGAATTCCGGTCCACTCCGCACGCCGTGCTCTTCGCGACATCGTCGTTCTGGCAAGGCGTGGACGTGCCGGGAGAACAGCTAAGCTGCGTTATCATAGATAAACTGCCATTCGCGGTTCCGAGCGATCCGGTTGTGGGAGCGCGGATCGAAAGCATCAGGGCTGCCGGAGGGAATCCATTCTACGACTACCAGGTTCCTCAAGCGGCCATCGCGCTCAAACAGGGATTCGGAAGGCTGATCCGCGGCAAGAGCGATCGCGGCGTGCTGGTCCTGCTGGATAACCGGATCGGCCGGCAGCGGTACGGCCGGGTGTTCTTCGATAGTCTCCCGCCGTACGCATTCACCACCGAGTTGGCAGACGTGGAGAAGTTTTTCGATGTTCGAAGCGACGATTGAAGAGACGTTCGCGGCGGGTCATGCCCTTCGAAACTATCACGGCAAGTGCGAAAACCCGCACGGGCACAATTACCGGTGCGAGTTGGGCGTCGCCGGCGAGCGACTGGACGCGGCGGGCCTGCTCATCGACTTCGTGGAGCTGAAGCGCATTTTGCACGCGGTCATCGACCGGCTGGACCATCAGTGGCTCAACGATATCCCGCCGTTCGACAGCCTCAATCCATCCGCCGAAAACATCGCCAAGCACATCTACGACGCGGTGAGTGGAGAGTTGGCGGACAAGCCCGGCGCTCGCATCGCGTTCGTGCGGCTATGGGAGACCGACACGGCCAGCGCGACTTACCGGCCGTAATACGCGGCGTTCCTGGCGGTGAACTCGTTCCACTTTTCGGGCAGGTCGTCCAGAGCGAAGATCGCCGAGACGGGACAGACCGGCACGCACGCGCCGCAATCGATGCACTCCACCGGATCGATGTAGAGCAGTTCGGCTTCGGCGAAGCCGGCCTCGTCCTTTTTCGGATGAATGCAATCCACCGGGCAGGCGTCAACGCAAGCGGTGTCTTTGGTGCCGATGCAGGGTTCTGCGATAACGTAGGCCATCGAATAGTCTCCCCCAGATCGATCCGAACATATCACAGTCCGTACGAAAAACACAATTTGCCAGTTGCGAAACGTCGCGCAATGGCGTCAAACTGCGAAAGATGACAGTCAAAGTCCGCAAAGCCGTATTTCCCGCAGCAGGACTGGGCACGCGGTTCCTTCCCGCGACCAAAGCCCAGCCGAAGGAGATGCTGCCGATCGTCGACAAGCCCATCATTCAATACGGCGTGGAGGAAGCGGCGCAGTCTGGGATCAAGAACATCATCATCGTAACGGGGCGCGGGAAATCGGCCATCGAAGATCACTTCGATGTGAGCTTTGAACTCGAGAACCTGCTCCAGACGCGCGGGAAAGACGAACTGCTGGCGCGAGTCCGGGCCATATCGGACATGATCGACGTCTCGTATGTGCGCCAGAAGGAGGCGCTGGGTTTGGGGCACGCGGTTCTTCGTTCGATGGACTTGGTCGGCGAGGAACCGTTCGCCGTAGTGCTGGCCGATGATGTGATCGTCGGGAAGACGCCGTGCCTGCGCCAGCTTCTCGACGTACATGAGTTCTTTCATGCGCCGGTTCTGGCGGTCATGGAAGTGCCCCGCGACCAGATCTCCGCCTATGGCGTCATTGACGCCGAGCCCGTTCTGCAACACGGCTCGAAAGATCGCGTGTATCGCATCCGCGATATGGTGGAGAAACCCACGGCGGCGGAAGCGCCCTCCAATTTGGCGATTATAGGCCGCTACGTGCTGACGCCGGAGGTGTTCGACTCCTTGCAAGCGATCCGGCCGGGAGCCGGAGGCGAGATCCAGCTCACCGACGCATTGGAGCATCTGCTGCGGAAACGCCCGATCTACGCCTACCGCTTCGAGGGAACTCGTTACGACGCCGGCGACAAGCTGGGATTCCTGAAAGCCACGGTGGAGATCGCCTTGCAGCGGCCGGGACTCGGAGAGGCGTTCCGGGAATACCTCAAAGGGTTGAAGCTTTAGCCAGCCACAGAACCGGGGCAGCCAGATCCGGGCGCTTCCGCGGAGGAATTGCCCTGTCGCGAAGCGCAACACTCAAAGCGGATTGGGCGGCTTTACCCCGGCGTCGGCTACTGCGGCGGCCGTTTTCCCGGTCTTTCGGCGCCGGCGTGCGGCCCGCTGGCTCTTGCCTTCCAGGGTCAGCAACTCCCGCCGGCGGCGGTGTTTGATGCGCTCGTTGACCTTACGCCAGAACTTCCGGAAGTAGCTTACGGCCGAGGCAACCGAGAAGAAGGCCACCACCCACATCAGCCCCATGCCCGGCGTGTGCAGGCTCGGATAGCTTCTGGAAAGCAGGACGCATGAAACGGCCACCACCTGGGAGACCATCTTGGTCTTGCCCAGATCGCTGGCGCGTATGGTGTAGCCTTCGGCGGCGGCGATGCTGCGCAGGCCCGAGACCGCGAACTCGCGGCCTACGATCAGGATCGCCATCCAACCCGGCAGCGCCCGCACCTGCACCAGCGAAATCAAAGCCGCCGAAATCAGGAGCTTGTCCGCCACGGGGTCGAGCAGGGTACCGATGGTGGTCACCTGTTTCCAGCGGCGCGCCAGGTAACCGTCGAGCGTATCGGTAGCGGCGGCGGCCAGAAAAATGGCCAGCGCCAGCCAATCCTGCGAATGCGTGAATCCCGGAACGTTCACTCCGTTGTTGGGCTGCTGCACGAGCGCGGCCACCAGCAACGGCACGAAAAAGATCCGGAGAATCGTCAGCGCATTCGGAAGATTCATGGTCCTAGACAAATATAATGCCGAGCGCCGCTCCGCAACAAGCGCGTACTTATATACTTAGGGTTCAGCCATGCAACTTTCCCGACGAGAATTCGTTGCCGGCGGTCTGGCGCTGCCCGGCCTTGCCGGGGCCAAGACGCCGCCGGTTCGCCCGAATGTGGTCCTGATTCTTGTGGACTACCTGCCCAGTTGGATTCTGGCTTGTTACGGCGGCAAGGATGTGCGTACGCCGAGTATCAACCGGCTTTCTCAGACGGGAGTGCGATTGCAGAACCACTTCACGGCTTCGCCGGCGCCCGGCCCGGCGCGCGCCTCGCTGCTGACCGGACGCACGGCGCTGCAGCTTAAGGGCGCGGACATGATCGCGGAAGGCGATCCGTCGCTGGCCAGGACCCTCGCGGGCGCGGGCTACGCTTGCGGAAACTCGGCGGGCGAACCGGCCGCCGTGGCCGGAGCCGCCGTAAAGTTCCTCGACGCGCAGGCGGCCGGCAAGCCGTTCTTTTTCGAAGCCTGGTACCGGAGTTTGATTCCGCCTTACGCCGGAGTGGACCGGAAGTACGCCGATATGTACGCGCAGGCCCGGTTTGAAAGCGCGTTCCCGTCCGAACCGCCCTCGCCGTCCGCCCGGCAGGGGCGGGAAGGGCTCATCGATCTCCTCGGCGCCTTGCGCACCGTCGCGGCGGCGATCACGGCCGTCGACGACCAGATCGGCGTCATCCTGGCGAAGCTGAACGAGCGTGAGTTCACGGACACCTCCGTGGTTGTATTCACCTCTACCTGCGGGGCGCTTTACGGACGTCACGGGTTGTGGGGATCGAGCGGCGGATCGGACCCCATCAATATGTATCAGGAAGCCGTTTCCACGCCGATGATCTGGAGCTGGCCGGTTCGCATGCCGCCGCAGACGTCGCGGCCGGAGGGGATAGGCGCCTGCGATTTCCTGCCAACCGTTTGCGAGTTTGCCCAGATCCCGCCGGGAAAGTCGTGTGGCCGCAGCTACGCTCCGCTGCTCCAAGTCGCGCCGCTCCCGAAAAAGGCAGAGTGGCGAAACGTGCAGTTCAGCAAGCTCGGCAACACCGAGATGGTGCGCGATACCCGCTACAAACTCGTTCTGCGCGACGAAGGCAAAGGCCCGGGCGATCTCTTCGATTTGCAGGCCGATCCGCGTGAGCGTACAAACGGGTACGACGATCCTCAGTACACTACCGTGCGCGATTCTTTAGCCGGCGAAATAGTCAAGTGGCGGCAGAGCTGCGCCGCGTGAATAGCGTCCGTTCTTCACCCGCATTTGCTTTGGGAGTACTAATGACGCGCAGGTCATGGTACTGGTATTTCGCGAGAATCTGCTAGCCGCGCCAGTACGGTTCTGCGCGAGTACCAGCCCCCAGATCTATTGCCTAACTAAGCTGTGCCACTTACCATTGAATTACGGTAGTAAGTACACGGCTTATGGTCGTACATTCCTACAAACCGATTGATACCAGCCCCGACATCGTGAGATGCCCTTCGTGCGGAAGCCGGGATGTGCGCAAGTCGCAAATGGAAAAGCTATTGGACAACTTGATGAAGTCCGTGCGGCTTGACCCGTTCCGCTGCCGCTGCTGTCAGAAGCGCTTTTATACGAGACTACAGAGAGTTGACGAACTGAATCCGCGGCTCGCCGGTCCACTCCAGGTCGAGCAGTCCTTCTAGACTCGCCGGACCTTTACTCCGGCCTCGCTAAAAAGAACCTCAACCATGCCGAAGTGCTCGTTGTAGTACTCGCTCGAATACTCCGCCATGCGCGCGGAGGAGATGACCACTTCGTCGATACCCGCCTGTACGACCGCTCTCGCGCAATCCATGCACGGCATGATCTCGACGTAGATGGTACAACCCTCGGTGGCGGTACCGGCGCGTGCGGCGTTGCAGATGGCATTGCGCTCGGCGTGCTCGATCCATAGGTACTTGGCGGGCCGGACCAGCCGTTCGGCGACGTCGTCGCGAATGCCGCGCGGGAATGAGTTGTAGCCCGTCGAGCGGATCTCGTGATTAGGTCCGACGATCACGCAGCCGATCTGCGTGTTGGGGTCCTTGCTGCGGCAGGCCACCGCGGAGCAAATGTCAAGGTAGTAACGGTCCCAGCCCGGTATCTTACGCATGAGTTTTCAATCACTGTAGCAAAAGCGGAACCCGGGCGGAGACCGGCGGCCGCGCATGATAAACTCCGGTCATGCCTCCGGATGCGGAGCCCGAGGAAGAGCGTCCGCCGTTTCTGCGCTCGTGGCGGCGCGTGTACGCGGCGGCGCTGATTTATCTGGGCGCGATCATCCTGGCATTCTACCTGTTCACAAAGACGTTTAGCTGAGAAAGCCGGGGCGTGGGTGTGCGACAAAAACTGAAGTCCGAGACCGGCTGGAGCCAAAGCTCCGAAGGAGCGACAGAAATTAGCCCATGGCGCAAGCCATGGGGAGAGAGGCAAATCGATCCAGCCCCGGAACGGGGCGAAAGAAGGCTCTTACGCCTCGTTCCGGGGCTCTCCCGATTTATTGGCGTTCCCAGGGCTCGCGCGCTAGGCTAATTTCTTGCGCCCGTGCGGGCTCGCTTGAGTTTCCTCCAAATCCAGTACGCCGCGCCCAATGCGGCCAGGGCGATCGCGCAACCCGCCAGGTAATGGTGGACGATTTGCTCGACAGCCTGCCACCGCTCGCCGAGGAAATATCCTAGGCCGAGAAACGTCGAAACCCACATCAGAGCCCCGCTATAGGCGAACAGCGCGAATTGGGGAGCCTCCAGATCGCTCATGCCGGCGGCGTAGGCCGTCAGATGGCGCACGCCGGGAACGAAGTACCCGAAGGTCAGGCTCCAATGGCCCGCGCGCTCGAAGAAGCGATGCGCCCTTTCGACGTGCTCTTCGCGAATTCGCAGGATCTTGCCGTAGCGATGAATCAGCGCCAGCCCGAACGTCCGGCCCAGCGTGTAACTCAGCGTAATTCCGCAGCCGCTGCCGCCGAGGGCCGCGGCGAATGTGTAGGCCGGATTCAGGCGGCCTTTGAAAATCAGATAGCCGCTGAACGTGAGCAACGTTTCGTCGGGAACGGGAAGCCCCACGATGCCGGTAACCAGCAGGCAGAATACCGCGATGGGCCCGTATTGCGCGATCCAGACGAGAACGTGCTGTTCCATGCAACGCCGCTCGCCCGCTCAGACCATCAGCGAAGCGATCTCGACTGGCGAGCGCACGCTGGATCGAACCACCACTAGCCCGGACTCGGTGACATGGTGCCGTTTCGCATCGAGCTCCAAGTCGTAACCGACGCGGTCGTCTTCGGCGACATGCACGTTCTTGTCCAGGATGGTTCGCCGGATCATGGCCCGCCGGCCGATATCGCAATTGTCCATGATGACCGACTCGTCCACGTGGGCGGCCGAATGCACGCGGACGCCCCGGCCGAGAACCGAGTTGCGGACGAAGCCACCCGAAAGGATGCACCCGCCGGACACGATGGAATCGATAGCCTCGCCGCGCCGGTTGGCGTCGTCGAAGCAGAACTTGGCGGGCGGGTCCGGATAACTGCTGGTCCGCACCGGCCACTGGCGGTTGAACAGATTCAGAGCGGGTGAAATGGAGCGGAGATCCATGTTGGCCTCATAGTACGCCTCGACGGTTCCGACGTCCCGCCAGTACGGTATTGCGTCTTTGGCGTCGCCCGGAATCTTGTTGGTCTGGAAGTCGTAAGCGAACATGACGCCGTCGCCCGCCACGGACGGCAGAATGTTGTGGCCGAAATCGTGTACGCTGGTTTCGTTCGCGGCGTCCCTCCTCAAAAGGTCGAGCAGAGTTTCGCGCGAAAAGATGTAATTCCCCATGGAGGCGAACACGCGCGACGGGTCGGCCGGGATGGCGGGAGCGTTCGGGTTCTTCTCGTGAAATGCGAGGATGCGGCCTTCCACGTCCGTTTCGATTACGCCGAGCTCGCTCGCCAACGCCCGGTCCACCGGGGTCGCCGCCACGGTGATCTCCGCGCCCTTGCGGACGTGGTACTCGATCATGTGCGCGATGTTCATGCGGTACACGTGATCGCCGCCGAAAACGGCCACCACGTCCGGCGCGGCCTGCTCGATCAGGTTGATGTTCTGATAGATGGCGTCCGCGGTTCCCTGGTACCAGGTCTCGTCCTCCGAGCGCATTTGGGCCGGTACCGGAATGATGAAGTGCGGTTTCAAGAGGCCCCCGAACTGCCAGCCTTCGCTGAGGTGCTGAAGGAGCGACTGGCTACGGAACTGCATCAATACGTAAATCGAGTAGATTTCCGAATTGATGAAATTGCTGAGAACGAAATCGATGATGCGATACTTGCCGCCGAACGGAACGGCCGGTTTGGCCCGTTCTTCCGTGAGTGGGTACAAACGAGTACCCTTGCCGCCGGCGAGTACAATTCCCAATACCCTTTGCCGCATGGTGGTTGCCCAGGAAAGTCTATTGTTTCAGGCCCGTCCCGGAATGGCAAGAGGAGATGCTCCACTTTGCTTCGAAAGCTATTGGGAAGCCTTGGTGGATCGCGTGATCGCGTTGGGCGAGGCGCACGTCCGGAGACCGGGGCGCAATGACCCCAAGGGTCGCTTTCGAACCAGCGGCGTTGCTTCGGCATTCGCAGATGAAGCCACGCCCGAGGCTCCCGTTCCGCCAGGGTGTGGCAAACTGGGTGGAGACGAACCATGGCCGGCGAAAACACTGCCATTTTCCGAACACCGACCGCCGGCGATCCGGCGCTCGCCGAGGCGGTGCGCCGCCTCGTTGACGCATACCAGCCGGAGCGCATGTACCTCTTTGGTTCAGTCGCCCGAGGCGACGCTGGTCCGAACAGCGATTACGACATCTTGGTGATTGTTCCCGACAACGCAAGGCCGGAACGTCTCGGCAGCAGGCTCGCTTACGAGGCGCTCTGGGGAACGGGCGTGGCGGCCGACGTGTTGATTTGGACAGCCGGACGGTTCAATAGCCGGACGCACCTTGCCGCCTCCCTTCCGGCTACCGTCCTTCGGGAAGGAAAACTGCTCCATGCCGCATGATCCCGCCCTCGTTATCGAGGTGCGAGCTTGGCTCTCCAAAGCGGGGAAAGACCTGGCGACCGCCGAATACGAGTTGCGGGCGGACCCGCCGTTCGCCGACGACATAGTGTTTCACTCTCAGCAGGCCGCAGAGAAATCGCTGAAGGCATTCCTATCGTGGCATCGCATTCCATTCCGTAAAACGCACAACTTGGTCGAATTGGGGGAGGCGTGCTGCCGGGTTGACCCCGAGTTGGAGCCTTTGCTGCGCCGCGCGGCGCCGCTCACCGAGTACGCGTGGAAGTACCGCTATCCGGGAGATCCCGAGGAAGCCGGGGCAGAGGAGGCTGCGAGTGCCTTGGCGAGGGCGCGCGAGGTATTTGAGTCGGTACAAGCTCGTTTGCCTCCGGATATCCAAGTTTAAAGAAGATGCCACCGGGCAAGAACGCCCCTATCGAGCGGCAAATCGAACAGGCGCCACGGACCAACAACCAGGGACAGTGACAACCGCGCACATTACGACGACGGACATTATCGTCCTCAGTTTACTGCGGCAGCGGCGGAAAGCGCTCAAGGAAAAAGTAAAATTGGTTACTGGTCTTTTCTGATTTATTAGAGAAGCTCGCGGAATCTCCGCGGTGTGAGACCGGCATCCTGGGCGATTCCGCCCATCGTAAACCCGTCCACGGGATCATGCCTGGGGATGGTTACGATTCGCACGCCATCGGTCATGACAATATGCTTGCCTTGCCTGGCGACGCGGAAGCCGGCCTTCTCCAGTGCCTTAACGGCGCGGAGGTGGGGAACCCGGGAATCTTCGGCATGTGCTACGCCGAGACTTCCACTTCCCTCAAATGCCGCTCGCCGGCCAGAAGTTTCGCCACTTCCAGGTACTCGCGGATAGCGTCCCGAATGTTCTCCAGCGCCTCATCCTCGGTAACCCCTTGCGACCAGCACCCGGGGAGGCCCGGGCAGGATACGCTGTACCCGTCTTCGGTTGGAACTAGAGCAACCGGATACTTCATACTCCCAAAATAGCAGAATACACGCCGAGCTCCTTCGCCTGCTAGCATAGTCCCTTGGACGGAGCCATCGTCATCGACAAGCCCGAGGGCTGGACATCCCACGACGTGGTAGCCAGGACGCGGCGGATTACGGGAGTCAAGAAGGCGGGGCACCTGGGGACTTTGGACCCTATCGCCACGGGCGTTCTGCCTCTGGTGCTGGGCCGCGCCACCCGGCTGGCGCAGTTTTATTCGAAAAGCGACAAGATCTACGAGTGCCTGGTCCGGTTTGGATGGTCCACTACCACGTACGACCGCGCCGGTGAAGATACCAGCGAGCGCCGCGGCGTTTCGCTCGATCCGGCCGCGCTCGAACTCCTGCTGGAGCGTTTTCGCGGGGAGATTCTGCAAACGCCGCCGCCGGTTTCGGCCAAGAAAGTGGAAGGCAAGCGCGCCTACGAACTGGCGCGGCAGTCCAGCCCGCCCGATCTGAAGCCCGTTCGCCTCGAAGTCTACGAGTTGACGCTGTTAGGCGTCGAGGGCTCGGAACGCCCGCTTGCGCGCGCACTGCTCGGCGGGGACGTATATGCGTTCGATCGCCCATGACCTCGGTCAGGCCATGGGCTGCGGCGCGCACCTGGCCGATCTGCGGCGTGTCGCCAGCGCGGAGTTTGAAATCGCACAGTCGCGGACTCTTCCCCAAATCGAGGCGCTGGCCGCCGATGGGCGTCTGGTTGACGCCTTGATCCCCGCGGCATCCCTGCTGCCCGGCTTTGCCTCCGTCCACGTGGATGACGTCACAGCCTCGCAAATCAGGCATGGCAGGGACTTTCAGGCTTCGCCCTTCCGGTCGCAACCGGCCTCGCGTTACGTCAAGGCCATTGACCGGCAGGAAACGCTGGTGGCCATCGGCGAGATTGTCTTGCCGAACCTTTACCATCCGGTCGTCGTTCTGTAAGCGGTGGCAGCTTGCTAAAATAGAGGATCACCATGCTGAAGCGATTCATTCTTTGGGACTTCCCGCGCGGCGGCTGGCAGTACGATGTGATGGTCGGCATCATCGTGGCCTTCGTGTTCTTCACTCCTCGGACCTGGTTTCGGGATCAGCCGCGCATGCACCGGCCCAGCAATATCGCTGTCGCGCCCGCGGACCACGGAACCCTGCAGTTCTTCGTGGATCGCGAGTCGCTGGATGGAACGCCTCCGGAGTCGCAGAATCAACGTCTTACGAGCATCCTGCGGGCCCAGATGGGGGATAACCGGCTGAAAGTGATTCGCATCGAGCCCATCCTGGATTCGGAAGGCGAATTACAGGGCTATATGGCTACCGCCCAGCCGTGAGAAGCCCCTGCCAAGCGGGTAACCAAGACCCTGCCGCGGAGCGTTCTTATAGTAGAGGAGTGTCTTTGATTCGTTCCCTCCGCTGCGCGTTCCTTGCGATGGTCCTGCCTGGCCGCCGCCGGCGCACAGGACCAGATGCAGCAAACCCTGAAACTGATGGACCAGGCTTCCGCATCCTTTAAGGGACTGACAGCGGACATAGTCAAAACCCACTACGTAGCCGCCATCAAGGACATGGATAGCAGCGAAAAGGGTAAACTCGTCGTCCGGAAGGTGAAGCCGGGTGATCTCGAGCTTCTGTACACCCAAACGGAGCCTGACCCCGAGCAAGTCGAGTACAGAAATCGTATCGGCCTGCTGTACAACCCCAAGACCAACTCGGATCGCGAAGCCAAGGTCGATAAGGAGTGGGGCGACGCCGCGAGCCAGATCATGCTATTGGGGTTCGGGTCGAGTTCAGCCGAATTGCAGCAGGCGTATACGATCACGGGGAGCGCAGCGGATGCCGTCGGCGGAGAGCGCGCGACCCGGCTCGAGCTGAAGCCGAAAAAGCCCGATACCAGATTCCAACTCGTGCGCGTTGAGCTTTGGATTTCCGGGACTACGGGTATCGCTATCCAGCAGAAGCTATACCAGGCCAGCGGCAGTTGGGATCAGTACACTTACTCGAACATGAAGCTCAGAAGCGACATCAAGGATTCCGAGGTCAGGCTGAAAGAGCCGCCCGGCGTCAAGCACGAGAAGTAGAGCCCCAGGGATGAGACCCAAAACCAGCGCCGTCCGCCTGCAATACCTCGACTGGCTCAGAGGGTTGGGCGCGGTGATCATGCTCCAGGGCCACGTGTTCGATTCTCTCCTGAAGAACGACCTCCGCGACGGCGGAGCCTACCGTCTCTCGCAGTTCTTCGGCGGCATGCCGCCGGCCATCTTCCTCTTCCTCACCGGAGTAACGCTCGCGTTCCTGATGGATAGCTCCGAGCGCAAGGGTCTTGGGCCGCGCCAGCGCGTGGTCGCGGCTTTCCGCAGGTCCGGGTATCTGTTCTTGCTGGCCTTCGCTTTCCGCGTGCAGCTTTGGATTTGCGGCCTGCCGGCGCCGTGGACGGACCTGTTCCGCGTGGACATTCTGAATTGCATGGGGTTCGCCATCGCCGTGCTTTCGGTGATGGCCGCCTTCCGCACGGTAGAGCGCGTTCGCTATTGCGCAATGGCCGGGTTGATCGTCGCCCTCGCCTCGCCGCTGGTTACGCAATGGGGAATGCCGGGCGCGCCGTGGCTGATCCGCAACTACATCGTTCCCGATCTACGGTCCTTCGGCTTCTTCCCGTGGGCGGCGTACCTGGCCTTCGGTATGAGCGCGGGAAGCGCCATCCGGGCGATTCCGCACGATGCGATAGAGCGCGCTATCGGCGTCGCGGCGGCGCTGGGCATCGTCACCATCGGGACGTGCGAGTACTTCGCGAATCAGCCCTATTCCATTTACGCCAAGTCGGACTACTGGTTGAACAGCCCGCTCCAGATCCTAACCAAGCAGGGCGTAACGCTGTTGCTCATGGCGTTCGCCTTCTACTGGACGCGTTATGGCCCGCGGGAGCGCTGGAGTTGGGTTCGCCAGTTCGGAATCACGTCTCTGCTGGTTTACTGGGTGCACATCGAGCTAGTCTATGGCAGAGCGCTCTGGTTCCTCAAGTCGAGCCTGACTGTGCCTCAGACCATGGTGGCCGCGGTGTGGGTGATCCTGCTGATGTTGGGGATTTCGGCGGCGCGAACGTACCGTCACCGCATCGCCATCCTGCTCACGGAACTGGGCTGGGCCTTCGGCCCCAAGCCGGATCGCGTGCCGGGCGACTAGCGGTTCGCGGCTTTAGGAACATGGATTATCGGTTCGCTTCCGCACTTCTCAGCGCACCCGTGGAGCGAGCCTCCGGCTTGCCACGTCGGCATCCCTGCCGACGTCTGGCGCTCGATGCCGGCAAGAAAGCCGGCATGGCAGGCGGGGACGCCCACTCCACGGCGCACTGGATATTCTCGTTAATCCGCTTGCCGCAGACCGCTAGTCTCCCGCGGCGCCGCTTCAAGCTTTCCGCAACGCCAGGACCGCATTCAGGCCCCCGAACGCGAAGGAGTTCGAAAGCGCGTATTCCACCTGCGCCTCGCGCGCCTGGTTGGGAATTACGTCCAGATCGCAGTCCGGATCGCGCTCGTTGAAATTAGCCGTGGGAGGCAGCACGCCGTCGCGCAACGCCAGCGTCGCGGCCAAGCACTCCAGCGCGGCCGCGGCGCCCAGCGCGTGGCCATGCATGGATTTGGTGGAGCTGACCGGCAAGCGGTCCGCGTGCGCTCCGAACACCGACCGAATGGCGGCGGCTTCGGCTACGTCATTGGCCGGCGTGCCCGTGCCGTGGGCGTTGACGTACCCGATCTGCTCGGGAGCGATTCCGGCGTCGCGTAACGCCGCGCGCATGGCGCGGGCCGCGCCCTCCGCCGAGGGTTGCGTGATATGCGCGGCGTCCGACGACATTCCGAAGCCCACGATTTCGGCGTGAACGCGCGCTCCGCGGGCCAGCGCCGCTTCGAGCGGTTCCAGTATGAACATCGCTCCGCCTTCGCCCAGGATCATTCCCTTCCGGTCCTTCGAGAACGGACGGCACGTATCCGGCGAGACCACGCGCATGGCTTCCCACGCCTTGAGGATTCCGAAGCTGAACGGAGCCTCGCTGCCGCCCGCGATGGCCAGTTCCGTCACTCCGTTACGCACCATCCAGAATGCATTGCCGATAGCGTGCCCGGCGGAGGAGCAGGCCGTGGAAATCGTGTAGCTCGGCCCCGTGATCCCAAACTCCATGGAAATATGGCTCGCGCCCGCGTTCGCCATGGTCTTCGGAATGGTGAACGGGTGGACTCGATTCTGCCCCAGCTTGTAGACCTGCCGAAAGCCCTCGTCCTCCGTGCTCTGCCCTCCAACGCAAGCTCCGGTGACGATGGCGGCGTTTTCGCGCAATGCGGGAGTGAGTTCCACGCCGGAGTCCGCCAGCGCCTCGCGAGCCGCGATGACGGCGAATTGGGCGAAGCGGTCGATGAAGTCCGCCTTCCGGTCGTCGAAATACGGCCTATGGCTGTACCCGCGCACTTCGGCGCCGTTCCGGAAGCGGAGTTGAGAGCAGTCCGTGGACTCGATCGGCGAGATGCCGCACCGCCCGGCGCGCAATGACTCTGCGAATTCCTTCGCGTTCCGGCCGAGGGCCGATATAGCGCCGATCCCGGTAATTCCGACGCGCCGCATGAACTACGAACTGGCGTCCGCGGCGGCGGATTTCGCGGCCAGGAGCTTCTCCACGCCCTCGCACATCTGCCGGACGCTGCGGACGGTGCGCACCTCTTCGTCGGGGATGCCGATGTCGAATTCGTTCTCCAGTGCGAACAGGATTTCGACGGCGTCCATCGAGTCGATCCCCAACTGCTGGAATTCGCTGTCGATCGTGACGCTTTCCTTTGGAATCCGCTTTGAGGCTGCAACCGTCTTGAGAACGCGCTCTATCAGTTCGTCGGACATAGGAGTTCGCTTATTGTCTGAAATCCGAAACCGCGGTCCCGCAGGCGGGGGATCAGTAGCCGCACAGCCGCAATGGTAACGCCGATATCCGGGTTGGCCTGCAATTCCCGCCCGTCGTGCAAACAGAGAATCGCGCCGTTGACTGCGCCTTCGGTCACCCGTTGCGCTACCGGCTCGGCCCTCCGCTTCCAATCATATCCGATAACCGTCCACATTACGCCCTTGAGGCCCACGCTGCGCTGAGCGCGCGCCACGCCGAACCAGCGCGCTCCGAACGGCGCGCGGAACCACGCCGGCCGCACGCCCGCATTCGCGCCAATAGCCTCCTGCGCGCGGCGCAAGTCCGATTCGATGAACTTGCCGCCGCCGGAAACACCATAGCGCATGCGAGTAGCCGTGATTGCCGATTTCGTGACCGGCCTGGGCCACCGCCCGCGCGATGGCGGGCAGGCGATCGGCGTTCGCGCCGAGTTGGAAAAACGTCGCCTTCACGCCCAGGCGATCGAGCGCGTCGAGAAGTGCGGGCGTGCTCTCGCTGGGACCATCGTCGAAGGTGAGCGCCAGGGTGGGACGTTCCCTCGGCCCGCGCCACACCGAGGATCCGAATACGGCGGCCGAACGCCCGCGCACCGCCCAAGCAAGAAACGCGGCCGGCGCCGTAGCGCCTCCCGCAGTCAGCATCCAATCCGCGCCCATCACCGGCACTTCACTATTGTAGGCGGTACGGAGAGCGGACCGATTGCGGTCTCCAGAAGTTTGTTGAAAGAGGATGGGCGCGCGCTTTGCCGTGCAAGCCGGCGATGCGGTCAGTGCCTAAGCCCGAAACCCGAAGTTGAATGGCTTGTATCGGCGGCTCTCGGTTTCAATCCCCTTCTCATCGGGGAGTCCCCACACCGAGCCGCGCGCGTAAGCAAGCGGTGGCCCGGCTATAGTTCCCACCTCTTTCCCACAGGGCAGCATCCCGGCCCGGAAAAACAGGCAGCCCAGGAGGGCCGCCCCACTCGGTTTCAATCACGTTCTCATCTGGGAGGCGGCGCCGCCGCGGACATCATGAACCGCAAGACACACCTGGTCAGGGTTTCAATCCCCTTCTCATCGGGGAGGCGGCGCTGCCTTTTGATGAACTATATTGGATTGAAGCAAGAGCTGAGGTTTCAATCCCCTTCTCATCGGGGAGGCAGCGCTGCCATTATTCGGCGAAGCATTTGTTGACGGGAATAATCGAGTTTCAATCCCCTTCTCATCGGGGAGGCAGCGCTGCCCGGCTATCGCCGGCACCTAGCGAAGAAGGCATTCACCGTTTCAATCCCCTTCTCATCGGGGAGGCGGCGCTGCCTCTCATGGCTCCGCAGGGCTCGCTCCGGTGCGGTCGGTTCAATCCCCTTCTCATCGGGGAGGCAGCGCCGCACTCCCGCTGGGGTCATGATCGTGCAGTTGGGACTTACGGGGCGGTCGTCGCCACCGGCAAAACAACTGCAGGCATCTTCTAGATTAGCGTTTCAATCCCCTTCTCATCGGGGAGGCAGCGCCGCCTACTTAAGGGGCTTGGGCCGTGGGGTGCAGTAGCTGGGTTTCAATCCCCTTCTCATCGGGGAGGCAGCGCCGCCATTTCTTAGTGGTATTGGTGCTTGGGATAGCACTACGTTTCAATCCCCTTCTCATCGGGGAGGCGGCGCCGCCTGCATCGATTCTATCCTATTGATAACACGGCGTCCAGAGTGTTCATTTTTACCACCATTCCGAAAATAAGGACTTACGCGACGGCCCAAAATCCGCCACTTTTCGCCCGTGCTATGCCATCTCATTGCTGCCTTTGCACTTAACCCTTCCGTCCCACGTCCCCCTGGTCAGGGCTGCACTCCGAAATTGGCCCCACATCCTTGAAAACAAGGCACATCCACGGCAAGACCGCGGCGATCCAGGCTTTCCGGCTGCAACAGAAGTACTTAGGCCATCCCCGAAAGCCCCAGGGCCGGACCGCCCCTAAAACCTACTTGGCTGTCAACAAGTTAGAGTGCACCGCCTACACTAGAGCGCCGGCTTTCCCTTGTAGCTCATTTCCTTGGGCACGAACTTGGCTTTCAAGCCAAACATTTGGAGCTTGGTTTGAAAGACGATCTGCTTTTCGTCCGCGCCAATGGGATCGTCTTTGGGGAAGTAGAACAGAATCACGCCGGCCTGGTCGAACGGCATCGTGACGCTGGATGGCGCTATCGGCTTCTTGCCGCTGCGCTGCAACGAGGTGGCTTTCTTCAGCGTTTCCACGCCGGAATCTCCCATGCTGGCGCCCAGGTCGCTGAGCATCGAGAGGCCCGAAACGCTGATGACGTAGGAAGACCCGGCGTCGCCCGGCAATTTGCTCTTGGCGACAGCCCGCAACGGTTCGGCGGTCTCCCAGCGCACCACGGCGTTCATTCCGCCCGGTCCGCCGAAGCCTCCCGGTCCCCGCCCGCCCCCGTCGGGCGGCCCTCCCATCCCCGGTCCGCCAAAGCCGCCGCGGTCGCCCATGCCGCCGAAATCCATCTCAACGGAGGCCTCTTTCGCCCACGGGGATTTCGATTGCAGGCGTTGGACGTCTTTTTCGGACCATTCCGAGGGCTGCTTGGTGTCCCAGAACTCGGCCGTTGGAGCCGCCCAAATCGTTAGAGCCGCCCCGGCGGATAGGGCGAGAGTCAAGTATCGTTTTGTCATCGTTGTTGAACCCAGTATAAGCTACGCTTCTGAATTAAGGCGCACGGGAGCCGTCCAGGGTTACACGCGCACCGGTATTGAGGCTGGAGCCGGGCGCCGGGCGCCGAAAATCCGCGCGATAATCGGACTCATGGACAAACCAATCCGTTGGGGCGTGCTTGGCGTCGCCAAAATCGCCACCGAGAAGGTCATTCCGGCCATGCAGCGGTGCGAGCGCGGCGAGATCGCCGCCATCGCGTCGCGCGACGCGGACAAGGCCAACGCCGCCGCGCGCAAGCTGCATATCCCCAAAGCCTACGGGTCCTATGAGGACCTTCTCGAAGACCCCGAGATTGACGCCATCTACAATCCTCTTCCCAACCACCTGCACGTTCCGTGGTCCATCAAGGCCGCCGAAGCGGGCAAGCACGTGCTGTGCGAAAAACCCATTGCGTTAAGCTCGGCCGAGTGCCGCGAGCTCATCGCGGCGCGCGACCGCACGGGCGTCAAAATCGGAGAGGCGTTCATGGTGGCCACCAATCCGCAGTGGCTGCGCGTGCGCGAGATCGTGCGCTCCGGCCGCCTCGGCAAGCTGCGCTCCATCGCCGGATTCTATAGCTACCGCAATGTGGACCCGGCGAACGTCCGCAATATCCTGGAAATCGGCGGCGGCGGCGTAATGGATATCGGTTGCTACCCGATCATGATTTCGCGATGGCTGTTCGGCGAGGAGCCCGAGGAAGTCAAGGCCGTGGTGGAACGCGACCCGGCGTTTAAGACCGACCGGCTTACGTCCGCGATTCTGAAGTTCCCATCGGGACATTCCATTTTCACCTGCAGCACGCAGCTTGTATCCTGGCAGAGCATGAACATCTTTTGCGAACGCGGGCGAATCGGGTTGGTGATGCCTTTCAACGCCTGGCCGGACAAGCCTTGCTTGATGCATATCGACGATGGCTCGTGGCTGTTCGGAGGCCAACTGACCACGGAGGAATTCCCGATCTGCGACCAGTACACGGTGCAGGGCGATGCGTTTTCGAAAGCCATCCAGGAGAATGGCGAGGTCCCCGTCCCGTTGGAGTTCGCCCTAGGGAACATGCAAGTCATCGAGCGCGTGCTGGCGCAGGGATGAGGCTCGCTTCGCTCGCGGGGCCAGGGGCCGGGGGCCGGGGGCCGGGGTTGCGGCCTTCGGCCGCGGGTAATCGGGAGATGTCCTGCTTTTCGAGTGTTGAGGAGTTGGCGCCGGCGCGATCTTCGCAAGGCGAAGTTAGAGCGTGGAGCGGCGCTGTTTAGTTTTCCCCCGGCCCCGCCCCGCGAGCGAAGCGAGCCGCCCCGGCCCCCGACCCCCGGCCCCTGGCCCCGCGAGCGAAGCGAGCCGCTCTTCCCCAGCCCCCAACGCCCCGCCTGCTAGAGTGGACTTTATGCCGATGATCCAGATCATTATCCTTGCCGTGGTGCAAGGGTTCACCGAGTTCCTGCCCATCAGCAGCACGGCGCATCTCTACTTGTCTTCCTGGTTGTTAGGCTGGCAGACGGAGTCGCTGCAATTCGACCTCATGCTGCACGTGGGAACTCTGCTGGCTGTGGTTCTGTACTTCTACCGCGATTGGATCGAGATCGTCGGTAAGGCATTCGGGCTGGGCTCCGCCGGGAAACAAGCCAACGCTCGCGAACGAAACCTGCTCTGGTGGATCGCGGCCGCCGCGGTTCCAATCGGCGTCGTGGGGCTGCTCTTCAACAAGCAGGCCGAAGGCGCATGGCGCAATCCGTTTGTGATGGGCTTCATGCTCGTGGCGATCGGCGTCGTCATGGGGCTCGCCGAGCGGAGCGGCCGGCGCAACCGCGATTGGAACGCGCTCAGCCTGCACGACTCGCTGGCCATCGGCGCCGCCCAGGCGCTAGCCGTGGTCCCCGGTTGCTCGCGTAGCGGCATCACGATCTCGGCGGGCCTGTTCCGCGGCTTGGATCGCGAGGCGGCCGCGCGGTTCTCCTTCCTGCTTTCCACGCCCACCATCGGCGCCGCGGCGGCCAAGGCCATCTGGGATCTGCACAAACAGCATATGGTCCACACGCTCGTTTCGGCTGACGTGCTGGTGGGCGTCGCCGTGAGCGCGGCGGTGGGCTGCGCCGTCATCGCCTGGTTTCTGCGTTTTTTGCGTAACGGGAGTTTACGGTTTTTCGTGTATTACCGCGTGATTTTTGGCATAATAGTGCTTGCTCTGGCTTTCATCCGCCGGCCAGCGTGATGAAGCTGTTATCTCCGACCGATCGTCACAGGCTGAACGAAGTCGCGGGCTTTGTGCTTTTGGCTCTGGGCCTCGTTCTTCTACTCAGCCTCGTCTCCTACCATGCTCAAGATCCTTCGTGGAATACGGCCGCCGTTTCGCGCCCTCTCAACCTGATCGGTTATCCCGGCGCTTACTTTTCGGACCTGCTGCTTCAGTTCTTTGGAATAGCCGCTTTTCTTTTTCCCCCATGCTGCTGTGGCTGTCCTGGAAATGGTTCCGTTCGGAAGCCCTTGAAAACACCGTCGCCAAGCTGTGCGGCCTTCCGTTGTTCGTAACCAGCGTGTGCGCGGGCCTTGCCTTTGCGCCCTTCAGGCCGATGGACGGGACCGTCCACATGGGCGGCATGATGGGCTTGCTGGCGGAGCGCTACCTGACCGATGCGCTGAATGTTGCGGGCGCAATTGTCGCCATCGCTACGGCGTTCGTCATTTCCTTCTACCTGATTTCGACGTTCAGTATCGCCAAGGCAGGGAACTGGTTCGCCGGTCCCGTGGCGTGGTGGCTGGCCAACCGCGCTGCGTGGAAAGCATGGCGCGAGCGAGTGCATGCGCGCAAACAGGCGAAGGCGGAGGCTAAGGCCGAAGCCAAGGCGGAAAAACGCCGCGAGAAGGCCGAAAAGAAGGCGCGGCGTCCCGCCGATCTCACTCGCGAGATTCCGCATACGTCCGAACCGGACCCGGCCGCGGCGGAAGCGCCGCCATGGGATTTCCCCCCGGCGCCTCTGCCCGCGCCCGTGTACGTCGAACACCCCGTGGAAGATCTGGCGCCCCCCGCGGAAATCCCGATTCGCCTCATCGAGGAGCCCGCGCCCATTCCGGAGCCGGCGGCTGTGAAAGGGGCTCCCGCGCCGCCCCCGCTTTCATCCCGGCAGGCGTATCAATTGCCCTCCACCGATTTGCTCAACGAAGTTCCCGGCCGCAACCCGTACGACGAGCAGGAGCTGAAGGAAACCGCGGCGCGCATCAAGGCGAAGTTCCAGGAGTTCAACGTTCTCGGCAACGTGGTGCAGATCAATCCCGGCCCCGTGGTCACCACGTTCGAATTCAAGCCGGAAGCCGGAATCAAGTACAGCCGCATCGTCACTTTGAACGAGGATCTGTGCCTGGGCTTGCAGGCCGAATCGATCCTCATCGAGCGCATTCCCGGCAAGCCGACCGTCGGCATCGAAGTGCCCAACACCAGGCGCGAGGTCATCGCGCTGCGGCAGATGCTCGAAAGCGACGAGTTCCTGCAATCGCATTCGCGCCTCACCATTCCGCTGGGCAAAGACATCAACGGCCGCATCCGCATGGCCACGCTCGATTCCATGCCGCACCTGCTCATCGCAGGGTCCACCGGATCGGGCAAGAGCGTGATGCTCAACTCCATGATCATGTCGATCCTCTACAAATCGACGCCGGAGCAGGTGCGGCTGATCATGGTGGATCCCAAGCGCGTGGAACTGGGCATGTACGAAGGCGTTCCGCATCTTCTCACGCCCGTGATCACCGATCCCAAGAAGGCCACCAACGCGTTGCGCAACGCCGTGCTCGAAATGGAGCGCCGCCTGCGGCTGCTGGCCGAATACGGCGTCCGCAACATCGAGCAATTCAACAAAAAGATCCGCCGCCTGATGGACGAGCCGCGCGACCTCTTCGCGGATCAGGAGCAAACGCGGGACGATCTTCAGCCGCTGCCGTACGTCCTCATCATCATCGACGAGTTAGCGGACCTGATGATGATCGAGGGCCGCAACGTCGAAGAGACCGTCACGCGCCTGGCGCAGATGGCGCGCGCCGTCGGCATGCACCTGGTGCTGGCCACGCAGCGCCCCAGCGTAGACGTGATCACCGGTCTGATCAAAGCCAATTTCCCCGCACGCATCAGCTTCCGCGTGGCCACGCGCGTGGACTCGCGCACCATTCTCGATGTGATGGGCGCCGAGCACCTGCTGGGCAAGGGCGACATGCTTTTCCTGCCGCCGGGTTCGTCGCGGCTCACGCGACTCCACGGGGCCTTCGTGACGGAGACCGAGATCGGCCGCGTGGTGGATTTCTGGAAGAGCCAGGGCGCGCCCGAATACGACCAGTCGTTCCTTGTTGCGCCGCCGAGCGAAGAAGACGAGGCCGCTGAAGCCGAAATCGGCCAGGAACAGGACCCGATGTACGAAGAAGCCGTGCGCCTGGTCCTGCAAATGGGCAAGGCGTCGACTTCAACTCTACAGCGGCACCTGCGCCTAGGCTACGGCCGCGCCGCCAGAATCCTGGACATGATGCAACGCGACGGCATCATCGGCCCCCCCGACGGCAGCAAGCCGAGAGAAGTACTGAAGCGCCCCGACTGGCTACAGGAAGTCGAAGCGCCGTTGCGGTAGGCCCTATTGTGGAGTGGGCCTCCCGGCCTGCCATGCCGCCATTCTTGGCGGCATGTTCTGGTTCCAGGAGACGCGCACTCGCTACAGACCGGAAGATGCCCGCAAGAATGCGGGCATGGCAGGCCAAAGGCCCACTCCACTCTGCACTTCTCTGCTCCCCCTGCGCCACGGTGATTCGGATCTGCATATCATGAAAGCAAGAATGCACAGAACGCTGATTTGCCTTCTTCTACTCCAGAGCGCGCTGCTCGCGCAGACGGTTGAAGGTACGGTAAGTTCGACAGGCGGAACCGCCCTCGCAGGCGTCAGCGTCGTTCTGATGAAAGCCGGCGGTCAGAACGAAGTGACGGAATACCGTGCCGTCACAGATGCCGCCGGAGCTTTTCGGTTGCAGGACGTCAAGGACGGCGTCTACGTTGTCGATCTACAAGCGGATGGTTATTGGGGCCCGAATCCAGGCGGCCCTGGGAACCGGCCATTTGCAGTGGTGGGTGGCCAGCCAACGACCCGCCTCAGGCTTGAGATGATGCCCGAGGGAAAAGTCTCCGGCCGGGTCCTGGACGGAACCGACTCACCGGTACCGGGGGCCAGTCTTGTGCTGGCCGTTCCCAACGGAATGCTGGAGCAAGGCACGTCTGGAGCCGATGGCAGCTTCGCTTTCGAGCAGTTAGTCCCGGGTGCGTACTCGCTCTTGGCGGCGGCGCCTTCCGGATGGAAACCTCCCGATCCCGCGGATGGGCAAGCGTTTGCTTGGGTGCCCACGTATTATGGCGAAGTCTCGTTTAGAGAAGGGGCCGCGCCCATTGTGGTGCGGCCCGGCGGCGACGTTTCAGCCCAGGATGTCAAACTGCTCACCGCTCCCGTCCACCGGCTTCGCGGCCAAGTGCTCGAACCGGCTGGGGATGCTGCACCCGGTGTAAAGGTGGAATTGTCGGACACGGCCAATCGAGAGGCGCGGAGCACAGTCTCCTCGAAAGACGGCTCCTTCGAATTCGCCATCACGGATCGGAAATGGCGGTTGTCGGCCGAGGCCGGGAGTAACGAAGCCAAGCTAGCCGCCGACATAAGCGTGGAAGTGGCCGGAAAAGATCTCGATGACGTCACCCTCCGATTGACGACGCCGTTCTCCATTCACGGCAGCGTTCGGTTCGATCCGCCGGAGGGCGGGAAGTTGCCGGTGGGCGTCCTGTTCACACGAGGAGGGGACGGCGCTGGCCCGCCGGTTTTCGGCCAATTTGATGAGAACGGAAAATTCACAGTTGACGGAATATACCAGGGCGTCTACGGCATTAGAATAGCCCCGCCGGTCCCCGCATCGGGCTACTTCCTCGATGGGATTCGAGTCGGGGACCGTGAGACGCTGACACGGGACGTGGAGTTGATCTCCGGGTCCGTTCCGATTTCCATTTTGTTCAAAGCGGGTGGCGGCGCGGTGCAGGGCACAGTCGCCGATTGTGGTGACGCAAACGTCATTCTGCTGCCAAAGGACCGATCGATGCGCCGCCAGAGCCTCGTGCGCATGGCGCGATGCGCGGAAGGCGGTCGCTTCGAAATCCCGTCCGTGCGCCCGGGCGATTATTATATCTTCGCCTTAGCTTCGGGAAACTCCGCCCTCGTCCCACCCTACGAGATGGATCGGGACTACTTGAACCAAGCGGTCAGACTGACAGTCACGAACAACAGCACAGCCAGCGTCGAGCTTAAGGTGATTCCGCCTCGTTGGTTCTGAAGGCCAGAAGCCTCGGCCGCTTCTCACGGCGCAGTTTGCCCCCGGCCTCCGCGCTACTACTGCTTCTTCGCCGTGACTTCCTGCTGAATGATCTTGATCTTCAAATCGCCGCCGGAGATGGTTCCTTCATATTTCGTCGTGCGGCTCGTGCCCATCATGTCGCGAGTGACATCGAACGAAATGTTGTTGCCGTCCACCTTGCCGTTGGAGATTTTGACTTCGGTCATCTGTGGCGCCGAGCCGGGATCCGGCGGCCCGCCGCCGAAATCGGGAACCGTGATCGTCCCGGTCAGGGTGGCTCCGTCGGCCTTCAGCGTCAGCGTGGTCTTCGTGGGCGTTCCACCGCCACCTCCGAAGCCGAAGCCCTGAGTCTCCCATACCCACTTGCCCGAAACGGCGTCCGCCGCCAGGGCGACCGCCGCGATGGTCAATAGAATCAAACCTGCGAAAAGAGTTTTCCGGATCATAGATATACACCTCGTCATGGAGCCGGAATTCCTGTCTGGAGTCCCGGTACCCATCAGTGTAGCTCTTGGGGCGTATCTCTGTGATCGTCGCTGCCCGCGCAGAGCTAGGCTTCCTGGCGCCTGGTTCGGAAAAACGTTACGCGGCTCTGCGCTTGCGCAGCAGGCCGATCCCCGCCAGTGCGGAGCCAAGCAAGAGCAACGAGGCCGGTTCGGGAGTTGACGAACCGGGGTTCGAGCCTGGGGTGTAGTCATAGGTCACGGACCCAAACGCCTCCGCGTTCGTCGCGAACTGGTCCTCGAAACTCCCCCCGTTACCGCTGTCATTAGATTCGCCGATCGCGCTCACCGACAACCCGTAAGTTTGCGTACCGGTGAAGAGGGCGAGAATCGCCGAGTCCGTGAGGGCCCCGGACGAAACGATGTCGGCGTTGACGGGCGGGTCGGCAGGGTTGACCGGAGCAGTGAGGTTCGGCGTGGCGCTGACCGTATGCCCAACATAGTTGCTCTGGGAATAATCGAAGGTCCCGAAAACACATCCGGAATTGCCATATTGAACAGTGCATCCGGGAACACTCGGGTCGAAAAACTGCGCGTATGGCATCGCGGTAATCGAGGACGCCGGGCTTGTCGGCAGCGCCAGGGTGACGGCTGCACTGAGATAGGTCGTAAGAGAACCCACGGACGGAGCAAGATTCTCGATGTCGATCTGGCCGGATACGACGCCCTCCAGAGTCAAGTCCACGCTGGTCAAGGTCCCCATGGATGGATCGAATTGCGGGAAGTACATGGTGGTGGGGCCCCAATTGGTCTGAGTCGGGCCTATGCTCGGGACAGAAGGGGTTGACGTCGCATCATAAGTGATCGTGCCCGCACTCGCCAGGCTGACCAGCCCGGCCAGGCAAATTGCGACCACTCCAAGACTTTTTCTCATAGATCCACTTCACCTGTTCCCAGACTAGCAGCCAAAGCCAATCCTATCAAGACTTTGCCTGCCAGATAGTACCGAAGTACAACCCGCAAAGTACTGGTACTTTTACCCCCAAATCACGGCTCATTGGCCGCTTGCCCGGTTCGATACGGGTGCGGCGAACAGGTCGAAGAGGTTTGCGAGTTTCGTTGACATGACAAAGTAAACTCCCCGCCGTGCCCTGTTCGACAGGAAACTTGCACCGAGTTCGTCGGTTGACTTGAGGTTATAACCCAACCCCAGCCTGAAATCCCTGAGGATCCAGAAGCCTCCCTCCACCGCCGCGGTCGCGCGGAACAGGGAGCTTGCCGGCTGATTGTAGATGCGGCCCTCGATGGCCGCGTCGAAACGCCGGCTCAGCTTGGTTTGGGCTCGGCCCTGCCAGAGATAGGTGCCCGTGGAAACCCAGGGTGAATTCCCGTATTCCGACCTCCGGTCGCTGAAAGCGAACTTCCCGTAGAACTCCAGGTCCCGATTCGCCTGAATATAACCATCCGTGGAAAGCATATCGATCCGGTCGTGAGTGGGCAGCGTGGTTGAGATCGCGTTCACGCTGGAATCGCGAACCGTGTAGGAGAACAGCAGCGCTTCGCTGTCCCGCTTGAGCGGCCGCAGCGCCAGGGCCGCTAATCCCTGGGTCCCCGTAGCAGCCTGTGCCACGCCCGAGCTGCCAATCGGCCCGGTGGCCGGCAAATAGCTGGCCGACGAATGCTGTACGCTGCTCAGGACCGTCAGGCCGTCGGCGAGTTTGCCGGCCGCGCCGGCGCTGAGTATTTGTCCGATGTTTCCGTTATCGCGGAGTTCGTACCGCGCGGAAGTCTTGAACCGTTTGCTGGGCAGATAAGCGAATCCGACGGATCCACCGTTGAAGCTCTTGTCCTTTCCCGTGATCAGCTCTCCGCGCTCCAACCCCAGATCGACATTGACCTGCTCGCTCACCGGTATCCGGTTGGTGAGGCCGATAACGGCGTAGCTGTCGACGCCGTTGATCCCGTTCTCGACCTGATACCTCCCCTGTGCGCTGGCGAAACGGTTCCAACGGTCTTCAATTCCAATGCTGGTCTCCTGGCGGCTGGCCAGCGACGCAAATCCCGTCCGGCTCAGGTCGCCAATCGGGACGATCGGAGCCGAGGATAGCCGCTCCGTCGCAAACAGCCGGACCGCCTCGCTGACCTGGTACTGGCCTTTGAGCGAGGTTTGATTGGGGTAGGTCGGGTCGCTTGACGTGAGATTCTGGTCACGGCGTATCATAGCCCGAAGGCGGCTGGTGATTTTCCAGTCGATCGCGGCGTTCAGCTCGTGAGCCTGGTTGTCGCGCGCATTCTGCGTGTCGTGGAGATCGCGGAAATCGTAGCCCGCCTTCAGCGTCAGTCCCTGGGCCAATGAACGGCTTAGGGCGAACGAAGCCGTCTGCCGCTGGTTGTCCACCAGGCTGGTCTTGTTGCGTTCGTCCATCACTCCGAATTTGATCTGGGTTCCTTTAGACGGCGACAATTCCAGCGATCCCCTGCTGGTTTGGGAACCGGGCGTAGTCGTCGCGCCGAACGGGTTGAAGAAACTGGCGTCGGTCTTGGAAATGGCGGCCTCGACGACTCCGTTCAATGCGCCGATCGGCTCTTTCAACTCCGCGCGGACCGCGGCGCCGTTCACGTCGCCGCTCGCGCCTGGAGCGCCCAGCGAATCGGCTCCGGCAGCCAGCCCGGAGCCGTAACTGACGGGGACCTCCACTCGCAGGCTGCCCGATCGCGGGAGAGTCTGCTTCATTTCGATTCCACCCAGATAGTAAGAGCCAACGCCCGAAGATCGCTGGTTCGTAGCGGTGGCGTCGAGGGAGAGCCCGATTTTCGGGAACCGAGTCCCGCTTCGAATCCCGTAGACGCTCGAAGTCATGCCGATGGTGTGGTATTCGTAGCTCACCACCACCTGGTTCAGATTCAGAGCCTGATCGAAGATATTCAGCGAGCGCAGGAAGAAGATCGCCCCGGTCATCCAGTCGAAGTTGTAGTCCGTCGATCGAAGCAGCGGTTCTCGCGACAACACAATCTCCGGGTTGTAGCGGTCGCGCGATTCCAGCACGACGGTTTCCGAGCCGGGCAGGATGTCCTGGTGGCTGAGCTGAATCAGACCGTACGTGGAAGCCGGAAACACGTCGCGCGCATAAGCCGAGTTGGGCCGCGCGCCCATCAGGGTAAGCGACCCGTGGGCTTTATCTTCGACGTGCGCTTCCACTCCGGTGAGATTCCTGTCGAAATTCGACATGCCGAAACTTCCCTTCGCCGCGGAGTCGCCGCGAAGGTCGCCGAAACGCACGTAGTTCAAGCCGCTGTCAAATCGCGCATAGAGCCTGGAATTGCCTTGAGCCGTTTGGAAGCGCGTCGAAGAATCGCCGAACACCGGGTACACCCTGTCTAACGGGTCCGTCTGGAACATCTGCCCCGTTCCGTTTACGCTGTTGATGGGAAGGTGGCTGGTGTAGGCGACGGTCAAAACGTTCTCGCAGAAAGGCGCGCGCAGAAAAACATCGGCGCGGCGCGCCCAGTCCCCGGACTGCCCATACAATCCGAATTCCGGCGCCGCGTGTCCGAAGGCCATCTCGCTCATGCCGACCAGGATGGGGGAGTGCGTTTCGGGAAGGAAGACGACCTCCGAGGAGCCCGTAAGGCGATGCTCGGGATCTCCGGTCTCGGCTTGCAGTTTCACCGAGCCGGGGGTGTTGGGGGCAATCAGCGAAAAGACGGCTTCGCCATTGCTCAGCCGGACGGTCGCCACGGCTGCCCGCTCCGTAACCTGGCCGGACACGGCGCCGCCCTGCGCCTCGGTTCCGACTCCCAGCAGCGGCAGCGCGCCGCCTACAGGACCCCTGGCCGCCGGCGGGCCGGGTACCGGAGAGGCGCAGGGAACCGAAGTCCCGCGCCGAAGCGGCGTGATCCCTTGATCGGCCGCGAATTCTCCCGCGGAGCTTTGCAGCCGGATCTCGCCGACCGGCGCAATTCTCCCCTGGGCGTCGAGCGCGCGAACCCGAACCGTCGTGATGGTTCTGCCATCCGCATCAGCCGACGTTCGCTCCGGTAACACCTCGAGTTTGACCACCGCGCCGTTCCCGCCGGGCGCGGCCGGAGAAGCCGGAGCGGCCGGAACCGGCGGTCTTGAGCCGGATGCTGCGGCCGGCGGACCGGCGGCGCGGGCCGCCGAAGAAAGTGGCGCAAGCGGGAAATCCTGCCGCAGCATGGAGCCTCCCCCAAGCGGCGTGCGTAACAGACGAGACCAGCTCTGCCCGTAGAACCGCCCCTCGTCCGACAGCGTGTACCCGCTAGGCAGCGTCGCCGGATCCACGGAAATCGTAACCGAACCCGGATTCACGGACGGGATGCTGTACATGCCCTGAGAATCCGTGGTCACCGATTGGCCGTTGGAGAGAATCACGCGTACCCGGCCGCCGGCCGATCCCCTAGGGCGTAAACACCGGTCCCCTTTACGTCTTCGAACACCCGGCCGATGATGAACTGATCCAGCGTGAGCAAGCCGCTTCCCACGCGTACCGTGGCGGACGCCACGGCGCTCTGAACCGGCAAACCGGTCGGACCGTTGGCGTTCGAGACCGCCAGGTTGGCGCTTTGCCCTGGAGAAGCCGCGGGAGTAATTCGCACCCGGTAGGTGATTGTCGCGGCCTGCGCCGGAGCCATGGTTCCGATCGCGAATACGAGTACGGGCGGAGCCACGCTGGGATTGATGGGACTCGGCGAGCCTAAACCGAGGGCCAATTGCGCCGTGCCCGGGACATACTGGAATCCGTTCGGAAGCTGGTCGCGTACGGAGGCGTTCGTCAAGGTTCCCGGGCTTGCGTTCTTTACCGTAACGACGTACGTGACTACATCGCCGGCCTCGGCGAACGAGCGGTCCACTGCCTTGGTAATCTGTAAAGCCGGGTCGATACCGGACAGGTGCACGGAATCCGAAGCGTTCGCGGAAAGAGCCGCACCGGCCAGCCCCGTACCCGCAATCACCGCGGTGTTGAGAAGATCCGCGGGAGCGTTCTGCGCCACGCTGACAGTGACCGTGACCGGCGGGAACGATGCGCCCGCCGCTAAACCGTCGCCGCGCGTGCAAGAGAGCGTCGCGAGCGCGCAATTCCAGCCGGTCCCCGAGATAGATACAGCCGCCATTCCCGCCGGCAGCGTGTCAGTCAAAGTAACCGCGCCGGCGATCGGCGCGCTTCCGCCGTTCGTCGCCGTCAGCAGGAACGAGCCGTTGGCGCCCCGCGTGAAATCGCCCGTATGGGTCTTGCTCAGTGACAGGCCGGGAGCGCCGGTAACCGAGGTGGAATCCGTGGCCGTATCGTTACCTGTGTTGGTCTCGCCACCGCCGGCGACCGTGGCTCTGTTTACCACCGTCGCAGGGGCATCGGCGGCCACGCTCACCGTTACGGTAATCGGCGGATAACTGGCCCCGGCGGCAAGGACGTCGGAGCGGGAGCATGTCAGCGAACCCGTTACGCACGTCCAGCCCGAGCCGGCGATTCCCGCGGCGGTTAAACCGGCGGGCAGGTTATCGGAAACAGTCACCGGGCTCGATGTCGGCGCGTTACCAATGTTGCTCACAGTCAGAGTGTAGGCGGCCGTCTGCTGTCCTCTTGTGAAACTGCCTGTGTGCGTCTTAGCGATGGTCAGGTCGGGGGCGCCGCTCACGACGACCGGAACCTGCGCTGTGTCATTCGGGAGATAGGTCTCGCCCCCGCCTTTGACAAGCCCCGAGTTAACCAGCGTGCCGCTGGCCGACGAACTGACGTTTACCGTCACCGTGATGGGCGGATAGGTCCCGCCTGGAGACAGGGAATCGCTCCGTGTACAGGTAAGGGAGGCCAAGTCGCACGTCCACCCCGCCCCGGAGATGGCCGTCGCCGTCAGGCCCGCGGGCAGTATGTCCGTCACCGAAACTACTCCGGAGGTGGCCGCGCCTCCCACATTGCTTGCCGTGATAGCATAGGTCGCGCCAACTTGGCCGGGCGTAAGCCCGCCGCCGGCAGTGATGGTGACGGTCATGTCCGGCACGAGGGTCAACGGAGCGGGATCCGACGCTACGTCGTTGGCAAAGTTCGTCTCGCCGCCGCCGTTTACCGCGGCCACATTGGTCAGCGGGCCCGCGGCGTTCGGAGCCACGTTAACCGTAACTGTAATGGGCGGGTACGCCGCGCCGGCTGCCAGCGTCTCGCTGCGCGTACACGTGAGAGTCGCCAGCGTGCAGGTCCAACCCGCGCCCGAGATGGCCGTCGCCGTCAACCCAGCGGGCAAGGCGTCGACCACCGTGACGGTTCCCGACGCCGGCGTCAATCCCACATTGCTCGCGATGATGGTGTAATTCACTCCCTCCTGGCCCTGCGCAAAGCTCCCGCCGCCGTGAGTGAGCGAGATTGTCATATCCGGCGGCCCGCCCGGCAGGGCCGAATCCGTGGCGACGTCGTTTCCTAGGTTCACCTCGCCGCCTCCGGACACGGTGGCTGTGGCTACAAGCGGGCCCGTAGCGTTCTGCGCCACGTTGGCCGTGATGTTGATCGGCGGGTACGCCGCGCCGGGCGCCAGCGTATCGCTTCGCGTGCAGGTGAGAGCGGCCAGCGTGCAAGTCCAACCCGTGCCCGAGATGGCCGTCGCCGTCAGGCCCGCGGGCAGGGCATTCGCCACGGTAACCGCCCCTGAAGCCGCCGTTGCCCCGACGTTACTCGCCGTCGCCGTATAAACGACTCCTGTCTGCCCTTGCGTGACGTTTCCGCCGCCGTGAGTGAGCGAGATTGTCATGTCCGGCGGCCCGGCAACCAGGGCCGAATCCGTGGCGACGTCGTTTGCGAGGTTCACCTCGCCGCCTCCGGACACGGTGGCTGTGGCCACAAGCGGGCCCGTAGCGTTCTGCGCCACGTTGGCCGTGATGTTGATCGGCGGGTACGCCGCGCCGGGCGCCAGCGTATCGCTTCGCGTGCAGGTGAGAGTCGCCAGCGTGCAGGTCCAGCCCGTGCCCGAGATGGCGGTCGCCGTCAGGCCCGCGGGCAGGGCGCTCACAACGGTAACCGTCCCTGAAGTCGCCGCTCCTCCGACGTTACTCGCCACCGAGGTATAAACGACTCCTGTCTGGCCTTGGGTGAGATTTCCGCCGCCGTGCGTCAGCGAGATCGTCAGATCCGAGGTGAAATTTATTGTTACGGTGTCGGAGGCCGTGTCATTCGACAGGTTCGTCTCGCCGCCTCCGCTCACGCTTGCCGTATTGGTCAGCGGCCCGACTGCCGTAAGCGCCACATTCACCGTCACGATGATCGCCTGATAGCTTACGCCGGTGCGCCACTGGACTGCTCCGGGTGCATGAAAGCGTGGTCAGCGCGCACGTCCACCCAGTACCTGAAATCGCCGTTGCAGCGAGGCCAGCCGGCAACGTGTCCGTCACCGTCACCGGGCCGTTCGAAATGGCGCCTCCCACATTAGTGACCGTCAGCGTGAACGCGGCGCCCGTCTGCCCTTGCGCGAAGCTGCCGCCTCCATGGGTCTTAGAGATCGTCAGGTCCGGCGCGCCCGTCACCGTCACGGTATCGGTTGCCGAGTCATTCGCCGGGTTTGTCTCGCCGCCGCCGCTCACGTTCGCCGTGTTGGTTTGCGGGCTGGTTGCGCCGACGGACACATTCACTGTCACGGTGATCGCCGGGTATGCGCCGGCAGGCGCCAATGCGTCGCTCCGGGTACAGGTTAGCGTGCCGAGCGTACAACTCCAGCCTGTTCCCGAAATCGCCGTGGCCGTCAGGCCTGCGGGCAGAGTGTCAGTCACTGTCACCAGGCCCGCGGTCGAAGCCGTACCCACGTTCGATACGGTCAGCGTGAATGCAGCGCCGGTCTGGCCTTGCGTGAAGCTGCCTCCTCCGTGGGTCTTGGTGATCGTCAGGTCCGGTACGCTTGTAACGGTTACCGTGACGGCATCGGTTGCCGAGTCGTTGGCCAGGTTGGTCTCGCCGCCGCCGCTCACATTCGCCGTGTTGGTTTGCGGGCTGGTTGCGCCAGAGGACACATTCACCGTCACGGTGATGACCGGGTATACGCCGGCCGCGGCCAATACGTCGCTCCTCGTACAGGTTAGGGTGCCCAGCACACAAGCCCAGCCTGTACCCGAAATCGCCGTGGCCGTCAGGCCGGCCGGTAGAGTGTCCGTCACCGTCACCAGGCCCGCGGTTACCGCGCCGCCCACATTCGAGACGGTCAAGGTAAACGTAGCGCCGGTCTGCCCTTGCGCGAAGCTGCCTCCCCCATGGGTCTTGGCGATGGTCAGGTCTGGCAAGCCTGTCACGGTTACGGAATCTGTCGCCGAATCGTTGGCCAGGTTGGTCTCGCCGCCGCCGCTCACGTTCGCCGTGTTGGTTTGCGGGCTGGTTGCGCCAGAGGACACATTCACCGTCACGGTGATGACCGGGTATACGCCGGCCGCGGCCAATACGTCGCTCCTCGTACAGGTTAGGGTGCCCAGCACACAAGCCCAGCCTGTACCCGAAATCGCAGTGGCCGTCAGGCCGGCCGGTAGAGTGTCCGTCACCGTCACCAGGCCCGCGGTTACCGCGCCGCCCACATTCGAGACGGTCAAGGTAAACGTAGCGCCGGTCTGCCCTTGCGCGAAGCTGCCTCCTCCGTGGGTCTTGGCGATGGTGAGGTCTGGCAAGCCGGTCACGGTTACGGAATCTGTCGCCGAATCGTTGGCCAGGTTGGTCTCGCCGCCGCCGCTCACGTTCGCCGTGTTGATTTGCGGGCTGGTTGCGCCGGCGGACACATTCACCGTCACGGTGATGACCGGGTATACGCCGGCCGCGGCCAATACGTCGCTCCTCGTACAGGTTAGGGTGCCCAGCACACAAGCCCAGCCTGTACCCGAAATCGCAGTGGCCGTCAGGCCGGCCGGTAGAGTGTCCGTCACCGTCACCAGGCCCGCGGTTACCGCGCCGCCCACATTCGAGACGGTCAAGGTAAACGTAGCGCCGGTCTGCCCTTGCGCGAAGCTGCCGCCCCCATGGGTCTTGGCGATTGTCAGGTCTGGCACGCCGGTCACGGTTACGGAATCTGTCGCCGAATCGTTGGCCAGGTTTGTCTCGCCGCCGCCGCTAACGTTCGCCGTGTTGGTTTGCGGGCTGGTTGCGCCGGCGGACACATTCACCGTCACGGTGATGACCGGGTATACGCCGGCCGCGGCCAATACGTCGCTCCTCGTACAGATTAGGGTGCCCAGCACACAAGCCCAGCCTGTCCCTGAAATCGCCGTGGCCGTCAGGCCGGCCGGAAGGGTGTCCGTCGCCGTCACCGTGCCAACGCTATCGCCGGCGCCGACGTTTGAAACCGTCAAGGTGAACGTGGCGCCCGTCTGCCCCTGCGTGAAACTACCGCCGCCGTGCGTCTTCGCGATAGTCAAATCCGGATAGGCGTAACAATAGGTGAGTTGCACGTCGGCCCCGGCCTGCACCGACGAGAAACGGGAGAAATTGCCCGTGGACCCGCTGACGGAGGATGTATTGCTCGCGCTCACGCTCACCGTTACATTGCCGGCTCCGATGAAACTAGTCAGGCCGGTGGTGATCGGCGGGGTTGTTGTCACAGTGTCCGAGCCGTTAATGCCCGTGAAGCTGACGGTGGCGCCGCTTACGACACCCAGGTAGTTTTGGGTGACCGTAGGAAGGGCCACCAGCGTGAAGCTTCCGAGCGGGCCGTTCGCGGTCACGGTGCCCTGTAAATTCAGCGTAAAGTCCTCGTTGCTGAGGCCCGTGTTCTTGGCTTGGATTGTTCCCGTCGCACGGCCCGTGATTTGGCCGATGACGGAGAGCAGCGAGGCGTTTGCGACGTTGAACTGAGGCACGAGAATGCTTTGCGGGCCCCAACTGGTGGCGCTGAATGTGGTCGATGTCGGGTAGCTGGCCGAGACGGTTTGCGAAAGCGAGCCCGCTGGGCAGCTCTGCCCGAAGGCTTCTTTCGCGCCGGTAGCCAAAAACATGATCGCCGCAAAAATGAGGGAGGTTCTTAGTAATTGCCGGGGGGAGGGGGCATGGGGCTAACGCCATTATACAGGCGTAATACGCGGCAACTGGTTGAAAACGCGGTAAATCTACCGCAATGAGTTCCGGTAGTACTACGATTCGGTTACATGACAATAATACTTTTTCGGCGCCCTCGTACCAATCCGGATTAGGCTCTTCCTGGTCGGGGAAATCCAGGGGCGAGGCTTCGAAACCCACGCCGGAAGCCGGCGGTGGCTTTCAACTTACGCCGCACGGCTAACCCCCGGCGCCGGACGCCGGGCGACCAACGCCGAGCGACGAGCGACCCAAAACGAGCTATAAAGGTATTCATATCGCCTACGGAGGTTTCCATGGAACGGACCGTGTCCTTCACGCTGAACGGGAAGGCTACGCGCGTGACGACCGATGACGAGCGCATGTTGCTGTGGGTGCTGCGCGGCGATCTCGGTCTCACGGGCACGAAATTCGGCTGCGGCGAGGCGCTGTGCGGCGCCTGTACGGTCATGGTGGGCCAGCAGGCCGTCCGGAGTTGCGTTACGCCGCTCAAGGACGTTGCCGGCAAGCAGGTGACCACCATTGAGGGCTTGAGCCAAGGCGATAAGTTGAGCCCCTTGCAGGAAGCCTTCGCCAAGCATCACGCATTCCAGTGCGGCTATTGCACGTCCGGCATGATCGTCAACGCGCACGCGCTTCTTCTGAAGACGCCGCAGGCCGACGCGCGAACAGATTGTCGCGGCAATGGACGATAACCTCTGCCGCTGCGGCGCTCAGGTGCGCATTTTGGACGCCATCGAAGAAGCCGCGGCCACCACGAAAGGAGGCGCGAGATGAGCGCTAAGGCCACCATGCTTAGTGGGGCAGGTTCCCGACCTGCTCAGCCCGATATTTCGAGGCAAGCCCGCGCAACCCACGCCAGCCGCCGCGAGTTTCTGGCCACGGCCGGCGCCGGGCTGTTCGTATTCTTCCGCGTCCCTGCGGCCGCCCAAGAGCCGGTCCGGTTGCCCGGCCGGGTCAACATGCCCACGGACCTGAACGCCTACCTGAAGATCGGCGCCGACGGCCGCGTGACCGGCTTCTCCGGCAAGGTCGAGCTGGGGCAAGGCGAGACCACCACTATCGCCATTCTGCTGGCGGACGAGTTGGATGTAGCCTATGACTCCGTGGACATGGTCCTGGGGGACACCGATCTCTGCCCGTACGATATGGGCACGTTCGGGTCGATGGGCGTTTCGATGTTCGGCCCGGCCATGCGCGGCGCCGCCGCGGAAGCGCGGGCCATCCTGTTGCAGATGGCGTCGGAGAAGATGGGAACGCCGGTAGACCGGCTGCGCGTAAAGGATGGCGTGGTCGGCGATACCACGGCCGCGAACAAGCGCGTCACGTACGCCGATCTCGTCGCAGGCAAGCGCATCGAGCGGCACATCGAGGGCGTTCGGACCAAGCTCCCGGCCGCGTTCGCGCACATTGGCCAGCCGGCGCATCGCAAGGACGCGGAAGCCAAAGTGAGCGGCAAGGCGAAATACGCGGCGGACATCGCGATTCCCGGAATGCTGCACGCCCGCATTCTAAGGCCTCCGCAGCGCGGCGCCACGCTGAAGAGCGTGGATACGAGCGCGGCGGGCAAGGCGCCGGGCGTCACGGTGATCAATCAGAACGGCCTGATCGCCGTTCTGCACGAACACCGCGATTTGGCGGACAAGGCGCTCGGCCTGATCAACGCGCAGTTCGATCCGCCGCCCGCGGGCGTCAATGACCGGAACATCTTTGACCACTTACTGAAAACCGCCCCGCATCCGCAGAGCGTCGGCCAGTCCGGCAACATTGCCGATGGCGAGAAAGCCGCCGTATCGGTCATCGAGACTACCTATCTGAACGCGTACGTGGCCCACGCGCCAATGGAAACGCACTCGGCCACGGTGCAGATCGAAAACGGCAAAGCCACCGTCTGGGCAAGCACGCAGGGCCCCTTCAGCGTTAAAACTGCCGTGGCGCAGGCGTTGGGCATCGACCAGAACAACGTTCGCGTCATCGCCGGTTACGTGGGCGGAGGATTCGGAGGGAAGACAGCGGCGCCGCAGGCCGTGGACGCCGCGCGGCTCGCCAAGATTACCGGCAAGTCCGTTCAGGTGGTCTGGGACCGGGCAGAAGAATTTGCCATGGATAATTTCCGCCCCGCCGCCGTGATGAAGATCCGCGCGGGGCTGACCGCGGCTGGCAAGATCGCGTTCTGGGATGGCGCGGCGGTGGGGCCGGGCTCTCGCGGCGCCGAGTTGTTCTACGATGTTCCCCACACCAGGATTACGTCGGCTGGAGAGTGGATGGGCGGCAATCCGCCGGATATGCATCCATTCGACGTGGGGCCGTGGCGGGCGCCGTCGGCCAACTCGAACGTCTTCGCGCGGGAATCGCACATCGACGCGCTGGCCGCCAAGGCCGGCGCCGATCCGCTGGAGTTCCGCCTCGCGCACCTGAGCGATAAGCGCATGATCCGCGTGCTTCAGGCCGCGGCGGCGAAGTTCGGTTGGAAGGCCGGCAAGGCTCCCAGCGGGCGCGGCGTGGGCGTCTCTTGCGCCGTGTACTCCGAAACGCGCGTGGCGGCGTGCGCGGAAGTTGCGGTGGATAAGAACACGGGCCGCGTGCAGGTGAAGCGCTTCGTGCTGGCGCAGGATAACGGACTGACGGTCAACCCCGATGGCATTCGCCAGCAGATGGAAGGCTCCATCACCATGGGCCTCGGTTATACGCTTTCCGAGGAGCTCCGCTTCAAGGACGGCGAGGTGCTCAGCAAGAATTTCGACGAGTACCAGCTTCCGCGTTTTTCCTGGGTCCCGAAAATAGAAACGATTTTGATCGACAACCAGGAAACGGCCGCCCAAGGCAGCGGCGAGCCGCCCATCATCAACACCGGCGCCGTGATCGCCAACGCGATCTTCGACGCCGTCGGCGCGCGGGTGATCCAAATGCCGATGACTCCGGCAAGGGTGCTGGCGGCGATGAAAAAGGCGTAGTGGAGCGGACCCCTGGTCCGCGCGGGCGCCCCTGGACCCGCATCGCCTGGGTTGGCGTTGCATGTGGCTACGGCTCTGGCCGGCCAGGGGGCCGGCCGCGGACGAGGGCGTCCGCCCCACAAAATGCGTTTCGGCAGTTACGGAAGCATGAACGGCCACATCACCAATCTCCGCTCCGCTCTCGAACTGCTCGCCACCGCTCCCGGCCAGTTTGTCCGGCGCACCGCTCCGGTCAACCCCTATTGCGAGCTGGCCGCGGTCTACAGGCAGACCTGCACCGGTCAAGCGATGCTCTTCGAAAAGGTCGCGGGTTTCGCGATGCCTGTGGTGACCGGCGTGATGGCCACGCGCGCGCGCATGGCGCTGCTGCTTGGCGGCGCAATCGAACGCCTGCCGTTTCATCTGCTGAATGCCACCGAGCATCCGCTCGCACCGGAGACCGTTCGTTCGGCGGTCTGCCAGGAAGTGGTTGTCCGTCCGCCAATCGACTTACGAAAACTGCTTCCGGTTCCCACGCTGACGCCGGATGACGCCGGGCCGTTCATCACCGCGGGCCTCGTGCGCGCGCAAGACCCGGAAACCGGCGCGGCTAACGTGAGCATCCACCGTCTGTGCCTGCACGGAGAGGATACGCTCAGCATTTACTTTGTGCCCGGCCGCCACATCGACCAGTTCCGCGCCAAGGCGGAACAAGCGGGCCGCGCGCTGCCCGTATCCGTGAGCATCGGTCTGGACCCCGCCGTCTATCTCGCGGCTTGCACCGCAGCGCCGCAGGGCTTCGATGAACTCGCCGTTGCAGGCGCCATCCGGGGCAGAGCAGTCGAGCTGGTCGATTGCGTGTCCGTGCGCGCTCAAGCGCCGGCGCGAGCGGAGATCGTGATCGAAGGAGAAATCCTTCCCTGGCGTCCGCGTGCGTGAGGACGCTCGCCACGCTGAGCGGGTTACTCCATGCCGGAGTTCCACGGCTACATGGGCGCGGCCGAACCGGAGGTCCCTGTGTTGCGCGTCACCGCGGTGACTCACCGGCGCGACCCGATCTTCCAGACCATCGTTTCGCCGGGCGGCGAACGCGCGAACCTCATCGGCATTCCAACCGAAGCGCGCATTTTGCAGGCCGCGGAGCGCGCCGTGCCGGGAGTCCTGAAAAACGTCTACATGCATCCCGCGGGCGGCGGCTCGAATCTAGCGATTCTGCAAGTGGCTGCGCGCGCGAGCGAAGAAGATCGGCGAGGCCGCGAAGCGGCGAGCGTGGCGCTCGATACCTGCCGCGAGCTGAAACAGGTCATGCTGGTGGACGAAGACGTCAACATCTTCGACTCAGACGATATCCTCTGGGCGATGGTGACGCGCTGCCAGGGCCAAGGCGACATTGAGTTTCGCCGTGGCGCCGCGCTGCGATTCCTGGGGGATGCACAGCGCACGGTGATCGATTGCAGGGTTCCGTTTCCTCTGCGGGACAAATTCAGGAGGCCAAGATTCGGGGCCGAGGGCGCGGCGCGGTAGCTGCCGGACACTGCTGCGACACGCCGATTTTCGAAGGTCCGTCCTTGTAAGAGAACAGCCGCCGGTTCGACGGGCGATCCGTTTTGGCAAGGCGGAGCTACTCGGCGCGTTCGGCGGAGGGGAGGGAACGCTCGAGGGTGGCGAGATGGGTGCGGGTATAGCCGATCAAGCCCCTGAGGGCCGCTAGCGAGCCGGCGTCGTGGCGGTAGGTGGAGATGCGTTTCATTTCGCCGAAGCAGGCGTCGAGGCGGACGCGGATGTCGGCGACGGAATGGAATTGCGGAGCGTGGGCGAGGGCCTCGCGCAATTGCTTCCGCATGGCCTTGACGGCCTGGCGGATCCGGGGGCCATTTTCGGGGGTCAGCGCGACGGTTTCGCCATCGATCTCAATGCCCTGATCGGAAATCTTCGAGGCGATGAGACGGAACGACTCGGCCGAGACCTGAGTGACGCGCGAGAGCTGGAAGTAGAGCTCGCCGAACTCATCGAGCTTCTGAATAAGGCGGTCGGCGGAAGTGCGGTTGACGCCGACGTAACGCTCGCAGAACTGGTCCCAGTTCATGCCGAGGGTCTGGAAGGCGCGGCTCTCGCGAATGCGGCGCAGGCATTCGGCCTCGGTGGCGGAGCAGCGGTTGGCGACCAGGCTGAAGGCTTGGGCGCGGCCAACCCAGGAGCCGAGGTCGAAGGGCTCGCCGGTGGCAGGCTCGGTTGCGGCTTTTTTCCCGGTTTCCATTTTTGTGCAAACGCGCACGAATTTTCGAGGGTGCT
>CAWAOP010000053.1:0-47944 GCA_963783505.1 Terriglobia bacterium | reverse complement strand
GACCAGCGTCAACTACGTCGATGCCAGCCCGGGCCAGCTTTCGCAAATTAGCGCGATCCTCTTCTACTACGGCCAGATGGACACGGTGACGGGCTCCGCCAACAAGCCGCACGTCTCCGGAAACGCCGGATTCGAACTGCGTCCGTTCCGCCGCGTGCGCCTGGTCGAATCCTGGTCCACGGACCGCTTCCACGACGCGGCTTACTCCACCATCGGCGAAGCTATCTATCAGACGGCCACGTCCGGCGCTTCCACCTCGTCTTCGGTCCTTCCGGATTGGGAATCCGTCAACTACAACCGCGAAGAGGCCAACCTCATCGTGGACGCCACGCGCACGCTCACTCTGCGCGGCGGCTACCGCTACGAGTGGGGCGACGGGACTGCACCAATTCCCCCCTCAGCCAGATCGGGCCCTCGAATCCGGTACGCTCAGCCGCCGACTGCCCTCGCCGCTCTCAACTTCCGCCCCATTCGCAAGGTTGCGCTGAATGCCGACTACGAGAAAGCCAACACCGCGCGCGCGTATTTCCGTCCAGCCTGTACAACTACGAGAAGCTGCGCGCCCGAGTCCGCTGGGCAGGCCACCGATTCGCTCTCCCTTCAGTGGCGCTACTCGCTGCTCAATAACACGATCCGGTTCCGGGTCTGCAATACAGCCTGAGCAGCCACGACAGCGCCTTCGCCGTGAATTGGGCTCCCAGGAACGGCAAGCACGTCAACCTGATGGGAGAATACGACGCCGCAATCGCATGGTTTCACCATCAACTACCTGCTGCCGCCGTTCTTCACGCCTTCCCTCTCCATGTACAACGAAAGCGCGAAACTGGCCTCCGGCGCTCTGGAACTGACGGCTCCGAAGTATGCGGCCAAACTGAGCATCGGCGGATCGCTGGCCGTGACCGACGGGACTCGCCCCTTCGCGCTACCGCCAGCCCATGATGCGGCTGGCGCTTCCGTTCGGAAAACACATATACTGGAACACAGTCTGGCAGTATTACGGCTTTAACGAGAGCCTTTACTGGTATGAGGGGTTCCACCGACCTGTTCCAGACAGGCCTGAAATTGATCAGATAGAAGGTTGCCGAAAAATGGGGACTGACATTTTTTCCATCGCCGTAAGCCCGTTCCTTCCGCATTCCGTCATTCGGGAAAAGGCTGTCTGTCCCCATTTTTCGGCACGCATATAGGAGACCGCCATGTTCAAGCTCTACGTGGCAGCCGCGCTAGCCGCTTGTTCGGTGTTCGCGGCCGGCATTCCCATGGGCGATGCCCGCCAGGGCGAGCGGATTTTTAAGTCCGAGCGTTGCGTCGATTGTCATAGCGTCAACGGGATCGGAGGCAAGAGCGCCCCGGACCTCGCCGCCAGTCTGGACCGCGACTTCACCCCCGCCGGCATGGCCAGCATGATGTGGAATCACGCTCCCACCATGTGGTCCGCCATGTCCAAGATGGGCATCGTCCGCTCGACGCTCACGCCCGAGCAGTCCGCCGACCTGTTCGCCTACTTCGTCTCCGCTCGCTATTTCGAGAAGCCCGGCGACGCCGCCCGCGGCAAGCAGGCCTTCACCGCGCATCACTGCGTGGAGTGCCACGGCGGATCCGGTTCGGGTGGCGCTCCGCCCGTCACCAAGTGGGATTCGCTTTCCGATCCCGTCGTCCTGGCCGCCCAGATGTGGAACCACGGCCCCAAGATGCGCGCCGCCTACGCCGCCAAAAGGATCGCCTGGAGCGATCTGACCTCGCAGGAGCTGACCGATATCCTCGTCTACCTTCGCAACCTGCCCGAGAACAAGGCCCTGGTCCGCGATTTCCAGTTCACCTCTTCGAACCAGGGCGAACCCTGTTCGCCGCCGGGATTGCGCCCGCTGCCACAGCGGCACGAACGCGCTTGAAAACAAGCTCCGCAACCAGACCATTACGGATATCGCCGTGGACATGTGGAACCACCAGCCCAGCATGAAGAATCCGCCGCCCCGCGCTGACCCCCGATGAAATGCGCCAGATTCTCGGCTATGTCTGGGCGCGCGAATACTTCGTCGGCAACGGCGACCGCGCCCGCGGCCAGGTGGTTTTCGTCGAAAAATGCTGCGCCTCGTGCCATGCCAGGCCCAGAGGGGGCGTTCGCTTTCCAAAGGCAAGGACGCCTACTCACCGTCAGCATGGTCTCGTTCCTCTGGCAACACGGCCCGCGTATGCTCGACCGGATGCAGCAGCAAAAGCTCTCCTGGCCCCAGTTCACCAGCCGCCAAATGGCCGACCTCATCGCGTTCCTGAACACGATGTAACAACAAGTGGGCAGGGCGGGCCGCCGAAGCCCTCAAGTCACTGTGGCGCAGGTTCCCGGCCTGCGCCAGCGCGCGCAGCGCGCCAAAGTGGAGCAGGCAGGGAGTCTCCTTCACCTCGGTCTTTCCGTTCGCCTCGCGCCGGAGCTATACTCTCAATCGGCCTCTTACGAAGGCCAAACGCATCGCCGCCGCCGCGGGGAGTAGCTTTGCCGTGAGGCTGAGGATCGGAGAGACACGATGTTCAAGTTCAGGAACTGCTGTGTACTCGCCGGGCTTGCGCTGGCGTTGGCCGTCGCGCAGAATCCGACCGCTTCCGAGAAGCGGGTTACCGCCACCGTGGACGCGGCCAAGACGGCGCGCCCCCATTCGCCTTACTTGTATGGCCAGTTCATCGAGCATATCGCCGACACGGTCAACCGCAGCGTGTGGGCCGAGATGATCGACGACCGGAAGTTCTACTACAAGATCGACTCGAAGACCGCGGCGCCCGCCGCCTCGCGAGGCCGGCAGCCCAACATGTGGCGGCCCATCGGGCCGGACGACTCCGTCACGATGGATCGCGACCACGCCTACACCGGCGAACACAGCCCGCTCGTCAAGCTCGATGGCGCCGCGCCTCGCGGCATCGCCCAGGCAGGCATCATGCTGCGCAAAGGCCGGGCCTACAGCGGACGCGTGGTGCTGGCGGGCGATGCCGCGGCCAACGTCACCGTGAGCCTCGTCTGGGGCTCCGGCCCGACCGACCGCCAGACCGTTCCCATCAAAGGCCTGCAACCCGCCTACGCGCAAGTTCCCGCTGAAATTCACCGCGGGCGCCGAGACGGATGATGGCCGGATCGAAATCGCCGGCGAGGGCAAAGGCGTCGTTCCATGTCGGCGCCGTTTCGCTGATGCCCGCCGACAATAACCACGGCTTCCGCACCGACACCATCGCCCTGCTGAAAGCGCAGCGCAACGGCATGTACCGTTGGCCCGGCGGCAACTTCCTCTCCGCGCACGAATGGCGAGACGCCATTGGGGACATCGATAAGCGTCCGCCGAAGTGGGACCCCGTTTGGAATGCGCTGCAGCCGAACGACGTCGGCACGGACGAGTTCCTGTTCATGGCCGATCTGCTCGGCGTGGATTCCTTCCTCAGCGTGAACGCCGGTTTCGGCGATGCGCGCTCGGCCGCCGATCTGGTGGAGTACGTCACCGGCTCGATCAATACGCCCATGGGCAAGCTGCGCGCGGCCAACGGCCACCCGGCCCCTTACAAGGTGAAGTGGTGGGGCGTCGGCAACGAGATGTGGGGCGACTTCCAGTTCGGCCACATGGCCCTCAACCAGTTCGTCTTCAAGCACAACCTGTTCGGCGAGGCCATGCGCAAGGTGGACCCGAACATCCTCCTGGTGGGCGACGGCAATACGCCGCGGATGAGCGACATCGGGACCGACAACGACTGGAGCGGCGGCATGCTCACCCACTGCCTGCCGTACATCGACGTGATGTCCGAGCACTACTACGTCTACGAGACCGGGCAGCAGTCCAATGCGGCGCAGAAGAAAGCCCCGCCGCCCCCCGTTGAGGAATCCGTGATCGACGCGGTCCACCGCACGGCGAACTCGGTGCGCTCCAAGGTAGAGGTCTACGAGGAGTATTACAAGCGGATGCCCGCGGCTGAAAGCCAAGAAAGTGCCGATCGCGCTGGACGAGTGGGCGTATTCGCGCCTTCCCGCGAACATGAAGCAGACCCTGGGCAACGCTCTGGCCTTCCACGAAATGTTCCGCCATACGGACATGATCCAGATGGCCGGCCACACCATGGCGACCTCGCAACTCGACTTCAACATGAACGATGCCACGCTCAACGCCACCGGCCTGCTGTTCAAGCTCTATCGCGATCATTTCGGCACGGTGCCGGTTGAGGTGGACGGCAACTCGCCGCCTTTGCCGCCCGCCGGTCCGGCCGCGGCGGCGGCGTGCAGCCGAGGCCGAACGCGGGCAGCCCCACCTGGCCGCTCGATGTCAGCGCCGCCCTGAGCGCGGACGGCAAACTGCTTACCATCGCCATCGTCAACCCGACCGACTCGGCGCAGGATCTCGACGTTGCCATCCAGGGCGCGCGGCTGAGCGGCAAGGGCCGCATGTGGCGCCTCACCGGTCCGAGCCTCACCGCGACGGCGGGATTGGGAGCAAGGATGTTCAGGTGACGGAAACGCCGGTAACCGAAGTGCCCAAGACGCGTCCGCATCGCGCCGATCAGCATCGACGTGTACGAGTTCGAAAAGGCACAGTAACAGAATCCTGATCGCGCATAATCGCGCTAAGCATTGCGCATATACTTGGAATATGAGAACGACCCGGACCCTTTCGATCACGCTCCCGCCGGAGATGCTGGCGCGTGCGGAAAGCATGGCGCGGAAAGAGAATCGAACGATGAGCGAATTGCTGCGTGAGGCCCTGCGGCACTACGAGCGCACGCAATGGTGGAATGGCGTCAATGCTTTCGGGCGCGCAAGAGCTCAGGAACTCGGCTTGACCGAGGCGGACGTGGACTCCGCCGTGAAGGCGGTGCGCAAGCAGCGGCGCGCGCGGAAACCCTCCGCAGCGTGAACCGAATCCTGATCGATACGAACGTCTATATTTCCGCCGTGGTCTTTGGCGGGAAGCCCGCGCTGGTATTGCAGATTGCGGACTCGCTCGGGATCGAACTGGCCGTCTCCGCCGAACTCGAAGCCGAGTTCCGGGAGATGCTCGCAGGCAAGTTCGGGTGGCCGGCAGATCGTATCGACGAAGTTTGCGGGCGGCTGTGGGCGCAGGCGCACCGGGTTGAGCCATTGCCGTTATCTGGCATTGTCCGGGACTCAGCCGACGATCACGTTCTTGCGGCGGCCATTGCGGCAGGAGTCAAGCTCGTCGTAACAGGCGACTCTGACCTGATTGCGTTGGATGTCTTTCAGGGAATCCACATCGTGACCCCGGCGGCCTTCTTGGCCGCGTTCACACCCGGCGCATCGTAACCCGGCTCCTCCGACGCAGCGATCAGGCCCGACTATCCTCACGGAAACCCCGAAGAGCATTCACCAAGTCGGCGCCCGCTCAGCATTGAGGAGACAGCCACTCGGCCGAACAGGAGCTATTTCATTGCCAGGAATTTCCACGCGCATACAGCTATTGAAGCTACTCCGGCAAACAGAAGGAACATGTTGCGCGGACGATTCTTCATAAGCTGCACTCTACCACGCTGCGGACGAGCGAGGTCCTCGGAAACTGGCCCCAAACGGCGTTCGGGGAAGTCTTGCCCCGCGAAGCCGCCCGGCAGGGGCGCCGGTGGAGATTCCCCTCTATCGCCTCTGTATGTACACCATGTGCGTCTGCGTGAACTCGTACAGGCCGTGTTTGCCATCGGCGCCGCCGATTCCGCTCTTGCGCCATCCCGCATGGAAGCCTTGAAAGGCCTCGAAGTTCTCGCGGTTGATATAGGTCTCGCCGAAGCGGATCTCCTGGCAGGCGCGCAGCGCCACGTTGAGATCGCGGGTGTAGATGGACGACGTCAAGCCGTAATCGGAATCGTTGGCGAAGTGAATGGCCTCGTCGAGATCGTGGAAAGTAACCACCGGCGCCACGGGACCGAACACTTCGCGCCGTATGATGTCCATGTCCTGGCGGCAGTTGGTCAGCACCGTCGGTTGATAGTAATAGCCGCCATCGCCCGCGCCGCGGCTTCCGCCGGTCGCGACCGTGGCCCCCGCGGAAACGGCGGAGCGCACCAGCGTCTCCACTTTGCGGAAGCCGGCTTCGTTGATGAGCGGTCCGTACGCCACCGATTCGTCGGTCAGCGGATTGCCGAATCGCGTGGCCTTCATGGCCGCGGTCAATTTCTCCGTGAACTCGTCGGCCACGCTGCGCTGGACATAAACGCGCTCGGCGCAGTTGCACACCTGCCCGCTGTTGATGACCCGCGACGCGGTGATGGCCTCGACAGCCAGGTCGATATCGGCATCGCCCATCACGATCGCGGGGGCCTTGCCGCCCAACTCCAGATTCACCTTGGTGATGTTCGCCGCCGCCGCGGCCATAATCGCCGAGCCGGTCTCCACGCTGCCCGTGAAGCTCACCATGCCGATCTTGGGCGACGAGGCCAACGCCTTGCCCGCGCCCGCGCCGCGCCCATGCACCACGTTGACGAGCCCCGCCGGGACTCCGGCTTCCACCATCAATTCGCAAAACCTTACCGCGTTGTGCGGCGTCTCTTCGCTGGGTTTGATGACGATGGTGTTGCCGGTGACCAGCGCGGGCCCGGCTTTGCGGGCGATCAGAAAGAACGGAAAATTCCACGGGAGAATTCCGCCGATGACGCCAATCGGATGGCGGAACAGGAAAATCGACTCGCCCGGCCGGTCGCTCTCCAGAATTTCGCCTTCGATGCGTCGCGCCCACTCGGCCATGTAGTCGAAATATTCGGCGGCCCCCGCCACTTCCCCGCGAGCAAGGCTCAGAATCTTGCCCTGCTCTTCGGTGATGACGCGCGCCAGAGGCTCCGCATGATCGCGGATCTTCCGTGCGATGCTCCGCAGAACGCCCGCGCGCTCGATGGCGGGACGGCGAGCCCAGCTCTCCTGCGCCGCCTGGGCCGAATCGAGCGCTTCGTCCACATCGGCAGCCGTGCTGTCCGGTACGGAGCAGATCGTCTCCCCGGTCAACGGGTTCGTGACCTCGATCCGCCCGGAGCCGCTGGACGGCGTGAACTTGCCGTTAACGAAATTCCGATAGTCGAGCATACGCCTATCCTACTTCGATTGCACGCCGCCATCGGCCACGCGCTTCGAGTTCAATCCCCCCTTCGATATGCGTCCCGCGCCAGTGCCCGCCGCGCCCAGCCGCCGGAAGGAACCTCCGCTCAACCGACCGAACCTTTCACAATCCCGCACGCCATCGCACCGAGCAGCGACGGTGAGGGAGTGTCCCATGGGTCGCGGCGGCGCGCCAAAGGTGAGGAAGACGCGCCGAAGTGGGGCAGGGCTTTTGCCCTGCCGCCGCCATTTTTGGCGGCGTTCCGAAGGGACCCAGGAGGCGCTGGGCCGAAGCGGGCCCATATGGAGCCCCGGCAGCCCCAAAGGGCTGGCCCAAACGGCGCGTCTTCGACGGAGGGCACGACCGGGCGGCCCGTAGGCGCCTTGCCGGCCCGCTTACTCATGAGCCAAACCGCTGAGATGCAGGCCGTCGAACGACCCGGTGGTGTCTGTGGCATCGACTTCCGCGCGGTTGCCCTCGAATCGGATGGCAAACAGAATCCGGGTGATGTTCGGGACCAGGTTGACGTCCAGAAGAAACTCCGCGTTGCTGCGCCACCTTCCGGAGGCCGCCAGCGGGAGGCCCAGGAGCCCCTTGGGGGAGAAGCGATAAACGCCGTCCAAGCCCACCGCACCTACCCAGTTTTCGTGGCCGATCTCCAAGGTCACGCGCGCCTCATTCCGGCGATCAAACACCAAAGACAGCGATTCGAGACCGAGGTCATTCGAATCGAACGAATACCGACGGCCCGAGACGCGCCGAGCGGTGTCCGGCAACTCAGGCGCCGGCATAGCCTTTGGTGACAGACGGGCAGCTTTCAGCGCTTGTCCGAGGCGATTGAAAGCGGCCGGATTTGGCGCTAATGCCACATCGCTGCTTAACGCACGAAGCAGGTAAGGCGCAACCTCGTCCGTGTCTGCACCGCCCGACGTGAAGACTACGACAGCGTCCTTGTCCGGCACAATGCTGATTCTCTGTCCTCCGCGCCCTTCCGCTTCTGGAATGTGCGGTTCCCTGGCGACGTTGATCCACCAACTGTATCCGTAGCCGACACCGTCGCGGACCGCTACGTGGGACTCGATAGAGGCCTTCACCCACTGTTCCGAGACGATTCTTCGGTCGCCCCACACGCCACCGTGGAGATACAGGTAACCAAGCTTCGCCATGTCGCGTGGGTACAAATGGAGGTCACCCCATCCGTGACTCAAACCTTTGGGATCGGATGGCCAGAGTAACTCCCGTATTCCAAGCGGCTCGAACAGGTTCCGGTGCGCAAACGTCTCGAGGCTCTCGCCAGTCTTGGCGGTGATCGCTGCGGACAAGAGGTGGTTGTTGACGCTGCAATAGGCGAATTCGCTGCCGGGCTCCGACCGCATCGGGAGAGTCAAAGCGTACCCGATCCAGTCTGGAGAGCGGCGCATTGCTTCAAGTTCTGCCTCGTCCGTATGCGCCACGGCGGAGCCACACGCCATTCCGGATGTCATGGTCAGCAGCGCCTCGACCGTCATCCTGCGCTTGCGCGGGTCGTCGCTGACCTCACCACCGGCGCCCAGCAACTCGAGAACAGGCTCCTTGACGCTTTTTACATACCCCTGATCGATCGCGATGCCGGTCACAATCGAGGTGACGCTCTTGGTCACCGAGGCAACGTCGTGCGGGACCGTGGGTTCATAGGGATAAAAGTACGCGTCGAGGACAATGACGCCGTGCCGCACAACCAGCATGCTGTGGATCGGAAGTCCCTTCTTGCCGATGTGCTCAACGGCATCGGCAAGCGATCTCGAATCGACGCCCTGCGCCTCTGGACTTGATTCCCTCCAGCGGTCCGTTGGCGGCGTTTGGTTCCCAAACAAGGGCATCAGCGCAAGCTGGGCGATAAGGAAGCAGCGGACGTTCACATTCGAGAAGGGTATCAAATATCGCATTCATTGAGCGGCCGGGCAGGAAAACGAGTCAGATGAGCGCATAGTCGCCAAATCACCGCCAGCGCGGCGCGCAACCGGCCGCTCTGTGTCCGTCCAACGGTTTGCTGGCGAAGAATCTGCCGCTGCCCGCGCCCCTCCTCCAACTTCAAGCACCCTTCCGCGAGGATCTCCCGCAACCGGGCGCCAGCCCCAGCGCGCGGAGCGCGCAACCCCGGCCCCCGGCCCCGCGAGCGAAGCGAGCCTCCTCCCCCTCCTTGTCCCCGCCCCCGTTTCCCGGTAGCATTGCTATTTGATCTCCAAGCACGCAGCGCTTTCGTCCGTCTATATGCCGCCTTGGCGTCGCCACTAAGTCTATGAAGAGAGTCTGTTTTCTTTTGCAAGTCCGGCCGGAACGGCTGGCCGAGTATAAGGAACGTCACGCCCGCGTGTGGCCCGAAATGCTCGAAGCGCTGTCGCGAACCGGCTGGCGCAACTACTCCCTCTTCCTGCGGGACGATGGTTTGCTCGTTGGGTATCTCGAAACGCCGGATTTCCAGGCGGCGATCGAGGGCATGGAGGCCGAAGAGGTCAACGCCCGCTGGCAAGAGGAGATGGCGCCGTTCTTCACTTCCATCGCCGGACGGCCCGACGAAAATATGACTCCGCTCGAAGAGGTCTTTCACCTCGACTGAGTACTCTCTATGTCCCCCCGCCTTGCCATTCCCGTTCTCGATTTGGCCATCATCGTCGCCTACTTGGTCGCGATCATGATCGTCGGCGTGTGGAGCACGCGCCGCATGAAGATTACCGGGCAGGTTTTCTTTCTTGCCGGAAGGAGCCTGCCGTGGGGCATCGTGGGCGCGGCGCTTTTCGCTTCGAACATCTCCACCATACATTTGGTTGGCCTGACGGCGTCCGGCTACAACGAAGGTCTGGTTTGGGGCCACTTCGAGTGGATGGCCGTGTTCACGCTCGTGCTGCTCGCGCTCGTGTTCGCGCCGTTCTATTTTCGCAGCCGCATTGCGACGCTGCCGGAATTCCTGGAGCGCCGCTACAGCCCGGCTTCCCGCTCCGTGCTGGCGTTTATGGCCATCATGGCGGCTCTGTTCATTCACATCGGGATGAGCATCTTCGCCGGGGCGGCCGTTTTTCGGCAGTTCTTCGGAATCGGCGTCGTCACTTCGATCCTCGTCGTGGCCGTCGCCGTCTCGATCTACACGATCCTGGGCGGCCTGCGCGCCGTGGTGGTGACGGAGACCATCAACACCGTCTTCCTGATACTGGGCGCTGGCGCTATTACGGTCTTCGCCATCGGCGCGCTCCCGGCGCACGGTATCCACACGCTGGCCCAGTTCAAGGCCGCGCTGAAACCCAACCAGCTCTCCATGTGGCAGACCCATAGCTCCCAGGGTCTCAACTGGTATCAAATGATCCTGGGATTTCCCATCCTCGGCATCTGGTATTGGTGTACCGATCAGACCATCGTGCAACGCGTCCTCGGCGCCCGCAGCGAGCGCGACGCGCAACTGGGTCCCTTGATGGCCGGATTCCTCAAAATCCTCCCGGTCTTCTTCCTGGTGGTGCCGGGAGTCATCGCCTACGTTCTGTTCCGCGATCGGATCGGCGCGAACGCCAACCAGACGCTCCCCGTTCTGATCACCCAGCTCATCCCGACCGGTTTGAAAGGACTCATCTCCGCCGCGGTTCTCGCCGCCTTGATGAGCGCCGTCTCGGCGGCGTTGAACAGCTCCGGCACGCTGGTAGCCGTCGATATCGTCGGCAAGCTGAAGCCCGGGATCGGCGACAAGACCCAGGTGACCATCGCGCGCATCAGTTCGGCCGTGGTCATGATTCTCGCCGTGGCATGGTCTACGCAAGGCGGCCGCTACACGAGCATCTTCGAAGCCATCAACGCGATTGCTTCCTATATCGCCCCGCCCATCACCACGGTCTTTCTGTTCGGAGTCTTCTGGCGCCGCGGCACGAAAGAGGCTTCGTTTGCCACCTTGATATTCGGTTTCTTGCTGGGGGCCGTCTGCTTCTGCCTGGACCTGCCCGTCTTCGGGACCGAGAAACTCCTCACGCACGGCTTGGGAATGCCGTTCCTGATGCAAGCCTGGTGGTCGTTCTGCCTCTGCTCGGTGGTGTTCGTTCTGGTGAGCCTGGCGACGCCCGCGCCGGCCCCCGAAAAAGTGGAAGGCCTCACCTGGGATCATCCGCTGGACGCGCTCCTTCACGCCAAAACAGACGTTCGCCCCGACCCCAGAGCCGTAGCCGCCGTGCTGGTCGCCATCATGGCCGTGCTCTACTGGATCTTCCGATAACGGACCCATCCCGTGTCGGATTCGAGTTAATATGTCGCGCAGATGAGCCGTGGCCGCCGTGCTCGACCCGGTGACTGGCGCCGTCCGACAGCCAGCGCTGCCGCAGCCCGGAGTGATGCGTTATGAGACTGTTTGCCCCATTAGCCGTTTGCGCCCTTTGCGCTCTCGCGCCGCGCGCCGTAATCGCGCAAACCGCGGACCAGCCGCCCACTTTCGAGGTAGCTTCCGTCAAGCGGATCGATGCCTCGACGGTCCGCCTGGCGGGTGGCGTGCGCGGGGGGCCAGGCACGAATTCGCCGGGACGCATTACGGGTGCGCCGTCGATCATGGACATGCTTCTCAAGGCATACCCCGTCGAAGACTATCAGATCGTGGGTCCATCCTGGCTCAGATCCGAACGGTACGAGGTCGAGGCTACTCTGCCGGTGGGAGCCACCGTGGAACAGTTTCGCCCGATGCTGCGGAACCTGCTGGCGGAGCGGTTCAAGCTGGTCAGTCATTTTGAGACAAGGGAGTATCCGGTTTTTGACCTGGTTGTCGGAAGATCCGGACTGAAGATCAAGGCGGAGGCGCCGGTTGTGCCGCCCGCGGGCGCGCCACGTCCGCCGCTTCTCGGGGCCGATGGCTACCCGAGCATTCTCCCGGCCTTCACCGGCGCGATGATCGGCGACGTCAATGGCAAATGCAGGATGCTGGTCAACAAAGCAACCATGAAGCTCGTGGCCCAACGGCTCGCGTCATACGTGCGCCGCCCCGTCGCGGATAAGACAGGCCTGGACGGGGAGTACTCCTTTACGTTTACCTTCGTGAACGACGACTATCCGGCTTCCGCCGGTGACGCGCCGGTTCGCCCTATCCTCGTTACCGCCATTCAGGAGTTGGGGCTGAAACTGGAGCCTACGAAGGCTCCGGTCCAGTTCTTCGATCGTCGATCGCGTCGAAAAGATTCCTACCGAAAACTAAACCGCCGATCCTACGACTCTCTTCGCCCATTTCACGCTAACCTGAAACGAAAATGGCCTCCCATGGTTTTACCCCCGCCGAACGCGCGGTGTTCCGCAAGCTCGATGCTCCGGCGAAAATCCAGCGCTTCCTGGATTTCGACCTGGCGTACAACAAGGAAAAAGGCGGCGTCACCTGCCGCTCGCCGCGCCTCGCGCTGCGCGACCGCACGGCCCATTGCATGGAGGGCGCGCTCTTCGCGGCAGCCGCGCTGCGCATGATCGGCCATCCCCCGCTGCTGCTCGATCTCGAAGCCGAGCGCGACGACGATCACGTGCTGGCCGTCTTCCGCGTGCGCGGGCACTGGGGCGCCGTGGCCAAATCCAACTTCTCGGGGCTGCGTTTCCGGGAGCCGGTCTATCGGACCTTGCGCGAACTGGTGCTCTCTTACTTCGAGCACTATTACAATCTGCGCAAGGAAAAGACGCTGCGCCGCTACTCGCGCCCCGTCAACCTGCGCCGGTTCGATCCGCGCAAATGGATGACCGCCGAAGCGGACGTCTGGTACATCCCGGAGTACCTATGCGATATCGCCCATCGCCCCATCGCCCCGCCTGCCGTCCTCAAGCGCATGGCCCGAGTAGACGATCGCCTCTTCGCCGCCGGCCTGCTGGGCCGCGCGGTGTGACAGTCCGGTTCGTTACCGCAGGATGAGGAGGCCCCGCCGGGCATCGGCGTCGAACTCGGAAATCCGGATGGCGTTGGCGGGTATGATTGCGGCTATCCGCTCCGTTGAGCAGTTTCCGGTCTGAAGTAATACGACCTTCGGTGGCGCGCCTCGCGCCAGACTCAGGTTTCCGAAGTCCTTGTCCTTTGTCAGGAACATGAAACCGTGTAGGCGCGCATAGTCCCAAATGACGCTGTCCGCCGTGCGTCCAAGACCTGCCGATTGCACGTGAATCGAACCAGGGAAGAGGTCGGCCAGATCGCCGGGCAGGCTCGGCGCAAGATTCTCGTCAACGAGAAGCTTCAAAAACGGTCATCCTCTCGGGAAGACTCGCGAAGAATTCGTACACCGCCTGAAAGTCTTCTTTTTCGAGGTAGGGGAACTCTCGGAGGATTTCATCCTCCGTCATGCCGGATGCAAGATAAGAGGCCACATCATAGACCGTGAATCGCAGTCCACGAATGCAGGGCTTCCCGCCCATCTTGCCGGGCTCGACCGTGATGCGTGAATTTAGCGCGCCCATGGATACGTCCTCATGATACCCGCAAAACTGCCGGCCCGCGACGCCGCTCCCTAAGCCTCCGCTTCGACCGTCAGCGCGCCATCGGCCTCGACGCCTTCGGAGAGCTTGGTAAGCAGGTTCGAGCCGTACTCGAAGCCCTTGTCGAAGGCCAGCGCGTTCAGCTTGGCGAATGCGGGCGGCACGGAGTCCTCCACGGCCTTGCGCAGCGCTTCGCGATCGACGACTCCGGCCACCGCGCCGAAGAAACCGACCATCACGATGTTCAGCACCATCTTGCGGCCCAATTCCTCGGCCAGACGCGTAGCGGGCACGCCGTAAACGCGCTGGCCGGCGGGGATCTTGTCCACGTGGACGAGATCCCGCTCGACGATCAGCACGCCGTTGGGTTTCAATTGCGGAGCGAAACGAGTGTAAGCTTCGAGCGACATCACAATCAGGATGTCCGGCTGCGTGACGTAGGGGTAGGCGATCGGCTCGTTGGAGATGATCACCTGCGCGCTCGACGAACCGCCGCGAGCCTCCGGGCCGAAGGCCTGAGTCATGGTGGCGTGACCGCCCTGGAAAATGGCGGCCGCTTTGCCGATCACCGCCGCGGCCAGAATCACGCCCTGACCGCCATAGCCCGCGATACGAATCTCGGTCAGCATTCGCTGCATCCTACCTCCGGTTCGGCATAGCGGTCGCCGAGGGTTTGCGTCATCTGCGCTCGCAATGTATCGAAATAGTTGGGGCGCTCGCGGTCCACGAATTTGCCGACCACAATTTCGCCGTCTTTTGTCAGGCCGCACTCGCCTGTCGGCGCGTTGTTGCGGATCTTGCTAGCCGACTTGTAATACTTCATGGTGTCCAAGCCGTCGCCCATCTTATTGCGGCGTTGATAAAGTGTCGGGCACGGCGAAACGATCTCGATAAATCGGAAGCCCTTCTTCTTCAGGACCTCCTCAATGCAGCGGCTCAACTGCACCACGTGGAACGTTGTCCAGCGCGCCACGTATGACGCGCCCGCCGCTTCGGCCAGTTGCGGGAGGTTGAACGTGGGCTCGGAAACTCCGTACGGCGAAGTGGAGGTGATCGCGCTTCCCGGAGTTGTTGGAGCGCTTTGTCCGCCGGTCATCGCGTAAATCATGTTGTTTACGCAGATGACGATCAGGTCCATGTTGCGGCGCGCGGCGTGAATGAAATGGTTGCCGCCGATCGCGAACAGATCGCCGTCACCCGAGTAGACAATCACCTGAAGCTCGGGATTGGCCAGCTTCATTCCCGTGGCGAAAGGAATCGCGCGCCCGTGGGTGGTGTGGAACGAGTCGAGCGAAGCGTATCCCGCCACGCGTCCCGTGCATCCGATTCCGGAAACGATGGCGACCTTATTCAAATCGGTTTTCGAATGTTCCAGCGCGCGCGCAAAGCAATTCACCGTGGTGCCGATGCCGCACCCTGGGCACCAGATGTGCGGCATGCGGTCCATGCGCAGGAACTGTTCGACGGGGTTGTGAACGGTGTCGTCAATCTCGCAAGAAGCCACTACCGGGAGCGCGCTCATCGGGCTGCCTCCACAATCGCTTTCAAGATTACCTCCGGGTCGTGTACCGTGCCTCCGGCGTGAGTCACGGGAATTACCTTGGCCTGTCCGGCCGCGGCGCGCTCCACCTCCAGCGCCATTTGCCCCAGATTCAGTTCGGGGACCACAAACGCCTTCACCCGCGCAGCCAAATCGCGCAGACTTTGCGTGGGGAATGGCCAAGCCGTAATCAGCCGATACTTACCGGCGCGCACGCCGCGTTCCCGGGCCAGGCCGATGGCCCGCTCCGCGACGCGCGACGTGATGCCGTAAGAAACCACCACCACATCGGCATCATCCAGGTTGGCCGTCTCGCACAGCGCCCGGCCATCCGCCATGGGTTTGAGCTTGGCTTGCAGGCGGCGCACCAAGCGGTCCTGAGTTTCGACCGTCATGGAGGGATATCCGCGTTCGTCGTGCGTCAGGCCGGTAACGTGGATGCGATAGCCATCGCCCGCTTTCACCATGTCCGGCACCAGGTCCTCGCGAGGCTCGTAGGCGCGGTACTCGCCAGGAGCCTTCTTGGTGAAGCGCCGCGGAGTGACCTCGATTTCCTCGGCCGGCGGAATCACCACCTTCTCGGTCATGTGGCCGACGCATTCATCGAGCATCAGCATCACCGGGATGCGAAACTCCTCGGCCAGATTGCCGGCCTTCACGGCAAGATCGAAACACTCCTGGGGCGAGTTCGGGCACAGCGCGATGATCCCGTAGTCGCCATGCGATCCCCAGCGCGCCTGCATCATGTCGGCTTGCGCCGGGAGCGTCGGCAGACCGGTGGAAGGACCGCCGCGCTGCACGTTGACGAAGACACACGGCGTTTCGGTCATCGCGGCATAGCCGATGTGCTCCATCATGAGCGAGTAACCCGGGCCGGAAGTCACGGTGAACGCCTTGGCGCCGGCCCAAACCGCGCCCTGGATGGCGATGGACGCGGCCATCTCATCTTCCATTTGGATGAAGACGCCGCCGATGGTGGGCGCTCGAGAGGCGAACCGTTCTACTACTTCGGTCGATGGCGTGATAGGATAACCAGCGGCAAATCGCGCACCTGCTGCGAGGAGTCCCTCACAAGTGGCATGATCACCGTCGAGAAAATGAACACCGGTCAGGACGGCTTTAGGTTCAGCGTGCATCCTTGGCTCCGAAAATCGCAAAGTCTGGGCAGTACATTCCACACAGGTCGCACCCCGAGCATTTCTCGCCCTCGACAATGTGCGGCGGGTGATAACCCTTTGAATTGAAAGCAGATGACATCGCCAGAACGTGCGTCGGGCAAAACTCGACACAGAAGCCGCACCCCTTGCACCGCTCCGCCGTAATGGCGACAAAACCCTTTGCCATGAAACCCTCCGCGGAAGAATCGGTGTGGGCGACTGCACGCGAAGGGCCAGAGTGGGGATTGTTCGGCTGTTCCTAAGGAGCAGATTGGAAAAGGCCAGGACATCGGCGGCCATCGATAGATGCCGATATATGCCGAACAGTTCCTAAACGTGGAGTGGGACTTACTCCCAACCGAGAGCTGCGGCTATCGCTTCGATGGCGGCTAGCGGAACGCGCACTTCTCTTGGCAGGGTTTCGGGAACTTCGTGCTGGTCGAACGTCTGAAACAAGGCCATCTTGGCGACCGCGTACCGTTCGGTGGATGATAGCTCCCGCCCACGCGCTTCCTGCCACCGGGCTATGGCCGCGTCCGGCAATGCGAGCGTTATGCCGCGCCACTTAGCGCGGCCCGCCGAGAGGCTGAATACATATTCCGCCGATGCGCGGCTACGTGCGCCCGCGCGGCGTTGTCCTTGGTAATAGTAGGAATAAACGTAGCCGCTCGGCGCGGAGTAAGTTTTTATTCGCCGGGTGGCGGGAGCGCCGGTCAGGGGAGTTTTTCGGAAGAGAAACCTCTCAAATATCACAGGAATCGCCTTACCGCCTCGGGGCGGGCCAGTACGCAAATTGAATCCTTCCGGCCATTGAGAATTCTATCAACTGAGCGCAGACTGAAACTGGAATCGGACAGTCAGTGATTCCAGACTCGTTTCTCCGGCTCCTCGAGCCGGCGGGAGGCGTGAACATAGATCCGGACCACCATGAGGGCGGCCTCGTCGGCGGCGGGCGATCAGGCAGTAACGGGACGGCGAGCGGTCGGAACCTGCGTCCCTATTGTGGGCGCGGCGCGAGAAGCGCACGATGATGATCCGCCAACACCGGCTTCCCCAGATCGCGAACCGCGCGAGTGGCCGCCCTTGCAGCATTGTTCCAGCCTGTCCGGCCCCGCGGCAGCCCGCCTCGCCGCCGAGCCGGTTCCAAATGCCCAATTCCTCCCGGTTTGACGCGCCCGAAGGATGCAGAGTAATCTTAGAAGTGGGCGGGCGCTTCTATGACGCGTTATCGGCCGGCGCGGCACTATGTGTGGTTTTGCGTCGCGGCAGCGTTGCTGGCCGGCGGCTGCGTCTGGCTGGGCTGGAAGTTCTCGCTTGTCATCCCCTACTTGGCCGCGGGCTTGTTTGCGCTGACAGCCGCCGCGCTTTTTGTTCTGGTCCGGCGTCCCACGATTGAAATCCACGACACTTACCTCGCTATCGGCAAGCGCGTTGTCCCGTGGATCGATATCCGGCGTGTGGATCGCCTCGGCGGCATCTGCCCACTATTAGTCCGCCTTACTCTTTTCGACGATTCCCGTTTCGTCCTCATCTTCCCGGGCGATCTGGATTCGTGCCCGAGGCTTCTCCGCACCTTGCGGCGCTCTTCGCGCGACGCGCGGATCGACGGCGTTCCCTACCGCCAGTACTGGGGCGAAGTGGCCTCCACCGGCGACAGGAAGCAGCCGGCCGCTCCCCGTTATCGGGTGCTCCGCCCCGAAGACGAAGCCGAAGTGGAGTGGCTTTACCAGCGCCTGAAGACGGTCGGCAATCTCGACCAGAAGAACTCCTCGGACGAGACATAGCTCGTGGCGCGCTTCCGCTGGTCTCTTGCCAGAATCGTCGCCATTCTCATCGCGGCCGCGGTTCTCTTTGCGGCGGCGTACCCACTCTGGCTGCCGGCGCTCGGGCGCATGCTTGTTCGCGACGATGGCCCGGCGAAGGCCGATATCGTGGTTGTGCTCGGCGGAGACGCTACGGGCGGCCGTATTCTCAAGGGGGCCGAATTGGTGAGCAGGGGCTACGCGCCCGTAGCGCTCGTAAGCGGAAAGGACGGGTTTTTCGGCGTCCACGAGTGTGACCTGGCGATACCCTTCGCGGTCAGGCATGGGTATCCGGAAAACTGGTTCATCGCTTTCCGTCACCAGGCGACATCGACCCAGGAGGAAGCGGCGTTGGTGCTCGCCGAACTGCGGCGCCGCGGCTTGCGAAGCTTCCTGCTGGTCACCAGCGACTTCCACACGGCGCGCGCAGGCCGCACCTTCGCCTCGGCCATTCGAGCCACCGGGGGCGGTTTGACCATGCGCGTAGTGGCTGCCCCCGACGAATATTTCCATGCCGATACCTGGTGGCGAATTCGAGAGGGGCGGAAAATCTTTCTGAGCGAGTGGCTCAAGACGTTCGCCTTCGCGTTCGGAATCTGAAACGCTTCGGGACCACGAATGCAGCCGCGTCTCCGATTCCAGTGTCAGCCCGGATGCACCGCTTGCTGCGAGCAGCGCGGTTTCGTCTACTTGACCGATGCGGATATCGAGCGGGCGGCCGCGTTCACCGGCATGACGGCCGCGGAGTTCGAACGCAAGTATGTCTACCGGACCGCTAAGCGCATGAGGTTGCGAACGCCGCGCGGAAAGCGGTGCCCATTTCTCGCCGGGGGCGGCTGTTCGATCCACCCCGCGAAGCCCACGCAGTGCCGCATCTTCCCTTTCTGGCCGGAAATCGTTTCCAGCCGGCGCGAGTGGATCGAGACCGCGAAGTATTGCCCCGGCATGTCGAAGGGACCTCTGATTTCCATTCGAACCGTGCGTGAACAGGCCGAGGAGATGCGGAAAGGCTACCCTGCGATGTACGAAGAGTGAAGGCGAGTTTGAGCTCTGCGATCGCACGGGAAGGCAGCGGGCGGCCACTACAATGAAGAAGTGATCGCATCGGTAAATCCAGCCACGGGCGAGACGCTCGAGACATTCGCGGAGCTTACGGACTCCGAATTGGAAGATCGGCTGGCGCGCTCCGACCGGGCCTGGAGGTCCTACCGCGCTACGCCGCTCACGGACCGCGCCAAGTGGCTCGCGGCCACCGCCGATATACTGGAGTCCGAAAAGGACCGCATCGCGCGCATCATGACGCTGGAGATGGGCAAGCCCATCGGCGCGGCGCGGGCGGAGGCGGCCAAGTGCGCCTGGGCCTGCCGGTACTACGCCGAGCACGGCGAACGCCTGCTTGCGGACGAGCCCGTCGTGGCCGGCGAGAGTTTCATTCGCTGCCAACCGATTGGCCCGGTGCTGGCGGTGATGCCGTGGAATTATCCGTTCTGGCAGGTGTTCCGCTTCGCGGCTCCTGCGCTGATGGCCGGCAACGCGGGGCTTTTGAAGCACGCCTCCAACGTCCCGCGCTGCGCGCTGGAAATCGAAAACGTGATTCGCCGCGCGGGATTCCCGCACGACGTTTTTCAAACGCTGCTGGTTTCAGCCGGGCGAATCGGGGCGCTTATTGACGACCCGCGCATCAAAGCCGCGACGCTCACCGGCAGCGAGCCTGCCGGAGCCGACGTGGCCGCAAGGGCCGGCCGGCGCATCAAGAAGACCGTGTTGGAGTTGGGTGGCAGCGATCCGTTCATCATCATGCCGAGCGCCGATCTGGGTCGCGCCGTGCGCACGGCCGTAGATGCGCGCATCGTGAACAACGGGCAGTCCTGTATCGCCGCGAAGCGCTTCATCGTACACGCGCGCATCGAGGAGGAATTCACGCGGCGCTTCGTCGAGGCGATGAAAGCGTTGCGCGTCGGCGATCCGATGGATGAGAAGACTGAAGTGGGTCCGCTCGCCACGGCATCGATCCTGGAGGAACTCGACGCGCAGGTACGGCGCACGGTGGAGATGGGCGGGCGTATTCTGACGGGCGGCCGCCGGCTGGATGGCCCTGGGAACTACTACGCTCCCACCGTACTGGCCGATGCGCCGTTGGAATCGCCCGCATGGCGTGAAGAGTTGTTCGGGCCCGTGGCCCCGGTTGTCCGAGTGGAAAGCCTGGACGATGCGATCCGCCTCGCGAACGACACCGAGTTCGGCCTTGGGGCAAGCGCATGGACCGAGGACGCCGGCGAGCAGAGGAGGTTTGTTGACGAACTGGAAGCCGGCATGGTGTTCATCAACGGAATGGTAGTGTCCGATCCGCGTCTGCCGTTTGGCGGCATGAAGCGCTCGGGCTACGGCCGCGAGTTGAGCGCCTACGGCATACGCGAGTTCGTCAACATCAAGACGGTAAAGATCGCGTAGAGCCGCCGCGGGCCCCACGGCGATTCGGGACTATCCTGTGAGCATGGCACGGTGGATGGCGCTCGGCGGCATACTGGCCCTGGCCCTGGACGGCTGGGGGCAAGCAGCGGCCTCCGTCCAGCAGCCTTCGCAGGCTGACCTCCTCGACCGAGTCTCAAAATACGCTCAAGCATACGGGCAAGAAATGCCCGATTTCGTTTGCGTTCGCATCACCCGGCGCAGCGAGGATAGGTCCGGGACCGGAAAGAAGTGGAAGCTGTTGGACACCATCGAGGAAGAACTCACGGGCGTAGGTGGGCGCGAGGATTACAGGGTCCTGAAGATCGACGGCAAGACGGCGAAGGGAGCGGCGCGCATCGCCTCGGGGTTCCTGAGTTCGGGTGAGTTCGGAGCGGTGCTGGCGGGCATATTCGCCGAGGACACGCGCGCCGCGTTTCAATGGGGCGGGGGCGATGAATCCGGCGTCCTGCATTTCCGGGTGGATCGGGAACACTCCGGCTACCGCATCCGAGAGAGCGGCGCGGGTGAAATCGTCGTCGGATTCGGCGGGCTGATCTACGCCGATCGCGAAAGCGGCGCGGTGGAACGCCTGCACGTTGAAACCGACCCGCCCGTGGGCTTGAACGTTGGGAACATCACGACCGACGTCCAGTTCGCGCCGGCGGCCATCGGCGGAAAGGCCTACATGCTGCCCAAACAGGCTGAAGCGACTATCCGGCACGACAACACGATCCTCAAGCGTGAAATGGAGTTCCGCGATTATCACAAGTACTCGTCCGATTCCACGGTGTTTTACGGGCCGGTGAATTGACCGGCGGCGCCAGGCCGTGCGCCAATAGTCAGGGGGCGTCCAGTGCGTTTGCCAGATCAATTCCCGTGATGCGGGGAGCCCGGCTCACTCCGCGATCGCAATACGCCGAATGCCCAAGAACCGCGGCCCCCGCTCCGGGGCGCCAGCCACGTCGAGACACAACTCGGCAGCCTCGCGAATGCGCCGCATCGCCGCGTCCAGCGACTCGGCCTGCGTACGGCGCCCGGTAAGTTTTCGGACCGAAGCGACGTAGAAGCCATCTTCGTCTCGTTCGATCGCGACGGCGAACTGGCGCGGCATGTTCTGTCCGCGCCCTCAATTCCAGCCAACCAGAGCGCCTGGCCGATCAGGCCGAGGACTGAGCCTCGCATAATACCGCGCGTAATCGAACCGAGCCGCGACCGCGAGAGAGGCCCGACGCCCACAGGCCGACTTCGCAAAATACGAGCCCTATAACACGAAGGCGGCCGCTGGCCCGGCCGGCGAAGCCAACGCCGGCCGGGCCAGGCGGCAGGATGTTACACATCGCCGCCCATGTCCGGAATAACGCCAAGCAAATCCAGAAGCTCAAGAAGCAGGTCCATCGAGTGGCGCCTCCCAGCGCCACCCAATCAACGTTTGAGTTGGCTTTTTACCGGCGATTTAAGGAAGGAATATTTGCGAGGCTTCGAGAAGCGCCGGCGGACAGACGCCGCACGGCTGCAATCCGGGCAGGCCGGCAATCCGCGAGTCGCCTTCTCGCGGCGCGGGACCGCGGGTTACTCGCATTACCGTTCACTTAGGAACGTGTTGAAAAACGATTCTGAGCCGCAGATAATCGCGGATGAACGCAGATAAAGCGTCTGTTTTCAATCGGCGTGAATCTGCGTTCATCCGCGGCTAAGCGCATTCTTCGCATTTTTCAACAAGCTCTTAGCCTGAATTTCGAAGTTGAACCTGGCCGCTTCCTGCAATTCCGGCGGAACTCAAAGAAGCGGAATGATCTGTATCAGGGCATGGCTTTAGCCGTGGTGCGCTGGTGAAAACCGGCATTGAGTAGTGAATGCGAGAGTCACACAGGAAAGGAGTAGCGAACCGTCCTGACCCCGAGTCATGCGGGGTGTACCGCGAGGTGCGCCGCGAAGCGTTGACAGGGGCACATGCAGGCTGGGTATTGAGCTTCGTAATGAGTGTGCTGGAGCGCCGACGCTGTCACGATAAGCGGAAGGCCACACGGACGGGGTCGCCAACGCAAGACCTCGGACGGCTCCGCGGAGTCGGAGACCCCAGGCATGCATGGAAACTCGATGCGCGGGAACCAGGAGGTCCCGGTGGCGCCCGCCGCCAGGAGAAAGCGGGGGGGCCGGAAGGGGAACCCAAAAGGGCAAGTCCTTCGTGCACGCCGCCGGGAAGTCGGACCATCGCGTAGTACCGGAGAAGGCCCCGAACAAACGCCCGGAAAGCGCGCGGAGGGGCCGGAGGGAAGGCGGTGGATCAAGGAGAACCACATGGACGAACACACGGACCCGACGCAGAGCGGGGCAACCGTGTCCCAGGGACTACATGGGGTGCGGGAAGCCGCACGCAGGGACAAAGGACTAAGGTTCACGGCGCTTCTGCACCATGTGAATGAGGGACTGCTTCGGGACAGCTTTTATCTGCTGAAGAAGGAAGCTGCGCCGGGAGTGGACCACGTCACGTGGAGGCGCGTATGAGCAAGGCCTGGAGGAACGCATTGCGGACCTGCACGGCAGGGTTCATCGAGGAGCGTACCGGGCGCAGCCATCGCGACGAGTCTACATCCCGAAACCGGACGGCCGGCAACGGCCGTTGGGGATCGCGGCGCTGGAAGACAAGATCGTGCAACAAGCTGTGGCGACGGTTCTCAATCAGATTTATGAGGAGGACTTTCTCGGGTTCTCGTACGGTTTCCGGCCGGGGCGTGGAGCGCATGACGCGCTGGACGCACTGACCGTGGGGATCGTGACGAAGAAAGTGAACTGGATACTCGACGCGGACATCCGGGGATTCTTCGACCACATCAGCCACGAAAAGCTGGTGGAGTTGCTGGAACTGCGGGTGGCGGATCGGAGGGTACTCCGGCTGATCCAGAAATGGCTGAAGGCCGGGGTATCGGAAGAAGGGCAGTGGTCCGAAACGAAGGTAGGAACGCCGCAAGGGGCGGTGATCTCGCCGCTGCTTGCGAACATCTACCTGCATTACGTGTTGGACCAATGGGTCGCGGGATGGCGCAAGGAGTACGCGAGCGGCGATGTGATTATCGTACGGTACGCGGACGACTTTGCGCTTGGGTTCCAGCACCGGAAGGAGGCCGAGCGGTTCCTGGAGCAATTGCGGGAACGGATGGCGGACTGCGGGCTGGAACTCCACTCGGAAAAGACGCGCCTGATTCAGTTTGGGCGTTTTGCGGCGGAAGACCGGAAGCGGGATGGGGCGGGGAAACCGGAGACGTTCGACTTTCTGGGGTTCACGCATATCTGCGGCACGACCTGGAAAAACGGCAAGTTCACGGTGCAGCGAAAGACGGTGGGCAAACGAATGCGGGCGAAGCTCCGGGGTATCCGGATGGAGCTACGCAGGCGTATGCACGAACCGATTGAGCAAACTGGGAATTGGCTGAAACAGGTGGTCCGTGGGTACTTCAACTATCACGCGATACCGGGGAATCTGCCGAGGCTCTCCACCTTCCGCTGGGAAATCGGGCGGAGTTGGTGGGCCACGTTGCGGCGGCGGAGTCAGCGCAGCCGATGGACGTGGGAGCGAACCGAGACTCTAGTGAACCGTTTTCTGCCTCCGCCGAGGATTCTACATCCATACCCCTGGGAGCGATTTGTCGCTAAACATCCGAGATAGGAGCCGTGTGCGTTAGGAGCGCATGCACGGATCTGTGCGGGGGGTGCCGGGAGACCGGCATCCCTACCGCGACCCGATTGCGAGCGGAAAAGCCCGGGCTTTAGCCCCCGCGAGAGCCGGCGCCTAAAGGCGTTGATTTGATTTGCGATGTTCGGCACGCCTCAAGGCGTGCCCTGATACGAGGCTTTCCAACTGAGGAGATATCCGAGAACTGTGAGTAGGACGATGGACTCGTTCCGTCAGCACGGCGAGCATTGACGCCACGGGCGGCCCCCCGGCATGGCTGGTCGCGAGCCATGCCGGGGGGCTTCACCGCGGTTTGTGCGCGCACCCCTATCGACTTACATCGAACCGTCTCACGGTGTCCGGCGAACCACATGCTCAGTGGAACCGGGCAACCCGGCGCAGGGTTATTGTCGGCCGGACTGGTAGAACACGCCCACGGTCAACACCTCGCAATGCCCGTTGGCCGAGGTCCCAGAAATTCCAAGCAGGTTTCCAAGGTGGATTGCTTCGAGTCGGGCCTCGGGCCGGAACCCAAAATTCTTGCTCACGAATATGCTGGCGCCGCCGCCAGCCGCAAAGTACCCGCCGCTTTGGCTGAGCGATATGCCGGAGGACTCCGCCGACAACCGGTAGAAGCCGCCGGAAAAGACAACGTATGGCGCTATGTGTGCCCACTCGCCGAAGTGGATTCGGACGCCAGGCCCAACGCTATACGCCTTTTCGTTGGCCGTGGCAGTGACGCCGAGTTCGGTGTCCGTCAGCGACCCAAGTGTGTTGTAGAGAAACTCTCCGAAGATCTGCGCGTGCTTATTGACGTTGTATCCAGCCTCACCTCCGAACGCGGCATGGGATTTTCCATCGGCGCCCTGAACGCTCGTCCACCCCACGACGCCGGCCGCCTCGAATCCGCGATCCGGCAGATCCTGGCTGCGCGCCCACGGAGGGAGCAGAGCCAGCAAAACAAATGAATGTACCAATAGCAAGCGTTTCGTCATATATCGTTAGTCCTCCGCATTTGTGACAATTACTCCGACCGATTCCTCAGACCCACCCACTTCAAAGCGGACTCAACACACCCATAGCGGCGGCGCCCCCGACCAAAACACAGAACGCCCGCGCGAGTGCCCTACGGCAATGCAGCGCAACAAAAAAGGCCGGCCGCGGCGCGACCGAGAACTACTTTTGAGCGGCGGCAGCGGCAGCGGCAGCAGCAGCCTCTTTTTGCGGATTACCTCTGCCGAGCATCTCCACTTTCTTGCCAGTCTGCTCCTCCGCCGCTGCGATGACAGCGCGGTAATCGCTCTTGTCCAACCGCAACAGAAGCTGTTTAAGCTGGCCGCCTTCCTCGTACTCGATTCCCATCCAGTGATTGGTGCTCTTGGTGAGCATGATAATCGCCCCAGTCCCCAGCGACAGCGCCATTATGGCCGCGCCCTCGGAGACCCTGTGCCGTTTGGCGTACTCATAGTTGACCTTCTGGATGGAGGAGAAAGGAATCGTGACTAGCGGCTTGTCAGCGAGGCTCACCACTATGTCCTGGCGGTTTGCAAAGGTGAGCTTGACCTGTTTCTCCTGCGCCTTCTTGCCGGCTGGCACCATGGTATGGACGTCTTTGAAGGTAGGGTCCTGGGCGTTCAGGCCCAAAACCGCTACGAATAAAGCGAGAGCTGTCGTTTTCATTACGCATTCCTCCACGGCCCACGAGACAATCAACGCGCCGTCAGTGCGGCGACGCGCACCTCAACCCCGAGCCGTCCCCGGCCCGGCGGCATCGCTTCCGCGTTGTCAGTATGTGTGTGCGCGCGGGAATTCATTTCGCGGCATGAGACGATTTTTGTTGTGCATTAGTACTACCCGATCGCGGGGCGTACGTCTCGATTCGCCGCCTTCACCGGGACGCCTGCGGAAACTCGCGCGAGCGCCGGTCAGTGTCTCATCGGCGAGCGCGAAACTCATTTACCGGAGACTGAAAGCCATCTTCCGGTTTATAATGGAGTGCGCTTCAGACTCTCTCAATGGCTGCGCATACCCCACTGATCGATGAGGAACGGTATCTGCGGCTCCAGGTGGCCGCCAAGACGCTCCTGCCGCACAGTCACCAGAAATCTCTGCGCGACGAGCTGGTGCAGCGCGCCGTCACTAAACTGGAGCGCCGCTACAACGCGCTTGTCGCTCTCGATCCGCCCTATGCCTACACCATCCTGCGCAACCTGTATCGCGACTGGCTGCGGAAGAAGGAGAACCGCGCCGCCGCTCTCGCGTCCGAGCCTCCCGCGCCGCCACCGAAACTGGACGAGCCGCCGCCGGCTTGCGTGATCGAGCGGGAATTGCAGTTGGTCTACGCGGAGGGCGTGGAGCAGCCGCACAAACTCCTGATGGATGCGTATCTGAAACGCCTGGGCTGGAGACCCGCGCGAGTGGTGGATACGCTGGGCGCGCTGACGTTGCGTCAAGCGGCGGACGGTTTTCTGGCCGACTACGAACGCCACATCAAACCGAATCGCCTCCATGAAGTGTTCGCCAACCTCCTGAAGCTTCGCGAACTGCCGGACGGCGGGGGCAAGCTTCGCGATTATTGGGACATTGCCGGGGTCTATCGGGAATGGATCGACTCGGTGCGGGAACTGGTCTCGGCCGCCGGCGGAGAGTTCTCGCCGAAGGTTCTCTCGCAGCCGCCGCACCGGCGCCTGGCGTACCTGTTGCATGACAAGCTGGGTCAGCCAGTCCAGGAGATCATAGCGCTCGACGGCGAGAAATATCCGCCCAGCGTCAGCGCGGAATTCCAGCGTGAGTACGCGGCGCGCCACCACACGACGGAAGCGCTGGTGCGCCACGAGTTCGGCGCGATGCTCGATTGCGGCTCGAAGCCCCTCCTGACTTTCAACCGGTATGCTTCGCCGGCCGTGCGGTGCACCAAATGGCTCGACGACGTTCAGACCCGCCTGCGAACCGCCAAGAGACACGAGGAGATCCGCGCGCACCGGATGTTCTTCGAGCGGGTTCATTTCCCTCACCTGAGTCTGACGTTTCTTGAAACTTCCGCGCTGAACGCCTCCGCGGAACGGACGTATAGCCGGTTCTCTGAAATGAGACTATCGGAATGGCGCACTGACTTCGAGGAGCGATACGCCGAAAAACGCCGGCTGAGTCCCGACCTGGTTTCCGAGTGTCTGGCTCCCCTCCGGAGCCAGATCGCCGAATCCGGAGACGGAAAGTTGAAAGATTACGTGCGCGAGACCCTGAGCGAGCGATGGTGGTCCAGCCGGTGGCGGACGCCCGCCGCGGCTCTCTCGGGATGGCGGGAGAATGTCCGCATCGCGGTAGCGGGAGAGTTCGGCCGCGGCCATCCGCAGACGATCTTCTTTGCCTGGGGGACCGGGCTGCTTTGAGAGGCCGCTTATGAGCGACAAGGTTCGCGAGGACTGTTACGACCGCGATACGCTTCTCGCCTATGTCATGGGCGCGTTGGAGCGAGGCGAGAACGCCTCGCTCGAGACGCACATGGCGGCGTGCGATGTCTGCTGTGTTCTCATCGGAAGGATGTTGGAGGAGCATGAGGACGCCGAGCGGTTCACTTTCAAGACTTACGAGCTCGGAGTTCTCGCTCAGGCTCGCGCTTCCGTTCCCGCTACGCCCGCCCCGGAGGGCTCGCCTCAGTCTCGCCTCCTTCGCGGGCTCAGGTCGCCTCTGCCTTTGATCGTCGTGGCCGAAACGGTTGCCCTTCTCACGCTCATCGCCTTGTGGTGGGGCTCCGCGGAACGCTATCGCAGCGCGGTCCAACAATCGGCGGATACTCTGGTTTCTTTGAAGGACGGGGCTGGGACCGCTACACTGTTGCGTTCGGCGGAAGTAAGACTGCCTCTCGAGGCGCCCCCCGAAGTTCGTTTGCTGGCCGCCACGCTTTTGAGCAAGGGCGTGGCGCCGGTTCCCGCCACGGTCCTGCATGAGGCGGCTAACGCGGCTGCCCGGGCGGGGACGCTTGGAGCGCCGGCACAGGCCGAGCCGTCGCCGATTGCGCCTGTCGTCACCGCGGTTAAGACTGTCCGTCCAACCTTCATATGGAGTCCGGTCCCTGGCGCGGAAGACTATCGCCTTTACGTGACGGACGAACGGGATACGCCGGTCGTGGACGTATCGACCAAACTCGCCACCCGGTACGTTCTCCCGGAAGGCGGCCTAGGGCTGAAGCCGGGGGCCGCTTACAGATGGATGGTGCAGGCGACCGTTGGCGGCGCGCGCCGGCCGTCGGAACGCGTGACGTTCTGGGTGCTCGATAGCGACGGCGCCGCGGAGGTGGCGCGTCTGGAGGAGCGTCTCCGCGCGTCCGCCCTGCTTCTGGCCGCGGTTTATGAATCGCACGGGCTGTTTGACGACGCCCAGGCGCAGATCCAGGCGTTAGCCGACGCCAATCCGCTGTCGCCCGTTCCAGGCGTCATGAAGGAACAGTTGCGGAAACTGCGGAATCAGCCGTAGACGGGGCTAGTCACCGAATCTTCCGGAGAATCTTCCGGAGCGGACGTACCCTCGGCATTCGCGCGTTACACTCAACATGTAATGCCCGGCTGGGTCAACGTCGCGAATGCGCTCACGCTGCTGCGGCTGCTGCTGGTCCCCTGGATCGTGGAGGCCATCGCGCGCGGCGAGCATTTGCTCGGGGTGATTCTCTTCGTAGTCGCCGCCTGGACCGATCTCTTCGATGGCCTGGCCGCGCGCAGCCTCGGCAAGGTCACGGGCTTCGGCGCCCGGCTGGACCCCATCGCGGATAAATGCCTGCTGAGCGGGGTTTTTCTCGCGCTGGCTTTCGCCGGCTCGATTCCGTGGTGGGTGGTGGCGGTCGTGTTCGGGCGCGATATTGCCATCCTGCTCGGAGCCGTCTTGTTGATGCGGCGCACCACCGTTCGCGATTTCCCGCCGAGCATTTGGGGCAAACTTTCGACGTTTACTCAGATCGTGACCGTGGTTTCGTGGATGTCGGCGAACGCTTTTCCCTCGGCTTTCACGAGCGGTTTCGCCGCGTTCATGTTATGGCCCTGCGTAACGATTACCATCTGGAGCGGAGCCCACTACGCCTGGCGCGCCGGCCGGCTGTGGCGAAGGCAGCGAGCCGAGCCGGGCCCAGTGGGCGCCCCGTGAGGGAGCGGAGGGGCGTCGCTACACGGAAGACGTCCGCCGGCTCTTGCCTTCCGGGTAGTCAGCATTGACAATGGAATATCCGAGGTCCCAAGAACATGTCTGAATCCTCTTATCTTGTTCCAACCAAACCCAGGTTTCCGAAGCGCGCCGCCGCGGCGGTCTCAGTTCTGCTCGCGGCGCTGTTCTGCGCCGCGGCCCTGGCGCAATCGCCGGTCACCTTGAAAGAAGGTACCGTTTACAACCGCGCGGTTTATTTCATCGCCAACGACAAGCTGGAAATTTCTTTGGTGAAGCAGGGCGGGTCCATGTTGCGGCTACAGATCCAAGGCGATCCCGTTGGTCTCAGCCCGTACGGCAACCCCGAGATGGTTCCTTCGGTGCCGGACAATCGAAAACTTACGGGAACCATGGTCGGGCACTTCGTGTGCGTGGACGGCTTCGGCAACCCCAGTCCCCAGGAACGCGCCGCCGGCTTCCAGATGCACGGCGAAGCGTACCTGCAACCGTGGAAACTGGCGTCGTCGGAAAAGCAAGGCAATACGCAAACCGTGAAGTTCTCGATCGATCTGCCGCTGGCCCAGGAAGGGTTCACGCGGACGCTGCGGATGGTGGATGGCGAAAGCGTGGTGTACGTGAATAGCGAGCTCGAGAACCGCGTGGCCTTCGACCGCACGGCCAACTGGGGCGAGCATCCATTCCTGTTTCCACCCTTCATGGAGCCTGAGAAGATGGCGGTGGATATGTCCGGGACGCGCGCCAAAACCCGCACGGGCGGCCAGCGTCTGCCGTTTGCGCAAGGCTTGGATTTCACGCTGGCCGCTGGTTCCCGGTCAGGATGGAAAGCCCGTAGACATACGCACTCAGCCCTCCGGCGCGAACTGGCAGGGGCACACCACCACGCTCATGGACCCTTCGCGGCAACTGGCTTGGATCACCATGCTGAACACGGGCAGGAATTACCTGCTGGGATACCTGTTCCGGCGCGAGGACTATCCGTGGGTGCAGAACTACATGCAGTACAACACCACCGGATGGTCGGGCCGCGGGATTGAGTTCGCCACGCAACCGTTCGATCTGCCTCACCATGACATGGTGGAAATGGGCAAGATGTTCGATACGCCGGTCTACCGCTGGCTGCCTGCGAAATCCAAGATCGAATCGAAGTTCATCATGTTCTGGGTGAAGAGCCCGGAAGGCATGACGCACATCGACGATGTCCGCCTGGAGAACGGCAAGATCACCATCGAAGACCGCGCCGCGGGCAAGACCATCACGCTGGCAGCTTCGCTGCCGATGTAAGCGCCGGGTGGGGGCCAAGCCATAAGGCCTGGCCCCACCCATCCGATTCCTCTCTTAAGGACCTGACCCCTACTTCTTCGCCGGCGGCGGATTCAGGTCCGCCCGAAGGCTCTCGATCGCTTTCTCGATTTGGCGGTCGTGGCCCGTCAGGTAGTCCTCCGGACCATTGTCCGCGTAAATGTCCGGCGGCACGCCGTAGTTCTCCATGTTCTGGCCGCTGGCGGTGAACACGCCCGAACCGGGAGTACGGATGGACTCGCCATCCATCAGCGTGAACGACCCCGTGCCGATCACCGCGCCCATGGTCGGCGTCCCCACCACTTTGCCGAGACCGAGGCGGCGGAAGCCATCCGGGAACATTTCGGCGTCGCTCGCCGAGCGCTCGTTCTGGATCACCGCCATCGGGCCGAAGAAAGCCTGGACGGGCCGCGGAACGTCAATCGTGGAATTGCGGTCGCGCGTAGCCTGATACGCGCGCCGCTGGTTCAGAATCTCCAGCAGTTCCTGATCGATTCCGCCGCCGCCGTTGAAGCGCTCGTCGATGATGAGAGCCTTCTTGCCGCGGTTGTCCAACAGGTCCTGTTCGAATTTGTCGAGCGAGGGGGCGTCCATGGCCTTGATGTGCAGGTAGCCGATGTCGCCGTTGCTCAGCTTGTCGACCATCTCCTTGCGGTTTTGCACCCACGCCTCGTAATCGAGATCCGCCTGCTGCGTGGATGTGAGCGGCTCGATTTCGATGGTCCACGCGCCTTCCATCGATGGCTGCGAGTTGATTTGGAACTCGAATTTGCGCCCCGGCAGGATATTGAAAAGCTGCCAGTAATTGTCGGTGGTCTTGAGCGCTTTGCCGTTCACCGATAAGACGAAGTTGCCGGGCGCAAGCTTGATGTAGTCGTGATTCGCCGGCCCTTTCGCGTAGATCGTCCCGACTTTGAAGTAACCGGAGGAGTCGGGCGCGAGCGTGAAGCCGGGGTAGCGCGTCTGTATGCGCTCCGGCGCGGTCTGGCCCGGCAACATGCTTTCTCCCGAAACGCCGGTGTGCGAAGCGTCCAGTTCGCCGATCATTTCCATGAGGACGTTCTGCAATTCCTCGGCGTCGGCGATATGCGGGAGCAGCGGCTCGTATTTCTCCTTGGCCTTGGCCCAATCCACGCCATGCATGTTGCCGTCGTAGAACCGGTTCTTCATTACGCGCCAGGCTTCTTCGAACACCTGCTGGCGCTCGGCCACGCGGTCGATCACCATGCGGACCGTGAAAGTGACCCTGCGCGGTCCACCGCCGGTTGGAGCAGCGGTGGCCGCGGCTGCCGGAGCGGCCGTTCCGCCGCGCCCTCCGCGGCCGCCGCCGGCCGCCGCCGGGGCCGCGCCGCCGGCCCGTATCGCTGGTTGCGGATGCGGGCACGGTGACTGCATAGATTCCGCCGCCCTGCTGAAGATAAATGGTGCGGCCATCGCGGTTCCATTGCGGCTCATTGCCGCCGAAGCCTCCGCCCGCGCCGCCGCGCCCTCGCCCGCCGGCCGCGCCCGTCGCCGTCGGCGTCGTATCCAGCCGCGTCACACGCGATCCATCATCGCTGATGATGTAGAGTCCAGGTCCCGCATCGGCCGCCGCGCCGGCCGCCGGTGCTGCGCCGGCCGCGCCGCCACCGGCCATGAACGCGTAATTCCGGCTATCCGGCGCCGGAACCACCACGGACACCGATCCGGTCTGATTGGTCATCTTCTTGATGCGGCGCTCCAGGTTGTCCCAGTCGATTTTCACTTCCACCGGCGCCGCGGCCGCCGCTCCTCCGCGTCCTCCTCTGCCGCCGGCCGCGCTGGCTCCGCCCGCGCCCGACGTATCGTTCGCCGCGGCCGCGCCCTGCTCTTCCGTATCGATGTCGCGACTGGCCGGAGCCTTCTCCACCGGTTCGAGCGGGATGGAGTAAAGCTGCGTGCTCCAGCCACGCGCGGTGGAAGCCATAGCAGGCACTCCCACTCCGCCCAGCACCAGCAGCGTTTTTCCGTCGGGCGTCCACTTGGCGCCGCTCGAAGTCTGGAATTGCTCCGACGTAATCATGCGCTCCGCGCCATCGGCCAGGTTGCGAATCCATACGTGCGAGCGCGAGAGATTATCGCTCTTGGCGTAGGCCAGCCACTTTCCGTCGGGCGAGAGCTGCGGCCCGGTAATATTCGAAGCGTCGTTCGAGACCACCACCTCGGTCGCTCCCGTATCGACGTTCACCTTGCGCAGCTTCCTATCCGAGCCGTTCCAATACAGCGTCTGCGAATCGGAAGTCCAGAACATGCCGCTCTTATCGCAATCCGCGTCGCTGAGCTTCTTCTGCGTCTTGCCGAGTTCGTCGGCGATCCACACTTCCTGGCGGCCCGTGCGGTCGGAGATAAACGCGATCCACTTGCCGTTGGGCGACCAGCGCGGGTTCTCCTCGCGCCAGGGCGAATCCGTCACGCGCTGCGGCTCGCCGCGATCCGTGGCGATGGTGAAGATCTCGCCATGCACCGCGATGGCCCCGCGTCGGTTCGAAGGAGACAGGTTGAACGATTCGGCGGTATCGGAAACGGTCACCAGCGCCGTATCGTTTTCCTTGGAATCGCTCTTGATATTGATCGGGATCTCCGTGGAACGGCCCGTCGCCACATCCAGCTTCCACAGCCCGAAGTTCTCTTCGTAGACGATGGTCTTTCCGTCGGCGGAGACGCTCGGGAAATAGAGGTTGCCCGAAGTGTGATGCGTCACCTGAGTGGGCGCGCCGCCCTTATCGGAGATCTTCCAGATGTTGTTGACGCTCTTCATCACCTCCGGGCCGCCGTACTTGATGTCCTTTTCGTTGGCCGTACGGTCGGAAACGAAATAGATCTGGCCGCCCGAGGCGTACATGGGCCACAGGTAGTTGCCTTTGTAATCGGCGTCGCCGAGCTTGGTGAACTTCTTGGCGGATACGTCCATGATCCAAAGGTCCGCCGCGTAAGCGCCGCGATAATGCTGGCGCGACCAGACGGCGGGATGCCGGTTGAAGGCCAGCCGCGCGCCATCGGGCGAATAGCTGCCGTTGATGCCCCAGTCGCTGGGGACGGGCGTTTCGATGCCGCCATCCACGGGCACTTCCCACAGCGTGGTGACCGTGGGGAACGCGCCCTCGCCGCGCGAGGACGCGAACAGAATCTTTTTGCCGTCGGGCGTCCATCCCACCACCGCGTCGTTGGCCGTGTTGAAGGTAAGCTGCCTGGGCTTGCCGCCCGCGGCGGGGATCGCGTAGACGTCGTAATTCCCTTCGCGGTTCGAGGAGAACGCGATCGTCGAGCCATCCGGCGAGAAGCGCGGATAGATTTCGCGCGCCGCGTTATCGGTGAGCCGCTCGACATTGGAACCGTTCTCGTTGGCGATCCAGATATCGCCCAGGTAGCTGAAAGCCACCTTGCCTTTGGAATAGCTCGGATAGCGCAGCAGCTTAGTTTGTGCCTGCGCAAGAACGGGCAGTAACAAGGCGAGAATGCCCAACGCTATTTTTCTGATCATGTGTACGCTCCAGCCGAAACTGAAAAGATAGATCGAATGATAATTCGTGGCGAGGGGAAGAGCAACCGCGGTGGGGCGGGCGGCGGGGCAGGCATCGCGACCAGTCCAAGTCCGTCCCGCTCGGCTTCCGGTCGGATCCAGTGCCCCGGGCTGCCCCCTCCGTCCGCCGCATCGGGCTCATGAGCGAGTCGGCGACTATGGGTCAAACTGGATTCGAACCTGAGTCGTGCTCTATGTTCAGCCTCGGCAGAAAGAGTTCGACCAGCCTCATCCATTCTGGAACAGCCCGCGCCCTGGACGGCATTGCACAGGACCCATTGTGAGACGATCTTGGCTATCTGCCCCGTTCCTCCTTCTCCCTCGCGAAGGCGGCGTCGCCTTCCATTCTTCTGCGGAACAGAGCTTCCTTGTCGTGATTCACGAGCTTCGGACCCAGGTCGAGCGCCATGTTTTTCTCACCGCTCACATACTCTTCGCGTTTCGCTGCATCGAGTCCGATTTCCTCAACGTTGAGCCCAAGACCTTCGGCTCCTCGTCGCTGCTTATCTGGCACTGCGTAGTACGAAACAATCACGTAGGAGGACACGATCAGATCTCTCGCTTTCCCACACTCCTTTCGGATCTCATCGGATGGGAGGCGGCGATGGCATTTGCATTCGCGAATCGAAACGACTGTCTCTTTGCTCACATTAGCTTCGACTGTCTCTTTGCTCACATTAGCTTCGGTTGTAATGACTATGTCCGGACAAGCATTCATATCACTCAGAATGCCAACCATCTTCGGTCGAACCCAGATGAACCGTAGTCGGTCACCTTCGAAGACCTGGATGGGCCCTGTAGGCGCGAACAGGCGGAGTGGGGCGGGCGCTGCTGGCGAGGGTGAGGGCCTGGCGGCGAGATCAGCCAGGAGACACAGGGCTTCGAGAAATGGACCTTTCGCTACGTTCCAAGCTCGTTCAGTCACGCGGTTTTCGATGTCTTGACGGTCAGCCGACAAAAGGGATGCCAAATATGATGGGTAATTGGTGTGCTTGTGCCCATGCCCCAACTCCCTGAGCCACCGTTCTTCCGCACGTCGCAGGTATTCTAGAAACTTCTCACGGAGCGCGTTCGAGCCCACTAACGGCAGCGTGCTCCCTGCGGCCAGAACCACCTCGCCTGCGAAACGCGGGCGCAGCAATTCCGCCGTCTTCTCGATCGAGTTGGCCATGGCCTGAAAATCTTCGAAACAGCGGTTGGCCCGTTGGGCGAATTTACTTGTCATACCGAGGAGGACTCCCTGAGCGTAGCGCAAAACACCCACACCAACGCGAGGTTCGCTCGGTGCTGGGTAATGCCGCCCCGTGGCTCCGGCCGGACGTAAGCGTCCATTGCACAAAGGACCCTTTGTGCGACAGTGCGCATTCACTTGGTCGCATCACGCCCGTTGGGCGGAAACGGCTGCGAGGACTTCGGCATCGGGTGGCGGGTTTAGGTATTCTAGGCTCATGGATCTGATCTTCGAGATTCGCGACGCGGAAGAGGGCGGATTCTATGCACGCGCGTTGGGCCACGCCATCTTCACCCAAGGTGAGACCTGGGACGAACTTCGCGCCAATGTGATGGAGGCGGTTTCACTCCATTTTGAAGACGCCGCGACGCGCCCCCGATTGGTCCAAATGCATTATGTGATTGACGAGTTGATTCCGTTTGCTTCGAAGAGCGATTTGGGGCTCGATCCATTCGCACGCCGGGCTGTGGCGTGCATCGGCGGCGGGGCCTGAAGTTCGATCTGGCTCGAGCCGATCGCTCATTTCGGGGTGCCCGTTGGGCCCGGCACGGAAACACGCGCTTCGCGGCCTGTCGCCGTTCAGACAGCCGGACTGCTTCAGGTCCGCAGGCCCGGATTCCTCGCGCTATCATGGCGAATAGATGGGACTTTTCTACGTCGGTTGCCGGGTCCTGAATCCGGTGACTTCCAAGTCGATTGTCGTGCGGCGCCTCATGGTCGATACGGGGGCCGAATCCACATGGATCGGCGCGGCGGCGTTGGAGGCTATCGGGATTGAGCGGCGCAAGAAAGATCTCCAGTTTCAGTTGGCCAACGGCCAAATCATGACGCGTTCGGTTGGCTACGCCGTACTGACGGTGGACAAGTCGGAAACCGTGGACGAGGTCGTTTTCGCCGAACCGGAGGATCTTCAACTGCTCGGCGCGCGCGCTCTGGAAGGGCTGAATCTCCAGGTGGATGCTCGCGCGAGACGGCTGGTGGCCGCGGGTCCGATCCTCAGTGCAGCCGCCGTGCCTCCGCGATTCGGACGGCTGGTGCAGGTTCCCCAGAGAACGCCGAAGACCGGCGGAACGACCCGGACGAAACGGTCCAATAGGCCGTCGGGCGCAAAATCGAAAGCTCGTTAGACGGGCAGAGCCATTCCCCCGCGCCACGCGTTATCCTCTGATCGGACGGCAAGGACTTTCTCATGAAACCTCGATGGACCGCGCTATTCTGCCTGACGGGCCTCGCCTGGCTCTGCCCTTTTACGGCTTCGGCCGGTGGAAACAACTACAAGAATTTCGACGTGGCGCTGTACGCCCGCTATTACGAGACGCGCCAGATGAACGATCCCGCCTGGCTCGAAACCCACTGGGAAGCCGTGTCCAAGAACATGAAGGTGGACAAGATCTACCTGGAGACTTCCCGCGACATGCTCGTGGTGGATCAGGCCACGCTCGATCAAGCCAAGAAGTTTTTCCTCGGCAAGGGGCTGAAGGTCTCGGGTGGGATCACTGTGACCGTGAGCGAGGCCAATCAGTTCGAGACGTACTGCTATTCGAACCCGGAGCACCGGCAGAAGCTCAAGGACATTGTGGAGTTCACGGCCAGGAACTTCGACGAGTTCATCCTGGACGATTTCTTCTTCACCGACTGCAAGGCCGATAGCGAAATCGCCGCCAAAGGCAATCGCACCTGGACGCAATTCCGGCTTGCGGAGATGGACGATGCCGGCCGGAATCTGGTGGTGGGCCCGGCGCGCGCGGTGAATCCCAAGGTCAAAGTCATCATCAAGTACCCCAACTGGTACGACCACTTCCAATACCTGGGATTCAACTTAGAGACCGAGCCTAAGTTCTTCGACAAGATCTACACGGGGACGGAGACGCGCGACCCATCCGGCAATCAGCACTTACAGCAGTATCACGGCTATTCCATCGTTCGTTACTTCGAGAACTTGAAGCCCGGCGGCAACGCGGGCGGCTGGGTGGATACAGGCGGCATGAACCTGCCGAACCGCTTCGAGGAACAACTCTGGCTGACTCTGTTTGCGAAGGCCCCGGAGGTAACCATCTTCAACATAGGAGCGATTTACTCGCCCACGCGCAAGGACGACGGAACCGTGGTTCCGGATTCGCGCGCGGCGCAGCTCGCCGGCCCGGTGTTCGCCAAGGTGGATAGCTTCCTCGGCAAGCTGGGCAAGCCGATCGGGGTGAAGACATACAAGCCCTTCCACTCTTCGGGGGAAGATCACTTGCCGAGCTATCTCGGAATGTTGGGCATTCCCATGGATATCGTTCCCGAGTTTCCCGCCGCCGCGAATACGATACTGCTCACGGAGCAGGCGCGCTTCGATCCTCAGATCGTGAGCAAGATCAAGAAACAGCTTGTAGCCGGGAAGAACGTAGTGATCACGTCCGGACTGCTCAAAGCGCTTCAAGGGAAGGGAATCGAGGACGTTGTCGAACTGGAGTACACGGGCCAGACTGTCTCCGTGAAAGATTTCACCGGTGGGCGCGGTGGCCGCGGCGCGACGCTCGACAATCCCATTCTGCTTCCGAAGATTCGCTACGCCACGAACGATTCATGGGAGACGGTGAGCGCGTTCACGTCGCTGAACCATACGTCCGGAACGCCCGTGCTGCTCTCGGCCAAGTACTCGAAGGGCATGTTCTATGTGCTCACCATACCGGAAGACGAGGGCGACCTGTACTACTATCCGCAGAGCGTGCTGACCTCCATTCGCAACGTACTGGCGCGGGATATGTTCGTGCGGCTCGATGCGCCAAGCATGGTGAGCTTGTTTGCGTACGATAACGAAAAGTTCATCGTCGAATCGTTCGCCGAAAACCCGGTGCAGGCGCGCATTGTGACGGACGCGCGCATCACCAAGCTGCACGACCTGATCACGGGCGAGGAGATAAGCGGCCAGGCTCAGATGGGCTTTGGCGGCTTCGGAGGAAGAGGCGCGGCCCCCGCGCCAGCAGCGGCGGGAAGAGGCGGGCAAGCCGCGCCCACCGCTCCGGCAGGCCCCCCAAACGTAGTTCCATCTGCCCAAGCCGCCGCCGGCGGCCGAGGAGGCCAGGTAGGTGGCGGCCGCGCCGGCGCGCCCGTTCCAAGTGGCACGAACGTATTTGAAGTGCAGCTCACGCGCGGCTCCTACCGAGTCTTCTCCGCCGACTGACACGTGGAGTGGGCCTCCGGCCTGCCACGCCGGCTTTCGAGCTGGCGTCCGGCGCCGCATCCCGGCAAGAATGCCGGCATGGCAGGCCACAGGCCCGCTCCACAAGGCCTTTTGCCAAGTGTTACACTTCGCTCCGAAGCGATTATGAGCGCCGCCGGATTCCTGACCCGCGCCGTCGTCAAGAATTATAAGAGCATCGCGGCTTGCGGAATCGATCTGAAGCCCGTCACGTTTCTGGTCGGTCCGAACGGGGCGGGCAAAAGCAATTTCCTGGACGCGCTGCGGTTCGTCGCGGATGGTCTGAGAGCTTCTCTCGATCACGCGTTGCGCGACCGCGGCGGCGTAGGCGAGGTGCGCCGCCGGTCGGTCGGCCATCCCACGCATTTCGGAGTGCGCCTCGAATTCGTTCTTCCGGACGGCTCCGCGGGCAGTTACGCGTTCCGCATCGGCGCCAAACTGAACGGAGCGTGGGAGGTGACCAACGAAGAGTGCGTCGTCCGCCCGCCCGAAGCTCTGGCTCCCGAGGTGCGATTCACGGCGGCTTCGGGAGAAGTCACATCGAGCGTGGGCGGCCCGGCGGCTGCGTCCGACCGGCTGTACCTGGCGAGCGCATCCGGCCTGAAGGAATTCCGACCGGTGTACGACGCGCTTTCGCGGATGGCCTTCTACAACTTCAGCCCCGACCGGATGAAGGATTTGCAGCCGCCCGATCCCGGCCAGTTGCTCGCCCGCGACGGGCGCAACATCGCCTCCGCGCTGGATTACATCGCCAGGAACAGCCCCGAAATCAAGGCCAAAATCGAGGGCTACATTTCTCGGATCGTGCCCGGCGTAACCGGCGTGGACACGGTCCCGATAGGCCCGCGCGAAACGCTTCAGTTCCGGCAGGACGTGGCGGGCGCCGAAGCGCCCTGGCGGTTCTACGCGGCCAACATGTCCGATGGAACGCTGCGCGCGATGGGGGTGCTGGTGAGCTTGTTTCAGGCCGGCGCGCGCATCGTCGGGATCGAAGAGCCGGAAGCGGGCTTCGATCCCGCCGCGCTCCAGGTCCTGCTCGACGCGTTGTTTGAAGCGAGCGCGTCGCGCCAGATCATTGTGACCAGCCACAGCGCGGAGTTTCTGGATTCGCCCCGCGTGGGCGCCGATTCAATCGTCGCCGTGGTAGCCGACGAGGGCACGACGCGCGCGGGCCCGCTAGATGCCATCGGCCGCGACGCGTTCCGCCGGCGTCTACGAACAGCCGGGGAGTGGCTGGGCGATGGCCGCATGCGTCCCGACCGGGGCGCCGAGGCGGACCCGGAGTCTCAACTGACTCTGTTAAGCGAGAGCGCGGAAGAGAAAGAGTGAGTGGGGCAGGCCTCACATATTGATGCGTTCTTCCCTCCTGCCCTCCAGGCGCCGGCAAAAGGAATATCCGAATTGGGTAAGACGGAGCGGATGCACGTATGCGTTTCCGGATCGAACGGCATGAACTCGGTTTTTCCGCTTCTCAACGGGACAGCGAAATATCGCCGCAGGCGAACCCGGCCATAGACTTTCTGCCCTCGCGCGCTGGCGATGACGCCATCGGCCGGGTGTAGGCACGCAGCGGATAGCGGCAGAACCACAATGATGCGTATTGCGATGCGGCGCACGAATGCCGGGTAGCTAGCAAAAACCCCCTTACAGGGAGCGCTTACGGCACGATCTCGATGGGCGTCCAGCTTCGGTCCGCCGCGTAGCCGCCGAGATATCCGGCCGCAGTCACCCCCACCCAGGTTCCAAAGAAAGCGGCAGTTTGGGCCCCGTGACTTTTGCTGTCGGTATTAAACGCGGCCCCAAAACCGGCGACCATTCCCACAAAGAAGCCGATGGGCGTCAAGATCGCCCGGCCCTTCCAGCCATGTCCCTCCATATCGAGTCTGCGCACCGTGGCTCGCGGGACGCGAAGCGGGCCTTTGGGATAAGAGACTCTGTCGGTTGTCTTGGCGACGGTCATGAGCAGAGCGTCCGATTCGACGGCCGTGGCCTTTCCCGTCACGATGGCTCCGCCCGGCATGGCAATCGACACGTTGCGGCCGGCCACCAATGCCTCTAGCCCTTCCCACGAGACGCGACGCAGCGAGTCGCCGTCGGCCATCGCCGGAAGCGATGACAGAACGGCAAGCGCCATCACCCGCTTCGCAATCGAAATCCTCACCTGGTTCACCTCCAGTGAATAATAGCGTCGCGCTTGACGAGATATTGCACTAAGGGGAGTACTGGCGAAATGAATTGACATCACGCCGCTGTGTCATGAAGAACGGCGGCTCGTCCTCAGGGATGTACTTTTAGTTCGGCGGCCCACCGTAGTAGATCGTACTTTCGATACCGATGAAGCCTCCGGCGACCGCTCCGATAAGACCGAATATGCCGCCCCCTTTTGGCTCACCCGCTCGCGACCGACTCTCTCTGTCAGATCCTTAGTCTTCACCTCCGTGCGGCTCTCGTCGGGAAGGAACCGCAGGCTATCGGCTTTGACTTGCAGAATTGGGCCTCTTTGTGTACGCCCGCTCTTGAGGCGCAGCTTGACGGATGCTCCTGTGGGGAGCCGCCCGAGGCTACTCCACTCCCCGGCGGCCGCCGGAAGAGCCACGAAAGTCAGAAAGAGCAGCGCAGGCATCGGAATCGCTCCCGGCGAGGGGAGGCTTTTATTGGGCAAATTCGTGATCATGGTCGCTTTTCTTGCGCCTCCACAGAGGAATAGCGCCATTCATCTTGGAATCTTGCGCCAAAGGAAGCCGTGGCGTAGCTAGGATCTGACATTCCGCCGCTGTATTATGGGAAACGCGGCGTCATGCAGCCCCCAACCGCGACTTTCGAACTTCTCGAGCAGGCTCGCGCCGGCGACCGCGACGCACTCTCGCGGGCCTTTGAATCCTACAACCGCCGCCTCGCCATCCTGGTTCATTACAAGCTCAACCCGCCAACCCGAACCTTTGCGGAAGTGGAAGATGTTGTCCAGGAGACGATGCTGCGAGCCTTCCGGGATCTGGAGCGGTTCTCCTATCAGTCGCCCGGCAGTTTCCTGCGCTGGCTCTCCTCGATTGCCGACCACGTGATCGTGGATCGAATCCGCTACCGGAATCGCGAGCGGCGCGCCGGGGAAGAAGTGCCCTTCCGCTCGGAGAGCAACCCGATGGGTCCGGAACCAGCCGATAGCCGGACTCCCAGCCGGCTGTTCGCGCAACAGGAAGCCGTGGATCGTCTGCTCCGCCGCCTGGACGCGCTGCCCGAACAGTACCGCGAAGCTATCGTCCTGGCTAAGATCGAAGGGCTGTCCATTGCCGAGATGGCCGAGCGGCTTGGGAAGCCGCGAGAGGCCGTCTCCCTACTGATTTTCCGGGCCGTGAAGCGATTTCGGGAGCTTCAACAGGCGCAATCATGACCGAGGACGAGAACGAGCAACGCCTGGCAGACGCGCTGGCCGCCATGCTCGACGGGCGCGCCCCTCTCGATTCCGCCACCCGCGCGTCCCACCCGGAATTAGCCGCGGAACTGGAAGCGCTCGACGAAATCGACCGGGTGATTGAGGCCCCTGCGTTGCCCGAGCGTCTCTCCGGCCATAAGATCCTCGTCGAGATAGGTTCCGGCGGCATGGGCCGTGTCTTCCTTGCTGTCGACGAAGCCCTAGGCCGCAAAGTCGCCATCAAGACCCTCGCTGCCCGTTACGCCGGGGACCCCGGGCTTCGCGCGCGCTTCATGCATGAGGCTCGCGCCATGGCCAAGGTCACTCACCCGCACTTAGCTCGCATCTACAGCTTGGGGCCACAGGACGAGCCGCCGCATTTCGTCATGGAGTACCTGGAAGGGGCGCCCCTCACGCGCGCCGCGCTGCCGCTCAACTTCGATCAACGCGCCGAACTGATGCGGAAAGTCGTACTCGGAGTCCAGTTTCTTCACGACCAGGGAATCATCCATCGCGACCTGAAGCCCGCCAACGTCCTGGTTGGCGCCGACCTCGAGCCCAAGATCGTGGACTTCGGCCTCGCGCTCGACGTCGGCGGCCAGCGGCTTTCGGCCATCGGCGAGATTGTTGGTACGCCCGAGTACCTGTCTCCCGAGCAGGCAAACGGCGCCGAAAAGCTGGATGCCCGTAGCGACGTCTTCTCTCTGGGCGCCATCCTCTATGAGCTACTGACCGGAACTCCGCCGTTTCACGGCGTGAACGTCTCCGATTTGCTCCAGCGCATTCGTGAGGAAGATCCGCCGTTGCCTCGCCGCCTGGACCCTTCAATTCCAAGAGACCTCCAGAACATCTGCCTGAAAGCGCTGGAAAAGGAGCCCGCCCATCGTTACGCCTCGGCGCGCGAGATGGCCGACGACCTGCGGCGCTTCCTGGCCCACGAGCCCGTACTCGCCGAGCCCGGCGCCTATTCCCGTCTCATCACCGCCAAAGTCCGCGAGCACCTTGCCGATCTGCTGAGCTGGCGGCGCGACCTGATCGTCTCCGAGGGCGAGCACGAAGGTATCCGCAAGCGTTATGAGAAGCTGCTCGAGCGGGAGGACGCCTGGATACTGGCCGCGCGCCGCCTCACCCTGCCCCAGGTGACTCTTTATCTCGGAGCTTGGGTTCTCGCTGTCGGCGCCGCGCTGATCGCGTTCTTCCCGTACCCAAAGTTAGCCGGCCCACCGGTAGTTGCGTTAGCTTGGGCAGCGGCGATTCCCGTTGGATGGATCGGCATCCGCACCTGGCGCAGCTGCCACTACCGCGTAGCGATCGCCTATCTTCTGGCCTTCTGCCTGGTCGCGCCCGTGGCGGTGCTGGTCGCGTTGGAAGAGGCGCACTGGCCTGGCGCCCTCACTCGGGGCGATGTCAAGTTGGAACTTTACTACCGTCTCGATTTCAGCAAGCACCCCACTAACGCGCAGTTGTGGTGGTCAATCTTATCTGGACTGCCCATCTGTTGGTGGCTTCGACGGTTCACCCGTGCGCCGGTCTTTTCCCTCATGTTCGCGACTATTGGCGCCATGGCGTGTCTGGCTACTCTTTTGCGAATGGGTGCCCTGGAGTATCTCGACCACGACTCCGGCCGCTTCTTCTTTCAACTGGTTCCTTGCGCTGTCCTCTTCATGGCTGCGGGCCTTTTCTTCGAGCAAGTCAAGAAGCAGCCCGACGATTCACGGTATTTCTATCCCTTCGCCGCGGCCTTCATGATGGCGGCCCTCACCGGCGTGGCCATCTACCACGACCCCTGGGCGCATTGGCTCAAAGCGAACGTTCTATGGACGCGCGGTCAGATCGAATACCTATTCATCGTCAACGCCGGCGTGTACTTTGTGCTCGACCGCGTCTGCGACCTGTTCCCGTCGCGTCAGGTGCGAATGGTGGGCAAAGCCTTCCGCTTCGTGATTCCCGGCCACGTCATGACGTCTCTATTGTTACTCGGGCTCGAAGCGGAATCCCATACGGATCGCGTCACCGAAGCCCGCGTCCTCGAATGGGTGCTACCGGCGGCGGCCTTCGTTTTCGTCTTCTCCAGCATTCCGCGGCAGATGAAGAATTTCCTGGTGAGCGGGCTGGTATTTCTCGCCATAGGCATCTATCGGTTGCAGGACCAGGTGTTCCGTAGCCAAGCCTTCTGGCCGATTTTGCTGCTGGTACTCGGTTTGGCATTGATGCTGGCCGCGTCCAACTACGCTCCGCTGAGATTGTCGCTCCGGCGCTTTCGCAAGCGGTAGTGCAAGATTCGCCTCCTCGCGACGCTGTTCTTCCCGGGAGGCAAATATGAAACTGACCTCAATGCTGGCGGCCCTGGCGGGGCTCGCAATCCTGGTCGGGTGCGACGACGTGTCCACTCCATCGCTTCTATCGGTGGAAGAGGTGGCCGCCGATTCGGATCTGTCCGCTGTCCCCGGCCTGGCCGGAGTCTGGGAGAACGGACAGAACATGATTATCGTCCGGCCCGAAAAGGATAGCGCCGGGCGCTTCCATATCGTGTACGTGGCCGATGGCTCGCACAGTTTCGACGCACGGGCGTTCTACGCTGGAGATGCGCCGTTTCTGGAAGTGACGCCGGACGGAGACAGCGACGACTTCCATATTGACGGCCACGCCATCGCGCGGATTTGGGTGGAAGGCAATACCTTCCGCTGGTGCTTCGTGGATTCAGACTGGTTCAAGCAGCAGGTTTCAGCGCTGCCGTTGAGTCAACGACCGAACGATAAGACTCTGGTGCTTTCTCCTGGCCGCGCCGTCATGGAAGCGCTGACCAAGTACGGCGGCGATGAGAGAGCCCACGGACAGGTCGCGACGTGGACGCGGATGCAGTAGGCACGGCGGCAAACTGAACGAAGCGCGCGCTTCGCCGCTCACCTACTTATAGTTAGGGAACAGAGCTTTCAGCTTGATCCACGCCGCGTCGCGCGCTTTCTTATTTGGGTCGGTGGCGTCGGGTTGATCGCCGGCTCGCATGAAGCCATGCTGGGCGCCATCGTAGGTGACCGTTTCGAAAGTCTTGCCGGCGGCCTTCATCTGATCCTGCGTCGCCGGCACGGTGGCGCCGATGCGCGTATCGGTTCCGGCGAAGAAACCGTAAACCGGCGCCTGAATGCGCGCGATGGAGGCCGCATCCGGCCCGCTGCCGTAACACACGAAGCACGCCGAAAGATCGCGGCGGTTCGTGGCGAAGCGGAACGACTGGCTGCCGCCCCACGAAAAGCCCACCACGCACACTTTGCCGTTGCAGTCCGGAAGGCTCTTCAGGTAGTCGGCGCAGGCGTTCAGGTCCGCGGTGATCTGGTCCGGCGGGAGTTTCTGGATCGCGCCGCCTACCTCGCTCGCCTGCATGTCTTTTGTGCGCCCGCCGTTCGGCCCCATGCCCGACAGCAGGTCCGGCGCGATAGCCAGCCAGCCCGCCGCGGCGAACTCATCTGCCACCTCTTGCACCCAGTCCGTCATTCCGAAGATTTCGTGGATCACCACCATCGCCGGCGCTTTGGCTGTGCCGCTCGGATGCGCCACGAAGGACTCCACGCTTCGCCCGTCATGCTTCACGGAGACCCATTCGTTTTTGCGCGGCGACTTGTCCAGAGCCTGCTTGGCCCAATCCTGCGCGTTCATGGAACCTACCCCCAAACCGGCGGCGGCCACGCCGGCCGCGCTTCCTCCCAGGAAATTCCTTCGTGTCACGTTGTCCATTTCCAATGCGCTCCCTAATCGAAATTGTCGTCGAGAAGCTCCCTTTACTTATATCGCTTTTTTGAACGGCGCGCGCGCCAGGGCGTCCGCTAAGTATCGGAATGCGCCGGGAGATATACTCGCTGGGGAAACCTTCGGGATTCGGTTCGGCGTTGCGGTGAGCGATATGGAACTGATCGATGTTACGGCCGAGAATGCGGGAGACTTCCCCTGCTGCGGAATCTCGAATCCGGATCACCCCGGCCGCGTAGCCAAGCTCGCGTGGATGAAGAAGCAGTTCCGTCTCGGGCTCAGGGCCAAGATACTGACTGACTCGGACGGAAAGCCGTGTGCGTACATCGAGTACATTCCCGGCGAGCATGCCTGGCGCGGCGTGGATGCGCGCGGGTACATGTTCATCCATTGCATCTGGAACAACGCCAAGCGTGAACAGCGCAAGGGTCAAGGCGCCGCGATGCTGGAGGCGTGCGCTAAGGACGCGAAAGAAAGCGGGATGAACGGCGTAGCCGCCATCGCGCGCGACGGACCGTGGATGGCCGATAGCCGCCTGTTTCTGGCCAACGGATTCCAGGAAGTCGATACGGCGCCGCCGGACTACCGGCTGCTGGCGCTCAAATTCAGGGAGAAAGCCGAGGGGCCGAGCTTCCGGCGCGGTTGGGACGAAAAGCTTTCGAAGTACGGTAAGGGATTAACCATCTTACGCTCGGCGCAGTGTCCGTACATCGAGAAGTTCACGGCGGAGATTGCGGAAGCCGCCCAGAGCGGTTACGCAATCAAGCCGAGAATCGTGAAGCTACGCACTTGCCGGGAGGCGCAAAATGCGCCGACGCCGTACGCGGTCTTCTCGGTGATTCACAACGGGCGCGTATTGGCGGATCACCAGATCAGCCGGACGCGGTTCCGCAACATCATGAACAAGATGTTCCGTGGGAGCCCGGCGGCGGGCTCGCGGAAGGCACGCTGACGGAGGGATCAGCGCGCCAGATTGCCGGTTCGAACTGGAACTACGGGCGGGCGAACCGATTCGGATTTCCAGCCGAGCAGGAAATCGACGGCCCCGCCGCAGATGCGGCCTTGGCACGGGCCCATGCCGCAGCGGGTTTGGAGCTTGGCGTCACGCCAGTTTGGACGCGAGCGGACGGCTCCCCAGGCGACATCCTCGCAACGGCAGAGCACTGTGTCGCCTTGCGGCAGGGCGCGCAATTCGGGGCGAAGCGCGAAAGCGTTTTCGAGCGCCGTGGCAAAGCGTCGATTCGCTTCGCGCGAGCGGAAAAGGCCGCGGGATTTCTCCTCACGGCCCGCGGCCGCGTACCCGGCGATTTCGCCTTCCACCAGCGCCAGATTCACGCCGCCTATGCCGGTTGCTTCACCGGCGCAATACACGCGCGGAACGGACGTCCGCTGAAAATCGTCCACGGCGACGCCCGTTTCGCTCAACGCGCAGCCCAGCAGTTGCGCCAGCCCGGTATTCGGAATCAAGCCGAACCCGCACGCGAGATAATCGCAGGGTTCGGTCCAGACGCGCGCGCCCTGGCGCAGAGTGACGCTTTCGATTTTGCCCGCGCCGTGCGCCGAGACAACCCAGCATCCCGCGCGATACGGAATCCCAAGCAACTCCGCACGGAGGCGGATTGCCTGGAGGGCCTTCGAAGGATGACGACCAAGGCTCAACGCGAAGCGCGCGAGGCTCTTGGCGCTGGCTTGCTCGGCGACGAGGCGCACGCTGGCGCCGGCCTTGCGCAAGAATCCGGCGACGGCCAGAAGCAACGGCCCGCTACCGGCGACTACAACTTTCTTGCCTTCCACCGGATATCCGGATTTCGCCAGCGCTTGCAATCCTCCCGCGCCGGTGACGTTCGGGAGCGTCCAGCCGGGGAAGGGCAGGAAACGCTCGCGCGCTCCCGTGGCCAGCACCAGACTTCGGTACTCGATCTCGGTCGCGAGGCCATCCTCCTGCGCGAGGGCCAAGCGGCCGGGCGCTGGGGCATCGAAGACTGCGGCTCCGCTTACTATGCTCGCCCCGTGCTTTTGAAGCGAACGCAGCCAGGGCCGGCTCTCGGCCGTCTCGCCACGCCAGATTTGGCCTCCGGGGCGCGGGTTATCGTCCGCCAAAGTTACTCGCGCGCCCGATTCGGCGGCCCGGCAGGCTGCGGCCAAGCCTGCCGGACCGGCTCCCACTATCGCCACGTCGCAGCGAATCTCACTCATCCGTGCGGACCTCCATGCCGGGTTCGCACAAGAGCTGGCAAGAGCGGCAATGCGCGCGGCCATTGATGGTGAC
>CAWAOP010000052.1:0-70964 GCA_963783505.1 Terriglobia bacterium | reverse complement strand
GGCCGATTTCCCTGCGGCCACGGGCGATGGCATACGGTCGCTGGCGATAGCGCTGGCGCCTCCGGTTTCGGTCCCGGACACAGGGCTGGATTTTGAGCGGACGGTCGCTGGCATTGAGCGCAGCATCCTGGAGCAGGCGCTTCGCAAGACCGGAGGCAACAAAGCCGCGGCCCACATGCTGCGCCTGAAACGGACGACGCTAGCGGCCAAGATGCGCAGTTTGGATTCGATGCAAGCTTGCGCGTAAGGACCGGTGGGAAAGGAGTTGGAAGAAGGAGATGGAAGACTGAAGGCTGAATACTGAAGGCTGAAGATGCCAGGTAGCGGCCACAGGCGGCGCCAAACGATACAAGCAGCCACAGGCGGCGCCAACCGATCCGGCATGGCCGGCTCCTAACCTCCGCCTTCCGCCTTCAGTATTCGCCATTCAGCCTTCTCTATTCACCCTCCAGCCTTCCCGCTTCCGACTCCGTCCTCTGGCCTCACATCCGTGCCAGCGCCCTGCGCGCCATGGCTTCCGCCGCCGCGGTTACTTGCGCAGCTTCTCCGAAGCCGAGCACCGAGACCAGCAGGAAATCGCGCTCGCCGCGGATCACGTAGAGTTGGGTCCCGGCGCCCGGAATGTCGAGGAAGAAAGCGCGGTCGAAGGATGGGGCGTGCGAACCGAGGAACCGGGGATCGCGGATTCCAGGCTGGCCATCTCGTCGCTAAGGTCTATGGCGGAGGTCAGCCGGCGAACTGTGATCGTGACCTGGCCCTGTTCCGACGAATAGTCGCATGTGGATTCGCGGCCGGCGTCGCTGGCCACGCCGCGTGCCACCCGAGCGCTCAGCGCGGATTCGACTTCAGCTTTGGATACCGCCCCGCACGCCGTTAACGCCTTGAAAGGCTCCGCCTCCGAAGCGATTGCCGCCGCCGCCGCAAGAAGGGCAAGAACGGATGGAAGCGGGTCACGTCTTCTATTTCATCGTGGAACGCCGATCTACAATGGCCACGGTACTGTCTGCCGGCGCCAGTACGATCATGGGTGGCCCGCCGCCGAAGGCTGTGATCGACGCCCAAGCCGATTCCTGCGGCCGGATCGCCCCCTGTTAGACTGGAATCACATCGACATGAAGCAACGAATTCGCTCCACGACGGTGATCTGCGTGCGCCGCGATGGCAAGGTCGTGATGGCCGGCGACGGCCAAGTGACCCTCGGCCAGGAAGTGATCAAGAGCTCCGCCAAGAAGCTTCGCCGCCTGTACAACGACAAGATCATCGCCGGTTTCGCCGGCTCCACCGCCGACGCCTTCGCGCTGTTCGCCCGCTTCGAATCCAAGCTCGAACAGTTCAACGGCAACCTGCCCGCTCGGTCGTGGAACTGGCCAAGGACTGGCGCACCGACCGCGTGCTGCGCCACCTGGAAGCGCTGCTGCTGGTGGCCGACGCCAAGAACACCTACATCGTCAGCGGCAACGGCGACGTGATCGAGCCGGACGAAGGCGTGGCCGCCATCGGCTCCGGCGGCCCGTTTGCGCAGGCCGCGGCCACGCGCGCTGCTTCGCAACACCAAGCTCTCCGCGCGGCGCATCGTCGAGGAAGCCATGGCCATCGCCGGGCAAGATCTGCATCTACACCAACGAGAACGTCACCTTCGAGGAGCTGGAGTAATGGTGATCTATCTTCCCGCCCAATCGGCCGACGAGGAGCCGCTGCTGGATGAGCTGACGCCGCGCGAGATCGTGCGCGAGCTCGATAAGCACGTCGTCGGGCAGGCCGACGCCAAGCGCGCCGTGGCCATCGCCCTGCGCAACCGCATCCGCCGCCAGAAACTGGCGCCCGAAATGGCCGACGAGGTGATGCCCAAGAACATCCTCATGATCGGCCCCACCGGCGTCGGCAAGACCGAACTGGCCCGGCGCCTGGCGCGGCTCGCCAACTCGCCGTTCCTGAAGGTGGAGGCCAGCAAGTTCACCGAAGTCGGCTACGTGGGCCGCGACGTGGAATCGATGATCCGCGACCTGGTGGATATCGCCATCGACATGGTGCGCGAAGAGCGCCTCGACGAAGTGGCCGACCGCGCCGAGCTGAACGCCGAGGAGCGCCTGCTCGACCTGCTCATGCCGCCGCAGCCGGAGCCGAGCGAAAGCGTGGAGCGCACGCGCGAGAAGCTGCGCGAGCGCCTGCGCGAAGGCAAGCTCGACGAGCGCATGGTGGAAATCGAAGTCAAGGACCGCGCGCCCACGTTCGAGATCACCACCAACGCCGGCATCGAGGAGATGGGCATCAACATCAAGGACATGCTGCCCAATCTCTTCGGCCAGCGCACGCGCCGCCGCAAGATGCGCGTGGCCGAGGCGCTCGATTACCTGGTGCAGGAAGAAGAGCAGAAGCTCATCGACATGGACCAGGTGACGCGCGTGGCCCTCGAGCGCGTGGAAACCAGCGGCATCATCTTCCTCGACGAAATCGATAAGATCGCCGGCCGCGAATCCGGCCACGGTCCGGACGTCAGCCGCGAGGGCGTGCAGCGCGACATCCTGCCCATCGTCGAAGGCACCACGGTCAACACGCGCTACGGCTTCGTGCGCACCGACCACATCCTGTTCATCGCCGCCGGCGCGTTCCACGTTTCCAAGCCGAGCGACCTGATTCCCGAGTTGCAGGGCCGCTTCCCCATCCGCGTCGAGCTGAAGTCGCTCACGGTCGAAGATTTCATCCGCATTCTGAAGGAGCCGAAGAACGCGCTGGCCAAGCAGTACATCGCGCTGCTCGAAACCGAAGGCATCAAGCTGATCTTCACCGAGGACGCTCTCGAGGAAGTGGCCAGCTTCGCGGCGCACGTGAACGAAAGCTCCGAAAACATCGGCGCGCGCCGCCTGCACACCATCATGGAGAAGCTGCTGGAGGAAGTCTCCTTCGAAGGCCCGGACCTGAAGAAGAAGACGGTCAAGATCGACGCCGCCTACGTGCACAAGCAGTTGGCCGATATCGTGAAAGACCAGGATCTCAGCCGGTACATTCTGTAGGACGAGTCCGCAGCCTGTCCCTGCCAGTAGTGGCGGAGCTACAGCGGCAAATGCGGGGCGATGATTTCAATCAGCGCCCGGGCGTTGACGATCTTGGTGGATTTCCAGTAGCTGGGAAAGTGCTTCGCATTGCCCGTAATCAGATAGTCCGCCCGCGCGGCTTCGGCGCATTCGAGGAAGATGTTGTCGTCGGGGTCCCGGCTGACGGCCAGCCGCCGCCGGGGGACGACAAGCCGTCCCGAGGCGCGAATCAGGTCCAGCAACCGGCTGCGCTCGGCGGCCGGCATACGAAACTCCGAGCGGCCCAGGACTTCCGTGTACTCTGCGAGGATTTCGCGCGACACATACAACCTGGCAGGAGGCGTTACGGCGAAAACCAAAGCCGTACGCTCCAACCCATTGGGCTTCAGCGCTCCCGACACCACGATGTTGGTGTCGAGTACGAGACTAAGCGGCAGCACGGCGGCGGGCGGTTCGAGCCGCCCGGATGACGCGCTCGACTTGGCGAGGAGTGAGGGCGTCGGTCTTGCGGCGCCGCGACGCCCCGCCGATTTGCTTCAGCACTTCCGGCTCCGGAGCGGCCAAGCGTATGTAATCCCGGATGCTCAGGAGAACGGCCTTGGGCGCGCCCCGCTTCTCGATGACAAAGCTGCGGCCACGCTTCTCCGTCTCCTCCAGATTTCGCCCGAACTGCGATCGCGCCCCCAGCGCGGAAATGACATTGGAATCGCTCAGCGGTTTGATAGACGGCGCCTCCCGGAACAAAGTGGCTAGTTCGATCAATTCAACTGTACGCTTCGTGCGTTTAGGTTGTCAAGCGCCGGCGCAAGCGCCGCTGGAATGCCCGGCGAGGAGAAGGCGCCACCAAAGGGAAGCCCCGCGCCCGGACAAAAAAAGAGGGGAGCCGAAGCTCCCCTCTTGAAGGTAAACCTAAAGAATCGAACTACTGTTTCAGGGATTCGCCGAGCAACGTCTCGCCGCGGGTTGTGTCGGAGCCCGTCGTATCGAGAACCAGCGGCAGGTAGCCCATGCCCAGAGTCTGTTTGCTGGTCTGGACGAAGGCGAAGCCGTGCGCGAACTGGAAGTTGCAAACCGCAAAGGCGTAACCACTGAAGCCGTTCAGGCCCAGTGAAGAAGCGGTAGCTGCAATCTGCTGACCGGGCGCAATGGAGGTCGAGCCAGTTCCGCTCTGTAGCGTGATGGCGGTGCCAGGCGTCGGCCCTTGGCTGCCATAGAAGTACATATTGCAAGCGCCGGTGCTGCCCGGGGTCTGGAACGGATCGAGCGACGTGTTGTCGATCGCGATACCCGTCTCATAGCCGGTTACGTTCGTCACGTACGGGAACAGCAGTACCGTCTGGCACGGAATCACCGTGAATACGGTGGTTGCCGTTCACGGAATGGCGGTGAACCGCGGAATGTTGGTGGTGTTCAGCGGAGCCGTGCCGCTCGAGGTCGGAGCGTAGCCCGCGGTCACCGTCGTGGTAGCGCTCGGGGGAGTAACGCCGTTGTTGTAAACGGCGAACAGAGCGAAGGTCAGAGTCTGAGGCGTACCGGGAACAACGTTGGTGACCTCATAACTGATTTGGCCCGTGCCCGTCGTGCTGCGGTTGATCTGCGCGATGGGAACACCGGAGGAGGTGCAGCCGCCGCCGCCAGCAGTGGCGCCGTTGGCGCAAACCAAGCCGGCCCCAGCCGGTAGAGCGTATGCACCGACTTCAGCGATCGCCGTGCCGGTGACGCCGCCAGCCAGCAAAGTCGCCCAACCTGCCGACTGCGTTGCGTCGCCAGCCGTTCCAATCGCGGCCGTCACAGCGTTCGTGCCGAACGTGGTCGGGGTCGAGTAGCTGCTAACCGGAGCGGTGGACGCATAGTACGTGGTGTTCGCGTCCATATTTGCGAAGACGATCTTGAAACGCGTGCCGGTGGTCCCCTGGCCAGCCAGGAGGCCATTATTGATGATCGGGAGCTGAGCCGCGGTGAGGGTCAGACCGCCCACCGAATTGAGTTGCGACACGGTCTCGGCCGCGCCGCCAGCCGCCGGAATAACGTAACTGCCGGAGGGCTTGCCCTGAATGAGGACCACGCCTGTGCCGACAGCATCGCCCGCCGTGTTATCCAACGGCAGGTTCTTGGTCTTAAACGCACCCGCGAAATTCTCCTTGAAGGAAATCAGGGAGAGGTTGGCGGTTCGCCTGGGCGCCGCTCGGAACCAGGTTGCTGCTGGTGCAGAGGGACACGCCGCCGATGGTCTTCATCGAAACCGTCAGGCTGGACGCCACCGAAGCCACAGACTGCGTGGCGGTGGACGGGCTCGATGAATTGCCATTGAGTTGGAGGGCCCAGTGCGAACCGGTGATCGGGGAAGTCGAGCCGGTGTACGTCAGCGGAGAAACCGACAAGGTGGCCGTAATGGCGGCCAACGAGCCCGGAGTCAGGCGAACGTTGCTGATGCGGTACGTGTTGGCCACGCTGTTGGAACCGGAGGCCAGCATCGGGACGTTCCAGAACATCACCTGGTTAGCGGTGAAGGTGTCGCCTGTCGCGCCGCCGATGGCGCCCTGATAGGTGTTGATCGCCTGCCCGCCGGCAACGCCGGTGGAGTCCATGACCCAGTAACCGCCAGTCGTAAAGGCAAACGCCTTGCAAGCGGCAGCCGAGCCGGTGCTGCCGCCGGCCGCGACTTCCAGCGCGTAATCCGCATACGCATTGGCCGTGGTGCAAACGCTAACCGCTGCGTTCTGCCCGTAGCCAGCCACCGGACCGCCGGCGCCGCTCGGATCGTTCCAGAGCAGCAGGATCTCGGACGGCTTTCCGACGCCGCTGGTCGCCTGGGCGGCCGAGTTGCTGGTGACCGGCGCGCCGAAGTCGATCATGAGGTTGGCCCGGTCCACGGGCGCCGGCTGTCGGCGCCGTGGTCGAGTTCCCGCACGTGACGATGACGTCACCGACTTTTTCGGTGACGCCTTCCGATGCGATATTCGGATTCGCGGTAGCGGACACGGTGCATCCGATGCTCGCGAGTACCGACGACTGCGCGCTGGCCAGACCTGCGAACAGCGTCAGGACAGCAAGCACAGTTAACACTCTGCGAAAGTTCATTTCCATCTCCTTTAGATTTTTGAAAAAGTGAATTGGCCGAAGTTCCTTCTCAACCTGAGCCTCGAAGTACATTCAAAATCGTTCGTTCAACCCAGGGAACTTCTCCGTGGCGGGCGGAGACCAAAACTTGATGCCGACGACCGTCAAGCCGGAGGCCGGGTACTGCTGAAGCAAAGCCCGGGGCGCGTGGTCATTGTCCTACTTGAACTCTATCTTCCGCGCTCCACAGACTGCAAAACTAGAATTACATTCCGAAACCGGACGCGATACCCTAGTCTTAACCTATTGCCCTCCCCGTGTCAAGCGGAATAACAGGTCCGCAACGGGTCGCGCAACGCACCAATAGAGCAATCGTCAGGCCAAACTTCAACTCGCCGTTTGCGCTGATTCTAAAGCCCGCAGCGCACTCCCATCGCGGCGAGACCAGCTCGGCCCTGGCCCTCCCTGACACACCCGGTGTGTCAACAGAGGGCGCCCGGCCACGGATAAGCGTTAGGATGAGGCCGATTTCCGACTATCCCGTGGCGCGGGCTGTCAAGCCTGCAGGGCCGACCGGGCGCCCTTTGGGCCGGTCGGCCTTTAGAAACTCGGCTTGACAGCCGACTCTAGAAGCCTGGCGGCTTGCGCCACGGGCCGAAATCGGCCTTGTCTTGGCGCCTGTGGCCCGGCCCAATGGCGCCCGTTTCAGATCCTCCCGAACTTCGCCACCGCCTCCTTGATGGACTTGAATTTCTCGATAAACGGGAGCGTCTGGTGCTCGGTCTGGTCGAGGTCTTGAGCCTTTTTCAGCACATCCGCCGCGTGGGCCTTTGGGACGGCCACAACGCCATCCTCGTCGGCGACAATGATGTCGCCTCCGTTGACCGTGACGCCCGCGCACTTCACGGGAACGTTGACTCCGGCGAACCGGAAGTGGCCGACGGTGGTGGCAGGCGTGACGCCGCGGCTGTAAACAGGGAACTGAATCCGCTCGAGCTGGGATAAATCGCGCAGCGAACCGTCAATCACGGCCCCCGCAAAACCCCGAACCTTCATCGCGGTCCCCATGAGGCCTCCCATGCCGGCGTAATCGATGCCGTCCTGAAGAGCCATGACGTAAACCGATCCGGCGGGAGCGTTGTCAATCGCGTCCAACATGCCTTGGGTGGCCGCCGAGCCATCCTTGTTTTCTTCCTTCTTCATCAGAACCGTCACCGCCGGCCCCGCAAACTTGGTTTTGAACAGCGCGCGCATATCGTGCGACATGAACGCCTGCTGCCCGTAGAGCTGCTCGATGGCGTCCGACACGGACGCCACTTCCACGTTGCGGAACCCTTCGATGAGCGGATCGCCCGAGGGTTGCGCCATGACCCACGCGGCGAACGCCAGCGCGGGGATTGCGATTAAGTAAAGTCTGGATTTCATGTTTACGGCACCTTAGAATCCAATCATAAACGCCTTCGCGGAAGCCCGCTGGGCCGGCAGCCCCGCGCACTCGGCGCGGCCTTCGCCCCGTTCGACCCCCGATCCGCTCCCCTCGCCCATCCCGGCTCGGACAGACGGACATACTGTGCTGTAATAAAAGAACTTCTTCGGGATGAGGGACCCTTTCAAACTGCTTCGCCGGACGCTGAAGCGCGGGCTCCGCCGCACGCGCGAACTGCGCATGATCGCCCGGGGTGTGCTATCGACGGACCACCCCGTGCTGGCCCACGTCATCCCCATGAGGCGATGCAATCTCTCCTGCGCGTACTGCAACGAGTACGACGACCACTCGAAGCCCGTGCCGGTCGATACCATGCGCCGCCGGCTCGACCGCCTCGCGGAACTGGGAACCACCGTCATTACGATCAGCGGCGGCGAGCCGTTGCTGCACCCGGATCTGGATGAGATCGTCGCGCATATCCGCAGCCGCGGAATAATCGCCGGATTAATCACCAACGGATATCTGCTCACCGCGGACCGCGTGGAACGGCTCAACGCCGCCGGACTCGATCACCTGCAGATTTCCATCGATAACGTCATGCCGGATGACGTTTCCAAGAAGAGCCTGAAGGTGCTCGACAAAAAGCTTCGCATCCTGGCGGACCACGCCGAGTTTCACGTCAACATCAATTCGGTGGTGGGCGGCGGAATTCGCAACCCCGAGGATGCTCCGGTCGTCGGAAAGCGCGCGCTGGAGTTGGGCTTTACCTCCACAGTGGGGATCATTCACGATGGCGGCGGGCAGTTGCAGCCGCTCCGCCCGCGGGAGCGCGAAGTCTACCTCGCGATGCGGGCCATGGAAAAGAGCAGCTACGCGCAGTTCAACTATTTCCAGGACAACATCGCCCATGGGCGCGAGAACGACTGGCGTTGCCGCGCGGGCGCCCGCTACCTCTATATCTGCGAAGAGGGCCTGGTGCACTACTGCTCGCAGCAGCGCGGCTACCCCGCCAAACCGCTCGGCGATTACACGGTGGAAGATATCCGCCGCGAGTACCGGACGGCGAAAAGCTGCGCGCCGCGCTGCACGGTAGCCTGCGTCCACCAGGTTTCCTACATGGATTTCTGGCGAGGTCCGCAAGACCTGGCGGCGGCGGAGATCGACGCCGGAGAGCCGCGAGAACTGGTGCAGATTCGCTAAGGCTTTCGACTCGCGCCCAGGAAAACCGTCCGAAAAAACTACTTGGATCCGGCGGTCATTGAGGACGCCGGCTTCGCACGCCGGTCCGCCGTTTTCCGCGCGGTTTCGAGCAGGGCCGCGGCCTTCGGAAGAGCGTCCACCGCCCGCTTCACTTCCGGATCGGTCTCGGCGAACATCCGGCTGGCGGCGTTCACGTCGAATGCGGCGATGTACATCTCCCGGGCGAGGTTGCGCCTGATCCAGTCGTAATCGAGCGTGAACTGCGCTTCGCTAAATCGCGTGCCGCGATCGAGCAGGTAATCGTGCAGATCTTCGAGCATGTTCGCGTCAGGCATCCAGCCCTTTTGTAACGGGGCCTTGCGCGCGGCGAAATACGAACGCGTGAAATCGAACAAGCCCTGGCGATAAAGCTCCGCTTCGAGCCTGTCCATTCTGGGAGTCTCGTAGGTCTCGTCCGGCGCGATTCCACCGCCTCCGTACACGATGCGCCCGCTATCGGTCTGCTTCACATCGTCCGGATTGCGCGCATTCGGGTCTTTGTGGTTGTAGTAGTCGAAGAGCGACAGGTTCGAGTAATCGCGCTGGATCAGCCGTCCGCTCGGCGTGTAGAAATGCGCCGTCGTGAGGGCCAGGGCCGAATCGTCTCTCAGCGGATAGACAGTCTGTACCAAGCCCTTGCCAAAGGTAGTCTCGCCTATGATCCATGCGCGGTCGTGATCCTGCAATGCGCCCGCCAGGATCTCCGCGGCCGACGCCGACCCGCGATTCACCAGCGCCACGATGGCGTACTCGCGCCCGCGGTTCCCGCTACGCGAAACATACGGCCTTTCGGAAGACATTCGTCCGCGTTGCGAAACTACCACCTGGTTCTTCCGCAGGAACCGGTCCGCCACCGCCACGCACTGGCTCAGCATTCCGCCCGGATTGTCCCGAAGATCGAGCACCATGCCCCGCACGCCGCCTTCGCCGAGACGCTTCAGCGTGTCTTCGAGTTCCTTGCCGGTGGTTTCGTTGAAGCCGAGAATCCGGACGTAGGCGATGCCATCGCTCAGCCAAAACGCATCGTCTACGCTGGGCTGCGGAATTTCCTCGCGCACCACCGTAAATCCGCAGCAGATCGGGCGCGCCCTCGCGCGAAACTTCGAACGACACGGCAGTCCCGCGCGGGCCCTTCAAGCGATCCGCCACTTCCGTTCCACTCAGGTTCTCGGCGGAAACGCCTTCGATGGAGGCGATCACGTCTCCGGGCCTGACACCCGCTTTGTACGCGGGAGCGCCGGGCATGGGATAAACCACTACGGTTTTCCCGTTCTGCGAGGAGACCCTCATGCCGACGCCGAAGTAATGGCCGTTTTGCTCCTCGCGGAACAACTTGTAGTCGCGCGGGTCGAAGAACGAAGAGTGCGGGTCGAGTTCCCGCAACATGCCGGGAATGGCTCCCTTGAAAATCGCTTTGCCGGGGTCGGGACGATCTGCGAAGTTGCGCTCCACCAGCGCGTAGGCCTTCGTAACGGCGGCCACTACTTCCGCGTCGTCGAGGACCGGCTCGGGCGGCAAAGGGTCTTCTCGAAGCGCCAAGGCCGCGGCCGCGACGACGCCCGCCAGCGCCAGACACATCGCTGTCCAGAGCGTGCTCTTGAACCGGCGACTCAAGCGGCCACCATCGGGTTTCGGCATAAGCGCTTTTCTTATCGGACGCGGAAACAAAGGCCCAAGTTGCGCGATTCCCTCAACCGATCGCCCAGCCGCTTTGCTTTCAACATACCATCCAAACTCCAGGCGGCAGGCCTATCCAGCCGATGTTTGCCGGCCCGCGCGGTGGATGGCGTCGAGAACGCCATTGATGAACTGCACCGAATCTTCCCCGGAGAACTTGCGGGCCAGTTCGAGCGCCTCGTCAATGGCAATCGCGGGCGGCGTGCCGCCCCAGGCGAATTCGTAGACCGCGAGGCGGAGGATGTTCCGGTCCACGGCCAACATGCGGTCCAGCCGCCAATGCGCGGCGTGCTTCGTGATGAGCCGGTCCACCTCGGCGATGTGCTCGACGGTTCCCGTGACCAGTTCGGCCACGAATGGATCGCGGATCAACTCCCGATCGGAGTACAGCTTGTCGTAATAGGCCGCGACCGCCTCGTCCACGGGCTGCGGGCAGCAGTCCCACAGGAACAGGATTTGGAGGGCGCGCTGCCTGGATCTGCTGCGGGAAGGCATCAGGCCGACTGCCGAAGCGCCCGCAGCACGTTGGCGGTCTCTATGGCCGACATCGCGGCGTCGAAGCCCTTGTTGCCGCCCTTGGCCCCGGCGCGGTCGATGGCCTGTTCGAGCGTGTTGGTGGTGAGCACTCCGAACGCCACGGGCACGCCCGTTTCGTACGCCGCGTGCGCCACGCCCTTGGCCGCTTCGGCCGCTACGTAATCGAAGTGGGGCGTATCTCCCCGTATGACCGCGCTCAGGCAGATGACGGCGTCATAGCGGTGGCTGCGCGCCGCCTCGGCGGCAGCGAGCGGAATTTCCCACGACCCGGGAACCTTGATGACGTCGATCAGGCTCTCGTCGGCGCCCGTACGCGTGAGCGCGTCCATCGATCCGGCGAGGAGGCGATCCGTAATGAAGCTGTTGAACCGGCTGACCACGATGGCGAACCGCAGTCCGGCGGATGTAAGCTGACCTTCAAAAACTCTCGACATGTTCTACCTTCCGGCGAAAACCGCGCGCCGCTTTTCCAGGAACGCGCGCATGCCTTCGCGATAATCTTCCGACGCCGCGCAAACGCCGAACGCTGCGGCCTCGAAACGCTGCCCGGCTTCCAAGCCGCCGTCCAGGCCCACATCGACGGCTTCCATGGCGAGCCGCATCGCCAGCGGGCCGTTTGCGGCTACGGAGGCGAGCCATGCGCGGCTAAAACCGAGAAGCTCGCTTTGTGGCGCGACGGCGTTCACCAACCCGATGCGATGCGCTTCCGCCGCGGAGATCGGCTCTCCCGAGAGCAGCAATTCCAAAGCGCGCCCGCGTCCCACCAGCCGCGGCAAGCGCTCGCAACCCCCATAACCCGGGATCGCTCCCAGTTTGACCTCCGGCATTCCCAACCGCGCCGTATCGGCGGCGAACCGCACGGAGCAGGCCATCGCCAGTTCCATGCCGCCGCCCAGCGCGTGGCCATTCACAGCCGCGACCGTTGGCTTGCCTAAAGTCTCGATCTTTCGGAGCAGGGCCTGTCCCCGTCCGATATACTCACGCACGCCAGCGGGTGAGAGCGCGGCCAATTCGGCGATATCGCCCCCCGCCACGAAGGCCTTATCTCCCGCGCCGGTGATGACGGCGCCGCGAACGCCCGGCTCCGCGGCGATCTTTTCGATGGCTTCCGCCAACTCCCGAATCACCGCCGCCGAAAGCGCGTTGCGCTTTTCGGGACGGTTGATCGTCACCACCGCAACGCCCGACGAATCGGCCTCGAACAGGATGTAACTCGGGGGCATTCAGGGTCAGTGTAACACTCGGGCTAGATTGATTTTACGGCCTTCGGAAGATGCTCTTGACACTCCCGTTGCCGAACCCCTACGCTAAAGACGTATGGAAGTGCAGCTTACCGGCGACCAACTCGCGTTTGCCCGCCAAGCCGTCGAAAGCGGACGCATTCTGCGCGAGGAAGACGCTGTGAGGGAGGCGCTTTCCATGTGGGAAGAACGCGAGCGCACGCGCGTGGAGATCCTCGCTGCCGTCGATGAGGCGGAGTTGTCTCTCGCGCGTGCGGAAGGACGCCCTGTCACCCGGGAATCCATGCGCGAGCTGGCCGAAAGCGTGAAACGGCGCGGCCGGGCACGCCTTACCGCCGAGCAAGTTTCGCCCATCTGATGGGACTTCTCCGTTCGCCACAAGCAGATTCCGATCTCGACGACATTTGGTACTACGTCGCGACCAACAGCGGGAGCATCGACATTGCCGACCGGCTAATCGACTCCATTACCAGCCGCTTCTTGCTTCTTGCGAGCCATCCCCATGCAGGGCGCTCCCGCGACGAAGACTTGCGCCCCGGCCTGCGGAGTTTTCCCGTGGGCGAGTACGTCATCATTTACCGCGTCCTGGGCGAGGACGTGGCAATCCTCCGCGTGCTGCGCGGTAGCCGGAACATCGAAGCGTTGTTCGGGCGTTAGTGGATCGGCAATCCCGCAATAACGGCGAGAGGCGTTCGCCGCCCTATGGGATAATCGGTTGAGCGTTCCCCTCACATCGCATGGACCGCGAATTCATCCGTAATTTCTCTATCATTGCGCACATCGACCACGGCAAATCCACGCTGGCGGATCGCCTGCTCGAGGCCACGCACGCACTGGCGCAGCGCGAAATGATGGAGCAGGTCCTCGACACCATGGACCTGGAGCGCGAGCGCGGCATCACCATCAAAGCTCATGCCGTGCGTCTGAACTATCGCGGCGACGACGGCGTCGAGTACCAGTTGAACCTCATCGATACGCCCGGCCACGTCGATTTTTCCTACGAGGTGGCGCGCAGCCTTCAAGCTTGCGAAGCCGCGCTGCTGGTGGTGGACGCGTCCCAGGGCGTGGAAGCGCAGACGCTGGCTAACACTTATCTGGCGCTGCATCACAATCTGGAAATAATTCCGGTCATCAACAAAATCGATCTGCCGTCAGCCGAACCCGAACGCATCCGCGAGCAGATCGAGACCATCATCGGGCTGGACGCTCGCGACGCCGTGCTCGCCAGCGCGAAGCAGGGAACGGGCATCCACGAGATTCTGGAAGCCATCGTTCACCTGGCGCCTCCGCCCAGGGGCTCGTCGGACGCGCCGCTTCGCGCGCTCATCTTCGATTCGTGGTTCGATACCTACCGCGGCGTCATCGTGCTGGCGCGCGTGGTGGACGGAAAACTGCGCAAGGGTCAGAAGATCCGGTTGTGGTCGAACGGCCAGGATTTCGAAGTGGAGGAGGTGGGCTACCAGTCGCCGAAGGCAACGCCATGCGACGAGCTTTCGGCGGGCGAGGTGGGGTTCTTCTCCGCCACCATCAAGACGGTCTCCGACGCCAAGATTGGCGACACCGTCACCGACGCCGATCATCCCGCGCCGGAGCCGCTCCCGGGCTTCGAGGAAATCAAGCCGATGGTCTTCGCGGGTCTGTATCCCGTGGAATCCCATCAGCACGGTCTCTTGCGCGACGCGCTCGAAAAACTGCGTCTCAACGATAGCGCCTTCAACTTCGAACCCGAGAATTCCGTCGCCCTCGGTTTCGGCTTCCGTTGCGGATTCCTCGGCCTGTTGCATCTGGAGATCGTGCAGGAGCGTCTCGAACGCGAGTTCGATATCGACCTCATTACGACCGCGCCTGGCGTCCGTTACCGCATCATCACCACAAGCGGCGACGTGATGGAAATCGATAACCCTTCCCGCTTTCCCGATCCGTCGCAGATTGCGGAGATTGAAGAGCCTATCATCGACGCCACCGTCATCACGCGCGAGGAATACCTGGGCGGCATCCTGAAGCTGCTTGAAGAGAAACGCGGCGTGCAGAAGAAATTCGAATACCTCGGCGGCGGCCGGGTGATGCTGCTCTACGAGCTGCCGCTGAACGAAATCGTTCTCGATTTTTACGACCGCCTGAAATCCTGCTCGCGCGGATACGCGTCGCTCGATTATCATCTTTCGGGTTACCGCGCTTCCTCGATGGTTAAGCTGGACGTGCTGGTGGGTGGCGAGCCGGTCGATGCGCTCACCATCATCGTCCATAAGGAATTCGCCTACGAACGCGGCAGGGAACTGATTTCGCGTCTGCGCAAGCTGATTCCGCGCCAGATGTTCGAGGTGGCGCTGCAGGCCGCCATCGGTAATCGGATCGTCGCCCGCGAGACCATATCCCCGCTGCGCAAGAACGTGCTGGCCAAGTGTTACGGCGGCGATATCTCGCGCAAACGCAAGCTCCTGGAGAAGCAAAAGGAAGGCAAGAAGCGCATGAAGCGCGTGGGCCGCGTGGAGATTCCCCAGGAAGCGTTCCTGGCTGTGTTGAAGGTAGGCCAGGAAGAGATCGACTAGGCGGCTCATTGGTCGAAGATCCGCACAAACGTGTCGAGTTTTGGATCCACCGCGGAGGCGCGGAGACGCCGAGTTTTAAGATGTTCGGCTCTGCGCTCTCGGCTTGCTCCCCGCCATACCCCGGGGGATCGGAAAACCGCGTGTAGTTCAGGCGAGTTGATCCTGAACCACGGATCGGGGCGCAAAGGCAGCCGAGGGCGCAGAGTATTTAACCTGGTTACTCTCGGCGTCTCCGCGCCTCCGCGGTGAATCGTTTCGTCGGTTTGAGGTCGGAGACCTCGCTATGCGGCTGTCCTCGTGTGACAATGTTCGGTCGCCAGCGGCGCGAGGATGCTGAATCCATCAAGACGCGGGCCGGATGGAGTCCTATGAATGGAACAATGACGATCGGGGTGGATGTCGGCGGCACGAAGGTGGCCGCGGGCCTGGTGGATTCGAGCGGCGCGATTCTGTCGAAGACGCGCGTCCCCATGGTCGCTACCGAGGATGCCGCCACGGGGTTCGCTGCCGTGCGCAACGCGGTGGAAGCCCTGTTCGCGAAGTCGCCGGTGGCGCGCGGCGGCGTAAAGGGCATCGGCATCTGCTCGCCGGGACCGCTCGATCCTCATACGGGCATCGTCCTCAACCCTCCGAACGTGCCCTGCTGGCGCAATTTCCCTCTGGCTTCGGAAACCGAAAAGGCCTTTGGCCTCCCCGCCCGAGTGGATAACGACGCCAACGCCGCCGGCCTCGCGGAAGCCATCTGGGGCGCAGGCGCCGGCTATACCAACGTCTTTTACGCTACGCTCGGCACGGGCATCGGCACGGGAATCGTGTTCGATAGGAAGATCTATTGGGGCCGCACGGGCAGCGCCGCGGAAGGCGGGCACGTCACCATCGATTACAACGGCCCGCTGTGCGGCTGCGGGAAGAGGGGCTGCATCGAGATTCTCTGTTCGGGTCCGGCTATCGCCACTCGGGCGCGCGCAAAGATAGCGAAGGCCGCTCGCCCCACGAAGATCCTGGAACTGGCCGGCGGCGATCTGGCTGCGCTGAGAGCCGAGCATGTCGGCGAAGCGTATCTGGGCGGCGACGCGCTGGCCAAGGAGGTTCTGGAAGAGACCGCGGACCTCCTGTCCATTTGGCTCGGCAACACGATCGACCTGCTGGAACCGGACGTGATGGTAGTGGGCGGCGGCGTGGCCGAGTTGATGGGCTCGTTCTTCCCGCGCATGCTCGAAACGATTCCCAAGTGGTCTATCAACCCGCGCGCGAATGAGGTTCCGCTGGTGATGGCGCGCTACGGCGCCGCCGCCGGAATAGCCGGCGCGGCGTCGCTCATTCTTTGATCGCGCAGGCCGGACAAAACGGGGAGTTGGAGCCCGTGTGATACAGACCGAGGATCAAATGCTGCTTGCACAGCAGTGCGTAGCTAACTTGAGGAGAGTCCTGCTGGAGGCCCGCAAGGTCCACACACAGCGAGATTATTCGCGGCTCGCCGAACCGATTCTTCTCGAGGTCCAACAGCGCGAGCAGGAAATATTTGAATATTTGAGCGGCGACCGGGAACAACGACTGGCGAGCTAGTCGCGTATCCGAGGCGCTTCCTTGGGGCGCAAGTCTGTTCGCGCCTCGAGGTCCGGGTGTTCTTCTCGGCCACGGCCCCTCCACTTTGGGAGTGGTCGTTCTTCCTGAGCAGCATGTCGCCCATCCGATCGAGCGACTTCTGCATCCGGTCGCCGGCGCCGACCGTGCCCTTTTCCCACCCCTCGACGGCAGTATTCGCCTGCTTGATGGCCGCGAGGACGGAGCGGGGATCGACTTCCAGGACTAGGGATTCTTGATCCATGTCGGGACGGGAGTGAAAGCGGAACTCCGCTAGCGTTTCAGCAGGCTGCGGTGGATGGGTGTTGAGCCGTTATCTAATAAGGCCGTTTCAGTCCGGGGGTGCGGTACGGCGGGGGGTGTACGCCCGGTCGCCAGAGATTGCGAAATAGGATATCCCGGTGTAATATTATCGGTCCAAGAGCCGTCGTTACAAGCGGCGATTACGGAGGACCACCATGTGGCTTCGACCCCATTCGATCCTGTTCGTACTGGCAGCCCTCGCTGTTTCCGCACAAACACCTGGCCCGCTGCCATCATTCGAGGTCGCGTCGATCAAACCGTCACCCCCCACGGACCGCCCGATGTCACGATTATCAGGCGGACCGGCGATGGGCTCACGGGGACAACTGAGCTACTCGAACTGTCCGCTGGAAATGCTCATCAGAAGAGCGTTCAATGCGTTGTTCCAGTGGGAGATCGTCTTGCCTGCTTCGCTTCCCAGCGACAGGTACGATATCATTGCGAAAATTCCCTCAGGAGCCACGCAGGAACAGGTCTATCTGATGCTCCAAAACCTACTGGCCGAGCGCTTCGGGCTTGTCTTTCATAAAGAGGCTCGCGAGATGCCAGCCTACGAACTGGCGGTGGGGAAGGACGGGCCGAAGCTCACGCCGGCCAAGGCGCCGGCCGGAAACCCGGACGCGCCGCTCCCAGTCACGCAAGCGTCGCTGGCCGCTTTACCGAAAGACAAAGGCGGCTGGCCGATTCTGCCGGCCGACGCCGTCGGCGTATTTGGCTTTACTGTTCCCCCGACCACCCGAACGATGTACAGGGGGCAGCCGCTCTCCGCGATGATTGAGCGTCTGAGCGGGGTGCTTCAGCGCCCCGTGATCGACAAGACCGGGCTGACCGGAATGTATGATTTCGACGTCATTACAACGAGGCCGGAGCTGTCCAGTGGAACGGCAAGCGCGGAGGAAGCCCGGCAAGCTCGGGAGGATATGACCAGTCAGATGGCCTCCGGTTTGCTCGCCGCCATTGAACGACTCGGGTTGAGAGCCGTGTCAACCAAAGCCCAGATCGAGGTGGTGGTTGTTGACCACGTGAACAGCAAGCCGACGGAGAATTGACTGACGAGGGTGTTTACACCTGTAGCATTGGGCGAAATGTAGCTTTCTTGGTAGCCGCTTATCTACGGAGCCTTCGCCACCCGCAACGCCCGCACCCGCTTCAGAACCGCCAACACGATGGCCCGTAGCGCCAGGCGGTCCTTCGGAGACACGCCAAACTGCCTTTCCCGCAAGTTGTTCGCGTGCGAGATCCGGTTGGCGTTGGGATCGACAAAGCCTATGGTGACGCCGTTCTCGCTGGCGGCCTTCACCTTAAACGAGCGCATGGTGCGTCCGGTCCAGAACCAGTCGCGGAACGGCTGCAACCCACGCGCTGACTTGTAATCCGGATACCCGCGCTTGCCGTTGCGACCCGGCTTGAGCGGCTTCGCTGGATCGTCGTTCACGTTCAGGCCTTTGCCGATGCGCGCCGCGACGGAATCGCGCACGACGTTGCCAATCGTCAGCATGTCTTCCGCCCTGAACGGGCCCAGTACCCACCGCGCGCGAGTGATCTTCGCCCCAAAGGGCGCCAGCCGGCCCGGATGGCTTTACGCCATGCGCCGGTCACGCCGTCGGAAGACGCAGCCGAAATCGGCGCCCGCTGCACGCGATCAATCTCGAAGCCGGGCCGGATTATCATTGATAGTAGGAGTTTCCGATGATCGTCGAGGCTAATGACGCTGGCGATATCCTGGTCCCCGCGGAACTGGTGCAGGCAGCTCCGCACACGCGTCTGGAGGCGGGCCGCGAAGGCGACGCGGTCGTACTTCGGCCCTTGGCGGAACGATCGGCGCCGGGAAAGCGGCGCATCGTCGATTCGCTGCCGGTGCTGGAAGGGCGGCTGTCCCATCCCGCCATGACGTTCCGCCGCGAAGACATCTATGGCCCCGGCGGCGGGTAACTCCGTTCTCGTCAACACGAATATTCTGGTGTACGCGAGTTTTCCTGGAGCGCCATTCCACTCTGCTGCGCGTGCCTGCTTGAACGAGCTTGACGGCAATGGAGCGGTCTTGTGGACCAGCCGCCAGGTATTGCGCGAGTTCCTCTCCGTGACTACACGGCCGGGGATCGTAGTACCCCCACCGTCATCCGCGGCCCTCGCCCAATCCGTTCGTCAGTTTGAAGGCGCTTTCCGGATCGCCGACGAAGATGCCGGCGTCACGGCTCTCCTGCTCGACCTGTTGAGGTCGCGGACGATCCAGGGCAAGCAGGTCCACGACGCCAACATCGTGGCTACGATGCACCGTTACGGAATTCACTGGTTGCTAACCCACAACACGAGCGACTTCGCGAGGTACGAGCCGGACATCAGTGTCTTGCCGCTAGCCTCCTGAGGCGACGCATGGCCATTGGCATAGTTCCGTCCCGCCCTTCCGATTCTTGCTTCCGTCCTTCCAGCGAGTCACACCTCCGTCTCCATGGATAGCGCTGGACTTACTCTCGGGGCTCGAACCTTCCTCGTGTGGCCCTGAACTGGGAGGGGACCACGTCGCGAGATCTCGGCGCCAACGGGCCGACAACACCGCACTTCCCGTGTCGCCTTTCCGGGAGGCGGCAAGCCGAGCCCCCGCCGCCTCCGCTGCCCGCTGATAGAATGTCCCTCGGACATTCCTATGAAGCGCGCACTATTCTTAGTCTTCGCCGTTCTTCTTGCGCTGGACGCGCAACAATACACCCGCGGAGTCGGCGTGTATCCAGGAGATCCGAAAGAGGATTTCGCCGCCACGGTGGTCCCCGATACTTCCGGCGCCTACCGCAACCTCGCCCTGCATCGCGCTGCGTATCAATCCAGCGCCTACGATTTCAACTTGACCGCGCAATTGGTCACCGATGGCATCAAGGAAACCAGGATGCCGCGCTGGTTTGTCATCACCACCAGCGACGCCGAGCTCACCCGCCAACTCCGCGAACACGCGCAGGATCACAACGTCACCACGAATACCCAACTCGGCGGCTCGCGCGCGTGGTATCAGATCGAGTTCGGCGGCGATGCTCCTCCCGAGGTGGACCGCGTTGAGGTTCCGGGCCTGAGCGCCGCCGCGAGCGCCGATGGCGCACCCGGATACGCCGTGATTGTCAGCGGCTCGGACAACGGAACGGCGTGGACCGAGTTGGGCCGCGTCTCCAGCGCCGACCGGCTTCCCGCCGGGCGCGGTGGATTCGGGGGTGGATTTGGCGGCGGACGCGGAGGCGGTCTTTCGCCCGCCGTGGACCTGAGCCGTCCGGCCCGCATGAGATTCATCCGCGTGACATTCGACGCCACGGCTGCTTCGCGCTGGACGATTTCAGAGTTGATTCTGAAAGACAAGGGCGCGCGCGTCGAAGCCGGCGGGCCGTATCAGTTCAATAGTTCCTGGAGAGCCGGCCACCAGCGGCGGCGAGTGGGTATACGTCGATCTGGGCGCGCCTTCCACTTTCGATAAGGTCGTGCTCACATGGTTGCGCCGCCCGAGCGATGGCGCCCTTCAGGCTTCCGACGACTCCAAGAGCTGGCGAACGCTGACGGTTCTGCCGAAGACCGGCGACGTTGACGAATTGAAACTGGATAAGCCCGAAAGAGCGCGCTACGTTCGCGCGCTGCTGACCAAGGCCGCGACCGCCGATGGCTACGTGCTGACGGAGTTCGAAGTCTGGGGGCGCGGCGGCGTGATGGCGCGGCCCAAGCCCGCCCCGGCAGCCGCTGCGAATGGACGGCTCAAGTTAGCCGCTGGCGCGTGGCGGCTCCAGAGGGATTCGTTCGTGAAAGCCGATGGAGCGGCGCTTTCCAACATCGGCTTCGACGACAAAGACTGGCTCCCGGCTACCGTCCCCGGCACGGTTGTTTCGAGCTACTTCGACGACGGCGCCATCCCCGATCCGGCCTACGACAACAACATGATGATGTTGTCGGACTCGTACTTTTGGGCGGATTTCTGGTATCGGAACGAATTCGTCGCGCCGGCGATTCCAGGCGGACAGCATGTCTGGCTCAACTTCACGGGCGTCAACTGGAAGGCCGAGGTCTTTCTGAACGGCCAGAGCGTTGGACGCATCGACGGCGGCTTCATGCGCGGCCGCTTCGACGTGACGGACAAGCTCAAGCCGGGAGCGAAGAACGCGCTGGCGGTGCGCATCATTAAGAACGCGACGCCGGGGAGCACGAAGGAAAAGACGCTGGATTCGCCCGACCCCAACGGCGGCGCTTTGGGCGCGGATAACCCGACCTACCACGCGACAGCGGGATGGGATTGGATTCCCAGCGTGCGCGGGCATGACATCGGAATCTGGGCGGAAGTCTATCTCGATAGGACCGGCCCGATTACGATCGAGGACCCGTACGTCTCCACCAAGCTGCCGCTGCCCAATATCAACACCGCCGACGTCTCCATCGAGGCGACCTTGCGGAACGTAGGCAATCAGGCCGTTTCCGGTACGTTCCGCGGACGGTTTGGAACCGTGCCATTCGAAACGCCCGTGACCGTGGAGGCAGGCTCGGCCAAGACCGTGAAAGTCGATCCCTCCACTACTCCGGCGCTGCGGCTGGCGAATCCGAAGTTGTGGTGGCCTGCGGGCTATGGGGCGCAGAATCTATACGACGTGCAGCTTTCGTTCGTGGCCGGCGGCGCGACCTCGGATTCCAAGGCGTTCAAGGCCGGCGTGAAGCAGTACGCGTATACCGAGGAAAACAACAACCTCAACATCTTCATTAACGGGCGGCGGCTCATCGGGCGAGGCGGCAACTGGGGCTTCCCCGAAGAACTGCTCCGTTTCCGCGCGCGCGAATACGACATCGCCGTCAAGTACCACAAGGACATGAACTTCACCATGATCCGCAACTGGGTGGGGCAAACCGGCGACGATGAGTTCTACGACGCGTGCGACAAGTACGGCATCGTGGTGTGGCAGGATTTCTGGCTGGCGAATCCGGTGGATGGACCGAATCCCGATAACCCCAACATGTTTCTGGCGAACGCCAAGGACTACATCCTGAAGACCCGCAACCATCCTTCGATCGGGCTGTGGGTCGGCCGCAATGAAGGCAATCCGCCCGAACCGATCGAGAGCGGGCTGGTCCAGCTTACCCAGACGCTTCAGCCCGGTTCCCACTATATTCCGAGCTCGGCCGGCGGCACGGTGAGCGGCGGCGGCCCCTATGCGACGCAGTCCGCGAAAACCTATTTCCAGCGCGCCAATCCCAAGCTGCACAGCGAGCGCGGCATGCCCAACGTGCTGACGCTCGATAGCGTCAAGCAGATGTTCCGGCCGGCGAATCTGTGGCCCATGAACGACGTGTGGGGCGAGCACGATTTCACGCTCACCGGAGCGCAGGGCGCGCGCACGTGGCTCGACATGATCGATAAAGACTACGGCGGCGCGAATAACCTGGAAGACTTTGTCGCGCTCTCGCAGTTCATCGACTACGATGGCTACCGCGCGATGTTCGAATCGCAAAGCCGCTACCGCATGGGAATCCTGCTCTGGATGAGTCACTCGTGCTGGCCCTCGTTCGTATGGGAGACATACGACTATTACTTCGATCAAAGCGGCGCGTACTTCGGCAGCAAGAAGGGCAGCGAGCCTTTACATATCCAGTGGAACCCGCTCACCGATATGGTTGAGGTGGTGAACTACAGCGCGGGCAATGTCACTGGCCTGACTGCCACCGTCCAGATACTGAACATCGATGGCTCGAAGCAGTGGGAGAAATCGGCCACGCTCGCAAGCAAGGAAGACAGCACGGAGACGCCTTTCAAGATCGAGTATCCATCCGGCCTCACTCCCACACACTTCCTGCGGCTGAAACTCACACGCGGAACGGAAACGATCTCCGATAACTTCTATCTGCACGGCCTGGAAGAGACGGCGCCGTCGCCGGCCGCGGGGCGCGGCGGCGGAGGCGGAGGTCAGGGAGGCCCGGCGACCCTGGGCTACAACCTGACAGCCATCCGCCAGCTTCCGAAAGTCAAGATCGAGGCGGCGACAAAGGCCGTTCGGCAGGGCGGCCAGTGGCATTTGACCACGGAGTTGAGCAATCCCACGAAGACTCCGGCGCTCATGGTCAGGGTAAAGGCCGTTCGCACAACGAGCGGCGACCGCATTCTCCCGGCGATCTACAGCGACAACTACGTTCCGCTGATGCCCGGCGAAAAACGCACGATTACTACGGAACTTGAAGACGCCGATACGCGCGGCGAAGCTCCGCGAATCGTCGTGGAAGGCTTCAACGTGGAGGCGCCCGTCAAATGAAACTGCGAACGCTGCCCGTCTTTCTCGCGTTTCTCGCCATGGGTTTTGGCGACGCTGTCGGCCCCTTCGTCAGCCTCGCCAAGAATGAGTTTCACCTCAGCACAGCCATGGCCACGCTGATCCCCTTCGTGGGATTCAGCATGTTCGGATTGCTCTCCGTTCCGATGGGCGTGTTTCAGGACAAGCGCGGCAAAAAGTACGTGCTCCTGATGGGCCTGATCGTGGCGCTAGCCGGGATGACGAGCGCCAGTATCGGCATAAGCACGTTCCCCTTGTTTCTGCTTGCGATTCTGTTCCTGGGGGCCGGCGCCGCGATTCTCCAGGTGGCCGGCAACCCCATTATGCGCGACGTTTCCGCCGAGGGGAAGTATGCGCGCAACCTCACGTTTGGGCAATTCGTGAAAGCCATAGGATCGCTTTCCGGTCCGCTCATTCCGGCGATCGCCGCGCGCTATTTTGCGACGGACTGGAAGGTGATCTTCCCGATCTACGCCGTAGCGCTGCTCGTCACCGTACTCGCGGTGGGCGCGTTGAAGGTGGAACGCTCCGAGCCGGAGCATAAGTCCGCAACTTTCCGCTCCTGCCTCGCCCTGCTGAAGAACGGCTATGTGCTCGCCATGGTGATGGCGATTTTTGTTTACGTCGGCGCGGAAGTGTGCGTCAGCTCCGGCATTCCGCTCTTTCTGAATCAGAGCTACCACGTGGATGTAGCCAAGATCGGGCTGCTCGGATCCGGTCTGTTCTTTATGGCTCTGACTATTGGGCGATTCTGCGGCGGCGTGGCTCTGAGCTGGATGCAGCCGCGCAAGTTCTTCGTGGCGACGTGCGCGGCGGCGATCGTCGGCTTGCTGGGGCTATTTGCGCCCTCCGGATATGTGGCCGTGGGTGCGTTTTTCGTGACCGGTCTTGCTTTCGCGAACATCTTCCCGCTGGTGTTCTCGCTTGCGGTGGAGCATATGCCCGAGCGGACCAACGAGCTTTCGGGCCTGATGGTGACGGCCATTGTGGGAGGAGCGTTGCTTCCGCCGCTGATGGGTCTCGTCGCCGATCACAGCACCGTACGGCTCGGATTCCTGGTTCCGCTCGGGGCTATTCTATATGTATCCGTGATCGCCCTATCGAACGTCGGGGCGCCACGGCAGGCGTAACGAGGTACACGCCGTCGGCGTGCGGCGGCCGGTTCAGGCTGCGCCGCGAAGAGCCGAGCGTGGATCGCTATATTTTCGAAAGGAGTGGAATTATGAAGTGGTTACTGGTCTTGATGGCATCGCTGGCGCTTACCGCGTCGGCGGCCGATATTACAGGCAACTGGAAAGCGTCGCTCGATATGGGCGGCCAAGCCATGGAGCGTACCTTTACCTTTAAGCAGGATGGCGCTAAACTCACCGGCGAAACCACCAGTTCCATGATGGGGAAATCCACCTTCACGGATGGCAAGGTGGAGGGCGATACGGTCACGTTCGCCATCACCGGCAACATGCAAGGTCAGGATATGAAGATGACCTTCAAGGGCAAGATCGTGAGCGCCACGGAGGTTAAGTTCACCGTGGATACCGGCGCGGGCGGCGGCGGCTTCGGCGGCCAAGCCATCGAGTGGGACGCCAAGAAACAATAAGCATCGCGTGGCGGAGCGGACGATGGGCCTCTTGCCGTCTGCCCAGGCTAATCTCAAATAGCGCAGGCCTTCGGGCCTCGTAATACGCCTCGGCCGGATGCCAAAACCGCGGGTTCGCGCCGGTCGCGATGGCGCGGCCTCACTGAGAAAGCGCGGTGCTATACTCAGGTCGCGAAGATTATCGCGTAACGGGACCGTTTTAGCTGTTATGGGTGAGTATGCGTTCTTTCTATCCTTCATTTACTGCAAGGAGGAACCCCGGTGTTGGATTTAATAGTAGTGCGCGTGGCATTTATTCTCGTTCTGGCGGTTTCCGCCGCTCTGCTTCGGCCTTTCGGACTTTCGATTTGGGAAGCCGGCGGCGGGGGCCTCGCTCTAGGCGCTTGCATCATTTTCTTTGAGATCCGCCTGGAATTGGTCAGCCTGAAGCGGCTGATCGGAGCGGCGTTCGGATCGGTGCTGGGAATTTTCGGCGCGTTTCTGATGTCGCTGGTGATCGAAAAAGCGGCGCCGCACGAGCCCTTCCTGCATCTCGTGTTGCTGCTGTGGATGATGTACGTCGGAATGGTGGTGGGGGCCAAGAAGGGCGACATGCTGAACCTGTCGGCCCTGGGCGGGCTCTTTGGCGGCGAGAAGCCCTCCAAGAAGAGCCACAAGATCCTGGACACCAGCGTGATCATCGATGGCCGCATCGCGGATATCGCGGACACCGGCTTCCTGGACGGCGTGCTCGTGATTCCCCAGTTCGTTCTGCGGGAATTGCAGCTCGTCGCCGATTCGGCCGATTCCATGAAGCGCAACCGCGGCCGCCGCGGCCTCGACATTCTGCAACGGATTCAGAAGATGGCCCATTTGACGGTGCAGATCGTGGAGGAAGACTTCCCGCAGATCCGCGACGTGGACATGAAGCTCATCGAACTGGCTAAGCTGTACGATTGCAAGATCGTCACCAACGATTTCAACTTGAACAAGGTGGCGCAATTGCGGGGCGTCGAAGTGCTCAATATCAACGAGCTGGCCAACTCGCTGAAGCCCATCGTGCTGCCGGGCGAAACCATGCGCGTCTTCATCCTCAAAGAGGGCAAGGAATACAATCAGGGCGTCGCTTATCTGGACGATGGCACCATGGTGGTGGTCGATAACGCCAAGAAGATGATCTCGAAGACCATCGATATTTCCGTCACCAGCGTCCTGCAGACCACGGCCGGAAAGATGATCTTCGGCAAGTGGGATGAGCGTACCCATCCCGTTCCAGTTGACAGGCACGAGCGGGGCCCGCGCAAGCCCGATGCTCCGGTGCCCGCCGCGGCCGGAGCCGAGAAAGCCGCGCTAGAATCGTAATACCAATGCGCGTCGCCGTGATACTGCCCGCGGCCGGCCTAGGCACCCGTATGGGCCGGGGATCCGCCGAGAAAACAGGGACCAGCCGCAAGCAGTTCATGCTTCTGGGCGGCTCCCCTATCCTGGTACATACCGTCCGCCGGTTCGCCGAATCGGATCGCGTCCGGGAGATCGTGGTAGCCGTTCGAAAGGAAGATCTCGAATGGGCGCGCGATTTGCTAGCCGCCGAGTTCCCTGCCCAGGGGGCCCTCCGCGCCCGCGTGGTGGAAGGCGGAGCGAGCCGGCAGCAGTCGGTCGCTAATGCGCTGGCCACGGTTGCTCCGGACACCGATCTGGTGGCCGTGCACGACGCCGTGCGCCCCTTCATCGACCTGGAAACCATTCACAAGGTGTTCGACGAGGCCGCCGAGACCGGCGCCGCCATCGTGGGCATTGTCCCCGTCGATACCGTCAAACAGGTCAGCAAGTCGACCGGCCACGTGCGCATCCGCGGCACGCTGCTCCGCGAGAAACTGGTGCTGGCCCAGACGCCCCAGGTGTTCCGCTACGATCTGCTCGTACGCGCGTTTGAAACTGCCCGCCAGGACGGTTTCACGGGAACCGACGAATCCAGCCTGGTGGAGCGTCTCGACGTGGAAGTGAGCGTCGTGATGGGCAGCGACCGTAACATCAAGATCACCAAGCCCGGCGATATGGACCTGGCGCACCTGTTCTTCGAGGAAGCGGCGAAGGCCGCCAAGGAATTGCAGTCTTGAGACGGAAGCGGCGCTTCGACGCCTGGGGCATCAAGGCGTTTATCGCGGGCCATCTTGAGTTAGGCAATAAGATCCGAACCGGCTTGGGCTGGGACACTCACCGGCTCGCGGAGGGCCGCCCGCTGATTCTAGGAGGCGTCACGATTCCCTCCGAACGCGGTCTGGTGGGCCACTCGGATTCCGACGTGCTCGCTCACGCGATTACGGACGCCATTCTGGGCGCCGCCGCGCTGGGCGATATCGGCATGCATTTTCCGGACACGGACCCGCGCTGGAAGGGATCGGACAGCCTCGTGTTCCTTCGCCACGCGCAGGGACTGGCGCGCGGACGGGGCTACGCAATCGTGAACGTGGATTCCACCGTGATTCTGGAACGGCCCAAACTGAAAGACTACAGGGACGCCATCCGCGCGCGCCTGGCGGAGACGCTGGGGCTGGAAATGGAGCGGGTTTCCGTGAAGTTCAAGACGGCGGAGCAAGTGGGGCCGGTCGGCGAAGGCCGCTCGGCCGAAGCGCAAGCCGTCGTGACGCTGGAAAAGCTCTAATTCGCCTTGAGCAGGCACAGGCGCCGGGCGGCGCGCCGGGCCTTCAACCGCTCATTGGCCTTCTTCTGCTTCTCCGCGGAGACCACCAACTGGCAGGCATCGCAGCGCTTACGGATCCGCGACCGGGTTACGAACTGAGCCCCGCACCGGCGGCACAGCTTGGTCATGGTCTCTTCGAGCGGGAGGATTCCCGGCTTTTTAGGTAGTAAGTGGGAGTAATGAAAGTCGCAATGATTCATTGTCGGCGCCTCGCGATATTTGCCGCGCAGCGGGTTCCACGGGGGGAGTCCTGGGTATTGGGTAATATGGCGCAGGGTAGAACTGGAATAGGGGAAAACCCAACACTCGGGAATAACAGACTAGCTCCAGGCAGGAATCCGGCTGCTACTTGCATCTGGTTCTTAAATAAAGCCTTCCGCAACCGGTGGTTCGCTCCGCCGGGCGCTGGAAGGGTTGGCCCCATCCGGGAATTTGCATTTGTTGACTAACCAGTTGCACGCCAAGCTCCGAAGTCATGCCGCACCACCCGGAGCCGGACGATAGGGCTGCTCTGCTTTCAGCAGCTCCCACCGCAAATGGTTGATATAAAAGACGAGAAGCGCCTCCGGAAACTGCGTGTGGAGCTTCTCGTAGACCCGATCTTCCCACCCCTCGCCGAAATATGGCTTGGGGTCCATGCCTTTAGCGAAAAAACCGTTCTCGTGCGGCGCGCCCGTGAAATCGAGCACGGCCGTAATCATGTCGAGATGCGAAACCAGAACGGCTTGCGCCAGTTCCTTCGCAAACTCCTCGTCTTTCGATGAAATGCGCTCCCAGAAGCGGGCGGTATGTTTGCGGAGCGCCTCGGTATTGACTTTGATGAGATGCGCGCGAACCTTGAAGTTCTCGTAGACCTGATACGTTTTGAGCTTGCCAATGGATATGCTGCGCACAAGCTGTTCGAATCCTGCTTGCCCCAGGTCAACGTAGACCTCCGAAAGCAGCATAAGCTGTGAGAATACCACGGACGGCCCCCTGCCGGAGCCGGGGGTCCGCTTGTCCGATTCTCGGCGCTATCCGCTTTCCGCTATCCGCAAAGCGTGCATCGCGCACAGTGTAGCTTCGCGTTGAACGGCCGGCTGCGCCACGCGCTCTCCGAGCATCGAAGGCAACGGCAGTTGCGGACCGCGGCAGCGCCCGGCGGATAGCTGATAGCGGACAGCGGATAGCGCGAGGCGGACGGCGTTCGCTAAAATAGGCAGGGCTTTCACTTCATGCGGAACGTTATTATTCTAGGCGCGCAGTGGGGAGACGAGGGCAAGGGAAAAATCGCCGACTTGTTCTCCGAGCGGTTCGATATCGTCGCGAGGTATCAAGGAGGCCACAACGCCGGCCATACCGTCTTTATTGGCGAAAAGAAGTTTATCCTGAAGCTGATTCCCAGCGGAATTCTGCGTCCGGCGAAGAGCGCGGTGATAGGCAATGGCCTGGTCATCGATCCGGCCGCGCTGATGGCGGAGATCGACGCCCTGGAATCGGCCGGCCTTGCGGTGACCGGCCGCTTGTTCATCTCCAATCGCGCGCACGTATTGCTTCCCGCGCACCGGATGATGGAGAAAATGTCCGAGGCCCGGCCGGGGCGCGTGTCCATCGGCACCACTTCGCGCGGCATTGGCCCCTGCTATGAAGACAAGATCGCGCGCCGCGGCATCCGCATCGCCGATTTATTGAATCGCGACTTCTTCCGTGCGGCCTTCGACGGGCTCATGGAAGAAAAGGCCATCATCGCAAAGGCGCTGGGCATCTGGGAAGAGCGGGATTTCGCGCGCGACCGCGACGATTACGAAGCCTTCGCGGACCGCATCCGCCCGATGGTTTGCGATACGGCGAACCTATTGAACCAGGCCATCCGCGATGGCAAGAGCGTCCTGTTCGAAGGCGCGCAGGGCACGATGCTCGATATCGATCACGGCACGTACCCGTTCGTGACCTCGTCCAACGCCAGCGCCGGCGGCGCTTGCACGGGAACCGGCGTGGCGCCCACGCGCATATCCGGGGTCATTGGAATTTCTAAAGCGTACATCACGCGCGTCGGCGGCGGCCCGTTCCCCACCGAAGCGCCCGGCGAGGAGGGCGAGAACATTCGCAAGCGCGGCAACGAATTCGGCGCCGTCACCGGCCGCCCGCGCCGCTGCGGATGGTTCGACGCTCCGCTGCTGCGCTTTACCGCCGCGATCAACGGCTACGACAGCATCGTGATCACGAAGCTCGATGTGCTGGACGATTTCGAGCGCATCCCCGTGTGCGTAGCCTACAAGATCGGCGGCCGCGAGGTGGATGGCATGCCGCCGACCGTGGCGGAAATCGAACGGGTTGAACCGGTCTACGAGTATTTTCCAGGATGGAGCGTTTCGACGTTCGGTATCTCTTCCTACGACGCGCTTCCAACCGGCGCCAAGCAGTACCTGGACTACCTGGAGAAGCTGACCGGCGTGGAGATCGGCTGCATTTCCACCGGCCCGGAGCGAAACCAAACCATCGTGCGCCCCGGTTCACGGCTCGAGAAACTGATTACTTAGTGGGGCAGGTCTCCAGACCTGCCGGCCATGCGTGGCGGCGATTCGAGGCAAACACAAGACGCCGCGCCTGCGGCGCCAGGCAGACCTGGAGGTCCGCCCCACTACTTCGCGCTCAGCAAATTGGCGAACAGACGGTACGCGCCCGGCACTCCCGCGGGTAATTGCCGGAACCAAACGTAGGCGGTATAAATAAACACGCCCTTGCCATAGCGCGTCCAGATTTCTCCGCCTTCGAGCGGTTTCTCGCCGGGGTCGTTCGAGGAGAGCACGGTCTCGTAATGCGGGTCCCATTGCGTCAGGAAATAAGTGCCGCGTTCCTGAACCCAGCCTTCGAAATCCCGCGCTTCGATCTTGTTCGGCTTCTGCAACAGCAGGCTGTCGGGATGCGTGAACGAAACGGGCGCCTCTTCCACGGTGACCCGGGCAGTGTTGCCGCCCGAGATGGTAAACGGGTACGGACCGATGTTCGGAACATTCTCGCGTACGTTCTGTACCACGTAGGTTCCGCCGTTGCCGACGTAATCCAACAGGCGCTGGTTGTAGGCTCTTAGATCCGTGCGCACGTTGTACGCTCGCACGCCCGCCACGATGGCGTCGAAGCGAGACAGATCGCCCTTGCGCAGATCTTCCTCACCGAGCAGGGTCACGTCGAGCCCAAGCTGGCGCAACGCGTCGGGCACATCGTCGCCGGCGCCCATGATGTAACCGATACGATGCGCGGTCACTTGGATATCGCTCCGCACCAACTTGATATCGGAAGGCGGGAATACCGTCTGCTGCGGAATGTGCGAGTACGCGATGGTGGACATGCCCACGGCGATGTCATGCCCATTCACGGTGGCGACGGCGTGCATCGAGCCGGTCGACTCGCCTGCCGGAGGAGTCACCTGGAAAGTCAGTTCCTGCCGATCATCCACGGCCGCCAGATGGAATGGCTGCGTGCGCGGGTCGGCCTTCCATCCCGGCGGCACCTCGATGCGCAGATCGCCGGCGACGTTTGCGAAATTCGCTTTGACGGTGACTTGCAGTTTGCGCGGCGCGGCGCTCGGGAACATGGCGGCGGCGGTGGAAAGATCGGGCGAAACCGGAACGTTCACCTGGACTTCGGGAACCACCGCGAGAGGAACCGTCTTCTCGCCTTCGAGCCGGTCATTGTAGCGGTAGATAATCGGCCGGGTGATTTCAATGGCCGTTCCCGCTACATCAAGTTCCATCCGCAATTGCTCCGCCGGCGACTCGGGGCGGCCAACCAGCGTTTGGTCGCCAATGGTGTACGTGCCCGCATGTCGGCGGCTTCACCAGCCAATACGGTTGCGAGTAGGGTTGTGTGGCCGGGACCGCCAGATCGTAATCCGGGATCGCCGCGCCCGTTGCGCCCGCCGCGGGCGTCCACGCCGGACCGGCCCACAGGCCCTCCGCGCGAAGGGATCTCACATGCATCTCAACCGGAATCCGCGGCGATACCGTCACGGCTACCGCTACGCGCGAACCCGGCGCCGCCGATGGCTGGCGCGCCGCCGCGTCCGCCCAAATGCCGGCGGAGCGCGCGATGGTCTCATCCAGGTCGGCAAGCTTGATCTTCGCCAGCGGATCGTCGATTGCGGCGATGAGCGGGCGCGCTTGGGCCAGCAAGGGGATGGTCTTTTCGGGATGGTCCCAATCGAAATCGCGGACCGCCCGCAAAAGAATCGCTTCCACTGCCGCGCCGCCAGGCACACGCTTCCAGGAATGCTCGATGCCGTCAAACAAATCCGCCGGCGGCGCGTCGCCTCCAGCGGCTGCGGGAGCCGCGCCACCGCGTCCACCCGCTCCCGCTCCACGCCCTCCTCGTCCACCGCCAGGCGCAGCCGCGGCGGCGGGTTGGCCGGCCGCGGGCGCTCCAACTCCACCGGGACCTGCCGGGGCGGCGCCGGGACCCGCCGGCGGCCCGCCTCCCGCTCCTCCGCGCCCGCCGCCTAGCCCGCCGCCGATCCCCATCGCGCCCAGTCCCTGGCTTCGGTGCTGGCTGCGGCTGATGGTGGCGAGTTGCTGATAGGTGTAGCCCATGATGGCGTTGTAACCGGCCGTATTGATCTGCGCGGAAGGCGCGACCGCGGGGGTGGTCCCTCCGCGCCCGCCGAATCCGGAGGTCACAATCTTGGCAGGTTTCCACGGTTGCACGTATTTCAACTGCTCCGGGAAGCGCGACGGATCGCCCGCCGCATCGAACGCCTCCTTGCCGAGGATGGCCGAGGCCTGGTGGTGCCCGTGACCGTCGCTGGGCGTTCCGCTGAAGCACAACACGATGACATCCGGCCGGTAGCGGCGGATCACCCAGACCACGTCGGAGAGCACTTCGCCGTGATCCCATTTCTGTAACGTTTCGTCCGCGGTCTTGGAGAAGCCGAAGTCTATAGCACGCGTGAAATACTGCTCCGCGCCGTCTATGCGCCGCGCCGCCAGCAGTTCCTGCGTGCGGATCAACCCCAACGCCGGGCCTTGTTCCGCGCCGAGCAGATTCTGCCCGCCATCGCCGCGCGTCACCGAGAGATACGCCGCCCGCATGGAACGCGCGCGGGCGAAATACGCCAGCACCTCGGTGCGTTCGTCGTCCGGGTGCGCGCCGATCATCAGCACCGACCCCATTTCGTCGAGCTTCCGCAGCGCAAGCAGAATCTCCCCCGCCGGCGCCGGCTGCGCCACGAGCGGCGCAACCGCGGACAGCATCAGAACGAAGGCCAATCCACGCACGAATCCCTTGCTGGTGTGCGACATAGTTGTTAGGACTATTCTACGATGGGGCGGCCACGCCACAGCCCGGCGGCTGTCAGTGGATGGGAGAGATCGCAAGTTTTTGGCAAATCTTGCGCGCCAAGCGATTGTCTAGCTGGCCTGTTCCAGGCCGACGGTCGCCGCGGCGTAGCCGAGCGCCTGCTGAAGATCCTCGGGTTCGAGAAAGGGATACTCGCTGAAGAGCGCAGCGCGGTCGGGATAGGTCGCGAGCAGTTCGAGCACACGGCGAACGGTGATCCGCATCCCCCGGATGCAAGGCTTCCCACCGCATTTTCCCGGCTCAACCGTAATCCGGTCGAACAGGGTGACTGTCGCCATAGCTTTCAGTTTAGACCATGCGGCGCCGACGATTATCTTCCGAGGGCCGGCTCATTTGAACTGGGCCAAGCCTCTCCAACGTGATCCTGCGTTCTTGTCGCACTGCCGGAGGCGAAGGCTTGGTTAGCTCATTTGCTGGTATTATCGGAACCAAGGAACCTTCTCCATGCGCTTCACGGTCGTCCTCGAGCAGGAGCCAGACGGCGGATACGTCGCCATCGTACCGGCGCTGCCCGGCTGCGTATCTCAAGGCGACACTCGCGAAGAGGTCATGAGGAACATCCACGAAGCGGCGGATCTCTACATCGAAGACTGCATCGCCTCGGGCGACCCGGTCCCAACCGAAGCGGGCAGAGAGTATTTCGAGCTAAAGACCGGCACGCACCAGTGAAACTGCCGACGGATATTTCCGGGCAGGAACTGGTAAAAGCTCTCCTGCGGGTGGGATTCGTTGTTAGCCGCCAAAGGGGCAGCCACATTGTTCTGAAGCGGAGTAATCCATACGCCCGCGTCGTCGTGCCGGATCACAAGCAAATCCGCCCAGGAACTCTGCGGCAGATTCTGAACGAGGCAGGGGTAACCGTGGAGCAACTGTTGAATCTCCGCTGACAAGCCCAACGACCGGCGCATTGTCTACGTAATCTCCCCGCCGTATCCCACCCGTTTTCGCGATACCACAAAAGCGGCCTGCACCGATCCCCTTGACGCCGCCCGGCTACTTGCTGTAATTATTAAGTACAGGCGAATAAAAGGCGAATATGCAAGTGGCGGTTCGGGAGCGGTTCGAAGCGGTTCTGGGGCTTGGCACGCCATTGGAATGGCTAGCCCGGCCGGCTCCGGAGTGCGTTCCGTGCGGGGTTCCGGAGGTGGATTCGCGCCATCGGCGGCCTGCCGCGCGGCTCGCTGACGGAGATCTTCGGACCGGCGTCTTCCGGGCGGACCAGCCTGCTCTTTTCCATCCTCGCGGCAGCCACGGCGCGCCAGGAGGTTTGCGCGCTGGTGGACGCCGAAGATGCCTTCGACCCAGTCTCCGCCGCCGCTTCCGGCGTTCATCTGGACCGCCTGGTTTGGGTGCGCTGCTCGCACAACGCCGAGCATGCGCTCCAGGCGGCCGATCTGCTGGTGCAGGGCGGCGGTTTCGGAGTAGTGGCCATGGATTTAGGCGATACGCCGCTGGCCACCGCGCGCCGCATTTCGCTTACCTCGTGGTTCCGGTTGCGCCGCGCCATCGAGCATACGCCCGCCGTGCTCGTGGCGCTGGCCCGCCAATCCAACGCCAAAACCTGCGCCAGCCTGATGCTGGATTGCCGGCGGGGGGATTGGGTGCTGGGGGCTGGGGGTTGGGGGCTAGGGAATGAAGCAAAAAGAACGGTTCCCTTCTCCTTACCTCAAAATTCCAAGCGCCAACCGCTGAAGTCGCCTCACTTGGTGGCCAAGCCGCAATCCCTGGCCCCCGGCCCCCATCCCCCAGTCCCTAGCCCCCAGCCCCCAGCCCCTATCTGGCTCGATGCGCCGGTCGCCTTTTCCGTGACTCGCCGCAAGCCCGGCCTCGCCGTGGCGGCCGGTTTCCATGCCCGGGCGGTGGAGTAAGCATGTTCGTCTGCCTCCACAGCCCGAGCGGTCGCCAGCAGGCGGAATCCCCAGCCCCCAGCCCCCAGCCTCTAACCCCCAGCGGCCTTCTGGCCGCTCTGGCCTTCGAATTTTCGCCGTTGGTGGAAGCGACCGCGGCGGATACCGTCACGCTGGACGCCAGCGGCCTCGAGCGCCTGTTCGGACCGGCGCAGGATGTAGCCGCCGCCATCGCGCGCCGGGCCACGGAGCGCGGCGCCAAGGCGAACGTCGCGCTGGCTTCCAACCCCGACGCCGCCATTTGCGCCGCGCGCGGATTCGCAGGCGTGAGCGTAGTCCCCTTTGGCGACGAAGCCAAGTTCCTGGGCGAGTCTGCCGCTTAAGCTGCTGTTCGTCGTTCGTCGTCTGTCGTCCGTCGTCAGTCGTCAGCCTTCGGCTTTCAGCCGCCAGATCCCAGCGGTTGCAGGCGGTGACAGCCGGATGACGGACGACGGGCGCCAGGCGTCGGCCGACTTGGCGGAGACGCTGGAGCGCTGGGGCATCCGCCGCTTCCGCGAACTGGCCGCGCTCCCTCCGCTGGGCATCGCCGAACGGCTCGGCCCGGAAGGTTTGCGTTTGCATGAACTGGCGCGCGGCGAAGCGCAACGCAAGCTGCGCCTTCTGGAAGAGCCGCCGCGTTTTGAGGACGAAATCGAATTGGAATATCCGGTGGATTTGCTGGAGCCGCTGGCGTTCCTGTTGGCGCGTCTGCTGAGCGGTCTGGCGACGCGTCTAGCCACGCGCGCGCTGGCCACCGACGAAATCCGGCTCCAATTGCGCCTCGAAAATGGCGCGGTCCACGAACGCACGCTGCGGCTGCCGGTCCCCTCGCTCGACTCAAAAGCGTTTCTGAAACTGTGGCGCCTCGATTTGGATGCGCACCCGCCCGAAGCGCCCGTGGTCCATGCCCGGATGGCGATGAACCCGGTGAAGCCGCGCGCCACGCAGAACGGCCTGTTCATCCCCCAAGCGCCCGAACCGGTGAAGCTGGAACTGACGCTGGCGCGCATCCGGTCGATTGTGGGCGAAGGCCGCGTAGGTACGCCGGAGTTGCTCGATACGCACCGGCCGGGAGCGTTCCGAATGGCGAAAGTGGGGCAGGTCTCCAGACCTGCCCTGTCAAAAGGCAGGTCTGGAGACCTGCCCCACCTTGCCTTCCGCGTATTCCGCCCGCCGCGCCCCGCGCGCGTCGCCATCGATTCCGGCGGACCCAGCTTCATCGCCGCCGATGGCGTCCGCGGCCGCGTGTTGGAACTGGCGGGCCCTTGGCGCACATCGGGCGATTGGTGGACCTCCGACCCGTGGGAGCGGGATGAGTGGGACATTTCCCTGACCGACGGCGCGCTCTACCGCCTCTATTGCAGCCCGCAAGGCTGGTTTGTGGAAGGGAGCTATGACTAGGGGGCTGGGGGTTAGGGGTTGGGGGCTGGGGAAAGGCGTATCCGTAAACACCGGTTTTCGAGGATTTTTTGCCGCCGTCTTGATCCAGGCTCGGCCTAAAAGGACAGTCTGTCAACCCAGACCATACCTTCGCTCCCCAGCCCCCAGCCCCCAGTCCCCAGCCCCCGACCCCATGTTCGTCGAACTCCACGCCCGTTCCGGCTTCAGCTTTCTCGAAGGCGCTTCCGCACCCGAGGAACTGGCCGGAGCGTGCGCGGAATTCGGCATGAGCGCCATGGCCATCATGGACCGCAACGGCGTCTACGGCGCGCCGCGCTTCCACGTGGCGGCGAAAAAGGCCGGCGTCAAGGCGCACATCGGTTCGGAAATTACCTGCACAAACGGCGTCTCGTATCCACTGCTGGTGGAAACGCGCGAGGGATATCGCAACCTCTGCCGCCTCATCACCCGCATGAAGCTGCGCGCCAGGAAAAAAGGCGAAGGCGCGGCCACGCTGGAGGAGTTGGCGGAGTTTTCCAAGGGATTAATCTGCCTCACGGACTGGGCAGGCCTGGAGGCCTGCCCCACTGGCGAAGGCCTAATAGGAATTTTCGGCCGCGGCAATGTGTACGCCGAAATCCAGCGCCATTACAACCGCGAGGAGGAGGTCCGCAACCGCCGCACGGTCGAATGCGCGCGGCGGTTGGGCATTCCCATCGTGGCCACCAACGGCGTGGCCTACGCCACGCCCGCGCGGCGCGAACTGCTCGACGCGCTCACCTCGGTGCGCAATCACGTCACGCTGTCCACGGCCGGCCGCCTGCTGGAGCGCAACTCCGAGCGCCACGTAAAAACGCCCGCCGAGATGGCGCGCCTGTTCGCCGATCTGCCCGAAGCCATTGCCAACACGCGGGAAATTTCCTCGCGCCTGGAATTCACTTTGGCCGATCTCGGTTACGAATTCCCGCGCTATCCCGTCCCGCCGGACGAAACCGAAATGAGTTTTCTCCGCAAGCGCGTGGACGAAGGCGCGCGCCGCCGCTACCGGCCCTATCACGAGCGCGCCCGGCGCCAGATCGAGCGCGAGCTTGCGCTCATCGAAAAGCTGAAACTTCCCGGCTACTTCCTGATCGTGTGGGACATCGTGCGCTTCTGCAAAGCCAACGGCATTCTGGCGCAGGGCCGCGGCTCGGCCGCCAATAGCGCCGTGTGCTACGCGCTGGAAATCACGGCCGTCGATCCCGTGGGCATGGAACTGCTCTTCGAGCGCTTCCTCTCCGAAGAACGCGGCGAGTGGCCCGATATCGATCTCGATCTCCCCAGCGGCGAAAAACGCGAGAGCGTCATCCAGCACGTCTACGAGAAGTTCGGAAAGCTCGGCGCGGCCATGACCGCCAACGTCATCACCTACCGCGACCGCTCGGCCGCGCGCGAAGATCGGCAAAGCGCTGGGCTTTGAAGCGGTACGGCTCGATAAGCTCGCTTCGCTGGTGCGTTCCTGGGAATGGAAGGACCCCAAAGACATCGCCGAGAGTCACTTCAACGCGGCGGGCTTCGATCCCCATCATCCGCGCGTCCGCAAGTTCCTCGAACTCTACCGCATGGCGCAGGATCTGCCGCGCCACCTCGGCCAGCACTCGGGCGGCATGGTGGTCTGCCAGGGGCAGCTCGATTCCATCGTGCCGCTGGAACCGGCCACCATGCCCGGCCGCGTGGTCATCCAATGGGACAAAGAAGACTGCGCCGACCTGGGCATCGTCAAAGTGGATCTGCTCGGCCTCGGCATGATGGCCGTGCTGGAGGATTGCCTCAAACTGATCCCCGCCAGCTACGGCGAAACCGTGGACCTGGCGCATCTGCCGCCCGACGATCCACCCGTCTACGAGGCCCTGCAACGCGCCGACACCGTCGGCATGTTCCAGGTGGAAAGCCGCGCGCAGATGGCGTCCCTTCCCCGCATGAAGCCGAAATGCTTTTACGACATCGTGGTGCAGGTGGCGCTCATTCGCCCCGGGCCCATCGTCGGCAAAATGGTGCATCCCTATTTGAACCGCCGGCAGGGCCGCGAAAGAGCGGATTGCCTGCACCCTTCGCTCGAACCAGTGCTGCGGCGGACCCTGGGCGTGCCGCTGTTTCAGGAGCAGTTGCTGCGCATGGCCATGATCGCCGCCGGCTTCACGGGCGGCCAGGCGGAAGAGTTGCGGCGCGCCATGGGCTTCAAGCGTTCCGTCGAGCGCATGTCGGCCATTGAAGTGAAGCTGCGCGCGGGCATGGCGCGCAACGGCATCGCGGGTGCGGCGCAGGACGCCATTGTCCGCTCCATCACGTCGTTTGCGCTCTACGGCTTTCCCGAATCGCACGCCGCCAGCTTCGCGTTGATCGCCTACGCCAGCGCGTACCTGAAGTGTCATTACCTGGCCGCCTTCACCTGCGCCATGCTGAACAATCAGCCCATGGGCTTTTATTCGCCCGCCGTTTTGATCAAGGACGCCCAGCGCCACGGCCTGCGAGTGCTGCCGGTGGACGTGACGATTTCCGATTGGGATTGCACGGTGGAGCTTGGTGGGGCGGCCCCCCCGGTCCGCGGCCAGCCCCCTGGCTGGCCAGTCGGCCGGCAGGCCGACTGGGGCGTCGGCCGCGGACCGGGGGGTCCGCCCCACTTGCGTCTGGGATTGCGATACGCGCGGGGGCTGCGCGAAGAAGCGGCCCGCGGGATTTTTCGCGAGCGGCCGTTCAGCAGCATCGACGATCTGGCGTTACGCGTTCCCCAATTGCGCAGGGACGAGATCAACCGGCTGGCTGAAATTGGGGCGCTGAATTCAGTGGGGCAGGTCTCCAGACCTGCCCAGGACAGGCCGGAAGGCCTGTCCTTCCACCGCCGTGACGCGCTCTGGAGCGCACAGCGCGCCGCGTTGCCCGTAGGCCCGCTACTCGCCCCGCTGGAAGAAGCGGGCGAGCCGTCGCCGCTCTTTCCCATGACGGCAGAGGAGCGCCTGGAAGCCGATTACCGGGGCACGAGCCTGAGGATTGGAAAACACCCCATGGCGTACCGCCGCGCCGAATTGGACGCGCTCGGCGTGACACGCGCCATCGACCTGCCCAAGCTTCGCAATGGCCATCGCGTGCGGATCGCGGGAACGGTGATCGTGCGCCAGCGCCCCGGCACCGCCAAAGGCTTCGTGTTCCTCAGCCTGGAAGACGAAACAGGCATAATGAACGTCATCCTGACGCCCGACGTCTACGACCGCTACAAATTCGCCACGCTGGGCGAATCGTTCCTGCTCATCTCCGGCGCGCTGCAAAACCAGGACGGCGTACTCTCGGTAAAAGCCGCAAGCGTTGAAGCGCTCGGCTCCGGCGCAGCCCCGGAATCGCACGATTACCATTGATTTGTTAAACTAAACTAAGTTTAGTTTATGAAGATGATCAACATACATGCCGCGAAAACCCAGCTCTCAACGCTGGTCCAGGAAGCGGCGGACGGCGAGGAGATTATCATAGCCAAGGCCGGCAAGCCAATCGCCCGGCTGACGGCGATCGAGAAGCCGGCATTTCACCGCGCCTACGGAGCATTGAAGGGCCGGATTCACATGCACGACGATTTCGACGCGCCGCTGCCGCCCGATCTCGCAAAGGCCTTCGGCATCGAACCATGAACCTCTTGTTGGATACTCACATCCTGATCTGGTGGCTGGAGAAAAGTCCGAGGATCGGCGCGAGAACCCGGAAGAAGCTGCTGGATCCCAGCGCTCTCCTGTGGATGAGCGCCGCCTCCGTCTGGGAAATCTCAATCAAGTCGGCGCTCGGGCGGCTGGATCAACTCGACGCCCCGGAGGTTTGGATTCCGAGGCTCCGCGATGAATGGGGCGTTCGTCCGCTTCCGATCAAGATCGATCACGCCATGGCGGTCCGCACGCTTCCCCGGCTTCACGGCGACCCGTTCGACCGAATGCTCGTAGCGCAAGCCTTATGCGAGGACCTGACGCTGGTGACCGCCGATCGGCGGATTGCCGCCTACGACATCCGCACGCTCGACGCCTCCCAGTAGCTCCACCAGATCCGCAAACACTCCATACGCCGTTTGCTCCACCGTGGGGTTGATGGAGACTACGCCGAACGTGCCCATCAGGTCCGTGTGGAACAGGAGGACATTCGACGTGCCAGGGGCGGAAGCCAGCGGGTCCGCGCGGTCCAGCACCTCCGCCCGAACGCGCAGAGAGACCGCGCCCGGCGTCCGCCGGGGCGCCCTATGTGCCCGGCTGATGAGGCGCACGGTCTTGCCCTGGCTCGCAATCTCCCGAACACGCTCGGGAGTGAGCTTGCCTATGCCGCGCGTGGAGACAAGCTGTGGCGTCACGCGAGCGTCCATCAGGACGTTGGCGAGCGCCGCGGTCTTGCAGGCTGAGTCCCAGCCTTCCACATCGAACGAGCCATCGCCCTCGGTGATGCCCATGGCGCGCGCGGTGTCCAATCCTTCCGCGAATGATCCGCCGCGCTCCATCGCCTCCACCACAATCTTCGAAGTCGAGTTGAGCGCGCCCGTGAAACCTTGCAACTGGACGCCGGGCATCAGCTTCCGCCACAGGTTGAAAACCGGCGCGCCATCCATAGCCGCCGATTCAAAAAGGAAACCGACGCCAGCATCGCGGGCCTGGTCGCGTAGAGCGGCGAAAGCGTGCGCGATGGGCCCTTTGTTCGCGGTCACCACGTGCATTTTGCGCGCGAACGCCGCGCGAATATGGGAGATGGCTGGCTCGCCGGTCGAGGGATCGAGCGTGGTCAGTTCTACGGCCACATCGGCGCGCGCCGCGTCCAGAAACTCTCCGGTGGAATCCATGCGCGGCCCGAACCGCGGGTCCGCCGGCAGCCCCGCGGCGCCGATGGCCGTGCCGTGCCGCAAAGTGTGAATACCCGTGACCGTGAACGGGTACTCGCGGCGTTTCCTGTGCAGCAGGCGGGCCAGCGCACGGCCCGCGTTACCGTAGCCGATCAGAGCGAGTTTCAAGGGTCGATTGTAGCCTTACGCGCGGCCTCTTACCGCCCGCCGAGCAGCGCATCCACGAACACTTTTTCGATCGGCCAATACCCCAGCGCCCGCGCGCCTTCGTTGCGGAACGATCCGCCCGCCAGCACGCCGCTCAGTTCGGCCGGGTTCGGCTGGTGATTCTCCTTCGCGATGGACTCGCGCAGCATCGAAGTGATCCGCGTAAGATCGGCCGCCACGCTCGCTGCATCGCCGCCATTGCGGCAGCGGATGTCCAATCGGGCCGCGAGTCGCGCGCCCTCCGGAGCAAGCCCGAGCGTCAGGGACTCGGCCTGTCCCAACGCGCCCGTGAAGTCGCGCGCGCCTTCGGGCAAGACCGAAGCTGTCTTCAGCACTGAGCCTGGAACGGAAAGCCAAACGGGAGCGTCCGGCGCCTCGGTGGCCTCCTCCGCGACCGCGCTCAATCGCAGCGCCGCCGAATCGTCCTGGCTGACCGCCAGGGCCATCAGATTCGATCGCAGCGGAAAGAAGGAAATGCGCCGCTCCGGCGCGCTCCCAATCATGCGGCAGAAACCCGCATTGCACGCGCCGCCCTGGCTGTGGACGTAGGCCGTCAACCCGCTCCAATCGAAACGTCCGGTCAGCAGGAGGAATCGGCCGGTTGGCGCGAAGGCCGCCAGCGCCGAATCCAGATCGCGCTTGAAATCGAACCGGGAAGACTCGACGAACCTGCGGTACTCCGGGTCCTCGCCGACCTTCGAGCTATCGAGCGCATCGAGCAGACCAGCCTTGCGCAATGCCCCGAAGTCGATGAAGACCACCAGCGCATCTCGCGCCGGTAGCCGGCGCATGAGCGCCTCCGGTTTCAGAGAGCGGGACCGCTCCCAGGCGGCGACCCCGATCCCCACCGCGCCTCCGACGGCGGCGATCCACACGAGCAACCAAACCCACAGCCAAGGCCTCACCCCCGCAGTATGGCATAGTAAGACGGCTCTGGCCGTTTCCGTGCCGCGAGTGTAGCGAGCGGTCAGCCGAACCTGGATTCGATCACGGACCTCTCCGCGATTACCCGCCAATCCGCCCCGGGGGTTCGCGCGCTGGCGGCTAGCCGCGCGACACAATCCGCCTTCCGCTGACCGCTCGCTACGCTCGCGGCACGGATACGGAGGATTTCCGCCGCGCTACAAATCCACGGCCACCACTTCATGCAATCCGATGGGAGGCGTGGTGGTCTCGACCCACGAGCCGGTCTGCTTCCATTGCGCGCGCGCTACGCTCACCAGGAACTTCACCGCGCGCGCCTTGGCGCCTTCGGGCAAACGGATGCGGACCTTCTGAGCGCCCACCGGAAGCACGTCCCGCACGGGGCCCTTCATCATCATCGGGTTGGAGAGATTCACCAGATGCGCTGTGATGGAGGACTGCTGTTTCCACAACGCGACATCCAGCAACCCCGGACCTTCGACGCCTAGCGGCTGTTCTTCATTGGCGGCCCATCGGACGGCATTGGCGAGCACAAGGCCGTGGTCCGGATCCATCACTTCCCAGAACGTGCGGTCTAAGTCGCATGGAAAATACACCACCCTCCCCTGCCCCACACTGCGCGCCATCACACCGGGGATGTCGGTCTTCGTTTCGCGCACATAGACCTCCTCCATCGGCAAATCGGGATAGGTGGGGACCGTCATCAGCGGCGCGCGCAGGCCTGCGGGCGTGCGGATTTCGACGCGCATCACGCCGTGAATGATCCGGTCGGCGCCGTCGAGGCCGGCCACCAATGGGTGAGCGCGGTCTTCGATGTTGAGATACGCATTTTGCTGGCGTTCGATGACGTTGCCCGCGAACGACGCGCCGAACAGATCCGCAAGGGCGAAATCGCTCCGTCGCCGGTTGGCCTGATCGTGAAGCGACGTTTCGTGCGTCGCCACCAGCCCGCCGCCGCCTTGGACAAACGCGCGAAGCTGCGCGCACTGTGCGTCCGAAAGGTACGTGACATTGGGAAGGACGATCGTTTTGAACTGCTTCACCGCCGCATCCAACCCGCCTTCGGCGATCAACTCAAATGGGATCCGGGCTTCCACGAGCGCGTGATAAAAACCCGACTCGTGATCGGCGGCGCGCGGCGAAGCCATCACGCCCACGCGCGCTAGCGGGCGCTCGTTACGCATGTACTTGTCGCTCTTCCAATGCCAGACGAAGAGGTCTTCCACGGGCTTGAACCAGCGCCGGTCCAGCGGCTTGGCGTTGAATTTGATGACCCACGGCCGGTAACCCTGCGCGACGCCGTCGATGGCCCATAGGCGGATTTCGCTCGCGCTCAGCACGGAATCCTTCCAGCGGTATGGAGCCTCCAAGCCTACGCCGAACATGCCGGTCATCGGCTTCATACCGAACGTGGAACGCGAGGCCTTCGCGTTGCGGCCGTTCTCCCATGCGGGCGCGGTGCCCGAGCGCGCCTGACGGTTGGCCACCAGAATCGGAACCGACGCGCCCTCGCGGATCTGGTCGAAGCCGTTGGGGAAAAATGCGGCCTGCGGATTGCGTTTCCTGATTTCGCCGTCCCACAGCGTGTACAGATCGAGCAGCCGCTTCCTCTGCCACGTCGTAAATTGCGCGCGCGCTTCGGCGGAGCCGCCCGCGCCCTGTGGGATGTCGAGTCCGCTGAAATCCCTGAAGTTTTTGCGGCAGTGCTCGCAGTAGCACGTGCCCGATCCGCTCCAGCGATTGGCGAAGACGCCGTCCACTTTGTACAGCGTCATGATTTCCTGAATGACGCTGGTCATGAACTCGAAATTGTACGGGCCGAGCGCGCACGTCACCCACAGGCTCGGCATCGCCCAGTGCTTGCGCTGCTGGCCGTTAGCTTCCACCGCGATCCAATCGCGGTGTGCGTCATATACGTCTTGATGCGCTGCGTGCGGGTCGATGCGCGCCATGACGTTCATGCCCATTTGGCGGCAGCCCGCCACCATCTCGCCGAAGGCGTCGCCATTGCCGAGGAACTTGCTGCGATAGTGCAGCGGAACCTTGGTCGGATAGAACGCCACGCATCCACCGGCGCTCAGGCACGCGCCTTCGGCGTGAAGCCGTTTCATGTAATCGAGCCAGAAGGCTCTGTCATAGCGGCCCGGATCGTCTTCCACGAATGCAAGCTGCACCCATCGCATGGGCCGGTCGAACCATTCCTTGTTCGCCGGCTGCTGGCCGAAAGCCGCTCCCGCAGCGAGCGCGCCAGTCCCCATCATCCACTCCCGCCGGTTGATTTCCATAGTCGTACGCCCCTAGGCCGCCCCAAAACTAGATCTGTGAGCGAATGCGCCGAATCCGATCCTCAAGACTAGCCAGATCTCCTTGTGTCATTTCCCAGACTTGGTCCAGGTTCAAGCCGAAATATTCATGCACGAGGATGTTTCGAAGCGCGACGATTTCCGGCCAGGGAACTTCGGGGTTACGGGATTTGAGGGATTCAGACACGCCACGGGCGGCCTCTCCGATCACCTGAAGGTGGTGAATCACCCAAACCTGGAGCACTTCATCGCGCTGGAAGGCATCGGCTCCGGCTGGGTTCCGCTCTGTGATCTTAGCGATGGCGCCCAGAATGTCGCCCAGGCGATCCGCATCGCTTCTCATAGTGCGACTGCGTCCCTATAGACCGATTCCCGGATCGAAGGCCTTACCCAGCCGTCGCTGGCGATGTCTACTTTACGCTCTAACAGAGCCTCGAGTTCCAGCATCAGCGCGGCCTGATTGAGGAGCGATGTTCCTTTACCCCAGGTCACGAGTAGATCGATATCGCTCTCCGGCCGCGCTTCCCCGCGAGCGACGGACCCGATCAGCCGCACTTCGCGTGCGCCGTGCTTTCGGGCGATGCGGAGGATCGTTTCGCGTTCCGCCCGAATTGTCTCGCCGATCATCAGGTCCGCCATGGCTGCTTCTCACCTCGAAGTATACCGCCCCCTTATTCGCCCGCGTCCCACCGCCCGCGCTCCGGTAGTTTCCGCGATTCTTCTTTCGCCATCGCCTGAAGCCTCACCATGTCCACCTTCGCGCTGCGATTCAGCGGCATTGCGCCCGCTTCCAGGATCGCGTAGTGCAGCGGACGCATGTACGATGTGAGCGACCGCGCATATTTCCGCAATTCCGCTTCGGTCAGATCCGCTCCGGGCCTCTTTTCCACGAAAGCGATGATGGCTTCGCCCCAGATCGGATGCGGCTGCCCCACCACGCCCACGTTCGCCACCTTATCCGCAAGCGCGGCAAAATGCGCCTCGACATCGCCGGGGAATACTTGATACCCCGCCACTTTCAGAACCCACTTCGCGCGGCCCGATAGCTTCAGGCCGCCCTCGTCGTACCGCCCCATATCGCCCGTGTACAGCCACCCATCGGACGAGATCGCAGCGGCGGTCGCTTCCGGGTCGCCCAGATAGCCGAGAAACGTCTGCGGCCCCCGGAAACAAACGTGGCCAATCTCGCCCGCCGCCACTTCAGCCCCCGCGGGACCATCGCCGTTCATCGGCCCGCGGATCGAGAGCGGATACGCAGGCATCGCCCAACCGATTCCGCGCGCCACTTCGTCGATATCCGGCGAGACGGCGGTATATGTGCAGAAGCCCGAGCACTCCGTGAGGCCTAAGCCCGTGGCGATGCGGGGCGCCATACGGCGCATCTGCTCCAAGAACGCTTGCGGCGCGCTCTGCCCGCCGTACACGGCCCTGGTAAGGCTCGGGAAGCTTCGGCCCGCGTAGTTCGCTGTCCGCCATTCCATCTGGAACATCGCCGGTATTTGGCCGATCAGCGTCACGCCGTGGCGCTCCACCGCGTCCAGCGATTTCACTGGATCGAAAACCTCCAGCGTCACCGCCGTCGCGCCCGAAAATAGCGTCGTCATCAACAGTTCGGCCTGGCCGCCCACGTGCGATGCAGGCAGATTCACGAGCACGCGCTCTCCGGGGCCAAAGCTGAAACCGCTTGCGAGGCAGAAGTTCTGGCAAGTAATGCCACGATGCGAGAGCAGCGCTGGCTTGGGTGAGCCCGTCGATCCGGTGGTGAAAATCACCTGCGCCGGATCGTGTTCGCTCACATCCGTCGATAAGCCGCCGGCTGCCGTGTCCACCACGTTCTCGAATCCAACGGCCCTGGCGATGCGGTCGCCCCGCGGCGCGAACTGAATCAGATGCTCGATGGAGCCGCACCGGGCGCGAGCCACCTCGCCCAGCGCTCCGAAGTCCGCGGCGCCGATCTTTCCCGGGAAGGCATACGCCTTGGGGCGCAACAAAGACAGGCATCGCAGTACCTCGGTTGCATCCAGCCGCAGATCGAGAGGAGCGTGGATTACTCCCAAACGGAAGCATCCAAACTCCAGCAGAATGTGCTCGTCGAGCATTGGCAGCGAGGCCGCCAGCCGGTCGCCTTTAGAAAACCCCATCCTCGACAGCCCGGCCGCGACAGCCCTGGAACTTCGTTGAAGCTCGCTCCACGTGAGCGTAGTTCCGCGCGTGGCGTTGATGATCGCGTAGTCATCCGGCCGTTCGGCGGCCCACTTGTCGATGGCCGCGCAGACGGAGTGCAGCGGATGGCGTTCGTACTCGTCGAGAGTCACCTGCGGGATAGGCGGCGCGAACATGGGCGGTTACTCGATTATATTGAGGAAAGTGTCTCGATTCCTGGCTCCGGTTCTATTGGTTGCCGTCCCGTTGTTGGGCGCGCAACGCGACGCCGTCATCATTGACACCGATTCCGGCATGTTCGGCGACGACGGCGCTGCCGTCGTCATGCTCCTTCGCAGCCCGGAGAAAATCCAAGTCCCCGGCATCGTGGTCACGCCGGGCAATGTGTGGACTCCACAAGGCGCCGAGTACATGTTCCACATTCTCGATCTGCTGGGCCGCGCCGATGCGCCCATCTACGCGTCCGCGCAAGCGCCTCTGGTTCATACCGCCGCCATGAGCCGAGAGGCGGCCAAGCGTTGGGGCGCCCAGGAATATACCGGCGCATTCGTCATGAATCCCGTGGAAGTGAAGCCGGCGCCGGGCGCGGCGCTGAGCGAACGAAAACCGCGCGATGGCGCCGTTCAATTTCTCATCGATGAAATCGAGCGCAGCCCCGGCCGGGTGACCATTCTCGAAATCGCGCCGATGACCAACCTGGCGCTCGCACTTCGGGTAAGGCCCGATATCGAAACCAAGATCGAGCGCGTGGTGTTTATGGGTGGCAACATCGCCGTTCCGGGGAACGCCTCCAAAGCCGCGGAGTTCAACTTCTGGTTCGATCCCGAGGCCGCGCGGATTGTGCTGCGTTCCCGCATCCCCGAGAAGGTCATGTTCGGCCTGGACATATGCAACACCGCGCCCATACGCAAGCCTCAGTTCGACCAGATCGCTTCCGCCGGGACGGGAATAACTGACCTGTTTCGCGAAGACCTCGGCAACCGGTATCCCGCGTTCCTCAAGAATCCGAATGGCGTAGCCTATATGTGGGACTCGCTCGCCGCGGGCTATTTGCTGGACTCGGCCTTCGTCACCAAGTCCGAAACCCGCTACCTGGACGTTGACGCAAGCTGGAGCAAGTCGTACGGCGCTACCATTCCCCTGGACCGCGCCGCCGTCCCCGGCGCAACCCCGGTCAAGGTCATGCAGACCCTGAATTTCAGCCGTGCGTACGAGTTGTATCGGAGGCTGCTGACGGCTAGAGAATAGACGGACGGATTTCACCTACTTGCCAAATATAACCAACAGCCCTCAAAAAGGCTTGACAGGCCGCTCCATATCAATTCTCCGACGGCCTCTCCACATGGTCGATCACAACTACCTCCATCGGCCCCTTGCGCGACTCCAGTCTGATCTTCAGTTGCGCTTGGATCGCGGCGGTCACGGCGTCTCCGAAACTCCCGCCGGTCGTATCGATCGGGATGTCGTAGTCGAACTTCGTGGTGACGCCCGTCATGTCGAGCACTGGCCGGTCCGTATACGAGTTCAGGTTTCTGGCAACGGATGCCATGGTCGTCCCACAGACGGTAATCCGCTCGAGCGGGGGATGCGGCTGAGGTTTGCAGGTCGCGGCCGCCGGCGTCAGCTTGGGTCCGTCTTTAGCCGTGACCAGCGCGTAGTAGGAAAGTTCTCTGTTCTCGCGGTGTACGCTCAGGTGGAACCGCTCGCGGAGCAATGCGCGAAGCATCTCACGCGCCTGTTCCATGGTCGGTGTATCCGGGCCCGGCGCGCGCGCCTCGATTTCGTAAAATCCCGGGGGCTGCTTGGCTTCCGTCGCGATTTCGGCATCGATGGACACCGCCGCTCCCTTGTTTCCGCCCGCGATCCCCAGGGTGGCGGGCATTCCCAAAACCTCGTAGTCCTTGACGCCGTATGCGATTCGAATGATGGCGCAAATGCCGACGGTCGCGACCTTGACAAGCGTGCCGGAAACCGAAAGAGTCCCGCCGCCGCACGGGTTCGTCGCGGCCCCAGCGCGGAATCCGGCCGCGTACGCCTCGTTCGGAAACACGGTGGGCTTGATGGACGCCACCTCGAATTCCAGCCCGGATTCCTGCCCCGCCAGGTTGGCCGCGCCGGAAAGCGCGATGAAGGCTGTTATCAACACGGCGCTGAGACGCGCACGCTGCCTGCACCCGAAGCATTCCGTTCGGGCAGGCTCTGGAAGGTCCTCTATCGGTCTCATTCCGGTCTACTTTCAACTTCAGACGTTCCCAACCGCGAAAACGTCGAAACGGCCCCGATAAACCGAATTCTACCGCGCGGTAACGGTCGGCATACCTGCCCCGGACGCCGCCCGAAAAATCGCACTCGGCTCTCATTTCGCGCGCTGCGCCTTTAGATTTCCGCTTCCTCGTATTTGCGTCTTTCATGATTCGCCCTCGGCGTACGCCGATCAATCGGGTCCGCACTCCTCAAAGAAGCGATGCATTCTGCCGGTAAAACGGGCCGGTCCGCGAGCCTTTCTGTCTCAAGAAGAACATCCGGTTTCTTCTTGCAGACGAGGCCGCGGTGACGCCAGCGTCGATCTTTCCTTCGGCGGTATGATGTTTGCTTGCCTGCGGCGCCTCGAACCACCAAACGCGTGGCCGAACTGGACGGGCTGCGCGGAATCGCCATCCTGGCGGTGATGCTGTTTCATTACGCGCCGCTATCCGGTCCGCTTCGGTACACGGCTCGCGAGTTGCTGGCGGGCTGGGTAGGCGTGGATCTCTTCTTCGTGCTCAGCGGCTACCTGATCGCCGGCATTCTGCTCGATAGCGTGGGCAAGCCGCATTACTACCCGGAACTTCATTGTCCGGCGGTGCCTGCGGATCTTTCCGCTGTACTACGCCTGCCTGATCCTCTACGCGCTCGTCAAGTACTATCCGGGCTCGGTGGATTGGAAAGAGTACGTTTATTACGGCAAATACTATTTCTGTTACCTCGGAAACTTCGAGGTCTTCTTGCAGAACAAGTGGCCCGCCATCGTGCTCATGACGCCGCTGTGGAGCCTGCAAATCGAGGAGCAGTTCTATCTCCTGTTTCCGCTGCTGGTATGGGCGCTCAAACCGAAGACGCTGGCTGGAACGCTGCTCGGCGCGGTGGCGCTGGCCCCGCTGATCCGCATCGCGCTGGTTCTGGCGATGCCCAGGAACATCGCCGGGACTTACGTCTTGGCGCCTTGCCGCATGGACGCGCTGGCGATGGGGGCGCTGGTCGCCATCGCGGTGCGCGAGTGGCCGGAGCGATTGAACGCCCGGTGGATTCGATGGGCCCCCGCCGTCTGCGCGGTGGCGTGCCTGCCGTACATGATGATCGTCGATAACACGCCATGGAGCACGCCGATGCGGACCATCGGATTCAGCGTGATCGATCTGGCATTCGCGTGCGTGCTGGCGAGATTGGTGCGGCCCGGAAGGTCCGGGCCTTCCCGCGTCTTACGAGCGCGCCCGCTGGTGTGGATCGGGACCGTCTCGTACGGTCTGTACCTTCTGCAGGTGGCCGCCCCGCAGGCCATGCATTTCGCGCTCGACCGTTTCTCGAAGATTCCAGTGCGGGGATCGGCGGATCTGTTCGTAGCCTTCGCCGCGACGATGCTTGCGGCGTGGATTTCATGGACGGTCTTCGAATCGCCGATCCTGAAATTGAAGGATCGCTTTACTTCAAATCGAGGATGAACGTCGGCGCGATGCCGGCGGCCGAAGAGAAGCTCGCGTTGCCGGTGGAAAGCCAGCTTGAGCAGCCCTGCACGCGGCCCAGGTACGCGTGCGGGTGCACGTCCACCTGCATTTCGCGGAACTCCAGTTGGCCGAAGGTCAGGACGGGGAAAATCGAGCGCGCCGGCGTCACGCGCTCTTGCGCCACGTACGGCGTGCGCAAGGCCACCTTGATGGCGCGGTCCCAGCCTGCGTCGTCCATTTCCCAGCCGAAGAAGCTGTGCAGATCGCTGTAATCGTCGTTGGGTTTGAGCGCGAGTTTCTCGCGATTCTGCGCGACGAATTCGGGCAGATCGACGACTTTGTCTTCGTAGGTGGTCTTCGCCGCCGCCATCAGGCGCGTCCACGGCACGTGCTTTTGAATCGCATTGCGCTCGGCGGCGGGAAACTTCTCCGTAAGCGTTTCGTCCGTCAGCAGCCCGAACATAGCTTTCTTGTGCGCCAATTCCGAGCGAAAACTGTTGACCACGCATACGGCGCGGTCGCGGTAGGCCTGAACCAGCGGATGACCCAGATCGAAACGCGTCAGAAACTCCTGCACGCCCACCCGGCGATAAACGATATCGATTTCGAACTGTCCGCGGCGCAGAATCCTGCCACGGTACTCAAGCTGCTCCGGCGAAACGATTTCCGCCCGATAGCCTTCCTCCCGGAAAGAATCGCGGAACAACTCGTATTCGCTGCCTTCGGTAAGATACGCCGGCCGGAATTCGACGATGGCGATATTCGGTTTCTTGGAGCCGCCGAACTGCTTGTAGGATTTCAGAAGCGCCTGCAAAAGATGTTTGCGGCTTCCCGCGCGGGATACCGAGTATTCCTTGCGCATGGCGCGCATGGGAGGAATCTCCAGGAACATCTCCGCGAGCGCGTCCGCATAACCGGCGCCGGTTGGCGAATCGGCGTTGTACTGAACGAAACGCGCGCTGCCGTTGTACAAATGCGAATCGAGCCGCGAGGCGACTTCCAGCGCCTGGTAGCCGGGATCGATAGAAGCCAGCATTTTCTCGGCCGGCAGAAGATCGAGCCGGGCCAGCAGCGCGGGGTTCGCCAGCACCATGGCCTGCATCCGGTCGATGGCCGAGATGAGAGACTCGCCCGTCTTCACCAGCGTTTCGTATTGCCGCTTGCCGATGAAATTCGGCCGCAGGAACGGGCACACCAGAAGGCCGCCCGAGGACAACTTGGCCTGCTCCATCCGCGCGTGCAGCGCCTCGGCCCACGCGAGGTCGCGGAAGGGGCCGGATTCAACCGATTTGTTATACTTCGTTACCGCCTGGTCCAACAGAGACATTCAAAGCCGCCCGGCGCGGGGCACTGAACGAGTATCCCACAAGAGAGCCCAAAAGCGGTAGTGCCGCGGCTTGAGAAATGACGTTAAATACATTATTATCAGTAGAATAGAAACCATTACACTTTTGTTGCCAATTTAGTCCGGGGGATGGTGGATTCGGGCGCTTTTCGACGCCCGGGGCCAAACTTGGGAGGCTCCGGTCCCGAGGAACCGCTAAGCCCCCGGAGCCTTCGACCCGTGTCGTACTAGCGGCGTTACTTAGTTTCCTTGGCCAGCTTAACGCGCGCTTCTTCCAGTTTCTTGTTCACCTTGGCGACTTCCTCGGGGTCGTTATCGGCCAGGGCCCCGTTCTGGAATTCGCGTAGAGAAGCCTGCCATTGCGCGATGGCTTCTTTGGTCTTGCCGCCCTTGGCGTAGACGTCGCCCAGGTGCTCATGGATCGTGGCGTCCTGGCCGACCCGGTCCAGCGCCTCGATCAGCATTTCCTCGGCTTGCTGAAGCTTGCCCTGCCGGTAGTAGACCCAGCCCATGCTATCGAGGTAGGCGCCGTTGTGGGGGTCCAGATCGAGGGCGCGCTTGACCAGATCGTGGGCTTCCTCCAGGCGGATGTTGCGGTCGGCGAGCGTGTAGCCCAGGTAGTTCAGGGCGCTGGCGTTATTCGGATTGGCGTCGATGACCCTGCGGAACTCGGCCTCCGACTGATCGTATTTCTTCATGCGCTCGAACATGGCGCCGCGCATGAACCAGATGGTCTGGCGTTCGTCGTCGCTCTTGGAGAGCTTCTCGGCGGCGTCAACGGCTTTCGACATGTCGCTCCAGCGCTTGCCCTTCTCGTAGACCTGCGCCAGCTCGATTTCCATATCTCGGTCGTCTTCGGTCTTCAGCAGCGCCTTGACCACCGCGGCGGCCTCGTCGATCTTGCCCTGGTCGCTGAGCAGATCGGCCTGCGCCACGCGCACGGAATGATCGTCCGGGAATTTCTTCGCCGCGGCATCGGCCTCTTTGTTGGCGTCCGCGAAATCCTTGGCCTGGCGGTAGGAATCGATTACCAGCGCGGCCGAGCGCGGAGCATAATCGTCGCCGAGCGTTCCGATCTGGCGCAAGGCGTCAACGGCCTGCGCGTTTTGACCGGCCTCGCGGCTGAGAGCGCCGAGCCGTTCGAGCAGGCGGGCGCGATAGCTTGCCTGGGGCGGAGAGTACGTCCGCCGCTCCGTGGCGGTCAACAGGGCCTTCAGTTTCGTAATGGCTTCGTCGGTCTTGCCTTCGGCGTCCAACAGGTTGACTTCCTCGTAGGCCGCGTTGACGTCGCCGGGCGAGTTCTGCAGGGCCTTCGCCACGGCCTCACGCGCCTTCGTGAGGTCGCCCTTGGTCCGGTAGATTTCGGCGATTCGCAATTGGGTATCGCCATCCGTAGGATCGTCCTCGGCGAGGGCCTCGTAGTTCTTGAGCGCATCGTCGAGTTGGCCGGCAAGGAACTGGTCCTGAGCCAAAGCGGCCAGAAGCCGCCCGCTATCGGGCGACGCCGCGACCGCGCGCTGCAGAGCGGCGGCGGCGTTCTTATAATCGTGCGCGCGCTCGTAAGCGTCCGCCAGAGCGGAGAGCGTCTGCTCGTTGGGGTCCTTCTCGGTGGCTGTCTTTAGACTTTCGATGGCGCGCGTCAGGTCGCCCTGATCCGCGTACAGGAGGGCCATGCCGGTGAGAGCGTCTTCGTTCTGCGGGTCGATCTTCAGGGCCTGAGAGAACGCCTGCTGAGCCTTCGCCGTGTCTTGCGCCACGCGATAGAGTTGAGCCAGCAGGACCAGGCTATCAACGTCCTTCGGATCTTTCGCCGTGATTTTCTCGTACTCTTCGGTGGCGCGCTTCAGCATGTCCTGGTTCACGCGGCCTTCCTGAACATCGGCGATGGCCCGGCGGTAGATGCGGCCCAGCAGCTTGCGGGCGTTGAGATTGTCCGGGTTATCGGCGAGCAGCCCTTCGGCTTCGTCGATGGCGTCCTGCATCCGCCCGGTCTGAATGTAGATCTCGGACAGTTCGTCGAGGATAAGGCCTTCCGATGGAGCGGCCTTCAGCGCCTGCCGGTAGTGATCGATGGCTTGATTGATGTACTGGCTCTGATTGGCCGCCGATCCGGCCAACTCCGCGTACAGCCGCCCCATGGCAAAGTGGTAATAGGCATCGGCCCGATTGGGCTCCGCCGGACTGGCAGCGGGAGCGGGAGTCTGCGCAAACGAGGCGCCCGCGGCGGCAAGAACCAGCACAAACGCTTTCAATGACCGGATCATGGAATCCTTCTCTATTTCGCCCTCTTCGGCGCACCCGCCGTCCGAGAACCCCTTTGAATCAGTATAGCTTGCCCCTGCGCGGGCGCCGTGGGGAACGGGCGCGCGGCTCCCCCCTACACATCAAGACGCCATGACACGCCTTTTGGTTGCGGTGGCCGGCCCGACCGGGTCGGGAAAAAGCGAGCTGGCGCTGGTTTTGGCCGAGGCGTTTGAGGGTGAAATCGTCAACTGCGACTCGCTCCAGGTCTACCGGCGGTTCGATATCGGCACGGCCAAGCTTCCCGAGACCGGGCGCCGTGGGATTCCGCACCATCTCATCGATATCCTCGACCCGGATGCGGTCTTCACCGCCGGCGAATACGCGCGGCTCTCCCGCGAAGTCATCGCCGGGATCTCGGAACGAGGGCGTCTGCCGATTGTGGCGGGCGGCACCGGATTCTATCTCCGGGCGCTACTCGATGGCCTGTTCCCCGGCCCGGCTCGCGATCAGTCGCTGCGAGACCGGCTGGCCGCGCGGGAGGCGAAGCGCGCCGGCTCGCTGCACCGTTTGCTACGGCGCTTCGATCCGGTTTCCGCCGCCCGCATCCATCCGAACGACGTTCCCAAGGTGACTCGCGCGCTGGAGGTCCGGCTGCTCGCGCGGCGGCCTGCCACGGAGATGTACCGGACGGGGCGCGACGCCTTGGAAGGCTATCGGACATTGAAGCTGGCCCTGCTGCCCGACCGGGAAGCGCTGTACGAGCGCCTCGACGAGCGCTGCCGCCGCATGTTCGAAGCCGGGTTGGTGGAAGAAACCCGGACAATTCTGGACGCAGGCTTTTCAGTGTCCGCAAAACCGTTCGAATCGCACGGTTACCGGCAATCGGTTCAACTGTTGAACGGCGAATTGAATGCGCGCGAAGCCCTATTCTACGCGCAGCGGAACACGCGCAATTATGCGAAGAGGCAGATCACGTGGTTCCGCAGGGAGCCTGGCGTAATCTGGCTCCGCGGATTCGGAGAAGACAAGGCCATCCGGCAGGAGGCCAAGGAGCGCGTGGCGCAGTTCCTCGCGGGCTGAGTTGCGGCGATCACCGCTAGCGCGGGACCACGCGCCGCGCTTCGCGGTCGGCCAACGCCACCTTGCTGTGTCTGCGGCCGTAAGTAAAGTAGATGACTAAGCCGATCACCAGCCAGATAATCAAGCGCAGCCAGGTATCGAACGGCAGGCTGGCCATCAGATACAGCGACACGAGAATTCCCAGGATCGGCACGAGCGGAACCATGGGCGTCTTGAAGGGCCGCGCCAACTCCGGCTGCTTGCGGCGCAATACCCAAATGCCGGCGCACACGATCACGAACGCGAGCAGCGTACCGATACTCACCAGTTCGCCCAGGACGCCGATCGGAATGACGGAAGCGAAAATCGCCACGAAGATGCCTACCGTGATCGACGAAATGTACGGCGTGCGGAAGCGCGGGTGCACCTTGCCGGCCCATGCCGGCAGCAACCCGTCGCGCGACATCGAGTAGAACACGCGCGACTGGCCCAGCAACATCACCAGCATCACCGTGCTGAGCCCGAAGATGCTTCCGATCAGGACCAGATATTCGCCCCAGCGCACGCCCGTCGCCGCCATTCCGACCGCCACCGGCGCCGCGACATTCAGCGTGGTGTACTTGGTGACGCCCGTGAGCAGGCCGGCCGTCACGATATAGAGGACGGTGCAGATCACGAGCGAACCGAGAATCCCCTTCGGCATGTCCTTCTGCGGGTTCTTGGCCTCCTGCGCCGCCGTGGAGACCGCGTCGAAGCCGATGTAGGCGAAGAAGATCACCGCGGCGCCGCGCCCGATTCCGCTCCACCCGTATTTGCCGAACTCGCCGGTAGTATTGGGCGGAATGAAGGGACGCCAGTTGGCGGCCGCAATCGAAGGATGCGCCAGCACGAATCGCGCCGCGATGCCGATGAAGACCAGTACCGTCCCCACCTTGATGAACACGATGACGGTGTTAAGCGTGGCGGATTCTTTAATGCCGATTACCAGAACCACAGTCACCATGCAGATGGCCAGGAACGCCACGATATTGAACGAGCCGGTGACGTGAGGCAGCCTCGCGAGATCGATTCCCTTGGCGGCCGCCTCCGCGGCCAGCCCGCTCGACGGGCGCCACAGACCCTCAAACTGCACCAGATCGGTGCCGGGAGTCGCCATGTATTGGGGCGGCAGGTTCAGTCCCAAACGTTGAAGCAACTGGAAGACGTTGGCGCTCCAGCCGGAAGCGACCGTGGCCGCTCCGAATGCGTATTCGAGAATCAGATCCCAGCCGATGATCCACGCAAACAACTCGCCAAGGGTCGCGTAACCGTAGGTGTAAGCGGAGCCCGCGATGGGAATCATCGAAGCGAACTCGGCGTAGCACAAGCCGGCGAATACGCAGCCGATGCCGGCAAGCACGAAGGACAGGACGATGGCCGGTCCGGCATACTGCGCGGCCGCGGACCCCGTCAGCACGAAGATCCCGGCGCCGATGATCGCCCCAATTCCGAGCGCAACCAGGTTGAGCGCGCTCAACGCGCGCTTGAGCGTATGTTCGCCTTCCTGGCTCGCTTCATCCAGGAGCAAACTCATGGGCTTTCTAATGAGAATGTTCGCCATGCCCCCTCTAGGGTACAGATTGGCGAGTATAACATTGACGCGGCCAACTGAGTGCGGAGACGCGCCGGCCGCGGCTGCGGCGATCCATCGCATCGGCGATCAAGAAGGCCGCCGGCTGATGACCGCAGCTCCTGCCCGGAAGGCCGAACCCCGCGGACCGAATGTCACCTATGGTGAAGCCCCGAACACGCGATTCCCTACCGACTGCGAGCGTATCTGCTCCGAGGTAAGCGTTTCTTGTTGCATCCGGACGCCTTCTTCAACACTCGTACAATTGGTGGTTGGGCGAAAGTGAAAGCAGGCGAGCCGGGCCCGGTGAGCCGCCAACTTCTCTATTGGATAGCAGATCAAAACCCGTGGTTCCCGGGATGAAATCCTCGCGCGCCGCTTTTCACTACACCGGGTTCCGGCTTTACATGGGCGTACGGTTCCTGGTGGGGGCGGCATCCGAGATGATGGCGGTGGCCGTGGCCTGGCAGATCTACGGAATGACGCACCGGCCTCTGGATCTTGGGCTCGCGGGACTGGCGCAGTTTCTGCCGAGCGTGCTTCTCTTTTTAGTCTCGGGGCACGTGGCGGACCGGTTCCCCCGGCAGCGGATTCTCCAGTTGTGCTGCGCGGCATACGCGGCCTGCGCGGCCCTGCTTCTGATTTTCTCGGTACAAGGAATCCGCTCCGTGTACCCGATCTATCTCGCGCTTGCGCTGAGCGGTTCCATTCGCGCCTTCAACATGCCCACCGGCCAGGCATTTCTGCCGCTGCTCGTTCCGAAGGAACATTTCCCCAACGCCGTCACCTGGAGCGCGTCCATATTCCAGGTGGCCGCCATCCTCGGGCCCGCCGCCGGAGGCGCGCTCTACGCGTGGGCCGGGGCGCCGGCGCCGGTCTATTCGTGCGCAATCGCGGCATATCTGATCGCGCTTGTTCTGCTCACCGCCGTGCGGGCGCATGTTCCGCAGCTCCGCCGCGACGGAACCTCCTTGCGAACGCTCGCGGAAGGTCTGCATTACGTGTGGAGAAAGAAGCTGCTGCTGGGAGCGATATCGCTGGACCTGTTCGCCGTGCTGCTTGGGGGAGCGGTGGCGCTGCTGCCGATTTTCGTCCGCGATATTCTCAAGAGCGGCGCGGCGAGTCTGGGCGCGATGCGCGCAGCCCCGGCGGCTGGAGCGGTCCTCACGGCGCTCGTCGTGGCCCACCGGCCGCTGCGCCAGAAAGCGGGAGTCGCCATGCTGTGGTGCGTCGCGGGATTCGGATTTTTCACGATCGTTTTCGGGCTGTCGCGCAACCTGACGCTTTCTCTGGCCGCGCTCGTTCTGGTGGGAGCGTTCGACATGGTCAGCATGATCGTGCGCCAGACCATGGTTCAGTTGGCGACTCCCGACGAGATGCGCGGCCGGGTGAGCGCCGTGAACATGATCTTCGTGGGCGCCTCGAACGAGCTGGGACAGTTCGAATCCGGCGTCACGGCGCAGTGGTTTGGCGCGGTGGGATCGGTGGTGCTCGGCGGCGTGGGCACGATTCTGGTGGTCGCGCTCTGGACCTGGCTGTTTCCTTCGCTTCGGGAAGCGGAAGTATGAACGGCGCAGGCGCACGGAAGTGAGGCAGGCCCAGGCGCCTGCGCCACCTTTCGCTCGCTCAGTTGTCGGTTGGCGTCCGGTTCACTTTATCGATCACCAAAACGCGCACGGGGTGCTTTTGCTGCGCCAGTTTGAGGCCAAGCTGCCTGTCGACGGCTTCGAAAACGGTGAGTCCACCGGATGGAGTAGACGCCCCCGCCGGAGAGGCCGATTGCTGCGCGCTATCTCCGCCGCGGCCGGCCGAGGTGCGGTTCGCGGGCACCCAACTGAGCGTGAAATCGTAGGCGCCGGCGAGCCCGGTCAGGTCCACCATGGGATGATCCAGATAGCCGGAGGCGAAGTCCGGCAAGCGCTCGGCGAATTGAGCCATGGTGGTATTGGAACAGGCGTAATGGATGGCGCCGTCGGAGGCGCTGCGCACGCATTGCGAACGGGCGGAGCCATCGGAGGTCTTCAGCTTCGGGCCGGATTTCGGCGCTGTGAGCGCATAGACCGTTACGGGCCGATCCTCGGAATGAGTCTTTAAGCCGAACCGTTCTTCCAGTAAGGCGCGAAGCATGATCCTGAGCGTATCGATCGGGGTCGTGGGCGCGGCTTTGGCAATGATCTCGAAGCGGTCGGAATCGAGCCATTTCTCGCCTCCCACTACTCTGGCGTCATCGTCAAAGTTGTAGGCGACCACGATCAGGGTCTTAAGTGTGAGACCGTGGATTTCGATCTGGCCGCCGTTCAGCCGGGCGGATTGCTGCGTCAAGCTCGGATCGGACGGGCGCACGCTCGCGACTTCGAATTCCGTTGGCGCCGGGGGAATCAGCTCCGCGACGCTCGGCGCGTTCGGAGTTGGCGTTTCGTTCACGCGGTCCACGACGAGGACGGAAGAAACCTGCGTCTGTGATTCGACTTTCAAACCGAGTTCCTTATCGAGGACGTCGAAGAGCGAGATTGCTCCCGAATCGGATGCGCCGCCGGGGCCGAGTTGGGCGCGTGCCGCCCACTTGAGCGTGAAGTCATACGATCCTGTGAGGCCGGTGCGGTCCAGCACGGGATTGTTGAAATACGACGGCGCCGCGCCGGGAAGCCGCTCCGCCAGTTGGGCCATGGTAGTGTGCGTACAGACGAGCGAGATTACGCCGTTCGCGTTGCTGCGCTGGCACTGGCCGGCGGCGTCTCCCGATGATTCCTTGAGCTGCGGACCTTTCCTGGCGAGGACGATCGCGTAGACAGGCAGGGGCCGGTCCTCGTTGTGGACGACCAGCTTGAAGCGATCGACGAGAAGCGCTTTAATCAGCTCCGGAGAGTCGCTTTCCTTCAAGCCGGCGGGCATTTTGGCGACGATATCGAAGTGGGTCGTATCGATCCAGGGGGGGCCTCCCATGATTTTGGCTGGGGCAACTGCATAGGCGGTCTGAATCAGGCTGAGCATCGAAAGACCCTGCAATTCAAATCGGCCATTGGGAAGAAGCCCGCCGCTTTCAGTCGCGTTCGGGGCGCTTGCGTGTACGTCGGCAGCCTCGAAGGCCTGGGGAGTCTGAGCGGAACCAGTGGCGCACAGAAAGACTACTAGCAGGGCGCCGAAAAGCAAGCCAGATCGAAGCCATGATGGGCAAATGCCCATCGCACTCCTCCTAACTTGTTGAATATAAACAGCAAGTTTTGGCGGAGATGGGCAAATGCCCATCCGCGGCCTATGAGACGCCTTTTTTCGGCAGGCCGACAGGGCGGCCGCGGTGAAGCGAAACATCATGTTGATCCTCCGAATGGCCCGGCAGCGGGAAACGCCGGGAACGGCATCCCTCTCTTTGGAAGAAATTATACGTCAATCCTCAAGACGCGGGCTGGGAGGCGGAAGTTCCGGCGGCAGGATGATGTTATCGCGCCGCGCCGCCGGGCTCTGCTTTAGCCCCCTCGGCGGAGAGCAGCACGACGTTGACGCGCCGGTTGTGGGAACGGCCGTCTTCGGTCGAGTTGTCATCCACGGGAGCGTTCTCGGCGTACCCGCCCACGGACATCCGCTCGGGTGGGATTCCGAATCGCTGGCGAAACAACTCCAGCGTGGCTATGGCGCGCGCGGTGGATAGCTCCCAGTTGCTGTGGAAGCGCGAATTGTGGATCGGCTGGGAATCCGTGTGGCCTTCCAGGCGCAAGGGATTGGGAACGGACTGAATCACCTGGGCGATCTTCGCGATGATGGGCAGGCCATTGGTCGCGACGGCGTCATCGCCGGATGCGAAAAATGTCCCTTCGCGAAGACTGATGACCAGGCCGCGCTGTTCGAGACTCACCTGAACCTTTCCGGCGTTGAGTTCCGCGCTGAGCCCGTGCTGCAAGGTGGCGAGCGACTGAACGAGATCCGCCGGATGCGGCGGCTGGGCTGGGTGCGGGTTGTCACGCCACGCGTCAGAAGACGGGTTCGGGACCGGCTTGGAGGCTTCGTGCTTGCCGCGGCCGAGCACGACGGAAATAGCGCTGCTGAACTCGCCGTGCTGGAGAGCCTCTTTCACCGCCTCGGAGATGGCCTTGGCCTTGGATTTGTCCGCTTGGGTAGCCGCGAACATCACCACAAACAAAGCGAACAATAGTGTAATGAAGTCGGCGTAGGAGATCAGCCAGCGGTCGTGATTCTCGTGGCTGGCGGGAAGACGCCGCCTCATGGCCGGCCTTTCGCCTGGGTGGGAGGCGGGCTGGGCGGAACCGATCTGGCTGAAGCGGCCGGGGCGGCGAGTTTGACTGCCTCGGCGATCCCGGCCGGTTTCGGATCCGGCGCCGGCCGGGAATCGCGATCGTACGAATCGAGCTTCATGCGGATCAGCTTCGGATTGAGGCCCTCTACTATGCCCACCACTCCTTCCAAACTCATCTCATGAAGCAGCGAGGCGCGCTTCGCCCGCGCCCGCAGTTTGTTTGCAACCGGCAGGAAGAACAGGTTCGCGCTTCCCACGCCGTAGACCGTGGCCACGAAAGCCACGGCGATGCCGTGCCCCACCGCCCCGATGTCTTCCAGGTGCTTCATCACCTGAATGAGGCCAAGAACGGCGCCGATGATTCCGATGGTGGGAGAATAGCCTCCGGCGGATTCCCAGACTCTCGCTTCAGCCTCCGCGCGCTGTTCGAGCATGTCGAGTTCGATCTCCATCATCTTGCGGAGTTCCTGAAGGTCCGTGCCGTCGACTGCCAGGTTCAGCGCTTTCCTCAGGAACGGTTCGGAGACTGCCTCGGCATCGCGCTCGAGACTGACGATCCCGTTTTTTCGGGCCTTAGCGGCGAATTGGATGAGCGAGTCGATGAGCGCCGAGGCGGAAACGGGACGGTCGAAGAACACTCTGCCGAGCCCGCCCAAAGCCCTCCGGAACACCGGCAGGGGCGTCGTAAGCAGGACCGCCCCGAGAGTGCCGCCCAGCACGATCATGGCGGCGGTGCCCTGGACAATATCGTGGAGGCTGCCTTTTTCGAGCAGCAGGCCGCCGATAATCCCGGAGAGAGCCAGAGTCATTCCGGCCACTGTGGAAAAATCGAGCCGCAAACCGGGGCCCTTCGGGCTATGGGCGGGCGCGGCCGGAGCCCGTTGGGCCTGAACTGGAACAGCTTTCGGGCCTGCCTGCTGCGCAGCTTGTTCTAACGTCCGTGTCTCCGCCATGGGCCGTTATGCAGAATCCTGGAGAGTCTCCATGTCATCCGAACGGTTCAACCCGTTTTCGGCCCGCCGGGGCAACGGCACAGGGGACCCCACGCCGAAAGACAGCCTTCGAAACTCCACGATCCGCTCCACTACCTCATCGGCGCTTTCCAGCACTCTTAGAATCTGCCCGGTGGTGAGTGTGATGACGGTATCCGGAGTAACGTCGATGTGCTCGATCAAATCGGAGTTCAGCACCAGCGGCACGTGATTGAGCCGGGTCAGCCGGATCATGAGGATTCCCTAGTTGCCTTATCGACCGAAGCGGCGAAGACATTAGTGGGGAACTGGGTATCCGCTCAGACGGACAATCGTTGTCCGGCGGGCAGTCGTGGAACTAGCCGCGCGATTCGAAGGGCCGCCGTTGAAAATCGTCCAGCAGAGCGGAAAGGCGCGGGGCGGCCTCGGCGCGGCCCCCGAAGCGGAGCGCATTGTACGCCTTCGTGAACTCCGTGACGGCCTCGCCCAGGGCGCCGGAGGGCAACGCGCGGGCGAACTCCGTGGGCGTGAACCAGGGGGGTTTCTGATAGCCCATCCGCTTCAAAGAGCCGAGCATACGGCGGTATAGAACCGTGGCGTCGTCTCCTTCGGCCCGGCCGTTCCGCGCGCGTTCGACGCGCCGGCGCATTTTCAGGCCGCGGATCAGCGGCGGGACCAGGAACCACGCGGAAATCAGGGCGCAAATCGCCGCCGCGGCCGGCAACGCCGCGCGGCTAGCCACCGTCTTCTTGCCAAATTGGAGTACCGAATTGATGGCCGTGAACGGGTCGAACCGGTGGATGTCGATTCCGCGCGCTCCCTGTTCGAACCTCCCCACCAGCGAGCCTTGCAATCCGGGGTTGTAGCCGACAATCCAGTTCCGCCAGAAGGTGCGGCCGGCATCCAGATAGACGGCCAATTGAGCCAGCGACGCCGCGCGGCTCGGGTTGGGATCGGAAGGCGTAGGGTCGAAGGTAGTCCAGCCGTAATCGGGAATCCAGGCTTCCACCCAGCTATGAGCGTCGGAGGCGCGAACCACCCAAAGGTCCGTGATGGGATTGTATTCGCCGCCCAGAAAACCGGTGACGACGCGGGCGGGAATCCCCTGGGTGCGCAGCAGAACCGCCATGGCGGAGGCGAAGTACTCGCAGTGCCCGGCGCGCGTCACGAAGAGGAAGCGCGCGAGCGGGTCGGATGCGCCATCGTTGGCGCGGCCGAGGGAGTAGCGGTAGTCGCGGCGCAGACGAGATTCGATGGCGCGCGCGCGAACCAGATCCGTCTCGCCGGCGGGGGCCATGGAGAGCGCGAGCTTTGGGATGCGCGCATCGAGCGGCTGGGGGAGCTGAAGCTCGCGTTCCCGCTCTTGAAGCGGCAGAATCGGCGTGGGCCGTAAAGGGGGCGAGGATTCCGGCGGATCCTCCAGCCGGCTGTACGCCTCGTAGAAAACCCGTTCGCGAGGCCCGGCGGGCGCGCGGTAGTTTCCATCCGGTGTCCGCGCAACGAACGGGTAATTCAAATCGATCTTTTCGGGCTGGCCGGCGAAGAACAGCGCGCGCGATTCCAGCGCGTCGTATTCCACCTGGTAGCTCAGATGGCGGCCGAACCGGTACGGATTCCCCGGCAGATCGGCGTGGCCGGCGGCAAGCGGGATGCGCTCGGCCGCCGGCTGGAGGTCGGACCAGCGGCGGCCGTCAAAATCGCTCAGGGCCGCGCCACGCCACCTGAGAACACCGGTAGTAGTGGCGCTGAAAATGCGGATGTGCATGGCCGGCTGCGAAGAGCGCTTGATCTCGCCGATTTGCCCGAGCGTCACTTGATTGGAAAACCCGGGCAGGATGATGGGGCGCGCCAACCGGGAAAGGGCCGCATCGGCCGTACGCGGCAGCAGGAAGAACAGGCCGGCGGTGAGGGCCAGAATGCCGGCGGTCACCGAACAGGCGAGCAGCGCCAGGCGCGCCGAGAAGCGCCGGGGAGCGGTTCTGGGCATGGCCGCCGCGCGGCTCATGGAGCGGCGGATTTCCGCGGCGGCGAGAGCGGCGATCGCGAAGACCACATAGAATCCGAGCGATAGAAAGAAGTTGAAATCGATGGAGACGAGCGCCGCGGCGACCATCTCGAGCCCCGCGATTACGGCCACCTGGAGCGAATCGCGCCAGGCCCGGGCCGTCAGAATGCGGATCAGCGCGAGGAAGAACACGAGATGGGCGCCGGCCACGGCGAGGTCGCGGGAGATCCAGAACACGTCAGCAGGGAAAAACGCCGCATAGCAGGCGGTAGCTATCGCGAGAGCCCGCGGCGGAAAGCGGAGGCTGAGAACCCCGGCGGCGTCCAGGCCGCGCACGAACAGACCGGCGCCCACGAGCGCGATGGTGGGCGTATCGAGCCGGCCCGATCCGGCGATGGCCAGGAAGCCGGAAGCGACCAGCCCCAGCAACGCGAATTGCAGGAACCGCTCGACGGAAGCCGGAGCGCCGCCCTCGGAGGGCCTCATGGCTTTATTGTAGGGGAGGAGAAGCCCTAAGTTTTGACCGCTGGTGAACTAGGTTGCAGTTTGCGGGTGCTCAGGCGGCGCGCAAGCTTCTGCTTTCGCAACCGACCGAATCGAGCTTTATCGCCAGTCCGTCTTGACATGCTTGTCGCCTCTGACCCTAGTGTCGCAGATCAGGCATCCGTTATGCTTGAGAAACTGCCCGGCAGAGGGCCGGAACGGGTCAAGCGCCGTTAGGACTTAGAGCCTTTCTTGGCCTTCGCGGCTGCGTTCTGAGCCTTTACGGCTGCATTTTCCGCTTTGGCTACGGAGTGATTCTTGTTATGGCGGGCCACGGCTTTCGCGATCTCTTCCGCGGAGAGTCTGTAGTGATTCTCGGAATGCAGAACATCGGTTGGCAGGTCTGTATTGGTTGGCATGTTGGCTCCTGCACGAGCGGCGCCAGGGTGTGCGCAGGGCCGCTTCGGCGGTCTTGACACGTGCGGTACGTCGCCGCGTTGATAAAGATCCCGGCCTTGTGGCCGCGGGGCGGGAGAGAGTCTGCTGCAGCACAGAGGATACCTGCGCTGGACAGCAACACCTCTATTGTACGCCCGCCCGGATTGAGGCGTTCAAAGCAGCTTGCGTGCGGATCCGAAGTTGGATTTGTAAACGCTGCGCCGTAAGGAAGGATGCGCCGAACCACGCGTCGTAGGAACACCAACCTGTCATCGAACGGAAGTCGATTATGGCTTGGAACAATCAGAGCGCTAATTAATTGGCCGAAGGCTGTGTGATCTTCGTGGTGTGCAGTACGCGATAGCGGGCGGTAGCTTTAACCAACTCCAGACCTAGTTCACGTTTGACAGCATCTTCAAAAGTTTCCACGTTGTCGCAATGATTGCCGCCGCCGGGGAGCTCCTGACACTCATCCCTGCGCTGCCATATCAACATGGAGTACTGGCCGGTGAGGCCGGTCTTGTCGATGACTGGCCGCCCGGACTGTCTCCTTAGCGCGTTGAAGCTCTTAACAAGTTCGGCGACCGTGCAACCTGCGAACGGGACCATGGAGTTTGGGGGCAACTTGACCCCCTTCATGCGGTCGAAGGTGATGACGCCATGGCCACAGTCGGAGTCGGAGGTCGAAGGCTTCATTTTCAACCCCCTGGGTGAAACCACCAGAGCGTCGACAGGCTGCATAGCATCGGTATCGGTGAACGCGAACTGAAAACGTTCCGCCAACACGCGCCGCAACATAAGCAGCATCTGGTCGTGGGTGGTTGGCTCATCGGTCACGCCTACTACCTGGAAATATTGGCGCTGTGCCCAGTCGGGCAGCCGGTCGAGCTGGTTGTAGTTGATGCCGTAGGCGTAGACGATCATTTCCATGGGCGTACAGCCCTCGATGTAAAGGCGCTTCGGATTGACTTGGGGTATGCGGCGCCAAGGGCCGGTGGGCACGAACGGCTTTACGGAAACCGCATCAAAGGCTGGCAGCGACGGGGCCTGCGTGAAAGGCGGCCGAACGTTGGATTGGGCGAAAACGACGCACGTCCCGATTGCCAACAGGATCAGTGTCGCAGCGGTTCCCGGTCCGCATGGGGGGCGGCGGGACATGGAAGGTCGGCCCAATAACCTGCCTATGCGGTCGGCCAGCAAGCCGCCATTGGCGGCCATGACGGTTGGCTGAACCCAGCGTGCCGAGTCGAATTCCGCCAAGGCACGAGCGTAGACGACGGCGTCACCCGTGACGGAGACCGCGATGTCATCGCAACAGAGTTCACGCTCCGCGCGCATATGGCCCGAGATCCACCAGACGGCGGGATGGTAAAAGAACACGGCCTCGACGGCGCTCTGCAAGATATGTATGAGATAGTCGTGGCGGCGGATGTGCGCCAGTTCGTGAAGCAAAAGCGCTTCCACCTGCGCAGCCGGCAAACCGGCGAGGGCGCCAACCGGGGCCAGCACAATCGGACGTAGCCACCCGATGACCGCCGGCGCCTGTACTCGTCCCGACACCAGCAGGCGAACCGGACGGGAGACACAAATCCGGGCTTTCAGCCGATCGAGGACCACCTGCCATTCGGCCGGGGCGGGGCGCACCATACTGGAGCGAAGACGTTCTGCGAATATCCCGCCGGCAAGCATGCGCAGCGAGAACGCGGTGGCGCCGATAAGCCAGAACGCGACCACCCAGAAAAAAAATGGCCCTGGAACGGTGCTATCTGCATCGGCCGGAAGCGATAGAGCGATAGATCGAGCGGGCTCGATTTGAGCGGAGGAAATGGGCTCCGCAAAGCTGACGGCAACGGATTCCGGCGACGGTCCGCGCAGCAGAATCCACGTCACGGCTGGCGCGATGGCCATCGCCGTAAGCGCCGAACAAGCGAGAAGATAACGGCCGTTTGCGTCCAAGGCGCGTGCGCCCCACCTTCGCGCGGCTGCATAAATGGCGGCAACTATCGCGCCTTGCCAGAGAAAGTGCAGCAGCGTCATTCCCAGGCGGCCCACCCAAGGCTGCATAGCAAGGATCTGAATTGCGTTCACTCGGCCCTCTTCTTCCCGTCCAGTTCGTCGAGCATCCGGCGAATCTCCGCCCGCTCCTCGGAAGTCGTAGGCTGAGCGCCGAGTGCGCTCATGATCAATCCTTTAGGCGAGCCTCCAAAGATCCGGCGCAGAAGATCCCCGGCAATCCGCACCTGCATCTGGTTCTTTGGCGCTGCGGGCTCATAGACATGCGATCGAAAGCGCTCGCTGCGGACCAATAGGCCCTTCTCGGTCATCAGCCGCATTTGGGTAAGAGTGGTGTTGTAGCCGCACTCTTTCCGCAGAGCGTCATGTACCTCCCGCACTGTAGCCGGACCCAGGCGCCAGAGGGCAGCCAGGATATCGGCTTCGGCGACGGTGGGCATCCGGGAATCGGGATTGGGATTATCGGAGTGCGAAGGCATGTATCGGAGGCTACCACTACAAAAATCTGATGTCAACTATAAACATCTCAGTTGACAAATCGTCACTCAAAAATGGAGGCCGGAGTTTGGTCTGCCTCCCAGAGGCAGGATTCCGGAAACAAACCCTGCGTAGTTGCCTGGAATTTAAGAACAGTTCATGAAGCCACTGGACGTCTAACGCTCTACTCGTGAATTGGCATGCGCGCCCTTCCGGTTGGATCGGGAATGATACGGCCTAGGGCTTCTATCCCTTTGACCTAGCGCGCGTCGCCGACGACTATGAAGGCGGCCCAGTAGAAGGGATGCAGGCGCCCGGGAGAGCGCATGGCGTCGAGCGATGCCTGGCGAAGAGCTTCGGCTTTATCGGGCGCCCCGGCGGCGGTGAGGCGGCGATGGAAGTCGATCATGAGGTCGCTGGTGGCGGCCGAATCGACTCTCCACTGGCTGAGCACGGAAGCGCGCGCTCCCGCGGCCAGGACGGCCCAGCCGAGTCCCATGACGCCATCGCCATCGCCGATTTTTCCGCGCGCGGTTTCGCACGCCGAGAGCACCACGAGGTTGGCGCGAAGGCGCATGCCGAGCAGGTCGCGCGCGGTGAGCGCGCCTTCATCCGCGGCTTTGGGAGACGCGAGCAGGAGAAAGGATTCGAGGGGGTGATTGGTCTCCGTCTCCGCGTGCGAAGCGATATGGATGATGCCCGCGCCGCCTGCGCTTTCGCGAAACAGGGCGGCGCTGGCCCGATCGCCCGTTAACACTGCGCTGTGGCCCTGGCCGTACAGCGCCGCGATAGCCGAGGCTTCGCGCGCCGCCTCTGGAATCGGAGTCACGCCGGCGACAGCAGGATTGGCCACAGCCAGCAAAGCTACCTTTGGCGAGCCCGGCGCGGCGGGTTTCTCCCGCAACTCGCGGAGAACGGAAAGAGAGGGAGCGTACGCCAGCGAGTGGGTTTCCAGAAGGTGCTTGCCTTGAGGGTCCATGAGCGCCTGGAAAGGAACGTCCCACAACGCGCCATCGGGCGAAAGAACCCAGCGATCCGCGCCGCGAAGCGCGCTCTGGGCCGGAGCGAGCAGAGCGTCGAATAATTGTCTGGCGGTGACCCGGTAATCGAGGTCGCGGGAGGCGATCTGCGCGCGGAAGGAACGGATGAGGGCATCGAGCTTTGCGCCGCCGGGGAGCGTAAACGCCTTCACGGCTGGAGCGCCCGAGGGATCGCCGCCGCGCACAACGAACAAAGCCACGGTATCGCTCATCACGAAATAAGCGAGAAGCGCGGTGCGGGAGTTGGGGGCGAGCGAAGCGAGATCCGCGGGACGGATATCGGGAGGCGCGGCGCGCTGGATCAGCAACTCCGGATGCCTGCCGTAGAGGCGGACATTGAAGTCATCCTCTTTGCGGAGGGCCGCTTCGAGAGCGGTTTTTGACGCGGCGCTCGGCTTGGCGACGGCCACGCGGCGGGCGCCGGAAACGTCATCACGCACCTGTTGTTCGGCGGCGCGTTCCTGGGGGTCGGCCGAAGCTTCGAAGCCAGGGCTGCCGCCGTCCAGCATGTCGAGAAGAACACGCGCCTTGGCCCGGTCGGCCAGCCGCAGGGCGGCCAGGGCGTTTCCGGCGGTCATTTCGTGGACGACGGCATACTGGTAGGTGGGGAGCCACTCCGAGAGCTCGCCCTGGAGCCCGGCGGCGGAAGCCGGCGTGTCGGCGCGTACGCCCTCGGCCACTTCGAGAGCCTCCGCGAACTTGCGGCCCGCTTCTTCGGCGCGGCCGGAAATGTCCAGAGCGCGGGCCTGAACGTTGAGAGCGTCGTTGATACGGCCAGGGTCGCCGGTCTCGCGAGCCATGGCGATGGCTTCATCGGCGAGCGCCGTAGCCTCGGGGGCATTCTTGGCGTCGGAGGCGATTCCGGAGAGTTCCGACAGGGCGGAGGAAGTCGCGGCGACGTCTTTGTGATCGCGGGCGATGGCGAGTCCCGCTTCGACGCTGGCGCGCGCTTCGGCGAGTTTCCCCATGGAATGCTGGAGAATGCCGAGGTTGTCAAAAGACGTGGCGCGGACGCGCCATTGGATGGGAGTATCGGCGGCGGCGATGGCGGCACGGTAAGACTTTTCCGCATCTGCAGTGCGATTCAGATGCCTTTGGCAGATCGCGATGGCGTTGAGGGCATTGGCGTTGGGCGACGGCAGGCTCTGGAGCAGGCGCAGGCTCGTCTCGTAATCGCCGAGTGTGCCGTAAGCCATGGCCAGATTGGCAAGGGTAGTGACACGGTCGGCTGGCTGGCTGGAACGGGGGCTCAACTCATAGGCTCGCTCATCGGCCGCCAGCGACTCTTTCATGCGGCCGAGCCACTTGAGGATCTCGGAGTACGAGGCGAGCGCGTGGATCATGGCGTCGGCGGAGCCCGCTTGTTCGGACAACGCCAGCTCTCTTTCACAAAAACCCAAGGCTTCCTTGTACTGTCCGGTGCGCTGCAGGTTAAGCGCGAGGCCATGCAGGTTTTCGATGAGCATGGGATTGTCGCCAGCCTTTTCAGACGCGGCGACGCCCTCGCGATAGGCGGCGACGGTGGCCTGCATGTCGCCCAGGTAGGTGTAGCAGAGGCCGATGCGGCGGTAGTAGAAGGGCAATTTCGCGGCGGCGCCGGATTCGCGCGCCAGAGCCAGAGCGGCCTGATAAGCGTTCCGCGCGGGGGCATAATCCTTGGCGGTGTAGCTCGAATCCGCGGTCTTCTCGATCGCATCGAGCGCCGTGGCGAGTTCCTGAGGAGTGCGCCCGCGCACGAGAGCCGCCCGTTCGCCGTCGTCTTTTCGCGGCCAGCAGATCGGACGCCAGATCGCCATCGGCGCACGGGCAGAAGACCGGCGAACGCCGCGAGTGCGACGATAAGGAGTACGGCGGTCCGCATGGGATCTATTATAATGACCAGGCGGAGTCGGCAAATATTGTGAGCGGCCAGGAACTTTTCGAGAGGTATCTGGCCGTCGCGATTCCCGATGACGACCCCGAAAGCATCCTGGAAACCCTGCTGGTCGATTGCGCGCAGCCCATTCTGAATCGCGTGGTGCGGAGCCGTTTGGGCTCGCTTTATACATCCGTCGGACGCGGCCGATCTTGCGGGCGAAGCGATGCTGGAATTGCTCGGCCGGCTGCGGGCTCTGCGCGAGGGGCGCGGATCGCCATCGGAGCTTCCCTTCGATGCTCTCGCGGCGGGCGTGGCCGCCAACACGGTTCACCGGTTCTTTTCGCGCCGCTTCCCGGAGCGCAGCCGCCTGCGCAAACGGCTGCGATACGTGATCGAAACCAACGACCGCCTGCGCCTATGGCCGGGCGCCGATGGAGCTGCGATTTGCGGACTGGCGGGCGCCGCCTCTTCTCAGACCGGCGGGAGCGAGCAACTAGCCGATGCGGCGGACATGGAGCGCTGCGCCGATGAGTTGCGCAGACGGCCCCTGCCGGCTCATCCACTGGGGCCGCTGGCGCTTGCCATCCTGCGGAGTCTGGCGCGGCCGATCGATCTTTCGCGGCTCACGGCGCTGGTGGCGGATATCTCCGGCGGCCTTCAGGAGCCGTCCTGGATTTCGCCGGCGTCTTACCAGGAGGAACACATTCCGGGGATGCCGCCCGACCCGGCGCCGTCGGCGGCGACGCTTCTCGAACTGCGCCAGAGGCTGGAGCGCTTGTGGCCCGAGATACTCGGGATGTCCGCCCGCCACCGGAACGCGCTGCTGCTGAGCGCGCGCGGCCCGAGCGGAGCGGCGATATGGCTGATGGTGGATCTGGCGGTGGCCTCGTTTCGCCAGGTCGCCGGGGCTTTGGAAATGACCCCGGAGGATCTCGCCGAACTGTGGAATCGCCTGCCTCTGGAGGATCGGGAAATCGCCGCACGCCTGGGCCTGGACCGGCAACAGGTGATCAACCTTCGCTGCACGGCGCGCGAAAGGCTCGCCCGGCGGGAAAACCTTGGTACTAAGGGCAATATTAAACCAATAACTAAGGTTAATCGCTCATGATGAGGATAGAAGCATGATGGAGCACCTGAGCGCCGACCTCATCGGCCGATATCTTGCACGGACGCTGGCTCCGGCGGATATCCTGGCGCTGCACGGCCACGCCGAAACGTGCCCGGATTGCCGCAGCCGGCTG
>CAWAOP010000051.1:0-76365 GCA_963783505.1 Terriglobia bacterium | reverse complement strand
GTGCTGGCCAAGCCGCTGTTCCTGGTTACCAACTGGTTCAACGACGCTTTCCTCCGCAACTTCGGCTGGTCCATCGTGGTGGTCACGTTCGTTCTGAACATGATCCTGTTCCCGATCAAGCTCTCCAACATGAAGTCGATGCGCAAGATGCAGGCGCTCAAGCCGCAGATCGACGCCATCAATCAGAAGTTCAAAAGCGTCAAGCTGAACGACCCGCGCAAAGGCGAACAGAACCAGGAAGTGATGGATCTGTACAAGAAGAACGGCGTGAATCCCATGGGCGGCTGCATTCCCATGCTGATGCAGATCCCGTTTTTCTTCGCTTTCTATAAGGTCTTCACCGTCTCGGTGGAAATGCGCGGCGCAAGCTGGCTGTGGGTCCACGATCTTTCGCAGCCCGAGCAGCTTCCCATCCGCATTCTCCCCGTGGTGATGGTGGTCAGCCAGATCTTCATGCAGAAGATGATGCCGCAGCCGGGCGGCGACGCCAGCCAGCAGAAGATGATGATGTTCATGATGCCGCTCGTGATGGGCTACATGTTCTACTGGTTCCCGAGCGGCTTGGTGTTATACTACCTGACCAGCAATCTGGTTGGCATGGGCCAGCAGTTGTTCTTCAACCATACGGCGATCGCCGAGGAAGCCGCGCGTTCCGTGCAGCCGGCGATCAAAGAAAAGAAGAAATCCACCAGGAAATAACGCGTGAGCGAACGGAAATACGCCTCATCCACCACCGGCCCGAAGATCGAGGACTTTCTCGAGACCGTCCTCGATGACGCCGATTTCGATCTCGAGTACGAGATTCTGGAAGCCGCGCCGCAACCCGGCGACGTCGAGACGCCGGACCTCGTCGTGAAGTTCACCGGCGCCGATGTCGATCTTCTGCTCTCCAACCGCGCCGAGCTTCTGCTCGCCCTCGAGCACGTGACCATGGAAGCGCTCGGTATGCCGAGCGAGGACCACTCGCGCATATCCTTCGACGCCAACGACTACCGCCTTCTCCGCGTCGAGGAGCTGCGTCTCAGCGCAATGACGGCCGCCGAGAAACGTCAAGCGCACCGGCGTGCCGTTCCGCTTCAACCCCATGAACAGCCGCGAGCGGCGCATCATTCACTTGGCCTTGCGCAACGAGACCAGCCTGCGGAGCGAGAGCCTCGGCAGCGGCCCGAGCCGCCAGGTGGTAATCTACCCTGCCGGTATGGCCAGCCTGCCCGAGCCGCCTCCCTCGCACGGCGCCCCCTTCGGCAGAGGCCGCGGTTCCGCGTTCGACCACGAGCCCAGGCCGCCCCTCGAACGAAGCCGTCGTCCCGGCGGCCGTGGCGGGCCTGGCGGCCGGCGAGGCGGTCCTCCTTCCCGAGGGCCGAGGAGATAGTTTTCGTCGTCCGGCGCTCGGGAGACCTATGCCATCGGAGCTCGCCTGAGGAGCAATACAATTGCTTTCAGTCCATGGCCGCCGCTAGCGTGAAGCAGGTTGGTTTGCGGACAGCGGAAGGCGGACAGCGGAAAGCGCCTTGAGCCCTCACGACACCATCGTCGCCATTTCCACGCCGCCGGGGCGCGGCGGATTGGGGGTCGTCCGCCTCTCCGGCCAGCACTCCCGCGCCATCGTCGGAACCCTGGTGCGCTTCTCGGAGGGCTCCGAATGGCGGTCCTGGCGGGCGCGACTGGGCGAGTTGCTCGATCGCACCGCTCGCCCGATCGATCAGGTCGTCGTCACGTTCTTCGAGTCTCCGCGTTCTTACACAGCCGAGGACGTGGTCGAGATTTCCTGCCATGGCGCGCCCGTCGTGTTGCGGCACGCCGTGGAACGCGCGCTGGAGGCGGGCGCGCGCATCGCCGAGCCGGGTGAGTTCACGCTGCGCGCGTTTCTCAACGGCCGCCTCGATCTGCCGCGCGCCGAAGCCGTCCGCGATCTGATCGAAGCCACCACGCTGTATCAAGCCCGCGTCGCCGCGCGGCAACTGGAAGGTTCCGTCTCGCGCCGTATCGCTCCGCTCAAGGAGCGGCTTCTCGAATTGATCGCATTGCTTGAAGCGGGAATCGATTTCGCCGAAGACGACGTGAGCGTGGCTCCGGCTTCCGAGATCCTCTCTCGCGTTCGACGGCGTTCTCGACGGCGTGCGCGCGCTCGCGGAAAGTTACCGCTACGGCTCGCTGGTCCACGAAGGCTTTAAGTTGGCCATCGTCGGGCGCCCTAACGTGGGCAAGAGCAGCCTGTTTAACGCGCTGCTGGAACGCGACCGCGCCATCGTCACCGAGATCCCCGGCACCACTCGCGACGTGGTTTCCGAGACCGCCTCCATCGGCGGCATCCCGGTGAAGCTATTTGATACGGCCGGCATCCGCGATGCCGCCGAACGAGTCGAGTCGCTCGGCATCGAGCGCAGTTATCAAGCCATGGCCGACGCCGATGTAACGCTGGTGGTCGTCGATATCTCGCAGCCAATCGCTCCCGAAGACCGGGCGCTCATCGATCACGCCAAGTCGCAAGGCCATTCGCTCCTCGCCGGCAACAAATGCGATTTAAGTGGGGCAGGTCTCCAGACCTGCCCAGAGGCAGGCCGCGAGGCGTTTTTGCGTCCGTTAGCCGTCTCCGCGCTTAGTGGGGCAGGCGCCGGGGCCTCTGGGCGTCTGCCAAGCGGCTGAACAAAGCGCGATTCCGGTCTCCGCTCTCACCGGCGAAGGCATTCCGCAACTGCGCGACGCCATCCTCGGCGTGATTGCGCCCGCCGGCGCGCTGGAGCAGGAGACCGGCTTCATCACCAGCCTCCGCCACGAGCGCTTGCTCCGCGAATCGTCGGAATATCTGGAAAAATCGCGCGCCGCAACCGAGTCAGGCATCCCGCACGAGATGCTTTTGTTGGATCTCTACTCGGCTCTGCAACCCATCGACGCCATTACCGGCGCCACCACCGCCGACGACATCCTCAACCGCATCTTCTCGACGTTTTGCATCGGGAAGTAACGGTCTGACAGAGAATAACCGGCCCAGGCAGGACCTCTCTCAGTTTCGGCCGTGTATCAGGGCTTGGCTTTAGCCATGCCAAATAGTGGCCTAAAAACAACGGGCTTTAGCCCCTGGTTGGCGCCACGCCGGGGCTGAAGCCCCGACTTTTGTATACGCTCCGCGTATACGCTCCGCGGCACGGCTGAAGCCATGCCCTGATACAATTCATGCGCTCTGAGACTGCAATGGTTATTTCGTGAAAGGCCCTAAGTGGGGCACGGCGCGTTTTCGTCTGGCCGGTTTATCGGGCGTGTTCTTTACCGGGGCCTCCTCGGCCACAAAAAGGGCGTCCTCGCTTTGTACTGTAAGTACGCCGCGCCGAAGCGGATCTCCAACTCCCGCTCTTCGTATCGCTTGACGAAGAAAAGCCAGCCCGGCGTCGCGCTTACCGCGAGCCACGCCATCAACCACACCGAGCGGAACATCAGCGCGCCCGCAATCATCCACGCCAGCGTGCACAGCACCATCGGGTTCCGCGTCCAGGAATACATCCAGTCGGTAGCCAGCCGGCTGGAGATCTTCACTGCGAACGGCGCGCCCAAGCCCCGCAAGGCCAGGTTCACCACGGAGAGAAACGCGCGGCGCCGGTAACCAAAGTTAGCGCGAGGCTCGGTTGCGACGGAAATGGGATCCGCGGGCCGGGCCATTCCTTCACCAGCCTGATCGCCCCAAAGAGGCCGATTCCCAAGACGGTCATGACTCCGCAGTGGACAAACAGCGTCACTCACTCCGCGCGACTGACCGTCGGCTTCGCATTCAGCGCCTTCAGGCCGGCCATCGCGATCGGAAACGCCAGCGGCGGGACGCACCAGACGATGGCCATGGCCCAGCCTTTGGGCCGAGGCGCGTTGCTCGCCCAATACCAGCTCAGCGCGACCACAATCGGTCCGCCGAGCCTCGCGCCAGTCTTGTTCACGGCGTTCACCGCGGTTTGCATATTATTTCTTCCACTCTCTCAACGACTTCGAGACCTCCACGGCCTGACCCGCGAGTTCCGCGTGCTACTCTCCAATCGGACGAGGGAATCGCGCTCCGCGAGCAACCCTCGACTGTACTTCCTGGCCAGGAAGCGTTGCAAGTAGTTGGCGGACTGTACTCCCGGAGCCCTGATTAAAGGCCTGCGGCGGAAGCCGACGGGAGACCAAGGAACCGGTTCCTAAACACCCAGGAGCGGATGCGCCCAGGCGGGCCTACCGCGATCGGGGTCAAACCAGCGGGCCATGCATTGAATCGGAATGCGTAAGGTGCGCGAGCCTAGAAAGCCCACCCCCTGCCTCTGAAGATGCGGCCCAGACCTGCCGGCGGCCGGAATGACGCCCGGCGAAAAGCTCGAAAGCCCCCGGCCGCCGCAACGAAATCCCCACCACGGCAATCACTCCGTCACTCGAAGTGTGTCGTCCGCGGCGCTCGGCGTTCGGCGTCCGTCGCTCCTTGTCCGTATTCAGCCTTCCGCCTTCAGCATTCCTCCTCCTTTCTCGCTCGTCCCCAGCGCGCGTCTCCTGCTACGATTCGGCTATGCCTAAGTGCCCTTACTGCAAGCAGGTCGTCACGCTGGAAAATACCCGGCGCGATTCCGCGGATATAACGATGCCGGAAACCGTTCATCGCGAAGTTACCGGTTTGATTAAGAAGGAGATCATGTACTCCTGCCCGCATTGCGATTCCATTCTCGGTTTCGGCTTCTTCTTTGGCGGAGTGTTGACCGGCCGGCCCTGACGGCGGGATCGAGGCGAATTCCAGGAGCGTCGCCGCGCGCCAACGGGCTGAATTCGAGCAAGCCTTTTCGGACGATTCTCACGCGCGCGTTCCGGCGCACGCCTCCAGGAACACTCGCGCAACTCGCGGCGCATCGAACTGCGCGACGCGGCTTGCGCCCGTTGCGGCCATTGCAGCGCGCAGTTCCGGCGAGCGATAAAGAGCCTCTATTCCCGCCGCCAGGGCTTCGGCATTGTCCGGTTCCACCAACTGCGCATGCGGAGCGACTTCGGGAATGCTCGCGGCGCGCGATGCGACAATCGCCTTGCCCGCCGCCATGGCTTCCAGCAACACGATACCGAAAGCTTCCTGAACGCTCGGCAGGCAGAACGCATCGGCGCGATTGTATTCGGCGGCCAGCGCGGAGCGAGACACGTCGCCGAGCCATTCAACCGCGCCTTGAAGACCAAGTTCGCTTGAGAGCCGGCGCAGAGGCCCGGCGCACGGACCATTGCCCACAATGCGAAGCTCGATCTCCGGAATCGAGCCGCGCAGGCAAGCGGCCGCTCGCAGCAACACGTCCACGCGCTTGCGGCGATAAAGCCTCCCGACGAATAGTACGGTGAATCGAGAAGAGCGGGCGGGATTGCGCTCCAACAACGAACGCCACTGAGGCAGATCGATCGGCTCCGGAACTACGGCCGGCGGCTCGCGCAAGCCGTAGAACTCAGCCGCCCGTTCCGCCGAGTAGCGGCTCGGCGCGATGACGCGCGCGGCTCGTCGCGCGTGAAGGCGCTCACAGCGCGCCTGCACGGACATGGTGGCTCGCGTGAAGCCGCGCTCGAACCGCGCCTCATCCGCTATCACTCCCTTGAGCGATGCGACGTGCGACGGGTTGCCGGCCGCAATGCGGTAGCCATCCATATCGAAGCCCACGGTCAGATCGAAATCGCGGGATGGCTTGAGCCTGCGATTGAAAACCAGGCGTTCCGCCGTATACACGGGGAGATGCAGCCGCGAGCCTTCGATTTCCACCGAGTGCCCAAGCGCGCGGAGCGCATCGGCCAGAACGTGAATGCCGACATACGTGCCGCTGCCCCGGCGAATATCAAGCGGAGTGGATGTTAGAAAACGGATTCGCACGCGCGGTTCCCATCATAACGGGGGCCAGGGGTCGGGGGCCAGGGGCCGGGGCGAGCGAGGCTGTAGATCAACCTCGCGGCACAGGGATCGGCCTGCGATTGGCTCCACGCGTGCGTAATAAGCGGGAACCCGATTCCCCGGCTCCCGATCCCCAGCCCCTAGCCCCCGCGTCGGTACAATTGGAACTGGGTTCATGACTGCTTCCGTTCCTTCCCCGATCGCCGTTTGCCTGCTGAGTGGCGGGCTGGATTCTTCCACATGCCTGGCGCTCGCCAAGCGGCAAGGTTATGACTGCTACGCCATTACTTTCGATTACGGGCAGCGCCACAGAATTGAACTGGAAGCGGCGGCGCGCGTGGCGCGGGCGCTGGGCGCGGCCAGGCATCTGGTGGCAAGCGTCGGGCTCAACGCGTTCGGAGGCTCTGCGCTCACGTCCGATATCGCGGTTCCGAAGGGCCGCGAGCTCGCGGAAATGGCGCAGGGTATCCCGGTAACGTACGTTCCGGCGCGCAACACCGTTTTTCTTTCCCTGGCGCTGGCATGGGCCGAGACTCTCGACTGCTCGGATATCTTCATCGGCGTCAATGCGCTCGATTATTCGGGCTATCCGGATTGCCGCCCCGAGTATCTCGAAGCGTACGAGCGGCTGGCGAACCTGGCCACCAAGGCTGCCGTGGAAGGCCGCGCGCGAATCAAAATCCATGCGCCGCTTCTGAGCCTCAACAAGGCCCAGATCGTGGCCCTCGGCCATGAATTGGGCGTTCCGTTTTCGCTGACCTTCAGTTGCTACGATCCTCAGCCGGACGGGCGGCCGTGCGGACAGTGCGACGCGTGCCTGCTTCGCGCCAAGGGTTTTCTTGAGGCCGGCATTGAAGATTGCTGAGCTGTTCTACTCGATTCAAGGGGAAGGCTCGTTGGTCGGCGCGCCCTCGGTCTTCATTCGGACCAGCGGCTGCAACTTGCGGTGCGCCTGGTGCGACACGCCTTATACGTCCTGGCAACCGGAAGGAACCGATTGGGCGCTGGATCGGATATTGGACGAGGTGCGCGCTTACCCCGCGCGGCATATTGTGGTTACCGGCGGTGAGCCCATGATCCAGCCCGAAATTATCCCGCTGACCGCGCGGTTGCGAAAGCTCGGTCTGCACATCACCATCGAGACCGCCGGCACGGTGTTTCAGCCGGTGGAATGCGATCTGATGAGCATCAGCCCAAAGCTTTCCAACTCGACGCCGAGTTGGCGCCTGGGCCGAGCGCCACGAGGAGCTGCGCATCCAGCGACAACCGCTGTTCGATCTGATGAGCCGGTATGCATACCAGCTCAAGTTCGTGATTGCGAAGCCCGAGGACATGGATGAAGTGCGCGCGTTTCTGCGCGCATTCCCCGGCGGCGCCGTGCACACGATTCTGATGCCCGAAGGCGTGGAGAGCGGAGTCCTGCGCGAGCGTTCCCTTTGGCTCGCCGAGATTTGCAAGCAGGAAGGCTTCCGATTCAGCCCGCGGCTGCACGTCGATTTGTGGGGAAACCGCCGCGGCGTGTGAGCAAGCTGCCAGCCGTCGGCTATCCGATCACGTGGGCCGCAATGAAGGCGCCGGCGTACGCCAGGACGCCCATGTACGTGAATTGAAGCGCGGGCCAGCGCCAGCCGCCGGTTTCGCGGCGCACTACGGCGATGGTCGCGAAGCACTGCATGGCGAAGGCGAAGAAGATGAGCAGCGCGACGGCGCCGCCGGGCGTCAGGTCGTGGCGCAGCGCCGCTTGCATGCCTTCGGTATGCGTGCGCGGGTCCATGCCGTAGATCGAGCCCAGCGTGGCGATGATGGTTTCGCGCGACGCCAGCGACGTAAGGAGCCCGATTCCGATCTTCCAGTTGAAGCCCAGCGGCCGGATCGCTGGCTCGATGGCATGGCCGATGCGGCCCGCCACGCTCTGCTCGATGGGCGGGGCCTGCCCGTTGTGAGTGGGAACGTGCGCGCAGATCCACAGCGCCACGGTCATCAGAAGAATCACCGTGCCCGCGCGGCGCAAGAACACCTTCGCCCGGTCGTAGAGCCTCAGTCCGAGCGATTGCAACGTCGGCCACCGGTACGCGGGCATCTCCAGCATGAAGGGCGCGCCTCCGCTTTTCAGGATGGAGGATTTCAGAATCTTCGCGGTGACAATCGCGGCGGTGAAGCCGAGCGCGTACAAACTCAGCATGGCGGCGGCGCGCGCGCTCAGGAACCCGAACAAAAGCTTGTTGGGGATGAAGGCCGCGATGATCAGAGTATACGGCGTGAGGCGCGCGGAGCAGGTCATGAAGGGCGCCACCAGAATGGTCGCCGTGCGGTCGCGCTTGTCCTCGATGGTGCGCGTGGCCATGATCGCCGGGACGGCGCAAGCGTGCGCCGAAAGCAGCGGGATGAACGCCTTCCCCTGCAAGCCCACCTTGGCCATGGTGCGGTCCGCGATGAGCGCCGCGCGGGCCAGATACCCGGAATCCTCCAGGATTCCAATGAACAAAAAGAGCAGCAGAACCTGTGGGAGGAAGACAACCACCGAGCCGACGCCGGTCCACACGCCATCGATGAGCAGTGAGCGGAACGCGTTATCGGGCATAGCGCCGGTGATCCAGCCGCCGGTCTTATCGAAAAGCCAATGCACGCCGTTCATCAGCGGCACGGCCCCGGTGAACATCGCCTGGAAGACCGCGACAACGACCGCGATGAAGATCAGCGGACCGCCCACCGGATGCAGAAAAATCTTGTCCAGGCGCCGGGTCCACATGGGAGGAAGCGGAGCGCGGTAATGCGCCCTCTCGCCCATGCGGCCGGCCCACTCCCTGCACTTGGGAACGTCGTTCAGCACCGGCAGCTCAAGCGGAGACGGTTTCTGCCACGAGCCGGCCAGAAAATCGTAAATCTGCCCGATGCCTTCGCCCTGGCTTGCGCTCACGAGCGCGACCGGCGCGCCCAGTTGAGCTTCCAGTTCGGGTAAATCCAAATGGCCGCCGCGGCTGCGCAGATCGTCCGCCATGTTGAGCACGATCAGTGTGGGAGTGCCCAGCGCGAGGATCGGCGCGGCCAGCATCAGGTTGCGGCCCAGGTTCGTCGAGTCCAGCACCAGCAGAATGGCTTCCGGCTTACGGACTTCGGGGCGGTGGCCCAGCAGCACGTCGCGCGCCACCCGTTCGTCCTCCGAACGCGGCGAAAGGCTGTAGATGCCCGGCAGATCGACAATCTCAACCGAGGCGCCGCTGGGGAGTTCGGCCACGCCGGTATGCTGCTCCACCGTGACGCCGGGGAAATTTGCTACCTTTTGGCGGAGGCCCGTGAGACGGTTAAAGAGTGTGGTTTTGCCGGAGTTGGGCGGACCGACGAGTGCGACGCAGGCTGGCGTTGCCTGGCCGGACGAAGGCCGCTCCAATACAGATACGCCGCCGCACTCGTGGCAAGAGCCGCAATCGCTCATTAGGGCCTCGGAGAAGCCTCATGGCGCGATTTCTTATCCACCCGCGCGGCTCTGCGTTCAGGTTGAACCTTGAGGCGCCGGGCCGTGTCGCGCCGCAGCGCGATTTCCGAACCGTCCACCTGGAAGACGCGAGGGTCGCCGCCGGGCGCGCTGGCGCCCGCCACGACTCGCGCACCGGGAAGAAAACCGAGTTCCATCAGGCGGCGGGCGTCCTCGGCCGGAAGATCGATTCGCTCGACCACCGCGGCGTCACCGCGGCGCAGATCCATAAGGGTTGGCACGACGCTCTCCACGGTCCTGTTATTGACACTCAGTTGCAACACAATTCCAGTATGGGCGCGTCTGAAATAGTTGTCAAGCGGGGAGCAGCGAACGGCGACGGCGGCTAGGGCGAAGATCTGAGATTGGGGAATAATATCCATTAAATCAACATGTTAAAGGATAACACCCGAGTGACCGTCCGCCGCGTAACTACGGCTGGCCTGGATCGCATTCTCGAAATCGAGAACGCCTGCTTTGGCGTGGACGCCTACGACCGCAACACGTTTGCAAGTTACCTGGGCCGGAACGGGGACCTTTTCCTTGCGGCGTGGAGCGCTGGAAAGATGCTCGGCTACACGCTGGCGTGCGTAAGCCGTGGGCGCGCCGAGGTGATTTCCGTGGCCGTCGCTCCCGATGCGCGCCGGCAGGGCGTGGCGCGAGTTCTGATGAAAAGCCTGATCGGGGCGCTTAGGCGCCGGAAGGTCGAGTTTGTCGCGTTGCTGGTCCGGGTGACGAATCACGGGGCGCAAGCGCTCTACAAGGAGCTTGGTTTCCGGACTGTGCGTTTATGGCGCGGCTATTATGACGACGGCGCCGACGGCTGGCTGATGCATCTGCGGCGGAGTGGCGGGTGTAGGACACGCCGGCGGGCCAAGCGGCCTGCCACAACGGTTATGCTGGACTGAGGAGGAAATCTCAGAGTGAAACTGCTTTCAGTTTGTTCGGTTCTGCTCGCCGCGGCGAGCGTCTCGTTGGCTCAGAGCCCCGCCGCAACCGAGACCAAGGCATTCGCCGGCAAGACCATCACCATCAAATACTCCGCTCCCCATGTGAATGGCCGCGTGGGCAAACTGTTCGGCAAGGATGGACAGATTGGGACGGACGCTACCTACCCCGTGTGGCGCGCGGGCGCGAACTCCGCAACGTCCTTTCACACGGACGCCGACCTGAATATCTCCGGCCTGGCGGTTCCCAAGGGCGATTACACCCTGTACGTCGATCTGACGGACCAGGACAACTGGGTTCTTATCGTCAACAAGCAGACCGGTCAATGGGGGACGGATTACAACAAAGGGCAGGATCTGGGCCGCGTCAAAATGACCATGAGCAAGCCTCCGGCGATGGTAGAGGAGTTGAAGTACACGCTCATGGATCACGGCGGGGGCAACGGCATGCTCCAACTTACGTGGGAGAACCACGTAGCCTCCATCAACTTCACGGTGAAGTAGCGCGGCTTCAGTTGGCCTCAACCGTTCACCGCCGTGGAGTGGGCTTCCAGCCTGCCATGCCTGCGTCCCTGCAGGCATTCCGTTCCGTGACGATGACCGGCCTCCCGGAAGCACGGTCACATGCCGCCACGAATGGCGGAATAGCTGGCTGTAAGCCCGCTCCACAACCGCCCATCTGACCCCCTGCCATGCGTCCCCTCGACTGGCTCGTCCTGTGCGCGGCCCTCTCATACGTAATCCTCTACGGGCTATGGCGAGGACGGGGCAGCCGCAACGTCAATCAATATCTGCTCGCGGGGCGGAGCATGCCTTGGTATGCGATGGCCTTATCCATAATGGCCACGCAGGCGAGCGCCGTCACGTTCATCTCCACCACCGCTCAGTCTTACGTGGATGGAATGCGCTTCGTGCAGTTTTACTTCGGCCTGCCACTGGCCATGGTGATCCTGTGCGCCACGGCCGTCCCCCTCTTCCATCGCGCCAAGGTCTTCACGGCCTACGAATACCTGGAGCAGCGGTTCGACGCCCGCACGCGCATGCTGGTCAGCATCATCTTTCTTATTCAGCGCGGCTTGGCCCTCGGCATCTCGCTTTACGCGCCCGCGGTGGTGCTCACCGTGATCTTCGGCTGGCCGGATTGGGCCACCACGCTGATCATGGGTGGCATTGCGGTCGCGTTCACCACAACCGGCGGCGTCAAAGCCGTGTCGTGGTCCCACTTGCAGCAGATGATTGTGATGACTTTGGGACTCGCCGCCGCGCTCCTCTGCGCCGTTCTGCTGCTTCCGTCCCACGTCTCATTCCGCGACGCACTGAGTCTTGCCGGCGCGGCCGGCCGCCTGAACGCCGTCACCACGCATTTCGATTGGAACGATCGCTACAACCTGTGGAGCGGCCTGTTCGGCGGCATGTTCCTGGCGCTGGCTTACTTCGGTACGGATCAATCCCAGGTGCAGCGGTATCTTACTGGCAAGTCCGTGAGAGAGAGCCGGCTCAGTCTGTTGTTCAACGCCGTCGCTAAGATCCCGATGCAGTTCTTCATCCTGTTCATCGGGGCCATGGTGTTTGTGTTTTACGTGTATCAGAAGCCGCCTCTGTTCTTCGACCGGAGTCAAGTGACCCGGTTGGAGGCGGTGACGCCGGCGCCCGTTCTTCAATCGGTCACTCGGAAGTACGACGATGCCTTCGAACGAAGGAGGTCGGCCGCCGACCGGTTGATCGCCGCCCGCCACAATGGCGACGCGCGCACCGCGCAGGCGAGCGCGGCGGATTACAGGGCAGCGCAGAGCGATCTGGATGCCGCGCGAAAGGATGGCGCCGCTGTTCTGGAGAAGACCGGCGGCAAGAAGTTCAACGACACCAACTACATCTTCCTCAGCTTCGTGACGCGTTACTTGCCGGCCGGCCTGGTAGGTCTGATCCTGGCCGTGATCCTGGGCGCCACCATGTCCTCGATATCGAGCGAGATGAACTCTCTCGCGACGGTGAGCGTGATCGACATTTATAAGCGCCGTTTCCGGCCGGCCGCTTCCGACCGTCATTATTTGAAAGCCTCCCGCGTGGCGACGTTGTTCTGGGGCGGGTACGCCGTAGTATCGGCGCAGTACGCGAAGCATCTGGGCTCGCTGGTGGAAGCCGTGAACCTGCTCGGGTCGTTTTTCTACGGCGGGATGCTGGGCGTATTCGTGCTGGCGTTCTTCTTCCCCAAGGTGCGCGCGCGCGGCGCATTCTGGGGCGCGCTCGCAGGCGAGGCAGTCATTTTCGCCTGCTGGTATTTCACGAACATCGCCTTCCTCTGGTACAACGTGATCGGCTGCGGGGTGGTGGTGGGGACGGGGGCTCTGATTTCGAAGCTGGAGCGGGCCGCTGAGTAATGTGGGGCCGGCCATTCTTGGTTGCCGCCGGGCTTTGCCCCGGCGGTTTCCGCACCTCTGTCGCGTGCGCCGGGCCGAAGCCCGGCGGCAGGCCGAAAGGCCTGACCCCACTCAGCGCCCCGCGCTCTTCATCTTCCGCGCAATAAGGAACGCCAACTCAAGCGCTTGCTCGTAGTTCAGGCGCGGGTCGACTTCCGACTCGTAGGCCCGCGTGAGATCGGCCACACTCTGGCCGCGCGCGCCACCGGTGCATTCGGTGACGTTTTCGCCGGTGACCTCGACGTGCACGCCGCCCAGCGACTCTCCCAAGCCGCGGTGAATCTCGAAGGCCTGCTCCACCTCCGAGTAAATATCCTCGAACCGCCTTGTCTTGTAACCGTTCGACAAGGCGCGCGTGTTCCCGTGCATGGCGTCGCAGATCCACAACGGCCGCCCGCCCGCTCCGCGGACGGCCTCCACGAGACGGGGCAGCCATTCCCCGATGCGTTCCGCGCCGAACCGGTGGATGAACGCAAGCCGGCCGGCTTCGCGGTGGGGATCGAGGATTTCGACCCATTCCGCGGCCTGTTCGCGCGTGAAATCCGGGCCGACTTTCACTCCCACGGGGTTCTCGATGCCGCGCAGGTATTCGATATGCGCGCCCTCCGGAAGGTTGGTCCGCATTCCGACCCACGGAAAATGCGATGCCAGATTGAACCAGCCCGAGCGGCGCGGCACGTTGCGCGTCTGCGCCGCCTCGTATTCCAGGTGCAGAGCTTCGTGCGAGGTGAAGAACTCGATGCGGTCGGTGTCGCCGGCGCGCACTCCCAAAACGTTCTCCATGAAGTGGAGCGAATCGCCGATGGTCTCCACCATGCGGTGATATTCGTCGGCCAGCGGGGAATGTTTCACCCAGTCAATCTCAAAGTATTCGGGGTGGTGCAGATCGGCGAACCCGCCCTTCACCAGCGAGCGGATGAAGTTCAGCGTGAGGGCGGCGCGCTCGTATCCGCGCAATAGCCGCTGTGGATCGGGGGTGCGGGCTTCCGCGGTGAACTCGGCGCCGTTCACCAGTTCTCCACGGTAGGAAGGCAACGTCACACCGTCGCGCGTCTCGAAATCGGAGGACCGCGGCTTGGCGTACTGGCCGGCGAACCGCCCAATTCGAATGATGGGCCGTTGCGCTCCCACAGCCAGCGCCAGACTCATCTGAAGGAGCACCTTGAGCATGTTGGCGATGCGCGGAGAGGAGCAATCCTCGAAGCGTTCGGCGCAATCGCCGCCCTGAAGCACGAAGCCGCGGCCCTCGGCAGCCTCGGCGAGTTGCTGCCGCAGCCGAACGATTTCCCAGCTCGTGACCAGCGGCGGCAAAGCCCGCAGCTCGGCGAGCGTCTGTTCCAGCGCGCGCACGATCCGGGTACTCGGGCTGCTGCAGCGCGGGCCGCGCGCGCCATGCAGTCGGCGTCCATTCCGGCATCTTTAGCTCCGTGTTGTCCAACACGCGCCCCTTTCCAGTGCCGCCGGCGATTGGTGGACTGGCGTTTCAGGCTGCAACGCCGGCCGGGGGCCCTCGGGGCGGGCCGGCGTCGGCTTCGGAATATCCAGAAAAATGCCGGTATGGATACCGGCATGGCAGGCGGGACGCCCACTCCACGGCCACAGCGCGCTCATTTCTTGAGCATCTCCCTGCGCTTTCTCGCCCAGCCTTCCTTCACTTCCTGCCGGGCGCGGCCGAGGGCCAGCGCGTCCTCGGGCACGGGATTCGTGATGGTCGAACCGGCCGCCGTGTAGGCTCCGTCGCCGATCTCGACGGGCGCGACCAGCGTGTTGTTGCTTCCGATGAACGCTCCGGCGCCGATCTTCGTAGGGTGCTTCATGTATCCGTCGTAATTGCACGTGATGGTGCCGGCGCCGATATTGGATTTCGCGCCGATTTCGGAATCGCCCAGGTACGCCAGGTGGCTGGCCTTGGCGCCCGCTCCCATGCGCGTCTTCTTCAACTCGACGAAATTGCCGACGTGCGCGCCTTCGCCCACCCTATTGTCCATCCTCAGCCGCGCGTACGGCCCAACGTTGGCGTTGCGTTCGACAACGGATCCGTTGACCATGGTGAAAGCCCCGATTTCCGCGCCGTCGGCGATCTCGGAGTCGGTCACGATGGAGCACGCGCCCACCGTGCAGTTTTCGCCGATCACGGTACTGCCCAGAATCTGCGCGAAGGGGCTGATTACCGTATCCATGCCGATGCGGACGCCGGCATCGATCATCACCGTTTCGGGATTCTCGATGGTGACCCCGGCCAACATCAGTTCGCGGCGTTTGTGGTCGCGCAGGATGCGATCCGATTCGGCGAGTTCGACGCGCGTGTTGATGCCAAGGGCCTCGCGCGGGTCGTCAATGCGCATGGCTTCCACGCGCCGTCCCGCGCGGGTGAGGATCTCGGCCATGTCCGTCAGGTAATACTCACCCGCCGGGTTGTTCGTGGAAATTTCCCCGGCGTGTTTCCAGAACGCATCCGCTTCGAAGCAATAGATGCCCATGTTGGCTTCGCGGATGGCCAACTGCTCGGGCGCGCCGGCCTTCTGTTCGACCACGGCGCTCACAGCCCCGCTGGAATCGCGAATGACGCGGCCATAGCCGGTGGGATCTTCCATTACGGCGGACATCAGCACGCAGGCGGCGTCGCCGGCAGCTTCCTGGTCGATGAGGCGCTGGAGCGTTTCGGCGCGCAGGTGAGGGGAATCGCCGTAGAGGACCAGCAAGTAGCCGCCCAGCCCGGCCAGAGCATCGCGGCCGGCCACCACGGCGTGTCCGGTGCCAAGCTGCTCCTTCTGCTCGATGAAGCCGACGCCAGGCGTGCCGACGGCTTCGCGGACCTTATCGGCCTGGTGACCCACTACCACGAAGATCCGCTCCGGCGGCGCAAGCTTCAGAGCCGTCGCCACCACGGTCTCTACCAACGTCCGCCCGCAAACCCGATGCAGGACTTTCGCCTGCCGCGACTTCATGCGCGTACCAAGGCCCGCAGCCAGAATCACAACCGTCACAGGAATGGGCATCAGTCCTATTATGGCTGGGGGCCGGGGGTCGGCGGTGGCTCGCTTCGCTCGCGGGGCCGGGGGCCGGGGGCCAGGGGCCGGGGATAAGAAAGGCTGAGACGCCGGACGAAATGGCTGAAAGCGCCGGGTGGGCGGGAACCAGCTCATGACCAGAATCGAGCACATGCCGGCATTCACGGAAACTGTTGGCGCCGCCATGCCAGGAGGTTTTTCCCTGGCCCCCGACCCCGCGACCCCGCCCCCGACCCGCGAAGCGAGCCACCGCGGCCCCTGAGCCCCTAGCCCCCGGCCCCAAAAAACCCGCCGCGAACTTGTCAACCATTCCTGCCGTGCTGCGTACTAACCGGGCAGAGAGGAATCTGACGATGAAGAAAATCTCACAAGGCTTTCGAATGGGGATGGCGGCCGTTTGCGTCGCCGTGCTGCTGCCGGCGGCCGTCGGGGCGCAACCTCCGAAGAGCGCGGCGGCGGACAGGCTGGTTAAAGGGCAGTTGGTACAGGTCATGGTTAACCCGCAACCGGACCAACCCGATGCCCAGCGGGTGCAGCGGGATTTGTCGCAGCTTCTCTCGCATTACCCTCCCTCCCTGCGCCAGGTGCTCTCTATTGACCCGACGTTGATCACCAATCAGGCTTATCTGGCTCCCTACCCAGCGCTGGTGAGCTTTTTGACAGCCCACCCCGAAGTTGTGCGCGACGCTACCTATTATGTTGGCGGCAGGTTCCCCAGTGGCTTCCCTCCTCCGCAGGACCGCGACCGGGCCCAGGAGATGTGGAATGGCGTCTTGTCGGGTATCGCCGTCTTCGCGGGCTTCGGCATGGCCATCGGGCTGCTGGTCTGGCTGATTCGCACCGTCGTGGATCATCGCCGCTGGAGCCGCCTGACCAAAACACAAACCGAAGTTCACACGAAGCTGCTGGATCGCATGAGCACGAACGAGGAACTTCTCGCGTATATTCAGTCCCCAGCCGGCTCGAGGTTCCTGCAATCGACTCCTATCGCGTTGAACCCGGCATCGCGGCCGGAGGGTGCGCCGCTTGGGAGAATTCTGCTTTCGGTACAGGGCGGCGTTGTGCTGTTGGCGGCCGGCATCGGACTGCAAGTGGTGAGCTGGCAGGGGATGGCAAGGGATGCCGCTCCGGCGATACGCGTATTAGGCATTCTGGCGGTGGCTCTGGGCATCGGGTTCCTGGTTTCGGCGATAATTTCATTTGTAATCTCTCACCGGCTGGGGCTGATCGAGACGGCTTCCAAGGCGTCGGGCAAGGAGTCCCAGAGCGCATAGTGGGCCGAAACGAAAGAAAGAGACGACGCTCCAAGCCATGTTTCCGGAAGGGACAATTTCGGATGTCGACGGCGCCATCGAAGAGGCATCGGCGGGCTTCGTGATGGACGAGACCACATTCCGCGCGTTCTACGACCGGACCGCGCGCGGCGTGTGGGCTTATCTGGCGCGAGTCACCGGAGACAGGGCGCTGGCGGACGATCTGCTCCAGGAGACCTACTACCGTTTCCTGCGCGCGGGAGCCGTTCATGAAAGCGAAGCGCACTGCCGGAATTCGTTGTACCGCACGGCCACAAATCTGGCGAGGGATGCGCGCCGGCGCCAGTTGGTCCGCGGAGTCTTCCACATCACCGGTCATGATGTCGAGCGCGTGCCCTCCGAGCAGGACGCCGAATCGAGCGAGCGGACGGCCGACCTCACGCGCGCCATGGCCCGCATGAAGCCGCGCGAGCGGGCCATGTTATGGCTGGCTTACGCCGAGGGCGCATCACACCAGGAAATCGCGGACTCGCTTGGCCTGCGTCCCGCCAGTTTGAAGTCATCTCTTGTTCCGGGCGCGGCGCAAGCTGGCTGGCCTTTTGGGCAGAGCGCCCGTTGGAGTTTAAGAAAATGAAACGCGTCGATTGCGAATTCGAACCCGATGCGCTGGCCGCGGCGCTTCAGTCGCGCTGGCCCGGCCGCGTGGACGCGGCCCTTCGCGAGCACGTGGCCGGATGCCCGATTTGCTCGGACGTCGTGACGATCGCCGTCGCGATAGATGCGGCGCGCGAGGAGACCCGCGCCGAAGCGCGCCTCCCCGACGCAGGGCGCATCTGGTGGGTTGCGCGGATGCGCGCTCGTCGCGAAGCGGCCAAGGCCGCCGGCCGGCCGATCACGGCCATTCAGGTGATCGCACTGACCTGCGCCATGGGCCTGCTGGGCGCGTGTTTCGGAGCGACATCCCAGTGGTTCCAATCCATGGTGAAGAGCGCCGGGTCAAGCCTGTCCGGCATCGACTTCGGCTCCATGGCGCCAGCCGTGATATCGCTCATAGCCGGGCACGGCGCACTGGCGCTCGCGGGCGGAGCGCTGCTGCTGATTGTCCCCGCAGCGGTGTGCTACGCGATGCTGAAAGATTGATACCGCGAATTCCCGGTTGACGACGATCTGAATCGGCCAGTCGAGCTATCTCGGCTTAAACTCGGTGGCGAGGATTGCCGCAACCTGGTGACGCAAGACAGGGGCATGATCGACAGCGGTCTGCCAGACGAGCGGCCAGTAGATCCCGAAGTACTCGTGCACCAGGATATTCCGTAGTCCGACAATGTCAGGCCACGGCACGGACCCGTAGCGGCCAGTGAGCGCGGGACTTAGCCTCGACACCGCCTCACCGATGATCGTCAGCTTCTGCGCAATTGCGTAGCAAAGCGTTTCGTCCGCGAGGAAATCCGCCTCCGTTCTCTCTGAGATCGCCTTTGCGACCCAATCAAGCGCCTCCAAGATGTCCGTCAATCGCTGATGATCACGCCGCATAGATGAGCCGTGCTTCGGCCAGTACGCCCGGCCGGACGTGCGGCTTCAGAGCCGGCTTGATCGCAAGATCGACCCGGCGGCCGAGCAGGGCCGAGAGTTCACGCGTCATTGCCAAGACACCCAGCAGCCCAGGGCGAGCGCCCGGCAGGAAGTCAACCAGGAAGTCGAAGTCGCTGTCCGCACGCATCTCGCCGCGCGCAGCCGAACCGAACAGCGACAGTTCCAGGACCTGGCGCCGCAGGCAGATGTCGGCGATCGCAGCAATTGGCAGCTCAACGCCCGCGGCGATGGTCATGGACATAGCCCCTTCTTCCTAATTATCCGCCAGCCTGCGCGAGTCGTCTCGCCGTGAGGCGCAATTCACTTTCCGAACCCGTAAGACAGCCCAAAGCTCGCGCCGGCCGCGACGAGAATCAGCGCCAAGGGAACGACGATCCCGGCCGCTTTGAAGATCTGCCGCCGCTCCCGTTTGATCCATGGGCCGCCGAGGAATACGGCGTTAAGGAGCAGCCACAAAGCATAGATCATCACCGGGAACGCGACTGTGCCGAAAACCGCGGCGCGCAACAGCCTGTCGGCCTGGAGTTCGCCTTTTGTTGCTACCGGCTCTTCAACCTCCTGCGGCGGTTCCTGCAGCACAGCAACGGCATCTTCGGCGTCCTCGGAATTGACCTGAAGCCGGATACCGCCAAGCGCCTTCGTGTAGTGCCAACAAATGCTGGTAGTCCACTGATCGGCCAGATGAGTCCGTATGCCGCACGACTCCAGGCGGCAGCGCCCCAGCAGGGCGTCCATGCGCCATTCGTAGCGAGCCACAGTCAGCAAGGCATCATCCACGACTACGCTCCACGACTTTGCTATGCAGTCTTTCCCAAGTCGAACTGGTTGATTCGGATCTCGCCGTCCGGAAACCGGGCAGTCACTTCCAACACGCCTCCCATGGCGCGCACAAAATCGCGCAGCGTACTGACGTACATGTCGGCTCGCCGTTCGAGTTACGTGAAGCTATACTTCTTGGCCGCCGCGTCCCACAGGACCCGCTTGCCGTTTTTATAGGACAGCGTAGCCAGGTGCCCGCCGATAGCCGCTTCCTGGCCGACAGTCGGAGGCGCGATCGGCTTCTCCGTCCCCTTGACGGAGGCGATGAAGTTCTTGAAGTGGCCCTGTACGCCATCCACTTCCTTGAAGTCGGACTTCGCCGTCCCAGCCTTCACCCGCGGGTCCGCATCGTTGTACATGTGAATTTCCTTGCGGGCCTTCACGCTAGCGGGCACGCCCGAGTAAGTCTCCGGGTAGAAGTGGAGTTCGGTGCGGTTCTCGACTACGATCATACCTTCGCTGCCATAGATATGCTCGCCGTAGCCTTCGCGGGCGTTGCCCAGGTAACTGCTGTAGTTGATGTGGAAATTGCCGGGATATTCGTAGAGCGCGCTGAAGGTATCGGGCGTGTCGCGGTCGTCATTCTTGGTCCAACGGTAAATGCCGCCTGACGCCGTCGCGGAGGTTGGAGTGGTCTTGCCGGTCATGAAGTTGATGATGTCGGTCTGATGCACCAGCAGGTCCGTCGAGATGCCGCCGGAATAGTCCCAATAGAGCCGCCACTGGAAATACCGGTGCGGGTCCCAGGCGCGTTTCGGAGCGGGACCGAGGAAGCGATTCCAATCGGTATTCTGCGGCGTGGCCTGCGCGACCGATGCGTACTGGCCGGTTCCGGGAAGATCGTACCGCCAGGCGGCGGCGCCGTTGGCCAGCGCGTTGCGATACCAGAATGCGCGGGCGTAATGCACCTCGCCGATCATGCCCTGCTCGATCCACTGTTTAGCGGTTTTATAGAGCGATGGAACTGCGATTCTGCGTGCCCACCTGGCAGATCTTGCCCGACTTCTGCCAGGCATTGACAATGTCCCAGCCCTCTTCGATAGTGTGGGCTAGCGGTTTTTCCAGGTAGACGTGCTTGCCGGCGTCGAGCGCCGCGATGCCCATCTCGTGGTGCAGATGCTCGGGCGTCATGATGTAGACGGCGTCGATGCTCTTATCGGCCAGCAGCTCTTTGTAGTCGACGTAGGTCTTGGGCGTGTTGCCCCAAGTCTTCTGAACGTTGGCGATGCCGCGCGTAATGTAGGGTCCGCACGTGTCGCAGATGGAAGTCAATACGACGTCATCGGCTGCGGCGTCGTGCAGCCAGCGAATGCCGTAATCGCCTCGCGTGCCCACGCCGATCCACCCGACGTTGATTTTACTGTTCAGGTTTTGCGCCGAGATGATTGCCGGAGCCGCGGCCACGGCTGCCGACTTCAAGAAGTTCCGGCGGTTGACTTCCATATTAAAAGGACCTCCCAATCGGATGATTCCAATCGAAATCATAGCAAAACGCGCTGTAGCGGGCCTTTCACGGCGCGAGCACTCGCGATTCCGCGGTTCAATCCGCAGCGGACGGATCGGCGGCCATCGTGCGCTTGCGGATGGCGGTCCAAGCGGGGAATACCCCGGGATTCTCCAGCCACACCAGCATCCATTGAGCCATCTCCCGCTTCCGTTCCTGGGTCTCAACGCTTGCGCCTTTTGCGGCGGCCGTGATTCGGGCGCGGCTTTTGGCGGCGATTACCTGGCGGCGGCAGTCACGCGCCAGCGCGCGGTCGCCCGCGGCCATGGCATCGGCGTAAGCGCGCCCCATTTCCACCAGCGAATCTTCCAGTTCCTCGAACGTGTGCTGCCGGACGCCTGCGTAGGGCTGCTCGAACTTCAGCCCCGTGGCGCGCAACAATTCGCGCAGGTAATTCTCCGAAACGGGAGCGAGGCGTTCGAGCAGATCTTTCCAGAGAGCCCCGTTTATGGCCTCCGGCTGCGACTTCGCGAGCATCTCCTCGAGACGCCGTTTGATGGAGCTATCGCGCGAGCCCACGCCGGTATTTTCCCACGGCCTGTTCGTGCGCGGCCTTTGTTTCCGAGAACTGATGCGCGCCCGAACCATCGGGGCGCAGGACGAAGTACAGGGCCTTGGTCGTGGCGGGATGCAAGGCAGCGAGTATCGAGGGCAGCCCGGGATTGGCGATCGGCCCCGGAGGCAATCCGGCGCGCCGATAGGTGTTGTAGGGGCTGTCGCGATCCAGATCGGACTGGTGGATGGACGCCGCGGTATTCGTCCGCAAGCAGGGCGGCGTAGATGGTAGTCGGATCGCAATCGAGTTTCATGCCAATGCGCAGGCGGTTGGCGAATACCGCGGCGATGAGCGGGCGGTCGCTCTCCAGCTTGCCTTCGCGCTCCACCATGGACGCCAGCGTGATGGCGTCGTGGACGTTGGCGTTAGTGACCAGCCCTTCCCACATCGCGCGGAACTTCTGAGTCATCATGCGGCAAAGCTGCGCGGGAGTGGCGTTGTGGCTGAGGCGGTAACTCCCCGGGCAGAGATAGCCTTCGAGTGTGGGAGCGTGGGGATCGAGATCGCGAATCAGCGCCGGGTCGCGCGCAGCCTTGAGGAAACTCGCGGCGGAAAAGACGCCGAGTTTCTCGGCGGTGGCCGCTATATCGAACATGTTGCGGCCTTCGGGCACAACCAGGTCGTAATAGAACACGTCGCCGCGGGCGATGCGGCTATAAACTTCCAGCGGCGTTGCGGGCTTGTTGAAACGGTATTCACCGGCCTGGAGCGCGCGCCCGCGCTCGATGACGCGCGCCGCCAGGAAGTCCCATCGGGACTCGACCACGCCCGCATTAGCCAGCATCCGCGCGATCGAGTAACTGGATGCTCCGCGCGGAATGTCTATGAATTTCTCGCCGTCGAAGCCGATGTAATGCCAGTTCAAGCCGATCGCCCAGCTAGCCACGAAGAGGGTGAGGATGACAAGCAGGCCGTTGCGCCGGGCGTTTCGCATGGCTCAGGCGGGATCAACCGGCGCGGCCCCGGCGTTCAGAAAATCCAGGTAGCTTTGGAGCAGGATCATGGCGGACAGCCGGTCCACCGCGGCCGCGCGTTTTTCGATGCTAATGCCGCTCGCGCGCAGAACGCGGCCGGCTTCCACGGTTGTGAGGCGCTCGTCGCGGTATTCGACCTTCACGCCCAGCCGCCGCTTGAGCGCTTCGCCGAACTCGCGGACCCAGGCCGATTGCCTTCCCTCCGCGCCGCCCATATTGAGGGGGTTTCCCATTAAGACCAGGCCCGCCTCGCGCTCTTCGATCAGCCGCGCCAGCGCGTCGAGATCCGTACGTTTGTTGACGCGCACCAGGTTGGGAAGACCTTGCGCGACAATGCCCATCGGGTCGCTGATGGCAAGCCCGATGCGTTTTTTGCCCAGATCGAGAGCCAGGACGCGAGTCTTCAAAGGGGTCAAGGTAAGACCATTATAGATGGGAGGCGGAAGGGGGAATGCTGCAGGGGTGATGAATGCTGAAGGCCGAATGCAGAATGCTGAATACGGAAACCGAATGCTGAATAATCTCCGAGCCTGCCGCCTTCACTATTCATTGTTTGAGGCTGGGATTCGTCACGGAACCACCCGCGGCTTCAACTGCTGGCGTCCCCTTCAGCCTTCCGACTCCTTTCTCCTTTCTCCCGCCTTCCATCCCTCCCCGTCCGCGCAGCCATGCTACAGTCTATTCAGGATTTGCTCCAGACGTGGCGCCGATTCACAAGCCTCCAGCAACATTGCAGACTGCCGTGCGCGAAGCGCGCGGCGCGGCGGTCACCATCGTTGCCTTGGGAGCCGCGCTGGCCATCCTCTATTACGGGCGCAGCTTCTTCATCACGGGGCTGATCGCGGTCGTCATCGCTTTTATCCTCGATCCGTTCGTCACCGTGCTGATGCGCATGAAGCTGCCGCGGAGCGTAGCAAGCTTCCTGGTGTGCGCGATGGCCCTGCTGGGTCTCTACGTGATTGGTTTGGGAGCGTACTCGCAATTCTCGGGAATGTACGAGAATCTGCCCCAGTACGGCGAGACCATCGGCGACTTCGTCGCCAGCGTGCAGCACAAGATTCAAGGCGTGGAACAGGGCGCGTACACCATGTTCCTATCGGGCCAGCGGAAGCGCGAACTGGAAAAGGCCGCCTTGGCGGCCAGCAAGAAGAAGGGCAAGGCCGCGCCGGCGGCTCCCGCCCTGCCTCCAGTTCAGCCGCAGCCGGAGGGCATTCCGATCGGAGACTACATCTACGCCGGGATTGGGTCGTTTTCGCGCATCCTGCTGATGGCCTCGTTCGTACCGTTCTTGGTTTACTTCATGTTGAGCTGGCGGGAGCACATGAACCGCAGCTTCCTCCAGCTCTTTCAGGGCGAGGACCGGTTGGTAGCCGCGCGCAGCCTGCAAGGTATCGGAGATCTGGTGCGCGCGTTCGTGGTGGGGAACGCCCTGCTGGGGCTGCTGCTCGCCATCCTCAGCGGTCTCGCTTTTTGGGCGATTCATCTTCCGTATCCCGCGATTATCGGTACGCTGAGCGGTTTTCTCAGCCTGGTGCCGTATATCGGTCTGCCGCTCGCCGTCATTCCGCCTCTGTTCGCCGCCTTGGGGGTCAACCAGGCGGCGGTCTACGTTCTGGTGGTAGGCATCACCGCCATTCTGCATCTGGTGGGGCTGAATGTCCTGTACCCCAAGATTGTAGGTTCGCGCGTGCACTTGAACCCGCTGGTGGTGACGTTCTCGTTGATGTTGTGGGGCTTCCTATGGGGCTCGGCCGGCTTGCTGCTGGCCATTCCGCTCACCGCCGGAATCAAGGCGGTCTGCGATAACGTAAAGGACTTCCGGCCAATCGGGAAGTTTCTGGGGGATTAAAAACTCGAAAGCGCTATGTTGCCCTTCCGGCTGGTCTATCACGAGCTCTACGACCTGCACTTGGGCGACCACGTATTCCCCTCGAAGAAATACCGCTGGCTGCACGCCCGCATGATGCGGACCAAGTTCGCCACGCCGGAGGATTTCATCGAGCCGGCGCCGGCTACGGACGCCGACCTCCGCCTGGTTCACGACGCCGAGTGGGTGGCCAAGCTGAAGCACGGCCTGCTGACCTATCAGGACATTCTGCGCCTCGAGATGCCGTACTCGCGGCAGATGGTGAACGCCTGCCGGCTGGCCGCGGGCGGCACCACGCTGGCCGCGCGGCTGGCGCTCGCTTCCGGCGTCTCGATGAATCTGAGCGGAGGGTTCCATCACGCCTTCCCCGGCCACGGCGAGGGGTTCTGCGCGCTGAACGACATCGCCGTCGCCATCCGCTGCCTGCAGCGGGACGGCGAAATCGGCCGCGCCATGGTAGTGGATTGCGACGTGCACCACGGCAACGGGACCGCGGCCATCTTCGCCGGCGATTCCACCGTCTTCACGCTTTCCATTCATCAATTCAACAACTACCCGAGCGAGAAGCCGCCTTCCAGCCTGGATATCCACCTGGCCGATGGCGTGGGAGACTCCGAATACATTCACCGCCTGGAAGGCGGCTATTTCGCCGCGATGGCGATGTTCAAACCGGAGTTGATCGTTTACGTGGCTGGGGCCGATCCGTATCACGAAGACCAGCTCGGCGGGCTCAGCCTGACGATCGAAGGCTTGATGGAGCGCGATCGGCTGGTGATTGGCGAGGCTCTGCGCCGCGGCGTTCCGGTCGCGGCCGTGCTGGCGGGCGGGTACTCGCGCGACGTGGAAGATACGGTGACCATCCACGCCAACACGGCCTACGCCGCCCGGGAAGCGCTGGAGAAACTAGGCGGATTCCCCGCCCGCTCCGCCCCTAAGACGGCCGGCGGGTCCCTGTAACGGATGAATCGACCCGAAAACCTTATCGGCAGGATTCTGAATCACAATCCCTCTTTCCGCGCCGATACGTAAGGTATGCGCGACAACCGGCCCTCCGCCGCGCTGTGTACACTTTTGGAGGAAGTTGGCCGCGCGGCCGATTTGGGGGAACTACTGTGGACTCTCGATCGGCGGCTCGGCGCGCTGCTCGCATTCGATGCGATTCGGATTTTCCGTCCCGGCGAATCCGATGCGGCAGGCGAGATCCGGCGCGTAGCCGGCACGAGGCGGCCGGCCTTCAATCGCGATCCGCGCCGCTTGCCCCCGCCGGCTCCCGTGTACCGCTCCATGTTGGCGGCGCCGCTTGAAGATGGCGATGGCGTGGTCGGAGTTCTGGCGTTATACAGCCTCCGGGCCGCCGCGTTTTCGCCCGAAGATCTCGGCGCGGTGCTCTGGATTCGCGCCGAGCTCGCTCGCGCCATCCGCAAGGCGATGAGAGCGGAAGAGTGGGTTCTCGCGTAGCCTCTCCAGAAAACGTCGATTTATCCGCCGGCGATCGGAATCCGCTTCTTTCCGTGCCGCGACCGAAGGAAGCGGTTGGCCAAAACCCGAAGATACCGCGGATCTCTCCTCCCGCGCGCAAACACCGAATCGGGCACGCCGCGTTGTTCACGGAAGCAGTTCTGTAGAATGATCCGCCGCCCGCCCGCTCCTTTCAAGTCGCGGCACGGAAATGGAGGACTACCCGGCCTGTCTGCGCAGCCGTCCTTCTTGCGCAAGTCTAAGCACCACCGCGGCCGTAGCCGCGGGGTCGTGCCGGACCTTCCGCTCGTACTCGGCCAGGCTTGCGGAGACGATTTTGAGGCCCATCCTGGCGATTGCCGCAACGTCGATTTCGACGGGGAGAGCGGCTTGCCGCGCATAACGCTTCCTCGCCGAGGACGGAATCGGCGACGAGTTCACGATGGCGTAATCCAGTATCCTCCGGCCGCCGTGCCGCTCGATTGCGCGAATGTGATCGGAGGCGCGGAATTCAGCGGTCTCGCCGGGCTGCCACATCAAATTGATGAAGCAGGCCTTGACCGCTTTCGAAGCGCGGATCGCCGCCGGGATGCCATCCACCAGCAGATTGGGAACGATGCTGGTGAACAGCGATCCCGGGCCGAGCGTGATGACATCCGCTTCCGCGATCGCCGCGAGCGCGGCGGAGAGCGGTTTGGCTTTGCGCGGGATCAACCGCACGCGCTGGATGCGCTCCACGCTCTTGCCGATCCTGGTTTCACCCACCACCTTCCGTCCGCTTTGAAGCGTCGCCTCCAGGGCTACGTTGGCCGTGGTGGAAGGATAGATGCGGCCGGCGATGTTGAGGACCTCGGAAGAGGCGCGCACCGCGTCCGGAAAATCGCCCATGATCTGCGTGAGCGCCATCAGGAATAGATTGCCGAAGCTATGGCCCTTCAATCCGCGCCCCGCCGAAAAACGGTGCTGGAAGAGGCGCGAGAGCAAGGCTGAATCTTCGCTCAACGCCACCATGCAGTTGCGGATATCGCCGGGCGGCAAAACGTCGAACTCCCGGCGAAGGCGTCCGGAGCTGCCGCCGTCGTCGGTGACCGTGACAATAGCGGTGATCTCGACGAAAGGGCGCGCCGCGCCTCCGGGCTTTGCGTGGCTCTTCAGTCCTTCCAGGACAGCGGCGAGGCCATGGCCGCCGCCTATAGCGACAATGCGCAGTGGGGAGGCGTTTTCCATCTGGAATGACGCAGCGTTACCGCGGACCGGACAAGTCTACCAGCCCGACCTTTCAGGATAGAGCAGAGCGGCGAGTGGCGGCCGGTTGGCGAGATGCGCCAGATCGGCGTCCCGGCGGGCCATGATGCGGTTACGCGGATCGAGCTCGATGGCCCGCCTGAGGTTCTCGTAGGCCGCGTCCAGATCGCCGCAAAGGGCGTGGGCCAGTCCCAAAGCGTACAGGATGTAGTCCGTGTCGGGGGACAACCGAGCCGCCCCTGCCAGATACTCGCGCGCGGACGCCGAATTGCGCGCATTCATCAGAGCGACGCCGTAATTGTAATAATCCTCGGCCGTGCGCAGATCCGCATCCGGCCGCGAAAGACGGCGATCGCACATCGCGATATGGCCTTGAGCGCGCTGGGCGACGTCTCGCTCCGGGCCACCCTGGGCGCGCGCGAACAAGGCCCGGGCTTCCTGAAAATTCCGCGCATGAAACAGCTTCATGGCTGCTTCGAAAGCCGCCAGTTGCGAGGCCGTGTCCATATGCGGGGCGGCCGGGGATTCCAGTTCTCTCGCGGCCCTGGGCTGACCCTCGCCGGCTCGGCGATCGGTTGACTTGACGGGCTTCTTCTTGTCCGGCATAGAACGACGGCTAAAGTGCGATATGCGTTTATAGCAGACTAGGCATGGCGCCCGCAACCGGAGGGGCGAAGGCCGTAATCCGTCCCCTAAGGTAAAGTCCCAACCGCGGAGCCGCGGAGTTTACGCGGAGAGGAAGCGATTCGCGCCCCGTGTTATACTCCCTCAACGGCCCGTCCGGGCCTGTATCAGAAGGATCTCTATGCGCATCACGATTGGTGTTTCAGCCCTCTCCATTGCAGTCGCCGCCTGCCTCGCGGCCCCGCTTCTCGCGGCTCCGCCCAGCGCCCCGACGGTCCAGCAGTTCTTGAGCCCGGCATCCCCGCAGGAGGTGGTCGCCGCGCAAAAGGTCGACCGGATCGCCTGGGTGGATTACGCCGAAGGCAAGCGAAACGCCTACACGGCGGCCGCCCCTTTGTTCGTCCCCGTGCGCCTGACGAACTTCACGAAAGACGACGGCATCATGATGTCGAGCGTCCGCATCTCGGACGATGGCAGCACCGTCATCTTTCTCCGTGGGGAGGCGCCCAATCGCGAGGGCTGGTCGCCGAATCCGTCCGCGGATCCGGCTGGACCCGAGCACGCCATCTGGGCGGCTCGCACCAGCGGCGCCGGCGGCGCGTGGCGGGTGGCCGATACGGCCAACCCGGAACTGGCCCCCGATGGCAGCTCGATCCTGTTCGTCAAGGACGGGCAGATCTACCGTGCGAAAGTCACTCCCATAAAGCCGGCCGGCGAGGTGGATCGCGGCGAGAAGGCTTTCATCACCGAGTGGGGCGTTCAGAGCGGCCCCCGATGGTCGCCGGACGGCCGCAAGATCGCCTTCGTGAGCACGCGCACCGATCACAGCTTCATCGTGGTCTACGACATGGCTACGCGCTCGGTAAAGTACATGTCGCCGAGCGTGGATTTCGACTCGAACCCGATGTGGATGCCCGACGGCAAGCACCTATACTTCGTCCGCCGCCCCGGCTTGCCATTCGGCCGGCAGGCGCAACAAGGCGGAGGCGGAGTCGGCCTGCCGAACGGTCCGGCGTTCCAGCCGGGCACGGCTACCACAACAGCAGGCCGTGGCGCGGGCCGTGGCGCGGCCACTCAGCCCGCGGCGGCAACGCCCGCGTTTCCGGGAGGCGGTGGCCGTGGAGGCCGAGGGGCCGCGGCGGCGGCCGCCAGTCCTCAGGCGCAAAATGCAGGTCGCGGCGAACAGACCGCCACGGCTCCCGCGGCCCCGGCCAACGCCCCCGAAGGGAACGCCGCGGGACGCGCGGGTCAGGCGCCGGCAGCGGCGCCGAACACCCAGCAGGCTAGCGAAGGCGGCGGACGGGCAGGCCAGGGCGCCACAGCCTCCACGGCCGCGACGAACAATTCTCCGGGCCTGATGAGCGCCACGTTCAAAGGCGGATACACGATAGCCGTATACAAGGCTGACGTAAGCACGGGAGAAGCTCAGGAAATCTGGCGCAATCAACCCAGTGACGCGCTCGTCACCAACCTTGGCAACGCGCACCTGGCGGGCGACAACCTGATTTTCGAGTTTGGCGGCGGACGCGGCGGCAGAGGCGGACGCGGAACCGCCGAGGCCCCGGGTGGAAGAGCGGAATCGCCAGCTCCGGTGCCTTCGCCAGCAACGCAGCAGAATCCGGCGCCCGCGGCGGATCGGCAGGGCCAAGCGCCCGCGACGGCTCAGCGGGGCCAGACAGCTCCGGCCGACGAATGGGAGCGCTTTTACTCGCTCAAGATTACGGACCTATCCGCGCGTCCCGTCCTTCTGACCACCACCGACGGGCTGATTGAAGATCAAACTTCCATCGCGTACTCGGCCGATGGCAAGACGTTTTACTACTGCACGAACGCGAAGGATATCGAGCGGCGTCACATCTGGGCCGTTCCGGTATCGGGTGGCGCGCCCGCGCAAATCACCACCGGCGATGGCGTCGAAACCTACCCGGCGCCGCTCTCTTCGGGGAAGTATCTCGCGACGCTCAGCGCCAATTGGAATCTGCCGCAGTCGTTGGGCGTGTGGACCACGGGGGCGGCGCAAGCGGCGCAGAAGATCGTCTTCCCCACCTCTCGGCCCGGCTTTCCAGTCGACGCGCACGTGAAGCCGGAGATCGTGCTCACCAAAGCCGCCGACGGCCTCGAGATCCACAATCAAGTTTTTGTGCCGAAGGACCTTAAGGCGGGCGAACGGCGGCCGGCCATCATCTTCGTGCATGGCGGGCCCACGCGGGAAATGATGCCGGCCTATCACTACATGCAGTTCTATCACTGGGCCTACGGCATCAATGAGTGGCTTGCCAGCGAAGGCTACATCGTGATGTCCATCAATTACCGCGGCGGAGTCGGCTATGGCCGGTCTTTCCGCGCCGCTCCCAACACCGGGGGCCAGGGCATGAGCGAGTATCAGGATGTGCTCGCCGGCGCCAAATATTTGCAGGCCAGGGCCGACGTGGATCCGAATCGAATCGGCATCTGGGGTTTGTCGTACGGCGGCTTGCTCACGTCGCAAGCGCTCGCGCGCAATTCCGACATCTTCAAGGCGGGCGTCGATCTGGCCGGCGTTCACCTCTTCGGCAACTCGCTGGATCCCTCGGCGGTCTCCTATAAGTCGTCAACGGCCGGCTTGATCGATGGCTGGAAATCGCCGGTGCTGCTCGTTCAAGGCGACGACGATCGCAACGTCGCCTTCCAGCAAATGACCGGCCTCATTCAACTTCTCCGGCAGCGCGACGTCTATTACGAACTCATCGTCTTCCCGGACGACGTGCACGAATCTCTCCTCCACAGCCGGTGGCTGTACGCTCTGGGCCGCATGGACACGTTTCTGCGCAAATTCCTGTGGGAAGCGCAGGGAGCGCCCGGGAAGTAATTCGAGACCGGGGCATTGACACCGTGATTCCGTGCGAATCGTCTCCGCTCGAGGACTCGGCATTTGTGTGGCCGGCCCCCTGGCCGGCCTGACGGATGAAGTAAGCCTGAAGATCGAAATTGGGATCGGCTGAACTTGATCGCCAAAGTGAACTCGGAGCATCGGAAGGATTTGTAACCGGGCACGCCTTGAGGCGTGCCGTACGATTCAATGAGAGCTCAGGGCTTTAGCCCCTGGAGAGGCCGGCAGCGGCTAAAGCCGTTCGATGGATTGGCCCTATCGGCTCGCCTCAAGGCATGCCCTGTTACGGGGCATCCGAACTTCGGAATTCAGGGTAAGGCGCCCGGCGGACTTCCATTTCGCTAACATTGAGATTCGAATTTCGAATCCCGGCCTTCGGTTTGCCGGGCGCAAGATTGCGCCGCGGCGCCGGGGCGACGCGAAAAGGAAGACCGTGAAGCTATTCAAAGGACGGCTCCGCTGGTGGATGATCGGGCTGATCATGCTTGGCTCGGTCGTCAATTATCTGACGCGTAGTACGCTCGCGGTCGCGGCGCCCACCATCATGCGCGACCTGCACATCGCCGAAAAACAGTACTCGTGGATCGTCGGGACATTTCAGGGCTTTATCATGCTCCAGCCGATCTGCGGCTACGCGCTCGACGTGCTCGGGTTGCGGATCGGCCTCGCCATCTTCGTCGTCGCCTGGTCGCTGATCAACATGTCGCACGGCTTTGCGAATAGCTGGCAGGCCCTTGCGGGCCTCCGAGGCGGCATGGGATTCGCCGAGGGGTCGGCGAACCCGGCCGGCATGAAGGCGACCGCGGAGTGGTTCCCCGCCAAGGAGCGCGGCCTGGCAGGCGGGGTTTATAACATCGGAGCGTCGTTCGGCTCCATGATCGCCGGACCGCTGGTGGCTTGGGCGATTCTGACCTACAACTGGCGCGCGGCGTTCTACATCACGGGATCGCTCGGTCTGATTTGGGTGGTTCTGTGGCTGCTCTTTTACCAATCGCCGGCCGATCACCGCGGGCTTACCGACGAAGAGCGCAACTACATTCTCTCCGGACAGGAGAAACACCTTCAAAGCGATGGATCTCGCCCTTCGATTCTCAAGATTGCCGCGCAGCGCAATTTCTGGGGAATCGCATTGCCGCGCTTCCTGGCCGATCCGACATGGGGCACGTTGAGCTTCTGGGTTCCGTTGTATCTGACCAACGTCCGCCACATGGATCTGAAGCACATGGCGATTTCCACGGTTGTACCGTTCCTGGCCGCCGATTTCGGCTGTTTGTTCGGCGGCTGGCTGGCGAAATACCTCCAGGAGCGGTTCGGACTGAGCGTGGTCAATTCCCGCCGCTCGGTATTCACGCTGGGCGCGTTCATGATGATGGGCGTGGGGTTCGTCGGATTCGTTCTGAGCCCGTATGCCGCGGTCGCCCTGCTCGCGCTGGCGGGTTTCGCCCACCAGACGCTTTCGGTCACGGCGATCACCATGTCCTCCGATTTATTCAAGAGAAATGAAGTGGCCACGGTGGCGGGCATGGCCGGCACGATGGGTAATGGAGGGTTGACATTGTTCAATTTGCTGATCGGCGGTTTGGTGGCCACGGTTGGCTACACGCCGTTCTTTGTGTGTTTGGGCGCGCTCGATCTGATCGGCGCGGTGGTCCTGTGGACGCTGGTCCGCGAACGCACGGAAGCCGCCGCGCCGCCTTTGATCGAGGCCCGCTAGGAGACTTCGAAAGATGCCGGACGCCGCTCGTCTCATCCGAAATCCTATTCTGCCGGGATTCAATCCCGATCCTTCCATCCTTCGCGTCGGCGACGATTACTACATTGCCACTTCGACCTTCGAATGGTTCCCCGGCGTGCAGATCCATCACTCGCGCGACCTTGTGCACTGGCGGCTGCTCACGCGCCCGCTCACTCGCGCGAGCCAGCTCAATATGCTCGGCGATCCCGACTCATGCGGCGTCTGGGCGCCCTGCCTGACTTACTGCGACGGCCTGTTCTATTTGATCTACACCGACGTAAAACGGTATGGCTCCGCGTCCCAGGGCACGGCCGGCATCAAGTTCCGCGATACTCACAACTACCTGGTGACCAGCCCGCGTATCGATGGCGAATGGTCCGACGCGGTTTACCTGAACTCGAGCGGCTTCGACCCCTCGCTGTTCCACGAGGACGATGGGCGCAAATACCTGGTCAACATGATGTGGGACCACCGCCCCGGCAACAACCGCTTCGCGGGAATCGTCTTGCAGGAGTACTCCGTCGAGGAGAAAAGGCTCATCGGCGAGCCGAAACTGATTTTCAAGGGCACTGAGATTGCATTCACCGAAGGGCCTCATCTTTACAAGCGCGGCGGTTATTTTTATTTGCTCACCGCGGAAGGTGGCACGGGATGGGGACATGCGGTGACGCTGGCGCGGTCGCGGGAGATCGCTGGGCCGTATGAGCTTCATCCGGAGAAGTACATTCTGACGTCGCGCCACCGTCCGGATATCGAATTACAGCGGGCCGGGCATGCCGATCTCGTTGACACGCAAGCCGGCGAGACGTACATGGTCCATCTCTGCGGCCGGCCCCTGCGCAATCGCGGGCGCTGCACGCTGGGCCGCGAGACCGCCATCCAGAAAATGCAATGGGGATCGGATGGATGGCTCCGGACCGCGGACGGTAAAGGCCTTCCCTACTCGGAAGTCGCGGCGCCTGCTTTGCCGGCTCACACGTTTCCGTCATTGTCCGAGCGAGAGGACTTCGACCGGCCCGAGCTTCCACTCGATTTCCAGTGGCTGCGGTCTCCGTGGCCCGACGAACTGTTCAGCCTTACCGAGCGGCCGGGCCACTTACGGCTTTACGGACGCGAAACCTTGGGCAGCCCGTTCCGCCAGGCGCTCGTGGCGCGCAGGCAACAATCCCACTGCTACAGCGCATCCACGGTAGTCGATTTTCAGCCGGACCGCTTCCAGCAAATGGCGGGACTGGTCTGCTATTACAACGGAAGCAAGTATCACTACCTCTATGTCTCCTACGACCGAGCGTTGGGTAAGCACCTCCGCGTCATAACCTGCTCACCCGATCAGATGGCGCCCGATGTGACTTCGGAACCTATTCCGATTCCCACTGACCCGCGGATTCATCTCCGCGTGGAAGTGGATTACGAGCGCCTCCGCTTTGCATTTCGCGCCGGCGGCCAGGATTGGCTGTGGCTGCCCGGCCAGTGGGATGCGAGCCTGCTATCGGATGAGGCGGGTCCACCGGCGGCGCCCAACTTCACCGGAGCTTTCGTGGGGATGTGCTGCCAGGATTTATCCGGCGCCGGCCGCCCAGCCGATTTCGATTACTTCGCATACCGGGAACGAAGTTATTGTCCCGATCCGCTCAGCCTAAGGGCCCCCTCGCTATCTTAGGAGACTCTGAGAGACTTCGGCAAGCATGATCGCTGGCCGCGGCGATAAATACTGTGTTCCGTTCGTAGCAGTCTGTCGGATAGTGGAGCAAGACCTTGGCGCCTACTCCACAATCGCCTGCATCACCGCGTTCTCGAAATCGCGCTGCACCTGAGCCACCTGCGTCTGGATCATGACGATGGTGACCATCTGCTGCGAGGGATCGATCCACGTCTGCGTGCCGTACAATCCGTCCCAGCCGAAGCTGCCGCTTGAAACGCGCAGTCCCGAGGCCACCGAGTCCTCCACAATTCCGAGCAAGAGCCCGTAGCCCATGCCGTGAGCGGGACGCCCCAGCTTTCCGTTGAACATGTCTCCCACGTGATTGGAGGACATCAACTTCACGGTTGTGGGACTCAGTAGAACGTGGCCGTTCAGCTTGCCGCCATTCAGGTACATCTGGGCAAGTTGCAAGTAATCTTCGGCTGTAGACATGAGCCCGCCTCCGGCGCCGAAGTAAATCTTCGAAGACACACCGTCCTGATTCGCGTTCTTACGCAAACCGTTGGGGCTCTTATCGTACAGAGTCACTAGCCTGGGTCTTTTGTCGTCCGGCGTATAGAAGAAAGTGTCTTTCATTCCGAGTGGGTCGAAGACCCGAGTCTTGAGGTACTGATCGTATGGCAGGCCCGACACGATCTCCACGATTCGTCCGAGTACTTCCGGGCCGGCCGAACCGCTATAGGCCCACTGCGTGCCAGGCTGAAAGTCGAGCGGCACGGCGGCCAGCTTGGGGATGTAAGTAGCCAGGGTGTCGGTGGGTGACTTCGGCGCGATCCGAGCCCCTTCGCGCGCTCCCAGTCCGCCGCTCATCAACCCGGAGGTGTGAGTGAGGAGATCGCGAACCGTGATTTCGCGATAGGCCGGTTCCAAATAGAAGTCCGGAGCGCCGGCCGGCTGGGCCGCCGGCGCCGGGGTGATCGAGTTCCGCGGCATTGCGACCTTCATGTCCTTGAACTCGGGAATGAACTTGGAAACGGGGTCGGTCAGGCGGATCTTGCCTTCTTCCACCATCATCATGACCGCCGCGCCCGTAACCGGCTTGGTCATCGAGGCGATCCGGAAGATGGCGTCCTTCGTCATCGGCTTCTTCGACTCGATGTCCATCAATCCGTGCGCTTCGAAGTGAACGATCTTCCCCCGCCGCGCCACCAGCGTCACCGCGCCGGAAATATCTCCGGCGTCGATATGCCGCTCGATCGCTTCGTGGATCCGTTTCAGCCGCTCGGTAGACATTCCGGCATCTTCCGGTTTTCCGACGGGAACTTGACCAGCCAACTGGCTCGCCGTTGCAAGCAGCGCGGAGACGGCGGCGCTCCACATTGCATATCGCATTTTCATAGGGTTTGTGGCCGATCGGGAGCGCGGCTTGATGGCGGAGGAAGAGGGATTCGATTGGCGTCCGCCGCTGCAATTCCGCCGAGAGACATTGATGCTCTGGGTCAGCCTCGAAACCGCTCGATCAATAGCCGTAGCTCCCGACAGCACTTATCAAATGACTTCGCGGCCCTCGCCTGGTTCAGGTCAAACACCGCCGCTAGCGCAGGCTGGTCAATTGTCTCGGAGTAAACACGCCCGTGCATATGGTCGCGAAGCCATCCCTTGGCTCCACGAATCTCCTCTGGGTTCTGCGGAGGAGCCAGATCTTCGGGCAGTCCTCGCATTCCGCGAATCGACTCGGCGGCGACCAGAAACCAACCTTCAAATTCACGTTGGGGAAGGATTACGGACACTTGCAGCCCCATACCTGCGTGCCTCCGCGCGAGCCAAAAGACATGGAGCCAACTCCGCCGGGCAATCGTCGTCGCTATCGAGAAGGACGAAAACGCCTCCACGCGGGCGTACCTTCAGCGCTGCCAGTTCGACGGCTCGCTCTAGTTCACCTTGCTTGTTCAGCAGACTGCCACGTGGTTTTCGTATTGGCGGCAGGACTTCCAGCTTCACGCTGGGGTCGATCTCACGCGCAATTCTTCGAAACAAGACCGGGGCCGCCTTAACCTCGCCGTGACCTTCCACCACAAGACCGACCAAGATCGGATTCACAGCCCTGCTCCATCCAAAAGAGGCAACTTCGTGCCGGCACCAAAAAGCTTGATATCCGGCCGCAGTTGGTCGAGACGGAGCAACTCGCCTGGCGTATAGAGCCTCCTACCAACAGCCTCGCGACTTGGCTCATCGACCTGGGCAATTTGCGTCGCGCCCTTTTCGGCATACACGGCAAGGAGGAGTTCGCGATCCATGTCTGCCTGATCTAGCAGATCGGGGCTATGCGTCGTGACGATCACCTGCGTCGATTCGCTCGCCTCCCGAAGCGCGTCTAGGAGTGCGAAGACCGCCGCGGGGTGCAGGGCAACTTCTGGCTCTTCAATGCCCACGAGGGGTACGCTTGGAATGGCAGCGCCTTGGGACTGGAACAGGGCGACGAGAATACCAAGAGCGCGAAGAGTTCCGTCCGACATGTTTCCAGCGGAGAACCGCCACGGATCGGTGGAACCCGCGACTTCTTGTCGGAACTCTAATGTGGCTTTAGGTGGAACGTCTTTCACGTCGACGCCACTGACGCCAGGAACAATCGAAGATAGATACTCCTCGATACGTTTCTTTCGGGCCTTGTCGCGCTTGGCGAGTTGGCGGAGCACGCTGGTCATGTTGCTGCCGTCGCGAACGAGAAGTTCCCCGGAATCCGGCGATTGGAAGTCGCGTATTCTGTCTGGGTTTAGGCTGTAGAAACCCATCCTTGACAGAGCATCGTAAACAGGCCTGAAATCTGGCGTGCCTGAGACGTTTACCAGATACAGCCGGTCCTTCGAGGCTGCCGGTGGAACAATGCCGTTTCGCTTTCCGCCTAACTCAAACTCCTTGACTTCGCCGGCAGTCACCAGGAACCGGGCGCTCTCGGGCCCGCGAATGGTGCACTCTTCGGTCTGAACTTCGTAGCCGCCCTGCGAGAGTGCGCCAATGCGGAAGGCATAATGGCCCACCGAAGAAGGCAACTGGAATTCCAAGCGGATTCCAAAATGGGTTGGATGTCCACCGCTGCGGCGGCGCACTTCCGCAATGCCTCCCCGGTCGCGCAGAGCGTTGTCAAGAGAACTCCGTAGCGAATCGCTGGTGAACCGCAGGGCATCCAGAAAATTGCTCTTTCCGGAACCGTTTGGACCTACCAGGAACGTCAATGGACGAAGATCCACGCCGCTCGCGGCGATGCTCTTGTAGTTCTTCAGCACGACTCGCGTTAAGAATGGCTTCACGTCCGTCATTGTAGTCTCATAGCGAACTGTTCTTTTGGAACCAGCTTGGGATACTCGGCCAACGCCATTCCAGCATGCCGTTCTCGAAAATGAGCGCGTCTGCCTTGCACGCCTCCACGCAGCGGCGCTTGGGGGTGACCATGCATCGAGGATCGCACGTAATAAAACCGCGCATTCTGCGCGCCTGCTAAGTTATTTTTTGCAGCAACATGCATTGGCGGAGGAAGAGGGATTCGAACCCCCGAGTGAGTCACCCCACTAACGGTTTTCAAGACCGCCGCCTTCAACCGCTCGGCCATTCCTCCGTTCTTCATTATACCGGCGCGCTCAGGCCGCCCCAGGCCGCGGCGCGAGCCGGTCCAGCTTTTCCCGCAGTTCCTCCAAACGCGCCATCACCTCGGCGTGCTGCACCTCTTCCGCCGGCGGCGATTTGCGACGGATCGCGAACACGCCGCCCGGCTCCAGCACGCACTCGTCAACGTCTTCCAGACCGCCGAACCCCTGCCGGTGCAACACCGTCAGCAACTCCGCGCGCGTGAGCAACTCCGCCGCCAGAGACTTCTGGACCACCCGGCCGTGACGGATCAGCACCGTCGGCTTTCCCTCGAATACCTCATCGAGCCTGCGGTGCCGGAAGAGGAATCGCACCACCGCGTAGTTGACGGCCAGCAGCGTGAACGCGCCGATGAGCCCGCCCGAAAGCGAATTATCGTTGCCGATGATCGCGTTCTGCACCGTGTTCGAAAGCGAGAGCAGAACCACAAGGTCGAATGGGTTCAGTTGCGCCAACTCGCGCTTGCCGAATACGCGCAGCAGCGCCACCAGAAATGCGTAGACGACAATAGGGCGCACGATCTTCTCCACAACTGGCGCGCCTACTGCAAAAATCGAGTTCCACATATCGTTTGTGGCCAGCCAATGCGGCATGTACGATTTCCTCCAAATCGCGATTATCGCTGTTTTCCACACGAGGAACCGATCTCTGTGGAAACTCTGTGGACGGGTGTGCATCGGCGGCGTGTGGCGCTGAATCCAAACGAGTTGGCGCAGCGCCCTCGGAGAGCCCTCGCAACGTATTTTTTGCAGAGCGCAAACCGCTCGAAACACGGCCGCGAAATTTTCTTGAGAATTCCCGTGTCTTAGCGTTTAGACTTGAATAACGTCCCGATGACCCCGATTGATGTCGCCGAGAAAGGCCTGCCTTCCAACATAGACGCCGAGCGTTTCGTGCTTGGCTCGATTCTTCTGGATGGCGCCGTTTTCATTCAGGCCGCGGGCGCGCTCGATGTGGAGGATTTCAGCCTCGAAAAACACCGCCGCATTTACAAGCGCATGACCGAGTTGCACGCCCGCGGCGAGATCATCGACCGGGTCACAGTCGCCAACGAGCTGATCAAGTTCAACGAACTGGATGCCTGCGACGGCATCAGCTACCTGGTTTCGCTCGACGACGGCCTGCCGCGGATTCCCAACGTCGAAAGCTACATCCGCATCGTCAAGGACAAGAGCGTTCTTCGGCGCATCATCTTCGCCTCGCAGCACATGATCAACCGCGCCATGGCGGGCGAGGAGGAGCCGGCGGATATTCTCGCCGGCGCCGAGGAGACGCTGCTCAAGCTCGGCGAAGCGCGCGTGCAGGGCGGCCTCGAAGACGCCAACGCGATCCTTGAAGGATACGAGGGCGGCATCAGCGCATTCCTCGATCCGAGCCGGCGCGTCAAGGGCATCAGCACGGGGTTCGCGAAGTTCGACGAGTTGACGGGCGGCCTGCACGCGGGCGACTTGTTCATCCTCGCGGCGCGGCCTAGCGTGGGCAAGACGGCGCTGGCGCTCAACATCGCGCAGCACATCACCATGCGGCTGAAGCAGACCGCGGCGATCTTCTCGCTCGAAATGTCCAAGGAGTCGCTGCTCACGCGCATGTTGTGCGCCTCGGCCCGCGTGGACAGCAAGAAATTCCGCGGCGGCTTCCTGAATCAGGAGGAGCGCCGCCGCCTCAGCCACGCACTCGGCGAACTGGCCGAGGCGCCTTTGTGGGTGGACGATTCGGCCAACGTGCATCTCATGGACATGCACGCCAAGCTGCGCCGGCTTGCAGGCCGAGCGCAAGCTGGGTCTCGTAGTGGTGGACTATCTCCAACTGATGACCGGCCGCGGACGCTACGAGAATAGGCAGCAGGAAGTGACCGCTCTCTCGCGCGGCCTGAAGCTGCTGGCGAAGGAACTGAACGTTCCCATGCTGGTGCTCTCGCAGTTGAGCCGCGCCCCGGAGACCCGCCAGGGCGATCACCGCCCGCAGCTAAGCGACTTGCGCGAATCCGGGTCCATCGAGCAGGACGCCGATATCGTAGCTTTCATCTTCCGCGAGGAAATGTACAAGCGCGACGCCGAGAATTTGAAAGGCCTCGCCGAACTGATCGTCGCCAAGCAGCGCAACGGCCCCATCGGCACGGTGAATCTGGTCTTCCTGCATAATCAGACCAAATTCGAGAATCGCAAGGAAGACACGGGCGATTTGCCGGAAGAGTAGCCATCCGCTGTCCGCTATCCGCTATCCGCTTTGCGCATAAGGCTGCCGGCGGGGGTGGAGAGTCCCTCTACGCGCCGCTGGAGAGCTGTGGTTGGTTGCGGACAGCGGATAGCTGAAAGCGGACAGCTTATCTCCGCCTTCGTCTTTCCGCCGCGCGCACGCGGGCTTCGTCCATTCCGAAGTAGTGCGCCACTTCATGCCAGACGGTGTCTTCCACCATGCGGACGAGATCCGCGGGACCGCGCGCCAGGCGTTCGTGAGGTCCCTGAAAAATGGTGATGCGGTCCGGCATGGTGAAGGAATCGAACACGCTGCGGTGGGTGAGCGGCCGGCCCTCGTAGAGACCGAGCAGAGTCGATCCTCGCGGCGTGCGCCCGCGCGCAAGCTGTTGCGGACTGGGCTCGGGCGCGACAACAACGGCTACGTTCTTCAGCCGCCTGCGAAACGGCGCGGGAATGCGCGCGTACGCAGCGGCCACCAACCGGTCAAAATCGTCCGGCGTCATCGCACTTGTTATTCTAAAGCTGTCAGCCGTCAGCCGTCAGCTTTCAGCCAGTTGATGGGCCCCTGCCAGCATAGGTGGGGCAGGCGCTTTCGCCTGCCTCCGGCGCGCCGGAGCCAGTTAGCTGACGGCTGAAAGCCGATAGCTGACAGCTCCTAGCGGAAGGCGAATAGCGGATGGCGGATAGCCTGAAGAAGCGCGTGGTAGTGGCGATCGACGGTCCCGCGGGCGCCGGAAAGAGCACGATTGCCCGCCGCGTGGCCGAGCGTCTGGGCTTCCTCTACATCGATACCGGGGCCATGTATCGCGCCGTGGCTCTGTGGGCGTTGCGCCAGGGCATCGATCCCTCAGACCGGTTGCGCATGGATCCGCTTGCCACGGCGGCTGAAATCGAGCTGGAACCTGGCCGCATCCGGCTCAACGGAGAAGATGTTTCGGACGCTATCCGCGATCCCGCCGTTTCCGATGGCGCTTCCAAAGTCGCGGTCATTCCCGGCGTGCGGCGCGCCATGGTGGCCAAACAGCGCTTGTGCGCCGAGCGATCAAGCGTCGTCATGGAAGGACGCGACATCGGCACGGTCGTCTTCCCCGACGCCGAGGTAAAAATCTACCTGGACGCCGACCCCATCGTGAGGGCGCGCCGGCGCCTCAAGGATTTGCGCGCGCAGGGCGACGTGACCATTACCGAAGACGAGTTGGCCGCGCAAATCGAAGAGCGCGACCGCCGCGATAGCACGCGCGCCGATTCGCCGCTCGCCCAGGCGCCCGACGCCACTTATCTGGATTCCACGCCGCTCAATCTCGATGAAGTCGAGGAGGCGATTCTCCGCATCGTCCGCGCGCGCGTGACCAACGGAAAGGAACTGCATTGAAAGATCTGCTGGTGATGAAGTTCGGCGGAACGAGCGTCGGATCGGCCGCGCGCATTCGCGAAGCCGCGCGTCTGGCCGCCGAAGCCCGCGCTACGCGCCCCGTGGCCGTGGTGGTTTCCGCGATGTCCAAGATCACCGACCTGTTGCTGGACACCATGCGTCACGCCGAAGCGGGCGACCGCGGCGGCATGAAAACGAATCTGGCGGATCTGCGCGCGCGGCACGAAGAAGCCTGCCGGGAGTTGTTGCCGCCGGATCGTCAGGCCGCCGCGATGGAGCGCATCGGCCGGATTATCGCGGATTTCGAGCGCATCGCCGAAGGCGTGGCCATGCTCAACGTGCGTCCGCCGCGATCCGTTGACGAGGCCGTGGCGAATGGCGAACGGCTCTCGGCGTTGCTTATGGCCGAGTATCTGATTTCTCAAGGCGTTCCGGCCGAAGCCGTGGACGCAGCCGGCGTCATCGTTACCGACGCCGTTTTCGGCAGCGCCTCGCCGCTCATGGAACCGACGCGCGAAAAGGCCCGAAAAGTCATCCAGCCGCTCCTCGATCGCGGAGTGTTGCCGGTGATGACCGGCTTCAACGGAGCGACCGCCGATGGCCGCCCCACCACGCTCGGCCGCGGAGGCTCCGATTTCTCCGCCTCGATTCTCGCCGCCGCCCTGGACGCATCCGAACTATGGATCTGGACGGACGTAGACGGCATCATGAGCGCCGATCCGAAGCTCGCCCCGGATGCCGTGGTGCTGGACGAAATCACCTACTCCGAAGCGGCCGAGTTGGCCTACAACGGCGCCAAGGTGCTGCACGCCCGCACGCTCGCTCCTCTGGTCGAGAAGGGCATTCCTGTCTGGAGCAAGAACAGCTTCGCGCCGGAGAAGCCCGGAACGAAGATCGTCCCGCACAGTTCCGCCGCCACGGGCGCGCGGGCAGTCACTTCGATGTCCAAGGTAGCGCTGGTCGCGCTCGAACCCTCCAGCCCCGAACTGAGCGGAGCCCAAGTCATGGCGCGCGTTCTGGACGCTCTGGCTCACGCCAACATCGAGGTGCTTGGGTTGACCAGCTCCGGCTACCGCCAGAACTTCTGTTTTCTGGTCCGCCAGGATGAGCTCGAACGGGCGCAGGAGGCCGTGGAATCCGCGCTGGCGTTGGAGCTTGCGCACGGTTACGTGCGTCCTCCGCAAGTAGACGCTAACGTCGGCCTGCTTGCCGTAGTAGGTGAAGGCATGCAAGGCAAGCCCGGCCTAGCCGGCCGCGTCTTTACCGCGATATCTCGCGAACAAGTGAATATCATCGCCATCGCCCAGGGCGCCAGCGAACTGACCATCTCAATGGTCGTGCGCCGCGACGGGTTGGAAAAGGCCGTGCGGGCGGTTCATAAGGAGTGCGGGCTGGGGAGAGGGTAGACAACATCCTCGAAGTCACCGGTCCGTTCGGGCAGGACAAGAGCTTCGATCACCTCGTCCGTGATCGCGCCGGGTTTGACAGGATTCGGCGTTACCTCGAATGCAACCCGGTCGCAGCGGGCTTGGCGGCACGCCTCGAGGAGTTCCTATGGTCGAGCGCCGCGCCGCCCGGAAGGGCTGACCCCACTTACACGCTGAACCTGTACACCGTCGTCGATTGGTACGTTTCTCCCGGCTTCAACACCGTGGTCGGGAACTCCGGGTGATTCGGCGAATCGGGATAATGCTGCGTCTCCAGGCAGAATCCCGTTCGGAAACCGTAAGTGTGGCCGCTCTTGCCTGGGAACGATCCGTCCAGGAAGTTGCCGGTGTAGAGCTGGATGCCGGGCTCGGTGGTGAATGTCTCCAGGATGCGGCCCGTCTTCGGTTCTCTCACCCACGCGGCCGGCCGGAGCGTCCCCGCGGCTCCGTTCACCACGAAGTTAATGTCGTAGCCGAGGCAGAGTTTGAGTTGCTCTTCGTCCTGCCCGATGCGCGCGCCGATCGCCGTCGGCTCCCGGAAATCGAACGGCGTGCCCATGACGCTGCGCAGTTCGCCGGTCGGAATCAGACCGGCGTCCACGGGAGTGAACCGGTCCGCGAAAAGCTGCATCTCGTGACCGAGAATGTCACCGGACCCTTCGCCCGCCAGGTTGAAGAACGAGTGATTCGTCAGGTTCAGCACTGTGTCCTTATCGGTCGTGGCGAAATAATCGATCTTGAGCGCGCTGCCTTCGAGCGAGTAAGTCACTCGCACGCTCAGGTTGCCCGGATAGCCTTCCTCGCCGTCCTTGCTGAGATAACTCAGCTCCAGCGCCGGGGTCGCGCCCGCAACTTCCCGCGCCTGCCAGATCACCCGATCGAAACCCATCAGGCCGCCGTGCAGCGTATTCGGCCCATTATTGAGCGCGAGCGTGTACTCCGCGCCGTTCAGGGCGAAACGGCCTTTCGCAATGCGATTGCCGTACCGGCCAATCGCGGCGCCGAAAAACGTGCGCCGGCTGAGGTAACTCGCGAAATCGTCAAAGCCCAGCACGATATCGGCGAGCCGTCCCGAACGGTCCGGCGTCTTGATCGACTGGACCGTGCCTCCGAAATTGGTGATACGGACTTCGATGCCGGTCGCGTTCGTTAGCGTGAAAAGGTCTGCGGTTTCGCCAGAGGGCGTCTCGCCGTAATGCTGTTTCGTCATAAGGTCTTATTTCCTCTCAGCCTGGCCGTAAGTGGCTTTGGCACCGTGCTTCCTGTAAAAATGCTTGTCTAGGAGCGCGCTCGAAATCGGCGCCGCCCCGTTATTAATTGAAATCGTAGCGAGCGCGATGGCGGCGACTTCCTCCAGCAGGACGGCGTTGTGCGCGGCGTCCGCCGCGTCGCGGCCCCAGCAAAACGGGCCGTGGCTGGCCACCAGGGCGGCCGGCATCTCCATCGGGTCGCGGCCCTGAAACACGCGCACTATGGCGTCGCCCGTGGCCGCTTCGTAATCGCCGCCGATCTCCTCGGGAATCAGAGGCGCGGTCACCGGAACCTCGCCGTGAAAGTAATCCGCGTGCGTCGTTCCCAGGCACGGAATCCCACGCCTCGCCTGCGCCCACGCCGTAGCGGCGCGCGAATGCGTATGGACGACGCCGCCGATTCCGGCGAACGCCCGGAACAGAATCAGGTGCGTGGCGAGATCCGAAGAGGGATGCAGATCGCCGTCCACAATCGTGCCATCCAAGCTCACCAGAGGCAGATCCCCCGGCTTCATGCGATCATACGGCACGCCGCTCGGCTTGATGGCAATCACGCCTTCCGAGCGGTCGATGCCGCTCGCGTTGCCGAACGTAAACAGCGCCAATCCCCTGCGGCTCAGCTCGAGGTTCGCCTCGAGAACCTGCTCGCGCAGCGCCTGCAACCGCATCCTAGGCTCCTTTCACCTTCTTCGCGATCCGCCGCAGCTCCGGCAAGACGTCGCCAATGGCCACCGCTTCGCTCGTCTTCCTGCCCAAGGCGAAGTACAGCTTTCGCCACAGCGGGAACAACTCGTCGTAGACCGCCGCCGCTTCCGGATCGGGCGAGATCACGTCGTAATCCGGGCACAGCTTGCTCTGCGCTTCCTCGATGCTCGAGAAAACCCCCGCCGCCACGAAGGCGAAGATCGCGCTTCCGAGACTCGTCACATCGCTCTTGGGCACGAGCACGGGCTTATTCAGAACATTGGCGTACACGCGGTTGAGGACCGCATTTTTCCTCGGGATTCCGCCGCCGTTGATCACACGCCGAATCGGAACGCCATACTCCGCCATGCGCTCCAGGATTACGCGCGTATGGAACGCCGTTCCCTCGATGGCCGCGAACAGTTCGTCCTGAGCGGTATGAACCAGCGTCCAGCCGAGCGTCACGCCGCCGAGCTCGGCGTTCACCAGCACGGTGCGGTCTCCATTATCCCAGGTGAGGCGCAGCAGTCCGGTCTGCCCGGCCCGCCAGTTCTCCAATCCCTCGGAGAGCTGGGGCACTGTGGTCCCGGCCCGGCGCGCGATCGCTTCGAAGATGTCGCCCGTGGCGGAGAGGCCCGCTTCAATTCCGGCCATGGCCGGATGGATGGAACCCTGCACGACGCCGCACACTCCGGGGATCAAAACGGCCGATGGCGCGATCGCCATGATGCAGGTGGAGGTGCCCACCACGTTCACCACGTCGCCGGCGCGAACGCCCGCGCCGATGGCGTCCCAGTGCGCGTCGAACGCGCCGACGGGTATCGGAATCCCCGCGCGAAGGCCCAGCTTCGCCGCCCATTCCGGGCTGAGCCTTCCGGCAATCTTGTCGCTGGTTTCGTAAGGCCCCGCAAGCTGTTCGCGAACTCCCGCGAGCAGCGGATCCACCTCGGTCAGGAACTCCTCGGGCGGCAGCCCGCCCAACGCTGCGTTCCACATCCACTTGTGACCCATCGCGCAGACGGAACGCGGCGACTGGCGCGGATCCTCGATACCGCACAACGTGGCCGCGGCCATGTCGCATTGCTCCAGAGCCGTGTAGAATTGCGAGCGTTTGTCGGGGTTATTCCGCAGCCAGTGAAGCAGCTTCGAAAAGCCCCACTCGGATGAATAGATGCCGCCGCACCACTCCAGGGCCGGAAGGCTCGCGCGGCGCGCCGTTTCGGTGATCAGCGCGGCCTCATGCGAGGCGCGATGATCGCACCACATGTAGTAATCGTCGAGGGGCTCGAAGTTCTTATCGACGGGAACGATGGTCGATCCGGTGGTATCGATAGCAAGCGCTTCGACGGCCTCGCCCTTCACGCCGGCGGCCGCGACGGCCTTTCCGACAGCTTCCACCAACGCCTGCATATGGTCGGCGTGGCTCTGCGTCGCGAAATCCGGATCGTCACGCCGCCTGCGTAGCGCGATCTCGGCGACGCCCGAGCCCAACCGCCCGCGTTCGCTATCTACTATCGAAACCCGTACGCTTTGCGTACCGTAATCGACCCCTGCAACAATCGGCATTCCGTTCTCCTCGTAGAACGTGCGCCCGGCCCGGTTCTTCCGCCCGTGGCTGAGCGTTGCTTTCGTGAGCGACATTTCCACGGCGGACGCCACTGGCGCGGATTTGGCATCCCTCGATGTAGCGTGGGGGGCGCTTGTCCGCGCTCTGCAGCCGCCATGAAGACTCTATACTAATTCATCGCGGCCGCGCGTCAGGCCTGCGGCTTCCCGCGGGGCGCGCGACATAAAGGTGGTGGGGTCTCTCGTTTCGAAGTAGATCGTTAGAGTCTAGCAGCCCGTGGCAAAACTCGTCGAGTCGGAAAAGCGGGGACTGGCTTCGAAATTCCGTCCTACTAACCCGCTGGAAACAAGAATCCGCTCGCCGCGGAATTTCGTTGCCCGTACCCGGTTTTCCAGCGCACTCACTTTCGCCACGGGCTCATAGATGTAGCGAATCTCCAAGTCCGCTCTCAAGCCCGTCAAGGCGAAAGCTAGTAGCCCAGGCCGCGAGCCCAATGGGCGTTAACCCAAGGGCATTTTCGGCCGATAATGCCGGGAAACTCAGGACTCAGCCGACAAAATGCTGAGACCCGTGGGGCAGGTTGACAACCTGCGGCGGGTTGGTAACCCGCCTCCGCTAACGCCTGTAAAACGGCCTCCCCCGGCGCCGGTTGGCAACCGGCGCGCAGGATACCATTCTGCCCCACAAGTTTCGCGCGCCGCCTTCGGTTAACGCTTATTGGGCGCGAGCCCTGGGAGGCACCAATAACCGTAAGAGCCCCGGAACGGGCCGTAAGGGAGTTCTTTCGCCCGTTCCGGGGCTTGATGGATTTGCCTCGCTACCCAAGGCTTTGTCGAAAAGGGCGTTAACCTGAACCGGCTGCCGGCTCATTCTCGCCCGCGTGCTCGCGCCGCTCCGCAGGGCCGCCTACAATGGCGCGCCAGCTCGAGGTAGAACGGACATCGGTACCGATCCTTTAGAGGCAGAGACGCCTCAGGATGCAACCGCTAAACAACACGTAAGCATTGACGAGTGCCGGAATCGTGGGTGCAGCAATGCTGCAGAAAAAGGCATCGGTCCTGGCTGTTTCTGAAGGCCTATTGGTTCCCGGGGCTTTTGTCGATATGATGACTTTGTGTACCATTAGGATCGGTAGAGGATAGACTGTTGCGATTCTCCGTTCCCCATCCAATTCCGTATCAAGGAAGCAAACGCAGGCTGGCCGCCGCTATTCTGAGCCACGTTCCGGCCGGTCGTTACATGCGCCTTGTTGAGCCGTTCGCAGGTTCAGCAGCCGTTACTTTGGCGGCGGCATCCCGGTCAACGTTTCCATCGTACTTGATCGGGGACGCGCTCGAACCCCTTGTCCGGCTCTGGGAGATGGTAATCGACAACCCAAAGGATGCTGCTGACCAGTACGCGAAGCTGTGGCATCGGGAACGCCAAAAGCCCATCGCTGCCTACTACGAAATTCGGACAGAGTTCAATCTCGACCGCAGCCCCGCCAAACTACTGTACCTGCTGGCTCGGTGCGTGAAAAACGCCGTTCGTTTCAACCCTGCGGGAGAGTTCAACCAGTCACCCGATAAACGCAGAACAGGCACGCGCCCCGAGCTGATGAAGGCAGAGCTATTCGGCGCTCATCGAATCCTAGCTGGCAGGTGCCAGGCTGTGCACGAAGATTTTCTGCCTCTGTTTCTCTCGGCGCAGAAAGGCGATTTTTTCTACTTGGACCCACCCTATCAGGGTACGAGCCAGGGCAGGGACCAGCGGTACGTTTCGGGGGTTAGCCGCGATCAAATGATAAATGCACTGACGATTTTGAACGAGAAGCGGGTACCCCTTCATTCTGAGCTACGACGGTTCTTGCGGGGAGCGCAATTACGGTGAGCCACTGCCTGAAACGGTCGCCCGCAGAGTTCTGCTGGACGTAGGCCGCTCCAGCCAAGCCACGCTCAACGGCCGTGATGACGTCACGATTGAGTCACTGTACCTGTCTCGTGGAATTCCCGCAAGCGGGAGCGGCAAGACGCTTTCGCTTGGGGATTTTGCCACGCAGACGAGCTTATTCGCCTAACGCCGTTTTACCCTGTTTTTGATTTCGTCCGACACGCTTCTGCCGTGCAGATTCGCCTCGCGGCGCAGTCGCTCAAAATTCCTGACCTCATCGCCTATCCAACTAAGGTCTACACGGCGCTGCTGCTGCATGGCGATGTGGTTGTAGTCGGCCGGCTCAGCCCAATAGCAATCTCGGCAGATGTCGGGGTCGCATTGTTCGAGGCGATTTTGGCAGTGTTCACAAGCCCACGATTTTTTCCGATTGCATGAGCCGCAAAGAACTTGAAACGGCGCCTCTTCTCCTACAGGAGCTTCCCCTGCTACTTCATACGGGATGCGGTGATCCGCCTGCAAATTGTGCTCGGCTCCGCAGAGCTGGCATTCACCGCCAGAGGCACGAATGATCGCATCCCGATCTTTCTTGGGTAGCGCTCGACGCCCCGCCTTGCTTGGATCAAGCTCCCCCTCGTCAAAAGCGTATGCGGCGATGGAGCGGCCATTCGTATGTTTAACCGTGATGCGTTTGATACGAAAGCCAAGGTCCTTGGCGTCTTGAGCAGCGCGGGGCGGGTGGTCGTAGCCAGCCCGATTGATTTCCTCGGTGGTGACGGCGCCGTTCTTCACGATGCGGTCCAGAACAAATCGCGCCCGTTTGTTCGTTACAGCCTCTACCCTTTCCAGAAGCTCTCTTGGGATGCGGGTTGGCTTATCGGGCATTGAACAACTCCTTCGCGGGAACGCTCAATGCCGCGGCGATTTTGTAGATATTCAGCAGGCTGATGTTTCGTTCGCCCCGTTCGACACTGCCGATATACGACCGGTCGAGATCACAGGCCAACGCTAGCGATTCCTGTGAAAACCCTTTTTGCTTTCGAAGATGCCGTATTCGATCACCGAACGTCCTTTGAATCCGGGCTTCTTGCCGTTGCCTATCCATCCGACCATAATGGAATCACCATTGATGACGATAGGTCCACGGACTTTACGTATCTTTCTTGGTTGCGATCAACGGGCTTTCCAGCAGTGTGGCGGCCGGTAATACCCTGGCTGGCCCGCGTTCATTGGCGTAGCCGATTGCGTAGCAGCCACGAAACGGACCGTCGGCCCGGCCTCGTCCCAGCCTCCAGTCCCCTCTTATCACAATCCGAGCCGACCTAGTGAGACGCTCCCATGGAAATAGGTCCCCACACGCCGGCCCGTGGCCGCCAATCGTCTCACCACCCCTGCCCCGGTCCGCGCCGCCCGTACGGCTTTGCCGTCGGCTTGCTTTCGCCCCTTCAGCGATCTGGCTCCTATCGGTCCCGGACTTCGCCTTCATGCCGCACGCCCGGCCCTCCGAGCGTTTCGGCGTATACGGCTAACGTCCTCTCCACCATCGTCTCTATCCGGAAACGCGTTTCATACGTCGCTCTCGCCGCGGTTCCGAGGCGAGTTCGAAGGCTGGCATCCCCGACGATCCGTTCGAGCGCGGCTGCCAGCGCGTCCGCATCGCCGGGAGGGACCAACAGTCCATTGCGTTCATGCTCGACGGCCTCTCCCACTCCTCCTACGTCCGTGGCGACAATGGCTAATCCTGCGCGCATAGCTTCAAGCACGGTGCGCGGAAACGCTTCCGAGCGCGAAGACAAAACAAAAATCTGAGCGCCTGCCAGCGCGGAAACCGTGTCGGCCTGATAGCCCAGGAACCGAACGCGCCCGCCGATGCCAATCTGCGCGGCCAAATCGCGGCAAGCCGATTCCGCGGGACCGTCGCCTACAAGATCCAGTTCCCACTCCTGGCCGGCCAGCTTGGCGACTGCGCGCAGGAGCGTGGCGTGGTCTTTGGGCTCTTCGAAGCGGGCCACGGAAACAATTCGGGGCGGCGAGGCGCCCGCGTTCGCACGCATATTGCCGGGAATCGCACGCACGCCGTTGTGGATGACCACCAACCGTTCCGCATCCGCCAGCCCCCGCTCCAGCGCCAGCCGGCGCTCGGCCTCCGCGACGCAGATGATCGCCCGGGCCCATGGCGCTGCAATGCGCTCGGCCGCGGCGAACAAAACTCCTTGGGCACCGCGCATGCGTCCACCAACCGGAAGACCGTGCGGCGTGTAGACGGCCGGAATTCCCAGCCGGGCGCACGCCGCGCGCCCGAGCCAACCCGCCTTGGCGGTGTGCGCGGAAACCAGATCGGGATGGTAGCCGCGGAGCGCGGCCATCAACTCGATGAGCGCGCGGAGATCGCGCCACGGGTTGACGGCGCGCCGTAAGTAACGGAGGCGGTGGACGGGCGCGCCGGATTCCGCCAGCTTATCCGCCGCTGGGCCGCTGCCGCCCGTGAAGATGGCGGTTTCGTGCCCGCGCTCCAGCATGGCCTTCGCCATCTCCATTACGTGGATGGTCGCCCCGCCCACGGCGTCGGCCCGCGTCACAACGTACGCGATCCTCACCGCGTGTCCTTCCTGGAGACAATCACGAGAAACGCCAGCTTGCGGAACACCGCGCTCGCCAGCGCCGCGACGAGCGGCACATACAGCAGTTGCGCCAGCGGAGCCCGCCAAGGCTTGTCGCGCAGGCGGAAGAGGATGTAATCCGGCTCGCAGAGTTCATTCCTGAAGTATCGATTGAAGGTCGCGAAAATCTCCCGGCGCGAACGGTAATGGGTGTACGCGTCAATCCATGCCAGCTTATCGTGGGCCCATTGCCGCCGCGTAGCCGCTTGCCCCTTCCATGTGCCGAGGCCGAGATTGCGCAATGCGGTGGTATAAGCCATCCGCGCCCGGCCGCCGCGGGGGAACCAATGCGAGAACGGAATGCCGATGTGGCCTTCCCGCCATACGTCGCGCGAAGGAAAAATGCTCAGCGCTACGCCGCCGGGCCGCAGCACGCGGTGGATTTCGCTCAGCGCGCCGCCCAGGTCCTCGACGTGCTCCATAACCTGGTTATTGACCACTCCATCGAAACTCGCATCCGCGAACGGCAGCTTCCCTTCCTGTATCTCGAACACGCACGATCCCAGGCGGCCCGCGGCGATGGCCTCGGCCCGCGCATCGGAACCGGAATAGAAAACGTCGGCGCCCCGCATGTCGAGCCCCGCCGCGCGTCCGGCCGAAACCAACTCACCCGCGCCGCATCCGAAATCCAGGATTTCCGCGCCGGGCGTCCGCGCCGCAATCCGCCGCGCGAAATTCGAGCACGTAGCGGTTGGTCACATCCATCGGTCTGCCTTCTCCAACAACTCGCGGTACAACTCTTCCCAGCGCGAGACAACGGATTCGATCGTGAACCGGCCGGCTTGCCGCCGCGCGGCCTCGGACATGGCTTGCCTGGCGTTCGCGGGCATTTCCATCAGCCTGCGCATCGCCGCGCCAAGCGCGCCGGCGTCCCGGATGCGCGCAATGAAGCCTGTTTCCCCATCCACTATGATCTCGCGCGCCCCGCCTGCGTCCGTCGCCACCGCGGGGAGTCCGCTCGCCGCAGCTTCGAGAAGCGCCATTGGGAGCCCTTCCACCACCGATGAAAGCGCCAGCCCATCGGCCGCGTTCATCAATCCAGGCATATCGCCGCGATGGCCCAGGAAACGCGCGTCAATCGCGAGCTCGCGCACAAGCGAGCGGAGTTCTTCTTCCAGAGGCCCATCGCCCGCGATCAAAAGAGTGGCCTCTCCCGCCTTGGCTAGAGCGCGGAACAATGTCGCATGGTCCTTCTTCCACATCAGGCGGCCGGCCGCGAGCCATACGAATCGCCCCTCGATCCCGAGTTCGCGCCGCACCCGCGCGCGCCGCTCCGAATCGGGGCGGAAAAGGGAAGTATCCACGCCGTTCGGAATCACGCGCAGCTTGCTCCGGTCCACGGCCCGCGCCGTTCGATGACGCTCGGCTACGGCGTTGCCGACGGCCACGACGGCGTCGTCGAGCCATCCGGTATATCGGTACGCCAGGTCGCGCAGCCGGACGCTCTCTCCATGCTTGCGGCCGGATTCGGCCACGCTGTGGATGGTCGAGATCACGACGGGCACGGGGCAAATCAGGCGCACGGCCCGCGCCAGCATGTTCGCGTGAAACATGTGGGCATGCAGAATCGAGGGTCTGAAAATGCGCAGGCGATCCGCCAGTCTGGCGAGCCCCCGCGGATCGGGCATCCCCGCCCGCATCCCCAGAGTAAAAACCGGAACGCCCGCATCGGCCAGCCCCCGAGCCTCGCTGCCCGGCGGCAGCAGCGAAGCCACCGCGACGTCCCAGCCGCGCCGGCGCAGTTCCACGCTCAAGCGCGCCGCCTGCGTTTCCGCGCCGCCCGGCGTCCAGCCCCGTGATCAGGTGCAGCACGTGCGTCATAACGCCGCCCCGCTCCGCGACCATAATCCGTCCGTAAGGCAAAACTTAGCATAACCGCCGAGGCGCCGAGACGCCGAGAAAGAGCGAATTAGAAACCCTTTGCGGGCTCTGCGGACTCGGCGCACGAATCCGGAGGCGCTACAAGCCGCCAAAAGCGTGCAAGACATTTCTGGAGATTCTTGTCAGCCCGCAGGTCCGCCAGCCGAGGGAGCGGAGATCGCGGAGAACTCAAGAAAACTCTGCGTCTCCGCGTCTCAGCGGTTGATCTCCTGTAGCCCTACGGACGGATTAGGGCCGCGAGACGGCGCGCTCGAACACCTCGGCGTAGGCCTTCGCCATCGCGCTGGTTTCGAACAGGAGCGCGCGCCGGCTGGCCGCTTCCGCCATGGCGCGCCTGCGCTCCGGATCTGCGGCCAGCGCGGCCAGCGCAGCCGCAAATACTGTGACGTCTCCGGGCGGAACGAGGACCCCTGTCTCGCCTTGCGCAACCAGTTCGGGGACGCCGCCAACGGCCGTGGCTACTACCGGCAATCGCGCCGCCATGGCCTCCACGATGGCAACCGACGCGCCTTCCCATCCGGAAGCCAGCGCGAACAGATCGCACGCGGAAAGAAGCTCCGGGACATCCAGGCACAGGCCCAGGAAATGGACGCGCGCGTCCACTCCCAATTCGGCGGCGCGGCGGCGGCTGGGTTCCAACAGGCTGCCCTGCCCGGCCATCACCAGACGCGAGCCGGGATGCGTCGCGAGGCCGCGCGTGAAGGCTTCAATCAATCCCAACGGATTCTTCTGCGGCTCGAAACGAGCGACGGAAACTACCAGCAAATCGCCCTCTCCAAAGCCGTGCGCGCGCCGCCACTTCTCACGCGCATCCGGGCGGTATCCGTTGCGAACGTCGGCTCCGTTCGGAATGGTCGCCACAGGCGCGAACCCGTAGACGCGCTCGAACGAGCGCGCCACCTCGCCGGAAATCGCTACGGGCAGCGCGCCCGCTCGAAATGCGGCGCGATGGATCGCGCGGCCCACCCAATCGACTTCTTTATCCGCGAGGTTGTGCACCGTGTGTACGATCGCTCCTCCACCGGTCGCCAGGCGCGCCGGCCACACATACCGCATGACGTAGGAATGCGTATGGACCACGTGTGGCCGAAACTCGCGAATGGCTCTGGCGATGCGGAGCCACATTCTCGGATCGAAACCGGGCCGCTTGCCGAGCTGCTCCACCGGCACGCCCGCCCGTTCGAGCGCAGGTTCGTAACCGCCCTCGAACGGGGGATAGAGCGATACGACCCTCGGCTCGAAGCGCTCGCGGTCGAGCCCGCAGGCGAGAGACACGGCCACGCGCTCGGCGCCCGCGCGCCGAAGCGACGCCAGAGTTTCCAGTACGCGGATCTTCAAGCCTCGCGCTCCTCCGTACGAAACGCCCGCCCCCACGCGGTCATGATGAGCGCGAAGACGATCCACGTGGGTTTGCGATGCTCCCAAGCCACCGCCAGCACGCCGATGGCCCAGACCGTGAGTGCCGTGATCCAAAACGCGCGCTCTTTGGCGGGCAGCAGCCGGACATACCATATCAGGACGCCCAGCAGCGCGCTCCAAAGCACGAACCCGACGATTCCGGCTTCCACCAGAACCGAGAGGAAAGTGTTGTGCGCGTTGTAGTGGATGCGCAGTATCGGGTACGCGGCTTGGGGATAGGCCCCGAATCCGACGCCGGCGATTGGACGCCGCTGGAACAACTGGAGGCCGGCTTTCCAGATCCGCGTGCGGTCATGCATGGTGCCGGCCGTCGCTTCGGCCGGAAGGGTAGCCAGCCGCGCCCGGGCCGCCTGGGGAGCGAGCCGGAACGGGCCGAGCGCCAGCGCCACGAGCAGAACCACCGTCGAAACGCGTTGCCCGGCCTTCGCGCTTCGCCAGATGAGCGGGAGAAACACGATGTTGGCGAGCGCCGCGACTAGAGCCGTCCGCGACGCCGTCAGTAATACCGCTTCAATCGTCAGCGCCGCGGCCAGCCGCGCCAGCCAGGCCCCCAGCCCGCGCAGCTTCACGCTCAGATACAAGGCGAAAGCGAGCGCTATGGCCAGCGTGACGCCCAAGTCATTAGGGTCGAACCCGGCCGTGGCGAACCTTCGCCAATGCGTCTGGACGTTGAGAAACGCCCGCGAGATGGTCCAAGCGGAGGATACCGCGGCGCCGGCGACGTACGCCTCAACGAGCCGCAGCGTCTGCGCTTTCGTCCGGCACATTTCCCAGACCAGCCACGCCATCGCCAGGAGCTGCGCCAAAGTCAGGAATCGGACCGCCGTCGCGTAGCGCGAATAACTCCACAGCCAGGTCAGGCCCTCCCACGCCACGAACACCGCGGCCAGGAGCAACGCGGCGTTGGGCCGCCTTATACCCCGCTGGTAAAGGGCTGCCGTCACACCGGCGAGAAAGGCCGCTTCTCCCAGTACGCGCGAAATCGTTCCCAGCCCGGAAAACTGGATTCCTTTTTCAAACGGAAGCGAGAAGACCAGAGCGCACAACAAGATCCAAGCGGCTTGTCGCAACCATTCATGTATCGGTCGGTTCATGGCGCTTATTCCCGCGAGGCGCGCGATCGCCGGCGCGGCGGCGGGAAGACAGACGCTAGGGACGGCTCGCACATGGCTGCCTACTATTCTATCGGCTACGATTTTGACCTTTCGCCGGTTGGCCTGACGCAGCCGGCTGTTGAACCGTCCCCTCTTCTACACTGGAGGTAGACATATGTCCGTCGCTGGCGCCGTCGATACCGGTGTAGCGCGGCCCCTTGCCGCCGGCAGGCGCGTCCTGTGGCTCGGCTTTGGGAGCATTCTGTTCCTGATGATCCTGATCGGGTTCGAAGTATCCCGTTCGGCGCAGATGGCGAATACCAGGAACGCCGCTCTCATGAAATCGTTCCGCGGAAGGGACCAGATCCTCGACCAACTGCGCGACATTCTGATTCGCTCGGGCTCGGTGATTCGCGACTACCTCGCCGAAACCGACGAGACCAAAGCGCAAAGCCATAGGGCCAACCTCGAAACTGCCCGGAGGCAAACCGAGCGGCTGCTGGCGGCCTACGCGGGCGCGCAAGAGCGGATGGACCCTCAAGCGAGAGAGACGTTCGCGGACTTAAAGGGCCGTCTCGAGACGTATTGGGCGTCTCTTTCTCCGGTCATGCAGTGGGACGCCGCGACAAGGCAAGCGAGGGGCGCGAGTTACAGGCAGAACAACATAGGCCCCTTGCGAACCGAGATTCTTCGGCTGTCGCTAGGGATCACGAGCCTCAACGATCGACAACTGGACGCCGGCGAACAATCGATCCAGGAGGAGCAAGCGAAGCTGCGGAACCGCTTGATCCTTGCGTCCGCGCTGGGCGTCGGCATCGCGTGCGTACTGGCGCTTGTGGTGGCGATGCGTATCCGTAGCCTCGAGCAGTCCGCCGAGACGCATTATCGCGGCGTTGCCCAAGCCCGCCGTGAGCTGCGCGAGCTGGCCGCGCGTTTGGAGAGCGCCCAGGAAGAGGAACGAAAGAGGTTGTCGCGCGAACTGCACGACGAAGTGGGCCAATCCATGTCGGCCATGCTGGTTGAATTGGGCAGGTTGGAGGCTGAACTGCCCCGCGACGAAACCCTGCGCGCCCGGTTAACGTCTTTCAGGAAGCAGGCGGAGTCCAGCGTTCGGTCGGTCCGGGACATGGCGCTCTTGCTGCGGCCCTCGATGCTCGATGACCTTGGTTTGGTGGCTGCGCTCAATTGGCAGGGCCGGGAAATGTCGCGAAGGACTGGCATGAATGTGCACGTGGACGCGGAGGAAGCCGGTGACGGCCTTCCCGAGTCGCACAGGACGTGCGTTTACCGCGTTGTCCAGGAGGCCCTGAACAACTGCGCCAAACACGCGAAAGCCAGTTCGGCGCGCGTCGTTCTCAGGCAATCGCCCGGCGCGCTGGAGGTGGCAGTCCAGGACGATGGGGCCGGCTTCGACCCTTCCGTCGAAAAGGGCCTCGGCCTTCTGGGCATGGAGGAGCGCGTGACTCGCCTCGGCGGCTCTCTTCGGGTGGACTCCAGCGTAGGGCATGGCACGGTCCTCTCGGTCCGTCTGCCCATCCCTGTCCCGGAGTCGACGTCATGATTCGCATGGTGCTTGCGGACGACCATGTCGTGCTGCGAAGCGGCTTGCGCGCGCTTTTGGAGCGCCATCCCGATTTTCAAGTAGTGGGAGAAGCGAGCGACGGCCGCGAGCTCATCCGGCTGGTGGCCGAGTTGCTGCCCGATATCGCCGTGGTCGACGTCGGCATGCCCAACCTGAACGGCACGGAAGCGACGCAACAGATCGCATCCGCGCATCCATCCGTTCGCGTCATCATGCTGAGCATGCACTCCGACGAAGCCTACGTGCTGCGCGCGCTGAAGGCCGGCGCCCGCGGATACGTGCTGAAAGAATCCGCCGAAGCGGAGCTGATTGCGGCCATCCGGTTGGTTCAGCAAGGGAAAGCGTTCTTCAGCCCGGCGGTCAGCGCCTTGCTCGTGGAAGACTATGTCCGGCAATTGCGGGCTAAAGGCGTTGAAGACAGTTATGAACTGTTGTCCACTCGCGAACGGGAGATTCTCCAGTTGATCGCCGAGGGCAAAAGCAACAAAGACGTCGCCAACATGCTGAATCTCAGCCCATATACCATAGAAACCCATCGCAGCAACATCCTTCAAAAACTCAATCTTCACACCGTCCCCGAACTGATCCTGTATGCAGTCCGGAAAGGCATAATTTCTTAAGCCGAAAAACCGAAGTTGGGATCGGCTGAGCTTGATCGCCAAAGTGAACTCGGAGCATCGGAAGGATTTGTAACAGGGCACGCCTTGAGGCGTGCCGTACGATTGAATGAGAGCTCTGGGCTTTAGCCCCTGGAGAGGCCGGCAGCGGCTAAAGCCGTTCGATGGGGTGGCCCTATCGGCTCGCCTCAAGGCGAGCCCTGTTACGAAGCATCCGAACTTCGGAATTCAGGCTTAACCTGTCCGATCGGGTCGAACGGCTCGAGACCTCCTTCCATCTCTTGGTTTCAAGCCGATCGAGTCCGCCACAGTCTGGCTCCTGGGATGCCCTCTGCCGTCTCAGCGCATACTGTCTCCGCGTGGCCCTTAATACCGTCTGGACAGTAGTTGCCTTCCGGCCGGGAGAGCCATCAATAAAAGATGAGGATACCAATGCTGAGATCGACAACTCTTGGTTTGGCGGGCGTTTTGGCGCTTCCGCTCCTTGGCTTCGGAGCCGCGAAGGATATGTGCTACCTGCGTGACGCTTCCGCGCCGACGGCTACTACGGCCTTCGTCATGTGCGAGCAGGGCCAACTCTACGGCACCATCGATGGCGGAGCACACTGGGCAACATTCAAAACCGGCGCGAAGGAGATGCTTCGTTCGATCGCCTTCACGGACGCCAACCACGGCTATGTGGTTGGGGACGCCGGCGCGATCCTGGTGACGGATGACGGCGCCAAGACATGGCAGGAACGCGCTTCGGGAACCAGGGAAAACCTGCTGACGGTCTACGCTATCGGCTATGAGGTATGGGCCGCGGGCTTCGACGGCGTAATCCTCTATTCCGCGGACGCCGGCCGCACCTGGCGTCCGCAGGACAGCGGTACGTCCCTGGGCCTTGAAGACATCTACTTCCTGGACCCGAAGCTCGGCTGGGCCGTAGGCTGGTCGGGCACGATCCTTAAGACCGTGGATGGAGGCAAGAAGTGGCAGCCGATCTCCGCGAAGGCGAGTTGGGCGCTCAGCACGGTATATTTCCACGACGATCGGCACGGCTGGGCCGTAGGCTTCGATGGCGAGCTGCTTCTCAGCGGTGACGGCGGGCTGACATGGAGCGTCAAGGAAAGTCCGGTCCACTCGGTTCTTTCGTCCGTTGCGTTCGATCACTCGAACCGGATCTGGATCGCCGCCGACGAGCAACTGATTGTCAGCGAAGATAGCGGCAATACCTGGCGGGCGGTCCCCATCCAGTACAACCTGTTCCTCAACAAGATGCTCCCCATCGGCAACACTCTGTGGGCCGTGGGCGAACTGGGCGTGATGACGCAGGCGGGGAGCGGACTCGAGTGGAAGCACATGGACTCACTCGTCACCGCCAGCGCGCACATCGCCGATTCGCTCGACGCGGACACCTTCAAAGCGGCGGACGCGCCCGTCGCCAAGTAATTGACCTGGCGGGCGGACGATGGGTCCGCCCGCCGGAATTCCTTCAGCCGGCGCTTACGCGTTCAGGACGCGGTTCGTGCGCTCTATTGCCTCGTCGATTTCGGCGACGCTCTTGTAGCCGATCGTGACCGCGTCGATTAGCCCGAGCCCCATGGCGAACTTCAGCGAAGCCTCGCGATCGTCGGGGTTCGTAAAGCGGCCTTCTCCCACCAGCTTCATGCTGATGATGCCTTTGCCGCTCCCTTTGATGTCCGTCATGTGTCCAACCACCTGCTTCACGTCCCCGAGCTCGTTCGCGTCCGGAATCGGGGTGTCCATCCGCACTCCCTTGTGGTTCATGCGGATCATGGCGACATCCACCCACTTACTGTCCTTGAACGCCGAGAGCGCCGGCAGGCCGTGGACCGACGCGCCCTTGGCAAGGATGATCTTCTTCTCCCGGGCTTCGGAGAACCCGTCCTGGTAGCGCTTGGTTTCATCCGTCCACCGCGCGCTTCGCTGCCAGTGCAGGAGCAGGATATCGAAGTAGTCCGTTTGCATCGTCTTACGAAACTGATCGATTCGATCGAGCGGGTTGTCATCGCCGTTCGTGGTGTATTTCGTCATCAGACGGTAGGAATCGCGCGGCAGCCCCTTCAGCGCTTCGCCGAGCATGGCCGGCGTGGCGTACGATTCCGCCGTCTCGAAAAAGCGGATGCCGCTGTCGTAAGCGTGCCGGACCATGCGCGTGAACTCGGCCTGGCCGAGATTGGCCTGCACATGGCCGTTGTTCGTGCCGGTCCCGAATGCCAGGCGCGTTACCTTCACGCCCGAATTGCCCAAGGTCACCCAATCGGTCGCCGACCGTTTGGTTGCGGTGATTGTTGTTTGTCCGAAGCCCGTCCGGGCCAGCGTCGCCGCCGCCAGGCTGGACCTAAAGAAGCCACGTCGCGTCACGTGAGCCATCTGAACCCCTCCGATGAGTTCAACATATCATAAACGGCGCATGAAAGCAGCGGATTAGCGAGGTTGACCGAACCTAAGCCAACAACTCTCCCGTCATTACTGTCACCGCCTGGCCGGCCAGAATCACGCGGTCTCCCTGCAGGCGCACGCGCACCACGCCGCCCCGCGCCGAAGCCTGGTACGCCGTCATTTCAAGTTTCTTCAGACGCTCCGCCCAATAAGGGGTGAGCGCGCAATGAGCCGAGCCGGTCACCGGATCTTCGTCCACGCCTACGGCCGGACCGAAAAAACGGGAGACAAAGTCGAATCCTTCCGTCCATGCGCGCGCCGTGACGATGATTCCGCGCGCCGGCAGTTTCTTGAGCGCGGAGAAGTCCGGAGCCGCGGTGCGCACGGCGTCTTCGGATTCCGCCTCGATCAGATAGTCGAACCGGCTCGACGCGACGTTCGCGGCGCGGAGGCCGAGCGCCTCCAGCAAGCCCGCCGGCGGCTCGGCCGGGACCGGCGGCGTGGCGGGAAAGTCCATTTCGATCCACGCGCCCGGCTCCGAGGACATTCGCCGGGCAGTGAGCAGCCCGCTCCGGGTAAAGAAACGCGCTTCGGCTCCGGGATTCAGGTGGCCCTCTTCCCAAAGGGCATGAGCGGATGCCAGCGTGGCGTGGCCGCATAGATCCACTTCGGCCGCCGGCGTAAACCAGCGCAGCCGGAATCCGTCCTCCTCGCGGACCAGGAACGCGGTCTCCGATAGATTCATCTCGCGGGCCACCTTGCGCATCCAATCTTCCGGCGGCGCAACCGGGAGCACGCAGACGGCGGCCGGGTTACCCGCGAAGGGCGTGTTGGAAAATGCGTCAATCTGGAGGATTCGTACGCTCATGCTAAAGTCAGCTTACCGCGGATGAAACTCCAGGGGCCTCCGCGGAGTCTACTTAATGACTGGTGGTATGCGCTACCTGAGACCGGCCGCGGCGGTGTGCCTGTTACTGGCATTGTGGGCGCTGAGTATTGCGCCGGCCCGCGGTCCACGCTCCTGGCTTCGCCCTCTGGGCAGTTCGGGAACGGTGCGCATCCTTCGATTCGATGCCAGCGTGGGAACGCTCGCGCCGGGCCAGAAGGCCCAGCTCTGTTATGGAGTCGAGAACGCCAGGTCCGTCCGCATTTCGCCCTGGATGAGGGGCGTTGACCCGTCCGTTTCGCGCTGTCTGGAGATCGGCCCCGTGCGCACCACCCACTACACCATCGTCGCCGAGGGCTACGATGGCGCTATCGCCTTCCGCTCCCTGACGTTGCCCGTCGAACCGGTCCCATCTCCGCGAGGAGGCTTTCTCCGCGCGCAGGCCCACCCGCAAGGAACGCCTCTGCTGAAGGGCTGACCTAGACGTCCGCGGCTTCGGGCCGATCGTCAACGCCGGGACGCTCTTGCGCTGCGTCCGCATTCCGCATTCTGTCGTATACGCCGCGCGCGGCGCGTTGAGCGGCGATTTTCTTGGTGCGGCCTTCCGCCTGGCCGCTCCAATCTTTTCCGACGCGAACCTCCACGGTGAACATCTTCGAATGCTCGGGACCCTGCTCGCGAACGACGGCATATCGCGGCTGAGCCAGCTTGCGGGCGTGGGCGATCTCCTGAAGGGCGCTCTTGTAATTGGCGATGGCGGGCTGAACGTCCGTCCCGGCTTCCTCGTCCACGGCCGGGACGGCATCCAGGATATTCTCGTCGATGAAGGTTCGCGTTACTTCGAGGCCGGCATCCAGGTAAATCGCGGCGATCAGCGCTTCCAACGCATCCACCAGCAGCGTCTTCTTGGAACGGCCGCCGCTCATTTCTTCGCTGCGCCCCAGGGAGAGGTAGGCCCCTAAATCCAAGCGCCGCGCCACCCCGTAGAGGTGCGCGGCGCTTACCAGATGGGCTTTTAAACGCGACAGGTCGCCTTCGCGATACGAGGGGTTCCTGCGCGTCAGAGCCTCCGACGCCAGAAATCCGAGGACTGCGTCTCCAAGAAACTCCAGTTGCTGGTTGTCCGCCTGGGGCGAAGTCGGACCGGCTTGCGCCTCGTGGGCCGCCGAACTATGCGTCAAAGCACGCCGCAGCAACTCCGCATCGGAGAAGCGATGTCCGATCCTCGACTCCAGCGCAGCCGGCTCCGCGGGCATGAGCGGCTAACTACTTGGCGGCAGGCGGGTTGGCCTTGGCCTTTTCGGCGTTGGCCTTTACCTGCGTAACCAGATTCTTGATAGCCGGATTCAGGTTCGGATCGGCCAACAGCTTGTCACAGGTGGCGATGGCGGCGTCGTTCTTTCCCGCCTGTTGCTGCGCGTGCGCCAGCCGCGCGAAAAAGGCCGGCTCGGCGGGAGAGAGCGTGGTCGCCTGCGTGAATTCCTCGACGGCGGCGTCGAAATTCTTGCGCAATAGCGCTATCATCCCCAAGTCGTTATGCCCCTCGGCCAAATAGGACTGTTTGGTGCTGTCCCACTGCTGATCGGTCATCTGCGGATTGATCTTCGGTCCGTTCAGGACATCCAGCGCCGCCTTCAGATTCTTCTCCGCGCTGGCCATCTTATCGTTGAAGTCGAAGGCCTTTTCGTTCGTCTGCTGGGTGATCAGCTCGCCGATTGCCAGATTGGCAGCGACGCTCCGTGGATTGGCCGTCAGCACGCGTTCAAACGTGAGTTGAGCCTTGATCGGATCTTTTTTCACTTGCTGATAGACGTCGGCCTCCATCGTGAGGGCCAACTCGACGTATGGCGAAGACGGGAAACCCGCCGCCAGAGCTTCGGCGGCCTTGATGAGGCCGTCCGCATCGTTGGCGTTCTTAGCCGCGACCAGAGCGTTCACGGCTTGCTGCTCGGGCGTGGGCGCCGGCGCCGCTGGAGCGGCGGTTTGGCCGCCCGTTTGCCCGCCGCGTCCCGCCTGGCCCTGCTGTTGGGCGGCCAGACAGAAGACGCAGCATATGACTGCCAGGACGCCGGTTAGAATGCGCTGTTTCATTGTATAAACTCCTTCACGTACCACTATTTCTTCGGATTATTCTGGAGACCTTCCGTGGCCTGTTGACGCGCCGCGTCGGACGCGCCATTCACCTTCAGAGCCTCTTCGAAGTATTTGGCCGCCTCGGCGCGGTCGTCCGCAGCCAGGGAAAGCTTGCCTAAGTATACCAGCGCCCAAGCTTTGATCTGGGGCTCCGGCTGTAACTCCAATGTCTTCTGGAACAGCCCTTCCCCCGTTTCAGGGTCGTTTTGGAGCACTGCGATACGGGCCAATCCATAGTTCGCAGCCGCCTGCATGGAGGGCTCGGACCCTTTCTGGACGACCTCTTGATACAACTTCCTGGCCTTCTCCAAGTTCGCCGGGTCCGCCGCGCGCGCCAAGTATAGGCGATCCGCCTCCGCCAAAGTCGCTGCGAGGCCCGTCCGTGGAGGAGGCGGGAGAGGAGCCGGACGGCTCTCGGCCCTCGGCGGCTCGGAGGCTACCTTTTCGAACTCCACCTTCCCCAATCTGGCCTCTTCCTTGCGGACATCGATAGCCTCGATCATGTCCGGAAAGTAGATTTCCATCGACGCTTCCTGCGCCTCGTATTTCCGTAATTGCTCGGCGAAGAATGGCGCCAGAATGTAACCTTGCTTCAGGGCTTGGCCGGCCCCGTTCAGCTTCTTGTCCAGCCGCGCTTCCATGGCTTTGATCAGGGATTCGGTGGTGAGCAGAAGAAAGTCGTTCTTGAACGACTTGTCGAGCGTCACGGCCCGCTGTGCATGGTCCGCAATCCCCTGCTTTTGGGCCAATGTCGCCTTTGCCACCGTGGTCAGCGGGTCCAGCAGGTAGTGCAAGTAGGCGTGGCGAATTTCGAACACGCGCGGCTCGGCCGAAGGCGCCACCACGATGGTGTAATCGTCTCCATAGCTCCGCGTCTGAACCTGCCCCGGCGCGGCCAGCAGCTCGAGGTAAATCTGGAAATTCCGCCCGCGGATTCCGGACGGTCTCTGGCGCAGGTAAGCGTTCACCAGCAGGAGCGCATTGGCCACGGGATCGTGGTACCGCGCGAGATAATCGTCAACGGACGGCTGAGCGCCCTTCCACAGCGAGGGAATATCCGCTTCCTTGTAAAACTTCGCCAGCAACGGGGCGAAATCGTGCAGAGCCATGGCGTCCGGAGGGACGTCCACATCGCGCGTGTTCCACGCGAAAGTGGGCGGGCCCTTCACGCTCAGCGCAAATGAAACATACTGGCCGAGTTCCTCGGTATTGGTCGCCTTGCGGTGCTGCTCGAAAAACTCCTTGATCGGCGCGAGCGTTGGAGGGTTCTTCCGCAGGATCTCGTCGCGTACTTGCTGGCGGAGGGGATGGCTGTTCGGAGAATTGATGTCCGCGGTATAACCGGCTGCATTGATCGCCGCCAGCACGGCGAACATGGTGGGGCTCGCATCCAACCCCTGCTGGTCCTGTGCCCCGATTAAGGCCGGAAAGATGATCGCAAGCGCAACTGGGAAGGCAAAACGCCGCAAGGAAAAACCGCCCGTAAACCCTCCAGTTTAACCCACTTGCGGACGCAAAACTGAGTTGCGGGGCAGGCGGAACTGGTTTCGGAATCGCGGCCTCTTCGAGGACGCGGGGAATGAAACTGGCCCGGGGGAATTTCGGCGGCGTTTCGCGCGGCAAGGAACGCGGGAGTTACTCAGGCATTTCTACTTCGGTGTAGCTGCCCGAGGGCGCAGATTCCGAATCCGATTCGGCCCCCATACGCGAGACTCCGACTGGTCCGAAAGTAGTTCGATGCAGTATTCGGCATGAGAAGCCAATCGCCCGTCGTTGCCCACTCCGGCGCCGTCCCGAAGTTCGCTGACGGCGTTACGGGTGAGGTGTAGCCTCGGGCCTTGCAGTATAATTCAGCCTATAGGGATGCTGAGGGCGCCGCAGTCTGGTGATTTCCACGCCGGCCAGTCTATCTCCCATTTCCGCATAGTCGAAAAGTTAGGCAGCGGCGGAATGGGCGTGGTGTACAAGGCCGAGGACATCCGTCTGCGCCGCTTTGTGGCGTTGAAGTTCCTGCCGGATGAAGTCTCTCAGGACCCTCGGACGCTCAGCCGTTTTCAGAGAGAGGCGCGCGCCGCCTCCGCCTTGAACCACGCCAACATTTGCACGATCTATGAGGTGGAGGAGCACAATCATCAGCCGGTCATTGTAATGGAGTTGCTGGACGGGGAGACTTTAGAGGAAAGAATCCTAGAAGGGCCTGTCTCCACGGACGAGCTCCTGCATCTGGCCATCCAGACATCGGATGCTTTGGAAGCGGCCCACGCTCAGGGGATCATCCACCGGGACATTAAACCCGCGAACATCTTCGTCACCAAGCCCGGCAACGCGAAGGTCCTCGATTTTGGATTGGCAAAAGTGGTTCCCGCCCGCGAGAATCGCGCGGGCGCCGCCGATACCGCTGGATCGACCCTCGACATGGAGGACCAACTGACCAGCGCGGGAATCGCGATGGGGACGGTGTCGTATATGTCTCCGGAGCAAGTCCGCGCCGAGGATTTGGACGCTCGCACGGATCTGTTTTCGTTCGGGGTGGTGCTATATGAGATGGCCACCGGCAGGCTCCCTTTTCGGGGGGAAAGCCCCGGGGTCGTTTTCGTTTCCATTCTCAGCCGCGATCCCGTGCCTCCGGCGCGCCTTAATCCGGGCTTGCCGGCGGAGCTGGAGCGCATCATTGGCAAGTGTCTGGAAAAGGACCGCAACCTGCGCTACCAACACGCTTCGGAGATTCGGGCCGACCTTCAGCGCCTGAAGCGCGACACGGGATCGGCGCAGGCGGTCACAAGCGCGAAGCCCGGGGCCGGCATCGCAAGACGGTGGAAGGCGATAGTTCCAATTGCCGCGGCTGTGCTGACGTTCGGCGGCGCAGGCGGCTTCTATCTGCACGGAAGACCGAAACTCACGGACAAAGACACGATTGTCCTCGCCGACTTCACCGACACGACGGCCGATCCCGTGTTTGACGGGACGCTTCGCCAGGGGCTGACGGTGCAACTCGAACAGTCGCCTTTCCTCAGCCTCGTCTCCGGTGAGCGAATCCAGAAGACGCTGGGCCTAATGGGCCAAAGAGCCGACGCACGACTGACTCCGCAGCTTGCTTTGGAAATCTGCGAGCGAACGGGAAGCGCCGCAGTTCTGGAAGGCTCGATTGCTGGCCTAGGCAGCCAGTATGTGTTGGGTTTGCGCGCAAGGAACTGCAGGAACGGAGACATTCTCGACGAGGAGCAGGCGCAAGCTGCCAGGAAAGAGGACGTTCTGAGCGCGCTGAGCCAGATAGCCAGTAAATTCAGAACCCGCGTAGGCGAGTCGCTCGCAACCATCGAAAAGCACTCGACGCCGCTCGCCGAGGCAACTACGCCGTCGCTGGATGCGCTGAAGGCTTACAGCACCGCATTGAAGCTTGATTTCACAACAAACGATCAGTCCGTCACCATTCCCATCTTCCAGCGGGCCATTGAGATCGACCCAAAATTCGCCATGGCGTATGCGTTCCTGGGACGCACGTACGGCGATATTGGAGAGTCCGTTCTGGCGGCCGAGAGCATGCGCAAGGCCTACGAGTTGCGGGATCGCGCCAGTGATGCGGAAAGGTTCTTTATCGATTCTTCCTACTATGTGGCGGTTACCGGGAACCTGGAAAAAGCGCTCCAGACCGGGCAGTTGTGGGCGCAGATTTATCCACGCGACGTAAGAGCCCATGCCATGTTGTCCGCATTCGTTTATCAGGAATTCGGTAACTTCGAAGACTCGGTCGAGGAGGCCGCGAGAGCGGTCCAGATCGATCCGGACTTCTTCCCTGGATATGTCAATCTCGCCGGGACCTATATGTTCCTTGACCGCTTGGCGGAAGCGGAGAAGACCCTCCAGAGAGCAACCGAACGCAAACTGGAAAACCCGTTCATTCCGATTGGGCGGTACCAGATCGACTTCCTAAAAGCAGACCGAGCGGCCATGGAACGGGAAGCTGCTCTTGGCCGCGGGAAACCGGGGGTGGGCCAATGGATGTCCGACCAGGAGGCTCTCGTCTTGGCGTATTCCGGCCACTCGCAAGCCGCCAGGAAGATGTCATCACAGGCGGTGGCCGCCGCCGAGCAAGCTTCCCAGCGCGAACCGGTCGCTCTATTCGAGAGCGCGTCCGCATTGCGCGAGGGCTTTTTCGGCTACGCGCCCGAAGCCAGGCGGAACGCAATGGCGGCGCTCGCGCTCTCCAAGGGCCGCGATGTGGAATACGGCGCCGCCTTTGCTCTTGCTCTCGCGGGAGACTTGTCGCAATCCCAAGCGCTCTCGAACGATTTAGAAGCGCGCTTCCCGGAGGACACGGAAGTCAGATTCGCCTACCTGCCGGTTCTTCGGGCCGAGCTCGCGTTGAAACGCGGAGCCCCCTCCAACGCGATTGAACTGCTGCAACCGACCGCTCGCTATGAACTGGGAGCGCCGGCGAGTAGCATTGCCGGGTTCTTCGGCGCGCTCTATCCGAGCTATGTGCGTGGCGAAGCCTATCTGGAATTGCATCAAGGAGTCAAAGCCGCCGCGGAGTTCCAGAGAATTCTCGATCATCGTGGGATCGTTATCGACGATCCCATTGGAGGCACTTCGCGCACCTGGAACTCGGTCGCGCGTTGACTTTGTCGGGAGATACGGCCCAGGCCAAGACAGCCTACCGGGATTTCCTTGCCCTCTGGAAAGACGCCGACCCCGACATCCCGATCCTCAAGCAGGCCCAGGCGGAATACGCGAAGCTGCAATGAACGTTGGAACCTGAGCCCCGCGCGGTTCTCAATCGAGTAGATGTGGAGACGTGTTGTGACGACGGTGTGGCCGCCGTCGATCGGCAGTCGCAGTTTTTGCGGAACGCTCTCATCGAGAATTATCTTCATCCGGCCCGCAATTGTTCCCGCGGCGTCCGGGCGCTCCTGGCGGCGAAGTCGAGCACCATCTGTACCTGATCGCGTGTGACGTGGAAGTTTTCCAAAACCTCGTCAATTGGCGACGTCTTCAAATTCTCAAATATCGCCGAAACGGGAACCCGCGTACCCCGAGACACCCATGCGCCGCTGACCTTGCCGGGGACGCTTTCCACGGCGGGGCATCGTGACCAATCGAGGCTGCTTGCCATGATCTGCGCTCCTCTTCTCAGGTTACCGTGTCTGGCGGGATGATACGCCGGTTCGCTGGTTTCGTCATCCTCCAGGTGCGCCAGTTCCCTGGAAGTTCACTTCCTGGCGGCGCTATCCCGCTCGTAGGCGACAGAGCCGCCGACGATCGTATATACGACCTCCGTGGAGAGAATCTCCTCGTCCGGAATCGTCAGAATATCCCGCGAAAGCACCGTCACGTCGGCCAGTTTCCCGGGTTCGAGGGATCCCTTCAGCTTCTCTTCGAATGCCGCGTAAGCGTTGCTCAACGTGTAGGACCGCAACGCCTGCTCGCGCGTCATGCGCTGATCCGGGAAAAACGCCGGGCCGGTTTTCGGCTTGCGCGTGACGGCGGCGTAGAAATTGGGGATGGGATTTACGTCTTCGACGGGCGTATCCGTGCCGTTGCCCACCACGGCGCCGGACTTCAGCAGCTTTTGCCATACGTACGCGCCTTCTTCGGCGCGCTTCTCGCCCAGGCGCGCCACGACGAAGGACGCATCCGAAGTGCAGTGAATGCTCTGCATGGCCGCTATTACGCCAAGACCCGAAAACCGCGGAATGTCCTGTTCGCGCGAGGTGTTGCGCGTGCTCGATCCTCCAGCGCAGATCCCGCTTTTCCGGATGCTCGCGGAATATCCGCTCGTACACATCCAGGACTTCCCGGTTGGCGCGGTCGCCGATGGCATGAACGCAAAGTTGATAGGCGTGCTCGATGGCCAGTTCCGCCGTCTTCCGGATCTCTTCCGGGTTCTCGATGTTGAGTCCGGAGCTTTCGGGTTTGTCCGCGTACGGCTCCAGCAGCCAGGCCCCGCGCGATCCGAGCGCTCCATCCATATAGCGCTTGATGGCGCGGATCGTGAGGTGGTTGTTACCCGCGCCTTCGGTGCGGTAGTGTTCTAGGTTCCTCGCGAGAACGTCATTCGGCGCATTGAGCATCACCCAGAGCCGGATGCGTAATTCGCCGGCGTTGGCCATGGCGCGGAAGACGTCGGTCGTATCCAGCGACGAGCCCGCGTCTTCGAACGTGGTGACCCCTTTCGCGAGACACTCGTCCGTGGCCAGACGGATGACGCGCTGTATCTCCGCAAGCCGCTCATCGAGCGGACGCTGGTCCTTCCAAGCGCCATAGGCTTTGGAGACTAGCTCCTGTGCCGCCTCGCGTAGAAGGCCCGTGGGATTGCCGTTCTTGTCCTTGAGAATCTCTCCGCCGCCGGGGTTAGGCGTCTCACGCGCGATGCCGGCCGCCTGCATAGCATTGGCGTTCACAAAGGCGGCGTGACCACTGACATGCGTCAGCATCACCGGGTTATCGGGCGAGATCTTGCTCAACGAAGCATGCAGGGGAAAGCCTTCCACGTTGGGCTGAGGAGGCCGATCCCATTTGGATTGGTGCCAGCCGCGCCCGACGATCCATTCGCCGGGTTTGGCCTTCTTCACGGCCTCGGCCACCTGAGCCACGATATCGTCCCAGGTGCGGGCGCCCCGGAGGTCGAGTTCCATCCTGGATTCGCCTAGTCCCGTGAAGTGCCCGTGACCCTCGATGAAACCGGGAATCGCGGTCATGCCGCGCAAATCGATGACGCGCGTCCGCGGACCGATCCACTGTCCGGCTTCCTTCTCCGGTCCGACCGCGACGATGACGCCCCGCCGCGCCGCCAGGAACTCCGCGGTGGGCGCGGCTGGATTTACGGTGACTATCTTGCCGTTGCGCAGAACCAGGTCTGCGACTTCACGCGGCGTTCACTGCCGGCAAGCGGCCAGAGCGAGGCACGCGAAAATCAGCGCGACGAAACGCATGGAGAGGCCTTAAGTTGTGCCCGCTACGTGGCAGGAACGGCTCCGTACCGGCCGCTCGCGCCGCAAAAGGCCATTCTAATGCGAAACGAATCAGCCGCGAAGCATTTCGTTTCGTGCCGCTCGGTCTCTAATCCGTGATTCTCCAGCACCGGTCCGCCGATGGCGGGACTGTCACCCAGCGTACGGAGTACCCCAACAAGAGTATTGCATCCCGCGTGACCGTGATATACCATATACAAGATGTTGGCCCTCGGTGAGCAGAAGACGAGACGAATATCGCTCATTGAGTTCGCCATAGAGCTTCAGAGGACCTTGGACGGGATCCAGGACCTCTCGGGCATCCGCAAACTCCTGAAACTCTACGCCGAGTGGTTCGACGCCTTTGGCGCCGCCGTCTGGGAGGTCGCCGACGGGGTTGGCGAGGACCGCAAGGGGCGGCTTTTCAATCAGACCGAGTACTTTGTGGGGCTGGACCGGCCGCCGTTTTACCACCTGCCGATGACCTCCATCAGCGGCCGCTCGCGTCCGAGAGAACCGCCCAGCGCTGCACCGGCGTATTGACGGGCAATGGGATTCGGATATTCCCGTGTCCTTTCCGGGCAAGCTGAATCAGCTCGGGATCGTCTCTTTCATCAGCATTCCCGTTAAGCTGAAGCGAAAATCGGACGTTCCGGCCGATGGAACGCTAACGTTCTATCGCCGCGACTCGTTCTTCTCCCAAGAAGAGTTCGAGGAGCTTCTTCAGGCAGTACAACTCTTCCCGGCGGCTTACCATACGGTCCACGACCGCGCGTCTCTCATCCTGTTGAAAGACGTACAAGGCATCCTTCGCGATAGCCGCTTTTCGCCCTCGGAAGCCAGCAAGCGCGGGCAAGAGAACGAACCCATGGAGAAGGTTCTCAAGAAGATATGCGCGCACTTCCAATACGTGGAAGCAGCCGTCTATCTCCATGACCGTTTCACGGATGAGCCTGCGTCTTACCATTTGGCGGCCAGAGTATGGCCGTGGAGCCTGCCGCCAGTGGAATTGCATAAGCCTGGACGGGGCGTCACGGGCTGGGTCCTGGAGCACGGCCGCTCGCTGAAGATGCTCGATGTCGCGTTCTACGAGCAGGACCGCGCTTACTACCAGGAGCATTACCCAGGCTTGGAATGGGAAGACCGGATCGACATCAAGCGCGAAGTGCGGCGCTGTTTCAATCTCGGCGACAACGAACTATGCCCCCTAAGTTATGTCTGCGTCCCAATTCTACATGGGGGCGTGATCGTCGGAGCGTTGCGCTGCCGGGTATCGCGCACCGGCCCATACCACGTTGACGACGAAATAGTCTCGATCATCGAGGCCGTGGCCGATCTGATTGCGGACTGGTGGGACCACTGGACCCGCGAGCAAGTGGAGACCGCAGCCAGCGAGTCGGCGCTTTCGGTGGTGAATTCGCTGGGAGCCGCCAACCGCCAGGCGATCACCCACTTGGCAGACCCCGAGGCCCTGAAGCGGATCATGGTCTTCCTTCTGGAACTGTGCCGTAAGGCGGTTCCGGCGGCCGACATCGTGGAATTTTGGCTGATGGAACCGGAGAATATGCTCGCCCGCGTCGAGACGAGCTCGCCGGCCCTGAGGCGGAAAGTGAGTTTGGAAGAGCTGCGCACCCCGCCCCCCACGAACAAGAACGCCACTCCGAAGCTCAATGCTTTTCGCTACGCTTTGATCAACAGCGAGGTACTCCACGTGGAACGGGCTGCGACCTCGGCATTCCTACCGCCCGCGGGTCCTTCGGTCAGCAGCTTCACCGTCGCTCCCGTGCGATCCAAGAACCCGCAGGGCATCCTGTATTTCGCCGCGACGCAAAATGTTCCGTGGCCGCGGACTATCGCGGACGCGGCCGGTTCCGCGGCAGATCAAATGGGGCTCTACTTGTTCTTCCAGGAGCAAATCCTCGGGCTCAGGGACGTAAAGGAGAAACTCGAACGCTCGGCCAAGCAACAAGCCCAGCTCTTTCTCGACTTCCAGCACCAGTTGCGCACGCCGATTGTAATCGCGCGGAATTCGCTCGATCAGCTTGGGCGCTTTGACAGCGCGAGCCCCGAATGGGAACGCTGCTTCAGCGCCCTCAATGCGTCCACGAAGCGCGCCGGCACCGTGGCCAACAACCTGGGCTTCTTTGTCAGCCTCGCACAGGGCAAACCGGTGACGGCCAAGTTGCTGCCGGTCAGGCCGGAGGCGATTCTCCGGAAGATCTCGAGGACGTCCAGCTACTTGTACAGCAAGGGCGCGCTCGACAGGAAGATATCCTTCAACGTTTGTTTTGATTATCCGTTGCCCCTCCCAACCCTTACAGGCGATCCCGATCTCATCGAGCTGGCGGTGGACAACCTGCTCGATAACGCCGTAAAGTACTCGTACGACGACACTTCCATAGAGGTGCGGGCCGCCACGGCGCTCTACGGGCGCGAGGTTTACTTTTCATTCCGTAATCGGGGCCTGCCGATAAGTTCCAGTGAAGCCCCGCACCTGAAGGAACGCGGGTATCGCGGCGCCAAGGCGCAACTGACTTCACCGGAAGGGACCGGGGTGGGATTGTGGGCGGTGGGCGAGATGATGCGCTCGATGGACGGGCGCCTTGAAATCAGGCCCACCGCACCAGACGGCTGGAATGAATTTCGCATCTATTTCCGGGGATACTCCCATGACGAACAGAATCCTGATTATCGAGGATGACAGGTATCAGACCGATGAAATTGAGCGTTGCCTCAGGCCGCTCGGCGTCGGCATCGAGCGGGTGTCCACCGAACTCAGCTTTCACCGGCTCATGAGGGAATCTGCCGAACTACCTTACAAGCTGGCGGTCGTTGACATGATGCTGCGATGGACCGACCCGTCGCCGGACATGGAGGAGCCGCCCCCGCACATCATCGAGGAGGGGTTCTACACGGCAGGACTTCGCTGTTGCCGTGAGCTTGCGTCACGAGGGGTCAGGTGCCTGATTTTCACCGCGCTGGACAAGGCGAAGATCCCCCTGAAGCCGAACGAGATGTTCCCGATCATCAACAAGAGCGAGGGCTATGCGACTTTGGCGGATCGCGTCAAGCGGCTGCTTGAAGCTCGATAACAGCGCGGCTCGCGTCTTCGCTACATCGCTGGAGCACCTGTAGCCTTTGCTTCTCCCTGGGAGGCAGGGACTCCTCCGGAAACTTCGACCTGTAACGAGCCCACTGCCAGTCCGCGTAGAGCCTCAGCCCGCTGGCGAACGTGTCGTGGAAGGTCTTTCGCGACACGACATCATCGAGCCGGAGAGCGCCGTGCCATTCCCGCGTGCAGAGCTCGTAGGCCCACGCCGCTTGCGCGTACATGGCCCAGGTACCGTTTCCAGCCCACATGAGTTCGATCGATCCGTCCATGAGACGCAGCGCCGCGCTGGGTTCGGCCCAGTAATCGAACACCACACCCACGGCTCTCGCCAACTCCTCTATGACGTTCAGATCGCTCTCGATTCGCGCCTGGCCTGTCAGTTGGAATCGCCGCTCGATGTCGCGGACTCCGGCCGCGAGCCTGATCCAGTACTTGGAATCATCGTCGCGAAGCTCCAGCAAACCACGGATGCCTGTCACACATTTTCCCGGAAGGAATTCGTGCCCGCCCCTACTGTAGTCTCCGGGGTGCACGCCTCCGCTCAAGTACCGGAACCAGATCGGTTCCCACCTCGCATCTTTCTGATTCTGAATCATGGCCTCCAGCAGAGCCCCGTCTCCGGAGCTGCCCAGGCCGGATGCGCCATCCTGCTCCCAGCGGTGGTAGGCGTGCTGGTACGCCAAATCCAACCCTTCCTGCAATTCCGCGCGGGGGCCCATCGCCCTCGCAAGCCCAAAAAGCCCCTCTCGAAAAACCGCCAGGTCCGCGACCAGCGGGGCCACCTCGCTTTCATCGGCGGCCAGCAACACCGCTGTCTGGCGCGAGAGCGCATCCCAGGTCTCCGTATCGCCTTCCGGAATCGTCTGCAAGAGACGCTGAACCGGCGTGTGCTCGCGCGCGTCGAATCCGGGAAGGCCCAGGCCTTGAAGCCAGCGCGCCAGGACGGACCGGTCGGGCGCCGTCTCCCGCGCCCAATGCGCCACCCTCCGGCGCGTCTCCTCTTCGGGGCTGGGAGCGGCATCGAGCTCCAGCCACCGGCGTATGTCGCTGTCGCCGTCGAAATCCGCCCGCGAGAGTCTATCCGGGTGAAAATCGGCGGCTTCGTGAACCAGCGTCCCGTAAGACTCAAATCCGATCTTGACCCAAAGCCCCAACGCCGCGGCGATCTTCCTCAGCGTGTCCAGGCTCCACTTGCCGTACTCCTCGTCCTCGTAGACCGACACCCGGCCCTGGTTGCTCCCGATCCGCTCCCCCAGTTGCGCTTGCGTCCAGCCGCGCTGCTTGCGGAGAACCTGGATCTGCGACGCCAGATACTCGTTGGCAAACGCCTCGGCGTACGCTTCCCGGTACTCCTGGCCCTGGCTGAGGTCCTTTGCGAGCTTCTCTTCAAAACCGCTCATGCGGCGCCCTTCCTTTTTGACCGGCGGGGAGATCTAGAATCCGCTGCCGGCGCTTCTCGGCCTGCCCGGCCGCCGTGGGAGGGTCGAGCTTGAAGTCCTTTTCGATGGCTCCGCACAGCACGGTTGCCTCACCCCGCGTGTCTAGCGGGCCCCGGCACAGCATGGGCCTGAGCATCCGCTGCGACTTCACCACGAGCTTGTAAATGTGATTAAAATCCCCGCTTGTACCCGCCAGAAACTCCATGTGGCACGCCACCTCAAACCCTACGCGTTCCAACATGTCCATTTTCTGGTTGAGTTGCGCGCGTTCCCTGACGCCAAGCCTTACACTGCGCGCCCAAGCCTCGATCTCATTCCTCCCCGCCTCGGAACAGTAATCCCAGAGCCGGATCGTCGGGTTCACTTCATTCATCTTATCGACTTCCATCAGTATATTGCAAGCAATATAATTCAAAAATTCGGCACTGGCATCCAGGCTTTCATGCCGGGGAACTCCTCCCGCAAGGCGCTCCAATGCCCGGAGCGATCCCTTTCCAAATCAGAGGGATCGCCGAGAACGCGCGTAGTCCGGCGGACGGGGAAGCGGGCATCGAGCCAATAGCTGACGTCAAGGGGGATGGGGGCGTGAAGGTACTCCCGGAGCGCCCGCCTCCCTGCGGTGGAAAACACCGCTTCCCGGCCATCTACCACCCGGCCGCCCGTTTCCAGCGCGCACTCGCCTGGCGTCGGGAAATGGCGGCCGTACCAACCGGCTTCCAATTGGGTGGGGCGGATCAACCGGCGGGCGGAACGCACCGTGTATTTCAACACCGCCATCCACGCTGGCGTCTGGGACGGCTTCTTGGCAAGCCCCACCGCCTCGCACCAATCGTCGGCGGAATCGGAAACAAGCGAGCGCCAGGGATCCCAAAGCGCGACCCAGCAGCAGCCCAGGGCCGCAGTTTTGACGCCGCGCCGCCGGTCGGCCTCGGCCGCCTCGAGAAACTCCTTCTGCGCGTCGAAAAACGCCGTCATGAGTTCCCTTTGTGGCTCCACGGCGCCCGACTCGATAACCGAAACCAGCCCCGCCGGCGGACTGGGCGCATCCACGTCAATGCCGGAAATCCCCGTCAGCGGCCCAATCTCCTGCCTGTGTCCGTGGAGCCAGATCCGCCGTGCTCCAGGCGACCATAGGTCCATCACATGCGCGAGGGAGTCACTGAGGCCGGGACTTCCCGGAAGGCCTGGGCGGACGAAGTTCATCGCTTCACATTCGATGTCGGCGTAGGCGTCCACCGGTCCCGTCCGCATCCGGTTGGCGTAGGAGGTAAGGCTGTCGCGGAGAGCCTCGGGCGATGCCGGTTCCTTGTATTTCCGATACCAAAAGTCAGGCTCCCGGTAACCTGCTGTTCGGTGATCAGGTTCCAGGTGAATCCTCGATCATTGGGATCCGGACTGCCTAGAATCTCGCGGCAGACGGCAGCCAGGAGCCATGCTTCCTGGTTGTGTCCCGGCCGAAGATGTACATGCGCCTATTCTGAGATCATGCCGCAGTATGGGGCATATTTCAACTCCGATTATCTTATTTTTCTAAAAGGCAGCCCCATCCGGGCTGGCGAGGTTGTCGTTGATATGGAGGGCCCGTTGGCCCCAACAGACGAGGGTGGATGGCTCGCGAGGCGATAGTGCGCGAACCGCCCACGGCGGCGGCTGCTTGTGAGCGGCCGCCAGGTAACTTACGCGTTCGCCGGCTGCGTTTTCGGCGCCAGACGGTTGGCGCAGTAATCCTCCAGGCCGTTCGCGGCTTTGGAAAACTCGTTCGCGGTGTAGTTGCTGGCCGGGTGCGTATTGAACTGATCGAGCGACAGCCCGTGCGGCTCATAGCCCTGAACGCCGTAGGGCGTCTTCATGATTTTATCGATCGCGCCCTGCGGACCCGGTTTGTCGATAGCGTTAGCGTCGAACTGAATGTCGTCGCCAATCGCGAACAGCGGCTCCAGCGCGTAGGGAGGCAGCGTGTAGACAATATCGCCGCCCTCCTAACTCCTCGATATCCCAGAAGCGCATCTTGCCGTTCATGCCAGCGGGCCGGGCCGCACCGAGCAAAGCAGCATCTTGCTGGTAGTAGCCGCCTTCGCGCAGCAGTCTGGACGCAGCGCTTGAACGCAGCCGATGCCGAACCACTTGCCCGCTCGCGACCGGAGATCCTGATGCCGTAATACTCGGCCTGGTCCATCCAGGTTCTTGCGCTCGCCCAGGCGGCCCGCTACCACGTGGGTGATGACGGCGCGCCAACTTCGGAGATATTGACCTTGTTCTTCCCTGGCGATCTCCAGGCCCTCCTTGCGCCGCCCTCGCGACAGCCATCACCTGCGACACGGTAAAGCAGGTGGTGACGTTGGTGGAGAT